>CAVYVJ010000022.1:0-332670 GCA_963771865.1 uncultured Verrucomicrobiae bacterium
TTTTCCTCCTGCTGACTCCATGCCGCGTCGAAGCTCGCCGGCTTCGCCCCGAGATAAATAGCGAGAAACCTTTTCATGTTCGCCGGGTCCGTCGTTTTGAAAGTCGCGACCAGGACCGATCCAAAAAAGGCTTCGACGTTGAAATGACTCGTCGTGCCGAGAATGCGAATCGGCGCGTCATCAAACTTCGAGGTGATTTGCGAGACGTGACACGAGGCGCAGTTGATCCCAACCGCCGGCAAATCGCCGAGATGCTTAACCGCGGTCTTGCGACTAAAACCAATCGGCCACCCGAAGTCCTGATCGGCGATTAATCCGAGATGGCTAAGATCGGAGGTCGGAAAAAGGTCCGGGTAAGTCTTGATCAGCGCGCGCAGGACCGGCTCAGGAAATATCTCCGTTCCCATCGAACCGTGCAGGAAGAAATTGAGATCGTCCTGCGACCAGGTTGGCACTTGAGCCCTGTCGGCAGGGAAGGGCTCAGGAAAGACATTCGCGGCAAGGACGAGACCGAAGATTCCGATCAACACGAAGAAAACGCGAGCGCAGATCCGTGAATTCATAGGGCGGCGTTTATTGATCACTTAGCGGAGCGCGCGACAGATGACAACGCGAATCCACCTTTTCGCAGGCTCAGATCAGGCGAATAGACAAGGGCGAGCCCTTGCTCCTCGCCTCCGACGGTGAAAACTTCGTCGATGGAGGAAATCGCGGCCAGACTGGCACAGGTCCAGAAACGAATTTCGGAAGCGGCTGGCCGAGCCGGGCGTTCGCCTAACGATATCGAATTGGTGGCCGTCTCAAAGACACACGCAGCCGAAAAAGTGCAGGACGCGGTCGATGCCGGACACTTTCTTTTCGGCGAAAGCCGGGTCCAGGAAGCGCGGGTCAAGATCCCGTTGCTGCCTTCGCGCTTGCGCTGGCATTTCATCGGGCACCTCCAGAAAAACAAAATCCGCCATGCCCTCCCTCTCTTCGAGTTGTTTCACGGGATCGACTCACTCGCTCTTTCCCAGGATATGGAGCGCATCGCCGCGGAAGAGGGCTTGCGTCCGCGCATTCTGCTGGAAGTGAATTTGGCCGGCGAAGCGAGCAAACATGGCTTTCAACCAGACACGCTGCGGAGAGATTTTGAAGCGATCCTGTCGTTAGGGCGACTAACCGTAGAAGGCCTGATGACCATCCCACCGCTCGCCCCGGAGCCGGAGGCATCGCGCCGATATTTTGTTGCCCTGCGCGAATTGCGCGACCAACTGGAAACCGAGTTTCACGTCCGGTTGCCGCAACTTTCCATGGGAATGAGCGATGATTTCACCGTCGCGATCGAGGAAGGCGCAACCCTGGTCCGGGTCGGGACCGCGATTTTCGGCCAACGCTGAAGGTGTTGTAGCCGGGATCGATGATCCCGGGGGCGAAGAATGTGGCCATACGTCAGATCGACCGGGATCACCGATCCCGGCTACAAGGGCCGCGCCGCCACTCCATCGGGGCACAGAGGCCCCTCCCACATTTTCCACATTCCTGATTCGTCGTTAGGGTTGCCCTACCGATCAAATTACTGTTAGACTGCATCGTGCGCTTGGAGCCGAAATCCATCGAGCAGATTGGAAGCGAGCTCGCCATCCAGTGGAGCGATGAAAGCGAAACGTTTCTTCCGCTGCGCTTTCTGAGGACCGCCTGCCCCTGCGCGGCATGTGGGGGCGAGCCCGATGTGATGGGCGATGTCGTCCGACCGAATGTCAGCTACACAGACCGGAGTTTCGAATTGACGGGCTGGAATCTGGTCGGCGGTTATGCCTTGCAACTGGATTGGGCCGACGGACACAACACCGGCCTCTACACTTACGAATACCTCCGGCGGATCGATCCGGCCCGTGCCGCCTAACAATGAGCCGGCTGGTCAAGAGTTCGCTTCTCCTCGCTTTCTTCGCGCTTTGCGGCGCGGCGATCGTCGCGACCCATCGAACACGCGAGCGCACTTCGCCGCCGGCTGCGCGTGAGCTTTACTCGATCGTTAATCGGCAGATCGACGCGTTCCGAACCGCCGATTTCGATAACGCTTATCGACATGCCGCCACTGGCGTGCAGCAAAAATTTTCCCGCGCCCAATTTGAACTCATGATCCGGCGCGATTTTTCGCCCATGACCGAAGCACAACACGTGGAGTTTGGCGCCATCAGCGTGGCCGGCGCGACTGCCTTGGTGCAGGTCTTTCTCAGAGCCCCCGACGGCGCGGTGCGCGCTTTTCTCTATAGTTTTACGGCGGAGGCGGATGGCTGGAAAATCAATGGCGCCCAGCCCCTTGGACCCCAGCCGGTCCGGCACCTGCCGGGGGTGCATATTTGATTAGCAAAAGTCTCGCCTAACGAGTTGGCAAGGTAATGCGCAGCAGGCTGGTCGCGGGCGCGACCGGTTGCAATTCGCTCGCCGCGGCAGACGCGGGCACGAGAAAAAATTGGCCGGGATCGAGTCGAATTCCGTCCATTTCCACTGCGCCGCTCAGACAGACAAAAAGCGTGAAGGCGCTACGCTCGGAGGCACGGCGAGCATTTCTTAAATCCCACTTTTCGACGGTGAAATGGGAACATTGCACAAGCGTTTCACCATTCGGAAGAATCACCTCGGGCTCGAAATCGTCGAAGGCAATGGATTGCAGCGCTTCCTCGACTTGCAGAGCGCGTGAAGATCCATCGAGCGCGCCGCGACCCCAATCGAACAGGCGAAAAGTCGTGTCGCTGTTCTGCTGGATCTCGATTAATAAACTACCCGCGCCGATGGCATGCAGTCGCCCACTCGGAACGAAAAAAGCGTCTCCCGGCTTTCACCCGATCCGGTGGACCAAATCCGCAGACTCCGCCCTGACGGAGCGCCTGCTCCAGATGGTCCCGGGTGACACCGGACCGCAGAGCCCGCATAAATTTCCGCGCCGTCTTCGGCGGCGGCGAAATACCACATCTCGGTTTTGGGTTCACCGCCAAGCGGGCCCGCCACTGCGGCATCCGGATGCACCTGAAGCGAGAGTTTTTCCTGGGCGTCGAGGATCTTGGCGAGAATGGGAAAGCGCGGCGTATCCGGCATATCCTCGCCAAAAATCTCAGCGCGATGATCGCACCACAATTCGTGCAGTGTCCGGCCGCGCCACGGTCCTTGCCTAACGACGCTTTGCGCTTCAGGGCGATCAACGATTTCCCACGACTCGCCGATCCGCTTGCCGGGCGGCAGTTTCTTGCCAAAAACACTTTCGAGTCGACGCCCGCCCCACAGTCGCTCCATAAAGAGCGGCTCGAAGAGCAATAATCGTGGCAACTCAGAGCTCATTCCGGCGGCGAGATTAACCCGGGACGCCCGGTTTGTCAGACATCCTCCGCAGTTTACACTGCCGGCTTGCGTTTCTCCGACCTGCTCAAGTCCTGGCTGCCCGCGCTGCTCTGGATGGCGCTCATCTTCACCGCCTCGACCGACCTCATGTCGGCGGAACACACGTCACGTTTCCTGATCCCGTTCCTCCGCTGGCTGAAGCCGGATATCACCTCGGAGACGATCGCGCAGATTCATTTCCTGATCCGGAAAATTGCTCATCTCACTGAATACGCGATCCTCGCCGATGCTTCTCTGGCGGGCGTTGCGTCTTCGTCGCAGCAACGTGCGCGGCAGCGTCTGGCCAGAGGCCGCGATCGCTCTGGCGGTGGCGATCATTTTCGCGGCGGCGGACGAATATCATCAGGCTTTTGTTCCGACGCGCAGCTCATCGGGAGTCGACGTGCTGATCGACATCTGCGGCGCGATCGCTGGGATAATGATTCGTTGGCTGGTCGCCATGCCCCAACGATCGCGCGAGCACCTGTGGCCGGGGCAAAATTCGCCGCAGCCTTGACCAATCCGCCATCACCAACCACTATTGCCTTCCTCCGGCGCCGCCGGCGTCAAGACCGGGCCTGTAGCTCAGCTGGTTAGAGCATGCGCTTGATAAGCGCAGGGTCAAAGGTTCAAATCCTTTCAGGCCCACCCCTGCCGTCGGCCGCAACGCCGCTTGGGCGTTGCAGCCGGTGCACGTTTCTGATTAACGCAGGCCGCCCGCGATGCGCAGCGTCTCGCCGGTGATCCAGGCAGAATCAGATGAGGCCAGGAAAACCGCCGCCGGCGCGATGTCGTTCGGCTGGCCGATCCGGCCGAGCGGAGTTTGCGCCTCCATTTGTTGCCGGAACTCGCTCTTGTCGAAACCGCCGGCGACAATTCCTTCGGTTTCCACCATCCCCGGATTAATCGCGTTGACCCGGATTTTGCGCGGTCCGAGCTCCTTCGCCAGCGTTCGGGTGATCGCGTCCACCGCGCCTTTCGTTGCGGTGTAAACGGCCGCGGTCGGCGGTGTGATTGAGGTGGCAGTCGAACTGATGTTGATGATGCTGCCACCCGCGGGCTTGAAATGCTTGACCGCTTCCTGCGTGACGAGGAGCAGGCCGAGAACATTTACATCAAAGTGTTTGTGAAAATGCTCTTCGGTAATCTCTTCCAGGGGCGCGAATTCGTAGACGCCGGCGTTGTTCACCAGGATGTCGGGCTGACCGAAAGCTTTGGTCGTGGCCGCAAAAAGTCGCTCGACTTCCCCCTTCTTCGCAACGTTCGCCTGCACGGCAATGGCTTTGCCGCCGCGCTTTGTAATCTCATCCACCACCCGGTCGGCACCTTCTTTGGCCGAAGCGTAGTTAACCACCACCGCGGCTCCTTCCGCCGCCAGTTGCCGCGCGATCTCCGCGCCGATTCCTTTCGAAGCGCCGGTCACCACTGCGACCTGGCCCGTTAGTTTTCCATCTTTCATTGTCTTCCTTTCGTTCTTGAGTGCTTTCAGAAAATTATTTAGGCCGTTCAACAAGCCGCAGCCAGGATTGGCTCCCGCGCTATTGCCGGAAGCGGAAGGTCCTCGCGCCTCGTCCCAGCTGGATCCAACCCCAGCTTCGTGAGGTGAGCCTCAACCAGATCGGGCAGAAACAAATGTGGGAAGGCCGACAAGTCCCAGGCGCGCGATTCTTCCTCGTCGATGACGAGGCGAATGATTTCATCGAGCCCGGGATAGGCCCTCGCATATTCGTGTTGCAGATGTTCTTTCAAATGGGCGACTGCCAGGGCGACGGCTTTGGGGAAAACGGTGATGGGCGGAAGCAACGTTTCAGTTTTCATAGGCGTCATTCGTTAGGTTTTGGTTACATCAGAATTGTCTTGTTCTTCGTTATCAAACCGACCAGTCGGTATTACGTATTTCATAAAAATTCCATCACGGGCGCAGACTATCCAGGTAGTCGAAAAAGGCCTGACCAGCCTGCGTCATCAACTCTTCGCTCTGCGCGTTCTTCGCCGTGCCCACAATCCCGGTTTGCGCCGCGACAATGAAAGCCGCTACCTTGCGCGGCGAGACATTCTTCCGCACCGTGCCCGCCTTGATTCCCCGGGCGAAAGCGGCTTCAAGAGCCTCGCGCCACGTGATGTAAATCTGCTCCAGAATCTGCCGGAATTTCTCATCGAGGGGCGACATCTCCTGGGCAAGATTGTTTAGTGGGCAGCCCTGCTCCAACTGACCATCGCCACTCTCGGCCTTCAGGCACTGCCGAAAGAGCCGCTTCACGTCCGTGATCGGATCGGTCGTATGGGCGAGCGGATCCGACCAGCGGGCCTTGAGGTGCGGATGAATCACCTCCCGGACAACCGCATACCCGAGGTCGCTCTTCCCCTCGAAATGGTGAAAAAGCGCCCCCTTGGTCGTGCCCTGCCTCCTCCACGATGCGATTGAGGCTGCTCCCCTGAAAACCGTTGCGATAAAACTCGTCGAAAGCGGCTTCGAGGATTTTGCGCCGGGTATTTTCCGGAGCTCTCAGGGTCGTCGCTTTCATTGTTAATCTTCCAATACAGACCAGTCGGTATGTCGTCAAGTTCAAATTTTTCACGAGAATTTTTTCTTCATCTTTCAACGCGGTCTTCACTTCTTCTCAACGCTGCTGCGTGTAGGGTGTCCAACCTTCTCTCGTGAAATTCTCGCTTACTCTCGCCGCCTTCCTTTTCCTCTCGTCTGCCTTTCTCCATGCCGCTTCATCTGAAGCGACGCCACCTCCCGTCAGCGTGCCGCCGTTGAAGTTCCAGCACGAGACTTTGCCTAACGGTTTGGAGATTTACTCGGTCGAAGATCATTCCAGCCCGACCGTCGCGGTCCAGGTCTGGTATCACGTCGGCTCGAAGGACGATCCCGATAAACGCAGCGGGTTCGCGCATCTTTTTGAGCACCTGATGTTCAAGGGCAATGAACATCTCGCGCCCGATGCTTTCGAAAACCTGACCGAGAACATCGGCGGCGAAAATAACGCCTACACCGCCGACGACATGACGGTCTATCACGAGGTCGTGCCTTCAAATTATCTCAATCCCATCCTCTGGGCCGAAGCGGAACGGATGTCGTCGCTCGCGGTCAATGACGCAAATTTTTCCTCCGAGCGCGACGTCGTGAAAGAAGAGTACCGGCAGAGGATTCTCGCCAACCCTTATGGAGAGTTTTATCTCTCGATCGCGCAAAATTCCTACGCGGCGCATCCCTACAAGCGCCCGGGCATCGGTAATATCGCGGAACTCGACGCTTCGAAACTGCCTGAAGTGCGCGCTTTTCACGCCACGTTTTACCGGCCCGACAACGCCACTCTGATCGTCGTGGGCGATTTTCAGCCTAACGAACTGCACGGATGGATTGAGAAGTATTTCGGCGCAATCCAAAAACCCGCCGAAAAAATCCCGCGCGTGACAACGAAGGAACCGCCGCGGAAGGAGGACAAGCGTGTCGTCTCCTACAGCCCGAAGGTGCCGCTCCCGGCGCTGGCGGTGACTTATCTGGCGCCGTCGATCCGGAGCAACGACGCCCCCGCGCTCGAGTTGGCGGACGAGATTCTCTCCGGCGGCGATTCATCGCGCCTCTATCAAGCACTCGTTTACGAGCAGCAAGTTGCGCAGGCTGTTTCCTTCAGCGCCGATCTGCACGAAGACGTCGGCTTGCTCACGATGCGGGTCGTTTTGGCCAGCGGCAAAAAACCGGCTGAGGCTGAGAAGGCGCTCGAGGATCAAGTCGCGAAGGTGTTGAAGGAGGGCGTGACTGAAGCGGAGCTGGATAAGGCAAAGACCCGCTTTCTCACTGGTAAATTGCTCGAACGCGAAACGAACAACGGCAAAGCGGGCGCGCTCGGCGCGGCGGCCGTGCTCTTTCAGGACCCGAACCACGTCAATACTGATCTGGCGGAATTGCAGGCGGTAACAGCGGAACAGATCAAGGAGGTTCTAAACCGTTATGTGACCGGCAAGAAGAAAGTCGTGATTGAATGTCTGCCGGAAGCGATGAAGCCGCGTCGGAGAAGAAGGAGGAGAAGAAATCGTGAAGAGTTCTCGCGCGATGTTTCACACACAGCTTTGTCATCCCGAGCCGCCGAAGGACGGAGAGGGACCCCGCAGTTGCAATAATGGTCTTCTCCCAAGAGGAAAACGTAGATTGCAAGAGAGAGGTCCCTCCCCGTCTGCGCGGCTCGGGATGACAATTGTGGCGGCAGTCGTCCTGTGCCTAACGACGATCCACAATGCTTTCGCGATCGCTGGCGTCGACCAGGCGCCCAGCTCCCTCCGCACCGCGCGAGGTGAAATTCGCCACCCCCAAGGAGACGAGATTGGAAAATGGATTGCGCGTGATTGTGGCCGAACGTCCGGGACTTCCGCTTCTCGCCGCGCAAGTCGTCGTGCGAAACGGCTCGGAGGTCGAGCCCGACGCTCTGGCCGGCACGGCGAGCATGACCGGTTCGCTGTTGACCAAAGGAACGGACACGATGTCCGCCCCGGAAATCGCGCGCGCGATCGAGTCGTTAGGCGGGGAAATCGATTCCGGCTCGGGCTGGGACAGCTCGTCGGCGAGCGTCATCGTAGGGTCGAACAAGGCGGACGAGGCTTTGAAGATTCTCGCGGACGTGGTCCGCCATCCCGCCTTTAAACAAGAAGAGATCGATCGATTGAGAAGCCAGCAGCTTGACGGGCTGCGGGTCGCGTTGCAGCAGCCTGGCCCGGTCGCGCGCTATGTCGCCAGCCGGGTTTCATTCGGAGCGGGCCCTTACGGTCACGCCTCTCATGGCACATTGGAAACGGTCCAGGCGATCAAACGTGAGGATATCGTCCGGTTCTACCAAAAATTTTACTCGCCGCGAAATGCCGCCCTCGTCCTCGCCGGCGACGTCACGCTCGCTCAGGGAAAAGCGTTCGCGGAAAAGTTCTTCGGCGACTGGAAAGAAGACGAGACCACGCCTAACGACGAAAAACGCCCTGCTGATACGAGTTTGAAAGCAGAGAATGTCGTGATCAACATGCCGGAAGCGGGTCAGGCGGCAGTGTTGCGGGTCAAGCCCTCGATCAAGCGAGCCGACCCGGATTATTACTCCGCCATCGTCGCCAATGCAGCACTCGGCAGCGGGTTCGCCTCGCGGCTCAATCGCGAGATTCGCGTCAAACGCGGCTTGAGTTACGGGGCCGGCAGTTCGATCGATCCACGTCGCGACGCAGGCTCGTTCAGCGCTTCCGCGCAAACGAAAAACGAGTCTGCGGCCGAAGTCGCCGAGGTGATGCAGACGGAATTGCAAAAACTCGTGAGCGAACCAGTCAAAGGCGAGGAATTGAAATCGCGCCAGGCCGAGCTAACCGGTCGCTACGCCCGCAGCCTGGAAACCAACCAGGGCTTCGTCGCGCAGATCGCGAGTCTGGCGGCCTACGATTTGCCGCTTGAAACGCTCGATAAATACATCCCGTCGATCAATGCGGTGACGAGTGAGGCCGTGACGAACTTCGCCCAAAAATATCTCGCGACTCCGACCAGCCTGGTGATTGTCGGTCAAACCGGCGCTTTTCTTAACGCGCTTAAGAAGGCCTATCCCGAGGTCAAAGTGATCGAGCAAAAGGATCTCGATTTGAACCGCGCCGATCTGGTCAAGGCGAAGTAGCTGCGACGCCTCGTCGCAGATGGTGCCAGCGGCGCCCACGCCGCCAACGACATAGCGCAAGGCGGGCCACCGGGCTGAACCCGCTTCGCGGCGGGGCGCCGCGGGCACTTCCTGCGACGAGGGCGTCGCAGCTACAACTCCACCAACCGCTCGGCCCCGAGGTCGCACCAGCGCGCCGGGGTCCGCGCCGTTAGTCACCCCGGATGGCCGCCTCCGCGAAAGCCACATTTCCGGAACGCAGGTCCATCTCGATTTCCTCTGGCGTTCCAAAAATGCGCGCACGTTCGTCGTCAAACTCGCCTTCCCAGCGCGCCACCACCACGGTCCCAAGGCAGTTGCCGATCACGTTCACGCAAGTGCGGCCCATGTCCATCAACTCATCAACGCCGAAGATGACCGCGACACCAATCGGGCCGAGTCCCGCAGGCAAGAAACTGTTCAGGGTGGCGAGCAGGATCACGAGCGAAGAACGCGGCACACCAGCCACGCCCTTTGAAGTGATCATGAGCGCGAGCATCGTCGTAAGCTGTTGCCCGAGGCCAACGTGATGTCCGGTGGTCGTCTCCGCTGCCTGGGCAACGAAGACTGAAGCCATCGCCAGGTAGAGCGTCGAGCCGGTGAGGTTAAACGAGTAACCCGTGGGCATGACCAGCCCCACGATGTGCGGTGGAACTCCAAAGCGCTCCATCGATTCCATCGCTTTGGGCAAAGCCGATTCGCTGCTGGTGGTGGCGAAGGCGAGCGTGGCCGGTTCGCGCACTGCCCTAACGAATTGGCGCAGCGGGATGCGGAGGAGCAAAATTATGCCGCCAAACACGAGCACGATCAAAATCATGAGCGCGACATAGAGGGAGAGGATGAGATTACCGAGGTTAAGAAGAATGCCGAGTCCTTGCGTGCCGATGGTGTGCGCCATGGCCGCGCCGACGCCGATCGGCGCGAACATCATGACGTAATTGGTGAACTTGAACATCACTTGCATCAGGCTCTCCGCGACGACGACAATCGGTTTGCCCTTTTCGCCAACCGCTGAGACCGCCATGGCGAAGAGAACCGAGAAAGCAACGATCTGAAGGACGTCGCCCCGCGCCATCGCATCGATCACGCTGGCGGGAAAGATGTGAGTGATAATTTCAAGGAGCGTTTTTGGATGCGTCTGCGCAACGGCGTTGACAACGTCGTTAGGCCCGGCCACGAGCGCGACGCCCACTCCCGGTTTCGTGAGATTCACGACGGCGAGACCGATCGCGAGCGCGGCAGTCGTGGCGATTTCGAAATAGATGATCGCTTTGAGTCCCATCCGGCCAACCTTTTTCAGGCTACCGGCGCCCGCGATCCCGACCACGATGGTCGAGAAGACGAGCGGGGCGATGATCGACTTGATCAGGGTGAGAAAAATATCGCGGAGAAAGTAAACCGCGTTACCCCAATCGGGCCGAAGCCAGCCGATGAACCCGCCCACGACCAGCCCGATCATGATTTGGGTGGTCAACGACGGGCGATACCAGGGTCTGAGCGGTCTTGGGGCGATCACAGCTTCTTGATTCATTTTGGGAGCGGAGTCATCCACAGATTAGAACCTATCCTATCCAAAAACTTGTCATTCTGAACAAAGTGAAGAATCTCTGACCATTTCAGAAACACGCTTTCCTTGGGAGAAAATGATCAGAGATGTTTCGCTTCGCTCAACATGACAGCGCTCGGAAAGATTTGAGATGGGTGGATGCGCTCTACGCGGGTGAGCCAGATTTAGGAAAACTGTTTGCTCGGTTCTTTTCTTATTAATCTGTGGAAATCTGCGAAATCTGTGGACAACATTTCAGCCGCGTGCTCCTGACCAATCTTCGCTCCAACTCACTTCACCTTTCGACCGCCGTCGCGGCCGTGTTTCTTTTCCTGCATTGCGTTCCCTCATCCGTGGCGCGTGAGGGCAAATATCCGGTGATGGCCAGCTCGGCCGACGACGTGAGGTTGCGTAATCAGCTTATTGCACTTTCGCCCGGCACCGTCAGCGCAGACGAGGCGCGTCGGGTCGCGAGATGCGCATACACAACAGGGGTAGAGCTCAGGCGCGAATGGCATGTCATCTGGCCACCCGGCCTTCAAGTCGTCCTTGCCAACACCGGAAGAAAAAAAGGCGGCCTATGTTATCAATACGCGACGGAACTGCTCCTCCGGCTGGATTCGATGAAGCTTCAAACACTCGAGCCCCACTGGGCAGAATCCTTCGCGACTACGCTGAGCGAACACAACGTTATCGTTGTCACCGCCAAAGGCCAGCCCTTTGAACAAGGCATTCTGCTTGATAACTGGCGTTGTGGGGGACACCTCATTTATGGACCTGCCGCTGCGGACCCCGAATACAGATGGAGAGAAAACAGCGCGGAGACCGCCCGCCGACTGAAAATGAAATCGATTTCGGCCTCGGGAGTCGGAGGCCCCTGGTAAGCAGCGAAACCTTGCGGGCCGACCGATCGTGCGAGAATCGCAAATGCGAGCGATGAGAGCGATTCCATTTCGGCGGCGCGCTTTTCAAGCCTGCGCGCATGGGCTCCATTGGCGCAATGTTTCTCACTCATCTTAGTTGCACAGCCTGCGGCTTGCGGCACGAATGGTCGCAGCTGCAAAATCTTTGCAATAGCTGCGGGAAGCCGCTTTTCGCCGAGTATGACTTGAAGGCGATTGCGAGGACATGGAAACCCGAAGCGCTCAAGACCCGGGAGAAAAGTTTGTGGCGTTATCGTGAAGTCCTGCCCCTCCCATTCGAGGCCGAACCGATTTCGTTAGGCGAAGGCGGCACGCCACTACTGCGAGCAGATCGATTTGGAAAAACCCTCGGAATTTCCGATCTCTGGGTAAAGGACGAAGCGCAGAATCCAACCCAGAGTTTCAAGGCGCGCGGCATGGCCGTGGCCGTCTCGATGGCGAAACACCTGGGCGCGCGCAAGCTGGCTGTGCCCACCGCCGGCAACGCCGGTGGCGCTCTTGCAGCTTATGCCGCCCGCGCCGGTCTGGAGGCTCACATCTTCATGCCTAGCGACACTCCGCTCGCCAACGTCATTGAATGCCGCGAGGTCGGAGCGCACGTGACTCTGATT
Source organism: uncultured Verrucomicrobiae bacterium (assembly GCA_963771865.1). GTDB lineage: Bacteria > Verrucomicrobiota > Verrucomicrobiia > Chthoniobacterales > UBA10450 > Palsa-1392. The sequence goes on from CAVYVJ010000022.1 coordinate 12,098, forward strand.
GACGGCTTGATCACCGATTGCGGAGCGGAGATCGCGCGGAGAAAGGAAAAGGAAGGCTGGTTTGATGTCTCGACCTTGAAAGAGCCGTACCGGGTTGAGGGAAAAAAGACGCTCGGTTACGAGCTGGCCGAACAACTCGGCTGGCAATTGCCCGATGTCATTCTTTACCCGACCGGCGGCGGCACGGGATTGATTGGAATGTGGAAGGCCTTCGACGAGATGCAGTCGTTAGGCTGGATCGGCCCGAAGCGGCCGCGGATGTTCTCGGTCCAGGCGAGCGGTTGTGCGCCGATCGTTAGGGCATTTGAAATGGGCGCGGAGAGCGCGGAGGAATTTCAAAACGCGCAAACCTGCGCATCGGGCTTCCGGGTGCCGAAAGCGATCGGCGATTTTCTCATGCTCAAGATTCTGCGCGAATCCAATGGCGGCGCGGTCACAGTCGAAGACGAAGAAATGATTCGGATGACCCGGGAGGTGGGGACCCAGGAAGGAATCTTTGTCGCTCCGGAAGGAGCGGCCTGTTTCGCCGCCTTGCGGATTCTGCTTTCGAACGGGCAGATTTCACCCGACGAGAAGGTGGTGATTTTCAATACTGGCTCAGGAATCAAGTATTTGGAGTGCTACGAACCGCGAGTCTAGTCGGCTGTGTTCACAGGCGTTTCTTGGCAAACGCCCGGCCGGATGCTGACTTCAGATATTGTTCAAAGTCGGAAGCACGCATCCGGCTCTGGAAGGCAACGTAGGTTTTTAAGTGCCACGGTTTCCATTTGGCCGTATGCGCCACGCGGCCTGCATTGTGGCTCCGCAGACGCTGGCGCAAATCGTCCGTCAATCCGGTATAGAATCGCTCTTCATCCGCTTCGCTCTGGAGGATGTAGACGTAGTACATAAGCGGCTTGCCGAGTCGTAGCTCGCCGCGTTCGCGTCCGCAAGGTTGAACGGGTCCGCCTACGCCAGGCTTCGGCGACTGGGCTTGCCGAGTCGTAGCTCGCGACACTCTCTCGGCACTCAAGATGAAGTCCGCCTACGCCAAGGCTTCGGCGCGACAGTCCACGCTCTCGTCTACGACGCGAGCGTAGACTGGAGGCAAGGGGATTCGAACCCCTGACATCCAGCTTGCAAAGCTGGCGCTCTACCAACTGAGCTATGCCCCCGCTTGCGAATGCCGATTCTAGAATGCGAAATGCGGAATGCAAACGTAGAACGGCTCGTTGGAAAATCAGCCGAATCGCTTACGGTCGTAACGCGCAGCCGAAACACCTCATGAAAACATTCATTCGAATCCTCATTCTTTTCTTCCTTACCGCCACACTTCGCGCCGCCGATTCGCCGGACAAGCCGCAATACGGCGCGTGGGGCTTCGATTTGGACGGAGCCGACACCTCGACCAAACCGGGCGACGATTTTTTTCGCTACGCAAACGGCAAGTGGCTCGATAAGACACAAATCCCGCCCGACAAACCGGGTTACTCGCTGCGCCTGGCGATGACCGACCTGACCGACAAGCGCCTGCACGAGATGATGGAAACGCTCGCTGCGAAACCGAGCCGATCCGGCGGCTGGACTGGAGGAAAAAGTGGGCGCCTTTTACCGCTCGTTCATGGACGATGCCCGCGTCGAGAGCCTGGGCGTGAAGGCGATCGAGCCCGAGCTGAACGAGATCAAGAACGCGAAGTCGAGGGACGAACTGGCGACTTTGATGGGTCGCGCGACGACGGATTTTGAATCCTCACTTTTCGGATGCGGAATCGATGTCGATCTGAAGGATCCGGATCACTATGCGTTTTACATCGGGCAAAGCGGGCTCGGTCTGCCTGACCGCGATTATTATCTGAAACCGGACTTCGCCGCGCAGAAAAAGGCTTACCAAACATACGTCACGACGCTCTTGCACTTGGCAAATTGGGCGGAGCCGGAAATGCGAGCAAAGGATGTTGTCGATTTCGAGACGCAAAATCGCCACGGCGAGTTGGACGAAAACTCAGCAGCGGGATCCGATCGCGACCTACAATCCGATGACGCCGGACGAGCTGAACAAGTTCGCGCCCGGCTTTCCGTGGAAGAACTTCCTCGCCGAGACGAAAATGGAGAAGCTCTCGCGCGTGATCGTCGCGGAGAAGAGCGCCTTTCCGAAGCTGGCGGAGATCTACGCCAAGGCGCCGCTCGAGACGATTCGCGCCTGGCACGCGTTTCACCTGGCGGATAACGCCGCGCCTTATCTCTCGAAGCCGTTTACCGACGCGTATTTCGTGATGCGTAACAAGACGCTATCCGGCCAGAAGGAAGAGCAGGTTCGCTGGAAGCGCGCCATTACCGCGGTGGGCGGCGGCGACTTCGGCGTCGGCGATCGTTTTGGAACCTTCGGCACGATGGGCTTCGGCGTCGGCCAGCTCTACAGCGCGAAGTACTTTCCCGCGGAGGCGAAGGCGAAGATCCAATCGCTCGTGACTAATTTGAAGGACGCTTATCACGCGCGAATCGAGAAGCTCGATTGGATGGGCGCGGAGACGAAAAAGGAGGCGCTCAAGAAACTCGACACCTACACCATCAAGGTGGGATATCCGGATCATCCGCGCGATTATTCCAGCCTGGAAATTCATCCCGACGATCTGGTCGGCAACGTGCAAGCGTTGCGCAGCGCTCGACTGGGCTTTTTACCGCGATCGATTCTTTGGGCCGGTCGATCGCACAGACTGGGGGATGACGCCGCAGACGAACGATGCTTACAACGGCAGCCTGCGCGACATCGTTTTCCCTGCTGGGATTCTGCAGCCGCCGATTTTCGATGCCAATGCCGATCCGGCGATAAATTACGGCGCGGCCGGCGGCGTGATCGGCCACGAATTGACGCATGGTTTCGACGACCAGGGCCGCAAGATCGATGCGGCGGGAAAATTGCGCGATTGGTGGACGGCAAAGGATGCGGCCACGTTCAAAGCGCGAGCAGAGGTGCTGGGTGCGCAATATTCGAAATATGAACCGCTGCCCGGGGTGAAGGTGAATGGCGAGCTAACGATGGGCGAAAATATCGCCGATCTTGGCGGCCTGACGCTGGCGCTCGACGCCTATCGCGCATCGCTCCAGGGCAAACCCGCGCCGGTGCTCGATGGCTATACGGGCGAGCAACGGGTTTTGTTAGGCTGGGCCCAGGCCTGGCGAGGGAAGGTTTCGGACGATTTCGTTCGCAAACAGGTGGTGAGCGATCCGCATTCGCCGCGACAATATCGCGTCATCGGGCCGGCGCGAAATACCGATGCCTGGTATGAGGCGTTCAAGGTGCAACCGGGCGACAAGATGTATGTCGCGCCGGAAGCGCGGGCGCGAATCTGGTAAGGCATTCGCCTCGCCGGGAAACAAAAAATGCCGGATAGCAGAGCCATCCGGCATTTAAGAGTCAGCAATCAAACAAAAACTGAATTGTGCGTTACCGTTTCGATCTTCTCTGAGCCCCGGTTTCTTTCGATTCCGAGGGCTTAACGGCATCTCCGAAATCCCGAAGGACTTCGGTCTTAGCCGTCGACCTAGTGCGTCGGGCAAATTCATCATCCTAAATTTCAGTATTTCAGATTTTCAGGATTTCAGTTTTTGCCTTCTGCGCTTTCTCCTTAGAAAGGAGGTGATCCAGCCGCAGGTTCCCCTACGGCTACCTTGTTACGACTTCATCCCAGTTACCGCTCATAGCGTAGGGCGCTGCTTCCCATTGCTGGGTTGGCGCGCGCACTTCGGCTACAAGTGACTTCCATGATGTGACGGGCGGTGTGTACAAGGCCCGGGAACGTATTCACGCCGTCGTAGCTGATACGGCATTACTAGCGATTCCGGCTTCATGGAGGCGAGTTGCAGCCTCCAATCCGAACTGGGCCCAGTTTTGATAGATTTCCTCCACCTCGCGGTCTCGGATCGTTCTGTACTGGGCATTGTAGTACGTGTGCAGCCCTGGCCGTAAGGGCCATACTGACTTGACGTCGTCCCCACCTTCCTCCCCGTTTCACAGGGCAGTCTGAACAGAGTGCTGTCCAATCAAGGACGTGGCAACAGTTCACAGGGGTTGCGCTCGTTGCGGGACTTAACCCAACATCTCACGACACGAGCTGACGACAGCCATGCAGCACCTGTGCAAATTCTCTCTTTCGAGAGTCATAGCGCTTTCACCGCTTAGAGATGCATGTCAAGGCCAGGTAAGGTTCTTCGCGTTGCATCGAATTAAGCCACATACTCCACCGCTTGTGCGGGCCCCCGTCAATTTCTTTGAGTTTTAATCTTGCGACCGTACTCCCCAGGCGGCACGTTTAACGCGTTAGCTCCGGCGCGGAAGGGGTCGAATCCTCCCACACCAAACGTGCACCGTTTACTGCCAGGACTACCGGGGTATCTAATCCCGTTTGCTCCCCTGGCCTTCGTGCCTCAGTGTCAGGAACTGTCCAGAGACCCGCCTTCGCCACTGGTCTTCCTTACGATCTCTACGCATTTCACTGCTACACCGTAAATTCCAGTCTCCTCTCCAGTCCTCAAGCACGGCAGTATCGAATGCAGTTTCGGAGTTAAGCTCCGAAATTTCACACCCGACTTACCACGCCACCTACGCACCCTTTACGCCCAATGAATCCGAACAACGCTTGAGACCTCTGTATTACCGCGGCTGCTGGCACAGAGTTAGCCGTCTCTTCCTCTTCTGGTACTATCAATACTCCGGCAGTTAACCGGTGCACCTTGTTCCCAAATGACAGGAGTTTACAACCCGAAAGCCTTCATCCTCCACGCGGCGTCGCTCCTTCAGGGTTTCCCCCATTGAGAAAAATTCTCGACTGCTGCCACCCGTAGGTGTCTGGACCGTGTCTCAGTTCCAGTGTGACTGGTCGTCCTCTCAGACCAGCTACCCGTCATAGCCTTGGTGGGCCGTTACCTCACCAACTAGCTGATAGGCCGCGGGCTCATCAAGAAGCGCCAGGTTGCCCCGGCTTTGATGTTGGGAAGATGTCGTCCCTGATCATATGCGGTATTAATTCGCCTTTCGGCGAGCTATCCCCCACTTCTCGGCAGATTGCCCACGTGTTACGCACCCGTTCGCCACTAAACTTTTTCTAGTATTGCTACCAAAAAAAGTCCCGTTCGACTTGCATGTCTTATCCACGCCGCCAGCGTTCGTTCTGAGCCAGAATCAAACTCTCCGTAAAAATTTGGAGCCCCGAATTGCTTCGGGGACAAAGTTTGCGCCGATCATCGTTAAAGGACCGACAATTCTGACCATTCTTGCCTGCCCCCGGCTCGTGGGCCGACTGCAGGTTCGTCCGATCTTACTTAATTAAGATCACCGGTTCGTGAAAACCGGCGAAATTTTTAATCAAAGAAATAGCCCAATCCCTCGCGGGACTGGACAACCCCGAATTGCTTCGGGGCTCGACGTATAACGCACAATTCAATTTTCGCTGACTTCACATTTTGAAATTCGCTTCGGATTTTATCGCGCCATAATCCCGCGGTTGCGGGACGAAGGCGGACGAATCCAGTCGTGCGCGAACCTCAAAACCAAACTCTCAAAGATCAATCGTTCCCCCTCCGCTCCACGACAAACGCCACCCGCTTGCTGTCTCCAACAAACGGCGGCTCGCGTTGAGCCAGGAAGAACACCCCGGGAAAACCGGGACCGCTATCGAGCGGATTAGCAAAGTAATCGTCCCGCATCTGGCGTCAAACGAAAATCGTCCCCAAATTGAAAATTCTCTCAACGCCGGCTAGGCGCGGAGCTTATCTTCCCAACAACCACTGGTCCAATCGGGAATCGTAAGAGGCGATCGTCGTCCCCGGATGGATGCGAATAAAGGAATATTTCCCGCGGATATGCTCGGCGATGAAATGTCCCTTCGACTGGGCGGCGATGAGCTCACGGTAAATAATCGGCCGAACATCCAAAAAGCGATAAACCGCTCCCCGCGTGAACTCGATTTCGAGCGCCTGCAAATGCCGGCTATAACCGACGCTGGCAACATTGCTCGACTGGACCCTGACGTGTGGAATTCTCGAGAAAACTGTTCCCTCTGGTTCCGCCAAAGCGAGGCGCCCGAGGAGGAAAAAAATCGTGAGCGAGGAGGCGAACCGGAGTGCATTCATCCCGTCCTGATACGGGAGCCGGCCCCGCGGCGTCGAGCGCAAAAATCAGCTCAACCGAATAATTTGCGCACCCTCTCTTGGCCTAAGGCAACCAGCCGCCAGTCGCCTGGACCGGCGCGAGCTGATCGCGCGCACTTACCCAAATGGCAACGGCCAGACGCGCCCCGGACTCTTGCGCCGCGGGAATCGTTAGGCGAGCGCTCCTTACGTCACTGTCGCCTTCCATGGCGGCATCGCGGAGACCGAGCACGACAAAATCATGTTTCAAGTTACGCCCGCGATTTTCGCCCGCATCAACTTTGGAGGAAACCCCGGACCCGAGCAGCGCCAGATGCGCGTCCCAGTTTCCGGAGACTCCGCTGGCGGGTCGAAATTCAATCGTGAAATTTCGCCCGTCGGTTGTTTTCACGATCAATCCACCGGAAGCCTTTTCGTTAGGAACGGAGATATTCGTACCCGACCAGTTGCGCAGCTCGCGACCGTTGGAGACGACGGCCGGTGTGTAAACCGAATCGCTTCCCCAAAGCGAGGCGTAACGACTCTCGCGCTCTGTCCATTGCTTCGACGAAAAACGGTCGCGCCAACCGAGGTGGTCCCAGTAATCGACATGAAACGCGACCGGCACGAAATTCTTCCACAACCCCGGATTGTCTTTCAACTTGCTCATCCACGCCTCGGCTGCCGGACAACTGCTGCAGCCTTCAGAAGTGTAAAGCTCGATCAGGACGGTCTGCTGTGAACCGCTCTCAAACCGGGTTTCGGTGGCGGAAGAAAGCATGCTTGTGCCTAACAATAAGGCGAGGCTGAAGAAAAGTCGTTTCATTTGAAGTTGGGAGTCGTGAACGCAGTTCGTTATTCCCGGATCGGCGATCTGGACGCCGCGACGAGTTGTAGACGTTTCGCTCTGCGAAACGCGACCCTGCGGGTGAATCGTATTTATCGACGGCGACATTCTTCCCCGCGCTTCGCAGAGCGAAGCGTCTACAAGGTGTAGCGTGCCGCGCCAGCGGCCTGGAGGACGATGCTCTGTCATCGCCGTGTCTGTCTTGAAACTCGGCCACGACAGAGCGTTGCCCTCCAGGGAGACGCTTTCACCGCGGCAGTTTCGCGGCTCAGACGTCGCGCTCATTCGTTAGGCAAGGTGCAAAATGTGTTTGATCCCGCGAATCGGGATCACCACCCAGTCAGGCCGGTGATTCAATTCGTAACCGACTTCGTAGACCGCTTTGTCAATCAGATAGGCTTCGAGCATGACCTGCAGGTCGCTTTCCTTTTCCGGGAGAAAGGTGGCGCCGACAGTTGTCTTCAAATAGCTTTCCAGAAAGGTCGCGCTCATTTGCCGATACCAGAGGTCGGCCCAGCGCTCGAGGAAAGGCGCGTCCTCCGCCCGGATCGTTGGGCGCCAGAGCGCGCTGTAGGCGGCGTATTGGAAAGAGCGCATCATCCCCGCCACATCGCGCAACGCGGAACGTTTCAGTTTCCGTTCGCCCAACGGCCGGGCCGGTTCGCCTTCGAAATCGAGGATCACAAAATCTTTCCCGGTCGAGAGCACTTGGCCGAGATGAAAATCGCCGTGAATCCGAATCTTGCTCGCGGGGGCATTTTGTTGGAGGAGCCGCTGTTCGCTCGCGAGAATTTGCGCTTCCGCCGCGAGCACTTGCTTTGCCTCCTCGCGGAAAGCTTCCGGCAACTCCGGCAGTTTCTTTTGCAAGACCGCGAAGATACGACGCAATGAGGCGCGCATCGATTGATAGACGGAACGTTGTGCCATGGTGTTGAACGGTTCCGGCGCGAAGACCTCATCCAAAGGCTCCGAGGCAAGCGCGAGGTGCATTTCGCCGGTGCGTTGCCCCAACAACTTGGCCTTCTCCGGATAAACCCCGCCGAGGAGTTCGTCGAGGAGCGGGCCGGGCGCGGTCAAATCCGCCTGGAGATCGCCCTTGCGCCCAAGCACTCCTTCAAAGTATCGGCCGACTGCATCGATCGTAAGGGCCCAGGCGTCGCCCTCGTTAGGCACAGCGGCCTGGAGGAGCGCGACGACGGTCGGCTCCGCCCCGACGCGGCGGTACTCGATCGCCCCGGCAAAGGCAGGGACATGGACGAACTGGCGTCGCTCGGTCAGGAAGCGGGTCACCTCGACATCGGGGTTCACTCCATCCTCCAGCTTGCGGTAGAGCTTGAGGAAAAACCGGTTCTCGAAAAGCATGGATGAGTTGCTCTGGTCAGCGTTCAGGACCTCCGAGGTCGGTATACTGTCGTCAGGTTCATGGGCCAGGAGGTTGCTGCTCACCCCGACCAGTTGGCCGTTGCGTCCTTTCAAAACCGCCCCACTCGCCATCAGGCGGAAAATCTTTTCCCGAAAATCCGGGTCCCAGATGGCGTCATACAAAACGCCATGCTCGCCGACGCGGGCGATGACTGCGGCAGGCGTGCTGCGCGCCAGCGCCTCGGCGATCGGCCCGGTTTCGAGCTGGATCGCGAGCGAATAAACTTCGGGCGCGCCATCGGTATAGTTGACCTGGAGGAGCCAGAGCTGACCCGCTTCCTCGGCCACGGGGATTTGCTCGATGATTCGCATCTCGCGAATGGTGCGCGTCTTCGCGCCGAACCACCGGCAAGTGCGCAGGTAGTCCGGCAGGATCTCGCGCTCGAGCTGCGCGCGCTGCCGGTTAACCATCAGCGCCGGCAAGCGCGGTTCCGCCTCGATCGTTGGCACGACCCGTTTTTTGGCCGGCCGTTTTTCCTTCTGCGCCTGGAAACCGAACCAGAAATGGCCGTGCGGGGCCATCGTTAGGGGATAACACGCTTTTTTAATCGGCGGAAACAGATTGCGACTGAAAACTTCCACCGGCACGCACCCGGCAAAACGCGACAGATCGAGTTCGACCGACTGAGAGAAGCGCGAGAGATTCACCACCACCAGGATCGTCTCATCCTCGTAGCGGCGGAGAAAGGCCAGCACCTTCGGATTTTCCGGATGCAAAAACTCGATCGAGCCGCGGGAAAAAGCGCGGAAATTTTTTCGCATCCCGATGACGCGCCGCATCCACCAGAGGAGCGAGGATAAATTCTTCTGCTGGTTCTCGACGTTGATCGCCTCGTAGTGGTATTCCGGATCAATCGTGATCGGCAGGTAAAGCTGCTGCGGATTCGATCTCGAAAAACCAGCGTTGCGATCGCTGCTCCATTGCATCGGAGTGCGGCAGCCATTGCGATCGCCGAGGTAGAAATTGTCGCCCATCCCGATCTCGTCGCCGTAATAGAGCACCGGCGTTCCGGGCATGGAGAAGAGGAGGATATTGAGCAGCTCGATCTTGCGCCGATTGTTCGCGAGTAGCGGCGCGAGCCGTCGCCGAATGCCGAGATTGATCCGCGCCGTCCGGTCGGTCGCGTAAACGCGCCACATGTAATCGCGCTCTTCGTCGGTCACCATCTCGAGCGTCAACTCGTCGTGGTTGCGCAAAAACATCGCCCACTGACAGGTCTCGGGAATCGCCGGCGTCTGCTCGAGGATGTCGATGATCGGGAACCGATCCTCCATTTGCAGGGCCATGAACATCCGCGGCATGAGCGGAAAATGGAAATTCATGTGCGACTCGTCGCCCTCGCCGAAATACCTGACCGCGTCCTCCGGCCACTGGTTCGCCTCGGCGAGCAACATGCGGCCGGGGAATTTCGCCTCCATGTGCGCGCGCAGTTTCTTTAAGTAGACGTGCGTCTCGGGGAGATTCTCGCAATTCGTCCCTTCGCGTTCGTAAAGATAAGGGATGGCGTCGAGCCGCAGACCGTCCACGCCCATGCCTAACCAAAAGTCGAGCACCCTCTGCACCGTCTCGTGCACCGCGGGGTTGTCGAAATTCAAATCCGGCTGGTGCGAATAAAAGCGGTGCCAATAATACGCTTTCGCGACCGGATCCCACGACCAGTTCGAGGTCTCGAAATCCTTGAAAATAATCCGCGCATCCTTGTAGCGCTCCGGCGAGTCGCTCCAGACATACATTTCCCGCTCGGGCGATCCCGGCGCCGACGCGCCGCGATTTCTGAAACCACGGATTCTGATCCGAGGTGTGGTTGATCACCAGCTCCGTGATGACGCGCAATCCGCGCTCGTGCGCCGCCGCGAGAAACGCCTGGAAATCCGCCAGCGTTCCGAAGTTCGGATTGACGTCGAAATAATCCGCGATGTCATAGCCGTCGTCGCGCATCGGCGACGGGTAAAAGGGCAGCAGCCAGAGCGCCGTTACGCCGAGGTCCTGAAGGTAATCGAGCCGATCGATCAGCCCGCGGAAGTCGCCCATCCCGTCGCCGCTGCTGTCTTGAAAAGTCTTGACGTGCAGTTCGTAGATGATCGCGTCTTTGTACCAAAGCGGATCGGAAGAGAGGGCGCCATCCTCGGTCATCCATCATCTTTGCCGCAGAAAACGGCCGGCGCAATTTTCGGTTCGACCGGATTTATCGTGCCGGTCGTGTCAGGGCCTGATCGTATTGCCCGGCTTTGATTCGATCGAGCAATTGCTTGAACGGCGTGTGCGAGATGATGCAACCGCCAATCGTCTCGACCTCGCCATCAGGCGCATGGAAATCTTTGGCCGCTCGTTCGTAGGCGGCACGGTCGTGGAGACGCAACCCGAGCAAGGCATAAAGCTGGCCGGCCGGCGTCGCCTTTGTCAGCAGACCCTCAAGCTTCGCCGTCGCATCCGGGTTCGCCAAGAGATTGCGCAGGCAGCGCTCCCCTTCCGACATCGTTCCAGCGACTCCGATTCCCCCCACGGCAAAGCTCTCGACTCGGCGCAATTGATCGACAGGATCCGATGTCGTCTCCGAAATTACACGGACGGAAATGAAGATCGTCGCGCAAACAAAAAGCCAAGCCGTCGATCGTAACACGCGGAACTGATGACTCAAAAGGTGCATTCCTAAACAGTGAACACTTCGGCGGTGCATTTCTTAGTCGGTATTTTGAACTATCCCGGCTTTGTTGAAAAAGCGCGATCAACACGTGTTGTAGCGTGCGCTGTCCTCAGCGTACCTCCCTTTCCGCAGCAGTTTCACAATGCAGGGTTTTCAACAAAGCCAACTATCCCCGACAACAGGTGTCGCAATCCAGAAAAAGTTTGCCGGAAGAAGAATTTAGCAAGACGAGCCTGACTTGCTCACGGTCCTGCGTCTGAGCGCTTTATCTCCGATTCGATGCTTGACAATTTTTTTCGCTCAAGCCTCTAATCGCCTTCACCCAAGTCCCACTAGATACGACCGACCCGTTTTCAGAGGGTGGACGGACCGCGCCGGCCCTGTCCAGAGAGATTCTGGTCAGATCGGAGGTTTCAACATTAGCGCGTTAGCTCATCTTCCGCCGGTGCAACGACGCGTGGACCCGCTATCGGCAGGAAAGGTCTCACGATCTGCATTACGCCCCGTAACCTCGCGCCGGATTTTACGCACTACCTCTGTGGACGGCCAGAAATGATCTTCCAAAAAATCCTTCATGATTAAGCCCTGTTTGTTTGCCGAAGTCGAAAATTGCACACGGCCTCTCCGGATAACGGATGCGTGTGCAAAAGAGACGGCAGCAGAACACGCGGTTCTTCGGGCTTTCGCTCGCGCCAAATCCTGGCGCGTCCCGCCTCACTGGTCGAGGTGCGACTGGTTCGATGAGCTGCGAGCGGTCACTCGTTACGGCGCTGCTTGCGCAGGCTTGGATTTTGACACTGGCCGAGGCGTCCCGTTGGCCGCGCACATCTATATGCGCGCGGTGTCTGCAGCCTGGACCCGCTATCGGCAGGAATGGTCTTACTTTCTGCACTGCGCGGCCGAATGCCCAGTTGGTGCCGAGCGAGTGACCGCAGCCTTCGATTACGCTGGAGATAGGGAGGAAGATCAAATTCTGAAGCGTGCGCTCAATCAGCTTTCGGTCGAGGATCACCAGTTGATTCGACGCCTGTTCTGGGATGAAGCAGACCAACGCGGGGTGGCGGCGACCCTGCATATTTCGCAGCAATCCGTCAGCAGGCGCAAAGCGCGCGTCCTCCGCCAGCTTCGTCGGCTCTTGAACGGTCAGTCGCAGTTATTCTCACGCTTCCTGACCGCCTGCTGGGCTCTCCTCGACAGTCTCGATCTGCTCCCTGGGATAGATTTTTTGTAGAGCGTGCGCATCGCCTGCCCAGCGTTGTCTCGACTCGTGCTCATGCTCCTGATCGTGCTCGTAATCGAACCAATCTCAATCCAATCGAGCACGATCACGATCAGGAGCACGAGAAAGAAGCGGTGCCACACCCCCGGCAGGGGCAGTCCGGCGTCGTCCGAGCACGCGTGGAATAAATTTGTAGTAAGGCTCGGGAGCCTGCATCCTAATAGGTTGGACTGACCGAAAGTGTATTCACTTAATAAAATGATCAAGACGATCAGTCTCATCGGCGCATTCGTTCTCGCTCTGACGACAGCGCGGGCGGTTGATCCGCCATTGGACGGAGGCCATCCAAACCAGAGGACCGCAGGGGATGGCGACGCGAACTTGAGCCTCACAACCGACGCTGACACTACGGCCACCGGTTCTGATGCACCCTACGGCAACACAACCGGCTTCTACAACGCCCCGGGCAACCGTAACTGGACTGTCACGGGCAAGCTCAACACCGAACGCTGGGTTCACACGGCGACGTTGCTACAAAACGGCATGGTCCTTGTTGCAGGAGGAGGGGCCATCGGCATTTCCGCGAGCGCTGAGTTATACGACCCGGCGAGCCAGAGCTGGACTGTCACCGGCAGCCTTAACACGGCACGCTGGGAGAACCCGGCGACGTTGCTACAAAACGGGAGGGTCCTCGTTGCCGGGGGAGACGACCTAACCACTGTTTTCGCGAGCGCCGAACTCTACGACCCGGCGAGCGGAACCTGGACTGCCACAGGTAACCTCAACACTGCACGTACTCTTCACACCGCGACGTTGCTGCAAAACGGCAAGGTCCTTGTTGCCGGGGGATTTAACCGCAATTTCATTCCTTCCGCGAGCGCCGAACTCTACGACCCAGCGAGCGGGACTTGGACTAGCACAGGCAGCCTCAACACCGCACGTTGGCTTCACACGGCGACGTTGCTCCAAAACGGCATGGTCCTTGTTGTAGGGGGAGACGATAAGACAGGCCTTGCTTACGCGAGCGCGGAACTGTACGACCCGGCGAGCGGGACCTGGACTGTTACAGGCAGCCTCCACATCGCACGCGATTCTCACACGGCCACGTTGCTCCAAAACGGCAAGGTCCTTGTTGCAGGGGGATACAACAATCTCGTTGCTTCCGCGCGCGCCGAACTTTACGACCCGGCGAGCGGGACCTGGACTGTCACAGGCAGCCTCAACACCGCGCGTGCTATTCACACGGCGACGTTGCTACAAAGCGGCCAGGTCCTTGTTGCAGGGGGATATGACAATTATCGCAGGGTTTCCGCGAGCGCCGAACTCTACGACTCGTCGAGCGGGACCTGGGCTGCCACACGCAGCCTCAACGTCGCGCGTATTTATCACACGGCGACGTTGCTACAAGACGGCATGGTAGTCCTGGTTGCAGGGGGAGTTGACAGAAACTTCTTTGTTCTGCGCAAGGCCGAACTGGGACACGATTTCCGTTGAAATCCACTGGGACGGATCCAACCTGCCCCAGCGTTGTCTCGACTCGTGCTCGTGCTCCTGATCGTGCTCGTATCGAATCAATCTCAATCCAAACGAGCATGAGCAGGAGCACGAGAAAGAAGCGGTGCCCCAACGCCGGCAAGGGCAAGCGGCGTCGTCCGAGTCCGTGTGGGAAAGATTTTTTGCAGTAAAAATCGGCGAGCCTGCACCCTAATAGGGTGGACCGATCGAAAGGCGACCGAGTTCTTCGCTTCAATCAGGCCAGGTATACCTGCTGTTAGATAGATCTGGATCAGGCGAGGACGCTTATCCTCGGGGCTTACTTGTGCGGCTGATCGCTTTCCCGCTACCTGCTCGCGAAACCCTTTCGGAGCTTCGCCCGCTGTGTCACTCGCCTCACGGAGCGATTTGCGGTTGTAGAAATCCATGAGCCTGCATCTAACAAATTGAGCCATCGAAGAATCGATCGGCTTTGTCACTTCAATAGGAGATCTGAATATGAAAATGTTTCGTCCTGCTTTGACTGGCGCTTCCCTGAGAACCTTGGTCGCGCACCCACCGTTATCGCGCGGTTAGCAGCCGCACGAGCAGCGTAACAGAAGTGTTACCAGACTTCGATTGAACAGACGGCGCGAGCCGAGTACCCAACGGGTAGAAACGAAAGGACATCATGCAAACAATCAACTCAAAACTCAACCAATTCCCTATCCTTTGCCGCGGCATCGGGGCGGCGGCCGGTATGCTGGCTCTTTTTGCCAATGCGCAAACAGTGCAGGCGGCTGATGGAGATCTCGACCCGACATTCGGGTTCGGCGGCCAGGTGGTGACCGATTTTAACCATAGCACCGATTGGGCGAACGCAGTGGCCGTTCAGCCTGATGGCAAGCTGGTGGTCGTCGGGACAACCTACAAACAGAATGACTATTCGGATGAGGATTTTGCGGTGGCCCGCTACAACCCAGATGGCACGCTCGATTCCACCTTTGGCCGTGGAGGCAAAGTGCGGACCGATTTTCCGGGTCTCGCAGCAGTGCCCTCGTCGCTGGTGATCCAGCCGGATGGCAAGATCGTCGTTGCGGGCGGCGCCTTTCCGATCTTCACGTTCGCCGGCAATTTTGTGATCGTTCGTTACAATTCCAACGGCTCGCTCGACCGCTCCTTTGGTGAGAACGGCATCGTGACGACGTTTTTCGACGCCGGTAGTTACGCGTCCGCAGTCGCCCTGCAATCAGACGGGAAAATCATTGCCGCCGGGCACCGATTTTGTCGATTTCGTGATTGGCGATCAGTCCGATACCGATTTTGCCCTGGCTCGCTACAACCGGAATGGGAGTTTGGACACGACCTTTGGCAACGGCGGCCTCGTCACGACCGATTTTCTCGGCAAGGAAGACGATGCCTTTTCGGTCCTGATCCAACCCGACGGAAAGATTGTCGCGGTCGGCTCAGCCAATGACCCTGCGACGTTCTACGACTTCGCCGCTGTGCGATATCTCAGTAATGGCGCGATCGATCCGACATTTGGCGTATCCGGCACGGTGAAGACTGATTTCGGCGACCAAAACTTCGATCGGGCGCGCTCGGCCGTGCTTCAACCCGATGGCAAGATCGTCGCGGCTGGCTTTGCCATTTCACATGGCGGAGGAGTGGAGAATTTCGCGCTCGCCCGCTACGGTTCCAACGGCGTGTTGGACACCAGCTTCGGCCGCTCAGGCATGACACAAATTACCTTTGACAGTTGCTGTCAAAGCGCCAACCAGGTTCTGCGTCAGGCTGATGGCAAGCTCATCGCGGTAGGTTATCCGAATTCGGAATCATCGGATTCCGACTTTACGCTCGCGCGTTTGAATACGAACGGCTCGCTCGACATGACTTTTGGCGTCGGCGGCAAAGTGCGCACTTCCTTTGGGGACTTAAATGGCGGCGCGAACGGAGCTGCTCTTCAGCCGGATGGGAAGATTGTGGCAGTCGGATTTCAGGCGACATTTAGCAACCACTGGAGTGAGTTTGTCCTGGCGCGCTATTTGAATGGCGAGTAAGTCACCCCAAGGCTGGTTCAAAAGGGGGCGCGATTCGCGCTCCCGGGGAGCGACGCATCAGGTGCGTCGCCCCCGGACGCGATCACTGAAGTTCTAGTGCACGAAGTTTGCCCACGGGCGAGTTAGAACAAAATTCGCACCCGGTGTTTCGACATTGGCATTGGTATTGCCGGCCACGACGTCATAATTTGTTGTGTTAAAGGTGGCGTCGTTGCGAACAATCAGGTTGCCGCCGGCATCGACGTCGATTCCGCGGTCGTTACTTGTCGCCATGTTGCCGTCGAGGCGGTTGCCCCGGCCCGTAACGTGAACACCGGCCCCGTCAGCCGCTCCCGCGCCATTACCCTGGCAGGTATTACCTTCCAGGCGGCTGAGATTATCCACCTGGATGCCATCGCCCGTGTTCGCAGAAGCAGTGCAACCAGTGACTGCACTACCGGATGACGCGATAATTCCCACGCCGGTATTGCCGCTCGAGTTACAGTTACTGATCGTGCTCGAGGCGCCGGCCGAGATCCCGCCCGCGCGATTCTCCTCGACCGTGCTGCTGGTAATAAATGATCGTTTCGGACCAGCTATGCCCAGCGCCGGTGTTGAAGTGGCTATTACAGTCGATCACGGTCAGACTATTGACTCCACCGGTCGTGATGCCAGCCCCGCCATTGTTATAGGCAAGGCAGGACTTGATCGTTGAGGCAGTCCCAAGCTGGAATCCGTGGCCAGCGTTTGCACTGCTCACACAGCTAGTGACAAGGACGTCGTTGCCGCCCCCGATGCCAACACCGCCATTTCCGCCTGCGATACAGTTGTTTATCTGGCTGCCGCTATTCGTTGTAATGCCGACCCCTGCGTTAGCGTCAGTCCGCAAATCGTCATACCGAGCCAGTCCGCTCGTCGATGCGTCTACTCCGTCGATACCCCAACCACTGATCGAGCCATTACGAACAGCGACGTGGATATGAGTATTAATCAAAACACCACTGAGCGATCCGCTCACGCCGAGCATGGCAAAACCACTAAGATCAAGCGTGACACTGTCTGCATCGATCCTGATCCCGGTCTTGCCGCTAACTCCAACGACGTTACTCCCGAGACAATATGAGCCCGGCTGACTGATGACAAACTCTGCGGTGGCGTCACCCGGGGTGTTGACACTGTTAACTTCAATACACGTTGCCTGCGCCGCGCAGGCTAAGAGAGATATGAAGACGATTACGACTGAACCGACATATGAATACTTCATTACTTGGTTTCCTTTCGTTTTGTTTATTGGCGTGTCCGGCTCTCTGAATGAGGGCTGAAACGTTGCAAAAGCGAACATCTGAATGACGCGGATCGTCAAGACAAATGCGGGCGACGGGCAGGTCCTTCCGTGCTGGTGCGGCGTATCAACGAGTTCTGAGTCCGGCGGGCGACACGCTGCGGTGGCTCTTGGACTCGCCGCGGCGAGTCCCTCGGAGGGACGAGCTTCTGCTCGTCCAGGATCGTGCGCACTCCACGGTCGTTCAATTTCTTCTGACTCACTGCACTAGTATAAATGCTCGTCGTAGTAAGACGTTTCCAGCCCGCCATCGGAAAACTAATCCCTATGAAGTCATTTCATAAATGCGTGATCTTGTGCTCGTGCTCACAAAACGCTTCCCTCTCGACGCGGCGGTTGGTAGCCTTGAGCGCGAAAAATAACTATTTGCAGGACATACCTTTACATGACCACCAAAATTCTCATCATGGGCGCGGCGGGACGCGATTTTCACAATTTCAACGTCGCCTTTCGTGATAACCCGGCTTGCGAGGTCGTCGCATTCACAGCGACGCAAATTCCAAATATCGAAGGACGAACTTATCCCCCCGCGCTGGCGGGCGCGCTCTACCCCAAGGGCATTCCGATTTTTCCCGAGAGTGAGCTCACCGATTTGATCAAAAAGTTTTCCGTCGACCAGGTCGTCTTTGCCTACAGCGATACCTCACACGAAACCGTCATGCACAAGGCCTCGGAGGTGCTGGCCGCAGGCGCGGATTTTCGCCTGATGGGTCCGAAGGCAACACTGCTCAAATCGAAAAAAACGGTCGTCGCAATTTGCGCGGTGCGAACGGGTTCGGGCAAATCCCAGACGTCACGCGCCGTCGTGACGGCGCTCAAGGCAATGGGCAAGCGCCTCGTCGTCGTGCGCCATCCGATGCCGTATGGCGAGTTGGCCAAGCAGGCCGTGCAAAGGTTTGCGACGATGGATGATTTGACGAAAGCAAACGTCACGATTGAAGAGCGCGAAGAGTATGAGCCGCATCTTGCCTGCGGGTCGATCGTCTACGCGGGAGCAGATTACGAAAAAATATTGCGACGCGCCGAAGAAGAAGCGGAAATCGTCGTCTGGGACGGCGGGAATAACGACATGCCGTTTTTCCAACCCGACCTCTTATTTGTGGTGGCTGACCCTCATCGCCCCGGGCATGAGCTGACTTTTCATCCCGGCGAAACCAATCTGCGAATGGCGGATGTCGTCGTCATTAACAAAATGGACACTGCGAGTGAAGAGAATGTCGCGCGAGTCCGGGAAAATATCCGCACGGCAAATCCAAAGGCAGTCATCATCCATGCCGCGTCGCCGATTTCAGTTGACGATGCGGACCCGGAGGCGATTCGCGGCAAACGCGTGCTCGCCGTCGAAGATGGCCCCACCCTGACCCACGGGGGAATGTCTTTCGGCGCGGGGGTGGTGCTGGCGAGGAAATTCGGCGCGAGCGAGATCATCGATCCGCGTCCCTACGCCGTCGGTTCGATCAAGGAAACGTTTGAGCATTACCCGGAGACCGGGGCGGTGCTGCCCGCGATGGGCTATGGCGCGAAGCAAATTGCGGAACTCGAAGCGACGATCAATGCCGCACCGGTGGATTTGGTTTTGATCGCGACGCCGATCGATTTGCGCCGCATCGTCAACATCAAGCATCCCACGATGCGGGTGCGTTATGAGTTGGAGGAGATCGGTCATCCAACCGTGGCGGAGATTCTGAAGGAGAGACTGGAGAAATAACGGGGCTGAGCGCCGCGAGAGTTAGACAGGATTAACAGGAAGTTGCCGCGGGAAAGCGTCTCCTTGGAGGGCAACGCTCCGTCGTTGCCCAGTTTCAAAACAAACACGGCGATGACAGAGCATCGCCCTCCAGGTCGTCGGCGAGCAGCGCGCATGTCGGCGCCGTTACCGCCGACGCTAAAAGATCGGGTTCTTCCACTTCAAGCCACGGAAGCGGGCAAAGTCGGTATCGGTCGAGTAGAGGACGCAGTTGTGCTCGACTGCCAGCGCCGCGAGGTGGGCATCGGAAACCAAATTGGCGCTGGCGTTGCCGGCGCGCAGCATTTGCTGAAAGAGGGGCCAATGTTGTTCGGTCATCTGGATCAGCCGGACGCACGGTTGCTCGAGCCAGCTTTGACCCGCTCGATCGCTTCCTTTAAGGTCAATGGTCTTCGGTGCAGGCGAGCATTTGTCCCGATGCGGATGAAGGCGGTGAGCGCCGGCCAGCACAACGCGACCGGATTTGAGCCGCTCAATTGTTCGTCCCACCAGTGAGCGTGCGCCGCCATGATGTTCGGAAAGGCTATCCTCAGCATAGAGGAGGATGTTGGCGTCCACCAAGGATCACGAATGATCTTCTCCTTCGGCCCGTGCGAGAAGCTCGCTGATATTGTCGTAGCTAAGACCGCGGCGCAAACCGAGCGGCCGGCCCTTGGTCCGATATCGCTTGGCGGGTGGAGGCGCGAGGATCTCGTCCAGTCCGGCCCGCAAGGCGGCGTTGATGATTTCCTTGAACGGTTTGCGCAGCCGGGCAGCGGTTTCCCTTGCTTTGGCGGCAATATCCGGATCAAGCGTCAGGGTGGTCCTCATACAGGCATCATGATGCCTTAGGGTAGAAACTCAACTCATCTCCTCCCCCAACTCGAGTCAGTCTGGAAAGGCGCTCGTCGATCAGGAATAGAGATACTCGTCGTGATATTGCCTTACTCGCTCCCGCTCGCTCGGCTTGCCGGCTTTCCCATCTATGTCGCTCGATTCCAATCGGCTCCATTCGCGCTGGGGCGCGAACTGCACGCCCGGGTCGCCGCCGGTTTCGGGATACTCGAAGATTTTGCCTTCGTAGTTGCGAATGACGATTTTCTCGTTGTCGTGATAAAGGACGTAACCGGGATTAATCGGCACTTTGCCGCCGCCGCCGGGAGCGTCGATGACGTATTGCGGCACGGCATAGCCGGTGGTGTGACCGCGCAATCCTTCGATGATCTCAATTCCTTTGGCCACCGATGTGCGCAGATGGGCTGAGCCGTTAATCAGGTCGCATTGGTAGATATAATAGGGACGGACCCGGCACATGAGCAGTTTGTGCACGAGCGTTTTCATCGTTTCGAGATCGTCGTTCACGCCTTTGAGCAGGACGCTCTGATTGCCTAACGGAACACCATGGTTCGCGAGCATCTCGAGACCGGCGCGCACCTCGGTCGTCAACTCGCGCGGGTGATTGACGTGGATGCTCATCCAGAGCGGATGATATTTTTGCAGCATCGCGCAAAACTCCGGCGTAATTCGCTGCGGCAGGAAGATCGGAACGCGGGTGCCAATGCGGAGGAACTCGATGTGCTTGATCGCGCGCAACCGGCTCAGGATTTTCTCGAGCTTCGAATCACTAAAAGAAGCGCATCGCCACCCGATAAGAGGACGTCGCGCACTTCAGTGTGTTCTTCGAGATACTTGAAGGCGGCTTCGAACTCAGTGTGCAGCTCCTGTTCGCCGACTCCGCTGACGACGCGGCTGCGGGTGCAGTAGCGACAGTAGCTTGCGCACCGATCGGTCACGAGAAAGAGGACGCGATCGGGATAACGATGGACCAGTCCCGGCACCGGCATGTGTGAATCTTCCCCGCACGGGTCCGCCATGTCGTAGGGCGATGCCCAGGTTTCTTCGATCCGCGGGATGACCTGACGCCGGATCGGGCAATCGGGGTTATCGCGCTCGATCAGGTTGAAAAAATGAGGGGTAATGGCGAGCGCGAGTTTGTCGCCAGAAAGCAGCACGCCGGCGCGTTCTTCCTCGGAGAGAACGAGATGCTCCTCGAGCTGCGCGAGGGTGGTAATGCGATTCTGGAGCTGCCACTTCCAGTCGTTCCAGAGCTCGGGGGCGATCCGCGTCGCGGGAGAAATATCCCGGCGCGTGGGAAACGAATGTTTTTTCGTCTTTTTTGCTGTCGGCAAGAGTAACCATTTTGATTTACAAGAAAAAGTTAAGGGCGCTAAATAAGCGTGTCAACGGAGGCACCCTCGGGTGCGTCGCGCACTTCGCGGAGGTTCGCTTGCTCGAACTCCTGCTCCGCTCGAGAATGCTGGACGTACGATCTCCGAGTCGTAGATCGATCTGAAACACGGACGTGAGCGGAGCCCGATCCCACTCCAAGAGGATCGTAATCGTTCACGTATTACTTGAAAGAAGCGAGCAATTACGATTACGATCACGAGCAGGAGCACGACGGGAGGGATGAGCGGTTTGCCCGCTTCGTGCTCTCCGCTACTATTTGAACACCGCCCGTCCGCGCTCCTGTCCAAACCGCCGCCTATGCATCGCCGATTTTTCATTGTTCTCTTCCTCGCGGCTCTTTCCTTCCCTTCGTTGCGCGCAACGGAGCCGGCTGCCCCGCCGGCCGCCGTTCAACCCACGCCGACCATCCCCGAGGCCGCGGCTGCGCCTGGAAAAGACGTGGTGCACCAACTCAACAGCGCTTTCGCAAAAGTCTTCGAAATTGTCGCTCCCAGCGTCGTCATCATCGAAGTGACGAAGAAAGCCGACGGCAACGATGCCTCGCTGGATGATCTTTTTTTCCAGGCGCCGGATGACAACGACCCGCATCATGGCCGCGGCACCGCCGAGCCGGTGCAAAGCGAGGGCTCCGGTTTCATCGTTAGGCAAGACGGCTTTATTTACACCAACTTCCACGTCGTGGAGGGGGCCGACAAAGTGATGGTGAAACTTAAAGACGGCCGCGAATTTCCCGGCCAGATCGCCGGCACGGATGAGAAAACGGACATCGCGGTCGATCAAGGTCGAGGCAACCAACCTGCCGGTCGTGCAGATGAGCGACAGCGATCAGGTGCGCATCGGGCAATTTGCGTTCGCGATCGGCGCGCCTTTCAAGCTCGATTACACCTTTACCTACGGCGTCATCAGCGGCAAAGGACGAAGCAAGCTGCTCGAGACCGGCGGCTACAACATCGCCGATTATTTGCAGACGGACGCGTCGATCAATCCGGGCAACAGCGGCGGGCCGCTCTGCGATATCGACGGAAAAGTCATCGGCATGAACACCCTCATCAATGGCCTCAATCGCGGCCTCGGTTTCGCCATCCCGAGCAATCTCGTGAGCGAAATCGGCACCCAATTGATCGCGGGAAACAAGATTATCCGGCCCTGGCTCGGCATCCGGATTGAAACGCTGGGCGATGATTCGTCGATCCGCGATTTGTTCAAAGGCGTGGATAAAGGGGTGGTTGTGCGCACGATTGAAGCGGACGCGCCGGCCTACAAAAGCGATCTGCGGCCTTTTGATGTCATCACCCAAATCGATGGCGCGCCGGTCACGACCGACACGCAACTCCAGCACGAGATCTTGAAAAAGAAGGTTGGGCAAAACGTCGAGCTGGGCGTCTGGCGCAAGGGGCAGATGATGAAGATTGCGGTCACGACCGGAGAATTGCCTAACGAAATCGGACAGCCGAACGCGCTCCAACCGCCGCCGCGGAACGAACCGCGCCAGGAGGATACGAACAAGTTTGGGCTGCAGGTGCAGGACCTGACCAAGGAAATGGCGACGCGATTGAAGTTGAGCGTGCAGCAGGGCGTGATCGTGACCGACGTGGCGGAGAACAGCATCGCGGCGGCGCAGGACATTCAGCGCGAGGATGTGATCACGGAAGTGGACGGCAAGCCAGTGACGAGCGTGGCCAGCTTTCGCGAGGCCCTGACCAAGGCCGATCCGCGCCGCGGCATTCTGCTTTACCTCGACCGGAAGGGCAGTCGCACCTTCGCGGTCCTGAAGGCGGGATCGTAATCGACTCGCTGCAGCGCGAAATGACGACGCAGCTTGCGCGCGCGGCCGTTCTCTTGTCTCTTCTGCGCGGCTTCCGCGTCTCGCGCAGGCCGGGTGGCAGATCACGGACACACGGCGGGAAGCGTCGCCTAACGAATTGGTGGAACACTGGACGACCACGCGTCGAGGAGTCAGCGACGGCGGATCGCGCCACTCTGCACCTCGCCGTTTTCGCGACTCGGACCGCCACCCTGCGCATGATCGATCAGCCAAGCCCGCCGCGAGTTGATCTGGCCACGGCGATGACGCGAACACCGGCGGTTGGCGGGCGTCAACGGCGGCTACTTCGATCCGGAAGATGCGCCGGTTGGTTTGCTCGTGAGCGACGGCCGGGTTCTTTCGCCATTGCGCAAGGCGAAGCTGCTGACCGGGGTGCTGTGGGCAACGCAGAGTCAGGTCGATATCGTTAGGGCGACGCACTTCACGATGAACAAGAGGATCAAGTCGGCCGTGCAATGCGGCCCGCTCCTGGTTGAGCGCGCCGCCCCGGTTGCCGGGTTAAATGACACTCGACCGGCTCGGCGAACTTTTGCAGCCGTTGACGGAGAAGGCCGCGCCGTCGTCGGAGTTTGCTCGGCCGTTTCGCTCGCGCAGTTGAGCCGGATTCTTTGCCTGGCCAATGTTGCCGGGAAAATGAAAATTCAGCCGCGCGCTCAATCTCGACGGCGGATCCTCGAGCGCGTTTTGGTTTGCCGGGAAAGAGGAGCCTTTCTCAATTCCAGAAGCGAAAACGGTGCGCGATTTCGTGGCGGTCGTGCCGCGCCCTGAAAGAGCGGCCTGACCGAATCTCGCAACATCGCTGTTTCAGGACGTATTGCGCGCAGAAATAGTCAGAGATTCTTCTCCCGCGACAGCGGGATCAGAATGACAGTTTATAAAAGCCGTCTTAGGTCAGCGCACGCAACAACTGGCGCTTGACGCGCCCGCGGCCCGCGCCAAAGCTCCCGACGCGATGCGCACCTTCGGTCGCTTTCTCGCCCACGGCTCGCCCGTCTACGGCGAAGTTCGGGGCGAAGAAGTGCATTGCCTCGCGCAACCGCTCTGGCTCGGATTGGAATTTCAGCGGCGAAATTCGATCGTTAGGCGAACTCACCATCGATCTCCCGGTCGCGCCGAGCAAGATCATCGCCGTCGGCTTGAATTACCGCGAGCACATCCAGGAAATGCAACGGACCGAGATCGGCTCGCCGCTGATTTGGTTCAAAGCGCCCAGCTCTCTGCTCGCCGCACGAAGGCACGATTCGAATCGCTTTCCCCGAACACAAAACTGATTTCGAGACCGAGCTCGCGGTCGTGATCGGCGCCCGCGCGAAAAACGTCGCGCTCGAGAACGCGCTCGAATACGTCTTCGGTTACACAATCGGGGAGGACATCAGCGATCGCGATTTGCAGAAATCGGAAAAGCAGTTTGGCGCGCTGCAAATCTTTCGACACCTACACGCCGGTGGGGCCATTCGTTTATACCGAAGTCGATCCTTCGGATCTCGAAATTTCGCTCCGGCAAAACGGCGAGGTGAAGCAACGGGCGCGCACCAGCCAGATGATTTATTCGGTGGCGGAGATCGTCGCCTTTGCCAGCCAATCCCTCACCCTGCTTGCCGGGCGATTTGATTCTGACCGGGACGCCCTCGGGCGTCGGCCCGATTCAATCCGGCGACGAACTGGTTGCCACGATGGGAGGATGGCCGGCGCTGCACAATCGAGTCGAGAACGCCGACAATTAATATGAAAAAAAACTTGCCTTGAGCAGTTTGGCGGGGCTTTCTCTAAGTCCCACTGTAAGAGTAAATCCGAATAGAAGAATGAGATGGGAACGAATCGCCGCCGCAAAAATGACCAAAAAACTTTTTCTGGACGCGCGGGCCTTCCCTTTGTGATAAACGGGAATATCCACTATCGCCGGAACCTTCGGTCGAACATCAACCTGCCTATATGAAAAAAACGCTAATCGTTAGTCTCTGCTTCATCACCACCGCGCTCACGAGCTTCGCTCAAAGTCCAGCGGCGCCTCCGGCGACAACTCCGGCTATTCCGACGGATACACCCGCAGTCGCGACGTCGCCCGCCAGCTCCAGCCGCACCAGCGGAGAGCGCAGCCCCGGGAGCTTCAGTGGCTGCGGCTCCTGGCACGACCGAGGCGCCGGCCGTTCCGCCCGTTACCGGAACCTGCTCCGCCTGCGGCTGCTTCTCCGGCTGTCTCGGCCACAGTCGCGGCCGAAGCCAGTCCCAGTCCCGCTCCGCCGGAGGGCCCTGCTCCCAGCAGCAATTTCTTTATTCGAAAGTTCCAGGCAGGCGGGCCGATCATGTGGCCGATCCTGATCGTTTCCATCGTTTCCTTATTTGTGGTGATCGATCGCTGCATTCTGGTGGGGCTTCCGCTGCGTTTCGCCGCGATCCGAAACGGATCGAGAAGGTCTTCACTGCGATTGAGAGCGGGCGATCTCAATGAAGCATCAAGACTCGCGCGCGACACCCGCGACCCGGTTTTGCGCATGCTCTGGAACGGACTGAATCATCGCACGCGTCGCTCCAGGGCGCGCTGCAGGTTGCAGCCGGCATCGAGATCAAACGTGCGGGCCATTACCTCGTTGTGATGGACACGCTGGTCACCCTCGCGCCGTTACTTGGTCTGTTGGGCACGATCACGGGGTTGATGAAGTCGTTCAGCTTGCTCGGGAGCGAAGAACTCGCCGTGCAGGCGGTTACGGGAGGCATCGCGGAGGCGCTTATTGCCACGGCCTGCGGTCTCGGCATTGCGATTTTCGCCCTCGTTCCGTTTAATTTTTTCAGCTCTCAGGTGTCTAACTTGGAGTTCGAACTACAAACGGCAGCGACGAATCTTGAGGTTATGTTGGGAGCTCAAAGTGCGGGCGAGGTAACCATTGCCGGGGCAGCCCAAAGCTCCGCCCATGGATCGTCCCTCTAAAGAATAAGGATTCCTCTAATGCGTGTAAGCTCACCGATTCCGCACCACAAAGCACGGATTGAGATCATTCCGTTGATCGACATCATGTTTTTTCTCCTGGCGAGCTTCATGATGGTGAGCCTGAGCCAGGTGCACGTGAAGGGCATTAAGCTGAATCTTCCTACCGGCCTCATGGGTCAAACCCAGTCGAGGCGTGAGTACGTGGCCCTTTCGGTGGATAAGAGCGGCGACCTTTATTATGACAAAGTAAAAGTGGAGCCGAACGACGTTTATGAAAAGTTGCTGAACGTGCATCGCATCGCTCCCAATGCCAAGATTTTCATTCGTGGCGATCGCGATGCCTACCACGGCGATATCTTGCGATTGATCGAGCAGGTGCGCGCAGCAGGTTTTTACAAGATCGCTTTTGAAGTGAAGAGCCCGTCGCTGCCCACTGAATCTGTCCGATAATTCGAGAGTCATGGCCAAAGCAATATTCTATAAGCCGCGACCCCGGTGGCACTTCATTGGTTCCCTGGCGGCCGCCGTCGCACTCGAACTTGCCGCTGTGGCCATAGCCAGCATTCATCGGTCGGAGGAACCTCCCGAGGAGATTGTCATGCCGTCTGCACCGGTCGACGCCGTCATCACTGAATTGCCTCCAGAGTCGACGCCGCCACCCGAAGAGGAACCGCCTCCGCCCCCTCCGCCGCCAGACGAACCGACTGAGTTCACAATTCAAGAGCCGACCCCTCCCCCCCGGCCGCCGAATGCCCCAACGCCGAAGCCGAGACCGAAAGTCGCAGAGAATAAAGGCACGGGCTACAGCGGCGTGGCTAGTTATTCTAGCGCCAGGACCAACTGGAAAAGTGCGCCGCACCCGGTTTACCCTTACGAAGCGCGGCGGTCCAAGCAGACCGGCAGCGGCAGATTCGTCATCACTTTCGACGACGCTGGCAATGCAACGGACGTCTCAGCCACTCAGAGCACCGGGAGCCCGATTCTCGATCAGACTACGATCAACACGTTCATGCGCTGGAAGTGTAATCCTGGCGCTTATCACAAGGTCGCCGTGCCGATTACCTATACGCTGCAAGGCGCCCAACTCTAAACGAACTCTGCCGCTATGACGTTCAATTCGCCAGTTCCAAAAAAAAGGGCCCGCATCGAAATCATTCCGCTGATCGATATCATGTTCTTCCTCCTGGCCAGTTTCATGATGGTGAGCTTGAGCCAGGTTCACATGAAGGGCATTCGGGTGAACCTGCCAGCGATCGTCGCGCCCACTCAGCCCCTGCCGACGCCCGATCCGAAGGACCGCGTCAGTTTGTTTGTCGATCCCGATGGCATCGTCCACTTCGATAAAGAAGTGGTGACTGACGGTGACGTCATGCCGCGTCTCCTCGCGCTTCATCAGGCGAATCCAAATCTGAAGCTCTTCCTCAGTGCAGACCGAGAAGCGCTCCACGGCGAGGTGATGAAGCTGCTCGATCGCGTGCGCTCAGCAGGAATCGAGAAAGTCGCCTACGAAATCAAAATAAAGCACGGCGCCGCAGGCGCACCGGGTGTGCCGGGAGCGCCGGGAGCTGCGGCTCCTGCCCCCCCTCCTCCTCCGCCGCCACCGTCGCCGTAGGAACGTTGTTCGTTGGACTTGGCCGTTCTACCGCGCTCGCGGGTCAGCCGTCCTGAGAAAGTTGGCAACTTCGCAACCGCCATCGCGCGGTGACTGATTGCATTTTTCTCTGAGGCGGAAAGTTCCGCGAACGTCTTCCCGAATCCGTCAGGCTGGAATAACGGATCGTAACCAAAGCCGGCCGTGCCGCGCTCCGCCTGCACCACTTCCCCTTCCACGACGCCCTCGAAAGTCGCGATGACTTCACCGTCACGCGCCAGCGCCAGCAGACAGCGAAATCGCGCCGTCCGTGGCGCATCCGCAGCCAGCCGCTCCATTTCCTCGAGCAACTTTTGGCGATTGGCCGCATCCGTCGCGCCTTCCCCGGCGTAGCGAGCGGAGTAAACGCCGGGCGCTCCGCCTAACGAATCGACTTCCAGTCCGGAATCATCCGCCAACACCAGCCCCGGCAGCTGGCGCGAAACGCTCTTCGCTTTGATCCGCGCGTTCTCCTCAAACGTTGAGCCATCCTCCGGCACCGGCCCAATTTCCGGATGCGCCGACAAATCCGTCAGGCAAATCTCTTCTCCGAGCATTTCAAGAAACTCTCGCGTCTTGTGCGCATTGCGCGTGGCGAGGCAGAGGCAAAGCATTCGACAGGAATACAGATGGCCGGGATTAAGTTCCAGAGCAGCTTCCGGCAGGCAAATCCCATCCTGTAAATCCCGTTAATCCTGTCTACTGTTTGCCCTCTTCCCGCATGAGTGAACGCCGCAAACCATACCCTTTCGACATCCTCGAACCGAAATGGCAGGCCCTTTGGGACGAGCAGCGACTCTTCCGCGCCGCCAATCCCGGTGAACCGGGCTTCGATCCGGCGCAGCCAAAATACTACGTGCTCGACATGTTCCCCTACCCGAGCGGCGCGGGATTGCACGTCGGGCATCCGGAAGGCTACACCGCCACCGACATCGTCGCGCGCTACAAACGGCTGCGCGGCTTCAACGTCCTCCATCCGATCGGCTGGGACGCTTTCGGTTTGCCCGCGGAACAATACGCCATCCGCACCGGTCAACATCCGGAGGTCACGACCCGCGCGAACATCGCGCACTTCAAGAAGCAGCTGAAACGGATCGGCTTTTCCTACGATTGGGAGCGCGAGATCAGCACGGCCGATCCGGATTTCTTTCGCTGGACGCAATGGATTTTTCTCCAGATCTACAATTCCTGGTTCAACCCCGAGACGAAAAAGGCCGAGCCGATTTCAACCTATCGCGGTGACGATCCGGACAGCGTGCGGCTCGCCTACGTGGCGGAAGTTCCAGTGAATTGGTGTCCCGAGCTTGGCACCGTGCTCGCGAACGAAGAAGTCATCGACGGCAAGAGCGAGGTCGGCGGCTTTCCCGTCGTTAGGCGACCGATGCGGCAATGGATGTTGCGCATCACTGCCTTCGCCGACCGCTTGATCGACGAACTCGAGCCGCTCGATTGGCCCGAGGGAATCAAGCTCTTGCAGCGCAATTGGATTGGTAAAAGCGAAGGCGCGGAAGTGAAGTTCGTTGTAGCCGGGATCGGTGATCCCGGCGGCTCGGGAGCTGCGGACTCTGCCGGGATCACCGATCCCGGCTACAACATCACCGTTTTCACCACCCGCCCCGACACTCTCTACGGCGCAACCTACATGGTGCTCGCGCCGGAAAATCCTTTGGTCGATCGGATCACAACAGCGGAACAGAGCGCCAGCTGTCGCCGCTTACAAAGCGGAGGTCTCGGCCAAGAGCGACCTCGAGCGGACCGACCTCGCGAAAGAAAAGAGCGGACGTTTGACCGGCGCCTGCGCAATCAATCCGGCCAATGGCGAACGCATTCCAATCTGGATCGCTGACTATGTGCTGATGGGCTACGGCACAGGCGCAATCATGGGAGTGCCGGCGCACGACGAGCGCGATCTGGAATTCGCGCGAAAATTCGGACTGCCGATCATCGATGTCGTCCAGCCGCCGGGCGATGCCGAGGCCACTGGGTACGTCGGGGAGGGTATCGCGATCAATTCCCCGCTGATCGATGGACTGCCGACGCCGGAAGCGAAAGAGCGCATCATCACATGGCTGGAGGAACACGGACTTGGCCAGCGCACGACTCATTACAAACTCCGTGACTGGCTTTTTTCGCGTCAGCGCTATTGGGGCGAGCCCTTCCCCATCATCTGGAGGGAAGGAAAACATGAAGCGATCGCGGAGTCAGAGCTGCCGTTGATCCCGCCGCCGCTCGATGATTTCAAGCCGACCGGCACGCGGCGAACCGCCTCTCGCCCGAGCGCGAGAGTGGGTCCGCTACTCGGAAACGGCGACGCGCGAGTTGAACACCATGCCGCAATGGGCGGGCTCCTGCTGGTATTACCTTCGCTTCTGTGAGCCCACGAATCGGGAACGCTTTGTCGGCGAAAAAGCGGAGCGCTATTGGATGGGCGGCGAGAGTCAGGGTTCAGGGTTCAGGGTTCAGGAGACAGATCACCTGAAACCCGAACCCTCAAACCTGAATCCTCTCGTGCTGGCGGCGTCGACCTTTACGTCGGCGGAACGGAGCACG
Source organism: uncultured Verrucomicrobiae bacterium (assembly GCA_963771865.1). GTDB lineage: Bacteria > Verrucomicrobiota > Verrucomicrobiia > Chthoniobacterales > UBA10450 > Palsa-1392. Next base: position 42,097 of record CAVYVJ010000022.1, read on the forward strand.
CCGTTCTGCATCTTTTATACGCGCGATTCTGGCACAAGGTGCTCTTCGATCTCGGCCATCTCTCGACCGCGGAGCCGTTCCAGCGCCTCGTGAACCAGGGCATCATTCTCGGCGAAGACGGTCGCAAAATGTCGAAGCGTTGGGGAAACGTAATCGACCCCCTCGATGTCATTACCGAGTACGGCGCCGACGCCTTTCGTTGCTACGAGATGTTTATGGGGCCGCTCGAGCAGATGAAACCCTGGAGCACGACTGGCGTGGAGGGAGTCGCGCGCTTCCTGGCTCGCGTTTGGCGCCTCGTGATGGAGGAAAACCAGGCCGGCGAATGGACGCTCTCGTCCGCCCTGGCCGAGGCGGACCCGACCCGCGCGCAAACAAAAGTCATCCACGCCACGATCAAAAAAGTGGGCGAAGACATCGAGTCCCTCTCTTTCAACACCGCGATCGCGCAGATGATGATTTTCGTAAATGCCTTCACCAATGTCGAGGTGCGCCCGGTCGGCGCCATGCGCACGTTGCTCGTTCTTCTCAATCCTTTCGCCCCGCATCTTGCCTCGGAGTTATGGGAGAAAATGGCCGCCCGTTTTCCGATAACTCCCGCGGCCATCACCGAGCAAACATGGCCGGAATATCGCGCGGAGTTTCTCGTCGAGGACGAGGTTGAGATCGCTCTGCAGGTTAACGGCAAAGTGCGAGATCGCGTGACCGTTCCGATCGCCGCGACAATGCAGAATTGGAGGCGATCGCCCTCGCCAACCAGCGGATTCAGGAATTCATCGCCGGGCAAGACGATTCGCAAGATTATCGTGGTTCAGAAATAAGCTTGTGAACGTCGTCGACAACTTAAGAAGGTCGCTCCCTATGCTTAAGGAATTCAAAGAGTTCGCCATGAAAGGCAACGTCGTGGATTTGGCCGTCGCGGTCATAATCGGCGCCGCCTTCGGCAAGATCGTCACGTCACTCGTCGAAGACATCATCATGCCGATCATCGGGAAGGTGACCGGAGGCCTCGACTTCACCAACATGTATCTCCCGCTCTCGAGCAAAGTCCCGATGGGCTTGGGTTTGGCCGACGCGAGGAAGCTCGGTGCGGTGCTGGCGTGGGGCAACTTTGTCACGATCGTGATTAACTTCGTCATCGTCTCGTTTTGCATTTTCCTCGTCGTGAAAGTGCTCAACAGCATGAAGAAACCGCACGCCGATGCGCCGGCGACCACGAAGGATTGCCCGGCCTGCACGATGACGATTCCAGTTAACGCAACCCGTTGCCCCCATTGCACAACGGAGTTGGCCCGCAGGCTAGAAAGCAGCGCATCGCGCACGCGCTATCCTGGACGAGCAGAGCTCGTCCCTCCGGAGCGACTCGCCGCGGCGAGTCCAGAGGTCGCCGCAAATCGGTCGCCCGCTGCCCCTTAGCTGCGAAATAATTACTTGCCATCGGACATCTCGAGCCGCTAAGCACGCCGCTTAGCCGAAATGACGACCTTCCTTAGAATCTCACTGCTAATTTCCTTGGCCTGGCTGGGAGCAAGTTGCGCCAACTCAACGAAAACCGCCGGTAATCGACTCTCGCCCAAGCGGATTTGCAAGGTCCGCACGACCGCCTACACCCACACCGAAGGTGGCGGAGGTCGTACCGCCGTGGGCACCCGTCTTTCCGGCAAAAATGTGATGAGCGCCGCGGCCGATTGGTCGCGCTGGCCGCTTGGGACAAAATTTCGGATCGTCGATACGGACGAAGTTTTCCAGATCGACGATTACGGCAGCGCCCTTATCGGCACCGGAACGATCGACCTTTACAAGACCAATCGCCTCGCCATGAAGAAATGGGGAGTGCGCGCGGTCGACATCGATGTTCTGGAATGGGGCTCGACCGAGAAAAGCCTCGAAGTGCTCGCACCGCGCAAGGGAAACCCTCGAGTCCGGCGCATGATCCTCGCCCTTTCGAAAGCGCCGACCGAATCGGTCCTCCACAACTTCTAGAGCGGACTTTCTTTTGACAGCGGCTCGACCCGCCGCACCTTCCGCGGATGAAAATCTTTGTCGTCGGCGGGGCGGGTTACATCGGAAGCATCTGCGTCGAGCTTTTGCTCGATGAAGGCCACGAAGTCATCGTTTTCGACAACCTGACCGAAGGCCATCGCCGCGCCGTGGATGAACGCGCGGCGTTCATCGGCGGCGACATGGCGCGACGAGAGGAAATCGGCCGCGCGCTTCAGGAAACGAAACCGGAAGCCGTCATGCATTTCGCCGCCAACGCGCTCGTCGGCGAGTCGATGCAGAATCCCTCAAAGTATTTTCGCAACAACGTCTGCGCGGGCGTCAACCTGCTCGACGCCATGCTCGAAGCGGACGTGCGCCGATTCGTTTTCTCCTCGACCTGCGCCACTTTCGGCCCGCCCGAGCGCGTTCCAATCGACGAGACTCTCCCGCAAAAGCCGATCAATCCCTACGGCGAGTCCAAGTTGATGTTCGAGAAAGTGCTGCGTTGGTACGACGAAATCCACGGGCTGAAATTCGTCTCCCTCCGTTATTTCAACGCGGCGGGCGCGACAGAGAAATTCGGCGAGGACCATCGCTGCGAAACGCATCTCATTCCCAACGTCCTCAAGGTCGCGCTCGGACAAAAACCGCATGTCGAGATTTACGGCACCGATTACGAAACGCCGGATGGCACCTGCATTCGTGATTACATTCACATCCTCGATCTGTCGCAGGCGCACATTCTCGCGCTCGGCGCGAGGGAGAGCGCCTTCTACAACCTCGGCACCGGCGGCGGCGCGAGCGTGCGCGAAGTGATCGAAATTTGCCGCGAGGTCACCGGAAAAAAAATTCCGGTCGTCGAAAAACCACGCCGGCCAGGCGATCCGCCCCGTTTGATCGCCGCTTCGGAAAAGATCAAACGCGAGCTCGGCTGGAAGCCGCAGTTCGAGGATTTGCGCGCCATCATCGAAAGCGCCTGGCGCTGGCACGAAAAGTTCCCGAACGGCTACGGCGACTAGTTGTGGCCGGGATCGGTGATCCCGGTTGGTTGCAATGGAACCTGTCGTGCCCCGCGGAATCGACGATCCCGGCGACAAGAAAGCGCCCGCCAACACACGGTTGACGGGCGCGCAAAACTAACGATCCAACGATTGCGTCTCGTTAGGGAGACGTAGTTGTCGTAGTGGTCGTCTCCTTCTTGTAATAGGAGATCGGTTTTTCCAACGTCACCTTGCTGATGACCATGCGATCGCCATCCTTGGTGTAGGTGTAACGCACCGGCATGTCGGGGCGCAGCATCGACAACTCGACGGTTTTACCTTCCGGATCCACGACCGTCGTTTGCTTGGAGAAGTAATACTTCACCGGCTCCGTGCTCGTTTCGAGTACGAAAGGTAATGTAGTCCGAGCTGGGCGTGAACTCCGTGATCGTTCCCGTCCCGTCCATCGTGCTTGTGCTGGTGGTCGTACTGAGATCCGAGCCGCCCGTCGTGACGGTGGTCGTGCTCGAATTCTGCGCGAAAGTGGTGCCGAGCGCGAAAGCGCAGACAGCTCCGGCAGCCAATATTTTTGTTAATGTGTTTTGTTTCATGTTTGTCCTTTGGTTTGGTTAAACGGATGATCTCCGTCGTGTTTTTCTCCGACTCGTCCCAGCCGTCATTTATTCATCCCCACTTCGTAAGACGACCTGCCCGTGGTTGCATGACCCGGTAAGCGCACCGCCCTAACAATCTCCCATGCAACCACTTCCCGGTTTTCGCGATTTTTTGCCCGAGGACTGCGCCAGCTCGGAATATTATTTTCGCGCGCTGGCGCGAAGTCTGTCGCCGCTACGGATTCGTCGAATGGGACGGACCGATTCTCGAACCGACTGAGCTTTACCAAAAAAAAGCGGACCCGAAATCGTCGCGCAGCTATTTAATTTTACCGACAAAGGCGAGCGCGAGGTGTCGCTCCGCCCGGAGCTCACCCCCAGCCTGGCGCGGGTCGTCGCCGCGCATGAACGCGAGTTCCGCAAGCCGCTGAAATGGTTTTCGATCGCGCAATGTTTCCGTTACGAAAAGCAACAGCGCGGGAGATTGCGCGAACATTTTCAGCTCAACTGCGACGTCATCGGTGAAGCTTCCATCGCGCGCGGATATTGAGTTGATCGCGCTCAGCATTGATCTGCTGCGCGTCCTTCGGTTTCACCGAAAAAGACTTCGTCGTCAGAGTGAGCGACCGCGAATTTTGGAGCGATTTTCTCCGCGCGCATGCACGTGCCGGAGGAGCGCTGGAGCGAATTGCTGCAAGTAATCGACAAGAGCGAGCGCGAGCCGCCGGAAAAAACGGCCGAGCGCCTCGGCCCGCTCGCCGCGCCCGTGCAGCAGGTGCTCGAAGAGCGGCGGAAGCAGCGCCCGCCTCGAACAGCTCGCGAACCGATCTGCGCGCGCGCGGCCTGGCCGATTTTGTGAAGATCGATCTCTCGGTCGTGCGCGGCCTCGCCTATTACACGGGCGTTGTTTTCGAACTCTTCGATCGCGCGGGAAAGTTCCGCGCTCTCGCTGGTGGCGGGCGCTATGACAACCTGATCCAGCAGTTGAGCGACGGCGCTGTTTCCTTGCCGGCAGCCGGGTTTCGCAATGGGCGACGTTGTCCTCGGCGAATTGATTCAGGAGATTCCGGCGGCGCGTGCGCGCATGGCTGAATCCGTTAGGCAGGAAAGTGCGCTCGACCTCTATCTCATCATCGCGAAGGAAGAACGCCGCGCCGAGGCGGTCGCTCAATTGCAGCAACTGCGCGAGGCCGGCTGGCGGGTCGACTATCCGCTTACGCCGGCAAAAGTCGGCAAGCAATTCCAAACCGCCGAAGCGCTGGGCGCAAAGGTCACTTTGCTCTACGGCGACGAATGGCCGGCGGTGAAAATGAAGACGCTCGCGACGCGCGAAGAACAACTTGTGCCCAATGGGGAGTTGGTCGCGCGCATTCAGTCGCTCCTTCCGACTTAACAGACGGCGCAGCTCCTGACTTGTCATCCCGAGCCGGCAGAGCGCGGCGAGGGACCTCACAGTTGCAAACGGCGGACTCTTCTTGCTCGAAAACGCGGATTGCAGTTGCGAGATCCCTCGCCGTCTTCGCGCTTCGGGATGACAACGCGGGCGCGCTCGACGCAGTCGAATACGCGAGCGTTTCCCCAGACAACGAACTTGCGAGATTCCCACCAGTGCCCAAACTGACGGCTCGCCGCCATGTATCGCACCCATCACTGCAACGCCCTTCGCGCCGCCAACATTGGCGAACAGGTCTCTTTGGCCGGCTGGGTCCACTCTCGCCGCGATCACGGCGGCGTAATCTTTATTGATCTGCGCGATCGCGAAGGCCTGACCCAGGTGGTCTTTCGACCTGAGGAAAATGCCGAGACCGCCAAGGCCGCGCATCATCTGCACGACGAAGATGTCATTCAGGTTGAAGGCCGCGTCGCCCCGCGCCTGCCCGGGACGGAAAACCCCAAACTGCCCACCGGCGAAATCGAAGTTCTGCCCGCTCGCCTAACGATTCTCAATCGCGCCGAAGCACTCCCCTTCCCACTCGACGCCGAAGTCAGCAACGAAGATCTGCGGCTCACCTATCGTTACTTCGATCTGCGCCGCCCGCAGTTGTCGCGCAACCTGCGCATTCGCCATCGCGTCGCCAAGGCCACGCGCGATTATCTCGACGAACAGGGTTTCGTCGAAGTGGAGACCCCAATCCTCTCCAAGAGCACGCCGGAAGGCGCGCGCGATTTCCTCGTTCCGAGCCGGTTGCTGCCGGGAAAATTTTACGCCCTGCCCCAGGCGCCGCAGCAATACAAACAACTGCTCATGGTCGCCGGAGTGGAAAAATATTTCCAGATCGCGAAATGTTTCCGCGACGAAGATCTGCGCGCTGATCGGCAGCCCGAATTTACCCAGATCGACATCGAAGCCTCATTCGTTAGGCCAGAAGACATTTACAGCCTGACCGAGGGAATGCTGGCGTCGATTTTCAAGGCCGCGCGCGGAATCGAAATCCCGACGCCTTTCCCGCGTCTGACCTATCGCGAAGCGGTCGGGACTTTCGGGAGCGACAAGCCCGATCGCCGTTTCGGGATGCAACTGGTCGATTTCACCGAGGAATTTCGAACGAGCGGGTTCAAACTTTTCCGCGGCGTAATCGAGAGCGGTGGGGTCGTGAAGGCGATCAACGCCAAGGGCTTTGCCGGCATCACCATTGGCCAGGTCGACGAGATGACCGCGATCGCGAAAAACTTCGGCGCCAAGGGACTCGCCTTTATCAAGATCGAAAACGGCGAATGGAAATCGCCGATCGTGAAATTCTTTTCCGACGCGGAGAAGAATGCGCTCCAGTCCAAACTCGCGCTCGAGGAAGGCGATTTGATTTTCTTCGGCTCCGACAAATGGGACATCGCCTGCGAAGTGCTCGGGCGGCTTCGCTTGCGCGTTGCGGAAATCCAGGGCCTGACGAAGGATTCGGAGCAGCTCGATTTTCTTTGGGTGACCGAATTTCCCCTTCTCCAATTCGACGCCACGGAAAACAAGTGGAACGCAGTGCATCACCCTTTCACCCGGCCGCATGGCGACGACGTCTCGCTACTGGAACAGAAACGCTACGGGGAAATGCGCGCCGAGGCTTATGACGTGGTCCTCAACGGCGTCGAGATCGGCGGCGGGAGCATCCGCATTCACGAACCGGAATTGCAGGCGAAAATGTTCGCCGTCTTGGGAGTGAGCGAGGCCGACCAACAAATCATGTTCGGTCATCTGCTCCGCGCCTTTCGCCTTGGCGCCCCGCCGCATGGCGGCATCGCCCTTGGCCTCGACCGCCTCGTCATGCTGATTTGCGGCGAAGAATCAATTCGCGAGGTGATGGCTTTCCCGAAAAACAACCGCGGTCAGGATCTCATGTCGCAATCACCCGCCGACGTCGATTTGCGCCAGTTGCGCGACTTGCGCATCAAGCCGGTAGATGAGCCGCGCGCTCCGAGCGGAACGCAATCGCCACCAGAAAAGTGACGATTGTCCCGCAACAGATCCACCACGGGAATTCCATGATGGGAAGCCATTTTGGCGGGACGTAAAGCTGGCTGCCGAAGATTTTGGCGATGTCGTTAGGCAAGTTGCTGATCACCGCGACAAAAAGAAAACCGGCGATCATCGCAAGAGGGTTGCAAGCCGTCGCGCCCGCGGGTGCGGGTGAGCATGCCGCAGAAGAAAATCCCAAGGAGCGAGCCGTAAGTGTAACCGAAAATGCCGAGCGCGATCGGGATGATGCGAACGTTAGGCAGGACAATCACGCAGTAGGAAGTGGCGGAGGCGACCACGATCATAAGGGCGGCGAAACCGACGGTCGCCCAGCGGACCGCGCGCAGACTTTCCTCTTCCGTCGCGGACGGGTTGAGGTAGGGCTGATACCAGTCGCGCGTGAAACTCGTGGCGAGCGCGTTCAAGGCGGTGCTGAGCGAGCCCATCGTGGTCGCGAAGATTCCGGCAATGAGCAAGCCGCGGAGGCCAACCGGCATCTGGTAAAGAATGTAATGGCAGAAGGTTTCGTTAGGCGTTTTTGAGAGAGTCGGGTCCGGGTGCGCCTGGTAGTAGACCCAGAGGAGGATTCCGATCGTGAGAAAAGTGAAGGCGATCGGGATGTCAGCCAGCCCGGAAAGAATGAGGGAGCGACGGCTCCGCCGGATGTCCGGCGCGGTCAGCATCCGTTGCACCATGTCCTGGTCGGTCCCGTGCGTGCCCATGGTAATGAAGGTCGCGCCGAAGATGCCGGCGAAGATCGTGTACTCGACCGCAAACATGGCGACGATTTTTTCCCAACCGTGCTTCGCCGGATCGAGCCCGGTGGTGAAGAAGTCATGGAAATGGAAGCCGCCCGTGCGCGCGACGATTTCGTTCCAGCCGCCGGGAATAGAGAAATAAAGCAGCCCGACCGCGACGAGGGCGCTGCCGAACATGATCGAGGCCTGGATCACATCAGTCCAGATGACCGCCTTGATCCCGCCTAACGTTGTGTAGATCGCGGTCAGAATGACGATCACGATCGTGGATAGGACATAAATCCAGAGGGTTTGCGTTGGACTGGGCCGCAGGCCGCTGATCATTTCGTAGGCGAGGGCGAGGGCGATCGCGCCGACATAAAGCCGCGCGCCGGAGGCGAGCAACCGGGTGATCATGAAAACCGCCGAGGCGGCGTTCTTGCTGCGCGTGCCGAAGCGGGCGGTCAGGTATTCGTAGATCGAAAAGACTTTGTAGTCGTAGTAGGGCTTGATGAAGATGTAGCTGACGAGAATGCGGGCGATGATGGTGCCGAGGGCGAGCTGGAGATAGGTGTAATTGCGCAGGGCAAAGCCTTCGCCGGGCGTGCCGAAAAAAGTGCCGGCACTGGTTTCCGCCGCGATGATGGAGGCGAGCACCGCCCACCAAGGAATGCGCCGGCCACCGAGCGCGAAGTCTTCGAGGTTGTCCTCCTTTCGGCCCATGTAGAGGCCGATGAAGATGATGATGAAAAAATAGAGGAGCAGAACTCCGGAGTCGATCAGCGAGCGCGCGTCCATGCGCCGTTAGCTGCCAGAATTCGCGCGGAGCGCAAAGGATATTTGCCGGCGCATAGGCGCAGGTTGTCGATTTTTGCCAGCACACAATCCCAAGCTGTCATCCCGATCCGCCGCAGGACGGAGAGGGATCTCACAAACTTCGTGTAACCCTGGCATCCTGATGAGCCCTCGACCTAGATTGAGAGGTCTTCGCCATCTTCGCGACTCAAGATGACAATGCTACCGAGCTGACCGGACTAATGAAGACCGACAAACTTGAAATAATTGCAGCGCCAGATTTCGATCTCGCGCAGACCCTCGACTCCGGCCAGATGTTTCATTGGGAGAAGTCAGGCGCCGGATTTGTCGGCACGATCGGTCGAGCGCGCGGTCTACGTCGAGCAGAAGGGCGATCAGCTTTTCGTTAGCCAGTGGAAGCGCGGCGCTCTGTGCCCGCTATTTTGCGCTCGATCATCCGCTCGGGGAAATTTGTGCTTCCTTCCCTGACGATCCCGCGATGCAGAGCGCGGCGCGCGTTTTGCCGCGGGCTGCGCATCATGCGCCAGCCGCGCTGGGAATGCCTCGCCACCTTCATCACCTCATCGATGAAGCAGGTCGCGCATATCCGGCAGATTTCACGGACGCTGCGGGAACGTTTCGGAGAACGCGCTCGTTAGGCAAAGAAACTGTCTGGATTTATCCGACGGCCGGAACAACTCGCGCAGGCGACCGAAAGCGAGCTGCGCGCCTGCGCGCTCGGCTATCGCGCGAAGAATTTGCTCGCCACCGCGCAGCGTATCGCCTGCGGCGAGGTGGATCTCGACGCCCTCGCGGATTTGCCGGATGACGAACTCCGGGCCCAGCTTTGCGCCTTCCCGGGCGTCGGCGCGAAAGTGGCCAACTGCGTCATGCTTTTCGCCTACGAACGGTTGCGCGCTTTTCCGATCGACGTCTGGGTGGAGCGCGTCCTGCGCGAAAAATATTTCCCGCGTCGCCGCCGACTGACGGCGCGAAAATTGCGAGAATTCGCCGCGCAATATTTCGGGGAACACGGCGGTTATGCCCAGCAATATCTTTTCCATCATGCGCGCAAGACAACCCCGCGCCGGTTGTCACTCCGGGCGAGGTGAGATAATTTCGCCCAGGAACACAATCGCCCGCCCATCTGTCCCGCGCACTCATTGACCGGCGCGACTCCCCGGGAGACAAAGCCACCATGGAACCAAATCGAGAACGACGAAGAGTCTGGTGGGCCGTGCTTGCCTCCATCGTCGTGCACCTGATGATCGGCTTGTCGCTGGCGGCGTTCGGAAGCAGCAGCCGGGATATCGCGCTCGAGGAGGCGCCGCCCCCGCAGCTCACCATCATGCAGGCGGCCGAACCAACGCCGCCTCCGCTTGTCCCAAAAAACGCGCCGATGACAACGGTTGATCCGGCGCGCAAATCCGCCGTCGCGCCCAAAGAAAAAACCTTCGAAGCGAACGAGAACTCGATCGCTGCCGCGGAAAAGGCCGCGACAACAGACAATCAGCTCCCGGGCCAGGACGGAAAAGAGCGGCCCTTCATGAATCTGGAGGAACATCAAAACTCCTTCGCCAGCGCCGGCTCGACCCCCCAGCCCAAGCCCAGCCCGACCGCGCCGCCAAAGAAAGAACCCACGCCTAACGAAACCGCCACGCCAGCCGCGCCCACTCCCGCGCCGAATCAGCTCGCGCTTCTCACCCAGACTCCCACGCCCGTTCCCTCGCCGCCTCCGTCCGAGGAAGAGACCGCCATCCCCACGCCCACGGAAACGCCAACCCCAACGCCATTGCCCGACGAGAAACCCCCGCGACCGGCCTCCAGCTATCGGGATTTGCAGCAGAAGACAATCATCCGGGGCGGGATCAATAACCGCGGCCGCTCCGCCGTGAATGCGGTCGGCACGCCGCAGGGGCGCTACAAGAAATTGCTTGAGGATGCGATCGGCTCGCGCTGGTATCATTACACCGCGGAAAAGGCGGATCTGATCAGCATCGGCACGACTTCGGTGACCTTCGAGATCCTGGCGGACGGCACCGTGCACGATTTGCGCATCACCGAAAATACGGCGAATGAGGCCTCGGCCAGCATCGCATTGCGTTCAATTCAGGAGACGAAGTTCCCGCCCATTCCCGAGGACCTACTGGCGGCCCTTCCGGAAGGCCGCTTTACAATGGAAGAATCCTTCACGATTTTCGCCAACCGATGACCGCACTCTATCTCGCCGAAGCCACCAACCCCTTGGGATCGGTCGTCGATTTTCTCATCCGCGGCGGCCTCTTCATGTGGCCCCTGCTCATTTGCTCGATTGTCGCCTTGACCGTCATCATCCTGCGAACCATTGCCTTGCGCCGCAAAAACGTGTTGCCGCTCGTGATCGAGAGCGAAATCGAGCGACTTGTGCCCGGTGGAAGCCCGGAACGTCTTTCCCGGATTGTGCGTGAAGATGCTTCCTCGCTCGCCCGAATTTCGCGCGTTGCCTTGCAAAATTTGCGCGCGCCCCGCTCGGAAAACATCGAAGCGGTCGAAACGCGCGCGCGGCACGAGATGGTCATCCTCGAGCGTGGTCTGATCGTGCTCGAAATCATTACCGGTATCGCGCCGCTCCTCGGATTGATCGGCGCGGTCTCGGGTTTGGTTCACGTCTTTTCTCATCTCGGCCTGGGCACAGGCGCGGCCGACACAAAGGCGATCGCCCTCGGTATTGCCGAGGCGCTGAACGCCACCGTTTTCGGTTTGTCCATCGCTGTCCCCACGCTGATCGCGTTCAGTTATTTCTCGAAGAAGGTCGAAGTGATGTCGGTGGAAATGGAGACTCTGGTCGTGGAACTAATTAGCAAGTGCTATTACGGACGCGTCCCGGAGGGGATGTCTGCGCGTGTCGCTCCTTCAGTCCCGACGCCCGCGATGGCGCACGCCCCGACGCCGTTGACTTAACGAACCGAGTGGATCTGCTGCCATGAAGTTCGCCGTTCGGAAACGCCGCGCGCCGTCGATTATCATCGTTTCGCTGGTCGACATCCTCACGATTCTTCTGATTTTCTTCGTCGTCTCGACCACGTTTAAGAAGGATCAGCCGGAAGTGCAGATCAATCTGCCTGAATCGAAGACCTCGAGCTCGAAGCCGGCCGAGCTCGAACATGCGATCGTTAGCGTTGACGCCGAAGACGCACTTAAGCTCGATGGCAAATCGATTGGTGTTGATGAATTGCAGCAAGCGGTTACAAATCTTCCGCCCGCGCGCAAGAGCACGCTTGTCTTGAAGGCGGACGAAAAGGCGTCCTTCGGGATCATTATTAAAGTGATGGACGCGCTGAAACTCGCCGGAGTGACAAATCTGCCGGCCTTCACCCAGCCATCGGGCGCGAAATGAAATTGCCGATCGTCGGTTACGGCGACCCGATCCTGCGTGCGAAAGGGACCCGGGTCGAAAGGATTGACGACCGGATCCGCGAGCTGGCCGCGAACATGATCGAGACGATGCGCGAGGCGCATGGCGTGGGGCTCGCCGCGCAGCAGATCGGCGAAGCATTACAGTTAACGGTCGTCAGATGTCGCCGACGTTGAGGACCGCCCGAGCACGATGAAGCTAAACGGGGTCGAGGTTGATCCGAAATCGGCCATGCCGCTGGTGCTGCTTAATCCCGAACTGACGATGGGCGAGGAAACCGATCTTGGGCCAGAGGGATGTCTCAGTTTCCCGGAAATCACGGCGGACATTTGGCGCGCCTCGTCCGTCGTTTTGCGGGCCCAAACGCTGGAGGGCGAGATGGTCGAGATCGCTGCGAGTGGGTTGCTCGCGCGCGCGCTCCAGCATGAGGTCGATCATCTTAATGGCATCCTTTTTATCGACCGGATGAGCGCGGCGACCAAGGTCGCGTTGCGTAGCCGGCTGAAACGGATGCAAAAGGAAAATGCCTTGTAGACGCCTCCCTCTGGGAGGCGCGGGCCCGAGTTGCCACCACGAAGGATCCCGATGTCGTCGGACTCGACCTCTCGCGCTTCGCAGAGCGAAGCGTCTACAAGCGACTCACGACCTCACGCCAAACATTCAAATCGCCTTATACGTTACCGTATATTGCGGTAAATGTTCGGCTCTTCTGGCTAATGTAGACGCCTCCCTCTGGGAGGCGTGAGAGTTGGCCACGAAGAGACTAGGCCGCTATCCACCCGTAGACCCGCGTTTCGCAGAGCGAAACGTCCACAAGCGATTCACGACCTCACGCCAATATTCAAATCGCCTTATATGTCACCGTAATGTTGCGGTAAACGTTCGGCTCTTTTTGCGCGGAAAAATAAAAGAGCTCGAGGGCCGATTTTCCCACGACCCACTGATAACCCACCAGGGTTTGAATCACGTCGGTGTCGTTATCGCGCGAGCGCGAGATTAATCGCCCAGTCCCATACTTCCCGTCGAAATAGCGGCGGATTTCACCCATCCGGCCGTTGTAATGCTCCAGCGTCCAATCCGGATATTCGTACTGTAACTCCACCTGCGAAAGGAGCCCGCCCTTGAAGCTAAAGAGGGTCCGCCTCAAGCCTGGGTGAATTAATCCCTCAACCGTCCAGACCTCCGCTCCATCATTCGTCTCGCGCGCAACCGTTTTTGCTTTTGCGCCTTTCAGCACCTTCTCAACCCGGCTGGAAGAATCATTCCAGCGAAAGCCGAAGGGCGGTGGGATTTCATCCGCAAAGGCGGCGGGAAGAAATAAAAGAGTAACGAAGACCGCAGCTAAAAGGCGCATCAGTCCTAATCGCCATTCAAGTTATAGACTTCGTAGCGCCGGACAAGTGGCCGCAGGTAATGCCGCATGATCTCAAGATGCCGGGGATCCTTCCGGTAACGTTGCAGAGCAGCGCGATCGCGGAAAGTAATAACCACGGCAAGATCGAAGCTGGGATCGAATCCCGGAGGAAGGGCAGGCACCGTCCGTCCTGTCTCCACCTGACGCACACCCGGGATCATGCGCAAGGAATGCGCGGTCCGCACGATCTGGGTACGATCCGACTGGCGGTTCGGATGCTTTAGCCAGAGCAAGATCACCTGAGTGACGCTGGGCGACAGCGCCGGCATCGTGCCACAGCCGGGCAGGAAAAAGCAACTCAGCAACAACGCGACCACTCCGAAGTGGCTTCGATTATTTTTTTGAGACCCGGTCATTTCCTTCTTTGGTTCACGAATTTCGAGCAAATCGTCAGCTTGGCGAACGTTTTCGCAGCGGGCGAAGAAGCGCAAAGCAACCTTCGAATCCCGGCGAAATCGCCTTCGATCGACCTTTCCCTAACGAACAGTCCATCAGCGCAATCAGACTGCTACGAGTGAAAGTCCGCGACATGCCAGACATGATTTTGCGTCAAGGTTTTTTTGACCCGCAACGCAAAATAAAGTTCGGATTTTTTCTTGTGAGGCAGAGGCTCGATTTCTACTCTGAACCCGCACGCCGGGAGGACAGATGCCGGATGTGAATAGGATGTGAACAAATAGAGCGCCTCAAACCCACTTAAAGCATGAAAAAAAGAAAAAGTAATCTTGAGGCTGCCACGAACGAAGGGCTCCCTTGAGCTGCCGCCACTCTCCTGGAGTAATGAAGAAATGATTTTTCCCTCGTATAACAGACTTTCCCGACAAATTTTTCCCGCACGCAACGATCAATTAAGCGCGCCGTTTTGGGATCATTCCCACGGCATGACCGCTATTTCACCCCGTTCGCCGAGCGTCTCGGGCGTTATTTAACCCTGTTAACAAGTCGCCATGGACGAGAAGTGTGCCCAATTGTGGACGAAGATCTCCGCTGCCTTAAAACCCCAGGTCAGCGCTGACACTTTCAAGCGCTGGTTTTCCGCCGTTAAATTGACCGACGCGTCCGCTGACGAGGTTACTCTGCTCGTCCCGAACAACATTTATCAATTCTGGATCGAGAGTAACCATATGCCGGCTTTGCAGGAGGCGATTGCATCGGTCTGCAATGGCCCGCGCGCCGTCAAATTCCTCTGCGCCGTCGATACTTCCGCTGGCTCGGACGCGGCCGATCCGGAACCGGTCCTCTCGGCCCGTGCGCAAGCTGCCGCCGCGCGCTCGAACACGACGCCAGGGTTGAATCCGCGCAACACCTTCGAATCATTTGTCGTCGGGCCTAACAATGAAATCGCGCACGCCGCCAGCCTCGCCGTCGCGCAGTCGCCAGCCAAAACCTACAATCCACTCTTCATCTATGGCGGTGTCGGACTCGGGAAGACGCATTTAATGCAGGCGATCGGCCAGTACATCGGCGCCCGCACCAAGAACACCCGCGTCATGTATCTCTCGAGCGAGTTGTTCATCAACGAATTCATCGACGCGATTCAGCACAATAACCTGGTCAAATTCCGCAAACGCTATCGTCAGGCCGATCTTCTCTTGATCGACGACATCCATTTCCTCGGCGGAAAAGAGCGCTCGCAGGAAGAGTTTTTCCACACCTTCAATACTCTTTTCGACGGACATAAGCAGATCGTCCTCTCGAGCGATCGGCCCGCCTCGGAGATTGCTAATCTCGAGCATCGGCTCGTTTCTCGTTTCGAGTGGGGCCTGACGGCCGAGCTGCAGCCGCCCGATGTCGAAACGCGCATGGCGATCCTGCGTAAGAAAGCCCGGACGCTCAAGATCCGGTTGCGTGATGAGATTTTTGATTTCCTCGCGACGCGGATCAAAACCAACGTCCGCCGGCTCGAAGGCGCGCTCATGCGGGTGGCTTCGTTTGCTTCGTTGAGCGGCAAGGAACTGACGAACGAGGTGGTCGAGCATTTGCTCAAGGATATTCTCCAGGAAGAAGCGCGCCGCGCCGTCACGATCGACCAGATCCAGCGTCGCGTCGCCGAACACTTCGACGTGCGCCTGGCGGATATGACGAGCAAACGCCGGCCTGCCAACATCGCCTTTCCGCGGCAGATCGCGATGTATCTGGCGCGAGAGTTGACGAAGGCGTCGCTCAACGAAATCGGCGAAGCCTTTGGAGGCCGCGATCACGGCACCGTCCTGCACGCCTGCAAGCTGGTGAAGAAACGGATGAAGGAGCAGGACAAGATTCGGCAAACGATCTCATTCATCGACAGCGCGCTGCAACGCTGAGACCCGCTGCGAGATTGCGGTTGCCGGATAAAATCGAAAGCCTTACATCTTAACGACTCATTTCCGCCTTCATGAAATTTAGCGTTACGAAAGAAAAGCTCCTCGAGTGTCTGCAACAGGTCCAAAACGTCGTTAGCACTCGCACCACCCTGCCGATTCTTTCGAACGTCCTCCTCCACGCCAACGGCAACAAAATTAGCCTAACGACAACCGACCTCGATGTCGGTGTCCGCGGCAGTTTTGAAGCGGAGGTGGAAAAAGGAGGCGCCACCACCCTTCCGGCGCGACGCCTTTTCACCATTATCCGCGAGTTGCCCTCGAGCGAGATCTCCTTCGATATCGATGGAAAGAACGCCGCCTCGATTCGCAGCGGGCAAAGCTTTTTCAAAATTCTTGGTCTGCCCGAAGAGGAATTTCCGCCGTTGCCAAAGTTCGACGAATCAAAGGTCGTCACCATCCGGCAAAAGGATCTGCGCGATGGTTTGCGCAAAACTTCCTATGCCATTTCGACCGACGAAACACGCTACGTCCTCAATGGCGTGCTCTTCAGTTTCAAGGATAACAAACTCACCCTGGTCGCGACGGATGGGCGCCGGCTCGCCATGCTCGATATCGATCTCGAGTTTCCGCGCAGCCACGAAACCGATATTATCGTTCCGACCAAAGCCGTCACGGAGTTGCAGCGACTGCTGACCGACGAAGGCGACGTCCGCGTCAGCGTCGGGAGCGGGCAGATCGCGTTTGATCTGAACGACACCCTGCTCGTTTCCAAGCTGATCGAGGGGAATTATCCGAATTATAAGCAGGTCATCCCGGGTGAAATGAAGGAACGGGTCACTCTCGAGCGCGAGACGTTTCTCAATTCTCTGCGCCGCGTCTCGCTTCTCGCCAGCGACAAATCGAACTCGATCAAACTCAACTTTTCCAAGAACAACATCGACATCACGGCGAACACGCCGGAAGTCGGCGAAGCGAAGGAGTCATTGCCCGTCGCCTACAAAGGGCCGCGAATTTTCGATCGCGTTTAATCCGGAATTCCTCATGGCGCCACTGCGCAATCTCGCGGAAGACGAAATTTTTCTCGACCTGATCGACGAGATGAGCCCGGGCGTGATCAAGATCCAGAGCCCGTTCCTCTATGTCCTGATGCCGATGCGCATCAGCTCATAATGTAGCCGGGGGCGGTGACGCTCCGTGCGAAGTTGCCAGGCTCGGACTCTGCCGAGCGTCGCGCCCGCGCGCCCAGAGGACGGAGCACAGTTCGAACGTTCCGCTCGATCGTGTAAGACCCCGTCCAGGTGCGAACGCAACACTTTCACGTTCTGGTTGGCGGGTGCCCAGATAGCTGGGTCGGTCGGACCAAAAAGAAGAACCGAAGGCGTTCCGACCGCGGCCGCCAGATGTGAAATGCCGCTGTCGTGCCCAAGGAAAAGCGCGCAGTTCTGGAGACGCGCCGCCAATTCCACCAGAGGAAGATTCTGCGCGCACTGCACTCGTTCGTTAGGCAGAATGGCGCAAAGCCGCTCGACGCGCTCGGCGTCCGCCTCGCCGCCGATGAGCAGAATGCGTCGATGGGGATCGGCCGAAAGAAGCGACTCCGCCACTGCCGCCCAATGTTGCAATGGCCAGTTTTTTGTCTCGCTTCCGCTTCCCGGATGAAGCGCGATCAGCGACGGATCCACTTCCCGTGGCTCGTGCGGCGAAAGAATCGCCGCCGGATCGTCCAGATAAAGTGCGAGCTGTTCCAGCGGACGGGCGAGTTGTCGCGCGGCGTGTTCCTGATCGGTGATCTTCGGCGAACCGACAATCAGGTTCCGCACTCCTGCACGACGGAGATTGGACGCAAATATTTCGTCCGGATCAAAAAGATAGCTGATGACCTGCTGAAAGCTGCCGAAGTAAGTCACCAGCTCAGGGGCGAGATCGGCGGCGGCGCTAAAGAAGCCGGAGAGCGGTCCATACTCAATCGAGCGCGTGCCGTTCGCGTATCGGCTCATCTCGGCAAGCGCGACGATGTGTTTGTAGCCGAGAACCTCGAGATGCGATGACGGGAAACGCGTCGCGAAGCAATTTCAGCGCGGGCAGGGTGAGAATAAAATCACCGATTGCGCCGCCGCGAATGACAAGGATGCGGTTCACGACTTCACGACAGTTGAGCCATCTTCATCTGTCATCCCGAGCCGCGAAGACGGCGAGGGACCTCACATCCGCCGTTCACGCTTCCTCTTGAAGAGAACACGTCGATTGCAATTGCGAGGTCCCTCGCCGCGCTGCGCCGACTCGGGATGACAAGCAAGAAAAGCCGCCGCCCGGCTAATAGGCCACAAACGCGCAAACCAGAATCGCGGCACCAAAGACAAAGCCCAGCCCGGAAAGAAGCCGCCAACGTCCGGCAGTCTTGGTGCTCCAATGAATCTGTTCGCGGAGCAAATATGGCATCGTCACCCAAAACAAACCCGCCACGATCATCAAATAGGCCAGCACCGTGACGAGCAATCGGCTCGCTTCCGGACGCAAGAAGGCCGCGTCCAGCAGCGGCTCCGCGGCGAGCAAACAAAGAATCCCCAACGCGCGGACGGCAAGAAACTCATCCACGAATTTGAGCACGAGCAGAAATCCGACCGGAAGAATCACGAGGAGCGGTCGCCGGAAACTGGAAAACTCGCCCATCTCCATGGTCGCGAGCAGCCAAAAACTCCACACCAGATCGATCGTCAGCAACGCCGCTCCCGCGCCCTGGGAACGGGGAAATCGCGGCAGGAAATTGTCGGCCGGCAAAAAAATTGCCGCCAGACTGAGCAGAACGAGAAAAGCTCCCGCGATCAAACCGGCCGTGTGCAGAGAAAGATGATAAATCATGAGAGGGATGCCACGGGCCGCGAAAGTTCTTCCATTTCGGCCAAATCACAACTGTTCGCGTCGTCCGCTCTGCACTCCGGACAGACTGAAGCCAGTCGAGTGCGTGACTCTTAAATCGATCAGCTGTCCAATCTCCGCCTCGCGTCCTTCGTAAACGACGATTTTGTTGCTTCGCGTTCGACCCGTTAGGCGGTTTGGATTCGTCTTGCTCGGACCTTCGCAAAGGATCTGCACGCGCCGGCCGACCAACCGCTCACCGGCGCGCCTGGCCGCCGCGTCCACCACGGTGAGGAGATCCTGATTGCGCGCTTCCTTCACCTGCTCATCGACTTGCCCGGCCATCTCGGCGGCAGGCGTCTCGCTCCGCTTCGAGTAGCGAAAGACAAAAGCATTATCGAATTGCACGCGTTCCACTAATGCGCGCGTCTTTTCATAATCTTCCTCTGTCTCGCCGGGAAAGCCGACGATCACATCAGTGGTGAGGGCGACATCGCTGCGCACCGCCCGAATTTGATCGACGAGGCGGAGATACTTGTTCGCCGTGTAGGTGCGATGCATCGCTTTCAGAATTCGATCGGACCCTGATTGAACAGGCAAATGGACGTGCTCGCAGAGTTTCGGCAGGTCGCGCAAAGCCGCGAGCAGGTCCGCGCGAAAACCGATCGGATGCGGCGAAGTGAAACGAAGACGCTCGAGACCGTCGACGGCGTGGACCGCCTCGAGCAATTGCACGAACGGACTCTTTTCGTCGATTCGGGGAAATTCGTGGCGGCCATAAAGGTTCACGATTTGGCCGAGGAGTGTCACCTCTTTCACCCCGCGATCGACCAGCGCCCGCACTTCGCTGACGATCTCGCCAATTGTGCGACTGCGTTCCGCGCCGCGCGTCCGCGGGACGATGCAAAACGTGCAATGCATATTGCAGCCCTGCATGATGGAGACAAACGCGGTCGCCTGTTGCGCCCGCAAAGTGTGGTCACGAATTGTCTCCTGCGAGCCGGATTCCTCAGCCGTGTCGACGATCGAAAAGCGTGGGTCGTCCATCGCCGCACGGGCGCGCTTTCGTTCGACCAACTCGTCGACATAATCCGCGACCCGGTGAAATTTTTGCGTGCCGACAACGAGATCGAGGTGCGGCACCAACTTCAACAACTCAGCCCCGCGCGCCTGCGCCATGCACCCGAGAAACCCAAACACCGTCCCCGGACGGTGCTTCGCGAGGCGACCGAGCATGCCCATTTTGCCGAGCGCCTTCTGTTCCGCCATGTCGCGAACGCTGCAGGTGTTCAAGAGCACGACATCGGCTTCCGCCTCGCTCGCCGCCGCGACATAACCACGATCAAGCAACGAGCGCGCAACCTGTTCCGAATCACGTTCGTTCATCTGGCAGCCGTAAGTCTTGATGAAAAATTTCGGCATGGAAGCGGGGGCAACGATACACAAATGCGTCGTTCCCGCCATTGTCCGGGAGCGAACTAATCGTTAGGCGGAGTGGCGAAGCCGGCGGGGAATGGATTGGCCCGAGCCGCTTCTTCACCTCGCGATCGGTCCAGGGATAGGTCCCCCGCTCGTTGCCGACTCCTTCTCGGGCTCATTGTGGGGGCCGACGTTTATCGTGGCGAAGAGGTCGCCGCTATTCAATAGCGATTCGGATTATCCCCTTTCCAATCTTTTCTCCTTTTGAATAATCGCCACGCGCATGAAGACAGGCGAGCCAGCAATCGGGATCATCGGTGGGAGCGGACTTTACCAGATCGAGGGATTCAGCAATCCGCAGGAGCATCAAATCGACACTCCCTTTGGGCCGCCCTCGGATACCATCATGGGCGGCGAAGTCGACGGACGCCGCATCTTTTTTCTACCCCGGCACGGAAGAGGTCACCGCCTCTTGCCGCACGAACTGAATCATCGCGCCAACATTTACGCGCTTCGTTCGCTGAATGTTCGCTGGATCATTTCCGTCACCGCCGTCGGCAGTTTGCAGGAAAAATATGCGCCCCGCGATGTCGTCCTGCCGTCGCAGTTCTATGACCGCACCAGTCAACGGGCAGACCACACTTTTTTCGGGAACGGGATTGCCGCGCACATCACCTTTGCGGAGCCGATTTGCACTGCTCTGCGCAACATGCTGGCAGATGCCGCCGGTCCATTAGGGGTGCGCGTCCACAACGGGGGCACCTACGTCAACATGGATGGCCCCGCATTTTCCACTCGCGCCGAATCGGAGTTGAATCGCCGCCACGGTTTCGATGTCATCGGCATGACCAACCTGCCCGAGGCGAAACTGGCCCGCGAAGCCGAGATTGCCCTCGCCACGATGGCAATGATCACGGATTACGATTGCTGGAAAGTCGAGGAGGAACCGGTTTCAGCGCAAATCGTGATCGAGCATCTGCTCGCGAACGCGGAAACCGCGAAGAAACTCCTGACCGCCGTCATTCCGCGTATCCCCCGGAAACCCGACTGGCCGGAGCATCGCGCCCTCGATTCCGCCCTCGTCACCGACCGCGCGCTCTGGCCACCGGCAACACGCGAGAAGCTGCGGGCCATCCTCGACCGCTTCAGCTAGAGGCTGCCCTTTGCGACGGCTGGAGGGACGGGCTCTGTCCCGTCCGTGTTTAGTTCGTCCCCGTGAACCTGATTGAAAACACGGACGACACAGAGGTCTTCCCTCCACGGCCAGGCTTTAGGCGCTTAGAAAGCGGACCGAAAGAAACAGTTCTTGCCGTCCAGAGCCGAAATGTAGTAATCCTAACGATATCGATGCGAGCCTAAATATTTCGCTTCGAAGATGGAATTGAACGAATGAAAACCAAACTTGCCCTCAGTCTGATGGTCGCGGCGCTCTTGCCTGCCTGTTCGAGCACGAAAACCACAAGCACGACAACAATGAGCAGCGATCCAAAGGCCTCGCGCTACGCCAATAATTCCATGGAAGCGGCGCCACCCGCGGAAGGACCGGAAGCCGATATTCCTACGGGGGCCCGGCCGACGTGAACCTTAACCCGGCCTACATGCCGAGCCCGCTTCTGCGCAGTTCCGCCGCCGGCGGCCCATAGTCGATCGCAGCCAAGACGAGCGTTTCGTTTTCCGGGCATTACTTGCGCTGTCGAGCGCGGAATGCGCTCATGGTCGCTGCTGCGCTCGGCGTGGCCACACGCCCCGCCGCCATCCCGGACTCAGCCGCGGGATCTAAAGACGCCTCAAACCCCAGTAGAGCAGCGCCGAGGCATCTCGCCAAATTCCTGCAGAACTGTCGCCCAGCACCACCACAATAACGTCGCGACCGGGAAGGTTGCCGCTGGCGATGAGACAATGTCCCGCCGCCTCGGTGTAACCGGTCTTCATCCCGTTGCAGTATGGAACCGCCCGGAGAACCCTGTTCGTATTTTTGAGCTCGCGGGTGCGACCGTTGGCATAACGGAAGACGAGCTGCGGCAGACAGACAATCGAGCGAATCGTCTGATTGGCGTAGGCGGCACGCGCGATCAGTGAGAGATCGCGGGCCGTCGAATATTGACCCGGGATTGGCAGGCCATTGGGATTGACAAAATTCGAGTGAATCGCGCCGAGAGAGCGCGCTTTCGCGTTCATCTTTTCGGCAAAAAGCTCGATGCTGCCGGCGTTGTCCCTCGCCAGACAGCGCGCGACGTCGTTAGGGCTTTTCACGAGCAAGGCGCGCAGCAGCTCAATCCGTTGATAAGTATCACCCGGTTTGATATTCAACTTCACCGGCTCGGCCTGCGTATCTACCTGTTGCACCGTGACGGTGTGATCAAGAAATCCATCTTCCGCGACGACCAAGGCTGTCAGGAGTTTCTGCGTGCTGGCGGCGGCTCGCGGCATGTCCGCGTTCTTTTCGTAAAGCGTTTCGCCGGAACGCGCGTCCTGCACGAGTACCGCGGCGGCCCGCGTCCTGGGCGCATTGATCTCAGCTCCGAGGTCGTCGATCGGATAGGCAGCGGAAATATCTGGTTCGTCGGATACGGCCGTCGCTCGCTTGACCTGATGGCTCGACGGTTTGGTGGCGGCGACGCAGGACAACGCCAGCGCGATCGTGAGAGGGTAAATGCTCAGCCTGAACAATCTGCGAAACATCGGCAGGATTGTAGCAGCAAGACCCACACCTTGGCAAGCTTGCCCTAACGATCCTTCCCGCGCTGGATCAGCTCGATCTCGTAGCCTTCCGGCGCATCGATGAACGCGATTGCGCCACCGCGCCCGTTCGGATGCGGCCCGTCGGAAAGCGGGTAGCCTTTCGCGGCCGTCTGCTTCGCGAACTCTTCAATGTTGTCGACTTCAAAAGCGAGATGAGTCAGATCAGGTCCCACGACCACCGGGCCGCTTTCATCGAACTTACAAAGCTCGATTTCCTCCTCACTTCCCGGCGCCTTCAGGAAGACCAATTGCGAGCCGCGCCCCGAAGTATGTCGGCGGACTTCCTCTAATCCGAGAACGTCCCGATAAAATGAAACGGTCTTTTCCAAGTCGCTGACCCGGTAACGCGTGTGCAAAAGCTTCTTGATCATAACCATCTTATTGCGCTGGATACCGCTTAATTTCAAATTCGGCGCACTTCGGAAGTTAACTCTCAATGCTTTGCCTCGGAATCGATAGCGGCACCAAAAGTACCAAGACGCTCGTGCTCGACATCGAATCGGGCGAGGTCGTCGCGCTCGCGCAATCCACTTACGACACGATCCACGGGTTGCCTCCAGGGCATGTCGAACAGGACCCGGCGACCTGGATTGAAGCGGCGGAGGCGACGGTGGCGGAATGCCTCGAAAAACTGGGCGACCGTCGGGCGGAGATTAAAGCGATCGGGGTCAGCGGCCAGCAACATGGATTGGTCGCGCTCGACAAAGCAGACGAACCGCTTCGCCCCGCCAAACTTTGGAGCGACGTCTCGACGGTCGAGCAATGCGAGGAATTCAATCAGGAATTCGGCGGCGCTGAAGGACTCATTGAGCGGATTGGCAATCCAATGCTACCCGGTTACACCGCTCCCAAGCTTCTTTGGTTAAAAGAAAACGAGCCGGCAAACTTTCAACGCCTAACGAGCGTCCTGCTGCCGCATGATTACCTGAATTTTTGGCTGACGGGCGAACGCCAGATGGAATATGGCGATGCCTCCGGCACCGGCTTGCTGGACGTGCGCAGCCGCAAGTGGAGCAAACCGATCCTCGATTTCATCGATCCAAAGGTGGCGACGATGCTGCCCCCACTCCGCTCTTCCAAACGTCCGGCCGGATTGTTGCGGAGCGTGCTGCGCGAAAAATGGGGCTTGTCTGATGACGCCCTCGTCAGCGCCGGGAGCGGCGACAACATGATGAGCGCGATCGGCACCGGAAATATTCGCGCCGGTGTGCTGACGGTCAGCCTCGGAACTTCAGGAACAATCAGCGCGTTTTCCGAGGAACCGGTGATCGATCCGAAAGGTGAGATCGCCGCTTTTTGCGACGCCACCGATCATTGGTTGCCACTCATCTGCACGATGAACGTGGCGCTTGCTACGGATCAGGTGCGCGAGCTTTTTGGCTGGGACATCCCAACAATGGAAGAGCGGGTCGAGGCGGTCCCGGCCGGCGCGGGCGGGATTCTTTTCCTTCCTTACTTGCAAGGCGAACGAACACCGAACCTCCCGAAAGCCCGCGCGATTTTCCACGGCCTAACGACAGAGAACATGAAACCCGATTTCATGGCGCGTGCCGTGGTCGAAGGCGTCATGCTCGGTCTCGCCTATGGTCTGCGCCGGTTCAAGGAAGTCGGGATTGTCCCGACCGAAATTCGTCTCACCGGTGGCGGGAGCAAAAGCGCGGTCTGGCGCCAGATCGCTGCTGACGTGCTGGGTTTTCCGACCGTCGCGCTCAAGGTTACCGAAGGCGCGGCCCTGGGCGCGGCGATCCATGCGGCCTGGACCTACTGTCAGGTGAAAGGCAAACCGGTCAGTCTGGAAAAGTTGGTCGACGATCTCGTCGTCCTGGACAAAAAAACACGCGTCGAGCCAAACAAAGAGAGCATCACATTTTATCGAGAGCAGCTCCTCAAGCAGATCGATTTGACGAAAAAGCTGAAAACCGGGGGATACCTGTAGCTTTGTCATCCCGAGCCGCGCAGACGGCGAGGGACCTCCCCAAAGCTCTTGGGGAAACGAACCGAGCGGCGATCAGCAAAGACCTTGGGGGAGATCCCTCAGCGCGCTACGCCAGCTTCGGGATGACAGACACGCCAAACAGATACCTGAGCGCCGGCACAACCGCTTCTAGTGTTTGCCCTCATCCTGTGAAACGATAGGCAAAATGAAAATCGTCATCGCTGCGACCGGCGCCAGCGGCACGCTTTATCTCCAACGTTTGCTCGATCAGATCGACGCGACTGCAAACGAAGTTCACCTGGTGATGAGCAGCCACGCGAAACAAGTCGCCGCCGAGGAAGTCGACCAGCTCAAGGTTCCGGCAGGCGTGCGCGAACACGCGGAAAACGATCTGAACGTGCCATTCGTCAGCGGCTCCGCCCGCTTCGACGCGATGGTCATCGTGCCCTGCTCGATGGCGACGCTGGGCCGGATTGCCTCCGGTTCGAGCGACAGCGCGCTCCTCCGGGCCGCTGATGTTTTCCTGAAAGAGCGGCGCAAGCTGATCGTTGTCCCGCGGGAGACGCCCTGGAGTTTGATCCACGCGCGCAACATCGTCACGCTGCTCGAAGCCGGCGCGATCGTGCTTCCCGCCATCCCGTCTTTTTACAGCCGGCCGCAATCGGTCGACGATGTGGTCGACACGGTCGTCTGGCGCATTCTCGATCAGATCGGTTTGCCCAACCCGCGCGCCTTTCGTTGGAAAAACGAGGGCACAAAAAACTCCAAGTCTTGAAAATCGAAGGCTGGCGCGCGCGATGGCTGGTCGCTTTCGGCTATTGGCTTCTCCAACTCTGGGCCCGGACCCTGCGCTTCGAGATCGAAGATCGATCCGGGGTCGTGGGAGCGCCGCCTAACGAACGCTATATCGGTGCTCTCTGGCACAACCGGCTCCTTCTCCTGCCTTTCGTCATCAAACGCTACCTGCCCGAGCGGCGCGGCGCCGCGCTCATCAGCGCGAGCCGCGACGGCGCATTGCTGGCGGACCTGGTCGAACGTTTCGGCTTCGAGGTCGTGAGGGGATCGAGTTCGCGGCAAGGCGCGAGCGCGATCCGGCAGCTCGCTGAAGTCATTGCGAACGGCAAAGACGTCGTCATCACACCGGACGGCCCGCGCGGGCCCGCTTACGAGCTCGGTCAGGGCATTATTTTTTTGGCGCAACAATCGGGCGCCGAGGTCGTGCCGATTAACATGGAGTATTCGGGTTGTTGGCGGGTGAAGAGTTGGGATCGCTTTATTCTGCCCAAGCCATTTTCGTAGGTGCGCGCGATCTTTGGTCCGCCGCACCGGGTCGCGTCCACTTCCGGCGAGGAAGAATTCGAGCGGGAACGTCTGCGTTTGCAGGAGGCGATGATGCAGCTAGTGGAAACCAGATGAAGGATCGCAATGTAGACGCTTCGCTCTGCGAAGCGCGACAGTTGCGACCGCTCGTGGGCACCACTGATTTTTCGCAGGCGATCACGTCCCTCGCGCTTCGCAGAGCGAAGCGTCTACAGACGAAGCGTCCACATGAGTTTGCGATGACGATAGACCGCCGCTACAAGAGCGAGAAGAGGTTCAATTCTGGTGAATAATCCAAACCTGATCGACGGCCGCGTTGTCGCGGAAAAAGTTTACTCGGAGCTGCGCGACGAAATCGCATCGCTCAAGAAACAAGGGATCACGCCCGGACTTGCTGTCGTCCTTGTCGGCGACGATCCCGCTTCGCGCGCCTACGTCCGTTCGAAGGACAAAATGTGCCGTGAACTCGGTTTGCATTCCGTGAAGCTCGAGCTCCCTGCAGAGACGACCCAATCCGATCTCCTCGCCCGCGTCACAGAATTAAATCGCGATCCAGCGATCCATGGCATTCTCGTCCAGTCGCCGCCGCCAAAGCAGATCGATGAGGCGGCGATCATCCGCGCGCTTGATCCGGCAAAAGACGTCGACGGATTTCATCCGACGAACATTGCGAAACTCGCGCTCGGCGACACGAGCGGCTTCGTTCCCTGCACACCGTTAGGCTGTCTGCGTCTGTTGCAGGATAGCGGCGTCGCGATCAGCGGCGCGCACGTCGTCGTGCTCGGCCGAAGCATGATCGTCGGCAAGCCGCTCGCGCTGCTCCTCATGCAAAAGGGTGTGGATGCAACCGTTACGGTGGTGCATTCCCGCACCCGGAATCTTTCCGAGATCACCCGTTCGGCGGACATCGTCGTAGCCGCGATTGGCAAAGCTGGATTCGTTAGGGGAAATGATGTGCGCGAAGGCGCGGTCGTAATCGACGTCGGGATCAACCGCGTGGAAGACGCGAGCGCAGCGCGGGGATATCGCCTCGTCGGCGACGTCGCGTTTGATGAAGTGGCCCCGAAAACAGCCGCCATCACGCCGGTGCCCGGCGGGGTGGGACCGATGACGATCGCGATGTTGATGGCGAACACAGTCAAGGCCGCGAAATTGCAGAAATAGATTCCGGACTCGCCGCTCGATCGCTGGCGGACCGCAGATTCTTGCGCCAATCACGAGGTAGGCGTTTGGTTGTAGCCGGGATCGGTGATCCCGGTCGGCTTGGCGCGTGGACAACTCCCCCCGCCGGGATCACCGATCCCGGCTACAACGGCGACGCGCTTCCGCGCGTCCAGTTTTCCTCAGAGCCGCACGACTTTCGTCGTCAGGAAACTCAGAAGCTGCTTCTCGTTAGGCAAAAACCGGAGCAGACCAGTCGCGAGACGCGGATGCTCGACGGCATGGCGGGCGAGCGCATTAATCCAGAGGCGGCCGGAATAAAGTTTCCGATGGGCCTCGGCATATTGGAGATGGTCTCCGTCTCTGATCGCTTTCGCCGCCAGCTCCCCGGAACGGAGCGCATAGGAAATTCCCTCCCCGGTAAAAGGTTCAACCACGCGGGCAGCATCGCCTACCAAAAACAAGCCAGGCCGACTGGCGGGCAGCGCGGCGCGAGCAAGCGGCGCAATCGTTCGCCATCCGTGATCGGGGGAAATGGTGAACTTCTGCTCGGCCCAACACTTGATCGCGGCGAGATCCCGGGGACGACTGACCAGGCAGAGATTGAGCAGACCATCACCAACCGGCGCCTGGCCCGAATAACCTTCGCGCAGCAATTGCAGCACAATCCGGTCGCCGAAACCCTGCGGCAACGGCAGGTGGGTTTGCAGCGCGACCCGGTCCGGGCCCTTGCGCGGCATCAAATTGCAGAGCCGCGCGACGGTGGAGTTGCGTCCATCGGCCGCCACCAGGACGCGGCTGCGCGCTTCAGAATGGTCGGTGCAGATTGTCCAATCCCCATCGCGAGTTGCGGAAAGCAAGGTCTCTCCCTCGCGAACCTCCACGCCTAACGACTGCGCCCGGCGCAACAGGATCTGGTCAAGGACGCTGCGCCTGATCGCAATCTCCGCGTTCGGGCCGTCGGGCAGCGGCGCGCTCACAACCGCGCCGTTCACCGCGATGAAATCGACCCTCGACAGTTTTCCGTGCGGCGCGGCCCGGATCTCCGCCGCCACCCCGAGCCTTTCGAGCACCGGCCAACAGGTGGGGTTAAGACAATCGCCGCAGACTTTTTCCCGCGGAAAACTCGCTCGCTCGACAAGGAGAGTGCGCAGACCCGCCATGGCGGAGAAAGCCGCGCAGCTCGCCCCGGCCGGGCCGCTTCCCACGATGGCGACATCATACATTTTCGCGTACTCTCCCATGACCGTGCCGCTGTCGAAAGAAAAGCCAGACCTGAACAAGAAAGTGCACGAAGTGCCGCACAAGCCCGGCGTCTACCTGATGCGGGACCGGTTCGGCCGCGTCATCTACGTGGGCAAGGCGCGCGATCTGCGCAAACGGGTCGGCTCGTATTTCATGCCCTCGAAGATGGCGGTGGCCGATCTCAAAACGCGCGCGTTGCTCGAGGCGGTGTGGGATTTCGAGACGCACACCGTGGCGAGCGAAGCCGAATCGATCCTGCTCGAGGGCAAGCTGATCAAGGAATATCGGCCGCGTTACAACATCTCTTTTCGCGACGACAAACGCTTCCTCGTCGTGAAACTCGATCCGACTGAGGAATGGCCGCGCTTTCGTTTGGCGCGCTTCAAAAAGGATGACGGGGCGCGCTATTTCGGACCTTATGCCCATGCGGGCGCATTGCGGCAGACGCTGAATTTCATGCGCAAAAAATTTGGCGTCCTGACCTTCGGACGCGGCGCACCGACAGAGCGCGAGTTGAAATCGTCCACCTACCAGGTGCCGATGCGATTGAGCGAGATCGACGCGCAAACTTATCGGCAACGGGTCGAGCAGGCGGCGGAGTTTCTCGAAGGGCATTCGCGGGAAATGATCAACGCGCTCGAGGAAGAGATGCAAAAAGCGGCGGTGAAACTGGATTTCGAAAAGGCGGCCGAGCTTGCGCAACATGCTCGAGGATTTGCGGCGCACGACCAAGCCGATGCGGCGCTTCAGCCGCCACAGTTTGCCGACCACGATCGATCCGCGAGCCGACGTGCAGGAGTTGGCCGAGGCGCTGCACCTGCCGCACCTGCCTAACGTGATGGAGTGCTTCGATATTTCGAATATCTCCACGACGCACGTGGTCGCTTCGATGGTTTCGTTTCGCGACGGTGTCCCGGACAAGAATAATTACCGGCGTTATCGCATCCGAACAGTGGAAGGGCAGGATGATTTTGCGAGCATGGCGGAAGTCGTTAGGCGCCGATATTCGCGCGTCCTCCTCCAGGCGCGGGAGGCGAATCCCGGAGACGGCGGAGTTTTCGCAGGAAAGCCCGGGCGGAAACGCTCGCCCGACTCGCACAGTGTCATCCCGAACCGCCGAAGGACGGTGAGGGACCTCGCAAACAACGTGTGACATTGCCTGGTGAGGCGTCATCGCCCGACGCTTGCGAGGTCCCTCTCCGCGCTACGCCGGATCGGGATGACAGCAAAGATGGTGGCGCTTCGACGTTCGTTCGCCTGCCCGACCTGATCATTGTCGATGGCGGCAAGGGCCAGCTTTCCTCCGCCTGCCGGGAGTTGCAGCGGCTCGGCCTGCACGAACTGCCCATCATCGGTTTGGCCAAGGAGTTTGAGGAAATTTATCAGCCCGGGCGCGCCCTGCCGTTGCAATTGCCGCCGGACTCAGGCGCGTTGCGTCTCCTGCAGCGGATCCGCGACGAAGCGCATCGCTTCGCCAATACTTATCACCAGTTGTTGATGAAAAAACGGATCGGCGAAAGCGTGCTCGATGATTGTCCCGGGGTGAGTCAGAACCGCAAGAATCTTCTCCTGCGGAAATTCGGTTCCGTCCAGCGTCTGCGCAAAGCCAGCGTCGAGACAATTGCGTTAACCGAAGGAATAGGCCAGAAGTTGGCGGAGGAAGTGCACCGGTTTTTACTGCAACACTAATCGCCCCGGAGCGGAAGAATTTTAACCACGGATTACGCGGATAACACGGATCAAAAACAGTTGAGCTCCACCCTCTTGTCCAAAATCCGTGCCCATCGGTGTCATCCGTGGTTGGTTTCGTTTTTCCTCTGCTGGCCGCTCGGGGCGCTTGCGCAGGAGGAACCTCCCGAACCGGCTCCGGAAGCTTCCGCGTCGCCGTTCGAAGAAACAATCAAGCCGACTTGGGAAACGCAGAAACAAGCCCGCACCTACGTTCTCGATATCCCGGCGCCGCGCGGCCAGATCACCGCCCGGAATGGCGCGCCGCTCGCGCAAAACAAATTGAACTACAACCTCGCGATCGACTTCCCCACCCCGCTCGATTTTTCAGACGACGAGGCGCTCGCATTCGCCCGCACAAGAATTCGTGAAGCACAAAGACGACTCGATCGCGCCCTCCAGATTCCGGACGCGGCGATTATCCGCCATTACCACAATCGCGGTTTTCTCCCCTTCGAAATCGCGCAGAATTTGACCGAGGAGGAACGGGCGAAATTGACGGAAAAGCTTCCCAGCGGGACTCTCGCTCAAGCCAATTTATCTGCGTTATTACCCTAACGACAGCCTGGCCGGACAAGTTATCGGTTACACCGGCAGGACAAGCCGCAACGCCGACGGGATCATTCAAAACGGCCAGGTGCTCTGGCCGGAAACGGAAGGGCGCGAAGGGCTGGAGCTGACCTTCAACACCATGCTGACCGGCCGGCATGGAAAATACAAAGTGACCTTCGACCGCGACGGCCGCAAAACCTCCGAGCGCATCGTGGAGCCGCCCGTGCCCGGCTACAATGTCGTCACCACGATCGATATTGCACTTGCAGGAGATGGCGGAGAAAGCGCTCTCGGCCAGAGCGAAACGAGGCGCGATTGTCATCATCGACCCGAATAATGGCGATGTCCTGGCGATGGCTTCGTGGCCAACATTCAACCCGAATGACTTCATTCCATCCATCTCGCCGGCGAGGTTCAAGGAATTGCAGAGCGATCCGAACATTCCGCTGCTGCCCCGCGCCTATCGCTCGGCTTACCCGCCGGGTTCAACCTTCAAGGTCGCGGTCGGCATCGCGGCTTTTGAGACCGCCACGATTACCCCGCAGGACGAGTACGAATGCGTTGGGTCAATGGATGTCGGCAACACGACTTTCCACAACTGGAAGAAGGGCGATCGAGGCTCGCTCAATTTCGTCAAAGCCCTGACTGAATCGTGCGACACCTGGTTTTATCAGGTGGGGATCAAGACGGGAGCGGGGCCAATTCTCGATTGGGCCGCCAGGCTCGGCTTCGGCGCCAAATGTGGCATCCCGTTGCGAGCGGAAACCGAGGGGCGCTTGCCTAGCGACGAATACATGAAGGCGACGCACGGAAGAAGAATACTCGGCGGCGACATTGCCAACCTTTCGATTGGCCAGGGTGATGTCCTGGTCACGCCCCTGCAAATGGCGCAAGCCATGGGGATTGTGGCCAACGGGGGAACGTTTTATCAAACGCGGCTGGTGCAACAGGTGCAGACGGTCGGCAACGAAATCGTGGCCGCGTATTCCGTCCGGGCGAAGAAGACGATCAACGCTTCCGCGCAAACGATGGAGCAGGTTCACACGGGAATGGTCGATGCCGTCAACGCGCCCGCCGGCACAGCGCATCAGGCGAGTCTCGACAATGTGTCGGTCGCGGGGAAAACGGGCACGGCCCAATGGGGACCGAAGGAGAAGGAACGCACCGCGGCGTGGTTTGCCGGTTTTGTGCCGGCGGAACATCCGAAATATGCGTTTGCCGCACTCTACGAGGGCGACGTTGGGAGCAAAGTCCACGGCGGATCCGCCGCCGCTCCGATGATTGGGAGAATTCTGAATCAGGTTTACGGCAAGAAAGGGCGAAGAGGAAAAACCAGAAGGCGAAGAAGATAGTTCGGATTAATCGAGGCCGCCCGTTCTGAGCTCGTTAGCCCGCTGCCGGATAACACCGGCTAGCGGGCATTGAGTTGTTCATTGTTGTTCTCGAATGGGCTTAGTTCTGGATCGGGCCGACCGCGCGGCTAGCGGCCGCCGTGCTCACTGCAGCCTGCTTTCCTTCCCGGATTGTCATTGGACCGGCTGGAAGTAGTGCTTCTTGAGGTAGCGGGCGACTTTCTTGCCGAGCACAGCTCCTTGCTGGTCGGCGGTACGGAAGTGGATGCCCGCCCAGACCCGAGCGTCAATAACCTCCTTGAGCGCGTCGGAGAACCGCTCAAAGCTGCGCGTGGTACATGATTTGTTGCTGAACGCGCTGAAGGCGATTTTATCGGTGCCGAAGAAGTTCTGGAGCGTGTGAATGAACGCACTAGTCCCGCAAGCAGTGGCCCGAGGGATGATCAGGGAAGGGGGGTGTGAAGAGCGGAACAGGGGGTTACAGACTGGTGTCGCTGGGTCAAACAGCGGCAGCCACGTCGGGTCGGCCTGGGTGTGCGGGTTGCCATCGGTGTCGGCCTCGCGGATAGCGGTGATTGGACGCCAGAACTGCCAGTAGTATTTGTCGTTCCAACAGCCGATCGCCGCGTCGGCCGCAGCCAGGTTCTCCATCGCGAACAGGCGAGCACTGTCGACGATATTCAAACCTTGGCTTACGACGAGATCGCGAAAGAGGCGGTTCATGAACGCATGCAGATGGTCCTGCCAAAAGATCGCAGCATCGGTTTGGTCCGGTGTGCGGGTCGTGCTCGAAGTGAGCCGATCTCCTTAATCTCATTGAAGTCCTTCACGTAGCCGGTGCTTGTGAGCGCGTTCGGTCCGCCTGTACGCAGCATCTCTGCGCTAGGAACGATGAATGGCAGCACGTTTCCGACCCACGGCGCGGGATCATTCAGGAAAAACGGCGGTGTCGGCCGCCAGATACCCGGCGCTGGCGGGTAAATATCGGCGGTGGCCCGAAGCGCCCGTCGTTCATCCGAGTGTTGAGCATTGCCCTGGCTGTCGCCTCGCCAATAGTGACTCCAGCAGCCTCGATCCCGGTGGGTCGTCGGGAAGGCCTGCTATGTAGGCATCATACTGCGGCTGCAATGTCGAGTTGCTACGGGAACAAGCCAGGTAGATCATCAAAGCCCACGAGCACACGATAGGCAGCGGTCGCCGCGGCCGCTTCCTTCGAGTCCGTCGGAGTTGATGGAGGCTCCAGGAGGTACGGCTGATGGCCACCGTCGATCGCGTTCACTGCGTCATAGACCGCCCCCTGCACCATCGCAAAGCTCAGCGCCGAGACTGGCGGCGGTTGACCCGCAGTTGTCACAATCGCGGTGGAAGCGATCAGGTTCCAGTCAGTGACGGCGTCCGCGCGCGCGACTTTAGGTGATGCGAGCGAGACAAGCGCCAGTATCATGAGCAGTGACATAACTGGTATTTTTTTGAAGTAAGTGAGTGGATTCATTGTTCTTCCTTTTTTTTCGAATGACGATTGGTTTCGTTGACGTCCTAGTTAAAGAAGGTTTCTTTCTCCGTGTTTCATAGCTTTACCGGTTCTCGACGACCATTTGCTGTGCAGGTTTGCTCCGTTCAAGCTGGATACTTACTTTTTGGAGGCCCGTGGTGAGAGCTTCAATCTGTTTCTCTTGCTCCGCGAAATCCTTCTTTAACTGCGCGATAGTCGCTTTCTGTTCCTGGACCGTGCGGTGTTCTTTAAGGAACTCGTTCAGTAACATTGCGTTCACGGCTTCATACCTGACGGTGTAAGGCTTACCTTCTTCATCGCGAGCTACCAAGTCCGGGTTGACCTTCTCCACTTGCTCAGCTACAAGGCCAAACTGCGGGATGCTGTTCGGATCGAGCACTCTTTTGTAGTGAAACGTCACTGGTTTTAAGCCAAAGATCGCTTCGCTCGTCTTATCCATCGGCTTGATCTCATCCTTGAAACGCGCCGAGGAGTTGACTGTGCCCAAGTGACCGTCGGTGTCTATGATAACTGCGACGCCGCCTGGAACGGTTGTTCCACTAATGCCGGCGATAAATGTGTCCTTCTGGTCTCCTACCGTGCCGATGCGGATCTTACCGGAGTCGCCCGCAACACCATGGTTGCCGATGTCGATATTGTGACTGCCTGTTATGAGATTAATACCGGCGCGAGAGCCCAAGGCGATATTGCCGTGGCCGGTGGTGTTGCTACGGAGTGCCGAAGAACCCTCGGCCGTGTTGTCGTGGCCGGTGGTGTTGAGAAAGAGTGCCGAAAAACCTTCGCCCGTGTTGTTGTTCCCGGTGGTGTTGCTAAAGAGTGCCAGAGAGCCAGTGGCCACGTTGTTGAAGCTGGTGGTATTGCTAAACAGCGCAAGACGACCGGTAGCCGTGTTTTCTTCGCCGGTCGTGTTTAACAGCAGCGCTCCGTCACCGGTGGCCGTGTTGTTGATGCCGGTGGTGTTGCTAAGCAGCGCGTTACGACCAATGGCCATGTTGTGGTCGCCCGTCGTGTTGGCATTGAGCGCACTATACCCGAAGGCCGTGTTCAAGCCAGATGTGTCATTAGCAAGCGCTAAGGAACCAGTGGCCGTACATTCCGAACCATCGGTAATACTATAGAGCGCATCAAAACCAACCGCCGTGTTGTCGGTGCCAGTGGTGAGACTGAAGAGCGCGCCATCGCCCTCAGCGGTATTTTGGTTGGGCAGGCCTCCGTCCTCAGCCCGCGCGGTCGGCGAAAGCGCAAACCAGGCGAGGACGAGCGGAATGAGAAGAAAACCGCGCCGCAAAAGCGACCGATAAATTGGATTTGTTACATCTAGAGTTTTCATACTTCTTGTTTTTGGTTTGGTGTTTTGCCTTTCATTGCCATAAAGCGAAAAAGAGCGATCAAAGTGATCATCTGAATTGAGATTTTTTCGAAGACGCAACGCGAAGATCGCGCCAAGGCCGAGGAATGTGCGAACTGGCAAGATTAGTATTTTTTTGAATTGAAGCAGCGAATTCATGGTTGTTCTTTTCCTTTTTTTCGGCGAGCAGCCGAGGTTCTTAACTGTGACGTCGTGATTTTTGTTTTCTTTTTGGTTTGCCTTCCATTGCTACAAGCGAAAAAACTCGGTCAAAGTGATCATCTGAATCGAGGTTTTTTCGGAGCCGCTTCCGTGTGCAGAAGCTTTTTGCGGTGGTAGGGTATGAAAAAGAGCTTATGGATACGCCTTCGACCTCTCCGCAAAGAGTGACCGAGCTCCTGGCGCACTGGAGTCACGGGGATGATGCTGCCCTCGCGGAATTGACCCCGCTGGTCTATGAGGAGCTCCAACGCCTCGCTCACCGCCATATGGGCGGAGAACGCCCCGGCCACACGCTGCAAACGACGGCGCTGGTCAACGAGGCTTATCTGCGCCTGGCCGACCAAACCAATCCACGCTGGCAGAACCGCGCCCACTTCTTCGCCGTCGCCGCCCGAGCGATGCGCCAAATTCTGGTTAGCTACGCCAGGAGTAATCGAGCCCAAAAGCGCGGCGGCGGCGCCTGCAAGGTAGAATTGGACGAAGCAGCAATTGTCTCACCGGAGCAATCGAAGGAATTTGTTGATCTACACGAGGCACTGGAAAGACTGGTCACGCTCGACTCAAGAAAAGCTCAAGTAGTCGAACTAAAATATTTCGGCGGGCTCAACTATGACGAGATCGCAGAGGTGCTCAAGATTTCACGTGTAACGGTGAGGCGTGAGTGGGAATTTGCCAAAGTATGGCTGTATACGGAATTGCACAACGCGAACTAACTGAATTAAATTCCTCGTTACCCTCGGATAGTGGGGTCAAATATGACGCCGGCGCGATTTCAAACGATTGAGGAAATCTTTCGTGCAGCGCTCGATCAAGAGCCGGACCGGATTGGCGCATTCCTGGACGCCGCCTGCGAAGGCGATGAGCTTTTGCGCCGTAAAGTTGACGCGCTCCTCGCTTCACGTCAGCGAGCAGGCAGCTTCATCGAAACCCCTGGTGCGGCCTTCGCAACGCGGATTATTGAAAATCGGCAGGCTGATTTGCTCGTCGATCAGACGATCGGCCACTACAAAATTTCTGAACGGATCGGCACCGGTGGGATGGGCGAAGTCTATCTGGCCACTGACGTGACAGCGGGCCGCAAGGCTGCGCTCAAACTCCTGCCGATGCGCTTTACCGGGGATACGGAACGCCTGAAGCGCTTTCAACAGGAAGCGCACGCCGTAGTCGCGCTCAATCATCCAAATATCCTGACGGTTTACGAGATCGGCGAGGATCGCTCGACTCATTACATAGCCAGTGAACTGATCGAGGGCGAAACCCTGCGTCAACGTCTGATGCGCGAGCGAATGCAGTTGCGTGAAGCTGTTGACGTCGCCATCCAAGTGGCGAGTGCGCTCGCCGCCGCCCACGAAACCGGCATTGTCCATCGCGACATCAAGCCGGAGAACATCATGCTCCGGCCGGACGGATACGTGAAAGTGCTCGATTTCGGGATTGCAAAGCTGGCCGAACAGGAAGCACCGGCAGCGATGCCGAAAGACGAAGCGCTCTTGCTGGTTGAGACCAATCTTGGGTCGATACTGGGAACCGTTCGTTACATGTCGCCCGAGCAGGCATGCGGCGCGCACGTTGATAAAGCCACTGATATCTGGAGTCTCGGCGTGGTGCTTTACGAAGTAATAACCGGGCATCCTCCATTCACCGGCGACACCCCAAAAGAGGTGATGTCTTCGATTCTTGAGAAAGAGCCACCGCCGCTGACGAGTTACCTCGCCTACATCCCCGGCGAGCTTCAGCAGATCATCAGCAAAACGCTGTGTAGAGATCGCGCGCAGCGGTATGCCACCGCGCACGACCTGCTTCAAGCGCTCAAAGGGTTGCGTCACAAATTGGAAGTCGAGGCTGAGCTGAAACGCTCGAGGGCGGCCCGTTCGTGGCTGCACAGAAAACCGGCACTCGCCGGTCTGCTGCTCCTCTTGCCAGTAGTTGTCTTGGCCCTGGCACTTCCATTCTATTGGCATCGAAACCCGACGACCAGCCCATCACCTGCGAAAAGCATCGCTGTGCTCCCGTTTGAAAATCTCAGCAAAGACGAAGAGAACGCATTCTTCGCCGGCGGCGTGCAAGACGAAATCCTATCCGATCTCGCCAAGATTGCGGACCTGAAAGTCATCAGCCGAACGAGCGTGATGAAATACAAAAGCGACGTGGAACGAAATCTTCGCGAGATCGCAAAAGCCTTAGGTGTTTCCTATGTGGTGGAAGGCAGTGTCCAACGCGTCGGCGAGCGAGTTCGGGTGAGTGCGCAGCTCATCGATGCGCGCAACGACACACACCTTTGGGCTGAGCATTACGATCGGGATGTCGCGGACGTGTTTGCCGTTCAGAACGAGATCGCGCAGCAAATCGCCGACCAACTTAAGGCGAATCTCTCACCCGCGGAAAAAGCCGCGATCGCGCAGCGACCGACCACCGATCTGGTGGCCTACGCCTATTACACAAAAGCCAGGGAGATTGACATCTACGGCAATTGGGAGGGTGCGGAAAATGAAAAAGCCGCGAACCAAAAAGTGGAACTGCTCGAAAAAGCAACAGAGCGGGACCCGAACTTCGTCCTGGCCTATTGCGCGCTCGCGAAAGCGCAGATGGATGTTGAGAACTTCGAATTAGCAAAGAAAGCCACGGACACCGCATTGCGACTGCGCCCGGACTTGCCTGAGCCTCACTTAGCGCTCGCCCGGTATTACTGGCTCGCTGCCGACTCTATTATTGGTGTTGACGAAGCGGCTTCCCGCGACAAGGCACGTGATGAGGTGGCCATCGTTCGCCGCATGTCGCCAAATAATGCCGAAGCCCTTCTGATCGACGCGACGGTTGGCAGGCTACAAAATCGCTGGGATACGTCGCTCGCTAATCTCCAAAAGGCCAGCGAGCTGGATCCACACAACGGTGAGGTCGCATACCGTCTCGAGCAGATTTATTTTGAGATGCGCCGCTACTCCGAGTTGGAGCAATTCATAAAGAAACAGGCGGCAAGCGGCGGTCCACGGGTCGGCGCGATAGAGGACCCTTTCAATTGGCTAGTTAGGATGAAGCTGGCGCAGGGTGATCCAGTCGCGGCTCAATCTCTCCTGGAGCAACTGCCGCCGGAGTATAGTCCGGGCGAATGGATTTGGGACGTCCGATTCAAGGTAGCGCTTTACCTGCGAGATTACGACGCGGCGAATCGGGTGATTGCTGCTAGTCCTGCGAGTAATGCGGATGAATCCTTCGAGGGACAGATTGCGCGTTCGCTCGGGGACAAGCAGAAGGCGCTGGCCGCGTTTTTAGCCGCGCGCGAGAAAATGGAGGCCCAACAAGGCGACAAACCCGACAGTCGACCGAGCGGCGGACCTTGCGAAACTTGATGCCGGGCTTGGCCGAAAAGAAGAGGCGATCAGCGAGGCACTCCGCGCGGTCGAGCTCCAGCCGATTACCAAGGACGCGCTCAATGGTCCAACCTGGGTTGCCAATCTGGCGCTCGTTTACGCGTGGACCGGCGAACGCGACCGCGCGCTCGAGCAACTCGAAAAAGTTGCAACCCTTCCCGGATATGCGCCGACATACGGCGATCTCCTCTTGAATCCGTGCTGGGATGATTTGCGCGGTGATAAGCGCTTAGATAAAATCGTTGCCGCGGCCAAGGCTGCGAGCAAATGACTCCTCATTCAGTAAGGAGAGTGCTTCGAAAATATTCTCGCCGCGACAGAACAAAAGCGGTTACCTGAGATCGGATTCAATTCCGCGCTCAGTTCCCAGTCCTTCAACCAGCAGAGTAAGAACGATGGAGAAGCCTGCTCCAAGTGATTTCGTCCGAGTGCTTGGGGCAGGTGTCTTGCTCTTCGCTGTGACCGGCCGCGCGCAGGACACCAATCCTGCGCCTGACACCGGCCAGAGCGCCGCAACGAGTGAAGTAGAAGAAATCATTGTTACGGGTTCAAACATTCCCACCGCCGAGGAAGTGGGCTCGAATCCTGTCCTGACTATCAGCCGCGATTTGATCGAGAAATCCGGCGAGCGAACAGCCGAGCAACTAATCAGAGACCTGACGGTGGCCGGTCCTGACGGCGTGCCTAGCTCAAATAATGGCACGGGTACTACACCGGGAGCTTCGTCCATTTCGCTACGCGGTTTCGAAGCCAGCAGCACACTCGTCCTGATTAATGGTCATCGCGTGGCTCCATATCCGCTCGGAACAGGAGATAACGGGGCCGTCACTTTCGTCGATCTCAACTCGATCCCACGCGCTGCGATCGAAACCATTGAAGTCTTGAAAGATGGTGCCTCCAGTATCTATGGCGCCGACGCCGTCGCGGGGGTAGTCAATGTCAAGTTTCGCCAGAGTTATCGCGGAGCCGAAGCCGATCTGGAATATGGGAACACGCTCGACAAAGACTCGGGCGAGTTTGCCACGTCCCTGACTTTTGGAGCGGGCGATGAAAAGACCGAGGTAATGGGTGTAATTAACTCTTATCATCGCAACTCGATCTTCAATCACGACCGTGGGTATTCGAACAACACTCCTTTGCCATCGGAGAACGCCAGTCCCATCAACCTTCAGCTATCGCGCGAAGCCGCCCTCGCCGCCGGCGCCTCGTCGGCAGATATTCCAGATGCCGAGAACTTTTTTGGGCACGCGCCATTTTTTACCAACGGCAACGCGCCGGCTTCGGATTATACCTACACACCCTTCCGCAGCGTTCACTTCAATTACAACGCTTTTTCCGAAGCGCTCCCTGACTCAGAACGTTATGGCAGTTACGTCACCGCCGATCACAAAGTCTGGGACGACCAATTGGTGCTTTATGCGGACCTGTCCTATGAGAACGTCCAGACTGGCTATGATTTGGCACCGACCCCGACTGCCAATTTTCGGACTCCCGGAAATGTAACTCTCGCCATCCCGCCGCACGCTCCCGGTCCAACCCTGGGTGGACCGAGTTACGAGGAAACCGGAGTGCCAATGGGTGCATACAATCCGTTTAATCCGTTTCAGCAAATCATCTCCGGCGGAACCCGGGCGCGTCTGATTGAATTTGGTAATCGCGTTATCAATAGCGAGACCGATGCTTTTTTTTCCACTCTCGGAGCGAAAGGAGACAAACTATTCGATGGGACGTGGGGCTATGATGCTGCTTTTCGTTACAGCCAGATAAAAAACACCTCTCGCGATATCCTGGTGTCGACTTCGCGCTTCAACCGCATCGTGAACGCAGCCGACCCCATCTTTGATCCCACCTCCCCCGAGTTCATCGGGACGACAACTCCCTATAATCCTTTTGGTGATTATCGAGTTCCGATTCCAGCAAACGCTATGTCGGTAAGTTTTGCCACGATTCACCCAAAGGAAGTTGATCTTTCCAAGCTCGCCACACTCGACCTCAACATTTATACGACTTCCCTCTTTAAATTGCCGGCCGGTGGTGTCGGGCTCGCCTTTGGCGGACAATTCCGGCGCGAGAATCTGCGACAAAGCCCCGATCCGCTGCAGGTGGACGGCGACATTGTAGCCACTGGTCCCGGCAATTTCACGCAAGCCGGGAGGAAGACTTATGCGTTTTATGGGGAAACATATTTGCCCGTGTTCGGCGGCGTTTTTACCGCTCCGGGTTTCCACGCACTGGATTTGACCACTACCGCGCGGTTTGAGAACTATCGTAATAACGATACCAATGTCTTGGTGCCGAAAGTCGGCCTGCGCTGGCAGCCCTTTGACAGCTCATTCACTTTGCGGGCGACCTGGGGTGAAGGGTTCCACGAACCGTCGCTAATCGAATTGTTTGGAGCTCCGACGCAAGGAATAACCACTTTTGGCGACAATTTTGATCCAGTAACCAAGATGCTCGTCGACGAGGTTCCATTTACGATCAGAAGCAATCCCAATCTCCAACCGGAGGACTCGCGCAACTTCACTGCCGGCTTGGTTTACTCTCCCGCATATCTTCCAGGTCTAACTCTTACAATCGATCTCTATGATATCGAGAGCAAAGGCAGAACAGTTATTCCTAATCCGCAAAACTTGATCGATCGCTCCGTGAACGGACAGTTGCTCCCCGGCGAGATAGTCTCCCGTGATGCCGACGGCAATATCTCAGCTATTCAACTGGCATTTCAGAATGCCGGATCCCAAAAAGCGCGCGGAATCGATTTTGATCTGAGTTATCAAACCCGAATCTGGGCCGGGACACTCACCTGGCTGACGCAGGCCAGCTATCTCGATTCGTTTCAGTTTGCTCAGCTTCCCGGCCAGACCGAGGTCGAATTACGCGGCGGTATTAATAGTTCGCTCGGCGATTCTGACGAAGGTTTTTTGAAATGGCGCTCCAACTCCCTGATCGACTGGGAGTGGAAAGGCTTGGACCTGGGGATGACCGTGCACTATCTCGATGGCTTTCATGAAACACTCTTCAGGCCTAACGGGATCCAAGAGCACTGGGTGAAGCAAACCTGGTTTTTTGATGTGCGATGCTCGTACGATTTTCATTTTGTCGCGCCCGCCCAATCGAATCCCGTGGCCGGCTATTCCAAAAACACATTCGAAACTTCTTCCACGCACAACGAATCAACTTCCGCCGTCCAGATGGCCAACTTCGCTCTGCCGATCTGGAAACAACTTTTGAAGGGCACCACCATTTCACTCGGCTGCAACAATGTCTTCGGTCATGATCCTCCGGATGCGAGTGCCGCGGCCAACTACGCTGATTTTCTCTACGATTCCACCGGGCGCTTCGTTTACATTGACGTGACAAAAAAGTTTTGAGCAGAGCGATAAACAGGACCAAGAAAGAGTTCGATGCGGAGAGCGGCGATCCGCGTTTCGACAAGATCGTCACGGCCGCCAAAGCTGCGAGCAGGTATTTCCTCCTTGGGAAAACGAGCCAGTTCTGCCTCAATTTCGGCATTGGACGTTGAACGTTGATCATTGGACGTTTTCTGAAATGGCTCCCAAAGACAAAACCGCCCTTCTCATTGTCGGCCATGGCTCGACGGTGAATCCGGACTCGAGCGCGCCGAGCCTGGCCCAGGCGGCGGCGATTCGTGAGCGGGAGATTTTTCGAGAGGTCGCCTGCTGTTTCTGGAAAGAGGAAGCAAGTTTGCGCGATGCGCTTTTTTGTTTGATGACCCGGAGATTCGCGAAGTTTACGTCGTTCCGAATTTTATCAGCGAAGGTTATTTCACCCAGACCGTGATCCCGCGCGAGCTGGAGCTGGAGCGCCGCCTGACAACGCGACCAGGTGGCCAGATTTGGAAATATTGCGAGCCGGCCGGGAATCATCCTGGCGTAACCGAGCTGCTGCTGCAGCGGGCGCGTGAAGTCGCCCCGCGGATCGCGGAAGACGAGACCAGCCTGTTCATCGTCGGCCACGGCACGGCGTTGAACGACAACAGCGCGATCGCAGCCAAGCGCGAGGTGGAGAAAATCGCCGCGCTCGGTCGTTACCGCTCGGTGCAAAATGCTTATATGGAGGAGGCGCCGCTTATCTCGGATTGGGCTCGCCTAACGACGACGCCCAACGTCGTGGTGGTTCCGTTCTTCATCTCCGATGGGCTGCATAGTTATCAGGACATCCCGGTCCTGCTCGGGATCGAAGCCGAAGCCACGGCCGCGGCCAGTCAGCGCGCAATCTTTCGAGACAACCCGCATCGGTTCCACGACCGCAACCTTTATTACGCGAACGCCATCGGAACCGAGCCGAAGTTTGCCGAAATCATTTTGGAGCAGACGGAAGCTTTCGATCGGTCTGCCCTTGATCTCGACGCAATTTCGTAAAGGTTGTGTCTGGAACGCGCCTGTGAAAAACAAACTCAACCAAACTTTTGCAGGACCTGGCGGCCTTTATTCTGGCCGCTCCGAAAGACCCGAGCTCGCTGAAGACGGCGGCCGAGATGGTTCGGAAAGAACGCGATTATCGCTGGATCGGGATTTACAAGATCGAGCGCGGCGATTTTGTGATTGCAGCCGGCACCGGTAACGAACCACCAGCCTACCCACGGTTTCCGAAATCACAGGGCCTTTGCGGCGCGGTCGCGGAAACACGTGAGACCCTGATCGTAGGCGATGTGCGCAAAGATCCGCGGTGGCTCCCGGCGTTCTGGACCACCCACTCGGAAATCGTTGTCCCCATCCTGAATGAAAAAAACGGCCAGGTGATCGGAGTGATCGATGTGGAAAGTGAGAAGCGAGATGCTTTCACAGAAGATGATCGTGATTTTCTCGAGCACGTGGCGGGAGTCATGGCGCGCCGGCTCTGCACGAAGAAAAACGGGGTGTCCGAAAAGAAGAATGTCCCCGCGCATTAGGCGCGTGCTGGAGGATTGGGTCGCCGCAGGGGCGCGCGGCATCGGACAGATCGAGATAAGGCAAACCGATTCCGGTTTTGTGCTTTCGCACCGCGATGACGTCGACCGAGCGGATTTGGAAACCCACCATTCGCCCGACGACGCCGAGGAACTGGCGAAGTTTGACGACCAGGGCAATTATCGACCGCTAAAGACTGCACCCAACCTTCGGCACGACTGGCGCCTGGAGCTGGCGCGACCTCGATGCAGTGCAACGCGCCCTCGATCTTTTTTATCCCGGCCGACTGGCGGCGCTCGCGGCATGGGAGGCAAACCGATTAGCCACCACCCCTTTGCGCGAAACGCTTAATCGGCAAACCGGAATGTATCGCAGCGCGGCAAAAATCTCCGATGAGCAAATCGACCTGCTGGTCGGCCGCTTTTGCCGCTCGCAAGGCGGCCAGCCGGGATGTCTGCGAACGATTCTGTGGGCTCGCGACGCGTCCGGGGCGCGGCCTTCCGTGCGGTTGCCTCTGGATAAATTCATCGCACCGCTCGACCAGACCGGACGCGGCGAAAAAATCATGCCGCTTCTCTGCCAGGAGGCGTGCAACTTACTCGTGGCCGAGGCTCGCGCAGTCGTGAAGGGAAATTCGTCAGCACCGGCGGATGAGTGAAAGGTCGATTTACCGCGCCAAGACTCTCGTCACGCATGGACCGCCCGCCGATCGACGACGGTGCGGTCGCGATCGAGGGCGAGCAGATTGTA
The DNA here is from genome assembly GCA_963771865.1 of uncultured Verrucomicrobiae bacterium. Taxonomy (GTDB): domain Bacteria; phylum Verrucomicrobiota; class Verrucomicrobiia; order Chthoniobacterales; family UBA10450; genus Palsa-1392. The sequence continues at coordinate 86,184 of CAVYVJ010000022.1, forward strand.
GCTGTGGGTCGCTTCGCGGAGGTGCAAGCGCAGGGCGGCAGGGTGAACGATCTGGGCGAAATGGTGTTCCTCCCGGGACTGATCAACGCGCATTGCCATCTCGATTATACGTCGCTGCGTGGCATGATCGCGCCCCAGCGATCGTTTGCCGATTGGATCCTGCAGATCAACGGACTGCGCCGCGATCTCTCGGACGATGATTATCTTGAGTCGATTGCGCGCGGCTTCGAGGAAGCGAAGCGCTGGGGCACGACGACTCTGGCCAACATCGAGTCGATGCCCGCGCTTCTCTCGCGGATGGCGCCGCCGCCGTTGCGAACGTGGTGGTTCGCCGAACTAATCGACGTTCGGCCGCGGCTGCCAGCAGAAGAGATGATCGCGAACTCACTCCAATCTTTTCGCGACAAGCAGGATTGGCCGAGGCGGCTTCGGGCTGAGTCCACATGCTCCCTACACGGCCTCGCCAAGACTCACCCGCCTGGCCGCGGACGCCGCCAGACAAAGCGACATGTTGCTCGCCACCCACCTCGCGGAATCGCAGGAGGAAATGGAGATGTTCCACGCCGGTCGCGGGCCCTTGTTCGCCCTGCTGCAAAGTCTCGGCCGCTCGATGGACGATTGCGGCTCGGGGAAAACTCCGCTGGCGATTATGCTTGAGCGCGAGATCATCGACGAGCGATGGATTTTTGTGCATCTCAACGAGCTGACGGAAGACGATTTCGCGCTCCTCGAAGCCGGACCGAGGTTTCACATCGTGCATTGTCCGCGCAGCAGTCGCTATTTTCGACACCGGCGTTTCGCTCTCGAGCGGCTGGCCGAAATGGGCTTCAACATTTGCCTCGGCACTGATAGCCTGGCGAGCAATTCGTCGCTTAGCCTTTTCGCAGAAATGCGAGCGGTGCAGGAAGAACACCCGGATCTTTCGTCAGAGAGAATCTTGCGGATGGCCACAGTCAACGGAGCGCGCGCCCTTCATCAGGAAGGCACGCTCGGCAAAATTCATGCTGGTTTTCTTGCCGACCTGATTGCCCTGCCGATCGCAGATGCTGGAGGCGACGTGTTCGCCGAGATCATTTCCTGGGCTGACGATATCCCGTGGGTGATGCTTGCCGGCAGCGTGATCAGCAGAGGCGTAATTCTCATTTTTGCCTTTCCTTTTCTCATTTGTGAAATAGTCTCCGCCCTGAGAATATGGCCAAAATCATCATCATAGACGACGAACCGGCAATGGTGGAAGTGATCGTGACCCTCTGCCGCGAGAAAGGGCACCAGGTTTTTCCATTCAATTCCGCTGCCAAAGCAGTCGAGCAAATGGAGGCCATCAATCCGGAGATCGTCATCACCGACGTGAAGATGGAGACGATGAGCGGGTTCGACGTCCTCCGCCATGTGAAGGAAAACCATCGGCAAACCCTCGTCATCCTGATCACAGCCTACGCCTCCGTCGACACCGCGATCGAGGCGATGAAAATGGGCGCGCACGGCTATGTGCCAAAGCCGTTCAAGATCGACGAGCTGCAAATGACGGTGCAGCGGGCGCTCGAGTTTCAATCCGCCCGCCAGGAGAACACTTTTCTGCGGAAGGAACTGAAGAATAAATACAAGTTCGATAACATCATCGGCTCGAGCCGAAAAATGCAGTCGGTTTACAACCTGATCAGCAAGGTGGCCGACACTGACAGCACGGTCCTGATCCAAGGCGAAAGCGGAACGGGCAAGGAACTCGTGGCCCGCGGGCTCCACTTCAACAGCAACCGGCAGCAATATCCCTTTGTTGCGATAAATTGCAGCGCGCTTCCGGAGAATTTGCTCGAGTCGGAACTCTTTGGACACAAGAAGGGGGCCTTCACCGGCGCAGTCGCGGATAAGCGCGGATTATTTGAGGAAGCAAATCTCGGGACCATTTTCCTCGACGAAGTGAATTCGATGGCGACTTCGCTCCAGACGAAATTGCTCCGCGTTTTGCAGGAGCGCGAAGTTCGACGCGTCGGCGATAACAAGAGCGTCGCGGTCAATGTCCGGGTCGTCGGCGCGACCAACGAACCGCTCCAGCCGATGATCCGCAGCGGAACCTTTCGCGAGGATCTTTATTATCGACTGGCGGTGATTCCGGTCGAGATCCCGGCGCTGCGGGAGCGGCTCGAGGACGTGCCGCTGCTCGTCCACCACTTCCTCCAGAAACAATGCGGTCAAAGTGGCGGCGCATCCTATCAAGATCGACCCGCAGGCGGTCGAATTGCTCTCCCGCTATGATTACCCCGGAAACGTGCGCGAGCTGGAAAATGCCATCGAACGAGCCTGCGCCTTGTGCGAGGACAATATGATCATGTCGAGCGATTTGCCGCCGCAGATTGTCGAGTTCGCCAACGAAGCGACGGCCCGCAAGTCGCGCGCCATGATGCCCGTCGGCAAATCGCTCGACGAATTCATCCAGGAACAGGAGCGTGAGTATATCGAAGCGACCCTGGCGAAGTTCAAAGGCTCCCGCGAAAAAGCAGCTAGCGTCCTTGGCATCAGTATGGCCACGCTCTCTCCGCGTCCGTCGCGGCTGGGCAATGGGGGCTTCGATCGCGAGGGCCGTTGTGTTGTCGGGACGCCGGGTACTTCGTCGGTACCTTTTCCAACACCTTCCTCGACGAGGAAAGTACAAGCTCAAACTTACTGGGACTGGTACCGACCACGTACCGACGTACCGACAGAACGGCGCGGCGTGACACTGCGGACGCAACTTCATGTGCCGCCCTCCCACGGCGCATGCGGACGCCTTTTCAGCTGGGCCGGGTGCCGTCCCCGGTCTGCACGTCGACTGACTCGATTGCGCGCTCACGCAGGCGAGCAGCGAAAATCCTTTGGGGTGAGCGGGACCCGGACGCCGTTCTCTTTCGTCTAGCTCTCGTGAAGCAGACCGATACGGTTCGGGCGAGGCGCGCGCCGGGCTCGAACACGCAGCGCTCGGTGAAGAAGTCCCCCAGCGGTTTCATCTCCGCGCGATAGGCGGCGCTGGCAGCGACGACGGCGCCGGCCTGGCCGAGACCATTGGCTTGCCACTCGAAGCAGCCATGGATGGCCCGCTCAAGGGCGAGGATGGCGGGGCCGAGCTCGCGGGGGTCGCGTAGGCGGCGCCTTGACGGGGTCGGGTTGGGCTTGGCAATGGCGCTTGGTGAACGGGAGCAGGGCGAGCTCGGTCTCCGAAAGGGGGTCGTCGTCGTCTCGCACGTGCGGCGCGTCGTTCGCGGCGAGCAGGATTTCTTGAAGCTCGGCCGAAACGAGCATTTCGCCCTCGTACTTCGCGGCCGCGGTGATCTCGTCCCCACCGGTGAGCCTCTTCATCAGCGTTTCGTCGAAGCGTTTGCCCTTGGCCACTTCTGACAGGCCGGTGACGAGGCGCGCGCCGGCGAGCCGAACGCAGGTCGCCTCGGTTGCCGCCCGTGTACGTCTGCGTGCACCACGTGTCGAAGTCGGCAGTCAGGTGGTGGTCGCCGAGCATCGTCGCGAGCGCGTCGATAAAGGCGGACTTGCCGGTGTTCTTCGGCCCGTGCGCGAAGAAGAACTTTTTTTCCGTCACGTCGCCGGTGAGCGCGTAGCCAACCATGCGTTGCAGATAGGCGGCGAACTCGTGATCGCCCCCGGTCGCGTCGTGCAAGAAGGTCGACCAGAGGTCATGCGTCGCCCCGGGATCGAACGCGACCGGCGATATCTTGGTGATCAGGTCCGCGCGGGTGCGGGAACGAAGGCGGCCCGTGCGAAGGTCGATGGTGCCATTCGCGCAGTTGAACAGCATCGGATCGCGATCGAGGTCACCAGGAAGACGGGATTCCGGCCTACTTTGCGCGAGATGAACCAGCGCTTGGATCCTCGACGCCTTCTCGCTTTCCCGCGCGTCGCTCTGGCGAACACCTTGCGTCGTTCGTCGTCTTCGCAACGCTCAACCTCGCCGTGGATCGATTGAACAGTCAACTTGGCGAGGCGCATGATCACGCCCGAGTCGTCGAGCTCCCACCGCGTTCCGCCCTACGCGATCCAGCGCCGGCGCGGCATGCAGTATCGGATGGAACGACCGTGGCGACTGACGAGCCGTTCGGCATTGCCGAGATCAGTCAGAGCGAACCACGGCCGCTCGTCATCGTCCGCGATCGCGTTGCGCTCGTCGCTCTCGTAAGAGTCGACGCGTCGAAGCTCGACGTGAGCAATGGTCACGCCGGCCCCCTTGCTCGAGCTGCTCGAGCGATCGCGATGTACCGACCGTAGGATTGCTCATGCAGCCCTCGCGTTGAGTCAAAAAGCCCCTCGGCTTGTCGCTTGGCGCGGCGTCGGCGCTCTTGATCTTGTGCACGAGCTCGCGTTCGCTCCACGGCGGATTGCACGTGCGGTTCACTGGCGGACAGCAGCTCGAGCGCGGTGCCGGCGTCGAGGTCGAAGCCGTGCACGAGTTTGACGGCGACGCGGAACGTTGCGTTGTGCCCGCCCTGACCCGAGACCGCGCCGGGGATCGTCGCGACGTACTCACGCCCGCGTTCGACGACGGACGCGGGGTTCGCCGCATGCCTCGGCGCTTCGGTTATTCTATCGCCATGGGCGCGTGCGTCCGTTGGGCAGTTGTGGGGATGATCTCCACAACTGGCGACCGGGCAGCGTGAAAGGATCTCGTCGACGTCGAAGATGGCGCCCCCGAGCTCGCGCGCCTCGAACACGCCACACGGGCTTGACCGACGGGAGATAGAAGAAGGGGCGACGGGCCGAGCGCCTTCGTGTCGATCTCTGCGCCCGATGGTCTTCTCCGCTGATTCTGCAATACAGCGGTAAACCGGCGACATTCTGCCGGTCGCGAACGGCAGAGACCATCCGAAAGCGCGGGGCTTCGGGGGAGTGCGAGTATGTCATGCATGAGCATGAGGGCCCAGGTGGTTCGCCCCATTGCTCCACTGCTTCGTCGAGGGAGACGCCATGGTCATAGTCGAGGCAGAGCGCGCCGAGCTCGAGCGACGCGACTGCCGGCCGCGCGCGAGTTGTTCTCGAAGAACCGCAGGCGCCGAGCGAGGTCCCACCTGAGCTCGCGAACGTAGGCGCTGGCTTCGAACGCTCTTGAGGGCGGCGTCGCCGACGCCGCGGTTCGGCAGGAATCACCCGTGGGTTTCGGAGCGCGGGGAAGAACGTGAGCCGGGCTTTCACTTGACGCGCCCCATCGGCGAGACGCATCGGTGTTCCTGAGTACGGCGTACGAACTCGAGACCGCCGAGTCTGCAGTCTCGCCGACCTTCATCAGGGTTGCGGTCGCCGTGTAGCGGTGGCGGCCCGGCTCGGTAGAGCAGCGGTCGGATCGATGCCGTCCTCGGCAGCGCGTCGTCCAGCCCCGAGGACGCAATGACCTCAGGTAATCGCCATAAATCGAAGCCACACATCACTCATCATCCGAGAAGGCTCCTCAGGGGGGCGAAGACCGGTCGGCTCCGGCGGCAGGCGCTGTCTTACGCGTCAGGTAGGCGGCGCAGGGCGCGGGGCACCAGGACGCGGATCTCGTTGTCGGTTCAACCTGGGTTCGGGCGGTTCAATGGATCGCCGCCTTCGTTCACGTTGCTGCTGACGGCGAGCTGTCGTCCAAGGTCACAACCGTGAAGGATGATCTCCTCGGAGACGCTTCGCGCTTCCTCGGGTCGGCGCCTTCCTCGATCGCTTCTTGCAGCCAGTGCTGCGCCTGCTGCAAAAGGTGCGCAGCGTGCCACAGGTGCCACTCATCGCGTTCGAGCTTGTGGTCGATGTAGTCGACAATAGACTCGTGCGATTTGCAGCCACTTGCGGCCCAATTCCCGTTTTGATCTTCGTCTCATCGTCGTCGCGCTCCGCTGCGTTTCTTTTTTGCCGCTCGGCTTTTGGTTTCTTGCCGCGCGATCTGCTGCATTCGGCGCAAGATGTCGGCGTCGACCGTCTGGTTTCCGATCGGACGCGTACGCGTCGCGACTCGATCCACTTCATCAGATCGGAGCGGCGTACCGATCGGTGCTTCTTCCCGAACGCTTTAGTTTCCCCCGCCTGATTGCTTCCTTGAGCACACGTGCGGATGATGGGCGATCCGCGCACTTTCGGAAGCGGAACCAGATCGTCGTTGGCCGCCTCGGCATGCGCGAGAACGGCGATATCAGCGCCCGGCACCGCGAGCACGAACGCGCCACACGCTCCCGCGCGGCGGCGATGATTTGCGCGTCATGCCGTGCGCCTTCGTTCGGTGGCAGCGAGCGGTGACGCGCCGTCGATTAGCGAGTCTCAGGCCATATTGATAGTTTCCTTCAGCGTCTCACTCGCGCTCGGCCGGATTTCCGATGCGAGAACCGCTCACGCGCGCGCTCGAGCTTCTCGCGCGTCTCTCGGTCAAGGACTATCGTTGTCCGCATTGCCGCACCTCTTTGAGTGCGTTATTCAGCAATGCGCACGCTCGCGGAACAGAACCGCAGAACGTTTTTCGTATGTACTGTACTGGTTTCTTGATTCGGTTCGGTTGCGGTCGACGTCGCCTTGTGCATGTCCGCGAGCATCTTCCGCACGCTGAAACGACGCGATCCATTCCCGCCTCGGCCACGGTGAGCTCGTCGGGAACAGCGAGCTGGTTGCTCAGCCACTGGCCGGCACCCATCCGGACAGGAGCACGAGACGCGCGAGGTCACGGGTCCCCTGGGTCTTCCCCGCGTTTCCACGTTGGTCTCGAAGTCAGAAAAGAATATTCGGAGCCGCTGCATCACCGTGTCGAGCTCAGACTCTGGTCGCGATCTCATCGCGTTCAAGAGCCTCATGGACTGCGATGCTCGCCTGCAAAGTACGCGGCCAGCCCTCGGAAGTCGGTGTGGCCCGGGGTTATCATTCGCGAGTCCTTGTTCCCAGTGGCAGGTTCGAGCCATGGGCAGTCGTCGTCGTGTTCGAAACGGGGTTCTGCGAGCCACGGCTGCTTTCGACCAGCGCCGTCACACTTTCCTCATCGGCCTTCGCGTTGCGGACGGCCCGCATGAGCGCGTTGCGCGCAGGTTGGTACTCTCGCTGCCAAGCGCGCGCACCGCGCCACGCTTGGCTTTGCCCCGCGCATCGGCGAGCCCATTTGCGCCAACCGATCGCGGGGCGAGGGAACGGCGCGCGATGCGCCCCGAATCTCCGCGTACTTCTCTTCCTCGATCTCCGCCTCGACCTTCGCGTACACCGCTTCGCAGAGTGCCTCCCCAGTACCTGGTGACCTTCGCGTCGCTCCTCGCTTTGGGCGGTCCGTGGCGTGCTACTTTGCTCTTCGCGTGAACGTGATCCCTTCCGTTGCTGCCGGGAGCTCGCGAAAAGCCCGCCGGGTTCTTTGGTGACGGCGAGGCCACGCGCCACTCGCGCCGGCGGCGCTTGGCACGCCGCGCTCCAGCTCGAGCACGCGATCGCGGTGAACGACGAGCCTCGAGCCGGCGTGCGAGTTGCGCGACGACGTTCGATCGCGCTGCGCGCGACGCCCTCTCGATCGCGCGTGCGAGGGCATCTTCGAGTGTCGAATTACCGGACCAAACGCGACCTGCGTTCGTGCACTTGCGTACTCTTCGGTGCTCGTTTCCGTGCCGAGCTCCGACGTAGACATCCCGACCTCGGACGATTTGGGCGCCTTCAAGTTCCTTCGGCACTGGGTTTCCCGGGATTTCGACCCGTTTTCTTTACTCTACCAAACCTCGGACCAATCAAGTCGTCCGGTAGCGGTCCGAACGGGGTGCCGACTTTGCCGGCGAGGTCCTCGGCCATCTTGACGTAGCCGAGCGTCGTCGAGATGTCCTCGTGCCCCGCGCGTCGCCGTATTCGGGCCAGCTCGACGCCCGCGAGGGCAAGCCACGTGATGCCGGTGTCGCGGCACGATTGAAAGTCGATCGGCGAGAAGGGTCGCCGTTTCGGAGAACAGCCGCGCCCGGGTCACACCTGCTTTGAGTAGGTGCTCTCGAAATTGCTTCGCGCGGAACCGGTCGCCGAGCTCACCGAGCACCGGCAGGATTGGTGCGTCGTCGGACGTCGCCCCCTCGTGCATAGCGCTCGAGGAGTGGAAAGAGAGCCGGCTCGATTGGCACGTGACGAACTGCGTTTTCGGGTTTTGGGGAGCGGCTTCGGCTTGCCGGTTCGCGCCGAGACCGCCTCGCTCACGTGCACCGTACGCGCATCGAAATCGACGTCGGGCCATGCGATGGCTTGGAGTTCCTCGGGCCGCACGTACGTATAGGCGGCGACGGCGTACACCTCGCGCCAAACGCGCGGCACGTCTTCGCACGCGAGTAGCTTTGCAAACTCGCTCGGGTAGATGAATGTCTTTTGCCGTTTCGGCGTCTTGAGGGGCGGCTTGTGCCCGACCGTCGGATCGTCGACCCGTAGTCGAAGCGACTTGTCGCGCGACGCGACCGCTTCCTTGAACATCGTTCGGTACACACTCCAAACGTTCTGCGTGGTGTGTGCCACTAGTCCCGACGCGTAGACCATCTTTGATCCGGAGTCGTACCTGCACGTCGAGCGCATCGCGGATCGCCTCGATCTCGTCGCGTGTGACCTCGACGACCGGACGCGGGTCTGATGCGCGGGGAGAGCCACATGCCGCCCAAATCGTGCGCTCCTGCCGGACATCGCGAACGCCCTCGCTTTCGCGCACTTTGGTCAACCGCCAAAAATACTTGTGGCACGTCTCACCACGCCGCGGGTCCTTGAGATTTGGCTCTTCCGCTCAGGCGCTTTTTTCTTGGCGTCAAAGGCGGTCTCCCGTCGCATCCTCGCGTTCCTGAAGAATGCTCAGGTAGTCACGCAGCGCGCCTGTCGGCGGTCGTTCTCCCGGCCGCGACAGCGATCTCCGCGGGGACGTCGACCGGTTCGCGCGAGCCGTCACCGAGACGTATCAAGCCGCGGAAGTAGATCGAGCCATCGGCGCGGCGGAGCTTTAGTAAGCGTTCCTGATTGAGGGTGGGGACTCATCCCCTTACGGGGCTCCCGTCTTCCGTCCGTCTCGCCGAGGGCGTTTCGATTCGCAGAAGCTGTTGGATGAGGTGGGTAGACGTGGTACGTGCGACATGCCGAGGGTGCGCGCGGCCGCGGAGACGTTTCCGGCTTCGTGCGTTCGACCGCGGCGTGAAACGAGCGACGCTTGAAAGCCGTCGGGCTGGCGACATAGTACGAACGGCGCTTGGCCCGTCCCGTCGCGAGGATCTGTCGGAGCTCGACTACGGCGGCGGTGAACTTCGTGTGGCTCGACTCGATGTGCAAGGGGTGGATCTCGCCGAGAAGCAGGCATTCAACTGCGAGCACGACCGTCGCCGACATCTCGCGAAGGAGGTCGCACCAGTCGCCGGCACACGGCGCGCGGCAGGCACTTCGGGGCGGGTCCCATTTTGAGGGGAGCGTGCCACGCGGTGATTCATAGGATACCTCTTGGTGGAGACTTCCAAGCTTGTTTTAGAGGCAAAGTGTGACCGATTGTTGTCGTTTTTGCAGCGCACCGAACGCGAAAACCGGGCAAAGCTTGGTCATCCGGCAACGCTTGGCCATTGGCGATAAGCTACGCGTAGCTCGCCAGTCAAGGGTACGCGTCCAGCGCGAGCCACTCGTCCGCCGCGGCCATCGCGGCGAGCAGCTCGAGCTCTAACGTGCGAACACCCGGTGAGAGGACCACGGTCGTGGCAGGCGGGTTCCCGTCGAACTTCATAGCCGTCTTCAACGTCTCAACGGTCACGTTCGCCCGGCGCGCGAGGGCGGCGAGATCCGCGCCTGGTTCCCTCGCCGCGAGAATGATGAAGATGTCGACCACCGCGCGTAGCGTTTGCGTCACTGGCGCAAAGTAGTCGACCGCCGCGGTCGTCCCGGAATAAGCCTGAGACACGGCGCCAGAATGCGCGGCGAGCATCTCCTTGACGGTCTTCGTCGACGTCTTCCCCGAGATATCCTCGATGCGCGCGAGAATGACAGCGTTCGAATACGGATCGAACGTGAGCGGCGGACCGACCGGGCCCACGAGCGACTCCGCATATCTGCAGGCGTGGTCAGCGTCGTCGTGCACGACCTCCGTCGCCACGAGCCACGCGCCTTTGCTGGTATTGACTGTGCTGTTGAAACGGCCATCGTACTTCACGCCCGACTTGTGCAGTGTGGTGCGCCGCGTGGTGCCGACGGTGGATCCGCGCCGGTCTCACCGATCAGCGCCGCGTCGAGGGCCGTCTGCACGGGCAACCAGTCGACCTGATGACTCAGCGGCATGGCTTCGCCCCCGAGCTTTCAAGCACGCGCACGCGCGCGGCGCAGAGGCCCTTGCGGCCCTGTTCGACGTCGAAGGTAACGCAGTCGCCCTCGCAAAGGCGCCCACCGTCCTCGATCGCCGAGTCGTGAACAAACAGGTCTTCGCCGTCATCCCGTCCGATGAAGCCAAAACCTCTGACGCTGTTGAACCACTTCACTCGTCCTGTTGCCATTTGGCCCTCCAAGAGATGTTGAGCGCCCAAGGCGCCCCCCGCGGAACGTCTTGCAACGCGCCGCGGGGAGGCACTTGAGCGGGCTTCGGTCGCGACGAAAGACCCAATGGGCAAGGAGTCCCGTATTTCGCCGAGCTCGCACCAATTCGCGAGCTGCCCGAGTCCCTGAAACTCGGACTCAACCTCTCGGGGCACGTCCCATCGTCGCCGCGCCCCAAGTCCACGTTTCACCGGCCGCCGCTATGCGACCGAATTGCCGCGCGCGTTGCCACGTACTTCGCCGGGTCGATCTTCCGCTCGGTGCACATCGCGAGCTCGCGCGCGCTGAGAGCGTCCGGCTCGCCTTCTGCGATCGTGCTAGAAGGTGCTTCGAGCGCGGCTCGGATGCTGTCGGTGTCCGTCACGTCGGTGACCCCGAGGGCCTTCGCGATCGTTCTGGAGTTTTTGCTTCGGGTCGGTTCCGGACTGCTGATTGCTGGCCATGATCGTCGTCTCCTGGTTTTCGGGAAAAAGGGGAATGCCAACGCCGACGGCGATGCCATGGCGTTCTAAGTAGCGTTCTCTCTCGGGGGTCATCGGCCCTCTCTCAGGCGATAGCGCTCGAGCTCGCTCATCGCTTGCACGCGCTGGAATTCCTCCGAGCGGAACGCGAAAAGCCCGCGCAGGTTTTCGACGGCCTCTTTGTCGAGGAGGTGATCGCGGGCACTCTCCATTTCGACGGTGACGGCGAGCGGCGTCCCCGTGCTCGGCCAGGAACCGCTCCTCGAACGCCACCCAAAAGATTGCGGTCGATGGCTCCGCCGTTCTCGCGTCCTGCATGGCCATTGCGGCCGGGTCGATCGCACTCCGCCGGTCAAAGAGGCTCGTGCGCATATCGACTCCGTACTTCGCCGCGGCGCTCGCCATTATGCTCGTCGCGCGCTCGGCCTCGCGTGCCTCTTTCGGCAGGCCAACGGTCGGTAGACGCGCGGGCTTTTGCGCTTCGGTGAGTTCGCGATCGCGAACGCGGAATGCAGCATGCGCGCGCTCTCGGTTGTTGGAGTTCTCGACCGCTTCGTCGCCGCCCACCGTGCCGAGCAAATACGCTGCGTCGGCCGCTTCCTTCGCAGCAAACGCCTCGCGGTAGTTCGCCTCTGCGGGGCAAAGCACCTCCGCGACGTGGCCGTCGTACCTCGAGAGCGCGGCCGCGCCGGCGTCGACGATCTCAGCCACGAGCACGATGAGCGGTTCTACGCGCGCCGGATCTGCCGGGCTCTTGCGAAGGTCGGCCAAGAACGTTTCGGCGTACGCCTGAGCTTGGCGGGCGTTTCGGTCGGCAACGTCGGGAGCGCGAAGGAGTCGCTCGTGCTGCATCGCCGCCGCGCGCGCCGTGTGGGTGATCGGTTCAACGTTCATTGCATTCGAGTTGTTCATTGAGAATTTCCTCCTTGGGTTTAGGACCAACAGCGATCGACGGTGAGCTGGGCAATTCGTTCCGATACGAGCACGGCCAGCACAAGGGGCCGCTCCCGCTCGTCGCCGGCGGCGAGCTCGAGCTCGAGGCCGAGCAGCTCGAGCGCGTAGTGGTCGCAGACGAGGCGGCGATCCTCGCGCTGGTCGGTGCCGGTGGTGCCGTCGAACAGCAGCGTTGTCACCGTTGCTCTCCTCCTCCGCCCGAAGGCGCTCGAGCTCGGCGCGTACCGCTTCGCAAAAGGCGTCGCCGTATCGTTTCGCCGCGATGTGGTCTCCCGTGTCGAGCGCCGCAAACTCCGCCTGCTGAATGGCCGCCAGGCGATCCAGCGCCTCGCTGCTCGCGGCGCTCTGCTCGGGGGTCGGTTGCGTCGCGGCGGGCGCCAAGCGGTTCAAGAGCTCGCACGAGCGCCGAGCCTCGTCGGCGTCTTCATCGGCGAGCCGCTTCGCTTCGACGTCGCCGGCGAGCTCGGCGCGCACCGAACGACGCACGGCGTTCTGGAGTTCGTTCAGCACTGCTTCGACGGCTCTTTGCGCGAGGGTTCACGGATGCACCTCCGCCGTCGGGCCGGGCGCGGTGGCCGGCTGACCACTGGGTGCAACCGGCTTCTTCGGGTACGGACTCTCCCCGCAGTTCGCGCACCGAACGTCGAGCCCTCTCGATGAGCATCCTGAACTTCTCTCGCGTCTCCGCGGCCGCTTGGAGGCAAAGGCATTGTCCTTGGGCTTCCTCGGCGCCGAAGGGGTGAGCTCGGCGATCTTCGTCGCGAAGCGTTCGACGACTGCCATCGACCTGTCGTACTCGCCCACGCTCGCCGCCCCCGCCTTGACCGCCTCGCGGTGGTACCTCACGAACGCGTGCCCCTCAGCGAGCGCCTGGTGCAGGTCAGCCAGCATGCTCGGGATGTCCCTCGACGGCGTGTGGATCTCCATTTCCGCGAGACGCCTTTGCTGCTCGAGCGACTTCGCGGCCGCGGCGTCGGGCGGGGTGCGCTTGCGGTTCTTCCGCGCGACCCGTGTCCGCCGTTCGCCTCGAACCCCGCGTCAGCGAGCCACGCTCGGACCGTGGGGCAGTCACGTTCAAAGCCTCCGCGATCCTCCCGCGAGCTCGAGCCTTCGCCGTGCAGCTCAAGCATTCGCTCGATCCGTTGCGGCGTTTTTCGTGACCGTTGAGGCATTTTCCGTTACCTACGTTCGCGCGGTTGTTTCCGTCTTACCGGTAAATTTTGAAGCGCTCTACCGCAAGCTCGAGATCAAAGGCAAGAAGTAGCGGCGTACCGGGCCTACTGGAGGGACGGGCTCTGTCCCGTCCGTGTTTCTGGGCAGGTGTCGATAGAGAACTTTGAGCCATAGGCTTCGATCATCGAATTGTCCTTGGATGGTACTCGAACACGCCAGGGCCCCTTTCGACTGTCATCCCGAAGCGGGCGCAGCGCGCTGAGGGACCTCTCCCATGGTCTTTAGTCATCGCCCCTCGGTTCGTTTGACTACGGTTACATCGCTGAATCGCGCACTTATCGGAGCAGACAGGGCCGACGACAAAAGCGGCACAGCCTACATCTTTGCGCCGTAGGTGCGCGGAAAAGGCGGGGGGCGTGGATCACATAGACGCGATTTCCCCATTTCCCTAAACCCCCAGAATCATATTGACATGATTGGTGGGAAGATTGCCTAATCGCTTCGAGCTGCCCTTATCGAGAGAGGCTCCGGTTAATCGGAGGTTTCAGATGAAAATATTTCTGGTCGCATTTTTTGTCCGAACTTTCCGGCCTTTTCTACCGCTCAAAACTCCTGCGTGTTTGGCAGCAAGCACCCAACACCATAGGAAAGCTCCAGGTCGCCGAAGTGAAGAAGTTTTATGAGAGCACATTCCGCTTCTCGATATGCATTTTAATTCACGCGTTTTAGTAGGTTTTACTCTTTGCTCTGTCGGCGTCCTTTTGGCTTTCGCCGGCTTGAGCGAATCCTTAACCGGAGGACCCACCCTGGTGTCCGTCGCTCTGAAACCGACCACCGTCGTCCAAGGCACGCCGTCATTGGTGACGCTGGCGCTTAACGCTCCAGCCCCGACCGGGGGCGCCATTGTGAGCTTGATGAGCTCGAACCAGACGGTCGCAACCGTGCCGGGGTTGGTCACGATTCCGCAGGGCGCGACCTCAGCGACTTTCACCGTGACAACTTTTGCCGTCACGACGTCCACCCCGGTAACGATTCAGGCCTCGTATAACGGATTGACCATCTCTCCGAGGGTAACCGTCACTCCCAGAGTAGCTGTCCGCGGCGCAAGCGGCGATCTCTGGGCCGACGTCATCATCGGCAAACCGAATTTCGGCGAAATTACTCCCAATCAGATGAGTGCAAACCGCGTCTTTAACACCGGGGGCGTGACCGTGGACACCTCGGTCCGGCCCAACAGAGTTTATATATATGACGGAACCAACAGCCGTATCCTGGGGCTAAGTCACTTGGGAGCATGTGCAGGTGGCTCGAATGCCGGACAGGCCTGCACAACTAATTCCGATTGTCCCGGCTCGAATTGCACGCTTCAACAACCAGCAACGGCAGACCTTGTTCTGGGTCAGCCGTCTTTCAACACCTCGGCTTGCAATGGCGATAGCGGCTTTCAGAACTATCCGACCCGAGCGCCCGCCAGCGCCTCCTCCCTTTGCGGTTTGTTTGAGGCTCAGATCTCTGTCCTGGAAGGCGGTTCTTTTGCGAATCTGGCGGTAGATAGCGCCGGTAACCTTTATGTCACCGACTGGGATAACCATCGGGTGTTGCGCTATAACTCTCCCTTTACCACGGACGCCATCGCTGACTACGTCTGGGGGCAGGCGGATTTCACCGCCAACGATTGCAATCGCGGCCGGGGCGTCGGCCTGCCGGACGCCCAAAGTCTCTGCCTTCGAAGCCCGTTTAACGAGGGGTTCACAGGTGGGGTAGCAATTGATTCAGCTGGGAACCTTTGGGTCGCGGATAACCAAAACAACCGCGTCCTTCGGTTCCCGGTTGACCCCAATACCGGCATCGCAAAGACGACCGCCGACCTGGTTCTTGGGCAGCCCGATTTCACGTCATGGACCAAAGGTTCAGGGCTAAACCAGATGTGGGCCCCGCAAAGCGTGCGAGTGGACAATGCAGGAAAGGTCTATGTGGCCGATTCTCAGCCCGGTGGTGGCAGTGACCTGGGAGGTCGAATCCTCATCTTCAATCCGCCACTCACCTCCGGTATGTACGCAAATAGCAGCCTGGGCGCTGGCCAGCTTCGGAATCCAACCGGGCTTGACCTTAACACAGGTCCCGATGGGGGATTCTGGGTCAATGACACAACCAACACCCAGCTTCTCCTCTACGTCAACGGGGTAGTCACAAAGGTCTTGTTTAGAGACGTCCCCGACTACAGCGGCAACGGGTGTGGTGGCCCCTTCGTGGGCGACGGCCCAAGTTTTGTCTATCAGGATGGCAGAATCGTCGACTCGTCGGTCTTCTGCGGATCGGTTGGATCGGTTGGCATCGACAGCGATGGGAACATCATGGCCGGGGCTCCGTCCTCCTGGCAGGACGTCTGGCATTTTCCGTATCCATTTCCCAATCCCACGGCGGGCACCGCGCATTCGGCGGATGCCGATATCTTTAAGGCCTACCAGTTTGGCAGGATGAATCAGGTCGGGCCCAAGCGGTCTCAACTCCCCGAACGGCGTGGCGGTTTCTGGCGGCCAACTCATTGTTACCGATGCCGGACGAATCTTATTTTGGAACGATACCACTAGCCTAACGAATGGCCAGCCGGCTGATGGTTATGCCGGTGAGGGGGTTAACAATTTCCAATACGAGAATGGCACCGGTTACGGACGTTTGGCGGCCGACGCAGCGTCACACTTATGGCTCATCGATAATGTGGGGGACGTCGGTCAGATCGATGTCTATTCACTGCCGCTAGCGACAGCCGCGACGCCGTTTGCCACGTTGAGGTCACCCTTGCCAGTACTGGGAGGCGGAACACTCTCTTGGGATTTCAGCCTGGTCATTGGTGGAATCGCGCCGGTTGGCGCGGGAACCAAACTCTGGGTCGCCGACCCTGTTCGCAACCGTGTCTTTCGGATTACTAATCCACTCACCAGCCCCGTCGTGGATATCGTCCTCGGACAAACCGACATCAACGGGACGTTGTGCAATCAGGGAAATACTGGGCCCAGTCAGACCAGTCTATGCCGGCCAGGGTCTGCGGTGCTCGATCCGCAGGGCAATCTTTATGTCTCTGACGCTTCGCTGGAGGCAGATGGTAACTTCAGGATGCTGGAATATGATGCCAGTCTGTTTCCGGACAATCCAACGAGCGCCCTTTTCGCGCTTCCCGCTACGAGAGTGTTTGGGCAGAAACGGCAGCTTCACCGATCCGTTTTGCGAGGATCAGCTTTGCGGCCCTCTCCAGCCGGCCTTCACCTCGGACGGTCAAATGGTCGTGGGAATGATCGGTTATGTCGGCAGCAGATTTCCGCTTGTTTACACCAATCCCCTGGGTAGCCAGACTGCGGACACCTATTTGAACGATTTCTCTTCCTACAGCTATTCGGCAGTTTTCGACTCTAACGATGATTTGTATGTCGCCGACCTGGACCGTTCTCGCGTCCTTGTTTATCGACACCCACTGACCATCGGCGGGTCTCCGGCGGTAAACTTCTCCCCGGCCAGTCTTACCTTTCCCGGTCAGTTGGTCGGCACCCAAAGTAATCCAAGACCGGTAACACTCACTAACACCGGAAATAGGACACTTATCATCACGAACATCGCCACCAGCGGGGACTTCAGCCAGACCAATACCTGCGGGACGAGCGTTGCGGCTGGAGCCAATTGTGTGGTTAATGTGATTTTCGCACCGACCAAGAAAGGGGCTCGGACCGGCGCGTTGACCATTACGGATAATGCCACTGGCAGCCCTCACTCGGTAAGCTTAACTGGAACCGGTGCGGTCAATCCGGTGCCCGTGGAGCACTTCGCTTTCGCCCAGCAGCGCCAACGCGGGCGACCCGCAGTTCACGCTCACGGTCAATGGCTCAAAGTTCCTGTCGTCCTCGGTGGTGCAGTGGAACGGGAGCGCCTTAGCGACCACATTTGTGAGCGCTCAACAACTCACCGCCACGGTTCCGGCGAGCGACGTCGCCAACGCCGGCACTGCCGCCATCACTGTCTCGAATCCACCGCCAGGTGGCGGGACCTCCAACACCCTGACTTTTACCATTAATAACTTGGCGCCCACGGTGATTTCGCTTTCACCTGACAACCAGGTAGCCGGTGGGATCGGACTTCACCTCACTGTAAGCTGGCACAAACTTCGTCAATACCTCTACGGTCCAGTGGAATGGCTCGGCCCGCGCCACGACCTTTCTCGATAGCACGATACTTGTGGCGACAATCACCGCTGCGGACATTGCAACTGCCGGCACCGCTTCGGTGACGGTAACAAATCCCGCCACCTGGCGGCGGAACCTCTAACTCGATCAACTTTACCATCAATAACCCGGTGCCGACCGAGGCGTCACTATCTCCCAGTAGTGAGACGGCGGGTGATTCGGCATTTACACTCACGGTTACTGGGACGCAGTTTGTCTCCACTTCCGTGGTGCAATGGAATGGTTCGGCCCGCCCGACCACTTTTGTCAGCAGCACCACACTTACCGCAGCAATCAGCGCTGCTGACATTGCCAATGGCGGGATCGTACCGGTGACGGTGATGAACCCCGCGCCTGGCGGTGGGACTTCGAATTCGAATAACTTCACGATCAATAACCCCGTCCCGACTGCGACTTCGCTTTCACCTGACAGTGCCACCGCCGGCGGGCCGCAGTTTACCCTCACGGTCAATGGGACCAATTTCGTGCCAAGCCAGCGTGGTTAAGTGGAAAGGCACCAACCTAACGACCACGTTCGTTGATAGCACCAAGGTGACTGCGATCGTTCCGGCGGCTAATATCGCAACCGCGGGAACGGCTAACGTCACTGTCTCCAATCCGGGGCCAGGTGGTGGCACTTCAGGTTCGCTGAGCTTTACCATTAATAACCCAGTGCCCACGGCAACCACCCTCACTCCCTCGAGCAAGATCGCCGGTGGCAGTGCCTTCACCTTGAAGGTCACGGGGACGAACTTCGTTGCCACTTCCAAGGTGCAGTGGAACGGACACAATCGGACCACGACCTTTGTCAACAGCACGGTCCTGAACGCTTCCATTCTCGACACCGACATTGCTCAGGCGGGAACGGTCGACCGTAACGGTCTTTAACCCGACTCCCGGAGGTGGGACGTCCAGCTGCGTTGACCTTTACGATTAACAATCCCGGTCCCTCATATCACCAACATTTCGCCTAACAATGCCACGGCCGGAGGACCGCCCTTCACCCTGACCGTAAATGGAACCAACTTTGTTAAGACCTCAGCGGTGAATTGGAATGGGACTGCGCTAAACAATCCTCACTTTGTCAGCAGCACCCAGCTTACCGTGACCGTGCCGGCCGCGAATATCGCTAACGCTGGGACTGCCTCAGTAACCGTAACCAATCCTACCCCCGGTGGCGGCACCTCTAATGCCGTGACCTTTACGATCAATAACCCGGTGCCGAATCTTACTTCGCTCACTCCGAGCAACAAGAATCACGGCGGCGCAGACTTCACCTTGACGGTGCACGGCACCGGATTGGTCTCTACCTCGCAGGTGAAGTGGAACGGGTCGAACCGGACCACCACTTTCGTTAACGGAGGACAGGTGCAAGCCGCGATCACGGCGGCGGACATTGCCAACGCGGGGACGGCGCAGGTAACGGTGACCAATCCGGGTCCGGGCGGCGGCACCTCCAACGCGCTCACCTTCACGATCAACTAACGTCCGTCAGTCACCGCACCAAGTTAAGGAACCTAAGAATCTTATGAGAATACGATTCTGTTGCTCGAAATGCCTTCTTTAATGCACGCGTTTTAGTAGGTCTTGCTCTTTGCTCTGTCGGCGTCCTTTTGGCTTTCGCTGGTTTAGAGCGAATCCTTAACCAGGAAGACCGAACCTCGTGTCCGTGGCTTTGAAACCGACCACCGTGGTCCAGGGCACGCCGTCGTTGGTAACGCTGACGCTTAACGCTCCAGCCCCGACCGGGGGCGCCATTAGTGAGACTTGACTGAGCTCGAACCAGGCGGTCGCAACCGTGCCGGGGTTGGTCACGATTCCGCAGGGCGCGACCTCAGCGACTTTCACCGTGACAACTTTTGCCGTCACGACGTCCACCCAGGTAACGATTCAGGCCTCGTATAACGGAGTGACCATCTCCCCGAAGGTGACCGTCACTCCGAGAGTAGCTGTGCGGGGCGTGAGCGGCGATCTCTGGGCCGACGTCATCATCGGCAAACCGAATTTTGGCGAGATTACTCCCAATCAGATGAGCGCAAACCGCGTCTTTAACACCGGGGGCGTGACCGTGGACACCTCGGTACGGCCCAACAGAGTTTATATATATGACGGAACCAACAGCCGTATCCTGGGACTAAGTCACTTGGGAACATGTGCAGGTGGCTCGAATGCCGGGCAGGCCTGCACAACTAACTCCGACTGTCCCGGCTCGACTTGCGCGCTGCAGCAACCAGCAACGGCCGACCTCGTTCTGGGTCAACCGTCTTTCAACACCTCGGCTTGCAATGGCGATAGCGGCTTTCAGAACTATCCGACCCGGGCGCCCGCCAGCGCCGCCTCCCTCTGCGGCTTGTTTGAGGCTCAGATCTCTGTCCTGGAAGGCGGTTCTTTTGCGAATCTGGCGGTAGATGGCGCCGGTAACCTTTATGTCACCGACTGGGATAACCATCGGGTGTTGCGCTATAACTCTCCCTTTACCACGGACGCCATCGCTGACTACGTCTGGGGGCAGGCGGATTTCAACGCCAACGATTGCAATCGCGGCCGGGGCGTCGGCTTCCCGGACGCCCAAAGTCTCGTGCCTTCGAAGCCCGTTTAACGAGGGGTTCACAGGTGGGGTAGCAATTGATTCAGCGGGGAACCTTTGGGTCGCGGATAACCAAAACAACCGCGTCCTTCGGTTCCCGGTTGACCCCAATACCGGCATCGCAAAGACGACCGCCGACCTGGTTCTTGGGCAGCCCGATTTCACGTCATCGAACCAAAGGTTCAGGGCTAAACCAGATGTGGGCCCCGCAAAGCGTGCGGGTGGACAATGCAGGAAAGGTCTATGTGGCCGATTCTCAGCCCGGTGGTGGCAGTGACCTGGGAGGGCGAATCCTCATCTTCAATCCGCCGCTCACCTCCGGTATGAACGCAAATAGCAGCCTGGGCGCGGGCCAGCTTCGGAATCCAACCGGGCTTGATCTTAACACCGGTCCCGATGGGGGATTCTGGGTCAATGATACAACCAACACCCAGCTTCTTCTCTATGTCAACGGAGTAGTCAGCAAAGGTCTTGTTTAGAGACGTCCCCGACTACAGCGGCAACGGGTGTGGTGGCCCGTTCGTGGGCGACGGGCCGAGCTTTGTCTATCAGGATGGAAGAATTGTCGACTCGTCGGTATTCTGCGGATCGGTTGGAGGGGTAGGCATCGACAGCGATGGAAACGTCATGGCTGGGGCTCCGGGCTCCATGGCAAGACGTCTGGCACTTTCCGTTTCCGTTTCCCAATCCCACGGCAGGCACCGCGCATTCGGCGAATGCCGATATCTTTAAGGCCTACCAGTTTGGCAGGATGAATCAGGTCGGGCCAAGCGGCCTCAACTCCCCGAACGGCGTGGCGGTTTCGGGCGGCCAACTCATTGTTACCGACGCCGGACGAATCCTATTCTGGAACGACACCGCCAGCCTAACGAATGGCCAACCGGCTGATGGTTATGCCGGTGAGGGGGTTAACAATTTCCAATACGAGAATGGCACCGGCTACGGACGTTTGGCAGACAGACGCAAGCGTCACACTTATGGCTCATCGATAATCTAGGGGTAGACGCCGGTCAGATCGATGTCTATTCACTGCCGCTAGCAGACAGCCGCGACGCCGTTTGCCACGTTGAGGTCACCCTTACAGGTACTGGGAGGCGGAACACTCTCTTGGGATTTCTAGCTGATCATTGGTGGCAATCGCGCCGGTTGACGCAGGAAACCAAACTCTGGGTCGCCGACCCTGTTCGCAACCGCGTGTTTCGGATCAGCAATCCACTCACCAGCCCCGTCGTGGATATCGTCCTCGGACAAGCCGACATCAACGGAACGTTGTGCAATCAGGGAAATAGTGGGCCCAGTCAGACCAGTCTATGCCGACCAGGGTCCGCGGTGCTCGATCCGCAGGGTAATCTTTATGTCTCTGACGCTTCGCTGGAGGCAGATGGTAACTTCAGGATGCTGGAATATGATGCCAGTCTGTTTCCGGACAATCCAACGAACGCTCTTTTCGCGCTTCCGGCTACGAGAGTGTTTAGGAGAAACGGCAGCTCACCGATCCATTTTGTGAGGATCAGCTGTGCGGCCCCCTCCAGCCGGCCTTCACTTCGGACGGTCAAATGGTCGTGGGAATGATCGGTTATGTTGGCAGCAGACTTCCGCTTGTTTACACCAATCCCTTGGGTAGTCAGACTGCGGATACCTATCTGAACGATTTCTCTTCCTACAGCTATTCGGCAGTTTTCGACTCTAATAATGATTTGTATGTCGCCGACCTGGACCGTTCTCGCGTCCTTGTTTATCGACACCCACTGACCATCGGCGGGTCTCCGGTGGTAAACCTCTCCCCGGCCAGTCTTACCTTTCCCGGTCAGTTGGTCGGCACTCAAAGTAATCCAAGACCGGTAACACTCACTAACACCGGAAATAGGACACTTATCATTACGAACATCGCCACCAGCGGAGACTTCAGCCAGACCAATACCTGCGGGACGAGCGTTGCGGCTGGAGCCAATTGTGTGGTTAATGTGATTTTCGCACCGACCAAGAAAGGGGCTCGGACCGGCGCGTTGACCATTACGGATAATGCCACTGGCAGCCCTCACTCGGTAAGCTTAACTGGAACCGGTGCGGTCAATCCGGTACCCGTGAGCACTTCGCTTGCGCCCAGCAGCGCCAACGCGGGCGACCCGCAGTTCACGCTCACGGTCAATGGCTCAAAGTTCCTGTCGTCCTCGGTGGTGCAGTGGAACGGGAGCGCATTAGCGACCACACTTGTGAACGCTCAACAACTCACCGCCACGGTTCCGGCGAGCGACGTCGCCAACGCCGGCACTGCCGCCATCACTGTCTCAAATCCACCGCCAGGTGGCGGGATCTCCAACAACCTGACTTTTACCATTAATAACTTGGCACCCACAGTGATTTCGCTTTCACCTGACAACCGGATAGCGGGTGGAACGGACTTCACCCTCACTGTAAGTGGCACAAACTTCGTTAATACGTCGACGGTGCAATGGAATGGCGCGGCACGCGTTACGACCTTTGTTAACAGCACGACTCTGACTGCGGCAATCACAGCGGCGGACATTGCCAATGCCGGCAATGCATCGGTCACGGTCACTAACTCGTCGCCTGGCGGCGGAACCTCTAACCCAGTCAACTTCACGATCAACAACGCCGTGCCGACGGAGATGTCGTTATCGCTCAGCACTAAGACTGCGTGCTCGCGTACGCTTACAGTAGCGGGAACGAATTTTGTCTCTACCTCGGTTGTGCAGTGGAATGGTTTGACGCGACTAACCACCTTTGTCAGTAGCACGACACTGACGGCGGCAATCACGCCGCCGATATCTCCAATGGCGGAATAGTGCCGGTGAGAGTGATGAATATCGGGCCGGGCGGAGGAACCTCGAATACTCAGAGCTTCACGATCAACAACGCGGTGCCAGTCGGGCACTTCGCTTTCGCGCACCAGCGCCAACGCCGGCGACGCGGAGTTCACCCTCACGGTCACCGGCTCGAAGTTCGTGCCATCCTCGGTAGTGCAGTGGAACGGGAGCGCGTTAACGACCGCCTTTGTGAACACTCACCGAGCTCACCGCCACGGTTCCGGCGAGCGACATCGCCAACGGTGGCACTGCGGCAGTCACTGTCTTGAATCCAACGCCCGGTGGTGGGACCTCCAACACCCTGACCTTTACCATTAATAACCTGGCGCCCACAGTGATTTCGCTTTCACCTGACAATCAGGTAGCCGGCGGAACGAGACTTCATCCTCACGGTAAGTGGCACAAACTTCGTCAATACGTCGACGGTGCAATGGAATGGCTCGAACCGTGCCACAACCTTTGTTAATAGCACGACCCTCACAGCGGTAATCACCGCTGCAGATATTGCCAACCCAGGCACTGCGTCGGTGACAGTAACTAACCCGCCGCCTGGTGGAGGAACCTCTAACTCGATTAACTTTACGATCGACAACCCAGTGCCGACCGAGACGTCATTGTCGCCCAGTAGTGAAACGGCCGGCGACCCAGCATTTACCCTTACCGTGACTGGAACGAACTTTGTTTCCACCTCAGTCGTGCGGTGGAATGGCTCGGCGCGGCCAACTACCTTCGTCGGTGGCACAACAGTTACGGCGACGATCAGCGCCGCCGATATCGCCAATGGCGGAGTCGTGCCCATAACAGTGATGAACCCTGCGCCGGGCGGAGGCACTTCCAGTCCGAAGAATTTCACGATCAACAACCCGGTGCCGATGGCCACCTCGCTTTCGCCCAGCAGCGCTACTGCCGGTGGGCCACAGTTCACCCTTACGGTTAATGGGACCAATTTCGTGCCAGCCAGCGTGGTCAAGTGGAAAGGCGCGAGCCTTCCGACCACCTTCGTCAACAACACCAAGGTGACAGCAACAGTTCCGGCTTCCGACATTGCCACCGCCGGCACGGCCACGGTGACGGTGTCCAACCCCGCACCGGGCGGTGGCACTTCCGGACCGCTCACCTTTACGATCAACAACCCGGTCCCCACCGCGACCACGCTCACGCCTTCAGGCACGATAGCCGGTGGCGGAGCCTTCACGTTGAAGGTTACCGGGACGGGCTTTGTTTCCACTTCCAAGGTGCTGTGGAACGGACATGCTCGCACTACCACCGTTATGAGCGGCACGGTGCTCAACGCGTCTATTCTGGACACCGACATCGCTCAGGCGGGGACGGCGACGGTAACTGTGTCCAATCCGGCGCCCGGTGGCGGGACATCAAACTCCTTAACCTTCACCATCAACAATCCCAGCCCACACCTCACCAATCTCTCGCCTAACAATGCCACCGCGGGAGGCCCATCGTTCACGCTAACGGTGAACGGAACGAACTTCGTTAAAACCTCAGCGGTGAACTGGAATGGAACCGCTCTGAACAATCCTCACTTCGTCAGCAGCACGCAGCTCACCGTCACCGTCCCGGGCGCAAACATCGCCAATGCTGGGACTGCCTCGATAACCGTAACGAATTCCGCGCCGGGGGGCGGGACCTCCAACGCCCTCACCTTCACGATCAATAACCCGGTGGCGAATCTCACTTCGCTCTCGCCCAGCAGCAAGAACCACGGCGACGGAGCGTTCACCTT
Organism: uncultured Verrucomicrobiae bacterium; assembly: GCA_963771865.1. GTDB lineage: Bacteria > Verrucomicrobiota > Verrucomicrobiia > Chthoniobacterales > UBA10450 > Palsa-1392. The sequence continues at coordinate 110,618 of CAVYVJ010000022.1, forward strand.
GACGGTGCGCGGCACGGGATTGGTCTCTAGCTCGCAGGTGAAGTGGAACGGATCGAATCGGACCACCACCTTCGTTAACGGAGGACAGGTGCAAGCCGCGATCACGGCGGCGGACATTGCCAACGCGGGGACGGCGCAGGTAACGGTGACCAATCCGGGCCCGGGCGGCGGCACCTCCAACGCGCTCACCTTCACGATCAACTAACGATGAGCAAGGCGAGCATGACAGTAGCCGGGTCACTGACCAGGAGGTGATGAGGATGAGTGAACACGAGGCGGATAATCGCCACGACCCTATGTTGGCACCGCGTTATATGGGCATTCCCACCTTCATGCGGACTCCGCTGATCGATGATCCGGCGAAGTTCGATATCGCCCTGGTCGGGATTCCCTACGACGGAGCGGTCACGAATCGCCCGGGCGCACGACATGGGCCTCGGGAGGTCCGCAACGCGTCGAGCATGATGCGCGCGATCCACCCTACATTCCGTGTGAATCCCTATGAGTTGTGTCGAGTGGGCGACGGCGGTGACGTACCGTTCACGCGCCTCTACCAGCCTGAGTCCGCCCACGAGGACATCAAGAGGTTCATCTCCAGGTTCGCGACGGCTGGCGCCCGCACCGTGGCCGTGGGAGGTGATCACTCCGTCACTCTACCGGTGCTCCGAGGGTTGGTTTCCGACGGGCCGGTGGGCTTGATTCATATCGATGCCCATACCGACACGTGGGACGAGTTCATGGGATCGCGCTATACGCACGGCGCACCGTTTCGCAGAGCGGTTGAAGAAGGGCTCATCGACCCTCACCGAACGATACAGATCGGGATCCGTGGCGCCCAGAACTCGACTGAGGGATGGGACTACTCCAACGCGAGTGGGATGCGCGTCGTGTTCATGGATGAGGTGACGCGGGTGGGCGTAGAGGCTGTGGCACAGGAGGCCATTCGGATCGCGGGCGGGAAACCCACATATCTGTCGTTCGACATCGATAGCATCGACCCGGCCTTCGCGCCTGGGACAGGAACGCCTGAGATAGGCGGTCTGACGTCGGTCGAGAGCCTCACACTCCTCCGCGCGCTTCGAGGCGTCCCATTGATGGGAGCGGATGTGGTCGAAGTGGCGCCCCCGTTCGATCCAACGGGAGGGACCTCCCTCCTTGCGGCGACCGTCATGTACGAGTTGCTCTGCCTGCTGGCGGAGGCGATCACCTAGGTAACGAAGGTGCGTGCGGACACTCCGGCCCGCCCGTTCCCTGACGTCAGTGCGATGGCAAAAACAACAACCGGCCCGACGACGTGGTTAATCTTGACACGTGTTGCTTTCACCGGAAACAGTAGCGCAATGAAGACGTTCAAGATGGCGTCTGTTTCAATTCTGGTTCTGGCAGCGATGTCATTAGCGCCGGCCTATGGCGGCCAGCCGCATATGCAAGCGGCTCTCCAACACTTGCGGGAAGCCCGCGCCAGCCTCCAAGGAGCCACTGCGAATAAGGGCGGTCACCGGGAGCGGCGATGGGCTGTAAACCGGCTATCGCGGAGGTCGAAACGGGCGAACCGCCGCGCATTAGGCACTGCGAACCGTTCCGGCCGAAATGCTGGAGGCGCGATGGGAACCCGCAGGGACTCTTTGTCCCAAGAGGGGTCTGTCGTCAAAGCGCTGGACTATGGTCAACGGAAGAGCCAGAGAGGAACTTGATCTTCGGAAATAGGCCTGTTTCAGTGCTGGGGACACCCGGTTGGAGAATACCCGCCGCCACCATACGATTCAAGAGAATCAACAGCATAAACGAAATGGGTATTGCGGAACTTCTGACATTTCGGTGGGCTTCTCCGGGCGCGGGTGACCAGGCGTGGCACAGGCCTAACGAGACACAAGATCAGCGACCGCTTCCGGAGCGAGGCGACGCAACAGTTGCGCCGGCGAACGCGAGCATCGCCTCGCTCCAGCGTCGTCTTCCCGGACGACGCGAGACCGACGATGGCAAGATTCCCAATTCCTCTCCAGAAAACATGCCATAACATAAATTTCCCGGAGAATACAGCAGTGGCAAAACCTGGCTCCAGAGCTGCATGAGCAAGCACGGCAACACGAGCTTGCGCTTGCGCTTGTCGAGCTAGCCTAGGCGGCTGGTCCGCTTCCAACCCGCGTATGAGCCGGTGGTCAAATGGCGTTGGCGATACTGTCAAACGAGAAAGCCACGCGCCGAGAATGAGAGACAAACGGCAATCACTCCAGAAAATATCACCGGCAGCAATCAAGAAATATTGGTAACTTAAAAGCGTCACTATGACTGAAGCAGATCACCAGGCCCCAGATAAAATGAGCGACATAGCCGACAACGATTCCTTGGGCAAACCTCCAAATTGCCACGAGACGATAGCCGCAAAGAGCAAAAGGATCGTCACGAAAAGCCCGAATCTAGTAAAGAAGACCCAGAAGGACCGACTGAATCCTGAACGTTGAAATGCGTTTAGCGCAGCTGATTAATCAGCGAGTCAACCCCCCAACGGGGATCGATCCGACGGAAACCCAGAGTTGTCCGATCGCAAGAGAACGAGCAAAACAGAAGCGATGCGAAATAGTAACGATGCCTTCATAGATTCGGTCGCTTATAGCAAATTGCTGCCCGCGAGGCAATCGCATTCAGGAATCAGACACGCAAGCTTCGGCATCCCCCTTCCTCAGGTGTATGGTTATGTGTTAGCGTGGTGTGCCACAAAAGGGGATCAATATAGTTTTCCACGTTACTATCTTGGTGTAGTCGCTCGTGGCAAACAGTGCAGACGGCAACTAGCTCAAAAAAGAACTCTTCTCCAACGTGCTCGTAAGAAAGGTGGTGAACTTGAATGGCTTTGCGAGTAAGACAGCCTTCGCACCGGCTGCTTGGCCCACTTAATTACCAATTCACTCTTTCGCTTCCCATTCTGGACTTTTGAGGTAGGCATCATAGGCCTTGAGCCATTGTTTGTGGGCTTGCTCGTCAACCGCTTTGCGATTCTGTTCGTAAAGTGCGCTACGCTCTCGCCAAAATGTTTCTTTGAGCGTGGTGTCCCAATCCGGTGCAGAATCAACCTGCGATTGCGAGAGGCTCGCTGCGTTTGATACCGCCGCCAAGCGGATGTCCACAAATGAGACATTGGCGAACAAAGCTAACAGCCCCGTTGACGACAGCCTTCCGGCGAAGTTCGCTCTTTTGGTGTGCGCACTGTGTCTCTGCTTGGTGAGCCGCATAGAGACCGTCCAAATCGGGCTTAATTTTGGGCAGACGCATTTGCAGGCTAACGAGACTCAAGATCAGCGACGGCTGGCGAGATGACGCGTGGCTGCGAGGCAAAGGTTGCAGCTACCATAAGCTGAGACATCGGAGCAGCCAGCCGTTCGCTGCATCTCTGACTAGATGGCCGTTGCAATACGATAGAGTCGATACCGAGAATTCGCTCAATTTGTCGAGCACGGAATAATATCTCTTTTAGCGGTCTTACCTTTCGAGCCGCGGCCTGCCGAGAGCTCGCTGGTAGTGGCGAAGTGTGTCGTAAAGCACACCGGCGTGAACACTACAGTTGCTGTCACCCTCCGCGGAGCCTCTGCCCGAGAGATCGAAGTAGTATTCAATGGGCCTGGGCAAGTATTCTGTCACGGCCGACGTCGCGCCTCCTCATCTTCTTTGGACAGTCGTTCCCGTCTCATCTGCTGAGCGGCTTCATGTGCTTCTTCTGGCGTGCCGTGCATATACTTGTCTAGCAACTCACTCGTGTGTTTGTGTGCATCCATGCTCGCGCGAAAACGAGCGTCGTCGACACGCTGCGCGGCGGGCATCTCAACGACAAAGTGATATCCTAGCCAAAGAATAACGGCCGAAGTCACAATGGCCGAAACGGTGCCAAGGAAGGATTTCATAACCAAGCGACGTAGCCGTCTAACGAGAAGTACATGGAGTTATTCCGCAATATTTTGTGGAATAATTCCGCGTATTCCGGCTGGCTAAGGGGCGACTGGAGGAAAATACAAATTCACGAGCGCCAGTCTCTCGGCGCCTCGGGCGAAGGCAAGAACAAACAAACCGCGGTTGGCGGATCGACTGGGGATCAAGCTCCAGCGGACGGTCATTCAAAAAGCGAAACCCGAGCCCCGTCGTTTTCACTCCTGGGTCGATCGGCCGTGGACGCGACAGAGCCCGTCCCGCGCTTCGCAGAGCGAAGCGTCTACAACCAGCGGACACGACGGCGCCCATCCCTCCAGAGACACGGACGGAACGGAGTCCGTCCCTCCAGCAGAGCGAAGCGTCTACAACCCGCGAACACGACGGCGCCTATCCCTCCAGAGACACGGACGGAACGGAGCCCGTCCCTCCAGACATGGACTCCAGGGAGAATTTTCCTCAATGCTTGCGTGCCTCGATTCTCGATGGGATAAAGCTCCGCGCTTTTATGAATCAAGTTAGAACCTGGCTCGGCTATCCCTACCCTCTCGGCGCCACCTGGCTCGGGAACGGGGTGAATTTCGCGCTCTTCTCCGAGACCGCGACCTCGGTCGATCTTTGTCTTTTCGATAGCCTCGAGGCCCGCCAGGAAAACGTCCGGATCCCGATGACCGAACACACCGATCAGGTCTGGCACATTTTCATGCCCGATCTGCGGCCCGGACAACTTTACGGTTACCGCGTTTCCGGCCCGTATGAACCGAAGCTCGGACTGCGCTTCAACAGCGCGAAATTGCTCATCGATCCGTATGCCAAGGCGATTGCCGGCCAGGTCAACTGGGCCGACGAAATGTCGGGCTACGTGGTCGGAGATGGCTCGGAGGATTTGACGCGCGATTTTCGCGACGACGCCTGGGGGATGCCGAAAGCGGTGGTGATCGATAACGCGTTTGATTGGGGCGACGACAAACCGCCGCGCACGCCGCTACATCAGTCGGTCATTTACGAATTGCACGTCAAAGGATTCACCAAACTGAATGAAAAGGTGCCGGAAGAAATCCGAGGGACTTACGCCGGTGTGGGCAGCACGGCCGCGATCGAGTATTTGCGGGATCTCGGCGTTACCGCGGTCGAGCTCCTGCCCGTCCACGCCCACATCAACGACCAGACCCTGGTCGATCGCGGCCTAACGAACTATTGGGGCTACAACTCGATCGGTTATTTTGCCCCAGAGTGTAAATATTGCGCGAGCGGCGTGATGGGCGAACAGGTGAAGGAGTTCAAGGGGATGGTGCGCAATCTGCACGCCGCCGGGATCGAAGTGATTCTCGATGTCGTTTACAATCATACGGCGGAAGGCAACCACCTCGGGCCAACGCTCAGCTTCCGCGGGATCGACAACCAGGCCTATTACCGTCTCATGCCGGAGGACCCGCGTTTCTATCTCGATTTCACGGGCACAGGCAACACCTTCAATCTGCTCCACCCGCGCACGCTGCAACTGGTGATGGACAGCCTGCGTTACTGGGTGAACGACATGCACGTCGATGGTTTTCGCTTCGACCTCGCCTCCACCCTCGCGCGCGACGCGAATGGCGTGAACAAGCTTCATCCTTTCTTCGAGATCATTCACCAGGACCCGGTCATTTCTCAGGTGAAGCTGATCGCCGAACCATGGGACGTCGGCGAGGGCGGTTATCAGGTGGGCAATTTCCCGATTCTCTGGGCGGAGTGGAACGGGAAGTATCGCGACACGGTGCGCAGCTTTTGGAAAGGCGACGAAGGCAGGATTGGCGAACTGGCCTATCGCCTAACGGGAAGTCCCGACCTCTACCAGCACAACGGACGCCGCCCCTACGCGAGCGTCAATTTCGTCACCGCGCACGACGGATTCACCTTGAACGATCTCGTTAGTTACAACGACAAGCACAACGAGGCGAACGGCGAAGGAAACCGCGACGGCGACAACAACAATCATTCCTGGAATCACGGCGTGGAAGGCCCGACCGATGATCCGGAGATCAACCAACTGCGCCGGCAACAGCGCCGCAATTTCCTCACCACCCTTCTCCTTTCGCAAGGCGTGCCGATGATCACGGCGGGCGACGAATGGGCCCGAACGCAAAAGGGGAACAACAACGCTTATTGCCAGGACAACGAGATCAGTTGGCTGAACTGGAATCTCGATGACGAACAAAAGGCGCTGCTTGAGTTTACGAAAAGCCTGATCCGTTTTCGGCGCGAGCACCCGATCTTTCGGCGTCCAAAATTTTTCCAGGGCCGGCGGATTCGCGGATCGGAGATTCGCGACGTGATGTGGTTCAACCCCGGCGGCGGCGAGATGACCAACGAGGAATGGAGCTCGCCCTTTGTCCGCTGCGTCGGGATGCTCCTGAGCGGCGATACGATTGACGTGCAGGATTTTGAAGGCGGGCCGATTCGCGACAATACCTTCCTGCTCCTGATCAACGCGCATCACGAACCGTTGCCGTTCGTTCTTCCGGGTCAGGAACGGGTCAAGTGGGAGGTGGTGATCGACACCGCTTCGCCCGAAGGATTTTGCCAACCCATCGGCTGCGTGTCTGGCGATGAAGTGGAAATCAAGAGCCGTTCCACCGTCTTGATCAAGCTGATGACCAGCTCGACCGAGCGGGCTCGGCACGAGTCCTGGAAGAAGCGGCAGTTCGAGGCGCCGCACGATGGCGAGCCGCAGAAGAAAGAAGCCGAAGAATCAGCGGCGCCAGACTCGGAAAATGAATCCGAAGTCCGCCAAAGAGTGAGCGGACAAGAGCCGCGATGTGCGACCTTCTTTTGTCATGGCACCGACATCACTCATCGTTCTCGCAGACCGCGGGGGAGTAAAAGCATACCGCGTCAACGAAACACCGAATCGCGGCGCCAGCCTGCAACTAGTCCAGGCATTTGATATTACCGACGCGCACGGACGTTACGACGCCAAGTTGACCGATCAGGCGGGACGTTTCCCGGTCAGCGACGGTAATAGCCGGCATGCCAACTCGATCGCGGAGCGCACCGCTCTCGAGACCGAAAACAACCGGCGCATTTGCCAGCAACTCGCCGAACACATCGCGGAGGTCGTGAAGCGTGAAGCGGCGAAACGTTGGTCCTTCGCCGCGCCCGCCTCAATCCATTCGAGTGTCGCTGAGCTCTTGCCGACGCCAATTCGCAATCGAGTCGTCGAGCATGTGAAGTCCGACCTCGTGAAAATCGAACCCGCGAAGTTGTTGAAGCATTTTCGCTCGCTTCAACCGCCTCTGATTTTCGTATCATTGGGCATGCAACTACCCGTTGGCATCTCGTATCGGGGGGTCGAAAAATCGGATCAACTCGACGAACTGATTCGCGGCAAAGCCGCGCGCCTCGACCGCTTTTGCGATCACATCAGCCGTTGCGACGTCGTCGTCGAGCAACCCAACCATGCACAACACTCGGGCAATCCATTTCGGGTCCGGATCGATGTCACGGTCCCGCCCGGTCACGAGCTGGTGGTGGATGAGAAACCGGCGACGCACGACATGCACGAGCCGCTGAGCAAAGTGATCAACGACGCTTTCAAAACGATGGAGCGCCAGCTCAAGACGCTCGTGGAGAAGCAGCGCCGCGATTAACGCTGGGCGTTGTAGCGTGCGCTGTCTCAGCGCACCGATTGCCCCCCTCCGCTGAGACAGCGGACGCTACAATCATTGAGCCCTTCGGGTGAACTCGGATCGAACTCCCGCGCTTCGCAGAGCGAAGCGTCTACATCACAGCGCAATTTGTCATCCCGATCCGGCGCAGCACGGAGAGGGACCTCGCAGTTGCATTGGACGTTTTCCTCCAGCCAGGGAAACGCGGTCTGCGCATGGGAGGTCCCTCGCCGTCTTCGCGGCTCGGGATGACATGCGGAACGAGCGCGGTCGATCCTACGCCGGTGCGCCACTCAGCCCGCCGGGCAACGGCGGCGTCACGTCGGGCGCGACGACCACCTGTTTGGGCGGCTTCTCCGGCCCGAGCTTTGGCCCGGTCGCGGGCGGTCCGGGCGGTGGATTGATCAGGCGCCCGTGCTCGATCACTTCCCGAATCTGAGCGCCATCGAGCGTCTCATACTCGAGCAGCGCTTTCGCGATCACTTCGAGTTTTTCGCGATTCTTCAACAGGATTTCCTGGGCCCGCGTGTAGGCGCCATCGACCAGCTTGCGCACTTCCGAATCGATCTGCTCGGCGGTGGCTTCGCTGTAATCGCGGGCGCGCGAGATGTCGCGGCCGAGAAAAACGTAATCCTCATGTTCGCCATACTCGACCATGCCCATCTTGTCGCTCATGCCCCACTCGCAAACCATCTTGCGCGCGAGTCGCGTCGCCATCTGGATGTCGCCGCGCGCTCCGCTCGTCACGTCGCCGAAGACAATTTCCTCCGCGACCCGACCGCCCATGCTCACCACCAGATCGTCGAGCAATTCGTTGCGCCGCTGCGTGTACTTGTCCTCGAGCGGCAGCCACATGGTCGAGCCCAACGACGGCCCCCGCGGAATGATCGTCACCTTGTGGAGCGGCTCCGTGAATTCCAGAAGCTCAAGCAAAAGCGCGTGTCCGGCCTCGTGATAGGCGGTGTTCGTCTTCTCTTTCTCGCTCAGCGCGAGACTGCGGCGTTCTTTGCCCCAACGCACCTTGTCGCGGGCCTCTTCCAACTCGGAGAGAGTGATTCCCTTTAAACCACGACGCGCCGCGAGGAGGGCGGCCTCGTTGATGACGTTGGCCAGCTCCGCGCCGGAATAGCCGGGTGTGCCGCGCGCGACGACCGCGAGCTCGACCCCTTCGGCCAATTTAACTTTCTTCGAATGGACGCGCAGGATTTCTTCGCGGCCCTTCACGTCGGGCAGATTGACGGTAATCTGCCGGTCGAAACGGCCGGGACGCAGCAGCGCCGGATCGAGCACATCGGGCCGGTTCGTGGCGGCGATGATAATCACGCCTTCCTGGGTATCAAAACCATCCATCTCGACGAGCAACGCATTCAGTGTCTGTTCGCGCTCGTCGTGACCGCCGCCGACGCCGTGTCCGCGATGGCGCCCGACTGCGTCGATTTCGTCGATGAAGATAATGCAGGGCGCGGATTTCTTACCCTGCTCAAACATGTCGCGAACCCGGCTCGCGCCGACGCCGACAAACATTTCGACAAAGTCCGAACCGCTGATGGAGAAGAACGGCACGTCCGCTTCGCCGGCGATGGCGCGCGCGAGCAACGTCTTGCCAGTGCCCGGAGGACCGACGAGGAGCACGCCTTTGGGGATGCGTCCGCCAAGTTTCTGGAATTTCTTCGGATCGCGCAGGAACTCGACCAGCTCTTGCACTTCATCCTTCGCTTCCTCGACCCCGGCGACGTCCTTAAACGTGATCTTGTTCTTGTCCCGCGCCAGCATGCGCGCTTTCGACTTTCCGAAATTGAGCGCGCCTTTTCCCGCCATCCGAATTTGCTGGCGGAAAAGAAAGTAAAGAATGAGCAGAAAGAGCGCGATCGGCACGAAGCCGATGACGGCCTGGGCGATGACATTTGACTCCGTTCGGATGGCAATCGGCACATTGGCCGCGGTCAATTTCTCCTGCAGGTCGGTCGTAAAATTCAGGTAAATGGTGGTCCGAAACGGCACCTGCTGGGCCGGCTCCTTGCCTACTCCCGCCCGGGTATAGGCGCCGCGGATGGTCTGCGTCGGGCGGCCTTCCTCGACTACGAGGCGGAGTGGGAACTTCGGGTCGTTTACGATCTGCTTGTGCTCGAGCAACTCGAGGAACCGATTGTAAGGCACGTCCTCTTCGGTGCCATAGCCACTCCCGCCGCGGAACAGGATCGCGAGCCCGATCAGAGCAAACGCGATTGCAAACAGGATGACTCCCCGCCAATTAAAGTTGGGGTCACTGCCTCGCTTACCGTCTTTTGGGGAGTTTCGATCAGGCTGGGCCATAGGAGAGATTGCACTGAAAAGGTGCGGAAGGCGAAAGTATCATGAACCTCGGCCAATGCAAAGTAGCAGGAGCCGGGCCGCCGCATTGCACCGGAACCTGCTCAGACTTACCTTCGCCTGAATAAATCCATGTCGGAAGCGACCTCCACATTTGCAGACAAAATCGATCGCGCCGTCCAGCGCGTCACTCCGCTCGCCTGGCGGCTGCGGCGACGCGGCCGGCTCTGGATGCGACGCGCCATGCGCAAGCCGCGCAGCGTGGCGGAGAGCCCGAATCTTCTCCCTCTTCTTATCCAGGTGCTGGCGAGCTTCTCCAAGGCCGACGGCGTTCTCCTTGAGGAGGAGATTGATTCCAGCCTTGGTTTTCTGCGCTACGACTACCCGCAAGCTGTCTACTCCGAGCTACGCATGCTTTTTCGGCAGGCACTTTACGAGCAGCAGGATCTTTCCGCGATGGCGCAAAAGCTGGCCGCTTCGTTGAGCACCGATCGCAAAATCATGCTTGGCGTGCAGCTTTACGATTTGATCTCCCAAGCCGGCCTGAAACAGGAACAGGTGGTCGCCTTTTACTCCTTCATGTCGCAGCTTGGCATGGCCGCGCAGGCCATCGACATCGTTTACCAGCTCAATGCCTCAGAGGATGCCGACCAGCAGGTTTACCAACGCGGAGCGTCGCCTCTGGAAGCGGTTTCCTTCGATGGCAACGGCAAATCCGACGTCGTTCTTAAAAGTCTGAGCGGCACCGATCGGCTGCTGGCTTTTCGCTATCATGACTTGATCCTGCTCAAAAACTACAGTTCCCAGGCGGTCTCTGTCCGCGGTCGGCCACTGGGACGCGGTGGATTTTGCCGAATCTATCCCGGTCAACGCATCCTCGTCGGCGATTCCGTCCTCTCCTTTCAGGACCTCGCCAACTACTTCAACGCCAAGAAAAATGTGTCTCTTCCGCAGATTTTCGTGCGGGTGAACAGGGACTCCGACGAAGTGGAACTAGAGCGCTCGCGCTCGCGCGAAAGCTCCCTCGAAGTGACGTTCGGACTCAAAGTGCGCGTGAAGGCTTTACGCGACGTCCGAGCCAAGCTCAACGGCGTCAAGCTCAGGGCGAACACAGAAGTTGAGGCCACTTTGGATGACCGGATCATTTTCCATAATGACACGGAACTGGACCTCTCCGATTTGCGCCGGAGAGCGCGCGCCCTTGGAGGCCGCTTCCAGCTCAAGGCCTCGAAGTCTGAGTATCTCGTTTCGAACAACCCAAGCCTGCTCGAAGCAGACGATATCCTGCTTTCGCCAGGGACCGCCGGCGATGTGCTTTTGAAGATTTCCTGCGACTACGACAAGCGGGTCGGTGTTCTCGAAGTGCTGGAAGCAGATCGCCCCATCATGGTCGGTGACGTCGCGGTCCGGGCGACTGCCCCCCTGGCTGACGGCGACACCATTCGCATCGATGTCGGCCAATTCCTGCGTTGCGATTTTTCCGAGCGGATCATCGAAGAGGAACGGAACATCATTCGCAGCCTCGAAGTGATCGACGTCAACCATCGCTTCAGCAACAGTGAAATCGCGCTCGATGGCATCAGCTTCTCGCTCAATCGCGGCGAACTCGTTTGCGTGATGGGCGCGAGCGGCTCCGGCAAGAGCACCCTCATGCGCGTCCTCGGTGGCCAAATGCAACCCAGCCGTGGCGAGATCCTGTTCAACGGTCAGCCCCTCTATGAAAATCTCGACTCGCTCAAACGTTACGTGAGCTACATCCCCCAGGATGACGCGTTCGACGAGCAACTCACGATCGGCGAAAATCTCCAGTTCGCGGCTGCCATCCGGTCCCCTCACCTCTCCGCCCGCGATCGTACCCGCCGTCTCGAAGGCAAACTGATCGAGCTCGGCCTGAGCGAACGACGCGACAGCATCGTCGGCAGTCCGGTCAAGAAAACCCTCAGCGGCGGCGAAAGAAAACGCCTCAACATCGGGCTCGACATGATCGGCACCGCCGACGTTTACCTCTTCGATGAGCCGACTTCCGGCTTGTCCTCAAAAGATTCCGAGCACGTCATCGAAATCATCCGCGGGATGGCGCACAACAAGATCATTGTGGTCACGATCCATCAGCCGAGCTCGAAGATTTTTCAGATGTTCCACAAGGCGATCCTGCTCGACAAGGGCGGACGGCTCGTCTTCTTCGGCACCCCGACAGATATGTTGCGCTATTTCGCGGAAGCGGAGCATCAGCATCAATTCGGCGCCGATCTCGGGGCGTGTCCCTCCTGCGGCACGACTCGTCCCGAATTCATTTTTGACGTGCTCGAAACACCGCTGCGCGACCTGAGCGGCGACATCATTTACGAGGAAAATAATCGGGGCCAGCTCATGCCGGCCCGCCGTTACTCTCCTGAATTCTGGCGCGACAAATACGAGGCTTTCCGCTTGATCCAGGACGTCAAGCAAGTGCCTTTGCGACACGAACCTGTGGTGCCGCTGCCACCGGTGCCGGCGCAAAAACGGCGCGAGCCAATTCGCTGGCAGGATGAATGGACGCAACTGCGCACGCTGCTGCGGCGCGCCTTCCTCAGTAAATTGCGCAATCGCGGCAACCTGATTGTGACGATCGGGTTCGCCCCGCTGCTCGCCCTCTTCATCGGGGTGATCCTGCGCTACTCGGATACCGGCCAGTACGACTTCGCTTCCGCCTATCACATCCCGACTTTCCTCTTCCTCACTCTGATCGTGGCGATGTTCCTTGGCCTAACGAACAGCGCCGACGACATCATCCGCGACCGCGCCGTTCTGCAGCGGGAACGGAACCTGAATGTTCGCCTGACTTATTATGTCTTTGCCAAGACGGTCTCGTTAGGCGTGTTCGCTCTCGTGCAATGCACTCTTTTCGTCCTCATCGGAAATTTCATTCTCGGAATCCGCGGAATGTTCTGGCCTGATCTGGCGATTGTTTTCATGACCGCGATGAGCGGGGTCTCGTTAGGCCTGGTCGTCTCCGCGCTCGTGGCCGATCCGAAGACGGCGGCCAACATCGTCCCCTTTGTCCTCATCCCCCAGATCGTGATGGGCGGCGCGCTCATCAAATATCAGGACATGAATCGCAACCTCGATCTCGTTTATAACCTCACCCGATGGTTCCACGAACATCCTGACGTGGATGAGAAGACGAAAATGGACAGCCGTTTGCAGGTGCCGTTTGTCTGCGAATTTGTGGCGATGCGCTGGTCTTATGAAGAATTGGTGGTGGCCCAGGCGAAACTGAACCCGCTCACCAAACGCCAGGATGAAGCGCAGCGGCAGATCGATGTCATTGTCGCCCGGCACGAGGCAAATCCCGGTGATTCCAAGCGCCTCGACGACCTCAAGGAAACCCTCGCGATCCTTTCCGGCCTCGAAGCGAAGACCCCGGGGGAGCTCAATCAATATCTGGGCCTGATCGATCGCGTGTTGAGAGGGAAAGACCCTTTCCGGCGCGAAGCCTTCAGCAATGCCAACGGCCCAATCACAGCGGAGCAACTTTACGTCAACCAGAAGGTTTCCGATCTGATCTCGAATGCCGAGATGGAGCAAAATGACTACCGGCGCGGCGGCAAACCAAACGTTTTCTTCGGCGAGCAGAAGCGCTATTTCGCCGCCGCCAAACCGGTTGCGCCCCCGGGCACCTTTCTCTCCGTAAGCGTTTTCACCTACAACACCGCCGTCCTGATCGGATCGAGCCTCCTCCTTCTCGCGCTTTTGCTTTGGATATTGCGCCGCGAACTGGAAGTGCGAAGAAATTGATAACGGCGATCAAGCGACGCTTCCTTATTAAAGCGTTCGACGACTTGGCCGCCGATCCCAATCGCCGCTGTGACTTCCGTGAGACTGTTTCCGTCCCTCTGGGACGCGCGTGTCTGCGCTTTGCCGCAGATTTGGCTTTCAAAGTAATGTACGCTCGCGCTTCGCGGAGCGAAGCGTCTACAGGATCGCGCGATACAGAGTCGCGCGATAACGGCCCGCGAAAAATATTTTGGACGCACCGGCTCGGGGAACCGAGAATCAGTGTCGATATGAAAAAGAAAACACAAAAGCCGCGCCTCATCGTCGCAGCGAGCGAAAACGATCCAGACATGCTTTACGCGACGCGTTTTTTCGCGCCCGACGCTTTTATTTTTCTCGAGCAAAACGGCAAACGCACGCTCGTCCTGAGCGATCTCGAGATTGATCGCGGCCGCAAACAGGCAACCGCGGACGAAATTTTGCCCTACAGCGCGTTTGAGAAAGAAGTGCAGGGGTCGAGCGCCAAAACTCCGGCTTACGAAAAAGTGCTCGCCCATTTTCTGACACGAAAAAAAGTTCGCTCCGCTCTGGTGCCGGCAAATTTTCCGCTTGGTTTCGCGCGTGAAATCGAGTCGAAGAAAATCCGGCTGGAGCCGACGAACGGTCTCTTCTGGCCGGAGCGCGAAGCGAAGACCGAGGCGGAGCTGCGCCTGATGCGAAAAGCGCTCGAAATCACGGAAGCCGGGATGGCCCGCGGCGTCGAAGTGCTGAAGCAAGCGAAACCGGGCAAGGCAAAAAAATTGGAATGGTCGGGCGCAGTCCTGACGTCGGAAAGATTGCGGGCGGAAATCGACACCGCCGTTTTGCGCGCGGGAGGTTTGCCCGCCAACACAATTGTCGCGGGAGGCGATCAAGCCTGCGATCCGCATGAACGCGGGCACGGTCCATTGAAAGCGGACAGCCTCATCATCATGGACATTTTTCCGCGCGCCGCGGCGAGCGGATATTTCGGCGACCTAACGAGAACGGTCGTGCGCGGTCGCGCGAGCGATGAACAGCGACGCCTTTGGGAGACGGTCAATCAAGGCCAGGCGCTGGCATTGAAGAAAATGAAACCAGGCGTCGACGGGCTGAAACTGCATCAGGAAGTGAAACAGTTCTTCACGGACCAGGGCTATCCGACAGCGGTCCGCGACGGACGGCAGACAGGATTTTTTCACGGTACGGGCCACGGACTTGGTCTGGAGATTCATGAGTTCCCGCGCTTTCAAAAAACGGTTTTTAAAGTCGGCCAGGTTCAGACCGTGGAACCGGGATTATATTATCCCGGCCTCGGGGGTGTGCGGACAGAAGACGTCGTCGCGATCACGAAGACTGGGATTCGCATGCTCTCGCGCTGCCAAAATCAGTTGGAGCTGTAGACGTCGCCCACTGGGCGACGTGGGCATGCGGCTGCGAGCGGAATTCAGTATCGCGCTGTGAGCTTCTCAAGGTGTATGACGTCGCTCTCTGGGCGACGCGGCCCCGCGGCTGCGAGCGAGAGTCAATACCCGCGCTTCGCAAGCTGTAGACGTCGCCCTCTGGGCGACGCGGCGCCGCGGCTGCAAGCGAAGTCAATACCCGCGCTTCGCAGAGCGAAGCGTCTACAGGTAAATGAACGCATCACGACCTCAGGCGTCTAACTCGATGACTAATTTTATCAAGGCATGTATTCATCTTACGGTTCCGGGATGCAAAATTACCTTATCCTGATCGGCATTCCGCTCCTCATCGGTTTGTGGGCGCAGTTCCGTGTCTCAGGCGCTTTCAAGAAATGGGGCGCCGTCCGCGCGACCTCCAACATCACCGGAGCGGAAGCCGCGCGTGAAATTCTTCAGGCGGCGAAGATTAACGATGTTCAGGTGGTGGAGATTAACGATTACCTCGGCGACCACTACGATCCGACGCAAAAACGGCTCTGCCTTTCGAGCAACGTATTCAACACCCCCTCGGTTGCCGCCCTTGGCATCGCGGCGCACGAAACCGGCCACGCAATTCAACATGCCCGCGCCTATGCGCCGCTCAAAGCGCGGATGGCAGTCGTGCCGATCACAGGAATCGCTTCGCGCATCCTGCCCTTTGCGATTCTGGGCGGTCTTTTTTTCCACATCACGGGGCTGATCACAATCGGCATCTACTGCTATCTCGCGCTGCTCGTTTTCCAGTTGATCACCCTGCCGGTCGAATTCGACGCCTCGCGGCGCGCGAAGATCATCCTGCAGCAAATGGGCATCATTCAACCGGGCGACGAAGCCGTCGGTGTGAATAAAGTCCTGGACGCTGCCGCCTGGACCTACGTGGCCGCTTTCATTGCGACCCTCGGCAACCTTCTCTGGCTCCTTTCGGTGCGCGATCGCCGCTGATGATTCCGGCTGTCGCCCTTCCCGCCCCCCGCCGCCTTACCGATTTGTTATCGTCGGGCGCTCCGTCGCGTGCTAAACGTAGCCGCGAGGCGATGGACCAACCGCGAACCGACGAAGATCAGGCACTCGTCGCGCGTGCCCAGGCGGGTGACGCCGCGGCGTTTGACGACCTCGTCGTGAAGTATTCGCCGCGCCTTTATGGCCTGATCTACAACATGACCTCGAATCACGAGGACACGAACGACATGCTCCAGGATGTCTTCGCCAAGGCATACCGCGCGATCAAGGGCTTCCGCGGCAAATCGTCGTTCTACACCTGGATCCACACGATCGCGGTGAACATGACGCTGAATTTCCTGAAAAAACGCGGCCGCCGTTACCATCTCAGCCTTGACGACGTCGACGCCAGCATTCAAAACGACAAGGAATTTATCGAGCTGACCTCGACGACCAGTCCGGTCCGGGAAGCGGACCTCGGCGAGCTCCAGCGAAGATTGAACGAGGCGATGATGAAGCTGTCTGATGAACACAGGGCCGTGGTCACGATGTTTCATATTCAGGGAATGCCACACGCAGAAATTAGTAAAATTCTTGGCGTTTCTGAGGGAACCGTGCGATCAAGGCTCTTCTACGCGAATCGCCAACTGCAAACTTATTTAGACGAATTCCGCAAAAATCCCGTTGGTTAGAACTCGCCGCCGCATGGACAACTTTGACGAAAACGAAATCGGAAAATTACTTCGCCTGAAGAGGTTTGAGCAACCGCCTCCCGGTTATTTCGAAAATTTTCTCCATGAATTCCATCGTCGCCAGCGTGACGAACTTCTCCGCCAACCCCTTTGGAGCGTCCTTTGGCAGCGGCTCTCCGATTCTCTCTTCCGCCTCAATATTCCGTCCCTGACCTCCTATCCAGCGGCGGTCGCGGCCGCTTTGGTTTGCGCGGCGGTGCTTTCCCTGAAGGTTTACCAGGCGCCGCAGTCTTCCAATACGGCGATGGCGGATTTCGCCGCTCCTTTGTCTCATGAAAGTGTCATTGACCAAATGCCGGCCGAGCGGGTCGTGGATAATTTCACACTCAGCTCGCCGCTCGCCACCCGCAGGCTCGGGCCTGATCTCTCTCGGCAGATGAATGAAAGCGTCTATACTCACCGAGCCGCGACCCCGCCGCGCTATGTGCTCGACCGGTTGCCCGTGAGTTATGAGCCGTCATTCAAGTTTTAACAGCCGCTCCCAGCTCGTCCGCCTTTCGCGGGCCGCTCGCCATCCTCGCCGCGGTCGTTAGTCTGCTCGTCCCTGTCGCCTGCGCCCAGGATGACACGGCCGGCGCGATCAGCCGCGAGGTCAAGACCGTCTTCGAACGCTGCGGCCGGGCGGTCGTCAAGATTCACGCCGTCGACGAACACAGCGAGCTTTCGGGCACCGGCTTTTTCGTTGATCCGACCGGAACGATCTATACCTCCTACTCGGTCGGCGGAGAGGCGGATAATTTCACCATTCAATTTGAGGGCAAGAAATATCACGCCACTCAGTTGGTCGCCGATTTACGGAGCGGAATCGCGCTTTTGAAGGTGGACGCGGCGACGCCCTTTCTTCCCATCGGGAAATCCGCCGAGCTCGGTCTGGCCACGCCGGTGGTCGCGATCGGGTATCCACTGGATCTGCCGGAATCGCCCAGTTTCGGAATGATCGCTGGCTTTGATCGCAAGTTTCTCGGCCGCTATTTCTCCACCACGCATCTGCGCGTTAATCTCCCTACCCAACGCGGTGAAGCAGGCGCGCCGCTGCTTAATTTCCAGGGACAAGTCGTGGGCATTCTCGTCAGCAGCGTGGACAGCGGTTCCGCTTGCTACGCGCTGCCGATCGATGCCGCGGAAAAGATTCGCCGCGATTACATTCGCTTCGGCGACGCGCGTCACGGCTGGATCGGGATCGATGTGCAGGAGGCCGAAAATGCGGTGGAAGGCTCGAGCGCGGAGATGACCCAAATCCGCGAGGGGACACCTGCCGCCGACTCGGGGCTGCAAAAGGGCGACATCCTCCTTCAGGTGGGGAATAAGCCGGTGCACCAATCCGAGGATGTGATCGACGCCTCCTTCTTCATCACGGCCGGAGACCCCGTCCCGATCACGGTCATGCGAGGCAAGGAAAAGTTGACGTTTACTGTCCAGGCTGGCTCGACCGAGCCCGAAACGATGGCGCTGGGTCCGAGCAAGAGATCGGCCGTGCCGTTGCGCCTGGACGCGCCCTCCCGAGTGACGGGCGCGCTGTCGTTAGGGCTTGTAGACGCTTCGCTCTGCGAAGCGCGACGGTAAGCCAGGCATCATTCCCGCGCTTCGCAGAGCGAAGCGTCTACAACATTCGCTCAAACTCGTCTTCCCCGATAATTGGAATGCCCAAGCTTGCGCGCTTTCTCCAGCTTGCTCCCGGCGGCTTCCCCCGCGAGGACGAAGCTCGTTTTCTTGCTCACGCTGCCGCTCACTTTGCCGCCCTGTTGAATAATCCGTTCCGCGATTTCATCGCGCGGTTTGCTCAACGTCCCGGTGATCACCCAGGTTGTTCCTTTGATTCTGGAATCGTTAGCCGCCGCGACCTTCGGTTCGCTCGTTAGGCGCAAGCCGGCGCGGCGCAGTTTCTCGATCATCTCGCGATTCCCTGGCTCCTGAAAAAATTGGAAGATGCTCGCCCCGACGACTTCGCCAACATCCGGGATGCGTTGCAGCTCTTCCGGCGAAGCCTTCATCAATGCGTCGAGGCCAGGGAAATGATCGGCCAGGGCGCGCGCCGCGCTCACGCCCACATGCAGGATGCCGAGCCCGAAGAGGAGCCGCCAGAGCGGCTGTTTTTTGCTCCGCTCGATCGCTTCGAGCAAATTGCGCACGCTCTTCTCGCCCATCCGCTCCAGCTCGTTCAGTTGCTCGCTCGTTAGGGAATAAATATCGCTGACCTCGCGCACCAGTTTGCGCTCGACCAGTTGCTCGACCATCGCCTCGCCCAGGCCCTCGATGTCGAGCGCGCCGCGCGACGCGAAATGTTCGACCCGCCGCTTCAACTGCGCGGGACATTGCGCATTGACGCACCGGACCGCGACTTGTCCTTCATCCTTCACCACCTCGCTTCCGCAGACCGGGCATTTTTTCGGCATCCGAAATTTCTTTTCCGATCCATTCCGGAGATCCGTCCGCACACTCACGACCGCCGGAATGACATCGCCCGCTTTTTCGATCACGACGGTGTCGCCGATCCGGATGTCTTTGCGCTCCACTTCCTCTTCATTGTGCAGGGTCGCGCGCGCCACCCTGCTGCCCGAGACGACGACCGGCTCGAGCGCAGCGACCGGAGTGAGCACGCCGGTGCGGCCGACCTGGATGAGAATATCGAGCAACTTCGTCTCAGCCCGTTCCGCCTCGTACTTGAAGGCCATCGCCCAGCGCGGCGACTTGGCGGTCATGCCTAACGACTCGCGTTGCGCGAAGGCGTCGACTTTCACCACCGCGCCGTCCGTTTCGTAGACAAACTTGTGCCGAATTTTTTCCAGTTCGTGAATCGCCTTCAAAATCCCCTCGAGCGATTCCGCCTCCCACCACTTCTCGCTGCAGGGCAGGCCGAGCTTCTTGAGCAACGCGAAGAGCTTCGAATGATGCGTCAGTTCGATCCCCTCGACCGCGCCCGTTCCATAAAAGATCACGCCTAACGGACGCTTCGCCGTGATCGCCGGATCCAGTTGCTTCAAGGAACCGGCCGCGGAATTACGCGGATTGGCGAAAACGGGCAGCCCAGCTTCACTCCGCTCGGCATTGAGTTTGGCGAATCCGTCCTTCGTCATGAACACTTCGCCGCGGACTTCGAAGAGCCGGGGCGCGTCGCCTTTCAGTTCTTTCGGGACCGAGCGAATCGTCCGGATGTTTTGCGTAATATCGTCACCAGTCGTGCCGTCGCCGCGCGTCGCCGCATACTGCAGGCGGCCCTTCTCGTAGAGGAGCGAAACAGCCACGCCATCGACTTTCGGCTCGATCACGAACGGAATCTTTTCGTTAGGCAAAAGCTTCTCGATCCGCCGGTAAAAAGCTGCCACCTCTTCTTCGGAATAGGTGTTGTCCAGGCTCAGCATCGGCACGCGATGCGTGATCTGCGAAAACGCCTTGAGCGGCCCGCCACCGACACGGCGAGTCGGCGAATCCGGCGTGATCAGTTGCGGAAACTGCTCTTCGAGGTCGATCAGTTCGCGATAGAGGCGGTCGTAATCACGATCCGAAATCGTCGGCGCGGCTTCTTCGTAGTAGCGCCGATTGTGTTCTTCGATCTCGGTCCGCAACGCCGCGATGCGCTTCGCTGCCGAAGCCTCAGTTTCCGCCATGAGCGATCATACAAACCGCGCGCGCAAACGGCAATCTTCCGGTAGCCGCGGCTCGGAACCGGCTCCAGCTTTCCCTGAGAATGGAGCGGCGACGGAAAGAATTCTTGGCATCGAGGGCGGTGGCACCAAGACGTCGTGGATGCTTTTCAGCGCGGAGCAGCGACCGAGTTGCAGCTTCTCGAAGAAGGCCGGCTCGCCCCCACTAATTTTCGCCTAACGAGTCGCGAACGGATTCTCGAGATCTGGCGCGAGATGCCGCGGGCGGTGGATCGGGTCGGCGTGTTCCTGGCCGGCTGCGCCACGCCGGCGGACCGCGCGAATTTGGCCAGGCTCTGCGCTGAAGTCTGGCCGCAGGCCGCGATCGTGACTGGAAGCGATCGTGAATCCGGATTCGCCTCGGCTTTTGGCAACGGCGACGGCATCGCGGTAAATGCCGGGACCGGTTCGTCCGTCACCGGGCGTCACCGCGGCCGGGTGGAAAAGGCCGGTGGCTGGGGTCACATCCTCGGCGATGCCGGTGGCGGCTATGATCTGTCGCTGGAAACGTTGCGCTTCGTCCTGCGCGATTACGATTTGCACCGTCGCAGCAGCGATCTCGCTCAGGAGATTTTGCGCGTGCTCGCCTTGAACGATTTGAACGAACTCGTTCGTTGGGCGCAAACGGCAGGCAAAATGGAAATCGCCACGCTCGCGCCGGTCGTTTTCGCGGCGGCCGCCGCCGGTCACAAGCAGGTGAACGACATTCTGCGCTCCGGTGCACGGGTCCTCGCTGAATCCACCTGCGCGGTCGCGAACCGACTGGAGTTTCGCGAGCCGCCGGTCGCGTTGCTCGGCGGACTGTTTCACGGACATTCCATTTACGTCGCGGCCTACCGACAGCAGTTGGCGGAAATTGCTGCCGGCCGCAAGCGTGTTTGTGGCGGAAAAACCTTCGGCGTTAGGCGCAGCCTGGCTCGCGCTTGACCGGACTCCAGAGATGGCGTCGCTCGCGGAAAAACCGGCGCCGGAAATCGCAGCGGCCGCGACCGAGCAAATCAACGAGCGATCGCTCGCCCTGGAAAAACTTTCGCCGCGAGAATTCGTCGATCTTTTCGTGACCGAAGAAAAGTTTGTGCAAGACGCGCTCCGCGCGGCAGCCGCGCCGCTGGCGGAAGGCGTCTGCGTTGGTCGCGCGGGCGCTGAAAAATAACGGCCGGCTTTTCTACATCGGGGCCGGAACGAGCGGCCGCCTCGGTGTGCTCGATGCCAGTGAGATCCCGCCGACTTTCGGCGCGCCGCCGGATCTCGTGCAAGGGATCATCGCCGGTGGCGCCGAAGCCCTCCATCGAAGTGTCGAGGGCGCGGAAGACGATGCGACGGCAGGCGCACTCGCGATCGTCGAGCGCGGCGTGACCGCGCACGACGTGGTCTGCGGAATCTCCGCCAGTGGCCGGGCGCCGTTCGTCCTCGGGGCGTTGCGGCGAGCCCGGGAGTGCGGCGCGAGCACGCTTCTGTTGACCTGCAACCCCGCCGGCGTCTCCTCGCCTAACGAATTTGATCTTCGAATCGATCTTCCGACCGGGCCGGAGCTGCTCGCCGGTTCGACGAGATTGAAGGCCGGCAGCGCGACAAAGGTGGCACTCAACATTTTATCGACTGGCGCGATGGTGCAGCTCGGCCATGTGCATGGCAATCTGATGATCGATCTCGCGGCGACGAACGACAAATTGCGCGATCGCGCCGCGCGGCTGCTGATGCAGATCAAAGGTTGCGATTACGAAACAGCGCGGTCACGGCTGGCGCAGCACGACTGGAAGGTGCGGGCGGCGCTGGCGGCGGATGGAAGCGTGAACTGGCGGTGGAATCGCGTTGCGATCCTGGACAGCGGAAGCATGCCCTGAGGATCAGTGCGCACTCGACGGCGTTCAGTTCTTCTGATCACATCACAACTAAAATTTCCACGTGTTCGGAAGTGGGGTAAGCCTTATTCTGCCGCCGCAAAAATATTTTAGCCGGATACACGCGCGGCCGCGGTTCGATACGAAGAACAACAAAACCTTAACTGGAGGAAAGTTATGTTGTGGACAATATTTGTAATTCTACTCGTGCTCTGGCTGCTCGGCCTCGTTAGCTCTTATACCCTGGGTGGGTTCATTCACATCCTGCTCGTGCTCGCGGTCGTCGTGCTGATCATCAACCTCGTTTCAGGGCGACGCGGCGTCTAGCGAAGCACCCTGCATGAAACCAGCGGGCTTCATAGGCATCGTTCTCATCGTAATTGGCATCATCGCGCTGGCCTACGGCGGATTCAGTTTCAAGGAACACAAGAAGGACGTCGACATTGGACCGGTGCAGATCGGCCACACCGAAACGCACAGCGTTCCATTCCCCCAATCCTGGGCGGCCTGGCGCTCGCCGGCGGGATCGTCCTTGTGATTGTCGGCAGCCGGACCTAAGCAGCTTTCCCGCAGACGTTGTGGGAGGGGCCTGTGTGCCCCGATTCGGAACCACGCGCGACTCATCTCCTCACCGAGGCGCGCCCCCAGACTACAGCCGGCATCTAGATATGAATGGCGTGTCCGAACGCCTGACCAGCCGCCTCGTGGACTGATTCACTCAGGGTCGGGTGCGCGTGAATCGTTGCCTCGATTTCTTCGTAGGTCGCCTCGAGGGTCATGGCGAGGCCGAGTTCCGCAATCATCTCCGTCGCTTCCGGTCCGATGATGTGGGCGCCGAGAATTTCGCCGTGCGGCTCGCCGATGATCAACTTCACGAAGCCATCGGTCTCGCCGATGGCGCGGGCTTTGCCACTGGCGCTGAAAGGAAACTTGCCGACTCGGAATTTTTTGCCGGATTCCTTCGCGGCGCGTTCCGTCAGGCCGATGCTCGCCACCTGCGGCTGGCAATAGGTACAGCCGGGGAACTCGCGGATCTTGCGCGGCTCGATTTTGCCAAACATTCCTTCGACCGCCTGGATTGCTTCCCAGCTCGCCACATGCGCCAGCCAGGGTGGCCCGATGATGTCGCCGGCGGCGTAGATTCCCCGGACGCTCGTTTGATAGCGATCGTCGGTTTTGATGTAGCCGCGGTCGGTCAATTCGAGCTTTAGCTTCCCGTTAGGCAAGAGCGGGACCACGCCAATCGCGACCAAGGCGACGTCGGCTTCAATCGTCTCGGCCGATTTTCCCTGCAAGCGCGATCCGAACACCCTTCTTCGTCGTTTCGGTTTTAGCGGTTTTGGTGTTCGTCAGGATTCGAATGCCTTGTTTCGTGAGAGCTTTCTGCAGTGTCTGCGAGACTTCGGTGTCTTCGATCGGAAGCACGTCAGGCATGAGCTCAATCAGTGTCACGGTTGTGCCAAAGGCATTGTAGAAATAGGCAAACTCGACCCCGATCGCGCCCGCGCCGATGATCACCATGCTCTTCGGCTGCGGCTCAAGGATCATTGCTTCGCGACTGCCGATCACGGTCTTGCCGTTGAAGGGAAGACCGGGCAAGGCCCGCGGCACGACGCCGGTCGAAACAAGGATGTTAGCGGCCTCGTGAATTTCGGTTTTGCCGTCTTTTAGCTTCACCGTCACGGCGCCCGCTTTATCGAGCGCGCCTTCGCCGAGGATGTAATCGACCTTGTTTTTCCTGAAAAGGAACTCGATCCCGGCTGCGTTCTTATCCGAGACGTCGCGCGACCGCTTGATCACTTTGCTCCAGTCGAAGGAGAGCCCGTCGATCTTAAAACCGAAGTCGGCCGCGCGGTGCTTCATCAAGTGATAAAGCTCGGCATTGCGCAGAAGTGACTTGGTCGGAATGCAACCCCAGTTCAGGCAGGTGCCGCCGGCCCGCTCTTTTTCCACACAAGCGACGCGCTTCCCGAGTTGTGCCGCGCGAATCGCGCCGACATAGCCGGCGGGTCCGCCGCCGATGACAATCAAATCGTATTTCATGAAAATTCCTCCGGAGGGGTCGGCCTAACGAAGCCGGATAAGATTATGTAGCCAATCAACCGTGCTCGTTAGGCTGATTGGCTGACTGGGCAATCAATTGCTGAAAGCGCGGATCACTCCGCAGGGGATCCCAGCCCGGGTCGAGCTTCAAGAACGGCACGGTCACGCCGTTCGGAGTGGAGAGCGAACGCTTGATCAGATCCAGGGCGCGATCGTTTTCGCCCGCCCAGGCCAGGACCTGGGCCAGCCCGATCGTTATCTGCGGCCCATCGTAAGCGTCTTTAGATTCCGAGAGCAATGCCGCCGCCCGATCCGCCTCGGCGATGCCCGCTTCCTTGTCGCCAAGGACGACGAGCAGTTGCGCGTGGAGCATGCGACGTGTCGGATCATCCGGACTTTCACTCAGAACTCGCTCGACGATTGGCCGGGCCCGCTCGAAGGCTTCAACTGCTTTCTGGTTATCGTGCATGAATAGATAAATACTTCCCTCGGAAAAGGCCTTCGGAACCGGCGCGGTCCCGAAGGAGCGAAGTATTTCGCCGGGCTGACGTTGAATGAGTTGCAAAGCCTCTGAAAACTTTCGCTCCAGGATCAAGATGCTGATCCGTCCGTACGAAATCATGCCCTCGGAATCGAGGGCGGCGGGGGCTTTGCTAAGCATCTGGTCCGCGACACTAAAGTCTCCGCGGCTGTTGAGCGCGATCTGCGCCTTGGCCGCACACAGGGTAAATGAGTCCGGCGCCACTTGCAGTCCCTGCTCAACGATCTTTTCGGCTTCATCGTAACGCCGCAGCGCGACGAAGTTATAAGCGTAATTAACCAGAAGATCGGCATCTTTGGGACTGAGCGACGCCGCCTTTGCGAAATTCGCAGTCGACTCGGTCCACTTGCCCTGTCGCCGCTGGATGGCCGCCACCGCCATCAGATTTTCCGCGTCGTTAGGCAAACCGCGTTGGGCCGCGGCAAACTCCGCCAGCGCACGCTCGTAGTCGAGTTGCGTGTAATAATAGTAATAGCCAAAAGCTGCATGCGTCTCCGGCAGATCCGGCTGCAAACGCTTTGCTTCCTCCGCCGCCACCCGCGCTTTCTCCCGGCGCGCGGGGGTCGGGTCGTCGCTGTGATAAATCCAGCTTTGCAAACGCGAAAGCGCCGCGAAGGCGAGGGCGAACTTCGGATCCAGTTGAACCGCGCGCTGATAAAGTTCCTCGGCCTTCTTTAGGTTCGACTCAAGATGATCCGGTCGCGCCTGTAAATCGTGCGCCTCGACGAAGGCGAGATACGCTTCTCCATTCTCGGTCGGCTTTTGCGACATCCGCACTTCCTCGGTGGGCGAGAGTTTGGCTTGCAGCGCACCGGCAATTTCGTGCGCTAGATCAGTTTGAATAGCGAAGACATCGGTAAGCTCGCGGTCGTATTCGTTGGCCCAGAGATGCTCGTCGTTTTCGGTATTGATCAGCTGCACATTGACCCGCACCCGCTTGCCGTCACTGCGGACGCTGCCTTCGAGAATGGCGCCCGCCCCTAACGCCTTCCCGATATCGCGGACGTTGCGACTGGCGCCGCGATATCCCATGACCGATGTTCGTGAAATGACTTTTAGATCGCTGATCCTCGAGAGCGTCGTGAGAATGTCGTCCTGGATGCCGTCCGCGAAATAAGCGTTGCTCTTGTCGTCGCTGAAATTTTCGAATGGCAAAACCGCGATCGATTTATCCACCTTCTTCGCGGCCACGGGCGGCAGGATGAAGAATCCGACCGCGAGCGCGATCGCGAGGCCGGCGAAAACCAAAAAGAAAACGTTGCGCCGGCGATGTGGGCTCGTCGCTTCGCCAATCGGCGGCAGCGTGAGGCGTCGTTTGGATACCGGCCGGAGTAATATCAAAAGCCCAGGCCAGAATGAGCGCGATCGGAAAGCCGAGCAGCAACAGCACGATGACGAGACGCAGCGCCCAATTGGGCAATTCCCACGCCGGGAAGACCGCCGAAGCAAGCTGGATAATGCCGCCGGCTACGATGACGTAAGCGACCGCGACGCGGTAAACCTTGCGCCGGCTCAGCTCCTCGAAAAAGGTCACGCCCAATCAATCCGTTCGCTCCCGAAGGAACGCAAGCGCTGGCCCTAGGAGACTGTTGAAATACTGGGATGGGTCGCGTTGCTGTGGATTTTGGTGTTGGCCAAGGCGCGAGCGCAGTGCCGATATCCGCAGCGATCTCGGCCAAGCGAGCAACGCAGGCCAACGCCAAAAATCAACGCAACCGTCGACGGCGCGAGGCAGAAGGGCAGCTGGCGGCGTCGCTCGGTCGTTACAGCCCACTGCGGGGATGCGCCTTCCTCGCTCCTTGCCATCCGCCCTTCTGCCTCTACGCGCGACCCATCCCAGTATTTCAACAGTCTCCCAGATCAGCAAACGTTAGCCCTTCTCGTGTTTCGCGAGCATTTTCTGAAACGCCGGATCGCCGCGCAATCGATCGACGGTGGGATCGAGCTTGAGGAAGGCCACCGTCAGTTCGGCTGGGCGGCTGAGCAATCCGTCGAACAACTCAATCGCTTTCGCATTCTCCCCGGTCACCATGTAAACTTCAGCGAGCGTCTGGGTCATTGCCGGTCCGGAAAAGGCATCGATCGATTCTGGCAACAATTCAGTGGCCCGTTTCGCTTCGGCGATGGCCGCTTCTTTTTCCCCGACGTAAGCTAAGGCGCGCCCCAGCCTCGCATGGCGCGAAGGATCGTTCGGCGCTGCGCGCATGGCTGCATCGGCAAATTCCTTCGCCTTTAAGAAAACCGCGTGCGCTTCCGACGCCTGGCCTGTCCTCTCCAGCAGGATTCCCTCGAAAACGCGGGCATCACCAACATCATCCGGCAAGGAATTCAGCGCATCCTGCGGGATTTTGCGGAACGCTTCGAGGGCTTCGGGAAACTTGCGCCGAAACATCAACAAATTGGCCTTCCCGATTCCAAACTGGGCGACGGTCTCGGGATCCAGATTCTTCGGGATCTCGCCCCGGGCTTGGGCCTGTTCAAATTCGGCTACCCCTTTTTCGCCGACGGTGAGGTCACCGCGCGCGCCGATCGCCAGTTTGGCCTTGAGTGTCCAGAGACTGAATGATTTTGGATTAATGGCCAACGCCCGTTCGATGACCCGATCCGCCGACTTGAAATCGCGCTGCATCTGGTAATTGAAAAACAGGTTCTGCAGCGGCCAGGTATGGTGCGGATCGAGGCTGACAGCTTTCTCCAGGTTGGCGGTCGATTCCTGCCATTTCCCCTGGCGGCGTTGAATCGCGCCGACCACGAGATAGATGTCGGCGTCGTTAGGCAAACCACGCTGGGCAATACCGAACTCACGCAAAGCCCCCTCGTAGTCCCGCGGGCCGTAATAGAGTGAGTAGCCTTTGGCGAGGTGTGCTTCGGGCGAATCGGGCGCCAATTCCAGGGCTCGGTCGGCATATTTTTTGGCCAGGTCACGCTCGGCGTCCGTCGGCTCGAAGTTGTGATAAATCCAGCTGTGCAGGATCGAGAGATTGGCGATGGCGAGAACAAACTTCGGGTCGAGCTGGATGGCACGCTCGAAGAGTTGCCGGGCCTGATTCAACTTTGCGCGGTCCTCCAGCTGCGCCTGCAAATTGTGGGCTTCGACGAAGGCCAGATAGGCTTCGCCGTTCTCTGTCGGTCGACGCGTAATCATCGCTTTCTCGTCCGGCGAAAGTTTTGCTTTCAGTTCGGTGGCGATCTTTTGCGCGAGATCGGTCTGAATCGCGAAAACATCCGTCAATTCTCGGTCGTAATCCTCCGCCCAGATGTGCTCGTCATTGTCGGCGTTAATCAGCTGCACGTTCACCCGCACCCGGTTGCCCTCACGTCGCACGCTCCCTTCGAGAACGGCCGAGACATCGAGTTCCTTGCCAATTTGGCGAACGCTTTTCGTCTTGTCGCGGTAGGCCATGACCGAGGTGCGCGAGATCACCTTGAGATCACCGATCTTGGAGAGATTGGTCAGGATATCGTCCTGGATCCCGTCGGCAAAATATGCGTTCTCCGGCTTGTCGCTGAAATTTTGAAACGGCAGCACGGCGATTGATTTCTCCATCCGCATCGCTCCCGCCCGCGGCAAAAGAAAAAAACCGGCTATTCCCGAAACGATCAGGCCAAGACCAACCAGCAGGGAGATATTTCTGCGCCGATGACTCTTCGCCACGTCGGACGGTCCGTCCGGCGCGAGAGCTGGGGTCGTGCGAATTCCTTCTGGCGTGACATCAAACGCCCAGGCCAGGAGGAGCGCGAAAGGAAATCCTGCGAGAAGCAAGACAATCGTGAGGCGAAGAGCCCAGTTCGGCAGTTCCCATGCCGGGAAGACAGCCGAGGCGAGTTGGATTATGCCGCCGGCCCCGACCATGTAGGCCACAGCAACGCGATAAACCTTCCGCCGCCTCAACTCGAAAAAGAAGGAGCTCATCGCAGGTATAATTCAGTTCCCGAATGACTTGGACACAAGTCAACCGGACAATGTTAGTTCACGCTCCCGTATTCGCCAAAATTCGTTCAAAACGCGCGTCGGCCGAGCGTTCCAAGTCGGATCGAGGTGAAGTTTGTGAGGCGTCATTCCGTAAGGACGAGAAGGAAACCGTGGCCGCAAACTGAATGATCACCAGCCGACGACACCGCCGCCAGGCGACGCGATAAACTTTGCGCCGGCACAGCTCGCTGAAAAAATTGCAGAGGCGGGAAAATCTGAAGGCGTCGCTCAGGACCGGACTCTATTATCCGAGGATCATCCGCTTCCGGTAGCCAAACTCTTGGCACCGTCCATCTTGTGCTTCGACTCTTTTCCTTTACGGCAGACAGGCCATTCTGTTAAAGCACGGGCAGGTAGGGCACGACCCCCAGGGCCGTAACTCTCGAAAGCAAAACGGTTAGGAGTACCTTATGAAAGAATCTGTCGCTGCGCCGCTTCGTGTGGCCTTCCGGGCACTCGTCAAAATAGACTGGCTGAGAACCTGTACCTACATCGTGGCGCTTCTGGCGCTCGGATGCACGAATACTCAGGTACGTTGGGACGCAACTGAATGCGGCAAGACGTGATGGTTTATTACAACGACCAAATCATGGACAACTTGATTAGGGCAAAGAACGACCTGCCGTTTGTGCATGTCGATATTACGCTGCTTGTTTCATCAGGAGCGTCGCAAATAACTGGCACGATTGGCGGCGGAGAAACTAGAAGCTCGACAACGAACCCGGGCGTTATGGGTGCCTTGAGCACCATTAGCAGAGCAGTCACGCGACCGTTTGCCTATTCGGTGTCGCCGCAGCAGACCGAGAGCCTTAGTATTTCCGCAGCACCGGCGCTCGGAAGCCAGGCACTAGTGTTGGCACCGTCGACGGATGAAATGGAAGTGACCAAGAGGACGGAAGTGGGAAAGCAGATCTCAACAGAGAAAACGCCAGCACCATCGCCGTCACCGCAAGAAATGATAATAACGAAGCAGACGGAAGTTGGAGAGCAGATCACAACGGAGAAAACCCCAAAAAAGCCAAAGATTATTACTTTATACGAGCTTTATGAAAATTTCGCTAAAGGGACGAAGACATGTCGTGCTCACCTTACCGACAAGCCGATAGAACCCAAGTCGGGCACCTACTTACCAGGCACGCTAAAGCGATGGAATAACCATTACTATTATATCGCCAGCGAAGATAAACGTGATTATTATGTTTTGTGTAGGCGATTGTTTACTAAAGGGCAGGCCGGCTCCGTTGAGAAACAGCTTCAGGTAATTCAGGCTGAGGCAGCGACTTCCTCGTTAAGGTGATTGGATCTGTTGCCACTGAAGTTTTCGAATGGCAGCACGCGATCGATTTGTTCCCTTTCCTCGCGGCCACGCGCAGGAGAAAGAATCCGCCTGCGATCGCCACGGTCAGTCCGGCCACGCCTAACAAAAGACGTTCTGCTGGCTATGCAGACTCGCCGCGCTGCCGACGGTCGGCAGCGCAGGCGCCGTCTGGGTGCTAGTCAGCGTGAAATCGAAAGCCCAAACGGAGATGAGCGCAATCAGAAAACCAACAAGCAGCAGCACGATCACGAGACGCAGCGCCCAATTCGGCAATTCCGATGCGGGAAATGCCGACGCTAGCTAAATTTTGCCACCCGCGACGATCGCGTAAGCCAGCGTGACTTTAAATCGCAGCACACGGCAACACGACTGTTGACACCCAGTGAACGCTCTGAGTATTCTCCGGAAAGATTTGGAGCTTTGGTTTCTAGGGAAGTTCCATTTCCCGAAGAAAGGATAACAAAAATGACTAACGAAGAACAAGATTGCGGAGCTAAATCGAGAATTGACAAGCGCGCTCAGGATGCTCTCGATGAGATCGAGAAAATTGAAAAGCATCAGATCCCTAAAGAACTAGAACTTGAGTTGAACAAGGTTAAGAAAGACCTTGAGGTCATCATAATGGATGACCATAAGCATTAATAGATTCTTCAATTCGATCTAGTCCTGTCTTGGGAAAACTGCTTCTACCAAAGAAATGCGGGAGCAAGCGATTCCATTGCGACGGGCTAGGTGTTTGTTGTTGTATTGGCAGGGCGGCCAGCTGTTTTTTTACGACTTCGCAAGACGATTAACCGCTTCAGCTAGACCGATTACTTGCGAAGTCCTCGATTTCTTTGACAGGTGGCGAACTTCGCAAAGAGGCGATCTCTCATTTCGCTGATTATTCACAGAGGAGCGTGCATTCTGCTCTCTCTCAGTTGACGGAGCATGGTCTGTTGCTGCAAAAAGTCTCGCCAGAAGGGACGCAGGACAGTCGAATCGCTAAGGAGTGGTGCGCCTGGCTGCCCGAAGGGTGCTTTCATTTTCTACAAAGGACGCGCTTTACGTCGACCGCAGCAATTGGAGTTTTGCTCGATTGAAGTCTGTCCTGCCGAAGACGCCACAGCCTAATCTTTTCAAGACTGTAAAGGGCACGACAAAAATCTTGCTGCCGGCATACGCTTTTCCTGATTCCGAGTTCATTCGAGTTTTGATGGCCAGGAAAACCCATCGACGCTTTTCGAATCAACAACTGACCTCGAAACCATATCGCGACTACTCTCTTTGGTTTGGGGAGTCAAAGGCTATCTGTATTCGCCTAGTTTGGGAAGCTCCTCCGTAAAACCAGCCCATCGGCTGGCGCGCGACATCCTGGCGAAGTGTATTTGATGGCTCTGCGGGTCAAAGGTCTGAGCGCGGGTTTATATCATTATCATCCGGGCGCGTCATCGTCTCGAGACGATCAGCACGCGCGTCACTCGCAATGAGGCGTGGTTGTATTGCGCTTGCCAGAATTTTGCGAGAAACGCAGCTGCTTTATTTTTTATGACTGCTGTGTTTCCGCGGACGATGTGGAAGTATCATCAATGCTCGCGCCTATCGTGTTGTTCTTCTGGACGCTGGTCACCTGTGCCAAACTTTTGTCTTGTGGCGACTTGGTTGGCTTGGCACCGTTTTGCACAGCCGCGCTGAAAGACACACTGATAGAGAAGGATCTCGGAATAGATGGAATTCGCGAGTCAGTGCTTTATGTAGCCGGGGTCGGTTCCCTGCTACTTCGGCGCGAGGCGAAGCAGTGACGATTTTCTCGAAGCGTGGATCGCCGCGCAGCGAATCCCAGATAAGGATGGAGCTTGAGAAGGCCGTAGCTGAGCGCGTTCGGGACGCGCTCCACCGCGCGATCTGTTCGATGGCGCGATCTTTCTCACCGGTCCAAGCGTAGATTTGCGCCAGATTAATGGCTAAGTCCGCGCCGTCGATAGCGTCTTTGGAGATGGGCAGCAATTCACAGGCGCGACGACCCTCTCGAAGCGCTTCTTCTTTCGCTCGAGGCCGGCGTCGATCATGCCTAACAGGCTGAGAGCGGCCGCGAAGTCGGGCTGCTGTTCCACAGTCTTTTCCACTTCTCTGCGCGCGGCAGTAAAGGCGGCTCGCGCTTTGGCTGAATCGCCCTGGCAACGAGCGACGACGCCCTCCCAATAGGCGTGGGGATAGTTGACTCCGTTATTTGCGACGCCCTCGCGCGGATAGTTTGTCAGCGTCCGGGTTGCGGCGGTCGCAGTCCGTTCGCACAGGGCATAGAGAGGAGCATCTACATCGGGCGCGACGCTAGGATTTTCAGCGACCAAAGTGGCTAGCGTGGTCTGAAAAGGTTTGATGTCCGCCCGCCAATCCAACGCAACCAGCGCCCGATGTATGCGAGTATTCGGGTCGGCCGGCATGATCGTCAGCGCTCGATCGTAGGTTCGGGCTTCGTCGGCATAGCGACGCTGCCACTGGTAGGTCAAAGCCAGTTGCTGGAGAGTGAAAAAGTTGCGCGGGTCCAGCTCAAGGGCACGCTCGAAGTTGCGCGTGGCCTCATCCCAATGGCCTTCGCGACGATCGATAAAACCGGTGTATACGGAATACATCGGCATTGTTGGGCAGCGTGCGCCGGGCGATAGCCAGCTCGCTGCGAGCCCGTCCGTAATCGCGGAATCCGTTGTAA
The DNA here is from genome assembly GCA_963771865.1 of uncultured Verrucomicrobiae bacterium. GTDB lineage: Bacteria > Verrucomicrobiota > Verrucomicrobiia > Chthoniobacterales > UBA10450 > Palsa-1392. The sequence goes on from CAVYVJ010000022.1 coordinate 143,446, forward strand.
TAATAAATGGCCAGAGCAAGGTGAGCTTCGCCCGCATCCGGCTGGAGGCGCAGAGCAGTTTGCACGGCCGCATTGGCTAGATCGAGACGGGCAGGGGTGTGGTCGTGGCCCCTAAAGTAGGCAGCGCTATGAACTCTGGACAGCAGACACAAAGCCTGTAAGAAGTGCGGATCGCGTGCGACAGCTTCATCGAGCAGTTGGGCGGCTTGAGGCAGCTTCTGCCTGGCGTGGATCGGATCCGATGTATCGGCGAAGAGCGCTTGGGCACGCAGGTAAAGGTCGTACGCGATCAAGATCGGTTGTCGGTGCTTTTTCGATCGCCGACCTTTTCAGCTCGGGGAAATTTTAGCCTGAAGCTGATCGGCGATCTTCTTGGCAATATCGCTTTGAATGGCAAAGACATCGGCTAGATCGCGATCGTAGCGTCTCCGCCCAAAGATGCGTGTCGGTTCAGCCGATCAATCAGCTGCGCAGTTGACGCGCACACGGTTTCCCGCTCTTCTGCACGCTGCCTTCCAGGATGTGCGCGACGCCGAGTTGCTGTGCGATCTCAGGCAGGTTTTCGCGGCGCGCTTTTGTAATGCTGCGTGGATGTGCGCGAGATCACTTTGAGATCCGCAATCTTGGATAAGCGCGTCAGAATCTCATCCTGAATGCCGTCAGCAAAGTAAGCGTTGGCTTTTTCTTCGCTGCAGATTTTCGAAAGGAAGCACAGCAATGCTTTTTTCCGGCACACGGTCGCGGTTTTCGCGAGGCGTTAACGTTCTCCGGCGCAAAAAAATCGAAAAACTAGCGAACAAGAGCGACCCGCAGAGAAGCAAGGCGATGACCCCGCAGAACTCTTCGGCCAACGCGAGCGCTCTCTGGCCGAGTTGCGAATTGTCGTTCGCTTCAATCGGCTTGCGAACGTTTGAGTTTTGCGGGAATAGCCGGATTGCCGAGACCGTCTTTGTGCAGATTGACGAGGTGGAGCAGGACGCCGTGCTTCACTTCGCATTCTCCGAGATCGTGTAAATGCGGCTGCCAGTGGCGATATTGCGCCAGGTCTTCGGCAACGTGCTTGGACAACAAAATGTGTCCGCCATCCCCACAATCCATCACGCGCTGGCCGATGTTAATCCCAGCGCCGGCCATATTGATCTGGTCATTGACGTCAACCACCTGATTGACAGGGCCGCTGTGAATTCCCATGCGCACTGAATCTGCGGTCGATCCCGCAATGCCTCGCTAATCTGCAGAGCACAGCGCACCGGTTCTTCCGGGCTGTGGAAAAAAAGCAGAACCATGCCGTCGCCGGTTGGGAGGCGAATGAGTTTTTGTCTGGCTTCAGCGTCCCGAAAAGATTGCGTCCGCGGACGATCCGATTGAGTTGCTGCATCAGCTCGATCTGCTCGTTGACGAGCAGCTTCGAAAACCCGACGACGTCAATGAACAGGAGATGCGCGATCTCCAGCTTCAGATCGGGTTCGACGTCGGGGGTCATAAATCCCCGCGCAATCTCGCCAGCGCGGTGCCCGCTAATTCAATCCCTCGCGCGCAAGAACTCAAGCCGCATTTACGCCCCGTATCTCCGGGGAACGACTCTGGCACCAACTGTTTCGGCGGAGCCGCCCGTGATTATTTAGACCGATCGCGAAGATCGTCTGAAAATCCGGTTCTCCTTTTGCGGGAGAACAGACTCACCACGAATAATGCACGGTATAATGAAGCGTCTTCTCTTCGTCCGGTTTTACCTGAACGCGAAATTCCATTGTCTGTGCGTTGGTCTTGAGAAACGGATCGGATTTCTCCGTGATTTCCCAATTGTACCAGCGAAACAGGTGCTCGACCGCGCGAATTTCGACCGGTTCCTTCTTGTGATTGCGCAACTTGATTTCGAACGATTCGTCCACCCAGTGATTGTTGGAATCGACCTTGAAATTGGTCCGGCGGCGTTCCCCCACCAGATCGAACGCGTTGCCGGTATAAATCCGCACGATCTCGTCCTTGGGCGTGTGATCGATCAGGTTTTCGCCGGTGAATTCGAGCTGCTTGTCGTTGTCCTGCTTGTAGAAGCGGACCCGCCCCTTGGGCAGGGGCATGCCGAGGTGGTTTGCTTCCTCATTCTTAAATTCGCGCATGACTGCGACCTTTGTCTCCATCTCCGCGCCCAAGTCCTGGTTGTTGCGGATATTTTCCATTCTATAACCGCGCCACTGATTCCAATCGACCTTGAGCCCGTCGTAGATATAGACCCGTTGCGATTTTACTCCGCTCGCCCGGATAAACTCGACCTGCTTCGTTTCGCGATCGTGCAAAGTGGCCGGGCGCGCCAGAGTGTAGAGATGGTAATCCTCGAACGCCTTCTCGGTCACTGTGGGAGCCTCAGCTGATTTGGCGGCGAGTTCTTCGCGCGCCATAAGACCATCGGCACGCGCCCCGGGCTGGATCTTACTGACATCGCCGGCCATTAACTTGATCCGGGCGTTCTCGAACGTCTTGCCACTCTGATTGTCCATCGTTACCCAGCCAATGAAATCGAGCAGATCACTGTTCTCCGGGGCGACGATATTGTAGTCCGCTTCCCAACTCATCCCGCCCGTGACATAGGCCAGTTCCGCCTCAAATTTGGCCGCCTTGTCGCTCTGTAACTTCCAGACGATTTCCGGCTTCAGGATGGTGTCATCGGCCAAGGCAGGAAAAACCGGCTGACCGGGAAGCGAGAACTGCAATTTCCCTTCCACTTCTATGATCGGCTGTTGTGTCCCACTGCCATCGCCATCTGCGCTTGATAGTAGGCCTGTCCGTAACGCTGCATCGCTTCCTGGGAATGTGGGACGTAACCACTGCGAACGATTTTGCCCTTTACGATCTTCTTCACTCCCCATCCCAGATCGGTCGCGAACTCGATCGTCTTCCCTTCGTAGAGCGACAGCAAGAGATCCTGCGTGACAGGATCGTTGCGATAATTTTGCTCGAGAATCTGCAGGTTCATTTTCCCGGCGGGATCGCGCAGAATGACGGAGTCCGTTTCCAAATGCGCGGTCGTCTCGGTAAAATGGACATCATTAACGCCGGCCTTGAGATCGAGCGGGATGATGTCGCGCACGACGGCAAAGTTCTGGTTGTAAATGGTGAGAGCAGGCTGGGCGGCGCAAACGCCTGCAGTCGCGGAGGCGCAGAGGACGACGGCGGCAAGAATAGCTCGATTCATAAGTGCCAAGTAAGACACTCGAAACCGGCAAAACCGAGGATGAATTTCTAACGATCCGCGGGACGCTGGCCGCACGGCGCGGACTTGCTTCGCCTCCGCACCCCAGCGCCGCGTTTCGCAGAGCGAAACGTCTACAATCATTCAATAACCCAACAAGTCTTCGATCCGGGCTCGCAATAGATCGGAACAATCGGCCCGCTCGATAAAAGACCGATCGAGCGCGCAAAGCAGATGGCGGAAACTCGCCACACATCATTTGAAACACCATGACTCCGAGCGCGAAATCATCTTCGCGTGTCCCCGGCCGTCGGCGAGACTGCCGCAGGCAGGACGCCGGCGAATAATTCAGCGATCCCCACGGAGATACATGGCGCTCGTCGATTCGACACGCGCCCTCGAAGTCGATCGGGCGCATCCCACCATGTTGCAGAAAAACGTGCGAAGGTTTGCAGTCGCGCCAAACCCAACCCGCATCGTGCAGTTGCGAAAAAAGTGCGCCGAGCTGCTCGAGAAGTCGGAGCGCACGTGGCCAGGAGGGTTTCGGAGGATGCAGCTTTTTCCGTGGAATGAGCGGTCGGCCTGTAATTTTTTCGAGGATGAGATAGCGATTCCCGTCGCGATCCATTTCCCGAAACACCTGCTGGCACTGGAATTCCCGAACGGCGCAGAGTGCGCAGGACCAATCCCTCGCGTTTCAGCCGTGCATAGCCATCTTCGCCGTCCCAAGTGGTCTCACCGTGCCGGCGTCCCTCCTTCACGATCACCCGCCGTGCCGGCGATACCGAGAGATCGATTGCTTCGTAAACTCCACCTTTTCCTCTCTGGCTGATCGCGCGGAAAGGAAGATAATCCGGGGCAAGCGGGCCGCCGAACGTTGTCCGCAAAGCTCGCGATTGCGGTTTCGCAAAAGGATCCTTGAGCCAGCGTGGCACTGCACATCCCGGGGCGCGTTTGTCCAAGTGCGATTTGCCTTCGGGATCAGTGACTGATCCTGGTCCTGTTCCGTTCTTGGAGCGGGCTCGAAAGGAGCCGTAACGATAATAGACCAGACTGTTCTTGCGGTAGCGAGCGTCGAAAGGAATCCGCGGGCCGGCCAATCCTCGTGTGGCCGCGTGCAACTCACGCGCCAGAGCCACTGCCTCTTCCGTTGAACGCGGATAGATCGTAATAAATTTACCAACCTGAGAGAACTCGGTAAGACCGGCGTTTAATTGTGCAACGAAATCCAGGTGCGCCGCGACTTTGAAATATGCATCGTGCCCGGCCAGGACCGGCCAGGCGCGTGAGAACACCTCGTCAGCTGAAAGGAGCGTCGCGGAAAGGTGAAGTTTCCAGCCCTGACAGGGATCGTCCGGCCGCGGCTTGCGCGAGTAACACCAAAAACGATCATGCCCCGGCAGACTTGCGAGGCATTGACGCCATCGCTGTTGCCGCTCGCGAGCGAGCTTCGCGGTCAAGCGGGGGGATTGGCAACGTAGTAGACGAAATCGACCAGATGTGTCCGCGGATCGGTACATCTCTTAAGGTCGTTCGCCTGCTGATCGGTCAGACCAAAGCTCGTCAGCTCTGATGTCTCGGGCTCAAAGTGTGCCTGCACCAGATCAATCGCCTCCTTATTACCCTTTCGCGCTTCACTGACTTTTTTGTGAATGAAGTCCGCGTAAGCAGGGTCACTCTTGATTTTCTTGACCATCTCCTTCAGGGAGTAGGGTCTGGTCGGGGTTGGGAACTCGTCATTTGGCATAAGAATTTACCTCCGATCGAATTGAATGACGCGGGCAGGTTTAGTGGCAAGCTTTTTTTACGGGTGGATCAGCGGCGTGGCGTCATGCGTGCCATCACATCCTTGAACCGCGCATCACTCCGCACATTGTCGAGACGCGGATCAACCCGGATCCAGACCACATCGATGGAACGCTGTTCAAGTGCCTGGTCGAGCCAGCGGAACGCCCCGGGAAGGTCGTGCGAGGCCGCGCAAATCGTCGCCATGTCATAGGGCGAAAATTCTCCCGGATGCGCGGTCACTTCCCCCACAATCTTATCGGCCTCGACCTTGTTCCCGGCGGCCGCATAGGTGTAGGCGAGTTCCAACTTTGCCCAGCCGCTTTGATCAGAGAGTTCGACATATCTTTTCGCTGCTTCAATCGCTTCGGGAAATTGCTCCTTGAAAGTCAAAGCCTGCGCCAGGATGGAGAAGGCGGCCGCGAAATCTGGTTCCAGAGCAATCGCGCCCCGGCTCTGGTCGAGCGCACGATCAAAGAAACGGGCTACGCAAAGGATCCTGGCTCCGGTCACTTGGATAATTGTTGAAAGCGGATCCAGTTTCTGCGCCGCAGCGACCTCCCGGAGCGCTTCATCGAGCCGGCCAATTTCCGCCAGGTTGCGCGCATACCAGAGATGTCCGGACGCGCTGTTCGGATTGAGCTCAAGCGCCCTGCGATAATCCGCTTCACCGGCCGGCCAATTCCATTCGAAATCCGTCAGCAGCATTCCGCGTGAAATCAGGCCGTCGGCCAGGTTTTCATCAATGCCAAGAGCAGAAGAAACTTCCGTCCAGGCTTTCGCCGCAGCTTCTCCGGGAGTTATCGCGCCAATCTTCCCAAGGAGAATGTAGGCATCGGCAATGCCGGCGTGCCCCTGCGCAAAGCTCGGATCTTTCGCGACGGCCTGCTCAAAAAGCGTAAGGCCCCTTTGGATCGAATCCGTCGTGCGCTTGTTCAGAAAATAGCGGCCCTGCAAATACAGATCATAGGCCTCCGTATCGGTCGTCGGGACTTTGGCCAATTGTTTGGTCTCGGAAAGTTGCAGCTCGATCTGGAGCGCTTTGGCGACTTTCTGCGCCACTTCATTTTGCAGCGAGATAAAATCCTGCTCGCTCGAATCATAGGTCTCCGACCAGAGTTGGTAGCCGTTCGTGACATCGATTAAGCGCGCATCGACGCGTACTTTGCCCGGGCCACGACTGACGCTTCCTTCCAAGACGTTCCGCACGTGCAAGAGACGGCCCACTTCGCGAACGTCCTCGGCTTTGTTCTTGAATGCGAACGCCGACGTCCGTGCGACGACAAACAATCCATGAATGTTGCTCAACGCGCTGATGATCTGCTCGCTCACGCCGTCACTAAAGTATTCCTGATCTTTTCGCTGGCTGAGATCGACGAAGGGCAGAACTGCGATGCTCTTTTCCGGCACTTTCGTGACCGACGGAGCGTAGTGAGCAAAACGCTGGAAAACCAGGATCCCAATTACCAAAAGCAGGACGCCAATGATGACGAAATCAAGCGCCCGGCCCGTGCTCCGCGTGATCGATTCTGCGGGATCGACTCGCCCGTTCGCTTCAACCCCTCGGGCGTGAGCTCGTAAGCCCAGGCGAGAATAAGCGCCACCGGCAAACCGCACGACGAGCAGAACGATCACCATCCGAATGACCCAATTCGGAATCTCGAAGAATGGAAAAACCTGCGTGGCGATCTGGATCAGCAGCCAGCCGACGACACAATAGGCGACAAGCACCCGGTAAACGTTCCGCCGCTGGAGCTCACCGAAAAATCGTTTGAGGTTCACGGTAGTTTCCGCCGACCTGAACGGAGCCGATCTCCTGTCAAAGTGAGATGAGATTACGCGTAACGAGCCGAAATCAAAACACGCCTCCGCTGGCAGGCGCACGGTGCGGACATTATTTCACACCGCTGGCGAAGACCGTTTGGAAATGCGGGCTCTCTTTTTCGCGCGCGACAATCGTCACTTCGATGTCGTCGAAACCGGCGCGCTCCAGCCATTGGTGCAACTGCACCTCGCTGAAGCCAAGCCAGTGATCAGCGTAAAGTTCCCGCGCCCTTTCGAAGCGGTGACTCAACAGGTCGAGGAGGACAATGCGGCCACCCTTCTTGAGGATGCGATGGGCCGCGGCAATGGCACGCTCAGGATGGATCGCGTGGTGCAGCGCCTGACTGAAAATCGCCAGGTCGATCGAGTTTTTTTCAATCGGCGGATCCTCGATGTCGCCGAGGCGGTACTCGAGATTCTTGAAGCCGTGTTTCTTCGCTAATTCTGCGCCGAACTCCACCATCTTCGGCGCGTTATCGACCGCGATCACTTTGCGCGCATTCTTCGCGAGCAACTGCGCCAGCGTTCCCTCCCCGGCGCCGAGATCGGCGACTGTCAGCGGCGGGAGAAGCGCGATCAGGGTGTGAGCCAGCGCCTGCCAGGACCGGCCGGGGCAATAACTGCGGCCAAAGCGGCCCGCCAGTTGATCGAAATATTCGCGCGCCTTGTCCTGTCTTTTGCGCAGGACGATTTTGAGCGCGGTCCGGTCGCGCTTCGTCTCGGGCATCTCGTGGGCGAGGGCCGGGTCAGCTCGCTCACCTTGGCGTGCTGCCGGTCCAGCTTTTGTTCGTTCGTTAGGCCGTAGTAAACATTCTTGCCCGCGCGGCGATCTTCCACCACTCCCGCGCGTTTCAATTGGGCGAGGTGACTGGAAATGCGCGACTGCCCCATCCCGAGAATGTCCTGCAACTCGGCCACGGAAAGTTCCTCCTGCTCGAGGAGCAGGAGAAGACGCAGCCGGGTGGGATCGGCGAGGAGGCGGAGGAAATTAATGGTTGACGCCATGGAACTCGGATACGATATATCGACGTATCATGATTGGTCAATATGTTGCTTGCCATCCGCAGGTCACAGGGTTCAGGTTTCAGGGTTCAGAAATCTGTGCCTCGCCCTCCTCTGAATCCTGAACCCTGAATCCCGAACCCTTATTTCCTATGCTTCGTCGTTTCATCTTTTCTTCCGAATCCGTCGGTGAAGGCCACCCGGATAAAGTTTGCGACACCATTTCCGACGCCGTCCTCGACGCCTGCCTGCGACAGGATCCGACCAGCCGCGTCGCCTGCGAGACCTTCGCCAAAAGTCATCAAGTCATCGTCGGCGGCGAGATCACAATTCCGAATTTGCCGAGCGGCCAATCGCTCGAGTCGGTTGTGCCGATCGATGAAATCGTGCGCAACGCCGTCCGCGAAATTGGTTACGTCAACGACGACGATGTTTTTCATGCCGACAAGATCGGCATTCAAAACATCATTACCCGGCAAAGTCCGGACATCGCGCAAGGCGTGAATGCGAGCGAAGCCGAGGGCAAGGGACACGCCGAACAAGGCGCGGGCGACCAGGGTTTAATGTTTGGCTTCGCCTGCGACGAGACGCCGGAATTGATGCCGGCGCCGATCATGTTCGCGCATCGGCTTGGGCGTGAGCTGACCCGCATCCGCAAGAGCGGCAAGGTGCGCTGGCTCCGGCCGGACGCGAAGTCGCAAGTCTCGGTCATTTACGAGGGCGGCAAGCCGGTCGGCATCGCCAACGTGGTCGTGTCCACCCAGCACACCAAGGACGTGAAGCACTCCGAGATTTGCAGCTTCATTATCGAAGAAGTGATCCGCAAGGTTTTGCCTAACGAAATGTTGACGGAGGAGACGCGGTATCTCATCAATCCGACCGGCAGCTTCGTCATTGGCGGTCCGGAAGGCGACACCGGTCTGACCGGTCGCAAGATCATCGTCGACAGCTACGGCGGCTGGGGCCGGCACGGCGGCGGCGCCTTTTCCGGCAAAGATCCGAGCAAGGTCGATCGCAGCGCCGCTTATATGGCGCGTTGGGTGGCAAAAAACGTCGTGGCCTCAGGGCTCGCGAAACGCTGCGAAATCCAGTTTGCCTACGCCATCGGTTATCCAAATCCGGTGAGCATGAACATCAACACTTTCGACACCAACGCCGTTTCCGAAGAAGCGATCGAGAGCGCGGTTAATCGCCTCTTCTCTTTCAAGCCAGCCGATATCATCCAGCAGCTCGATCTCCTCCGCCCGATCTACTCAAAGACCACTAACTACGGACATTTTGGGAAGGACGATCCCGATATTACGTGGGAGCGCATCGATAAAGCCGACGCGCTCAAGAAGGCGGCGCGTTAGTTTTAAGCTTTAAGTTTTAAGTTTTAAGAATGGCTTATCAATCGTTTGAAGATCTTGAGGTCTGGCAGCGCGCCTGCCGACTGGCGGTGCAAATCTTTAAAGGGTTTCGCAGCTGCCGAGAGTTCACGCTTAAGGATCAGGTGCAGCGAGCGGCCCTTTCGGTGCCTTCAAATATCGCGGAGGGTTCGGAACGTGGCAGTTTGAAAGACTTCGCGCACTTCTTAAACATCTCGAAAGGATCGTGCGGCGAGCTCCGAACCCAGCTTTACATTGCTCGCAAACTCGAACTTCTAACAAAGACCTCGTTCGATCAGTTGATCGCTGAATCGAAGGAACTCTCCGCGATGCTCGAAGGCCTCCGTCGCTCACTTCTCTCCCGAAGCGCCGCAAACGCAAAGCGCTCCACTTAAAGCTTAACCCTTAACACTTAAAACTCATGCCAACTACCACATACCGTACCCAAAAAACAAAAAGCGAACGATTACAAAGTCGCAGACATCACTCTCGCCGATTGGGGTCGCCGGGAAATCTCGATCGCCGAGAAAGAAATGCCGGGCCTGATGGCGATCCGCGAAAAATACGCGCCGAGCAAACCGCTCCAGGGCGTGCGCGTGACCGGTTCGCTTCACATGACGATCCAGACCGCGGTCTTGATCGAAACGCTGGTCGATCTCGGCGCGAGCGTCCGCTGGGCGAGCTGTAATATCTTCTCGACCCAGGATCACGCCGCGGCCGCGATTGCGAAAGCCGGCGTGCCCGTCTTCGCGTGGAAGGGCGAGAGCCTGGAGGAATATTGGTGGTGCACCAACCAGGCGCTCTCGTTTCCCGAGGGCAAAGGCCCGCAACTGGTGGTCGATGATGGCGGCGACGTCACCCTTCTCATCCACAAAGGCTATCAGCTCGAAGACGGCAGCGATTGGGCGAAATCGGCTTCCCAGAGCAAGGAAGAACAGGTGATCAAGGATCTGCTCCTCGAGGTGCAGCGTGAGAATCCCTTTCGCTGGCATGAGCTGGTCAAGGAATGGCGCGGCGTCTCGGAAGAGACGACGACCGGCGTGCATCGCCTTTACAAAATGCAGCAGCAAAATCAGCTGCTCATCCCCGCGATTAACGTCAATGACTCGGTCACAAAATCGAAGTTCGACAATCTTTACGGCTGCCGGCACTCGTTAGTCGACGGCTTGAATCGCGCTCTCGACGTCATGATCGCAGGTAAGATCGCAGTTATCTGTGGTTACGGCGATGTCGGCAAAGGCTGCGCGCAATCGCTCCGCGGTCAGGGCGCGCGCGTCGTCATTACCGAGATCGATCCCATCAACGCGTTGCAGGCGGCGATGGAGGGCTACGAAGTCACGACCATCGAAGAAACGTTAGGCCGGGGCGACATTTACGTCACCACGACCGGCAATGTCGATGTCATTACCCTCGCTCACATGGAGCGGATGAAAGACCAGGCGATCGTTTGCAACATCGGCCATTTCGACAATGAGATTCAGGTCGATCCGTTGAATGAACGCAAGGACATTAAGCGCACGAACATCAAGCCGCAGGTTGACAAATACACCTTCCCCGATGGTCACGAGATCTTCATGCTCGCAGAAGGCCGCCTCGTTAATCTCGGTTGCGCCACGGGCCACCCGAGCTTCGTCATGTCGAACTCATTCTCCAACCAGGTGCTCGCCCAGCTCGATCTCTGGAGGAACAAGGACACTTACAAGGTTGGCGTTTACGTCCTGAGCAAACAACTCGACGAAGAAGTGGCACGCCTCCATCTGCAAAAGATCGGTGTGAAACTGACGAAGCTGACTCCGAAACAAGCCGAGTATCTCGGCGTGCCGGTGGAAGGCCCCTACAAGTCGGAGCATTATCGATATTGAGCAGGCGGGTAACCTGGATGAGGCGCTGCCTCCGTCGTTCGAAGGCAAGAAATGACGTGATTTCTTCGCCATATCCGAGTATCCTGGCGCGATGCAGCGGCAGATCGTAGTTCGATTCGTCGTCGCCCTCACGGCGCTGAGCCCTTCGTTCATCTTTGCTTCGGGATATGTCACGACTGCGTCGCAATCGGCGTCGCGTCAGTCGATGGACCGGATCAACTTGAAGTCCGCTCAGCCAGCTGCGACCCAGACTTCCCGTGCTCTCGTGGCCGAGGAACCTTATAACCTTGGGAAAGCGATCTTCAGCGGAAAATACACTTTTGGAAAACCGAGACTGACGGAGGCCAACGTCGAGGAAAAAATGCAGCGCCTTGTGAGTTTGCAAAGAACGCTACCGGCGCCGGAAAGGGAAAAGATCAACCCGCCGACGCGGGCGCGACATCTGACCGATCGCGAGATGAACGCGCTCGAATACTATATTGAGGTGCGATTTGGAAAATTTATCACCAAATCGCCGTCCTGGGCGAAAAAGGAACCGCCGCCAAGCGTTGCCTTATCGCAATAGGATTTTCCCGGCCCGCAGTTCCGCCGGCCAAATGTTGCTGAGAGCGGCGAGAACAAAAGTTCCGAATTCGACCGGCCGGACCCACGCCGGCTGCGCATAAGTCGCCAGTGCAGGATCGCCAAGATTAAGTCCGGTAGCATAACTTAGCGGCACAACCATCAGGAGGACAACGGCGCACCGAGTTGGCGCCATTGCCACAAAGGGAGCCAGCCAAACGAGATACCAGGGGTTGAGCACGGGCGACAAGAGAAAGAACGCGAGCAACACTTCGACCATCGGCGCCTCGCCGAGGCTTCGTTTTTGCCAAGCCCAGCGTGCAAACAAGAGCGCGGCCATAAGTGCAAATAGAATCAACCAAAGGACCCGCGCCGCGCTCGATCCGCAGAGCTTCGCAAGCAGAGCGAAGCCGAAAGAATTGAACTCGAAGTAACCCGCCATCGCATGCAGCCCGGCCCATTCCGCGGATGACCCTGAAGCCAGGATTGGCCCGTAGATCAAGGCAAGGGCAGCCATAAAACCCGCTCCGAAGACCGCCGGTCGCCGCCGGGCCAAAAATGGAACTGCCAGCAGGGCAAAAATTTTCGCGCCGACCGCGACACCCGCGAGCACTCCCGCGATGAGAAAACGTTTTCGGCTGGCGCAAATCCAAGCCGCGAGCAACCAAAGCAGACCCCACGTTTCAGGATGCGCGTGAAAGGCGTTCTCCGTCACGACCAACGGACACCAGCCATAAAACCACGCCGCGCGCCGTCCGCCGCAGATCAGGAGAAGAAGCAAGACTCCAAAGTCGGTGAGCAGGAGGAACAGCTTGAGCGTGAAGAGCGAACCGGGAGCGATGGCGGCAGCCGCGGCGAACAAGAGCTGCGTGACCGGCGCGTAGATGGTCGTTAGGTCAGGATTGTTTAGCTCGTTCAGGGCTGCTTCAATTCCGGGCGGTCGCTTCTCCGTCCCAGCGAAGAATTCCACCGGAGCGCGGTCATAAGGCGAGCCATCCTGAATCGTTCGCCAACCGTCCCAAAGATAGCGCTGGTAATCATCCTCCAGCGTCGGCGTCGCCCAGAGTCCGCAGATCCGAAAGGCGAGTGCGGTCGCCATGATCCAAGACGTGGTCGGCCAGCCGGTGATCACCGTGCGGAGGAACCAGGCACAGCTGACCCATCCCGCGACCTGAACACTCCACCAGATGCCGAGCGGCAACCGCCCAGCTTTGAACGAGCAGAACGTGAGGATCGCGTAGGCGCAAACAGGAAAAAAGGAAGATTCCAGCGCGAAAAGTCTTCGCCGAAACCGGAGGCCGGATCATGATAGAAGCAATCTCATAAATCCAAAAAAGGTTGTCATCCTGATCCCGCAGTCGCGGGAGAAGGATCTCTGACCTTGTTGGAGAGCGCGGTGCACCGCCAAAGCAGAAAATCAGAGATTCTTCGCTGCTCTCAGAATGACATCGCTATACGAGATGCTTCTAAACAAGTGCGCGACGGCCGGCGCTTGTTATCGTTAGTGCGAACTCGGCGCAGGCAGAAAGTAAAACAGGATGCCGATAATGACGTAGACCGAGAGCAGTTGGACGCCTTCGAGCCAGTTGCTTTCTCCGTCGCCGCTGATCTGGCCGACGATCCAGACCGCGAGAACGATCGACACGATTTCCGGAAGAGAGAACTCCAAGGTCATGGGATCGCCCATGAGGTAAGAGGAAAACACCAGCACGGGAGTGACAAAGAGCGCCATCTGCAAACTCGATCCAGTCGCGATCGTCAGGCTCAGATCCATCTTGTTTTTCCAGGCCGCCCAGACCGCGGTCGAATGCTCGGCGGCATTGCCGACCAACGCGACCACCACCACGCCGACGAATGTCTCGGTCAAACCGAGGCTATGGCGCGCCACCTCGATCGAGCCGACCAGGAATTCGCTCAGCCATGCGATCAGAGCGGTGGCCACGGCCAATGCGGTGATTGATTGCCAGAGTGGCCACTGGCCATCCGCCGATGCCTTCCTCCTTCGCGGGGCCGGCGAACAGCTCGCGATGCGTGACGAGATGGAAGAAGAGCGAAAAGAAATACGTGAAAAACAAGACACAGACGATGGCGAACGAGAGACGCTGCTCAGCCTCCTCCGTCCAACCGCCCGGCCGCGACAAAGCCGCGCGATGGAAAACAGTTGGAATCATCAAAGCAATCGCTCCCAGGCCTAACGACGTCGCGGAAACGCGCGCCGCGGTCTGGTTGAAAGTTTGCTTCGGGTAACGGAGGCCGCCGGCAAGAACCGAGGCCCCGAGCACGAGCAGGAGATTACCGATGATCGACCCTGTGACTGATGCCTTGACCACACCGGTCAGGCCCTTGCTCAACGCAACGAGGGCTATGATCAACTCAGCCGCGTTGCCGAAGGTTGCATTGAGAAACCCACCGATCCCCTCCCCAGAACGCGCCGCCAATTGTTCGGTCGCCCGGCCCATCCAACCGGCCAGCGGCACAATTGCGAGCGCCGCGAAAATGAAGAGCGCGGTGCCATTCCGCCAGGCGGGAACGTAGCGGAGCGACGATCGCCACCGGTATTGCGAGCAGAAAAAAATCGAGCAGGGTCAGAGACCAACCACTGCGACGGTCACGCGACATGCCTCATTGGAGCGTGGCCGCCCGCTCTGCTCAAGCAACTTCGTTACCTCGCCGGCTTCGTTGTCGCTGGTTGCAGCGCCCAGCCCGGACTCGCCGCGGCGAGTCGCTCCGGAGGGACGTGCTTCCGCACGTCCGGCCTTTGATTGCGGACCGCGCCCGAGAATGGACATGCAGCCGCAACGCAGACGGTGAAAAACCGCCGAGGCCCGGCTTTCAAGCACGTCGCTCCGAATTTATGCGCTATCCGCGGATGCTACGGCGTAAACTTGTAAATCGAGCCTTCGCCGTCTGCGCCGCCGTGCACGGTCGCGCCGAAGAAGACGCCCGTTCCATCGGAGACCATTCCGGCGTAGGGAAAGGCTCCGTCAGGAGAGCCTTGGAAGGGATGAGGAATACTCTCGATCCAGGTTCCGTGTTGTCCCCGAGCTAGTTCAAAAATCGTGCCGCTTCCCAATCCGCCTTCGCTGGTTGTGCCGTAGAGATTACCGTCCGAATCAAAAACCAGATTACTGATGGAGCTGTTTCCATCGCTCCCCGTCTTGAAGCTGTAGAGCACCTTCTCGTTCCACTCCCCGGTCGGGTTAGGAGACAATTTGTAGACCGCACCCAGGTCGTTCACTCCGCCATAGTAAGTCGTTCCGTAGATATTACTGCCTCCATCAAAAAGCAAAGCGCCATAGGGGAAAACTCCGTCTGGCGCGCCTTGGAATGAATAAATAGTTTTGAAATCCCATTCGCCCGTCGGCGTGGGAGTTAATTCGAAGACCGTGCCGGCGCCGTTCACTCCACCAGTGGTGGCGGCGCCAAAGATATGTCCACCCCGAAGAACTAACTTACCTGCCGAGCCTGACGAACCATCGGCTCCGCCTGTAAAAGTATGAATGACTCGTATCGACCAATCGCCATTCGTCTTGGGACGGAGCGCGTAGATGGTTCCCAACCCGTTTGCTCCACCGGTTGGAGTCATTCCGTAAACGGTGCCGTCTCTGCCTACGGCCACCCTCGCGCCTGGACCCGAGCCATCGACTCCTCCAGTGAAAGCGTGGATGACTCTCTGAGTCCAGGTGGTTCCCGACTTGGTCAGCTTATAGGTCACACCACATCCACCCTCACAACTCCCCGAACCACCGGTGACCGCCGTTCCGTAAAGGTTGCCTGCCGCGTCGAGAGTCACTCCCTTGTAAGGCTCGCCGCCATCGGCGCCGCCCGTGAAGCTGTAGAGGACGGTATGAACCCAGTCACTACCAACCGGCGACAACTGCCAGACAGTGCCGCCGCCAAAGTCGCCGCCCAGGACCGATGTGCCATAAAGATTGCCCGCCGCGTCGATCGCCACATCGCTGTCGATATACTCGCCGTCATCGTCACCAGCAAAACTATAGATGATTTCGGTCGTGCTGGCCTGCACCGCGCCTGCGCAGAGAAAGAGGACGAACCAAAGCGAACAGGTCACAGAGGAGAAAACTCAATTTTCGCCGTCGCGGATCTCGCGAGGAAGTCGCGCTGCCTTTGATTTGACCCCATTTCCCGTCCTTCCAATTGCCATCGGTCTTCTTCATGGTAACCCCCATACCAAAAAAGATGCGCCGAGGAAAGCAAAAAAACGTTTCGTTAGGCAACCTGACTCGGATCATCAATACAAATAAGGGGCGGACAACTGAAACGCGTTGCGGATCAATTCGATCTTCGGCGCCGCCTTCGGCGCGATCATCACCTCAACAACGTCGAAGCGAAAGAAAATGTCCGGATCGCCCAGCAAACGCAGCCAGGCCAGGGCGCCGAGCGAAATGCGACGCTCCTTCTGTGGATTGACCGCTTCGACGCGGTCGCCCGAAGTCCTCGCGCGTTCGCGTTTTCACCTCGACAAACACGAGCGTGTCGCGATCGCGGCAGACGAGATCGATCTCGCCGCCCTGCCGTCCGCGAAAGTTGCGATAGAGGATTTTGAAACCGTGCCGACGCAGGTGGCGGGCGGCCAGTTTCTCGCCCCGCGCTCCGAGCTGTAAATGCTCGGCGGCTGGACGGCCAAAAACGGTCACGCCAGCGCTTCAAGAAAGCGGCGATCGAAGCAGTAAAACGCGCGGCCATCGGAGAAGGCAGACAGGATTAACAGGATCTTACAAGATTCGGGAAAGAGAGGATGAAAACTTCTCTTCTGAAATCCGCTAGCTGTAATCCTCGTCCAAAATTGTCAGTCTTCCAATTTTTCGTTAGGCCAGCGCGAATTGCGCGAAGGCGAAAAGAGGCTGCGCCACTGGCTCAAATGAGCGGCGGTGAATCGGACAGGGGCCGTGTTGATGGAGTTTGTGGAGATGCAGCTCGGTCCCGTAGCCTTTGTGCTGGCTGAAACAATATTCGGGAAAACGCGCGCAAAAATCCCGCATCAAGGCGTCGCGCGTCACTTTCGCGATGACGCTGGCCGCCGCGATACTCAGGCTGAGGCAATCGCCATCGACCAGCGCAGTCTGTGGAAGCGGAAACGGGAAAACCGGCAGTCCGTCGATCAAGACATGCTCCGGTGAAATCGTCAGGCCAGCGACCGCGATCCGCATTGCCTCATGCGAGGCGCGCAGGATGTTGATCCGATCGATCTCAACCGAATCGACGATGCCGACCGCCCAGATGATCTCGGAGTGGTTCGTCAGGTAACGGTAGATTTTTTCGCGCAACTCGGGCGCAAGCTGTTTGGAATCCTTTAACTTCCGGTGCCGAAAACGCTCCGGCAAAATGGCGGCCGCCGCTACCACCGGTCCGGCGAGCGCGCCGCGGCCGGCTTCATCGATCCCGGCGATGCATCCGATGCCTAACGATCGCAGTTTTTTTTCGTGCCGGAATCCGCAGCGCATCCTGCGGAAAGTTTATCCACAGATTTTACCGATTAAAGCCCGGCCGTGCTCGACACCGTTCGGGCCGCAAATTTGTAGCGGCGCTCTATGAGCGCGATGATCACGTGGACAACAACGCCGACGTTTCGGCGGTCATTGACCGCCGCTACAGCGCAAACTATTCCCGGACCGCAGTCGCTTCCTTGCCCAGGCGGGTGCGCAAATAATTCAGCTTGGCGCGGCGGGCGCGGCCTTGCTTTTCCACTTCCACCTTGGCAATACGCGGAGAATGCACCGGAAAAACGCGCTCCACGCCCTCGCCGTAGGAAATGCGGCGGACGGTGAAAGTCTGGTTGAGTCCGGTGCCTTTGCGACCGATCACGATACCCGCGAAAATCTGGATGCGTTCCTTGTCGCCTTCGCGCACGCGGGTATGCACACGCACCCCATCGCCCACTTTGAATTTCGTCACGTCGGTCTTTTGCTGCTCTTTGGCGAGGGTGTCGATAATGTTCATAAAAGTCGCTTTCTGCCCCGGAAACGGGGGTCGAATACCTAGCGCGGCTCAGGCGGATTGTAAAGAGCACGATGGCGCTCTTGGCCACGGCCGCCGCCTGGAGGGACGACCTCCGTGTCGTCCGTGTTTGTCTGAAACGGGGGCGGAACAGAGCCCGTCCCTCCACGGTCGGTTGTGCTTTCGAGCGCGGCCATTATAATCACGGCTGCGCTGCGCCCGTAGCTCAACTGGATAGAGTGACGGCCTCCGAAGCCGTAGGTTGCGCGTTCGAGCCGCGCCGGGCGCACACCATCTGAAAACAGCTTCTCAGAGGTAAAATCACCGCTTTTCCAGCCTCGTCCGGTTTGACTCATTCCAACCGCCAAAAACCCATTTTAACACAAAAACACCTTGAAAATGGGCAACCGAATGGCAACGGTTCGGCCAACCAGATGAGAAAAATCAAAGCCACACAGTATGACGACGACAAGCGGCCACATCTAAAATTCGTGGTCAATTACCGGGAGGCTGGGAAACGGCGACGGCAATTCTTCCAGAGCAAAGCGCAGGCCGACGCGGTGGCCGCCAAGATGAATGCCGAGTTGAGAACCCACGGCAGCGAGCATGTGGAGTTTTCCTCTACCCTGCGGGTGATGGCCCAGACGGCAGCGGAGCGATTGCAGCCCTTCGGCAAGACCATTGCGGACGCGGTCGATTATTACCTTGCCCATCTGAAAGCGACAGAACGCAGCATCACGGTGGCCGAACTGGTTCCGAAGATGATCGCCGACAAAAAAGCCGGTGGCATGAGCCGGCGTTACCTTGCGGATTTGCGCTCGAGGCTGGCGCGCTTCGAGGGCGCGTTTGGCAAAGAGATGATGGCCACGATCGGCGCTCAAGCGATTGACGATTGGTTGCTCGCCCTCCCGGTCGGCCTAACGACGCGCAATAATTTCCGGCGCGTGGTGGTGACGCTCTTTTCCTACGCGGTTGATCGTGGATATTCGACCAGCAATCCAGCGGCCAAAACTGCGAAGGCGAAAGAAGTCGATGCGCCGCCCGGAATCTTGACCGTTGGGCAGGCCGCCAATTTGTTGGAGAACGCCACGCCTCAAATCCTGCCGCACGTTGCCATCGGATTGTTTGCCGGTCTGCGTCGGGCGGAATTGGAACGGCTGGATTGGCGGGACGTTCACTTTGCCGACAACTTGATTGAGGTGACGGCGCAGAAGTCCAAAACGGCCCGGCGACGTTTCGTTAGGATACAGCCAAACCTGCGCCAGTGGTTGGGGCCGGTGCGCAAACATTCCGGCCCGGTCACACCAGAGAATTTCGTCAAAACGTTTGCGGCCTTGCGAGCCGCCGCTGGCCTAACGGATTGGCCGGACAACGCTTTGCGCCATTCCTTCGCCAGCTACCATCTGGCCCACTTCAAAGACGCCGCCGCGCTGGCGCTCGAGATGGGGCACACCGACAGCGGCATGATTTTCCAGCATTACCGGCAGCTTGTTAGGCCGAGCGACGCGGAACGGTTTTGGGCCATCAAGCCACAGGCCCAAGACGACCGCAAGATCGTCGCCATCGCTTAGGCCGCGCCCGCGCTCAGGCTGGCCGCAGAAAGAGGCGGAAGATTCCGCTTCCGAAAGGTCGAGCGATTGGGCTAGGTTTGCCCGGTGGATAGAAACTGGAGCCAAAAAAAACGTTGGACGCTCGCCGGTATTGCAGCGGCAAGTTTCGTCGTCCTGACACAGCTCGGAACCCGCAGCGACCTCACGCAATATCACAAATATGCGATCTGCCTCCTTACTGGCGCTATGGTCATGAGCATTGCAGTCCTCTACCATGAGCAACTCAAGGGTCGGCCGCTTGTGACGGGTTTCAGTGTTATTATTCTTACGCTCTGCACTCTAATGTTTTTTCTGGGCATGCTTGCGTTTATCGCATCCTTCGGAGATGCGGTTGTTATATTTGGGGTCATCGCTGCTGCTCTCGCCATCATCTTGATCGAAGCGGATCAAAGGCTTTCCAAAAAACATCGGAAGCCCGATCCGAATGAAGCTTCAAAGCGCGGAGACCGATGACTAACGATTTCCCGATCTAGCGCCACGCGGGTTCGGATCATTCAGCCAAGTGGCGGAATTGGTGCGACCGGCTAATTACCCAAAACGGCCAACAAAACTACGTGCAGGCCAACTGCGGGGCCGCGCCAAGGCCACGCTGCGACGGGGGCCGTCAACCCATATCGCCGCGCCGCCACGCTTGGCCACAGGCCCCGGAAGCGACACGACATGCCTTTCCAACTGGGTTGTAACTAGCCAAATTTGGCCCCTCTACGCGGCCGCAGACCGAACGACAGCAGCAGAACCTATTCTCAATTTGACAATGAAAAGTGCCCTAACGACTCCCGCCTGATCTGGCTACCGTGGCATCCAATCACCGTTACTCGCTTTGTCGAACCGGAACTACGGCACAACCGTCAGCGTAAGATCGTTGCCGTCGCCGCCTTCGTAGTTGGCTTGGAAGGTGTTGCTGCCGATTGTGATGGTTCCGCCATCAGCGAGGTTGCTAAAAGTGCCTGTGATCGCCGCAGCCCCATTGTTAGTGATCACGCTAAAGACGGTCCCAAGGGGAAGTGTGCCGTTGCCTTTCGGCCGCAGTGTAAACTGAGCTCCGTTCTCGATTGCTGTCCCATTTGCGAGCACTTGATCAGCCGTTGCCCTGTTTGGTGTTTAGTCGACAGGTGTAGCTGCCATCGGCCTTAAATGTCAATGTCATCTGGATAGTCAAAGTGCTCATTCCGGTCCCTGGTGCCAGGGACGCACCATTACCAGCGCCGCTCCCGACCGTCACGCTTCCAGCGACGATACCATTTCCACCGAGCGTTCCGCCATTTATCAGAATGTCTCCAGACCCAGTCCCGGAGCCGTTTGCGTTCGTAACCTTCAGAAAACCTTCGCTAACCGTCGTGCCACCAGTGTAGGAGTTGACTCCGCTCAATGTCAGTGTTCCGGTTCCAACCTTGGTCAGCGATCCGCCCTTTCCTCTATCCCCGATCGTGCCAGAAAAGGTCGTACTCAGATCGTTAGTGCCGACGGTAAGTGGAACTTTTCCCAGCGAAACGAGCCCGTCGCCTTCGACTGAGCCGATCTCGACCTCGTGACCCATGTGTGAGGTAACATCCAACGTACCAGTTCCAGAAAGTTCGATTCGCGCCGTCCCACCAGAGCTGCTGTCAGTGAGGCTAACAGATCCAGCCACACGACCAGTAGGCAAGGTCCCATTAGCAATGATGACTGCTTGACCAGCGGTTGAATGATTAGAAAAGATAATCTGGGAACCCCTCGAGTGGGGACCTTGCACGCTTCCATTCGCAATCAAGGTCGCATTACCGGCGGTCGAGAAGGCATAAAAAATAAGATAGGCACCCCAAGCACTGGCAACCGTCCCACCGTTTAGGGTAATTGTTGCGTTACCGGCGGTCGCGTGATCGTAGAACACGGTAGAGCCACCCGCATGCCCCGACTCGCCTCCCCCTTCGTTGGTGATAGTGGCGTCGCCCGCTGACGAAGACCCGGTAAACATGAGAAAAGGGTAATCGGGGCCATCCTTTCTCCATTCGACCGTATAACTGGTAGACGTACCAGCCGTCGCACTACCCTGAAATGTAAGATAGGTGTGTTGAGACCCGGTTTGGGGCACGGTTTGGAGCACGAACTTTTGGATAACGCCTGAACTGTTGAGCACGCCTGCGCCGCTAACGGTGAACTGAGCAGAACCCGACGTGGGAGCGACCGTAGTTGTGAATGCGCTCGCTCCGGGGCCAAAAACAATGCTGTCAACTTCAGTGTCTGTCGGAATCGACACATCGGTGACATTGGAATCTTCAAATGTCGCATTGTCGAGAGGACCATTAGGCACAGTGGCCGGTGTCCAGTTCGCAGCGGTGCTCCAGTCATTGCTCGATGGATTCAGGTTCCAAGTGGCGCTGCCGGCGAGGGTGCAGGTTGGCAGAAAAGCCGAGCAAGCCAGCAGAATGGCGGTATGGAGAGCAGCGATTCGCATTCCGCCGTTGTAGGGCGGAGTCGCCTGAGAAGTAAAGCCAAATCTCAAGTCCGTGCATCAGGGAACGCACTAGATCGCTAAGGCACGACCACTAGCGCGTGAGAATGCGGTGCCTTCTTATTCGCCCTTGCTTCGCTGGCGGCGCACCGGCTTTCGATATCGGGCCTTCTCCCGCTCGACCATCTCTGCGTGTTCTTTCTGTGTGGCCCCGCGGGGCGGCGCAATTCTCGCCTTGACCGCATTGCACAGCTTGTCGGCGAAACTCTCCTCGTTAGGCAGCGGGTAGGGCCAACTTGCGGTCGCCAAGAAGGCTTGCCGGGGCTGTGGCTGCTTTCGGATCGGCGTAGTCAAATCTGCCGCGGCTCGGTCGAGAGCTGTAATGGTTGAATTGATATTCAAGTTAGGATAACTGCTCGTGCTTGCTTCTGGTGAAAAGCGGAAACGTCCGGTAGAGACTGCTGACTTCAAATTCTTTGAGCCAACCGGCATCAATGGCTTCCTCGATTTGCCGGGTCGTGAGTAACCCGGGCGGGCATTCGCTCCCGAAAGGAAAGTGCCTGCCGTCGATCTCAGCGTGACGGATGAAAACCAAGGTGGGGCTCATCGTTTTACCTCCTCAAAGTCCACCTTGAACGCGGACCCGGGAAACGCCGCTTCTAACTGCCGGACGATTGCGGCCCGCTCTTGGGCGAGTGCTTCAGGTTTGCCATCAAAGAGCGCGGCGGTTCAAACCGGGCCAGCACAGCGCCGGGGAAAACTTCGTCGAGCCCGAGGGCCAACAATGCGCCAGCGCAATCGAGCAACCGTGCAACGGTGCGCTGGATGAAAACGCGGGCGGCGGCCGGGTCGAATTCCCGGTGAGTTTCGTATCCGAAGCCGACATCACGATAGAAGGCGGCGGCGACCAAGGCATGAAACTCGGTGATCCGCGGATAACTCTTGGCCAAGGCTCCCCGCCAGGAGGCGAGCCGGGTTTCATTGACCGCGGTGCGGGCGGCCTTGCCGATCGCATCCCACAGGGGCCAGCCATCGAGCCCGAGCAGAAAACCGTCAAAAGTGGCCGCGGCGATCCGCTCTTGAGCGGGTGTGGGCGCACGCACATTGAAAAACTCAGCCGCCAACACGGACGGGAGCGGCGGGAGCGCCTTTTCACTCGTGAGCCATGACACGACCGACCAGACCGGGCCAGCTAGCTTGACCTGTGCGGAACCGCCTTCGACCGCCGGGAGCCAGCCCAGAAACAGACCGACCTTTGGCCCTTTGCCGCCGCGGAAGAGCGGTGAACGGGCGCGGCCATCGCTTGAGAGTTGTTCGAGCATACTGTGACCCAACATAAGGCTCTCGAATCGGTCATGGAACCCATACAGATCATCGAGTGTCTCCTGTCGCTCCCAAGTGGCTTTCCATAAATCATTCCACCCGGATATTTGCCGGGCGACTCCTCGCTCTCTGCCGCGGCCGGAAGCTTGCTCGCTCGTTGTCCGCGGCGGAACGATCTGGCACAAAAAAGCGTGCAGTGCGCTCTGGACGGTCTCGAAGCGGGTCAGGTCAACACCCGCGCAGATACCGCCCGCCCGGCACTTACGATCCGCCTCCAGCAAGAAGCCGAAACGCTCTCTGCCTAACGACACAAGGCGCCCTCTTGAGATTCCGAGGCCGCGTCGAGAGATTCGGTTGTCGAGCGCCGAAACCTTTTGTCGGAAATCATCCGGCAAGGTGGGCGCTTTGACTGTTGGTAACTCAGGCTGGGCCGGGCGGGGCCGCCGGCCTAGGGCGCGGTCGAAAGCCATCTCTTCTTTGACCGCTTCCCGGCTGGCGGCTGCGGCCACTGCACGTTCCTCGTTAGGCGAGATCATATTCGTTCCGGGCGGCGGGACGCGGTAGTCAGTTCGGAACAATGGTCTCTCATTCATAAGTTAGTCCTTTGATGATAGCACCCTATGTGTTACATTAAAAGCGCGGATAAGAAGGATCTGTTATATTCATTGCGGTTGCGCCTCGGTTCCGCCGGTATGTTGAAATTGGGGGTGGTGGAGCCGGGGCGTTTGCTCTTCTTGGGTGGCGTGATTCCACACGCTAAAATCGTGAGTTAGGTATGACTCGACCAAATTCTTCTAACCCACGCGGGCGAGGTAGGCCACGCTGCGGTGATTGGCGGCTTGAAACGATCCTCCCGCAAGCTTGCCTCGATGAACTGAAGCGACGAGAACAACAGAGCGGTCAGTATCGGACAAGAATAGCTGCACAGCTCCTCTGCCGTGAGTTACTCGGCGGGACTGTGCAGACCTACAGGCAACACCGAGTTAGTCAATCGGCGACTTGATGCGCAGCCGTTTTTGCACCATCGGGGAATCCCGCTTCGCATCTATTTCACCTGGGTGATCTTGAACTGAATGCCGATGCTGTGGCCTAAAAAGTTAGCGTCTTGGCCGAAGGCAACGGCTAAATCGACTGTGTCTCCCGCCGACACCGTGTGCACGAAATTAAACACAATCGGCCCTTGGTAGTAGTCTATCTTTGCGCCGCAAATGGCCATTTTCGAATTAAGTATTCCGTAAAATCTCGTCGTAGTTGTGGCTTTATAGTCCAAGCCTTCGACTGCTGGCTGGAAAGAGAAATTCCCTGACGATGGGGCGGTCCAACGCACCACGGATACTTCATTGTTGCGGCCAGGATGCACCAGGAGATACGTGGGGGGGACACAAATAGTATTAAAGCAGATCTTGTTGGACGTATCATTATGTGCAACAAGAGGAGGAGTGAAGATCGTCCCGAACTCGAGCCACGCGCTCATACCACTAACGCTGGTTGTGTCCGTCAGAGCATAGAGATTCAGCGGTGATCTGAGGGAAGATTGCCAGCCATATGACCAAACTCCGTTCGGGTTCGATGTTATTGAGAAGTCTTTGACGGCGTCGTAGTAGGGTTTGGCAGGGTCTTCGGTTTGTGCTGAACCGACTCGAGGGACGATGAGCAAGACCCCAATTGCCATCGCAAGGGTCCCGATGAGATTCATTGAGACGCGTGGACGGAAGAGAGCGGTTCGACAGGCGGACTTGATGTTAGTTTTCATATTGTATCTTGCTTTCTAGGTTTTCGTTCGGGTTGGACGGATATGTCTTCATTGCTTACAAAGAAAAAAGCAGCCGGAATTTCAAAAAAGTACGGAGGATTGAGGATTAATCGTTCGCCACCACGCGCTGAGCAGGCGCTTGTGTTCTAACCTGGTCGCTCACCTTCTGGATTTGCGCGGCCTGCGCTTTGAGGGCCTCCGTGAGGGCCGCAATTTCTTTTTGTTGCTGGGCAGCGGATGCCGCCTGTCTTGCGACAGCGGACTTTAATTCCTGCACAGTGCGGTGCTCTTTCAAAAACTCATTGAGTAACATGGCATTCACCGCTTCGTAGCGCACCGTGTAAGGCTTTCCTGCCTCGTCACGGGCCACCAGATCGGGGTCGACCTTTTCCACCTGCTCGGCCACAAGGCCGAATTGCGGGACGCCGTCAGGGTCAAGGTCGTGCTTGTAACGGAAGGTGACAGGTTTCAGCGAGAGAATAGCCTCGCTCGATTTATCCATCGGCTGGATTGCGTCCTTGAAACGTGCCGACGAAACTACCGTCCCAAGATGACCATTGGTATCGACGATCACTCCTACGCCTCCCGCTACGGTTACACCGTTGATACCGGCGATAAACGCGTTCTTTTGCATTCCACTCTTTCCGATACGAATTGTGTTCGCTTCCCCGGCCACGCCCTTGTCGAAGATATCGATATTGTTATTACCGGTCGTTAGGTTGAAGCCTGCATTAGAGCCGAGTGCAATGTTGTTTTTGCCGGTCGTATTGTTTTCTAGCGCATTCTGCCCGGCAGCCGTATTGTTGCTTCCTGTTGTATTACCATACAACGCGCCTTGTCCATTGGCTGTGTTGTAATTGCCAATGCTGTTGCTGTAGAGTGCTTGGAATCCGGTAGCGGCATTGTTGATGCCGATTGTGTTACTGTAGAGAGCATTGCTGCCATTCGCCGTATTGCTACTGCCAGTTGTATTTTTGTATAGTCCATTAACACCGATGACCACGTTGTTAGAACCGGTGATGTTGCTAAGGAGTGCCTGAGAACCAATCGCGGTGTTGTCGCTTTCGACGGCGTATTGGCCGAAGGTGCCCGCCATTGCCATAAAACCGACTGCTGTATTGTTGTTGCCGGTGGTGTTGTAAGAGAGCGCATACATCCCGGCGGCCGTGTTGAAGCTGCCGGTGCTGTTAAATTCGAGCGCAAAAACACCGTCGGCTGTATTTGAGCTGCCAGCAATGTTTAAGATCAGCGCGCCCTGGCCAGTGGCCGTGTTGCTATTGCCGCTAGTGTTGCTTACGAGTGCTTGATAGCCGGTCGCCGTGTTTCCACCGCCGTTCTGGTTGTCGTAGAGTGCGGTAACACCGTTGGCCGTGTTGCTATTGCCGATGGTGTTGAACCAAAGCGCGTAAGCACCGGTGGCGGTGTTGCCGCTACCCGCAGTGTTACTGAAGAGCGCGTTAAAGCCCTCAGCCGTGTTGTCGTTGCCGATCGTGTTGCTAAACAGCGCATCGAAACCAATCGCCGTGTTGTGGGCGCCGTCGGTGAGACTGAAAAGCGCATCCTCACCCTCAGCGGTGTTGCTGCCGGGATAGCCTCCGTCCGGCGGAGGATCGACGGCGAGGGCGGCAGGCATGAGCGCAAGGCACGTGACTGCGAGAAGGCTGGTGAGTTTTGTTCGTGGATCTCGATTTTTCATAGTATTGCTCCTGAGACGCGCAGTCTGACGGGACGAGCGACCGCCAGTCAAGCGAAATGCGAAGGCGGGTCATCTCATCCTGAACCAAGCCTTTTTGTTCAAAAGCGGGGTTCCAACTCTCGGCCGGGGCGTGCACAAAAACGTGACAGCGGTCAACCTCGTACAGGTCGCGGGCCATTCCTGCCGAGCTTGTCACCCCGGCCTTTCACCCTTGGGCGTGAGTGATTCCCTCACTTGTCAGCTATCCATTCGTAGCGAGCGGCCAGCTTGTGCGGGACGTAGTGGCGCGGTCTGGCGCAGGATGCCTAACATGCAAAAGCGACGGCGAATATCTGCCGCGCCTTGCAGCGTGATGCCGAGCTGCTCGCCCAAGGTTCGACAGTGCACCCTGAAATCGGGCGAGTCGGTCTGGCTCCAGTTGCGCAGAATCTTGAAAGCGTCTCGTTCGTTATCGGTGGTCAGAGCATCAAACTTGATCCGTTCAGCCGGGGTCAGTTGGCTCAGCCAGTCCCGCTCCATTCCTGACCATGCCCGGTCAAATCCGGCAAGGTGTTCAGCGAGCGATGCGACCGGAGCAGGATTGGCTTCGTTGTGTTGTAGCTCAGCTTGTTTCGGTGGGCCACTTCTCTGCCGGATTGAAGAAAAACGGCGCCGACTAATTCGAGCAATTTCGCGTGTCTCGTGCCCGGTGCTGTGATCTGGAAAAACTCCCTACTAGGTAAAATCTGAGATTCTTCCCTCGTAGCTTGACCTAGTACCTAAAGAGCATTGCTTCTCTTTAGGTAAAGCAGCGAGGTGAGAAGGGAGTAGCTTGGTGATGGTCTCACGCAGGATGAGACCGCAGTCACCGGACTTCGGATTCCACGTTCCCGGTGCACGGATGCCGTGACCGATGCCCTTGCAATCACCGGGGAAGATTTCACACACACCCGGCTTGAATCGGGGTGCCGATTTGGGCGGCTACCTGTTTGAGTAAGCGCGTCCATTCCTCGACCGGGTAAAACTCTTTCGTGAAAACAAACAGGTGCCAGCCGCTATGGCCGGGTCGCCTGCGCTGGTGCACAGAGCGATATACAGTTTCGGCTCACGGATGAGCAAGAGCGAACGCATTGTGTGCGAGGTTACGTGCCCGCATGTAGTCGCCGTCGTGAGCATCAAAATCAAACGCACCCCAACGTGACTGGCGGAAAGCATTCGTCGGGTAAAAGCCAATCGAAGCCGGGAGCTTCGCCTTGCCGGTGGTGGTATCCCACGTCCATACCATGCGTTTAGCAGCACTGGCCTTGTAGGCCCTAGCGAATGTTTGAACGGGCCTGCCCTTTCTTCCAGAAATACGGCATGAGAAAAAAGTTGTCGGGGTTGTCATTCATCATGTGCGCGCACATGGCGAACCACTGCGGCGGGGTAAAGACAACGTCCGCCTTCTCCGCGTGCCCGACGATAACGCAATCAGTCAGCAGTGAAGGCAACGGCGGATGAAGGGCTAAAGAGTCGTTAGGCGGCGTTTGCCCTTGCGTTGGGTCGTCTGCTTTGCTACGCTGCGGCAGTTTCATGCAGTCCTTCGTGGCCGGGGCGGTGCGGACTATCCCCGGCCGCTTTTCTTCTTTCGTTAGGTTGTTCCTTTCTCGTTTGGCAGTCCGAGAAGGAGCTGCCGTTTCGGCATCCACCTGCTTCGCCGCCGTCTGCGCTGCCGACTAGTCAGAACCTTGCCCAAGATCGAGAAACGCTGCGGCTTGGCCGCTTGGCACTGGCTCCGCTTGTAACCCGGCCCCTGATAACAACCGGGAGCTTTGAACCACGGGAATTGGATTTGCCCGAACTCCTCGAGTTGATTGGCGGCCACGGCGTTTTTGTTAGTCATAACTCATCTATCCTTTCATTTTGCGGTTCCTTTTGTTAGGCGTCGGATGGGTCAACCACCGCCGGACGCTGTTTTGCTGTGTCTTTTACATCTCCTCACTTTTGACCGGCTTTTGGCTTGGCCGTCGTGGCTCTCCGAAGTTAAAGTCGTCTGCCATTACCTCGCCCAGGGTGAAGGTTCCTTTTCCGTGGTAGGTAATCTTCTCGGGCATAATCAGTTTGCCGTTCCGGTCAGTCCGTCCGAGCAAAGGGCAGCCAATCCAGCCGTGCACCGCCTTTAACGCTTCACGCCGCACCGGATGTGGAAACCGGCCAAGCCACTGCGTCCACTTCTTGTAGACCTGATCCTCAAACGGAATCACCTTGGTCTTGCGCTTCTTGGTAGGCGCTTTCGCTGCCGCGCTCTGTAGCTTG
This sequence comes from uncultured Verrucomicrobiae bacterium, assembly GCA_963771865.1. Classification (GTDB taxonomy): domain Bacteria; phylum Verrucomicrobiota; class Verrucomicrobiia; order Chthoniobacterales; family UBA10450; genus Palsa-1392. The sequence goes on from CAVYVJ010000022.1 coordinate 172,082, forward strand.
GTCTTGCCTGCAATCACGTCGTCCAACGCGCCCGCTTTGCTGGCCTTCACCGCCTGCTGCGCTTTGTGCTGGCTGACACCGGCTGTCTTGGCAATCTGCGCCGCAACTGAACCTTTGCCATCCAACTTGGCCTTGCCCTTGAAGCTTCCGGCCTTGCCATCGCCTATCTTGTTTTCATTATAGGCGATCAACTTTGTTGTCTCCGCCCGCTTTGCTCAGCCGCTCTTTTTCGCTTCCTGCTCCAGCCGCGGGAGGTTTAGCTTGGTGATGATGGCGACGCGCTGGTCATCGCTCATATGTCGTCGATCCATGTCTTCCGAATGGCGATCTCCTCCTTGATCTTGTCCTGGTCTCGGAATCGAAGACCTCGAAGGGGATTTTCTCCAGCGGGAGTTTCAGCTCGTAGGCCATCTCCCAGCGGGTCGCCCCGTCAAAGATGGTATCCTGTTGCTCGTGTTTACGAGGATGGGCATGCGGATGCCATGCTTCTTGACGCTCTCCAACATCTGCGCCTTCTCCTCGTTTGCGAGCGGCGCAATCTGACTAAACATCCGGCAGAGCGGATGAATTTTCATTATCTTCTTAGCTGCCATAACTGTCCTTTCTTGTTAGGCGCCGGCTCATGCCGACGCTGTGTTGCATTGTGGTTGGTTTCCTTTCTGGTTTCTGTTTTTCTGTCCCTAACGACTGTGGGAGGGGCAAAGGGGCCGAAGAAATACCCGCGCTGTCAGCGGGTAGGCTTCGGCGGCGACTTCGATGCGGGAGAAGTAACCGAGGTTTGCGCTCAGCCCCGGCTTAGTGCTAGAGTCAGGTGCTTGACGATATTGTCGTCGCCGCCGTCGTTACACTTCATCACGGTATGCACGCGGCGGCGGCTTTCCCTTGGTCTCGACCGCCGCTTCATGTGGCCTTCGGCTTGATTTCGTGAACCGTTCTCCTCTCCAGTGCGGCGATCACGTTAGGCAATCTGAACCGGACTGTCCTAGCCCCGAGAACCACCGCCCGGGATGATGCCACAAATACGCCATGTGCGGACGGTGCGAGGTTCTTCCCCTAAGCTGCCTTGGCCAGTTCTGCCTCGTTGAGTAGGTAACCGCCGCCGGGCCGGTTTACCTTCTTCCACTGACTGCGCGGCCTGACCTTCAGATTGGCCCACGGGCCGGTCATAGGCCGGCTTGGGTCTTACTTGCCTGAGTTGTTTTCTTTCACGGTTGCTGTTGGGCACCCGGTTTCCTTGGTTCCCTTGGCAACTGCACCCGCCTGAAACCGGATGCCCAACGAAGATGCGAGCACAGTTGCTACTGTGTCGCTCTGGCGCTTTGCGACCTGTGTTCGTGCCCATAGCTTCTGCCGCCACTTGTGGGCTGTCTTTCAAGACCTGAGGCAAAATCTTCACGAACATCCCCCTGCGGAATCCGGGGTGAGAAAATTACTTCATTAAAGCTTCATCCCCAAAAAGATATCAACAAAAAACTGTAGCTACAATTTTCTACTCTCAGCACGGTAGCTGGCAAGACACACTTCGGCGGGTTGGCCTCACTGGTTAGGCCGACCATGTGCCAACTCCGGCCACGGAGTAATTCGTGAGCCAGAGATGGACGATCCAGATCCGATTCCAGAGTTACACTTCTTCGGCGGAAGCTTATGATGAATTCAACATAAGCTGCGTTAGGCTTTAACCGTTGAGTTGGGTCACTGCCTTGGTTGAGCCACACAGCTTGTTTGCTTCGCTCGCTGGTAGTCAAGTGCAGACGTCGGCCCCTTTTTTGGCTGCCCGGCGGCAAAAGCACGGAGCCGGTTTGGCGGTGGTCGGTGGCCGTGTTGATACCCGCTGGACAGCGAAAAACCCCGCGGTGGGTTAACTGCGGGGCTTGGCTGGTGGCTGTGGACCGGGCTGCTTTGGTTAAAAACCCGTCCAGCCGCAGCCTAACGGCTTCCCGCTGGTTGCGCCCCAAACAGTTTGGCCGTGGTTTTGTCGGGCCGGATTGTGATGCCGTTAGCACCAGTAATGTCTGTTCAATCGTGAACGTTAATTCGCCTAACGAGTTGAAGGCCATCTGCTTGTTCAGCCTACCCGGGATGCCGTGTGTGGCGTTTTGCGGAATCGCCACGATGCCGGAATCCCAACACTGCTTCGGCTTCACCTTGCCAACCGGCAAGCCGTCGATGCCATCGGTTCGGAAGTAGATCACCATTTTAATTGTCCGCTGGTTCGGCGCGGCCTTTACTGCTTTTGTCTTACTGATTGTTTTTTGTCATCGGTTTTTGGTCTTTCTGGTCGTTGTGGTGGCCTTCTTGGCCGCAGGCACGTGTCCCGGCCCACCCTTTTTTGCGGGCCTCGGCAAGCCTCTCGGTGCGCAGCTTGATTTCCTTTCGGGAATAGGTCCTGGGCTTGCCCGCGTCCATCCGGGCCAGTTTCTGTGATATTCCTGCTGGATGTCGAGCAGTTCTTGAAGCGCAGCCGTTGCGTTGGCCGCAGCTTCGCTCCATCGGGCCGGGCGGCTCTTGGGCTTGGTTCGCTTGGCCGGAAACAGGTGCAGGGGGCCGGGGCCGTGTGGCGACCCCACCGGGCAAACCGGCCCGAAAAACGGCAACAAAACGGCAACGGAATTGGTTCTGCCTCGTAATTCGACGGCCTCCGAAGCCGTAGGTTGCGCGTTCGAGCCGCGCCCTGCGCATTGGTCCCGCAAGAATCGTTAGCCGGCGTGGAGGGACGACCTCTGTGTCGTCCCTGTTTCTGAAACGAGGGCGGGAAAGAGCCCATCCCTCCAGGCTGGCGGCGATTTCGCGCTTCGCTACTTGTTCTCCCGCGCCACCTGCAGCGAGTTGAAGAAGGCGTCGGTCTTTTCGCTGTCGCGATTGAAAATCGCCAGACTGGTGATCGCCCCCGCACTCGACAATTTCCGGCCCGGCAACTTCGTCAGCTTCTTGTCGGCGGCGGTTTGGATTTCCAAATCGTAGGTGTCTGCCCCGGTAACCGTAACCGTCACGATCACGCCGGAATCGGTCATGGGAACACCCGAATCGGTCTTATCGGCGCCCGAGCCGTCATAGATCTGGTAATTCGCTTTCCCCTCGTAATAAGCCGAATTCAAAAACCGCGTCTTTGTTGTAGTCGGCCGGTGAATCGGTCGCGTTGCCCGTGCGCAAGGTCAGACCAATCGACCCGGTCGAGGGATCGTCGTTTTCAAATTTCTTTTCGATCTTCCCGTTCTCCATCATGAAGGAAAAGGAATCGCCGACGGCGAGCGGCTCCTTGAAGCTGCGATAAGCGACCGCCTGCTCGAAACCGGTGCCATTGGCGAAAAGGCCCCACGCTTTGCCATTCTTGGCGATGCCATTGAGATCCTTGTTGTTGTCAGTGGTCGCGACGAAGAATCCGGAGTGGCGGTTCTCGTCGTTGCCTTCGTTGGTCACTTTCCATTCCCCGAAACCGCTCCCGCCATTTTTCCCGCTGTCGAAGCCGCCATTGTAGGCTTCCTGGCTGGCGTCGTCTTCGGCGACGTTGGTCTGGTCTGCCCTAACGAATCCAAGACAGGAGTGAAAGGCAGAGAACGCAGATCGAGGCTTTTTCATAATCGAAGGTGGTCACTTCAACCCTTAACCGCCCCGGAACTCAAGCCGGAAATAAGGAAGCGGCTCAGGACAAGGAAGAGAATCACGACCGGAATGGAAACGAGGAGCGCGCCGGCAGCGTAGAGGCCCCATTGCGTGCTCATGTTCGACTGGAACATCTTCAGCCCGAGCGGGAGGGTGAAAATTTCCACATCCTGCAGGACGAGAGCGGCGACGACGTATTCGTTCCACGCCGTCATGAAGGAAAAGAGCGCGGTGATCACGATCGCGGGCGCGGAAAGCGGAAGGACAATGCGATAAAACGATTGCCAGCGCGTGCAACCATCGATCCCGGCGGCTTCCTCGAGCGAGAGCGGGATGGTGTCGTAGTAGCCTTTCAACTGCCAGATGCAAAATGGCAGCGCGGTCGCGGTGTAGATGATGATGACGCCGAGATAGGAATTGATCAGGCCGAGCTTGATCAGGATGAGATAAAGCGGGAGGAGCAACATCGTCGCCGGGAACATCTGGGTGACGAGGAGTCCGTTGAGCGTGGAGCTGCGGCCAAGAAAACGAAAACGCGAGAGCGCATAACCGGCGGTGGAGGCAAGCGCGACTCCCGTGACCGTGACGGCGAGTGCGATGAGAAGCGAATTGCCCAGCCAGCGCAAAAACAGCGTCTCGAAGATGAGGGTGCGAAAGTTCGCCAACGTCGCGCCGCGCGGAATGAGCGCGAGCGACGACGAAAGCAACTGGTCGCCCGGCCGGAGCGCAATCGTGACGATGCGGCTGATCGGATAAAGCGCGAAAGCGGTGAAAACGAAAAGCGCGAGATAACTCAACGCCATCCGCACGCCGCGCGAAAGTGACGGGCGCGACTCTGCGGCGAGCACGGGCGATCGGCGCGACATCAGGCAACGACTCCTTTGACGACCACGCGCATTCCATCGGTCGAGATGATCGTGAGCGGCGTTTCCGGCGCGATGAATTCGCCTTCCGTCACGACATCTACGACATGGTTCTCAAACTCCGCTTTCCCGCTCGGACGAAGAATAGTGAGCGAGCGTCCCCGCATTCCGGGCGTGAGTGGAAGCGCGGTTGCGAAGGCGCGCGGCGCGCCGGCTAACGATGGACCAGGCGGATTGGTGGTCGAAAGAATAAAGCGGCGATAGATGCTCGTCTGCGGCAGGTAGCGGGCAAGAATTGCGATCGCGACGGCAGCGGCGACAAAGGTGAGAAGCAGGTTGAGCAGCGGAAGTCTCAACATCTCACCGGTCGGGAAAAATTTCTCGCCGGGATAGCGATCGATCATCGCCCAAAGGAGCGACGCGAAAATCAGGAGCGCGCCGACGACCCCAAAGACAATCGTCGAGTGGGCGAAAAACAAGATCTCGACGAGGACGAGAACAAATCCGAGAACGAAGAGCGCGACCACTTCCCATCCGGCCAGCCCGGCAAGGTAATGTCCGAGGAAAAAGAGCGCAAAGCAGATGACGGAGAGGATGCCCGGCAGGCTGACCCCGGGAAGTTTGAATTCGAGGTAGGCGCCAAGGATTCCGCCTAACAATAAGAGAGGCGCGAGGGCGGTCAGCCAGAAAGCCAGTTGTTCAAAACCGCTCGGATCAAACTGCACGACGTTGCCTTTCAGTTGCGCCTTGCGCAGCAGGTCGTCGAGCGAATCGGCCGATGCCGTCGGCCAGCACCGGTTTGCCATTGATCTTCTCCGTCGCTTCCTGGGCGTTGAGAGTGAGGAGCGTTCCTTTCGGGTGCAACACCCGGTCGCCGATTTTCACTTCCTTCTCCTTGTTCATGAACGCTTCGCCGATGTCGGGGTTGTGGCCGTTACGCAGCGCGGTCCCGCGGATCAGCGCCGACCAATAGGAGATCGTTTTTTCCTTCTGCGTCGGGGGCAGATCCTCGCCGGTCGAAAGGATGGGCGCGGCCGCGCCAATCGCGCTGACCGGCGCCATATAAATATGTTTGGTGGAGAGCGCGATGAGCGCGCCGGCCGAGCCCGCGTTGGAATTGATGTAGGTGTAAGTCGGGATAGTCGCGTGATTCAGAATGCCGGTAATTTCTTCGGCCGAATCGAGCCGGCCACCATACGTATCCATGTCGAAAACGATCGCCGCGGCGCCGGCGCGTTCCGCCGTTTTTTGGGCGCGCCGAAGAAAGAGGGCGAGCGAGGGCGAAACCTCTCCCTTCAGCGGAATGACCACGACGTCGCCCTGCCCGATCGCAACGTCGCGCGCCGCCACCGTGCCTAACGAAAAGACGGCGGCGAGAAAGCAGATCAAAAAACGGGGCGGACGGCGGATCATAACAAGATCATTTGGAGGCCCGAAGGCGCTGCGTTAATCTGACAGCGTTCCGCCATCGTCACGAGAAAAAACACGCACATGGGAACGATCCCAACCCATCTCATCGAGCAGATCGCGTCCGCGAACGACATCGTGGAAGTGATCGGTTCCTACTTTCCACTCAAGCGCGCGGGAGCAAATTACCGGGCGCTCTGCCCTTTTCATCAGGAGAAAACGCCGTCGTTCCACGTCAATCCGGCCCGGCAATCATTTCATTGTTTCGGCTGCGGCGTGGGCGGGAGCGTTTTCCGTTTCGTGATGGATTACGAGCACGTCGATTTCCCTGCGGCTGTGCGCCGGCTCGCCGCTCGCGCGGGCATCCCGGTGATCGAGGAACGGGGCGGGAGCACGGAGGACGATCGCCAGCACGAAGCGCGGCGCACTTTGCTGAAGCTGCACGCGGAAGCGGCGGAATGGTTCCACGAAAACTTGTTGAAGCGGGAGGTGGCCGCGCCGGCTCGCGAATATTTGAAGAAACGCGGGCTTACAAGCGCGGTGGTGAAATCGTGGCAGCTCGGCTTCGCGCCGGACAGTTGGGACGCCTGCCTGAAATGGGCGCTCGATGCCGGCTACAAACGAGGCACAATTTTGCAGAGCGGCCTGGTCAAGTTGCGCGATGAGGAGCGGCCGGAAAGCGAAGTCTACGATCGGTTTCGCGGTCGCCTCATGTTCCCGATTTGCAACGATGTCGGGGAAGTCATCGCGTTTAGCGGACGCATCCTAACGAACGAAACCGAGACCGCCAAATACCTCAACTCGCCCGAGACTCCGCTCTTTCGCAAAGGCAGCATCCTCTTCGGCCTGCACAAAACGAAGCGCGGCTTGATCGAGGCGGACTGCGCCATCGTTTGCGAAGGGCAGCTCGATCTGATCACACTCTTCGAGGCCGGCCTGACGAATGTGGTCGCTCCGCAAGGGACCGCCTTCACTGAAGGCCAGGCGCGCATCCTGAAACGTTACGTCAACGAAGTCGTGCTTTGTTTCGATGCCGATGCCGCCGGGCAAAAAGCAGCGGAACGTTCGCTCGAACCGCTCCTCGAAAACAACCTCGTTGTCCGGGTCGCCGAGATGCCTCCCGGGGAAGATCCCGACTCGTTAGTCCGAAAAGAAGGCGCGGAAAAATTCGGCGCCCGCATCGCTGCCGCGCGCGATTTTTTCGACTTTTGGATCGAACGCCAGGCGGCCGCGACCGACCTGACAAATTTGAGCGCGAAAATGCAGCTCGCCCGGCAACTGGCGGAGACGGTCGCGCGCGTCCACGATCCGCTGATGCGGAACGAAGTGATCAACCGAGTGGCCGCCCGGCTCGGGGTCGGGGCGGCGGATTTCACCGCGCTCCTGCCGAAGCAGCAGCGTGGCCGAACTCCCGAGGCGCGGCCGCGCCAGGTCGCCCCTGCTCCGCGCCATGAGATCGCGATGCTTTGCCTGCTGGCGCTCCGCGACGTGGAAGCTCGCAATTTTCTCCTCGCGCAGGATTGGCCGGAAGTGATGGAGGAAACACCGGGCAGCGAGATGCTCGGCACGATCCTCGGCAGCGATCTGCGCCCCGACGATCCAGCCTCGCTCAATCGTTTCATGTCTTCCCTTCCGGCCGCCGACGAGTCGTTAGTCTCGGCCTGGCTATTGCAAAAAATGCCACCCAACGCCGAAGAGGTGGCGCGCGATTGGTGGCGGGGTCTGCGTCAGCCGGCTTTGCGCCGTCGCCTTCTGGCGGCCGAGAGCCGTTTGAAGCTGCCTCAGCTCAGTCGCCGGCGAGGTCGTCACGCTGCAAAAACAAGTTGTTGACCTGCGGGGGCAACTCGACCAGCTTTCCCCGTTTTCGCCGCAACAAGCGCAGGAGTCCTGAAGGGGTGAGGGACCATGGCTAGCGCGGATCCTGCTATTTCGTCCTAACGCTCAACCGCAACTCGTTTTGGCTAAAAAATCGAAAACGCCTGACCGACCGAAGAAGCTGCCTAAAGCAGCTGCGCAGAAACCAAAAAAGCGTGGCCGCCCGCCTAAAATAAAGGCGAAGGCCAAGCCCAAAAAAGTCGTTAAGGCAAAAGCCAAAGTGATCGCGCCTGACGCGCCGGTTAAGCGTCCGCGCGGTCGTCCGCGGAAGGTGATTTCCGAGCAGGTAACTCCTCCCAAGCGAGGCCGTGGACGGCCTCCCGGAAAGAAGTCCGCCGTCCCAGCCCCCGGCAAGAATGGAGCGAATGGGAGTAACGGAACATGCCGGGCCAAATGGCGATTCGCCCGCGACCTCTCCGAGCACGACCCAGGCCCGCATCCGCGAGCTGATCAAACTCGCCAAGGAACAAGGCTATCTTACTTTTGATGACCTGAACGAAGCGTTGCCTCCGGAGCTGACCGACCCGGACGAACTCGATCTGATCTTGATGCGCCTGCGCAAACTCGAGATCGACATCATCGAGGCGTCGGAGGTGGATCGTTACAAAGACGTCAAAAAGGATTCCGACGAGGACGAGGAAAAACCGGAACCAAAACTGGACATCCTGGACGACCCCGTTCGGATGTACCTAAAGCAGATGGGCCAGGTGCCCCTGCTGACACGGGAGCAGGAAGTTGAGATTTCCAAGCGCATCGAGGAAGCCGAAACCAGAGTCTCCGACCAGATCAACCGCTTCGGCTTCGTCGCGCCCGCTCACCTCGCCCTGGCGGCGAAGCTGATCGAAGGCGGCGAGCGTTTCGATCGCGTCATTCTCGACAAAAAAATCGAGAGTCGCGAGCGCTACATGAAGATGCTCCCGAGGCTTTGCAAAAAGGTCCACCAGATGAGTGGCGAGCTGGGTCGGGAATACGAACGGATCACCCGCTCGAGCCATCGCGATGAGTTGAAACTGAAGAAGTTTGAGAAATCTTGCTCCAAGCTGCAGGGCCTTTATCCGCAGTTCTTTTACAAGCAACGCGTCATCGAGGAGTTCGTCCATCTGGCCGACGAGCACTACGCATTTTTGCGCACTATCCAGGAGGAGCTGAGAAAGCGACCGAAGCGCGCAGCGCAGAATCTGCACGCGAAAAGACTGCGGGACCTGGAAACCACCCTCTGGCTTTCGCCGCCCGAATTCCACGAGCGCTACCAGGAATTGCGCGGCTGGCTGCGCAAGGCGCTCCGCGCCAAGACCGAAATGATTGAGGCCAATCTGCGCCTCGTGATTTCAATCGCCAAAAAATACACCAACCGCGGCCTCTCTTTTCTCGACCTGATTCAGGAAGGCAACATGGGCCTGATGAAGGCGGTGGAGAAATTCGAATACCGCCGCGGCTACAAGTTTTCGACCTACGCGACGTGGTGGATTCGCCAGGCGATCACCCGTTCGATCGCCGACCAGGCCCGCACCATCCGCATCCCGGTGCACATGATCGAGACGATCAACAAGCTCATGCGGGTGCAGAAACAACTTCTCCAGGAATACGGCCGTGAGCCTACTCCGGAGGAAGTGGCCGAGGAAATTCTCCTGCCCGTCGATCGAGTCCGTGCCGTCCTGAAAATGGCGCAACAGCCGATCTCGCTCCAGGCGCCGGTCGGCGAAAGCGAGGAAACGAATTTCGGCGATTTCATCGAAGACAAGGGCGCCGACAACCCGAGCGACATGACCGCGATTGCGCTCTTGAAGGAAAAGATCAAGGACGTTCTCGAGACGCTGACTGATCGCGAACGACAGGTGCTCGAACAACGTTTCGGGCTGGTCGACGGCTACAGCCGGACGCTCGAGGAAGTTGGGCGACAATTCCGGGTCACGCGGGAGCGAATTCGCCAGATCGAAGCGAAAGCGCTGCGCAAGATGCGGCACCCGACGAGAATTCGGCAGCTCGAGGGTTTCCTCGAAGCTGCCGATCTCCAGACAACAAAACACTCCGCCGGCCACCGCAGCCTCTTAACGGAGGCACCTAGTGAGGGTGGTGGTGGTGCACGACGTGGTGCCCGTTATGGACGACCACGACCGGACGTGAGTAGACCCCTGAAGCCGACCGCGCCGTAATAAGGCCCATAATAGCCGTAGGGATACCCATACTAGGATACCCGTAACCGTACGGATAGTATACCGGCGGCGTACGGATAGCCGTAGTAGCCAATCGGGAACCCGATGCCAATGCCAACATGCACTCCTCCCGCCTCAGATTTCGGCGCGGAGACAAAAGCCATCGCTCCAACGGCAACCGCGATTAGAAGAAATTTTTTCCAGCTCATTCTTCACCCCCTTTCCAATAAAATAACGTAAATTCAGACGCCGGGGTTCGCAGATTATTCAAAATTTTTATCCGCCCAGCGGGGACAACCGGTGATGAGCAAATCGCGGCCGAGTTTCTCGTAGCGGATCCCTGCCAGGCGCGCGCCTTGCATCGTGGACGCCGCCCCCTTCCCCGCCACAGCCGCGACCGGTCCGCCTGTGAGGAGCGGTGCAACATAAAATTGCACTCGGTCCACCAGGCGAGCGTCAAAGGCCTGGCCCAATACCTCCCCGCCCCCTTCAATCAGGACACTCGTGATTTCCCGGCGTCCTAACTCAACGAGCACGTCGGAGAGCGCTTTTCGCCGGAACACCAATGTTCGTCCGGCAAATCGATCGGTGAAAAGATGAGCGGACCGCGGAAGTTTTCCGGAACGCGTGAGGACGACCCGCCATGGTTGCCGCGCGTTTCGCGCACGACGCGTCGTCAGGCGTGGATTGTCCTGCCGTAACGTTTCGGCCCCGATGATAATCGCGTCTACTTCCGTCCGGAGCTGCCGCGCGTGCCGCCGTGCCGCCGGGCTCGTCAGCCAGCGCTCTTCGTTAGGCGATCTCGTTAGGCGGCCGTCCAGACTCATCCCGCATTTTGCGATCACAAACGGTTTCCCGGTCACGATCCATTTGTTGAACGCTTCGTTCAGCCGCGCGCATTCCTCGCCGAGAACGCCGGCCGTCACTTCGATCCCGGCCGCGCGCAATTCATCAATCCCTCGTCCGCCGTGCAACGGATTTGGGTCCGTTGCACCAATCACGACCCGGCTCACGCCCGCCCTAACGATCGCTTCGGTGCAAGGCGGGGTGCGGCCGGTGGTCGAACAAGGTTCTAGAGTTACATAAAGCGTGGCCGACCGCAGAGACGAGCCAGGCGCCGCCGCCAGACACTCGATTTCGGCGTGCGGCAGGCCACTGGCTCGATGGTATCCGCTCGCCGTGATGCGTCCGCGCTGAACCAGAATTGCTCCAACCGCAGGATTCGGGCTGACGTGTCCCAATCCTCTCCGCGCCTCTGCCAGCGCCGCCCACATGAAAGTTTCGTCGGTAGAAGCCGGCATTTGTCGCGCACCTTACCCAGGCGAGACAGCGCTCGCAAAAGATTCCCGCGAATCACCGATAACTTGGTCCCATCGCCGAGTAACGTTTTGGCACAATCCGTAATCTAAATCCCTCGCTGCGACTGTGCCGTTCTGGCACAAAACGACCATTTCATAATCGAATGCTTAATGCTCGTAAGTATCTAGTTTCTAATGTTTTAAAACGACATTGGACCAGTCGATTGTTTAGTGGCACCGAACAAGCTAAAGCAATCGTCCAGTAGAAAACATTTATCAGAAAGGACAATTGTTATGAGTTTAATTCGTTATCAATCTCCGGAGCTATCGACCTGGCCTTCTTTCGATCGCTGGATCGATCTGCGCGATGAGATGAACAGTCTGTTTGATCTTCCCTTGATGGGCAATTTTGCTCGCCAAGCGCAACTCTTCAGCGGATGGACGCCAGCGCTCGACCTGCATCAGGACAATGACAATGTTGTCGCCACCGTCGAGCTGCCCGGCATGCGCAAGGAAGACATCGACATCTCCCTGCATGACGGCGTGCTGACCATCGCCGGTGAACGTCAAAGTTCGTCAGGTGAAGGAGAAAATGCCGAACGCACGGAGCGTTTCAGCGGCAAATTCCGTCGCAGCATTACCCTGCCGACACGGGTTGACGCCGGTAAAGTCACCGCCTCTTACAAGGATGGTATCCTCACTGTCACGCTCCCGAAGGCAGAAGAAGCAAAGCCAAAGAAAGTCGAAGTCACGATCGAATAATCAACGCCGGCGGATTGAATCTGCCGGTTCCAAATCAAGAAAGGAATTTTTATGACCAACAACTTAGTCCGTGAAAATAATGGCCGGACCGCGACCCGCCGCGAGAGCGAGAAGTTCATTACTCCCCCGGCGAGCATTCGTGAGACGGCTGATAGTTACACCCTGGAGCTCGAAATGCCTGGGGTGAACAAGGACGGCCTTGAGATCTCGATCGAGAAGAACGAACTCTCAATCGTCGGTCGACGCTCCACTCCGACTCCGCAGGGCACACTCCTCCATCGGGAATCGCGGCCGCACAATTATCGGCGCTCCTTCGAGATCGATCCTTCGATCGAAAGCGGCAAGATTGCAGCCCGGATGCATCAAGGGGTCGTTACCCTCACCCTGCCGAAGGCTGAGGAAGTGAAACCGCGCAAAATTGCGGTTTCCTAAAGCGAATTCGGTTAGACAAACAGAAGCCGCGGACTGCAAGGTTCGCGGCTTTTTGTTTTTTTGCGGCGAATCTTTTTCGCGACACGCGTGCTTTTCTGCTTGGCGCAACGGTTGCAGCGACGTACTAGAGAGCCCCGCTTATGGCCACCAAAACTGAAGAAAAATCCGCCGAAGAAAAACTCCTTGTCGCTCGCAACAAGAATCTCGATCTCGCCCTCCAGCAAATCGCGAAGGATTACGGCGACGGCGCGATCATGCGGCTCGGGGACGAGAAAATCGTCGACATCGAAGTCATCCCCACCGGCAATATCCTGATCGATCGCGCCCTCGGCGTCGGCGGCTTTCCTCGCGGCCGCGTCGTGGAAGTTTACGGCCCGGAATCATCCGGTAAAACCACGCTGACTCTCACCGTCATCGCCCAGGCGCAGAAGCGCGGGGGGCTCGCCGCCTTCATCGACGTGGAGCACGCGCTCGATCCGCAATATGCGCGCACGTCTCGGTGTCGATATGGATGATTTGCTCGTCTCGCAGCCGAGTTCCGGCGAGGAAGCGCTCCGGATTGTGGAAACGCTGGTGCGCTCGAATGCCCTCGATGTCATCGTTCTGGATTCGGTCGCGGCCCTCGTGACCAAGCAGGAATTGGAAGGCGAGATCGGCGACTCCACGGTCGGCGCGCAGGCGCGTTTGATGAGCGCCGCGTTGCGCAAGCTCACCTCGCTGATTTCGAAGGCGCGCACCTGTTGCATCTTCACCAACCAGATCCGCGAAAAGATTGGCGTCATGTTTGGCAATCCGGAGACGACCCCGGGCGGCAAGGCGCTCAAGTTCTACGCCAGCGTCCGCGTCGACATCCGCCGCATCGGCGCGATCAAGCAGACGGACGGCGTCGTCACGGGCAATCGCACGCGGGTGAAAGTGGTGAAGAACAAAGTCGCGCCGCCCTTCACGGAAGCCGAGTTCGACATCATGTATAACGAAGGCATTTCCTCGACCGGCGCGCTGCTCGATCTCGCTTTGGAAAAACAGATCGTGGAAAAGCGCGGTTCCTGGATGAGCTATAAAGGCGCCCAGCTCGCGCAGGGTCGCGACGCTGCCAAGGAAGTGCTGAAGAACGATCCCGCGCTCTACGAGGAAATCGAGACCGCCGTCAAAGCCAAGCTCGACGAGGAGAAAAAGCTGTAGACGTTCCGCTCCGCGAAACGCGGGAGTGAGCTCCGCTGCTCTTCCGGGGGAGCGCCCCGAAAGCTTTCGGGGCTGGCGACTCCGAACGCTTTCGCGAGTCGCGGACTTTTACCCCGCTCTCGCCGCAAGAAAAAGATCGTCTTGGCAAGACTCCAAAACCAGGTCGCCGCGGCGACCGCTCCCCGGCATGAAAATTCCGCCATTCACGCTAAACTCATCGCGATGACTTCCGCCGAGATCCGCCAATCCTTTCTCGATTTCTTTCGCGAGAAAAAGCACACCATCGTGCCGTCATCATCGCTTCTCCCCGACGCGCCGAATCTGCTTTTCACCAACGCGGGGATGAATCAGTTCGTCCCGATTTTTCTCGGCGAAAGAAAACCCGACGTGAGCAAGTGGGCGGTGCGATCCCGGGCAGCGACACGCGCGCTGCGGACACCCAGAAATGCATCCGGGCTGGCGGCAAACACAACGACCTCGACGACGTCGGCCTCGACACCTATCACCACACGTTTTTCGAGATGCTCGGGAACTGGAGCTTTGGCGATTATTTCAAAAAGGAAGCGATCGAATGGGCCTGGGAGTTGGTCGTTAGGCGTTGGGGATTTCCGGCGGAACGTCTCTACGCCACCGTCTATCGACCCGGGCCTAACGAACCGTCGGAGTTCGATTCGGAAGCGCATGAGCATTGGGCGCGTCTTTTTTCCAGCGCCGGTTTAAATCCCGTGATTCACGTCATCGACGGAAACAAGGAGGACAATTTTTGGATGATGGGCGACACCGGCCCGTGCGGACCCTGCTCCGAGCTTCACGTCGACCTTACGCCGCGCGGGTGACACCAACGGTTCGTTGGTCAACGCCGGCGACCCGCGGTGCATGGAAATTTGGAACCTGGTTTTCATCCAGTTCAACGCCAATCCCGACGGCAGTTTTTCGCCCTTGCCCCAACGCCACGTCGATACCGGGATGGGGTTCGAACGGGTGAGTGCGATCATTCAAGGGACGAAAAACTTCACCGACTTCACTGGAATTATCTCGAACTACGAGACCGATATTTTTCGTCCGATCTTCCACGAGATCGAAAAATTGAGCGACAAACGATACGGCGGCACGGTTCCTGGAAGTCAGGCTTCAAGCCTGACCCGGCCGGTGGGCTTCCAGCCTGCCGAAACATCTGACGGGCAAGATGCCCGTCTGCCAAGTCAGGCTGGAAGCCTGACTTCCGAACAGGAACGCGTTGATATCGCTTTCCGCGTCATCGCCGATCACATCCGGACGCTCAGTTTCGCCATCGCCGACGGCATCCGGCCAAGCAACGAAGGCCGCGGTTATGTCCTGCGCCGCATCCTCCGCCGCGCGGTTCGTTATGGCCGCAGCCTCGGCTTCCACGAACCATTTTTTTTCCAGCTTGTGGATGTACTCAGCCTAACAATGGGCGATGTCTTTCCCGAACTGCGCGCGAAACAAACGCAGGTCGAAGAAACTATCCGCCGCGAAGAAGAAGGCTTTAACAATACGCTCGACTTTGGCGTAGAACTCTTCGAACGAGCGATGAACTGGCGTATCCTCGGCATCGAGACAGCAAACGAGAACGTTAGGCCGGGAATGTTCCCCGCGAAGATTGCGTTCGAGTTGTATGATACCTACGGATTTCCGCTCGATCTGACGGAGTTGATGGCGCGCGAACGAGGCCTGACCGTTGACGTCGCGGGCTTCGAGAAATTGATGGAAGAGCAACGCGCGCGCGGCCGATCCGCCCAGAAGAAAGAGGTGATCGCCGTTTCCGAGATCGGAACGAACGAGCCCACAAATTTCCTCGGCTACGAGCACGACCATACCGGCGCCGATGTCGCAGTCGATTGTCGATCTCGGCGACAAGAAGGGCGTCATTCTGAACAACTCGGTTCTTTACGCCGAGATGGGCGGCCAGGTTGCGGATCGCGGCGAGATGCTCGGCGAAACCGGCTCCTGGAAGATCGAGGACACACGCAAGTCGGGCGACACCTGGATTCATCTGATTACCGACCAGAACACCCCGAAAATTGGCGAACACGTCACGGTTCGCGTCGACCGCACCCGTCGCTCCGCGATCGAGCGCCATCACACGGTGACGCATCTCTTGCACTGGGCGCTGCACGAAGTCGTTAGTCGAGACGCCGTCCAAAAAGGAAGCTACGTCGGACCGGACAAGCTGACCTTTGATTTCTCGAGCGCAGCCCTAACGAAATCGCAGGTGCACGAAGTGGAGAAACTGGTGAACGAAAAGATCGCGGAGGACGCTCCCGTTTCATGGACAGAGATTCCCTACGCCGCAGCAAAGGAGCGCACCGACATCATGCAATTCTTTGGCGACAAGTACGGCGATGTCGTGCGCGTCGTCCAAATCGGTGGCTCGCCTAACGAATTGGATGGTTACTCGATGGAACTTTGCGGCGGCACGCATGTCCGCAGCACGAGCGAGATCGGATATTTCCGCATCCTGAACGAAGGCGCCATCGCCGCCGGTATTCGGCGCATTGTCGCCGTCGCCGGCAATGCGGTCGGCGAGTGGGTTCGCGCGACTGCCTCCGAACAGGATGAAAAATTTAAGGCGTTGTCGAAAAAGAAATCGGGCCTGGCGCCGCTGCCGGAGGTGGATGCAGACCGGATTGCAACCATGGTTGCTTCGATTGAAAAGCGGGCCGCGCAGCTTGAAACCGCCGAACAGGAAGTGCGGGACTGGGAAAAGGAGCACGCCAAGAGAGCGGGCAGTGAGCTGCAAAAGCGCGCCGCCGCCATCGCGCGCGAATTGCTCGACGCGCATCGCGGTGACAACGCCATCGTCAATAATATCGCTGACGCAGATGGAGCGCTTTTGCAGGGTGTCGCCGATGCGCTGAAGAGCGAATTCAATGGCCCAATTTTTCTCGCGGGCTCAACCGACGGTCGAGTCGATCTGGTTGCGTCCGTCCCGTCCAGCCTAACGAACAAGTTTCAAGCCGGCGCCCTCATCCAGCAGATCGCGCCGATCGTTGGCGGAAAAGGAGGCGGACGCCCGGAAAACGCGCGGGGCGCAGGCAAGGACGCCACCAAGATCGGTGACGCCCTGGAACGAGCGCGTCAGCTCCTCGAGTTGTGAGGTGGCTCCGGTCCATCGCGGCTGGTGCGCTGGCTCTGTTCTTCGTCGGGAGTTGCAGCAGGGATAAACCGGCTCCGAAAATCGAGACCCTGCGCTTTCCGGTTGTGATCCTGTTTGGGAACGCCTCGATCCGGCTCTGCCAGCAGCCTGCCGAACTGACAAGGATGCACTCGAATTACCTCACCCTTAATAATCAAGCGCCTGTGCTGGTTGACTCCGATTTCAACATCTATTCGTTAGACAATCTCCGTTCTGTGCATGGCGGTCTTTGGCTGATGGCCAATCCGAGCGGAGCGACCGATGTAACCTTTGAGTTGAAAGCGCAAAAATCGGGACGCGAGGCCGCACGGGAGTTGTGTGGGCTGCAGCTGAAAAAGCAAACTTGGAGAGACGACATCGATGCCAGCCAGAAAACGCTCTCCCGGAGCCGGACCCTGCTTGAAATGGTGAAGGTCCTCCAGCCAGCCGGCGAGTAGTCAGTCACCCGTCTCAGTTGTCACTAGAGCGGTTTCAAAAAACTCGTAGCCGGCACATTGTGGTTGCTCAACGGCCGAGACATCGGCGCAGTGGTAGGGCGAGACTCCGTCGAGCTGGAGGGAAGGGTCGATTTGGCCAAATCACCGTTCCCCCGGCTCGACGGAGTCTCGCCCTACCAGCCCAAGCATTGAGCTACGAGCGTCGCAACGAACGCGGAGGCGAGGTCGGGCTATCAAATGCCTGGCCATTTCATGTGTCATCCTGAGCGCAGAGAACGGATCTGCTGATCTGTTTGCTGCGCTCAGGACTGACAGACCAGTCAATTGACCGACGTGCAGAGTGTTTCGCTCCGCTCAACATGACAAAAAGGGGGAGGCGGCGACCAAAATGGAAGCGCGCCTGCCTAACGATCACGTTCGTCTATTCGATCTTGAAAAGGATCGAAGCCGTTTTTCCGCCCGCGACCACGCTCATAATGTAATTGCCAGCTTCGAACTTCCTTTTGTCCATCGATCCGTTGAGCGCGCCTTTGTTCGTCCCCTGGAGAAGAATGACCGCAGGCTGCCCAGCGGCGTCGGGTTCGCCTTTTTCGTTCGTCTTGCTGACGTTGATGATGACCATATCGGCCTTCGCCGAAACTTCGATTGCAGCGTCGTTCTTCACCGGTTTGGCCACTTTGGCGAACGCCTCGCCTGCTTTGTAAGTCGCAGCTTGTCCGCCAAGGCTGACCGGAAACGGCAAGGAGCCGTCTTGCGCCTGCAAAGACGCGAGGCCGAGAGCCAGAATACCGCACAGACCGAAACCGATTTTCTTCAATGAATGTTGGTGCATGACGCAAGGCTGCCTGTCCTGCTGAAGAATGACAAGCCGTTCTGGTGACAACGCGCTTAGCGGGAGGCGCTCGGCGTGCGCGCGTTTTTTACCAATCGCTTGCTATCTTTACCGTGCCCGGCGACGGACATGCGATAGATCGAGGACTCCTTGTCACCCGTGGCCTGACTAACGAAAAGGATTGAATCGGCATTGAGCCAAAAGCAGTCCCATGCATAAAGCGATTTCGGAGTAAGCCGCGTCGCTTTTTCGCTCGCGAGATCGAAGGCCCAGATTGCGGGGAGCGGTCCGTCCCAATCTTTGCGGTCGCTTTCTTCATTCATGGCGATGTCCATGAGGAGGGTTTTCCCGTCGGCGGACACGCCAAGCCGGGTGTCGCCGGACATATCGCCATTCGGAATGATTTTCTCGACCGCCCATTTCTGGATCGTTTTGCCATCGAGCCCCTGCCGATAGAGATGCTCCATGTCTTCACAAAAAAATGATTTTCCGTCGGACGCCCAGGCGGCGCCCCAGTTGCCACGGTCTTTCGGATCCGGTTTCTCGAGGTAACGAAAATCGCTCCCGTCGGCGTTGATCAACCCGATCCGCATCTCGTTATTCACATAAAGGTAGAAGAGCAGCTTCGAGCCATCAGGCGACCATCTCGGCTGGAGGCAGTTTTCACTCGGGACATTTTCGAAAGTCGCAACCTTCCCGGTCTCGAGGTCGGCGACGGCGATGCGACGGTGCGCGGGCTGCCCCACGGCTTGCTGGGTATTGAAAGCGAGTTTTCGCCCATCCGGCGAAAGCTCCGGCGACGCGCCCTCTGCGATCTTTTTCGCTTCACTCCCGTCCACCTGTGCAACCCAAACTGCGTCACCGCGTTCGAAGGCGATTTTTGTGGTGTCCGGCCAAAGCGACGAAGGCGCCGCTGAGCAAGGGGACAAGAGATAGGAGAAGCGCTTTCATAGATTCATTCTTACCGCGGCGCGACCCGGCCTAACGAATCGCGGCCCAGACGCGGTGCACGTCGTCGTGGTCCTCCAGTGTTTGCAGGAATTCTCCAACCTGTTCCCGATCTTCGTCGCTGAGTGATGGATAATTCTTGGCGATGTAACCGAGCTCGCTCGTCACGATCGTCCAGCCATGCTGGCCTAACCATTGGGAAACGGCGTGCAGATCGGTCGCCGCGGTGATGAAACGCGCGCCGGCGGCTCCTTCGGGAATCTCGGTTTCCTCGGCATTTGTGAGAGGAACAAAATCCTGGGCTCCGGCCTCGATCGCGGCCGCTTCAGCATCGGCGTTGGCATCGGAGTGATGCGCCTCGACCAGCCCGACGTGGTCGAAGAGAAACTTGTTGCTGCCCGGCGCGCCGAGCTGGCCGCGCTTGAAGAGGACCCGAATTTCAGGCGCGGTGCGGTTCTTATTGTCGGTCTGCACTTCGACGATCACGGGCACTTTGTGCGGCGCGTAGCCTTCGAAGACGATCTGCTCGAGTTCGAGTTTTTCGCCGCCGATGCCCGCGCCTTTCTTGATCGCGCGCTCGATCACATCGCGAGAGACACTTTGCTTTCGCGCCTTTTCCACGACGGCGGCGAGACGCGCGTTCCCGGCGAGGTCAGCGCCGCCAAGCTTGGCCGCGACCATGATTTCCTTCACCAGTTTCCCGGTTACCTGTCCTTTTTTGAGACCAGCGACTTCGCGCTTGGCCTGCAGCCATTGTCGACCCATGCGCTTTTCTAGCTGTCGCGCCCCAGCGTGGCAAGTCGCGCCGCATGTTCGAACTCGAGAATGGACGCAACCGCCACTATTGTCATCCCGAGTCGGCGCAGCACGGCGAGGGACCTCACAATTGAAGTCCACGCTCTCGGTTAACGGAGAACGCGCGAATTGCAATTGCGAGGTCCCTCGCCGTGCTGCGCCGACTCGGGATGACAATAGTGCGAAGCGCGTCAAGCCAGGCCGAGCGCCTAACGAATTATCCCTACGGCAAAGCCAGAGTAACAAAAGCCGTGATGCCGAACGCGATACTCAGCATGACGACATAAATCACGGTGCCGAGGGCAAATTTGAAGAGCGTGGCCAGCCAATTCTGGCGATAGACCCTCCGGATCGCGACGAGCAACTGAATCAAAACGGCAAAGCCAAGAAAAGTGCAGACGATCGGGGTGAGCGCAGGCGGCGCTTTCCAGTGGAGAAGAAATCCGATCCCGATGATGACCAAAGTGCTCAAAAAAACAAAAGCATGGGTGTGAAGCGCGAAGACAAGATGCTCGATGTAAAACCGCTTCTTGAAGACGTAGAGGATCTTAAGGACAAGGGAGAAGAGCGGGATGCAACAAAGCACCATTGGCGCGATGTTTTGAATCAGCGCCTTGAGAAAGAGATCGCCGCGGTCTCCGGTCGGCCCGAGCTTTTCTTTGGCGTTACGTTTCACCCATTGGGCAAACGCGGAGCTGTCCTTGTCCTGGTCGATATCGGCGAAAAGCTTTGACGAGGGGTAGTGCGCCGCTGGCGGCGGAGACCCGGAAAAATCGAAGACGACGCCAGACGACGGGCTCGCCGTGGCGAGCGGAGACTTCGCGGGGCTGGGTGATTCCTTCTCGTCGTCCTCTTCCACACCATCCAGTATTTTGTCGAGGGAGTCTGGAGGTCCGGAGGCTGGACCGGGTGAAGGCGCAGCGAAGTTGATCGTGGTTTCTCCCTTCTTCGTCTTTCCCGTCTGCAGATGTGTGCCGCGGGAAAGAAAATTCATGACCAGGAAAAAAAGAACGCTGGCGATGAGGTAGACGCGAAGCGGGTGGACATAACGAACCCGCTTCCCCTCGACGAATTCGTTCGTTAGGCGCCATGGCTTGATCAGAAGAAGCCAGAAGGTCTTAAGAAAGCGCTCGTCGAGGTTGAAAAATGCGTCAGCCGCATCGGCCAGGAGCGAACCGAAGGAGCGGTGATAATCAATCGCAGGCTGGCCGCATTGGGCGCAATAGCGTCCGGTGAGAGGCGCGCCGCAGTTCTCGCAATGAGTCAGGGGAGGCCGCTGCTTCTTTTTTCGCCAGAACCACTTTCGTCCCGGATAACGGCCCATCTCGGCCGCGGCCGCGTCCCCGAAAATCAGAGGGGTTTCATCTGACATGAGCGGCAGATTATGCAGGCAGCGCCGGCAAGTCCAACCGGAAGGGGAAATCCGCGATGGCGGATCAATTGCGTGCCCAGAAAAGGGCGACCGTTCCGGCCACGCCAATCGCGCAGAGGGCCAGGGTATTCTCGATGAAATACGGATACGCCATCAGAGCGATCCCGATGAACATCGGCTTCCACAGACTCAGGCGTTTGCCGAAGATGAACCCAACAAAGCCGATGCTGCTGAAAAGCAGCCCGGCGAACAGGTTCGCGGCGGAAATCTGCGGCAGGTGCGGCATGGTTTCCTCGGAAGCTAAAATCAGGCCAGCGGCTCGCCGGAGTGGTCGTTAGGGGCTCGGTTGAAAACAAAGGATTGACCGCGCGGCGCGTCGGATGCCACGATGCGCGCACTTTTCGCTCTCGCAGCACAAGAACCGGAGGACATTCGTGGCATCGAAACTTTTTCAAACCAAAAGCCCTGAGCTGCTGATTCGCGAATCGGAGGCGCCGGATCGCAAGATGAAGCGCTCCCTCACTGCCCTCGACCTGACCTGCCTCGGGATCGGCGCCATCATCGGCGCCGGCATCTTCGCGCTCGCCGGCACGGCCGCCGCGGGGGAAAGCGCGCACGTCGGGGAATCGATCGTGAAGACGCCGGTCCTCAATTTTATTATCGCGTTCGTCAATCACAGCGCGCTCGTCTTTGGTCGACCGGCGGCGGGGCCTGCGGTCGCGATCTCGTTTGTCATCGCCGCCTTCGCCTGCGGGTTCGCGGCGCTCTGTTACAGCGAACTCGCTGCCATGATTCCGGTTTCCGGTTCAGCCTACACCTATTCCTATGCGACCCTGGGCGAGATCATCGCCTGGATCATTGGCTGGGATTTGATCCTTGAATATGCCGTCGGCAACATGGCCGTCGCGAAAGGCTGGTCGGATTATTTCGTCAAGCTGCTCTACAGCCTGAGTCACGGCGCAATAAAACTTCCGCTTTGGCTGGTGACGGATCCAACGACCGCAGCAACCAAGCTCGCCCAGGGTGGCGAATCTTCGCAGTACTATTCGCCGCTCGTTTTGCCACACCTCTTTGGCTACCCCATCGCCCTTGATCTCCCAGCGGTGTTGATCGTCGCCGCAGTAACGGTCCTCCTCATTTACGGAATTCGCGAAAGCGCGACAACCAACACGACGATCGTTTTGATCAAGGTCGCGGTGGTGATTTTCGTCATCGCCTTCGGCTCGTTCATGGTTCACCCGGCAAACTGGCAGCCGTTCGCGCCGAGCGGATTTGGCGGCATCATGGGCGGCGCCGCGATTGTTTTCTTTGCTTTCATCGGTTTCGATGCGGTCTCGACCACGGCGGAGGAAACGAAAAATCCGCAACGCGATTTGCCGATCGGCATGATCGCCAGCCTGATCATTTGCACGCTGCTTTACGTGCTGATGTCGGTCGTGCTGACGGGGATAAAGAAATACACGGTTTATCTCGGGGATTCAGCCGCGGTAGCGACGGCCTTTGCCAGCAAACCGTGGGCTCAGGCGCTCGTCAGTGCCGGAGCGCTCGCCGGCCTTTCATCGGTCCTTCTCGTCTTCCAACTCGGGCAACCGCGAATCTTCATGGCGATGGCGCGGGATGGTTTGTTGCCACAATATTTCGCCCGCATCCATCCGCGCTTACCGCACTCCGCACGTGACCACCATTTGGACGGGTTTGGCGGTCGGTGGCGTGGCGATGCTGACGGATATCGGTTCGCTGGCCGACCTGACGAACATCGGAACACTTTTCGCCTTCGCCCTCGTCTGTTCCGGCGTGATTGTCCTGCGCAAGAAAGATCCCAGCCGGCCGCGGCCTTTCCGCGCTCCTTTCGTGCCGTTCTTTCCGATTCTCGGAGTCCTGATGTGCATCGCTCTCATGCTCAGCCTCCCGATCGAAACCTGGCTGCGGTTCTTCGGCTGGCTGATCATGGGCCTCGCCATCTATTTCCTCTACAGCGTTCGGCACAGCCGGCTTCGCCACGGAATCGACACCGGGGAAACCGAGAACGAATTCCCGCCGATCGTGCCCTAGGAAGACGCGTGAAAATATACACCGTCGTTAGGCGAGACTTACGCCGCAGGCTTCAGGTATTTCTCGAGGAACTTCTCCATCGCCCCATAGAAATCGAAACGGTTTTCCTCGTTATGAAAGCCGTGGCCCTCGTTGTCTTTCACCATGTATTCGACTTCCACTCCGCGTTTCTTCAAGGCCGCGACCATTTGATCGGACTCGTCCTTGTTCACCCGCGGGTCGTGCGCGCCTTGCGCGACGAAAAGCGGTGTCTTGATCTTGTCCGCATGCATGACCGGCGAGACAGCTTCCATCATCGCCTTGTCCTTTTCCGGGTCGCCGACCATCTCGTGGAACATGTCGAGGAAAGGCTTCCAATAGGGCGGAATTGTTTTCATGAAGGTAAACATGTTCGCCACCCCGACGTAATCGACCGCCGCGGCGTAAAGATCCGGGGTAAAAGTGACGCCCGCGAGAGTGGCGTAACCGCCGTAGCTGCCGCCGTAAATCGCGACCCGCTTCGGATCAGCGATCCCCTGCTTGGTCAACCACTCGACACCGTCGGTAATATCATTCTGCATCGATTGCCCCCATTGCTTGAACGACGCTTCCCAAAACTTGCGCCCGTAACCGGTCGAGCCGCGGAAATTCATTTGCAGCACGGCATAGCCACGGTTGGCGAGAAATTGCACCTCGGGATTGAAACCCCAGGTGTCGCGCGCCCACGGTCCGCCGTGCGGGTTGACCACCACGGGCAGGTTTTTCGCCTCCCGGCCGAGCGGGAGCGTGAGATAACCATGTATCGTTAGGCCATCGCGGCTCTGGTATTCGATCGGCTTCATCGGGGCGAGCTCGCTCTCTTTCAACCAAGGCGCGACATCGACCAACTTGGTCAGAGTGCCGGTCTTCGTGTCGAAGAGATTGCGTGATCCGGGCGAGCGATCGTTGATCGCCACGACGATGAACTTCTCTTCTGCCTTGTCGTTCGCAGTCACCTCGACTTCGTAGCCGGGCAACTTTTCTCCGAGCGTTTTGTACATCGCTTCAGTTTGCGCATCGAAAAACTTTCGTTCCGTTTTCCAGGTATCGAAGGCGGCGAACGTCATCACCTTTCGCTTCTTCGAATAGGCGAGCGCCTCCACATCCACCTCGGGATTTTCGTAAATCTTTTCCAACTCCTTGCCATTGCTCGGATCGATCGTTACAACGGCTGCTTTGTCCCGGCCGATGTTGGAAGTCACGTAGAGATTCTTGTTGTCGAAGGTGTAAAATTGCGGGCTGACCGACTCGCGGAAATTGGTCCTAAGTACCTCCTTAAAGGGTGTCTTCTCATCCGCCCGCGTCAGAAGGCTGGCGTTCACTCCGTCGGTCTGCGTCGCCGCCCGAATCACCCCCGTATGATCGGTAATCCACCGCTCCACTTTGCCTGGGTTTTCGGCCGCCAGTTTCATCTCGCCGGTCGCGACGTTGAGGCGAAAGGCGTCGAAGACCTCGGGGTTGCGCTTGTTCAACGTGATCAGGACGTCGGTGTCGGAGATATCCTCGAGGTCGTCGATAATCTCACTCCGGACTTTCGGGAAAGGTGTCAGGTCCTTCACTTCGCCGCTCTTCAGGCCCACCCTTTTCAGGTGGAAATTCTCGTCACCCTTGTCGTCCATCGCATAGACGATGAAATTGTTCCCCTTCCAGGCGTAGCTCGGAATGTCGCGCTCTTTCTCACTCGTTAGGCGTCTCGCTTCGCCACCGGCGGCTGGACGGATGAAGACATTCATCCGTGATTCCCATGGCTGGAGAAAGGAGATCGTCTGACCATCCGGTGAGAGGTCGTAGCCTCGGCTAACCGGGTTCTTGAAGAAATCGCGAAGCGGGATTTTGGGCGGGATCGCCGCTGCCTTGCTCTCGCCTGCGGCGGGCGGAGCAGAGACGGCGGGCGCCTGCGCGAAGACCGGGCTGGCAAACAGGATGACGGTGAGAAGAGCGTAGATCGATTTCATGGCGTTTTGAGTAAGACGCGGCGCGCGCCGCAGTCGGATTCAACAATCGAACCGCGCTCTGCGCAAGTGAAGGCGATCCCGTGCGACACCCACAGCTTGTCATCCCGATCCGGCGCAGCACGGAGAGGGATCTCTCACCTGCAATCAACGTTCGTGTCTGAGAGGTAGGCGCGGATTGCAATTGCGAGGTCCCTCGCCGTCTTCGCGGCTCGGGATGACAGGGTTGGCCAACCGCGCTCTCCCTTTCCATTCCAACTCCTGCGTATAGGATTTCCCCGCGTGACCGAATTGATGAGGACTTTTGACCTGCTTGGCACGCCACTCGTCGCGACCAGTTACGACGAGCTGATTGCACACGTTCACGATCTCGCCCGCGGTGGCGGCACGCACGCCATTGACCTAACGAACACCCACATCGTCACCCTGCGCCGCCAAGACGCGCACTTCCGTAAAATCACCAGCGCATTCGATTACTTCATCCCCGACGGCATGCCCCTCATCTGGTGCCTGAACGCGCGCGGCGCCGGGCTGCGCGATCGCGTCTACGGGCCGACCTTCATGCGCAAATGCCTCGAGGCCAGCCCGAGCCCCTGGACGCATTATTTGTTAGGCGGATCAACCGAGTGCGTGGAAACCCTGCGTGCGAAATTTTCGCCCCCCGCGCAGATCATCGGCGCGCGTCACGGATATTTTTCGCCTAACGAAGAGGAAGAAATTGTGCGCGAGATCAACCGGTTGGCGCCTGATTTCATTTGGGTCGGGCTCGGCACACCGAAACAGCAGGAGTGGATTTACCGCCACAAAGCCGCGATCCAGCGCGGCGTTGTTCTCGCCGTTGGCTTTGCCTTCGACGTCAACGCCGGCCTGAAACCGGATGCCCCTCCCTGGATGCAGCGGGCCGGGTTGACGTGGCTCTTCCGCGCCTCCTCCGAGCCGGGGCGATTGCTGGCACGTTACCTTCGCTTCAATACACTTTTCCTCTATTATCTGGTCAAAGATGCAATCACTCCGCCGCATCATCTATAAATTGCGACACGGCGGCCTCGTCTTTGTTCTCGTCCAGTCTGCCGCACTGATGGCGAACGCGTCTGCGCCCTTCGTCAAAGGCGTGACCGTCTCCTGCCAGACCTCCGGCTGGGAATGGGCCACGCCGGAGATGGCGCGCACCCTCGATGAATTGAAGTCGCTCGGCGTAAACAGCATCGCGATTCATCCCTATGCTCAGATTGAAAATGACGGCCACGTCCGCTTCCGCGGGGGCGATAGTTTGCGCCACATCTCCCTCCCGCTCGATTGGGCGCGGGAGCGCGGCCTCTCGGTCATGCTCATCCCGCACATCGCCTATTGGGGGAGCAAGTTTCTCTGGCGCGGAGAAATCAATTTCCAGACGAAGGAGGAATGGGACCGCTTTTTCGGTGATTACCAAACCTGGATTGTGCAGATGGCGAGCGTGGCAGAGGCGCATGGCGCGGGGACTTTCTGCATCGGACTGGAGTTTACGTATGCGCAAAAGTTTGATGCTCGCTGGCGGCAGATCATTGCCGCGATCCGCCAGGTCTATCACGGCAAGCTCACCTACGGCGGGAATTGGGATAACTTTCAGGAGGTGACGTTTTGGGACGCGCTCGATTACATCGGAGTCCTGGCCTATTTCCCCCTAACGAAAACGCCTGATCCGAGCAGCGCCGAGATCTCCGCGGCGTGGGACCACAAATGCGCCGAACTGGTTGCCTATTCGAAGGCGCACGGTGACAAAAAATTTCTTTTCGTCGAGATCGGCTACAACGTTAGCGCCCGCGCCGCCGCCGAGCCGTGGGCCTTCAAGATGGGGGGCGACAACGCGGAGGCGATTCAGCAGCGCTGCATTGCGGTGGCGCTCGATTTGCCGCGGCGCTGTTCCACTATCGCGGGGATGTACTGGTGGAAATGGTTCCCGGATCTGCCGAACCCGGAGGAGGAAAATTACAAGCTGCAAACGCCGGAGATCAAAGCCTTGATCGCAAAGCACTGGTTGTGACAATCGCTCTCCGAACCGGTTGTAGACGCTTCGCTCTGCGAAGCGCGAGAGGAAGCTTCAATCGCACGCCAAAAGCCCAATTAAGGACCACCCCCGCGCTTCGCAGAGCGAAGCGTCTACACCTTCCGCCCAAATTTCTTCTCCAGTTCGCCTAACGAAATTTGGATCATGGTCGGCCGTCCGTGCGGGCAACAATAGGGCAGTTCGCACGCCAGCAGGTCGCGGATCAATTTTTCCACCTCCGGTTCGCGCAAAAAATCGTTCGCCTTGACCGCGTGCCGGCAAACTGTCTTTGCGATCATTTCCTCCCCAAGCCGCAATGGCGACGTGCTGTTACTGGCGGATTTCAAGCTGTCGATCACGTCCTGCAGGAGGCGGCCGGGTTCCGCGCCGCTCAGAAACGGTGGCAGGCTTTCGAGCTTGAAGGTGTGCCGTCCAAACTCCTCCACTCCCAGCCCCATCTTGCGCAATGTCGCCATGTTCTGCTCGATCCATTCCGCGTCACGCGGGGCGAGTTCGATCACCTGCGGAAGAAGTAACCGCTGTGATGGCACCCCCTTTTCTTCCATGCGGCGGCGCAGCTCTTCGAAAAGAATTCGCTCATGGGCGGCATGCTGATCGACCAGCACGAGGCCGTCCGCATTCTCCATCAAAACGTAAAGCTTGTTCAGGACCCCGAGGATCTGGAACTGCGAGGGAGCGCCCGGCGCTTGCTTCTGAGGCGCGTGGCGCTGCGGGCTCAGCAACGGTTTCTCCGTCTCCACGGCGAAACTGGGTTGCGCCTCGTTCGAAGGTGAAGAGACGAATTGTGGCGCGACCGGTTCTGGTGGCCTGACAAAAGGCACGGCAGTCGCGGGCGGGCGCACGAAATTGCTCCTGCCAGCTCGCCCGGTCGCTCTCCAAGTGTGCGCCGGACCGCCGCCACGACCGCTTCGCGCACTCCCGCCGGATCACGGAAACGCACTTCGCGTTTCGCCGGATGCACATTTACGTCCACCTCCGCTGGATCGAGCTCGACGAAAAGAAACGTGACTGGGAACTGCCCTTTCATCAGCGCGGTGTGATAGCCCTCCTTCAACGCCGCCCCGATGACCGGACTCTCGATCGCGCGTCCATTCACAAAAACAAACTGCTGCGCGCGACTCGCCCGGCTCACTCCGGCCTGCCCGATTAGCCCAGTCACGCTCACCCTTCCTTTCGTGTCCGGCTTCACCTCGAGGAGACGCGCGAGCAATTCGCTCCCCAGCAGGTCGTGAATTCGCTCCCGCAGATTTTTCGTTACCGGAAGCTGAAAGACCAGGCGGTCGTCGCGCAAGAAAGAAAAGGCGATCTCGGGATGCGCGATCGCCTGGAGGTAAAGCTGGTGCTCGATGTGACGCGTCTCGGTGTTCTCGGAGCGGAGAAATTTCCGGCGCGCCGGCAGATTATAAAAAGAGCGAACGCACCTCTATCTGCGTCCCGGGCGCCTCGCCGCCATCCCGCACGGTTTCGATCCGGCCGCCGGAAACAATCACTTCGCTCCCCGCGACCGCTTCCTTTTCACGAGTCGTTAGGCGAAACCGCGAGACGCTGGCGATGCTGGGCAACGCTTCCCCGCGAAAACCAAGCGTAGCCACCGTCGCCAGGTCGGCCGCCGTCCGAATCTTGCTCGTGGCGTGTCGTTCCAGGCAGAGAAGGGCGTCATCTCGATCCATCCCGGTGCCGTCGTCGGTCACGCGCATGAGCGAAATTCCGCCGCGCCGGATCATGATCTCGATCGAGCGTGCTGCAGCATCGATACTGTTCTCGACCAACTCCTTCACCACCGAGGCCGGTCGTTCGATCACCTCTCCCGCCGCCACCTGGCTGGCAAGCGTGTCGGAGAGAAGGCGGACGCGGCTCATTTGAGCCTGAATTTTAGAATCCTGCCTTCCGAATGCGAACGAAAAGGATCTCAATCGAAATTATGGTCTTTTCATTCCCGGCGCATTGCACGATCCGTTTGGCTCAGCCCAGCAATTTCATCTAAGCTGCGCCCAAGTCTGATGATCATGAGCTCAATTTTTGGCGGGTTTGGCGGCGACCTGACGATCAACATTATCGCTTCGGTCATCACCTCCGCGCTCCTTCTCGCGGTCGGTTTTCTCTGGGGAAAATACAAGGAGCGCCACCGCTACGGTCGCCGGCTGGAGGAATACGATTTCTATCCTTACACCGTCAATCGCGACAACTTCCCGGAGTTTAATCCCAAGGATTTTCGGCTTGGGATGCATTACTTCCTGCGCAACAACGACCCGACCGCCGCCCGCCAGCTCATCTTCATCGGCGAACAGAACAACGTCCGCACCCAGCTCGAGCCAGCGGAGCAGAAAGTCTATGCCCGGCTCTTCGAGAAATACGAGGGGCGCAAGATCGCGGATGATACCGCGGAGTATTTGGAAAATTTTCACCGGATCGTCCGATTGATCGGCAAGTCATTTCCAGATCTTGGGATCGAGATTTTGCTCCATGACCTTTCCAACCCTTCCCAATCACTCGTAGCTCTGGAGAACAATGTTACGGGCCGCCGGTTGCATGACGGCACGACGAACCTCGTGATCGATCTGAAGAAGCGCCAGCTCCTGCACGAGGATAAACTAAACTACGGAATCACGCTCGGGGCCCGAAGGTTCAAGTGCACGACGATTCCGATTCTGCGCAAGGAATACGGAGTGGTCGGAGCTATCTGTATCAATGTCGACGCCAACTATCTCACTGAAGAGCTTCTGGCGAACCATGACCGCGTCACGAATTTTTTTCGGACCTTCTGTCGCACCGATATGGAAATCGATGAGAACATCCTGAGTCGCGATGAGTATGCCAAGGCACTTAAAGGCAAGCGGCATTTCAAGGACGAGACTTCGATCTCAGTGTGACCATGGAAAGTAAGACCTGACAGACTCTCACGCTGAGATCCCAAAAATGAAATCCGATGCCTTGCTTAACATCGCCGATTATGCGCGAGCGGCGCAGGCCAAACTCACACGGGAGACTTCTGACTATTATGAAGGCGGAGCGCTCGATGAAATAACTCTCCGCGAGAATGTGGATAGT
The DNA here is from genome assembly GCA_963771865.1 of uncultured Verrucomicrobiae bacterium. GTDB lineage: Bacteria > Verrucomicrobiota > Verrucomicrobiia > Chthoniobacterales > UBA10450 > Palsa-1392. The sequence goes on from CAVYVJ010000022.1 coordinate 202,309, forward strand.
TGGACGCGGTTGAAGCTTTATTATCACGTTTTGGCCGGGGTAAGAGCGCGCGATCTGCGCACCACCGTCCTTGGTCAATCCGTCAGTATGCCGATTGTTGTGGCGCCAACCGCGTTTCATAAGCTGGCTTGCGAAGCCGGAGAGATCGCCACCGCGCGCGCCGCCAAGACCGCAGGGACATTGTTTATTCTAAGCTCTCTCTCGAATACCCCGATGGAGTCAGTCTTTGCGGAGGCGACCAGCCCGCGTTGGTTCCAGCTCTATATCTATAAGGACAGGGAGATTACCCGCGAGCTGGTGCAACGGGCCGAGGTCGCCGGGGCAGAGGCGATTGTTCTGACGGTTGACGCGCCCGGCTTGGGCACGCGTGAACGCGACGCGCGTAATAGCTTCAGTTTGCCCCCGGGTTTGGTTGTGGCCAACCTTTCTCCGTTAGGCAAAGGTGGTCTCCCGGAAGTGCGAGGATCTGGCCTGGCTGCTTACGTCAAAGAAAACTTTAAACATGATCTCGGGTTCGACGACCTGGATTGGTTATGCGAATCAACCCGTTTGCCGGTGGTGGTTAAGGGCGTGTGTCGCGGCGACGACGCGCGCCGGGCCGCCGAGCACGGTGCGAAGGCAGTGGTGGTTTCCAATCATGGCGGCCGCCAGCTCGATACTGCGCCTTCTACCTGCGAAGTTCTGCCTCATGTGGTCGAGGCCGCCGGCGACCGTTGTGAGATTTATGTCGATGGTGGAATTCGACGGGGCAGCGATGTGCTCAAGGCGATTGCGCTCGGAGCGCGTGCCGTGCTGGTGGGCCGGCCAATTCTGTGGGGGATCTCTGTCGATGGTGAAAAAGGCGCTTTGCATGTCCTCGAAATTCTGCGTCGCGAACTCGATGAGGTGATGTTGCTCTGTGGTTGCACAAAGCTCAGTGAGATCGACGGCACTTTGCTAAAGCCTTAGCACTTGCTTGTGTCCGGCCCCCGGAGGTGGTGTTTTGTGATTGTTAGTCCGCGCGGTCCGAGTTGTAGCCGGGATCGCTGATCCCGGTCGGCACGGGCGCGGCACCCGCCTTGGGGCGACCGGGGTCACCGACCCCGGCTACAACGGCCGCACCCAAGCGGTTAGACTTGACACCAACCTCGCTTTTCCAGTAATCCAAGTCGTCTCTAGGAGGAGTTACTCATGATAATTCACCGCAACATTCTTCGCCTTGTTCTGTTCACGCTCGCGCCAACTGCCTGGGCCGATAGTTGGTCACCAATCTCGGTCGGGAATGCTCCGACCCCGCGCGCCGCTCATTCCGCTGTATTCACCCGCATTGATGGCACCGACCAGATGATTGTCTGGGGTGGCCAGGACTCGGGTAGTTTGCCTTATGCCAATACGGGCGGCCTTTGGAAACGGTCGGCCAACCAGTGGACAGTCACGACGACCGACAACGCACCGACTGGACGCGAGGGCCATCCAGCCGTTTGGACTGGACATGAGATGATCGTGTGGGGCGGTGATGACGGTTCCGGGGACACTTTTGCAAATACTGGGGGCCGTTACGATCCGGCGCAGGATGTCTGGCGGCCCACTTCTCTTACCGGCGCTCCGACGGGGCGCTTCGCGCATTCCTTCATCTGGACCGGCGATCGATTGATCGTATGGGGTGGCGCAATCAGTTACGGCGGCGATACGAACACGGGCGCACTTTACGATCCAGTCACGGATACGTGGTCGCCGATCACGACGGTGGGGGCGCCTTCCGCGCGCAACAGCCAGGTTACGGTCTGGACCGGATCGCAAATGTTCGTTTGGGGCGGCATCAGTGCCGGTAACTATGTCAACGATGGCGCGCTTTACGATCCGCGAACTAACACTTGGGCACCCATTTCGAGCACGAACGCTCCGTCGCCTCGACTGTATGCAGCGTCGGGCTGGGATAGTATAAACGTGCTCGTTTGGGGCGGCGTGGACTCGCGCTTTCACCCACTGCCTGACGGCAAAATCTACAACGTGCGAGCAGGTGTTTGGAAGACGATTTCGCGAACCAATGCCCCCACCCCGCGACTTGGTCCAACTACGGTTTGGTCGGGCAAGGAATTCATCGTTTGGGGCGGGTCGGATGCCTCCGGAAATCCCGTTGGCACCGGCGCGAAGTACAATCCCGCCCACAATAGCTTGGACGGCGATGACCACCGTAGGCGCTCCGGCGGCACGTTCCAGTCAGACGGCAATCTGGAATGGCTCCCGCATGATCATCTGGGGCGGCTCCGGCCAATGTTGTAACATGTGGTTTAACGACGGGTTCGCCTACCAACCGTAAAGACGACCCAAGCGGCAACCCTCGAGTTCCGGCCGCAGGTCTTTCACCGAGGCGGGATTCGCGTCCTCCCTTCTGCCTCGCGATTCGTAAGGGTAAAATGAATTGGGAATTCGCCCGAGCGATGGAATGATCTCGGCATGTCTGCTGAACGCGATTACGTCCTCGGGACGCATGAGGAAGAAATTTCCCGGCTTGGTCTACAGCATCGCATCTGGCGCCCGGTGGTCTCAGCCTGCTGGCAAAAAGCGGGAATCACGGTTGGCAGTTGTGTCCTGGACATGGGCGCGGGGCCGGGTTACGCGACGACCGATCTGGCCGAGATTGTTGGCCCCAATGGCAAGGTCGTCGCCGTCGAGCGCTCGAGCAATTTTGTCCGCACACTGAAAGAAAGATCCCGCGGCGAATCATACCGTCATGTCGAAATCCACGAGCTTGATCTAATGATCGACAACTTGCCGGCAGGTCCCTACGACTTTGCCTGGTGCCGATGGGTGGCTTCGTTCGTGACCGACCCGGCGTTACTTATCCGGAAACTTGCGGGCGCCATCCGCCCCGGAGGTCGGGCAATCTTCCATGAGTACGCGCATTATCTCACCTGGCGATTCATCCCCAGATTGCCAAGTCAGGAGCGTTTTGCCGAAGAGGTGAAAGCGAGTTGGGCGGCAGCTGGCGGAAAAGCCGATGTCGGTTTGGACTTGCCCTCTTATCTCGCTCAAAATGGTTTTGTCGTGCGGTCCGCACTCCCGCGAATTTACTGCGTCGGCCCGAGTGACTACATGTGGCAATGGCCGGCTTCTTTCATCGGGATAGGTTTGGCCCGCCTACAAGAGCTAGGGCGCATCGACGCGGACTTTGCGGATAAGGTTCAAAGAGAATTCGACCAGGCCACAGCCAACCCGAATTCGCTCCTGGTTACACCGCTCGTCCTGGAAATCATTGCCGAGAAGATGGCTTGAGGATCACGGCTCTGGCATGCCTTGGACGCTATCCCATCCAGCCGCAGTTCTTCCCTTCCGCCGACTAAGTCCCAGGCCGCTCGACTTCGCTGCGCTCGTGGTCGGTAGCATGACGCCAGACATCGGGTATTACATCGGCAGCTTCCCTCTCGCAGACTTGGCCCACACACTCGGAGGCAGCTTTGTCGCTTGCTTGCCCACCGGTGTAATCATGCTTTTCATTCTCTATGTTTTTTCCAGGCCTGTTTGCCATGCCCTTCCCGAACCGCACCGAAGCTCCCTCCAGCCCCTTTCTCCGGATTTTCCGAAGGGTCTGATAGCCTGGTGCATCACTTTGCTTTCCCTGCTCTTCGGCGCATGGACTCATAACTTCTGGGACGCCTTCACCCATAGGCACGGCTGGTTTGCAGAACGCATCCCGTGGTTGCAGCCGTCGGTCATCACAATCAGTTCGGTCACCATTCACGTCTACCTCCTCCTGCAGCACCTCAGCACAATCGTTGGCTTCGCGATTATTCTGGTCGTTTATAAACGTTGGCTGCGCCGTCATCGGCCCCGCAAGGTGTCTAGCCTGGAGAGCGATACCTGGCGTTATCTTTTTTGGTTCGCCATCCTCGCGTTGGCGCTCGCGATCTCGCTCCCAGCCGCGATCTGCTACGCCACCGCGGCGTCATTCCATGGGCTTCTTTTCATCGACTCCGTCATCTTCCGCGTTGCGATTTACGCACCGCGGGTGGCTGTTCCTCTAACTCTGGTCGGCACGAGTGTGATCTATGCGCGGCGACCGCGGTAGACTTTTTCAGAATCTGGTTCAGGTTGAAAACCTTACATTCATGAAATCGAAATACGATGTCGTCATCCTCGGGGCCGGACATAACGGTCTCGTCGCGGCTACCTACCTAGGCCGCGCCGGACTCAACGTTCTCCTGCTCGAGAAGAACGATTACATCGGCGGAGCGACCACCTCGCAAAAGCTTTTCCCTGACTACGACGCCTGGCTTTCGCGCTACTCTTACCTGGTCAGCTTGTTTCCGGAGCAGATCATTCGCGACCTGGGGCTGGACTTGGAACTGCGCCGGCGCACGGTTGCGTCCTATACGCCGTATTTGAAGAAGGGCCGGCCCGGCGCCTTGCTCCTGAGCAATATGTCCAAGGAGATAAGTCGACAATCAGTCGTCGAATTGACCGGGAGTGATGCGGAGTTCGACCGCATGCAAAAGTTTTACGGCATGGTTCGGTTCTTCGCCGAAAACGTCTGGGACACCATGCTGAGTCCTCTCGAATCCAAGGAAAATTTCCGGCGTCGCTTTGACGAGACCGATGGCGGACGCGAAGCATGGCGCAGCCTGGTGGAAGAGCCGCTCGGGCGCGCACTCGAACGCTACCTCGAGGATGACGTGGTTCGTGGGTTGGCTTTCACGGACGCGAAGATCGGTGTTTTCACCCACGCGCACGATGAGACTTTGCTGCAGAACCGCTGTTTCCTCTATCATCTGATCGGAAACAAGACCGGTGAGTGGAAGGTGCCAGTCGGCGGGATGGGTAACGTGGCACGAGCCTTGGAGCGGGCGGCGCGTTCGCATGGGGCCGAACTGCTTACACGGGTCGATCTCCGCCGCCTTGATCTCTCGCGCCAGAGATCCGTCGAATTCGAAGTCGACGGTAAGTCGCACACGGTTGAAGCGCGCTTCCTCTTGGTTAACTTCGGCTTGAACGTGCTGGCCAAGGTGCTGGGCAAGCCCTACCAACCGGATCCTACCGACGAGGGCTCGGTCTTTAAGATCAATATGCTGGTGCACCGCCTGCCCAAGCTGAAAGACACTTCGCATACCGCAACGGATGCCTTCAGCGGCACATTTCACATCGACGAGAGATACTCCGAGATGGAGACCAGTTATCGACAGGCTGTCCAGGGTCAGTTACCGGATAAGGTGCCGAGTGAAATCTATTGCCACAGCCTGACTGACGATAGTATTCTTTCGCCCGACCTACGGACTCAAGGCTACCATACCTTGACTCTTTTTGGCTGCGATACGCCCTGGCCATTATTCGCGCAGGACAACGACGCGATGCGGCAGCGAGCTGGAGACAGATTTATCGCGGGTTTAAATGGCCACCTGGCTGAGCCGCTGCAGGATTGTCTCGCGGTGGCGCGCGATGGGAGCCCTTGTATCGAATACAAGAGCCCGGTCGATATCGAAGACGCGCTGGGCCTCTACCACGGCAATATTTTTCAAAACGCGCTCACGTTTCCATTCGCGGAAAACAAAGAGGATGCGGGCACATGGGGAGTCGAGACCGAGTATGAAGACGTCTATCTCTGCGGCTCCAGCGCCCAGCGCGGCGGCGCCGTCAGCGGCATTCCCGGCCATAACGCCGCGATGAAAGTGCTCGAGCGAGTCAGGACACCTTAAGGCGCCTTTGCGAAAAAAGCGGCGGAACGCGGAGCTATTTTGACTGTCATCCGACCATTTTTTACGCTCGCGATTGTGCCACCGAGTTCATCGGTATAACTGCCATCGACCAGCTCCGGTCCGACCAGAAACTGGCGCTCGATCGTCTTTTCGGCGCGGTTGAAAACACACAGGACGCGATCGCCAAGCTGCGCACGGACAAAAGCAAGCAGATCTTTCTCCACTACAAAAGCGCGACGACTGCCATTGCGCAGTGCGGGATGCCGGTTGCGGATTTGAGTGAGATTTTCAAAATTATGCAGCACACTTTGCTCGGCCGGAGTGACGTCGTCACCGAAACGCATGTCGCGACGATTATCCGGGTCTCCGGCGCCAGTCATGCCTAACTCATCTCCGTAGTAAACCATCGGCACACCATCAACCGAAAAAAGAAATGCCTGGGCCAATTCGATCCTGGCATAATTCGCCGAGTCATCGACCTTGGGCGGCGCGGCCCAGCCCACTTCTTCCTCCTTCGCACCTTTGGGATCGGGCAGATCGCCATCGGCGTAGGCCATGAAACGCCCTTTGTCGTGGTTGCCAATGAGAGGAGACATGAGGGCCTCCTTGCCAAAAATACTCTCAGAGGCTTCCAGGGATGATTCAAGCAAATCGAGGCCGATACTGTCACTTGCGAAGCAATCCTTGATCGAGTCATAAAGCGGAAAATCGAACTGTCCGTCCAGCATGTTCGGACCTATGTAGGAGTCGATACCCGGGCGGTCCTTAAACGTTTCGCCTACCAAATAAAGGGTGCGACCACGTTTGGCTTCCACCTTTTGACGCAATGCCCCGCGGAACTGCCACCAAAATTCCGTCGGGATATGTTTAACCGCATCGAGGCGGAAACCGTCGAGATCATACTCGTTCGCCCACCACGCCGCGTTGTCGATCAAGGCACTCGCGGCGGCCGGATTGGCAAAGTCAAAGGTTGGCATAAAGGGCTCAAACCAGGTCGTGAACTGATAGTCGTCCCAACGCCGCAGGTTTTTCGTCCCGTCCGGCAGATCGAGCGAGCCAAACCAATCCCGGTGCTCCTTCCACCAGGGATGCTCGGTGTGGACATGGTGCAGGACGAGATCGGCGATTACTTTCAGGCCATTCTGATGGGCAGTTCGGACGAGGGATTTTAGCGCGTGGGCATCGCCAAAGTGCGGCTCTACTTCTGTGGGCGAAATCGGCCAGTAGCCGTGATAGCCGGTATACCACCGATGCGGCTCGGAATATTCCTGATAGGCCACGTCCGGGTTTTTATTTAACGGTGCAATCCAAATCGTGTTGATACCGAGTTTCTTGAAATAGCCGTCCTGGATTTTGTCTTCTATCCCCTGCCAATCGCCCCCGTGGTAATTCGCCGGCGGCTTCACCTTCGGATTTTCAACTGGGTGATCGTTGCTTTTGTCACCGTCTCGGAACCGATCGGTCAATGCGTAATACATAATGGCGTCCTGCCACCGAAATCCGGTTGGGTCGCCGAGCGAACAACGAGTCACATTGCTTGCCCGATTCCCGGCATCTGCTGCGATCACTCGGATCCATGAACCGGCGGGCAATCCCGCCACGGGTATCATGCTTTCCGATGCCTTCGTCGTGGTTGGCAGCAGTCGACTTGAACCATCGGGCAACTCAGCCACAGCTGAGACCGATCGAATCTCGGCGACGCCGACCGCGCGGATGACCAGTTTGTCTCGGGTGAGCTCGTCGGCATAGATCGAAAGTCGGTCTTTGTTTTCGACCGAATCGATTTTCAAAATCGAGTTGTTACCCCCAAATCCATCCGCTTCATGCAGAGGATTGCCTTCGTCGGTCGTCCACTTGTCATCCACGACAAACTTATAGCTGTAAGTTCCCGGCTCGAGCGGAACAGTCGCTCGAAACACACCGTTCTCGTCAGCCCCGAGCGGAGTCGACTCCTTCGCCCAGCCGTTAAAGGATCCACTGACCGAAACCTTTGTCGCTTTGCCTTTTGGACGGTAGATAAATTCGTGCTCCTCCGGAATGCGAACCGCGAGCGTAATCACGCCCTGAATCGTTTCCTCGCCATCTTTGACCTCGAAAGGAAGATCGATCAAACCGTGCGCGGCAGATTCGACCCCGATCTGTAACTGGAGACTTTTCCGATCAAAACTCACCTGAAGAGCGGGGGCGCCGGCGGTCTGAAGTTGCGAGCTCTTGGTTGGTTGATAAAACCGGTGGAGATCGAGCGTAACAGTCGAGCCCGCCACGACATGTTGCACGGGAATGGGACCCAAAAAAAGATCGTCTGCCCGAACCGAAAACGCGCAGATGATTGCGCAGAGAAGTCTAGTCGTTAGCCGAAGTGATTTCAAAAAAGTAAGGGGTAAGCGGTTCGAGCGGGGGCAACGCCAACCCTGCAGAACTGTCGAGCGACGACCGATTCAGGACTAACTCCAGATTGCCGACAAGCCGCTCCTTGAAACGGACGACTGGGCTTTCGTCAGACGCGAAATTCAAAAACTCGATGGCTGTTCTGGGAAACAGTAACCGGGTTGTTTTCAATTGCTCCTTCGGGTGCAGGTTCACGACTGCGAGAAAACGTTGTCGAGAAATCGGATCGAAACGCAGGAAGGCGTAGAGCCAGTGGCCGCCGGCGGGTTCCGCTCCTACCTGACCAAAGTTCGGATTGCTATTATTTGCAGGGTTCAAACCAAAGAAAGCCCCGTTGCGGAAGGCGGGTTCGTTTGTCACCGCTAAAAGACGCCCGTAGGTATCACGCAATTGTTTTTGTTCGTCGGACAGCCTGCCACCGTCATACTTATGTCCGTTCACCCATTTTTGTAACTCTGGCATCGACCAGTAATCGAAGATTGATGTGCGCGCGTCATCGCCGCCAAAACCTTCCTCGCCGGCGGCCGGCTCGCCGACTTCCTGACCGTTGTAAAGCATGACGGAGCCGCGTCCGACGCCGTAGAGAATAGCGCTCACCGGTAATCCAATCTTCGCTCCGACGCCGCCCCAGTTCCCGCGACCCGCGAGGCGCACTTCGTCGTGGTTTTCCGCGTAACGAACTGAATTGTCGAAAACAAAATCGTCGAAACGCGCGTGGTCGATGTCATTCGCCCAGCCTGGCCCGTCATATACGTTCTTCAGAGCCTTGTAAGTCGGGTCGTCATAGACCGCGTCAAAACCCGCATCGAGCAAGTCGAACACGACATTCGATTTGCCACCATGAAGGAGCGAGATAACTGGATCGCTGCCCGGGACTTTTGCGGGATCGCTATCGTAGGCTTCGCCCATGAAGAAGACGTCCGGCGATCGCGCTCGTGCTCGACCTATGAGCCACTTCCAGAACTCCGGGGGTTCCATGTGGGACATATCACACCGAAAACCATCGACCCCGATGGCCTGCCAGTAAGCGATGACCTGGTCCATCTTCGTCCAAGTGTCAGGGACCTCTTTGTCGGGAGTCAGCGCGTTTGGATACTCCCGGCGTTGTTTGGCAGGGTCAGTGAAATCGAAGCCGTAGTTCAGCTTCACGGTCTCATACCAATCTCCCAAACCTGGAGTCCAACTCACGACATTGTTGCCGGTCACTCGACCGAAGTTGGTTTCACCGCTGAAAAGGCCGTCGCATTTCATGCCAGCCAGTTTGCAAGTCGGACTGATCGGCACTCCATCCTTGCAGGTCGGCAGCCGCAGCGGCGGCCCATTCGCGTCCGGCGGCAGATAGAAGAAATTGTTGTGAGCGTCAAAGAAGCGCGAGCGGTCGTCGCTCTGGCCGAAGTCGATCTCCGGTCTAAGATTGGAATGATAACAACGCGCCACATGATTCGGAACAAAATCGATCAGCGCCTTTAACTGATGCGCGTGCAATCGTTGCAGGAGCGCCTTGAATTCGATCAGGCGCTTCTTCGGATCAACCGCATAATCAGGAGCAACGTCAAAGTAATCCTTGATCGCGTAGGGACTGCCCGCGATTCCCTTGAGTAAATCGGGATCGTCAGCGGGTTCGCCGATATCGGAATCATCGGAACCAGTCGCCTGCTGTAGAACACCAGTCAGCCAGATGTGCGAAAAACCGAGCCGCCGCAAGGAGGCGAGCGCGGCGTCATTGATGTCGTTAAACTTGCCGACGCCGTTCACTTCCCGTGTGCCGTTCAACTGACGGGTTTCATTCAGATTGCCAAACAGCCTAACGAAAAGCTGATAAATGCGTGGCCGGGCATTATCATGGCCGAGCCGGGCGCGGACTTTCACCGTGGGCGCCGCTTTGTCACGCAGATCAACTTCGCAATAATGCGGGATGTATTTGTCGCCGTCACCGGGAGCGACGGCAGGATCCTGAGATGCAACCAGCCGGCCCCACGTCTTTCCCTCGCGAAAATCTTTCGCGTAGGCTACGACATCGACCCGGTCCCTGAGCTCCTCCGATGGGAAGCCGAAGGACCGATCGCGTGGAATCCCAGACCACCTTGTCAGGGGCGTCACGCCGATCGCTCCACTTCCACTTCTCCCAGCGACGCTCAAAAATCCGCCCGCCCTCTGTCCCAAACTGCACCAAAAAAAGACGGTCCGCTTGGAAAGGCAGAAAAACTGTGGAGCCTTCAACGTTTTCGCCAAAAGGGATGACCGCGGACCCGAGTTCGTTGCCGGCCCGCAGGGCGACAGAAGAGCGTTATCCCAGGGCCAAGAGCGGTGGGATGAAAGTCGATCTCAAGTTGTTCCTGAACGACGGAAAATTTCACGGCCAGATCGTCCGCAGCTAATACGCTCGACATCATGCCAAGCCAGACCAATCCACCGAGAAAAAAACGCGCCATCGTTTTCAATCACGCTTACGCCAGGGGACTTTCCGGCGGCGTTATGGTGGGCATCATCCCTTCCTCTTCGACCACTCGCTCAAGTTGTTCGTTCTGCGCCGGGACTTCTCGGACGAACTGAACGAGGAGGGCCGCAAGAAGGAGGAAGCCACCGCCGATCATGACGGCGGCGACCTGATTATTGTGGAGAACATTGCCCATCAGCTTATCAAAACAAAGCGCGGCCGCGATCTCCGGCAGGACGATGAAGAAATTGAAAATGCCCATGTAAACGCCGGTTTTCTCCGGCGGGAGCGCTCCCGCCAGCATGGCGTAAGGCATGGCGAGAATGCTGGCCCAGGCGATGCCGACCAGGCCTAACGACAGGTGGAGCCAGGCTCGGTTTTCGATCCCGTGAATGAATCCGACCGAAATCAAACCGGCCGCGCCGCAGAGCAGGCAGAGCGAATGGACATGACGGCGGTTCATCCGCGCCGCCAGACCAAGCAGAATGAAAGCAAAGAAAAATGTGACAGCATTCTCCGTCAAATAACAAAGCCCGGCCCATTCATTGCCCGCACGGTAAAGCGGCGACTGCGGGTTCGGCGCATTGAAGACGTGATTTGAAACCGCCGGGGTAAAATAGAGCCACATGCAGAAAAGGCCGAGCCAGGTCGAGAGCTGGACGAGCGCGAGCCGCTGCATGGTTGAGGGCATTTCCCTGAGCGCCGTGACGATCTCGCCTGCCGTCGCAGCAATTCCCCTGTGCTGGCTTTTCGTTAGGCGAAAAGCTGTCTAGGTCAGGCGGCGGATATTCCGTGGAAGTCACCACAGTCCACAAAACCGCGCCAAAAAAAGCCAGCGCGCCGAGGTAAAACGAATAGCGCACGGTGATCGGGATAGCGTGAACGTCGCCCGCGGTGGCCGTGACGTGAAACCAATTGGTCATCATCCAGGGCAAACCGGACGCGACCACAGCACCGAGCCCGATGAACAGGCTCTGCATGGAAAAACCGGTGGAGCGTTGTTCCTCCGGCAATTTGTCGGCCACGAAAGCGCGAAAAGGCTCCATGCTAATGTTGATCGACGCGTCGAGAATCCAGAGCAGCCCCGCCGCCATCCAGACCGCGCTGGCGTTCGGCATCGCAATCAACGCAAGCGAACTAAGAATCGCGCCCGCCAGAAAATAGGGTCGGCGCCGGCCGAGCCGGCACCAAGTCCGATCGCTCATCGCGCCGATGATCGGTTGGACAAGGAGGCCGGTGAGTGGGGCGGCGATCCAGAGTTTGGCGATCTGGTCGGGACGCGCGCCGAGATATTCGTAGATGGCGCTCATATTCGCCATCTGCAGGCCCCAGCCAAACTGGATTCCGAGAAAGCCGAAGCTCATGTTCCAGATTTGCCAAAGGGTGAGACGAGGTTTGTGCATGGGCTTGGCGAACGGCGGCGACGTTAACGAACCATGAGCCCAATGGGCAAGGGCGAAGTTGCATCTTTTTTCATCTTATCCCAAGTCGGAGGGCGGCGCGGCAAAGGGGGCCCTCACCCTTGCAATTGACGCTTTCTCAGGGAGAAGACGCGGCCTCCGTTGGGGAGGTCCCTCTCCGTGCTTCGCCGGATCGGGATGACAAGTGGAGGTCGGGCGCGCGGCGGCAGGTTCGTTAGGCAGACTTGCCTAGGCGAGCGCTTCGAGCCGGCTGAGCAGATCTTTCTTGCTCGTCATCCCCGTGATCTGGTCGCGCAACTCGCCGCCCTTGAAGAAGAGCAGCGTCGGGATGGCCCGGATGTTATAGCGCACCGACAAACTCTGATTTTGATCAACGTTCACTTTGCCGACCTTGACTGTGCCGGCTTTCTCTCGGGCGATTTCATCCAGAAGCGGGGCGATCATTTTGCATGGGCCACACCACTCGGCCCAGAAATCCACTACCACGGGCTGCGCGCTCTTGGTTACTTCGCTGTCAAAATTTGCTTCGTTGATCGTTACTGCTGCGGAATTTTCCATGAGATCTTCTAAGAAAAATAAGTCCAGAGTTGAATGAGAAAGGTCAGTGCGGAAATGCCGAGCAAGGCCCAGCAAAGCGGCATTGGAACAGCGTCAACTAACCCTGCCTTCGGCGGATTGGCAACCGCGGGCGGCGCAGTGCGGATGACTCCCGCCGGCGTCGAACTTGAGGGCGCAACGCTGCTCAATCTCACCGTCGCTTTCATCGGCGTGTCCGGGGTCGCTCCGATGCGGGCGGTCTCTTTGCGCGGCGCGACTGGCGCGCTCCGATTCTCAATCGGCGCCGCGACTGGGCCAGGCTTCAAGGGTGCAGGCGATCGGACAGAGGCCGGCGGCGCAGGCGAAGGCCCCGGCGGTTTCGGAGCTGAAGGCGGAGCAGGTGAGGGCGCGGCGGGTTTCACGGCCGAAGGAGCTGTAGGCCCCGCCGCGAGCGGTCTTCCGGCCGAAGGAATTGCCGGCAAAGACGTAGGCGGTTTCGGGGGCGAAGCGGGCGTTGGCGAAGAGGCCAGAGACCCCGGAGCCGAAGGAGGCGCAGCCAGCGGCGCCGGCGGTTTCTGGGTTGAAGGAGGCGCCGACAGGGGCGTCGGCGGTTTCGGGGCGGAAGGAAACGTTGGCAGGGATGCCAGCGACTTCAGGGTCGAAGCAGCCGCAGGTAAAGGCGATTGCGGCGTTGGGGTCGAGGGAGGAGGAGGCAACGGAGGTTTGGTCGCGCTGGGTGGCGGAAAAGGTGTTTTCAGTGCCGAAGGCGGGGGAGCAAGCGGTGCCTTCGCTACCGAGTTCGCGGGTTCCGCTGGAGGCGGTGGCAACACCGTGGGCGGAGAAGGCGGGCGGATTGTGTTCGGGGAAATCGGCGCGGGCGGGCGGGCGATCGGCGGAGCGGGCGGACGCCTAACCGGACTACCGCCAGCGGGGAGCACCGGCTTCGGCGCGACGAGCGGTGGAGGCGGCAAAACCCTAGGCGGAAGAGGCGAAGTCGAACCCGGCGCGATATTGGGTGGTCGGGGAGGTAGATTAATCCGCGTGGTGTCCTTTCCGACAGGGACGGTAGGCCGTTGTGTGGGGCGCGGGGGCAAGGTAATTCGCACCGTTTCTTTTTTTGGTTCGTTCAAATCCGCCATATTACTATGATGCAACTCTCCCCATTTTTCCCTGCGAAGGAAAGTGTCTGTCAGGCGGGGCGCCAAGTGTCAACCATGAATTCTTTCCTGCACGACGCCGGGGCATGGCCCAGACGTCGTTCGTCCTTTAGTTCGGCCAAAGAAAATCCCAAAACGTCCGGATCTGCCTCTCCGCGAATGAGCAGTCTTACGCGACCAGATCGTAACCGCGCGTCCCAACAATTTTTCGCCTAACGAATTCTCCAACGGACGCCGCTTCTGAAAGAATGACCCGGGCATCAACGTCAGGCGCGTCCGCCTCCGTGCGGGCGATCAATGGCTGATCGACGAGAAGTTTCAATTCGGAGCCCACTTTCTCCGCCGCGATTTCGCGCGCGATCCTTTGCTGCAACGTCATTGCCCGGCGGTACCGGGCATTTTTCTGCGCAATGGAAATTTGCCCGGGCATTTTCGCCGCGCGCGAGCCTTCCTCCTGCGAGTACTTGAAAATCCCGAGCCGTTCAAAACGGACTCGCTCGATGAATTCGAGAAGCGATTCAAACTCGCGCCTCGGTTTCGCCCGGGAACCCGACGATGAAAGTCGTGCGCAGGGCAATTCCCGGAACACCGGCGCGCAGCCTAACGATCAAATCTTCGATATGAGCGCGCGACGTTTCCCGGCGCATCCGGCCGAGCATCGCCTTCATCGATGTGTTGCAGCGGCATGTCGATATAACGCGCGACCTTGCGGCAGTGCGCGATGGTCTCGATCAGCTCATCACTCCAATGTGCCGGATGCGTGTAAAGCAGGCGCACCCAAAAATCGCCTTCGATCTGTCTCGATCTCGCGCAACAACGCCGCCAGCGTCGGGCCACGCGAAGAATCGACCGGCTGCCGCGGTCCCGCCTTCGCCGTCCACAGATCCATGCCGTAATAGGTGGTGTCCTGGCTGATGAAGTTGATTTCCTTCACGCCCTCCGCGACGAGACGGCGCATTTCCGCCAGGACAGAAGCGGGCGAACGACTGCGATGCCGGCCGCGCATCTGCGGGATGACACAAAAGCTGCAGGGATGATTGCAGCCCTCGGCGATCTTCAGGTAAACACTGTGCGCTGGGGTCAGCCGAAAGCGCGGCGTATCCCAATCTGGAATGTAGGTCGGGCGAGCGGTAACGAAGTTGTAGCCGGGATGCGGTCATCCCGGCCGGGCCAGGGCTATTCGCCGGAGCGATCGGGATCACCGTCCCGGCTACAACCTGCTCGATAATCGCGCCCAGCTCGCGCACTTGATCGAGCCCGATGAAAGCATCCACTTCCGGCAGCGAGGCACGTAATTCCTCCGCGAAGCGCTGCGACATGCAACCGCTCACGATCAGTTTTTGGTTAGGCCGTTTTCCCAGTCCGCGTTGTTGATGCGCCTCCAGAATGGCATCGATCGATTCTTCCTTGGCCGAATCGATAAAGGCGCAGGTATTAACCACGAGCACATCGGCCTCGTCGGCATGCGGCGTGATCTGCATCCCGCGCTCGAGCACACTGCCGAGCATGATCTCGGCATCGACCAGATTTTTGGCGCAGCCCAGACTGATCATCCCGACCCTCGTTAGGCCGGGGGTTTTCGGCGTGCTATTCAAATTTGACGTCGGCATCGCCCGTAGCGAGGGCCGCTCCGTTTTTCGTGATCTGCACCGCCCCGCGTTCCAGCACTTTCAGCGTCGACCCGTTGCCCGCGGAAGGAAAGCGGCGGGTCGGAAGGATCCAGCCAGCCATCGAACGCCGGTTGCGCCTGATTGTCGACCGTTACCCGCAAATACGTTTTGCGCAGCGGAGTGATCTGCACGCGATTGGCAAGGGGCGGCGGGGAAACCTTGGGCGTCGCCAAATCCTCCGGATGCACCGGCAAGGCGCCGACGTACCTCCGGCTCGGTCGTTGTTGGGACAGGCGCTTCCGGGCTGGACTCCGGCGCGACCGTGACGAGAGCTTCGCTGGGCGGCGGACTTTCCACGGGCAGCGCGCGTGGCGCAACGATCTCGGGAGTGGGCGAGGCGGAAGGTTGCGGCGTGACGGAGGCGACGGCACTGGCGACGGGCTCGGCAGGATGCGAGGGCGTAATGCGCTGAATATTAAGCAGCAGCTTGACCATGTACAATCCGAGCACGAGGACACCAACCGCGATGATCAACGGCAGAAGCGCCGGTCGTTTCGCTGCCTGCCGGCGCACCATGGGAGGCGGCGAGGTGTTGGGCGCGTCTTGCAGGTAGGAATAACCATCTACACTGACCTCCCTCGACGTTTCAAAAGCATCGAGATAGGGCGTGACGTCGACATCGAGAAACTTCCCGTAAATGAGAAGAAATCCCTTGGCGTAGGCGAGGCTGCTAAAGCTGGAAAAATCTTCGGCCTCGATTTCCTGGATGCGCGCGGGCCGAATCTTCGTGACGCGCGACGCTTCTTCGAGCGTGATCTTTTTCGCGAGACGAGCCCGTTGCAATTTTTGGCCGAGAGGTTCCATGGAGACGGCGGATCAAACAGCGGCGTCGAGATCGACGAGAATCTCACGCGGCTTCGCGCCTTCGCCGGGGCCCAATATGCCGCGCTGCTCCAGAATATCAACGATCCGGGCCGCGCGGGTGTAGCCGAGCCGGAGACGGCGCTGCAGGAGCGAAGTCGAGGCGCGTTTTTCCTGGCGGATAATCTCGAGGCATTTCTCAACCAGCTCCTCGTCTTCGTCCGTGACATCGTCGTTAGGCGCGGCGGCCGATTCCATTCGCTCATGCATCGCGAGGTCGAAATCGGGCGAGCTTTGCGCGGAAACAAAATCGACCAGGCGACCGATTTCATTGTCGGTCACGAGCGCGCCCTGGGCGCGGATGAGGCGCGACGTGCTGGGCGGCAGATAAAGCATATCGCCCTGGCCTAACAATCGATCGGCGCCGTTCTCGTCGAGAATGACGCGACTGTCGATCTTTGAGGCCACCTGAAAGGCAATCCGGCTCGGGATGTTGGCCTTGATCACGCCGGTGATGACATCGGCCCGCGGGGTCTGGGTCGCGACGATGAGATGAATGCCGGCCGCCCGCGCCATCTGGGTGATGCGGGCAATTGCGCTTTCGACATCGGCCGGCGCGGTCTGCATCAAATCCGCCAGCTCGTCGATGATGATCACGATATAAGGCATGTGATCGGGGATGATGAGTTCGTCGTCGCGCGGGACGTGATTGGATCAGCCGACGGCTCGCTGATCGCCGAGCTTCGTCGTTCGGCACCGGACTTCCTCCGCGCTGCCAGCATCCAACTATCCTTGCTGCAGTCTTCTTTTTCGGCCGGGCGTTGAACCCGGTGATGTTGCGCACCCCGGCCTTGGCGAAAATCTTGTAGCGCTTCTCCATTTCATCGATCACCCAGCGCAAGGCGAGGAGCACTTTTTTCGGATCGGTCACAACCGGAATGACGAGATGCGGGAGCGTGTTGTAGACCTGCATCTCGACCACCTTGGGATCGATCATGATGAAGCGGAGTTGATCGGGCGTGAACCGGTAAAGCATGCTCGCGATGAGCGCGTTGATGCAGACGCTCTTGCCGCTGCCGGTCGTCCCGGCGACGAGGAGATGAGGCATCTGCGCGAGATCGGCGATGATCGTTTTGCCGTAAACATCTTTGCCGAGAGCGATCGGCAGCTTCGCGGTGGTCGCGTTCCAATCTTCCGATTGCAACAGCTCGCGCAGAGTCACCTTCACTTTGCGGCTGTTCGCCAGTTCGATGCCGACGGTGTCCTTGCCGGGGATGGGCGCGAGAATATTGATCCGTTCCGCGCGTGTGGCACGGGCGAGGTCGCGTTCCAGACTAACGATCTTGTCCACCCGCACACCTTTTGCGGGATAAACTTCGTAGCGGGTGATGGTCGGTCCCTTCGTGATGTCGCCGGGCGCGACTGCGATCCCGAACTGGCCGAGGGTTTCGATCAAAATTTGCTGGATGTCCTCCAGTTCGGCGGGATCGGTCGCGACTCGGCCCTCCGTATCGTGCGCATCGAGCAAATCGATTCCGGGCAGCTCGTAATTTTCGCCGTCCCATTCCTTCGCCGTCGTTAGGCCAGGGCTGGCTGCGGCCGGCTTGGCGCTACTCCGTTTCAGCTCTGCCAGCGAAGGTTTCTTCCGCGGCGGAGCAGCCTCGGCGAGGGGCGCGGTCGTATCGACCACCTTCGGCTCGGGACGATTGGCAAACTCTTCCGGAGTAGCGAGCGGGAGGACGGACTCTGGCACGGCCGCGCCTTTCTTCCGCAGCTTCTTCTCGATCGCGCGTTGTTGTTTGGCGATTTCCTGCTGGCTGATCTCGAGCTGTCCTTTCAAATCCGCCTTGCGCATTTTGCGGTGCAGCAGCCAGAGACGGCCGGCGACGATTCCCTTGCGCACTCCGAAAACCGTTTGCCTAACGAGATGGATCGGGCGCAACCCGGTCATCAAAATCAGGCTCGCCAGATAAACCCCGCCGAGAACAATCACCGATCCCCTGCCCATCGCGGAACGCAGAATGTGGCGGCCGAGATAATCTCCAATCCATCCCCCGGCTCCTTGTTTGTTGAAAAGACGCGGCCAGTCGCGCAGGAACCAATGCTGCAAACTCAGGAGACAGGCGGCGGAGACGATAAAGAGAAGAATCCAGCCGGCTCGCCGACTGACCTTTAAGTCGGTGTAGAAAAGTTTCGCCCCACCGAAGCCGAAGAGGACCGTCGCGAGAAGATAGGATGCTGCGCCGACCAGAAAATAGCAGATGCCGGCGGCGATCGCGCCGATTGGTCCGAGAAAATTCTGTCCCGGGTGCGGCGAAGAAGTGACGTTAAGGGGCGGAAACCAGGTCGGAATTTCCTTGGGAACGTAGGAAATCAGGGCAAGGAAGAGCAACGTCCCAGTCCCGAGGAGAATGAGGGCGTAGACTTCATTCCATGCATTATTTTGTGAGCGTTTAGCCACCGCGCCTCATAGTAGTCGCGCGTCCGCGGCTTTCAACGGCTAGTCGCGACCGCTCTAACCGGCTTTCAATTCCTCCCGTCTCAACGTTCGGCAAGTTTGTCCCGATACGCGCTGGCTGTATCTGGCCTCCCCCAATTTTCATAAAGACTAACGAGTCGCCGGAGCGCGAGCTGCGTGCGCGGACTGTTCTCGGCTTGCGATTTTTCCAGGCTTCGGTAGCTGGCGAGCAGGAACCCTTCCGCCTCGGGAAAACGAGCCTGAGTGGTCAGAAATTCACCGAGCGCGCCGTTGGCCGTGGCTCGGAGGAAATGTGTTTCCGGCACATTTTCAGCGCGAATTCGCACCGCTTCGCGCAACAATTTTTCTGCTTCCGCCGTTCGCCCGGTCTGGCTGTAAATCATTCCCTGCACCATCAGGGCTGTCGGATAATTCACATATTGGGAGCTGCTGGCCGCTCGATAGATCTCCAGCGTCGCGTTGATCTTGGCTTCCGCCTCAGGGTATTGCCGCAGCGCCAGAAAAGCCTGCGCCTGCAAACGGAGATTATCTCCGAGCTGTATATTGGCAGCACTGTAGAGCTTTCGATAAATTGTTTCGGCGGCGCGCAAGTTCTCTTCGGCTTCCGCAGGCGCGCCCTTTTCGATCAGGAAACTGCCGAGCCCGGTCAGATTTGCGCACAACTCCGGCGTTTCATTTCCTTTTTGCTGCCGAATCGCCGCAATTCTTTCCCGAACTGTCTTGATGGCTTCGTCAAATTTCCCCTGGTCGGTCTTGGTTAGGGCGAGGATCGCCTGGCGATCAGAGGTTATATTTCAGTTCCGGGATATGCCTGGGAACGAAAAGCCCATCCTTCACGCAAGCAGAATCTCCGCCTCCTTGGAATCGCCTTGCGCCCGTCGCAGGAGAGCGAAGCCATTCAGAGCCGAGATCAAATAATCCGCGCTGATTGTCCCTTTCCTTTGTTCCGCGCGCAGACGGGAAAGATTCGCCAGGTAGAATTTGTTTGCCTTCGCGTAATCGCCCTTCGCTCCTGCCCAAAGGATGCGCCAAGACGAGGCCAGTCTTGAGCGTTTCAACGCTCGTCTCCACCGTAGATCTCGAGTTTGGGCTTTGCAGAGCGGCCACCAGATTCTGTTGCGCCAGAGTCGTATTGTCCAAGGAAGAGGTAGCTTGAGCCGATGATTCGTTGCAGCTCCGCTTTGACTTCCGGCTGATCCGATAATTCTTCGGTCGCCAATCGCTTCGATGCGTCATCCAGGAGGTCTTTGACGGTTGGTTGGCCACCCAAGGTTACGGCAGGATTGGAGGCATTGAGCGTCTTTTGCAGGAAACCGCTGATCGCTTCGGCTTTGGCTCTCTCGCGATGGGCCGTCCGGACTTGAATGAGGGTCGCGACCATCCCACCGATCAAACTCAAGAGGACGAGCGCGGCCGCGATAACCCCGATCCGGTGGCGGCTAACGAACTTGGAAGTGCGATACGTGACGGTGTCTTTGCGGGCGACGACCGGTAACCCGGTCAGATGGCGTCGAATGTCTTCGGAAAATTGCCCGACCGACGAGTAGCGGCGCGCCGGCTCCTTGCGCATCGCCATGAGAACGATGTTGTCGAGATCGCCCCGTAAGGATCGTGAATCGTGGATCGTGAATCGCGGAATCGTGGAGAAGCGCAGCGCTGAGCCGTTCCGGTTCCTGTTCCGTGATGGCGCGCGCGATCTCCTCGGATGTGCGCGTCTTCAACCGGTAGGGCCGTTGACCCGTGAGGAGTTCGTAGAGCAACACCCCTAACGAATAAACGTCGCTCGTCGTCATGATCTTGTCGCCTTTCACCTGCTCCGGGCTGGCATATTCCGGCGTCATGACGCGCAAGGCGGGAATCGTCTGGGTGAACAATTCGTCGCCGGCGCTGAGAAGCTTGGCGATGCCGAAGTCGAGCAGCTTCGGTTCTCCCTCCTGCGTCACGAGGATGTTCGACGGTTTCAGGTCGCGATGAATGACAAGGTTCTGATGCGCATAGGTGACCGCCGCGCAGACCTTGCGGAAGAGCTTCAGGCGCTCGGTCGTGGGCAGTGCGTTCGCGTCGCAGTAGGCGTTGATCGGTTCGCCGTTCACATACTCCATGACGAAATAGGGAAGTCCGTCGTCGGTCGTCCCGCCGTCGATGAGGCGCGCGATGTTGGGGTGGTCGAGCTGCGCCAGGATCTGTCGCTCATTGCGAAACCGGCGGAGAATGTCCTCGGTATCGAGTCCTCGCCTAACGAGCTTGATCGCAACTTGCTTGCGATATTCGTCGTCCGCGCGCGCGGCCAGATAAACCGCGCCCAAACCGCCCCGGCCGATTTCGCGGATGACCTGGTAAGCGCCGAACTGCCGGCCGGCGAATGGCTCTTCGTCCGCGTCTGAAAACAAATCGCGCGGAATCTCGAAAGCCGGCTGCTCGATGAAGGCGCCGGTTTGTTCGTCCGATTGGAGAAGAGATTCTATTTCGGCGCGGAGAGCTTCATCGCTGCCACATTCCTGATCGAGGAGAGCCGCGCGCTCGTTCAAATCGAGGTCGACTACGGCCTCGAATAGTTCCTTGACGCGGGCCCAGCGCTCATCGGCCGGCGGCATCGTTCTCCCCAGTCATGATTTCCCGCCGGAGCCACGCTTTCGCCATGCGCCATTCCCGTTTCACCGTGCTCGGAGAAACATCCAGCACCTCGCCGATTTCTTCGTTCGTTAGGCCACCGAAGTAGCGCAATTCGACGATCTGGCTCTGGCGCGGATCAAACGCGAGAAGATCCTTCAAGGCTTCGTCGAGCGCGACCAAATCGATACTCCGCTCCGCGGAAGGCGCGAGCGCTTCGTCGAAAGCCAGCTTATCCCAGCCGCCGCCGCGCTTTTCCGCGCGATGCGATCGAGCATAGTCCACGAGGATACGACGCATGACTTGCGCGGCCACGCCAAAGAAGTGGGCGCGGTTTTGCCAGGTGGTGGTGCTTTGATCGACGAGCCGCAGATACGCTTCGTGGACGAGGCCGGTCGCCTGCAAGGTGTGATCCGGGCGCTCGCGCTGAAGATATTGGCGGGCGAGCTGGCGCAATTCTTCGTAAACGAGAGGCATGAGGCGGGCCGCTGCTTCGGGATCGTCTTTGCTCCAATCCATCAACATCCGGGTGACGTGCTCTCGGGGAGGCGGCGATATCATGCATCGTCCTTTCGGAAGAAAAGACCACGCCGACCTTGGACAATGGAAAGCGGAGAATACACGGGACTGGCTCAGCTTTAATAATGCCAAACATAAGCCGGGAAGGCGAGGCTCTTGTCGAGGCAGCGAGGGATATCACGGAAACAGCGCCTCGGTCCGAGCCCGGCCTTCCCAGACCTATCGCGGCCATTAGCAAAAAAATCTGACCCCATCTCCTGGCCCTTTCCGCTTTAGGTCGATGAGAAGGAAAATCGAAAAAATGAAAACGTACACCTCACAAACAAAGGCTCCTCACGGCGAGCCTCTGATGCCACTCATGAGACCTAAAGCCGGGCGAGCTGCGCTCTTCTTATTCTCCATTGCAGTTCTGCTTTCGGGTGGCGCCGCGGCGGTGCGCGGCCAATCTGCGCTCGATGGTTTCGATCCGAACGCCAACGGCCTGGTTCGCGCCGTCGTCTTCCAACCGGACGGCAAGATTCTTCTCGGAGGCGACTTTACCACGCTCTCGCCCAACGGCGGCGGGGCCGTCACGCGCAACCATATCGCCCGGCTAAACCCGGACGGGACGCTCGACACCGCCTTCGACCCGAACGCGAACAGCAATGTCTATTCAATCGCGGTCCAGGCGGACGGCAAGGTCTTGGCGGGCGGCCCTTTCACGAGCATCGGCGGACAGACGCGCACCTTCATGGCCCGGCTCGACGCCATAACCGGATTGGCTGATTCGTTCAACCCGGCCGCGAACAGTCACGTCGATGCAATTGCGGTTCAGACGGACGGCAAGATTCTGGCAGGCGGAAACTTCAGCAGCATCGGCGGTCAAACGCGCAACTTCATCGCCCGGCTCGATCCCACGACCGGGTTGGCTGATTCGTTTAATCCGAACTCGAACGGTTTTGTCGATTCAATCGCGGTCCAGGCGGACGGCAAGATTCTGGCAGGCGGCGGTTTCAACATCATCGGTGGACAGACCCGCAACTCCATCGCCCGGCTCGATGCCACGAGTGGATTGGCCGATTCGTTCGCCCCGAACGCGAACGGCACCGTCTTTGCGATCGCGCTCCAGGCAGACGGCAAGATTCTGGCGGGCGGCGGTTTCACGAGCATCGGCGGACAAACCCGTAACCGGATCGCCCGGCTCGTGGCCACCACCGGATTGGCTGACTTGACGTTCGACCCGAACGCGAACAATGCGGTCAACGCAATCGCGGTCCAGCCGGACGGAAAAATATTGGTGGGCGGCACTTTCAACGGAGCGAACAGCATCGGTGGACAGACGCGCAACCGCATTGCCCGACTCGATCCCACGACTGGCTTGGCCGATTCGTTCGACCCGAACGCGAGCAGTGATGTTTATGCAATCGCGGTGCAGGCAGACGGCAAGGTTATAGCGGTCGGTGTTTTCAGCGGAGCGAACAGCATCGGCGGACAGACGCGCAACAACATCGCCCGTCTGGAAAGCGACGGCCGGATCGACCAGACACTCGATCTCGGCATCGTCGGCAGCCAGACAAACGCCATCGCCGTCCAGCCGGACGGCAAGGTCATCATCGGCGGCGTTTTTAGCACCGTCTTAGGCGTGCCGCGCAACAACATCGCGCGCCTGAACACAGACGGCACTCTCGACACGGCTTTCGACCCGAATGCGAACGGTACTCCCTATGCGATCGCGGTGCAGAAGGACGGGAAGATCCTGGTCTGCGGCGTGTTCACAAACATCGGCGGAGCAGCGCGCAACCGCATCGCCCGGCTCGACGCCGTGACCGGAGCGGCTGACTTGACGTTCGACCCGAACGCAAACAATGAGGTCGATTCCATCGCGGTGCAGCCGGACGGCAATATTTTAGCAGGCGGCATTTTCACAAACATTGGCGGACAGACGCGCAACTACATCGCCCGGCTCGACGCCGTGACCGGAGCTGGCTGACTTGGCGTTCAACCCGAACGCAAACGGCCGGGTCTATTCCATCGCGGTGCAAACAGACGGGAAGATTGTGGCGGGCGGCCAGTTCTCAAGCATCGGCGGAGCGACGCGCAACTACCTCGCCCGGCTCGATGGCACGACGGGCCTGGCTGATTCATTCAACCCGAACGGGAGCGGTCCTTCGCCCGAGCCTGGAGTTTATGCAGTCGTGGTGCAGGCGGATGGCAAGATTCTGGCGTGCGGCCGGTTCAGCACCATCGGCGGACAGACGCGCAACAACATCGCCCGGCTCGATGCCGTGACCGGATTGGCCGATTCGTGGAACCCTGACGCGTTCATCGGCCTTAATGGCGTCTATTCCATGGCGCTTCAAGCGGATGGGAAGATTGTAGTGGGTTACGCTGGCACTACCATCGGTGGACAGACGCGCAACCGCATCGCCCGGCTCGATGGCGTGACTGGCTTGGCCGATTCGTTCGACCCGAACGCGAACAATTTTGTCTATGCAATCGCGGTCCAGGCGGACGGCAAGATCCTGGCGGGCGGCGCTTTCAACGGAGCGAACAGCATCGGCGGACAGACGCGCAACTTCTTCGCCCGTTTGAGTAACGACACCGCCGCATTGCAAAATCTTGCGGTGACGCGAACCGCCATCACCTGGACGCGCGGCGGCTCCAGCCCGCAATTCGCGCGCGTTACGTTTGAGTCTACAACCGACAATGTAAACTACACTTCCCTGGGCAACGGCACGGCGGCGGGCAGCAACTGGACCCTGACTGGTTTGAGCCTGGCGAACGGACAGAACTTATACATCCGCGGCCGCGGCTATTATCGCGGCAGCTTCGAAAGCGCCTCGGAGAGCATCGCGGAATCAGTGCGGAATTTCTTTGTGCCGACGCCGATCATCACTTCGCTTTCGCCCTCCAGCAAACCCGTGGGCTCAGCCGCCTTCACCCTCACGGTAAATGGCTCGAACTTCGTGAACGGAGCCAGCGTCAGGTGGAATAACTCTGCGCGAGTCACCACCTTTGTCAGTAGCACTCAGGTCACTGCGCAAATTCCGGCCACGGACCTCACCACCGCTGGAACGGTAAATGTAACCGTCAAGAATCCGGGCACTGGCAGCGCGACATCGAATTCGGCCAAGTTTACCATCAAGAATCCAGTGCCCGCGATTAGTTCGATCTCGCCGAGCAGCGCCACGGCTGGTGGGACAGCCTTCACGCTCACGGTGAATGGCTCAGGCTTC
Source organism: uncultured Verrucomicrobiae bacterium (assembly GCA_963771865.1). Taxonomy (GTDB): domain Bacteria; phylum Verrucomicrobiota; class Verrucomicrobiia; order Chthoniobacterales; family UBA10450; genus Palsa-1392. The sequence goes on from CAVYVJ010000022.1 coordinate 227,212, forward strand.
GTCACAACCTCCGTAGTGAATTGGAACGGATCGGCCCGCACGACAACGTTCGCCAGTAGCACGATGGTGACGGCGTCCATCTCCGCCGCCGACATCGCCGCGGCCGGAACAGTTTCTGTCACGGTCGTGAACGGCCCGCCGGGCGGAGGCACGTCAAACGCAAAAACGTTTACGATCAACAACCCGGTGCCCGCGATTGGTTCGATCTCTCCCAGCAGCGCCACGGCCGGCGGCGTAGCCTTCACTCTCACCGTCAATGGCTCGGGCTTCGTCACAACCTCCGTGGTGAATTGGAATGGAGCGCCTCGCACCACAACCTTCTCCAGTAGCACGATGGTGACGGCTTCCATCTCCGCCGCCGACATCGCCACGGCCGGAACAGTTTCCGTCACGGTGGTGAACGGCTCGCCCGGCGGAGGCACGTCAAACGCCATGACGTTTACGATCAACAACCCAGTGCCCGTGATTGGTTCGATCTCGCCGAGCAGCGCCACGGCCGGAGGCCCAACCTTCACGCTCACTGTGCAGGGGTCGAAATTTGTTTCGGGCTCGGTGGTGAATTGGAACGGATCGGCCCGCACCACAACGTTCGTCAGTAAGACAAAGCTGACGGCTTCCATCCCCGCCGCCGACATCGCCACGGCCGGAACAGCTTCCGTCACGGTCGTAAACGGCCCACCCGGAGGAGGCACGTCGAACGCAAAAACGTTTACGATCAATCCGTAGCAGAGACTTCAGTCCTTTCGTTAGGCTAGATCGCCCCCCAAAAGCCGACACAATTGCTTTCCTCGCGAGCAGGTTTAGAGAAAAAGCATGGACACTCAATGGAAAGCTACTCTGTCGTCGATGGCCGCTGCCGCCTCAGCCCTCCTCTTCGCAATCGCCTCTATCTCACAGAGCCACGCCCAAGCCGTACCGCCGCTCGATGCGATTCGAGTAGCGGGCGGATTTACCGCGCCGGACTACGTCACCGCCCCTCCGGGCGACACCAGCCGGCTTTTCGTCGTGCAACAGAGCGGACAAATTCGCATCATCAATCTCCCGTCGCGCAGGGTAAATGCGACGCCCTATCTCGATGTTTCCTCCGAGATCGCTTATGGCGGCGAACAAGGTTTGCTCGGTTTGGCCTTCGATCCTGACTACGCGACGAACGGTCGATTCTATATCAATTACACCGCGCCGGGTGGAGCATTTGGTCAGGGCGTGACGCATGTGGCCCAACTGACAGTCTCGGCTGACCCCAACGTCGCCGATCCCGGAAGCGAATTGACGTTGCTCAGCTTCGATCAACCCCAAACAAATCATAACGGCGGCTGGGTTGGGTTCAGCCCGCGCTCAGGTGACGAAGGCAATCTCTATATCGCGACCGGTGACGGCGGGAACGCGAATGATCAAGGGACCGGGCCATATTGAACCCGGCGGCAATTCGCAAAACACGACAACCTTGCTCGGCAAAATGCTGCGCATTCACATTGAAGACGCGCCGGGCACTTATTCCATTCCGCCAGACAATCCGTTTTACGGATCGGTGACCGACAAACAGGAGATCTGGGCCTTCGGATTGCGCAATCCGTTCCGGAACAGTTTTGATCGCCTCCTCGGCACGTTCTTCATCGGCGATGTCGGACAGGATTCGCGCGAAGAAATCGACGCCCAGGCAGCCGCGGGTCTCGGCGGCGGCGAAAACTACGGCTGGCGAGTGCGCGAGGGATCGATCAAGAATCCAGTGTATCGCCGCGATCCCAATCCGCCGGGTGCGGTCAACCCGGCCTACGACTATCCCCACTCCGTCGGCCAGACGGTGATCGGCGGTTACGCGTATCGAGGGAGCAAGATCAGGAATTTGCGCGGCATTTACGTCTTCGCGGATTACCTCGGACCGGAAACCGGCGACTTCACCGGCCGAATCTTCACCCTTAATTTCAATGGGACGACCGCTTCCAATTTCCAGGATATCACGGACGGACTTGTTTCCGACGCGAATCGGGAATTTTCCATTGCAGAATCCTTCCTCGTTAGGCGAGGACGCCAGCGGCGAACTCTACATCGCGGATATCAGCGGCGGAAACATCTTCCTGATCACGCGGCAGCGCCCCTAATGTAATCAAGTCCGAGCTCAAGGTTTGACAGCAGAATAACCGGCCGGCGGGCCGACGCGATCGGAAACGATTCCGAGCACCGGCATGCAAGAGAACTGCAGGAGCGCGAAGACCGTGCCGAAAAACCCAAGCCAGGTTGCGGCGCGTGTCGCATTGTCGCCAGGAAACTGGAGAATCAGCGTCGGCAGCACCGGGATGATAATGCCGGGCGCGATCATATCGGGCACGACCGTGATGAGGATGAAAGCGAGGGCGGCCTTCCGGCTTTTCATAAGTCGAGTGGAAGGACGATTCGCCTTTTCGTCATCCATCCAGGGTTATTCCCCCAGCGCTGCATTACATTTGGCAATGTCTTTGCTCACCTCATCAACGTTGCCGGCGTCGACAGTATGGAATTGACCTTGTCCGCGCATTGTACGCCAAATTTCCAAGCTGTTCTGGTAGGAGGCTCGCGCTTCCAGCAATGCATTTCGCCGGTCGGTGGCGGTCTCCATTGTATCTGAAGCTCGGCTCGTATGGACCCGACCCATATTCGCGTATTCCGCCGCCATTAAGCGGCGGACTTGTCTACTTTCCGGTTGCATACCGCGCCACGCCTCGAGAACGGTTAGCGCGGCGCCATAGCTTTCCAGGGCTCCTGACTTATCGCCAACTCCTTCGCGAATACTGCCGATTTGTTCGTGGAGATCGATCAGGCCGCCGCGAAGTTCTGCGTCTGCCGGGTTGGCAGCGGTGAATTTGAGATAATTCGAGAGCGCCCTACGGAGGAACTGTTTTCCCCCGTTTGCTACTGAAGCATTGAGGTGAAAGGCCATCGTCTGGCGTGAACCGACAGATATCGTAAGGCGCCTGACCCTAACCTTCCGGCTTTTCGTAGACCGGGTAAATTTCGACACGGCCTCTGCTTACGCCAAACACGAAATAAGAGTATGAATTCAAGCACCAAAGACAAAGCAGAAGGAACGATGAAAGAAGCCGTCGGCGCGGTCAAAGAGAAGACCGGCGAGGCGATCGGCAATCCGAATTTGCAGGACAGAGGCACCGCCGAAAAAGTGGAAGGCAAAGTCCAGCAAAAAGTCGGCGACGTGAAGAAGGTCTTCGAGCAATAGAGAGCGTGGAATGCGCTCCGCACCGGGCTTTCGTTAGGCAAACCACCCCTCGATCGCAGCCCCAAAAAGGGCGGCGCGACCCCCGGGACTTGCCTAACGAAACTTGGGCACGCTTTCGTGCAAAATCCCGCTTGCGCCCGCCCGTCTCGCCGCGCGATTCTCTCCGCGTTGCAAATCGTCCCCGCCCCACCTGTCGCCGCCCCTGCTCTCAGCGCCATTGCCTGGGCAGCCAAAGCACACTGGGGCTATCCGGCGGATTGGATGGAGCAGTGGCGCGCCCAACTGACAATCACCCCGCAATCCATCGCGGAAAATGAGACTTTTCTGGCCGACCTGAACGGGCAGATCGTTGGCTTTCACGTTCTCGTTGAGGCCGCGGAATCGTGGCGTCTGGAACACCTCTGGATTCTGCCGGAACAGATGGGGCACGGCTTTGGCCGGCGTCTCTTCACCCACGCGGCCGCCCGAGCTGCGGAACGCGGAGCAATTTGCCTAACGATCGAGGCAGATCCAAACGCCGAGCCATTCTACCGGCGAATGGGGGCGGTCCGGGTAGGGACAATCGAAAGCGAAATCGATCATCACTGCCGCGAATTGCCACTACTGACTTTCGACCTAACGAAAAGCCGTGGACCATTGTAGCCGGGATCGGTGATCCCGGCAGCGTCGCGGCAAGCCGAGGCCCCCAGCCGGCGCAAGAATCCGACGCGACGCGTCTAGGTTCAACGACGCTGCCGGGGTCAGCGACCCCGGCTACAACGGCTGAGACGGATCGTTATTGATCGCCCTCATCGCTCTCGTCATCCTGTCCGCCCTGTCCTCCCTGCCCGCGACGCCCGTGACGACCACCCGCTTCGCTCCTACGATCATTTTTTGCTTCCTCGAGCTTCTTCTGCTGTTCCGGAGTGAGGAGCGGGCGGATTTGCGCCAACGCATTGTCCATGACTGCCTTCATCTTCTGCATCGCTTCGCGCCGAATGGTTTCGATCTGCGGCCGTGCTTGATCGATAATCGGCTGCGCCTTCGCCTTTTGTTCCGGCGTGAGATTCAACTGATCGGTTATTCTATCGAGGGAGGGGCCACGATGTCCGCCGCCACGGCCGCCTCGCTGGTCTTGTCCGCCCTGCGGCTCCTGGGCAAAAGCTGCGCTGCCAAGCGAGAAGGCGCCGATCGCGGTTAGCGTGATGAGTTTGAGTTTCATATGTTGCATCATGACTGATCAGGTTCGGGAACGGTTACAAGAATTTTCCGAAATTCACGAGGCCAGGGGAAAATTCGTAACCAGGAGGCGCGCGCCTCTGTCATTCCCGTTAGTGTGGCAACCGCGTGCATGAGATGGCAGATGATTTGGATGTCGCCGCCCTGGTGGCCGCAGCCCGCCAGCACGATGAGGCCGCCGCCCGCGAGCTGGTCCGTTATCTCTACCCGCTTGTTCTCAAATTGGTGCGCGCGCATCGCCCACGACGCACCGCAGAGGAAGATCTTTGCCAGATGATTTTCATCAAAATTTTTCAAAAGCTCTCGCAATTCTCAGGCAAAGTCCCGCTCGAGCATTGGGTCTCAAGGGTTGCGATCAACACCTGTATCAACCAAATCAAGGCGGAAAAAATCCGGCCCGAACTCCGCCAGGCCGATTTAAGCGAAGAAGAAGCGGCGGTCGTGCAAAACCTCGCTGCCACGGCCGACGAACTGGCACCGGATCGCAGTCTCGCCGCGCGCGATCTGGTCGAGCGTCTCCTCGCCGTGCTCAGGCCAGCGGAGCGCCTCGTGATCGATCTTCTTTACCTGCAAGAGCATTCCGTGGCGGAAGTCCAGGCCCTGACCGGCTGGGGCGCGTCTCTCGTCAAAGTGCGCGCCTTTCGTGCCCGCCAGAAAATGAAAGCGCAGCTCGCAAAATTCAGCGCGGAAGGGAGCCGATGAGAAACTCCAACCTGTCCCTCGACCGATTGCTGCGCGCGGCCGCGACAACGAAGAATGATCTGCCTAACGACATGCCGTATGGCTTCGAGACGCGCCTCTTCGCGCAGCTGCGCGCCCAACAAGAGAATGATTTCGTCGCCCTCGGACGCTTCCTCCGCCGCGTCGTTCTCGTCTCGTTAGGCGTAATTGTTCTTGCCGGGGCCGGTGCCTATCATGAATCGCTCCAAACTGAGGATCTCAGTGATTCCTTGACCGACGATTACGTAATCGCTGATTCGCTGATCGGGAACGCCTTCGAGCAATGAGCACTTCGCTAAAGTGGAAGCTTGGTCTCGGTCTCCTCCTCGCTTTTATCGCGGGCGGCGCAACCGGCGCCTTTCTTGCGGCCAGTCATGCCCGCCATTTCCGGGCCGATTTCGCGCATCCCCATCATTGGCTGACCGAGCGCATGCGCAGTCGGATGCAGGAGGAACTGGATTTAACCCCCCAGCAGGTCGAGAAAACCGCCCCTATCTTTGACCACACCGCGAGCGAGCTGGAAAAAATCCGCTCGGAAACGAGCACGCGCGTCCATCAGGTCATCGCCGAGACCAATCGCGCACTCGCTCCCGAGTTGACCGACGTCCAGCGCGCCAAGCTCGAAGCGTTGGAAAAACGACCGCGTCCGGGTCGCCAATTCCGAAATGCGCCGGGCAAACGCGCGCCACCTCCATCTGAATAGCGTGTCGCCACTCTATCCACGCTTCTCCTCGAGCTGTTCGCACTTGGCAAACAGATATTGACGAGCCCCTGGGTCTCACCAAAGTTCCGCCATGAAATACTTGCCTCATTTTTTCCTGGCCGCTGTCGTCGCGTCTTCATTTTCAGCCTCTAACGCGCTGGCTGGCGGGCAGACCTCGCTCGGACCACATAACGCGCAAAATTTTACGCTGGTTAGACATGTCGGAGGCATCCGTGAAGCCGCGGGAACTGATGTAAACTCGCCTCAGACCCTTGCGATCGTGTTAACCGTCGAGCAAAAAATGGTTGGCAAAGAGGTGGAAATAACCGCTCGGGTCGGCGCCCATAAGGATGGCCCGACAGGTCCCTTGGTGGGAGTTGATAACCTCAGCGTTCACGTCTCCCAGCCAGCGGATTTTGGAACCAAGCCGGCCAAGACCGGGGAAGTTCACATCGTCAAAACGATCCCCACCGGCGGCAAATACAAAACGGTCGTGGCGGAAGCGCACTTGAACTCGCCGCAATACGCCGATGCGCTCGTCACCGTGACGATTCCAGGGGAAAAGTAACGTTTGCCGCTGCCGGCGGCCGCAGTGATCGACAAATCAGAAAAAGAGAAGCAGGCATGCTAACCTCCAAGGCGTGATTCTTCTCCTGCTGCGCGCCCTGGCAATCTTGTCGCTCTTCATCGCTACCGCACAATCCGAACCGACGGGTGACGTGTCACTCCTAATTCGACCCGGCGCGGTCTTCGACGGAGCAACAATCTACATGCCGGCTGGGTTGTCCTGGTCACGGGCGACAAAATCGCCGGGGCCGGACCCTCCGCCGAGATCGCCCCGCCGGATGGCACGCGCACGATTGATTTGCCTAACGACACCCTTGTTCCCGGGCTGATCGAGGGGCACTCGCATCTCTTCCTTCATCCCTACAACGAGACGCCGTGGAACGAGCAAGTGACGAATGAGTCACTCGCCTTCCGCACCGCCCGCGCCACCGCGCACGCGCAGCAAACTCTCCTCGCCGGATTCACAACAGTGCGCGATCTCGGGACGGAAGGCGCGGGCTACGGCGACGTTGGATTAAAGAAGGCGATCGACCAGGGGATCGTGCCTGGCCCGCGCATGATCGTCGTCACCCGCGCGATCGTGGCAACCGGGAGCTACGGCCCGAAATTGTCAACCGATCTCGATCTGCCGCAGGGCGCGCAGGAAGCGAGCGGCTTGGATGAGATTGTTCGCGCTGCGCGCGAGCAAATCGGGAAAGGCGCCGACTGGGTAAAACTCTACGCGGACTATCGCTGGGGCGCGGGCGAACCGTCGCGCCCGACATTTTCACAGGAAGAAATGGCCGCGGCGGTCAAAGCAGCACACGACGCGGGCCGCCCGGTCGCAGCGCACGCCACCACCGCGGAAGGAATGCGGCGCGCGATTCTCGCGGGAGTCGACACGATCGAGCACGGCGATGACGGCACGCCGGAGGTTTTCAAATTGATGAAAGAACATAACGTCGCGTTTTGCCCAACGGTCGCGGCAGGCGACGCGGTCGAACAGTATCGTGGTTGGAAAAAAGGAAGTGGTCCGGAGCCGGCGAGAATTCAGCAAAAACACGCCAGCATGAAAGCGGCGCGAGCGGCTGGAGTTATCTTCGCCATGGGCGGCGACGTAGGCGTCTTTGCTCATGGAGACAACGCGCGGGAAATGGAGTTGCTCGTTCACGAATACGGTTTTGCTCCGTTGGAGGTTTTGCGCCAGGCGACAAGCGGAAATGCAGCAATTTTTCATCTGCCCGACCGGGGCGCCATCCGCGCCGGTCAGCTCGCCGATCTCGTCGCGTTTGAGGGGGACCCGACCAAGGACGTCGCTGCACTGAGGCAGGTGCGTTTCGTCATGAAAGGCGGCGTCATCTTTCGCCAGTCGCCTTAAAGCTAGGCATCCCTGAAAACTGGAGGGACGGGCTCCGTTCCGTCCCAGTTTCTTTCTGAGGGCTTTCTAGACTCGGACGGGCCAGAGCCGTCCCTCTCTAGAGTGAACGCCAGCTCGTCACTCGATATAGCCGAGCGCTTTGAGCCGATCCTCGACCTGCGCCGCCTCTTCCTTGGAATATTCACCGCTCGTGGCGGCCGCCTGGAAGTTCTCCTTCTCGTCGTCGTACCGAATCGGATGTGTTTGGAGATACTCAGGTTGGAATAAGTCTGAGAGCACCTTGCCATCCATGTCGCGCGGCACGGGCTGACCGAGCAAATAGAGAAGTGTGGGCGCAAAATCGATCAAGCGCGCTCCGGCAATTTCGGCGCCACGTCTAAAGTGCGGTCCTTTTGCGACTATGATCCCATGCAACCGATGAGTCCCGCCCCACTCTGAACCCACCGTGGGGCGCTTCTCAGTAACAACCACCGGTGGCTCGTCCGCCTGGTCGGGAAAGCTCGGGCCCGTGGAAAAAAGGCTGGCGTCCCACCAATCCAAGATCAAATCTGCCGCCTCCGCCGCGAATGGTCCGTGAAAAGCCTCCTCCCGCTTGAGCACTCGCTTGATAACGGGCTCGCCCGTTCGGGGGTCTTTGAGTTCCTTGAGCTTGGCTATGACTTTTTCACGCACGTTTTCGTAGTCGGCCGGATCGACGATGCCTTGCGGTCTCACTCCCCTGAGGTTGATCCAGATACTGGGCGGCGAAGCCAGGACTTCACTGCAAAAAGCCTGCGTCCGTTCCCAGTCAATCTCCGTAAAGGAAGTGTAGGAAGTCTCGGCCTTATCTCGGAGCGCTGGCATAAGATCGGCCAGCCAGACTTTCTGCCGTGAGCTAAGGTTATCCCGAAGCACGTTGTAAGCCCCGCGCATCACCGCCCGCGCCGCTTTTTGCAACGGATTGTCGGTGTTCTTGCGATAGTGAAGCAGGCCGATTTGCGCCAGGTAACGATTCAGGTAAACCGTCCGGTCCGAGACCGGACCGCCCCCATGATCTGACACAACGAAAACCGAAGTCTCGGCGTCGGCATACTCGAGAAATTTGCCCAGCGTTGCATCAAGGCGCGTGTAAACGTCGCGCACCGCGTTGCCGAATTTTTCCTTCGCAGCGGGGTCATGCAGAAAATGCGTCTCGTCCATGAACTGCCAGAAATAGTGTTGGACCGTGTCGATCGACATGAAGACAAACATCATCACGTCTTGGGTCCGATGCTGGAGAAGGTGCAGTCCGACCCGGGTCCATTGTTCGTCCAGTTGACGCATTTCATCGAGCACGCTCCGGCGACGTTCGTCGTTCGTCATGAAGCCAAGAAAGCGGACGTCGAGTTGCAGAGGCTTGCCTAACAGTTTTTCCAACTCCTCCCTCAGTTCCGGCGGATGAAGGAAAGGGCTCTTTTCCGAGGGCGTATCCATCCCGGACGTTTGATAACCCTTCAATGGCTCCGGTGGATAGGTGAAGGGGACATTGCAAATACCAGTGGTAACGCCCGCGTCATTGAGAATTTTCCAAACGGTGCGCGTCCGGCGCGAGGTCGCGTTGCTATAGCTCAGGACATAGCTATCCGGCTTCGTTTCCATGAAATGGAAAATGCCATGCTTGCCAGGATTCTTTCCGGTCGTAAACGAAGTCCAGGCCGGCGGCGTGATGGGCGGAAAAACCGACTGAAATGTCCCGAACGTGCCCTCACTCATGACCCTGGCGAGATTGGGCATGTGACCTTCGGCGACCCATGGTTTCGCGAGATCCCACGTCGCGGCGTCCAACCCGACAATCATTACTTTTGGGGCCTTCATATTGCTAAGGTCGTATTCCTCTCGTTAACCTGTCGGCGCCTCGATTTGCAACCGGCAGAGGCTGCACTGGACGCGCTGCTCCTCCCATAAAAACATCGCTTCTTCTGATTGGAATATCCTTTAAATCAGATCCCTGCTCCCTAAGTCCTAAAACCTTGAGATACACCTCTTCCACCCGGCGCGCAATGGATTGCCAGCTGTAGGTCGTGTCGGCGAGTCGCAGTGCCTGCTCTCCCAGGCGCGCGGACAACGCAGGGTCACGCAGAATCGAAAGAATACCGTCGGCAAACTCGCGCGGCGCGCCGGTGGGAACGAGCCACGCGCTCTCCAGATGGTTCAGAAACGCGGCGGAGCTCTGGTGACAAACGATCGCCTTCGCGGCCGCCATGTAGTTCAAAAGCTTGGTCGGGATCCCGCCGGCTGTCTGGCAAACGCGCGGCACCACCGCCACATCAGCGGCGGCGAGATACTCGGGAATCTCCTCAAAATTGGCTATGGTGATGATCACGTTCCGCTCAATCCCAAGTTCTACCGCGCGGCGGCGGTAATGCTCCGAATGAGCTTCGTTCACCGTCCCTCCAACCAGCATCAAAGTAGCGTCCGGAGATTGCGAAACCACTTCCGGAAAGGCCGAAATCAACTCGTCAATGCCCTGAAAACGGTCGAAAGTCCCAGTGTAAATCACCAGCGGCTTTTTTTGCAGCTGGTAACGCTCACGAATTTTTTCGCCACTCTTACCGCAAAACATCGATACATTGACGCCGGAAGGAACCACCTCCGCGCGATCCGGTGAGATGCCCTGCTTGATCATGAACTCATAAAGCTGCTGGGTATCGGCTATGATATGATTAGCGAGCCGCGGAACCCAGTAGTCGAGGAGACGACCCAGCCACCTGGCGACGATCTTCGGACGGATGAAGTCGTAAGTCGGTAACTCATCGACCATCGTGTTGATCGCATTGTAAATCAAAGGCCGGCCCGTGATAAGCCGCCCCGGAAACCCGGCCAGGGCGCCTTCGAAATTATGCGCGTGAATAATATCAGCACGAAGGTTTCTCACCGTCTGGATCACTTTCGGAATGAGAAGCGCGTCAAACCCCAGACGCTGCCAGGAAGGGCCTACGGTAATCTTTCGATTCGCGCCCAAGGCAGCAACCCGGTGAATGACGAGGCCATCGACTGGGATGCTCTCGTCACACAAAGGATAGGTAACTATCTCAACCTTGTGTCCGCGCTCACCGAGCGCTCCACAAAGTTCGCGAATTGCTCCTGGCGTGCCGTGGTTCGCCGGGAACGGGCACGGCACAAGCATGGCAATCCGAAGGGACTTACTCATCCTGCGCAGGCCTTGACGGCTTTCTCAAGCGACTCAACGACGTAACTAATTTTGTCCTCGGTCAGACCCAGATACAAAGGCAGGCAGAAATGCCGGTTAACCACATAATCGGTTCCCGGAAACTTCTTGTCCGCCGGACTCGCGACAAATTGAGGGTTTTTCTTGAAAACGGGCTGCTCATGAACAGACCGCCCGTAAAGTTCACCCGAAAGCGAAACACCAAAGCCTTCTTTCAGGCATTTGCGAAGTTCCTGGCGATCAATCTTCTCGTCGAGATAGAGAATATACTTATAATAGGCGGACTGGATATTGGATGGGATTTTTATTCTCTTAACGAATGGAATCCGGTCGTCACCAATCTTGTCGTCATACCATTTCGCAATCTGGCGCCGCTCAGCCAGCATTTCGTTGATATTCGCCATCTGTCTCAGGCCGAATAGGGCGTGTATCTCCGAAGGACGCGCGTTGCGTCCGATTATCTCGGTATAGTTAGGATCCTTGGTAAAGCGACCGTGATCCCGTAAGGCTCGGCACCACTTGTCTATCTCGTCGTCGGACGTCGTCACCATCCCGCCTTCGCCGGTTGTCATTACCTTGGTGGAAAAGAAAGAGAAGGATCCCGCAATTCCCAGCGAACCCGCTTTCTTACCATCGATCGTCGCGCCGTGGGCGTGCGCCGCGTCTTCCATCAGGAGCAGGTTGTGCTTTTTGCAGATTTGCTTAATTCGCTCCAGGTGCGGCGAGATAATGCCCGCCATGTGCACGAGGATGACAACCTTGCTGTCGGGTTGAATGCTTCTTTCCAGGTCGTCCGGATCCATTTGAAAGTTCTCCGGCTGGCAATCGACAAAAATAAGTCTGGCGCCGGCCGTAACAGCGGCTGTCGCGGTCGCGACAAAAGTATGACTGGGCAAAAGGACCGTGGAATTGCGGACATCGATCGATTTGAGGATCATCTCGACCGAACATGTTCCGGTCATCATCCCGATCGCGTGTTTGACCCCGCAAAATTCGGCATACTGGCGCTCAAATTCGGCGACATTTTCGCCCATGCTGATGAAGCCCCTCTGAAGCATGCCTTCAAAGCGCTTCGTCAGCCACGCGACATCCTCTTCGGAATATTTTAGATCAAAACCCGGTACGTTCATAAATTACGACTCCTTCTCCATTTTCTTGCGATACCAATCCATTGTTCTTTGAATACCTTCCTCCAGGCTCACTTGGGGTTCATAACCCAGCATGGAGCGGGCCTTGGAAATATCTGCGCACCGCCGCGGCGACCCGGTGGGTTTGCTCAGGTCATATTCCACCTCGAGGCTCTTGCCCGAGAGGCGGATAATCATTTTCACCAGATCCTTAACCTTAATCTCCTCCTCGGCCGCGATATTAAACGCCTCCGCGTTGGGAGATTTCTCCACCGCCAGCATCATGCCGGTGACTTCATCATCAACGTAGGTGAAGGAGCGGGTTTGTTCACCATCGCCCCAGACGATCACTTTATCTTTGGCTTCGAGGATCTTGCGAATCTGTGACGGCACGACCGGAGATGTCTCCGGGTTAAAGTCGTCGCGCGGACCGTAGACATTGTAGGGACGGACAATGGCGATCTTCATCCCGTATTCCATGTGGTAGCAGCGGGCCTGCACTTCCGCCATCCGCTTCGACCATCCGTATCCATAGCCGCTCATCTCCGGCTCGCTTTTGAAGCCATCGGTTTCGGGAGTTGGAACCCCGCAGTCCACCGGATAAATGCCGACGGTGCTGATGCAGAGAAAACGGTCACAGTTCTCCAACCGGGCCGCTTCCATCATGTTGATGATTCATGAGCGCGTTCGAGTAGAACATCTCAGCGTGATGTTTAACGTTGTAACCGACGCCGCGGATTTTGGCCGCGAGGTGCATCACGACGTCGCGTCCGTGGCACGCTGTTCGGCAGTTGCCGGCATCCATGAGATCGGCAACAACGACTTCAATTTGATCTTTGACCGCAGCGAGATTCTCCCACTTGCCGCGTTTGACGTCGTCCACCACGCCTACTTTGGCTCCGGCTTCCACGAGTCGTTCAACCAGCCGCGAACCAATGAAACCGCAGCCTCCGGTGACGAGGACTGATTTATCTTTCCAAAATGTCATAATTGATATCTAAAAAATGTGTCGCCCCTTGGTCTCACCTTGAGACTGGTTGGCGGTTGGTGTTCAAATCACCGAGCCAGGATCGTGCCTGGTTCGGTCATTCCCCGCCGGGGCGGTTGCTTCGAAGAAGCCGTCCCCGATCTTTTCGCTGGCCCATGCCACTGTGGCACGGTGAGGCTCGGCCAATCCGTCGCAATCGGACTGACGGCGAGCGAAAAGCAGCCTGTCTTCATCGTGGACATTGAATGCCTTGATCTCATCACAACTTTGGCAAGGTGTCGAGAGAATTTTGCGCCGGCACCCGACTTGCCCGGGGCTCCGGACGCTTCCTCACCTGATTTGGTGGGATTCTAGCGCTCATGCGGTTTGGTTTGGAGAAGATCCATTTCCAGACAAGTCAAAAGCGGCACTTCCCATCCATTATTCCGCTTGTCCGATGCGCCAATTGGCAGGTCGGGAGGGCCGCCGGTTTGCGATCGCAGGGCTCTCCGGCGCTTCGACGCATTCAATTCGCTCGAACCGACTTTCGATCACTATCGATTAAAAAAAATATGGACTTTCAGCCTCAAAAATACCATATTTCTGTTTCGGTTAATTTCCACGAGTTTCCCCGCTCTTAAGAACAAACAAAAGGAAATATATATGAATGCCCGCCCAATAGTTCGCTCAATCGCCGCCGTCCTGTGCTCGCTTCCCGCGATCACCCTTCTTGCCGCTTCGTCGGATCCTGCAATTACACGGCTGTGGTTTCCCCAGCCGGACAATCCCACTTCGCGCGACGTTTTCAACGCGTTCGAGTCTACATCGGGACCGAATGCGGCGAAGAAAGCGGCGAAGGTTGCTGCTGAGGCCCCGCTATTCGTAAACCAAGCGCCGGCAATTTATCCGCTTGAGTTTCGTTCCATTGACGGAAGAAACAATGCGCCCCAAGACCTTGGTAAGGCTGGATCGGTGGATCTGCGAAACACAACCGTCGGCTACGGCGATGGATCCGGCACGCCTGCGGGCGCCGATCGAGCGGGCGCGCGCGACGTCAGTAACGCGGTTAATAAGATAGATGACCCTGGGATCGTGGACGGCTCGGGCATTTCCAGCTTCGTTTGGAACTGGGCAAATATTGTCGATCACGATATGACCTTGCTCAAGGTCGCCAGTCCGCCGGAAGAGTTCGATATTCCCGTCCCGACGTGCGATGTCCCGTTTGATCCAAGATGTTTGGGAGGCAGGGTGCTTCACTTTCAGCGCTCCAACTCGACGATCGTCGACGGAGTCCGGCAGCAGATCGACGCAAACAGCGCGTTCATCGACGCGTCGTTTGTGTACGGCTCCGACCTCGGGCGCTCGCAGGTAATCCGTACTTTGCCTTCTGACGGCACCGGCCATTTGTTGACGAGTGACGGTAGTCTTCTGCCGTTCAACCTGACCGGTATAACGAACCAGCCAGAGCGTGCCCCCGACCCAACTATATTCTTCGTAGCCGGCGACGTCCGCGCCAATGAAAATACCTCCTTAACCGCATTGCAGACGCTCTTCATGCGCGAGCATAACGGCTGGGCAGACATCATAAAAGCCGGAGATCACGACCTTGGATGATGATGGCATCTATTTGCGGGCGCGGGCAATCGTCGGTGCAGAGATTCAATTGATTACCTATCGGGATTTTATTCCGATTTTGCTCGGCCCGAATGCTCTTACTCCCTACGTTGGCTACAATAAAACCGTGGACCCGCGGGTTTCGGTGGTCTTCGCGACCGCCGCATTTCGGATGGGCCACACAATGGTGCCTCCGGACATCCTGCTCGTGAACAAACAGAACGTGACGGTGCAAGATCTGCCATTAACGCAAACGATATTTGCGCCGCAGCTCATAACCAAGAGTGGAATCGACCCCTTCCTGCGCGGGTTGGCCAATCAAAAGCCCCAAGTACTTGATGGCTATGTCATCAGTGGAGTGAGGAGTTTCCAAGTCGGCGGGACAAAGCCGATTGGCTTCGACCTGGCTGCGCTCGATATTCAGCGGGGACGTGATCATGGCTTGCCGGGTTACAATCAGGTGAGAATGGACTTTGGCCTGGCACCAAGGGCAACCTTCGCTGAAATGACCTCGAATATTGATCTTCAGACGAAACTTGCCTCAATCTACAGCTCCCCGGATGATGTCGATGTTTGGGAGGGCGGCATCGTGGAAGACCATATCAACGGTGGACTGGTCGGCGAGACATTCTGGACGATCATAAAGGATCAGTTCGAGCGCTCGCGAGATGGAGACCGTTTCTGGTATGAATCCTACATGGCAAGCGATCCGATCCTTGCCACAATCCAGGCGCAGACGCTAAGCGGGATTATCAAGCGGAACACTGCGATCGGGGCTGAAATGCAAGCCGACGTGTTTCATCTTCCCGCGGCGCACTAGCGAAGGTTGTCCCGTTTATCTGAGATGGCGCACCGCGAGGGGCGGAGTGTGCTTGTGAGGTGGTGGGCAGGAGTGGATTCGAACCACTGAAGGCGTAAGCCAGCGGATTTACAGTCCGCCCCGTTTGGCCACTTCGGTACCTACCCTCGACGCGATTTGCGAGCGTTTGATATAGGCTGGCTCGCTCGCAGTCGCAACTGTTTTGCCGCTGGAGTAGAATGACGCGGCAAGCATGAATGCGCCACCTTCTCTTCCGCCTCTCTCCGAAGCCGACCGCGACCAGTTCTGGCCTCCGCTGCCCTTCGGCGAATGGCAGCCCACCGCTGAGACCCTGCACATGTGGACGCAGATCGTCGGCAAGATCCGCCTCGCCCTCGCTCCCTGGGTCAATCATTCCTGGCACGTCACGCTTTATCTGACTTCGCGCGGCCTAACGACTTCGCCGATCCCGCACGGCTTTCACACTTTCGAGATCCGGTTCGATTTCGTCGCCCATGAACTGCGGATTTTGAAAAGCGATGGCGCATCTCGCAGCCTTCCGCTCCGGGCGCAATCGGTCGCGGTTTTCTATCGCGCGGTCATGGAAGCGTTGCGCGCCTTGGAATTGCCGGTAAAGATTGACCTCACGCCTAACGAAATCACGGATCCCATTCCTTTTGATCGCGACGAAACCCATCGCGCTTACGATCCGGCGGCCGCCAACCGTTTTTGGCGCGTTCTCCTGCAATCAGATCGCGTCCTGAAAAAATTTCGCTCCCGCTTCTGCGGCAAATGCAGCCCGGTCCATTTTTTCTGGGGCAGCTTCGATTTGGCGGTGACGCGTTTCTCGGGCCGCCCCGCCCCGCCGCATCCCGGCGGCATTCCGCATCTCCCCGATACCGTCACGCGCGAAGCCTACGCGCAGGAGGTGAGCAGCGTCGGCTTTTGGCCGGGAAACGCGGCCAGTCCCACCCCGCTCTATTATTCCTATGCGTATCCCGAGCCGGCGGGATTTGCGGAGGCAAAGGTGCGTCCGGCCGAGGCGAATTATTACGCGCCGCTCCACGAGTTCGTTTTGCCCTACGACGCGGTCCGAAAGGCGCGTTCTCCGGATGAGATGCTGCTCGAGTTTGCGCAAACAGTTTATGATGCGGCCTCGAGCCTCGGGAAATGGGATCGGGCCGCGCTCGAAGAGGCGAAACTTAAGCCGCCGGTCAGCCTGCCCTAGAGTCCGCTGGAGCTCGCTCCTCGTCGAGCCAGCGCTTGGCCAGCACCAATTCAACATTCGTTAGGCCATGATCGGCCTCAAATAAGCGCGCCGTCACTTCGGCCCCCGCCTCGCTCAACAGTTCTGCCAGGCGCGCGGCATTCTCGGGTGGGATGAGCGGGTCCTGTTTCCCACCCGCAATCCAGATCCGCGTCCGCTCGAGATTGGGCAGCTCCTCCGGCTCAAAGGGCACCATGGCGCGGAACAAAATTGCCGAACGCAGTACGTCTGGATGACGGAGGAGGATGCTGGCCGCGATGTTGGCGCCGTTGGAATAGCCGACAGCTACCATTTTCTCGAGAGCAAATTGATAGCGAACGGCCGCCGTCCTCACAAACTCCGTCAGTTCATCGGTCCGCGCCTTCAGATCGTCCAGGTCGAAAACGCCTTCCGCCAGCCGCCGGAAGAAGCGGGCGTGGCCGTTCTCCAGTGTCTTGCCGCGCGGGCTGAGCAAAGCCGCTGTCGGATCGAGCTCGCGCCCGAGCGCGACAAGCTGGTTCTCATCTCCACCGGTTCCGTGGAGCAGGAGCAATGTTCGCTTTGAGGAGCCGCCGATGTATTGATGGATGAAATTCAGTTCAGTCGTCATTGGCGAAAAACTCGGCAATCGCTCTCACCACCGCCAGCTGCATTTCCCGGGTCAGTTCCGGGTAGATTGGGAGGGCGAGCGTTTCCCGCGCAGCCTTTTCCGTTTCCGGCAAGTCGCCCGCCCGGTACCCAAGATGGGCGAAACACTTCTGCTCGTGCAAACCGAGCGGGTAATAAATCGCGGAACCGATGCCGCACTCTGCCAGATGCTTTTGCAAGGCGTCCCGCCGCGGAACACGGATAACGTATTGATGATAGATGTGATGATTCGTTAGGCCGCGATCTTTGTAGGGCTCGGCCGGCAACGCTCACTTTCTTGTCAGGCCACGCCTCGTGAATTCTTCACGATAAATGTCCGCCACCCTTCTCCGCGCGGCCGACCATCCATCCAGGTAGGGCAGCTTGATCTTCAAGATCGCAGCCTGGATCGCGTCGAGCCGAAAGTTACCCCCGATGACATGGTGGAAATAGCGCGGCTCCATTCCGTGCTGCCGAAAAATGCGAAACCGCTCCGCCAACTCATCGTCGTCGCACACGATCGCGCCGGCATCTCCGGCGGCACCGAGATTTTTGGACGGATAGAAACTAAGAGAGCCGACCGCGCTCATTGTGCCCGCCCGCCCGACACGGCCGTCTTTTCCCGGATACTCCGCCCCGATCGCCTGGGCGGCGTCCTCGATCACGGTGAGGGAAAACCGGGCCGCGAGTTCATTGATCGGGTCCATCTCGCAAGACAAGCCGAAGAGATGCACCGGGATAATCGCCCGGACGATTCGGCCGGCGGAGTCGACTAACTGGCCGGCCGCGCTTTTGCGGCAATGATTTTCCAGGAACGCCGCGATCGCCGTCGGCGAGATATTGAATGTAGCAGGATCGATATCGACGAAAATCGGGGTCGCGCCCAGGCGCGCGAGGCAGCCGGCGGTTGCGAAAAAAGTATAGGCGGTGGTGATGACGGCGTCGTTAGGGCCAATCCCCAGCGCCATCAGGATATCGAGGAGCGCGTCGGTGCCGGAGGAGACGCCGATGGCATGTTTGGCGCCGCAATAATCGGCCAGCGCCCGCTCAAACTCCTCCACCTTGGGCCCGAGAATGAAACCTTGCGTCGCGATGATCTCATCAAATTCCCGGCGGATTGGTTCCGCCAGAACCCGATATTGTTCGCTCAGATCGAGCAACGGCACGCGCATGCGCTACCGAAGCATGAGTGGCGCGCTCTGGCGAATGTTCCTAACGACAGTCGTTGACCGCAGGGACCGAGTAAGTTAACGTCCGCGCGTGGGCCTCATTCGAACTTTGTTCTGGGTTCTCCTGTTTGTGTTTTTCACCTTCAGTTTTGTCGTCCTGTTTCAATACGGGACGACGGACTTCGTTCCCGGTTTCAAGAAGGAGCTGAACCGGGTCACGACCTTCGTCCAGGAAGCGGCCCACCCCGCCAAGAAGAAAAAGAGCGACGCCCCTTAGCCCGGCCGGGCCGGGCTTGGAATGACGAATGTCGAATGTCGAAGTGAATCGAAGCCGAAGGAATGACCAATTCCTAATGACGAAGGAAAACACCGCGTCATTCGTCATTGATTCGTCATTGGGAATTCGGAATTCGTCATTCCTCGACGAATTCTACCTCGCCCGCGACGGCCGGCACAAACCCTCGCTCGCTTCCCGCGCGCAGAAACTCCCGAATCGCCCTTCGGCCGATCTCGCCATAATCGCGTGTAAAATCGTTCACGTACATGCCGATGAATTTTCCGGCAAGCGGAGCGTCCATGTCACGCGCATAGGGAAGAGAGTGGCGCACCGCCGCCTCCCGATGGGTTAGCGCGTAATCGATGCTTTCGCGAATAATGTGAGAGAGATCGCGTTTAGTTGCCTCGGGGAAACCCTTGCGCAAAACATTTCCGCCTAACGGCAAGGGCAGGCCCGTTTTCCTTTTCCACCATTCGCCGAGGTCGAGCAGTTTCTTGAACCCGGCGGCGGCATACGTGAGCTGACCCTCGTGAATAATGAGGCCCGTCGCCGCCCGGCCAGACTTCACCGCGGCAAAGATCTGATCGAACGGCACAACGACGTGCTCGAATTCACCGAGGAAAAGCTGCAGCGCGAGATAAGCGCTCGTCATTTTGCCCGGCACGGCAATGAGGCGGCCGCGCAACCAGTCGCGTAAGGCGCTGGAATCCTCCGTCATCGGGGCGTCGGCCTCGGTCGCCACCAGCATCGGCCCATAGCCGTCGCCCATGCTCGCGCCGCACGGAAGCAGGGCATAACGATCGCGCACATGGGCGTAGGCATGGATCGAGATGGCGGAGATATCGAGTTCTCCACGCATCGCGCGCTCGTTTAACGTTTGGATGTCCTCGAGGCGGTGCTCGAATTGATAACCGCGCAGATCGATCTTCTGCTCGGCCATCGCGTAAAACATGAACGCATCATCCGGATCGGGAGAATGTCCGAGAGTAAAAACATGAGCGCTGCCCGCCGACATAGGCGGTGACGCTAAACGGTCGCGTTGGGTGGTGCAACGGAAGCGCGTCGTAGCCGGGTGCGTCTGACCCCGGCGAGGAAGCGGTCTACGCTACCTCAAGAACTGTCGGGGTCATCGCCCCCGACCCTTCTGTTTGCTTTGCAACTGCGCTTCCGATACCCTGAGCGCGCGATGGCAAAATCCGGTCTCGGCAAAGGTCTCAGCGCGTTGATCAGCGCCGCGCCGGCCCTGCGCTCGATCGAACCGCAGGATGGGGAAGCCGTGCAACAGATCAGCCTGGCCAGCATCGTGCCGAGCCCGCTCCAACCACGCCGGGAGTTCGAGCGCGAAGCTCTGGCAGAACTGGTCGACTCGATCCGGCAACGCGGCATCATCCAGCCTCTCATCGTCAGGCCAGTGCACGACACCTTTGAGTTGATCGCCGGGGAACGCCGCTGGCGCGCGGCCAAGGAAATCGGCCTCACTCACGCGCCCGTCCTCGTTAGGCAAGCGAGCGACCTCGAAGTTCTCGAGCTTTCTCTGATCGAGAATCTACAGCGCGCCGACCTTAACCCAATCGAGGAAGCGCAGGCCTACGCCCGCCTTGCCGGCGAATTCGGCATGCGCCAGGACGATATCGCGCAAAAAGTCGGAAAGAGCCGCGCTTCCGTCGCAAATTCGATGCGGTTGCTCGACCTCGATCAGCAGATTCAAACCTGGATCGTGCAGGGCCTGCTTTCCGTTGGCCACGCCAAGGTCCTGCTCGGGCTGAAGGCACATGACGAACAGCGCCTGATTGCCGAAACCGTTTTGCGCCAAAGTTCCACCGTCCGGACAACGGAGCGGATGGTGGCGCGCCGACTCGGGAAGCTGGGCGGCACGCGGCGTCGACGACGGGCCGAAGCTATCACCTCGGCCGGTCTGAGCGATTTGGAAAATCGCCTGCAACAACACCTTGCCACTCGTGTCACGATTCATCACGGGGAGAAACGCGGCCGCATCGAGATCGAATTTTATGGCAGCGACGATCTTCAGCGCGTTCTCGGAGTGATTGGCCTGCCGCCCGATGCCTAACGACAAGCTCTGGCACCGGAGCGGGCCGCTCCTCTTTCGCATCCTCTGCCTCGCTCTTCTTAGTCTGGCCGGTTGCCATCCCGCCGGCGCAAAGGGAAAGCCGTGGCAGGAATTTTCCGGCGAAAACGCGCTCGCCCACGTCCAGGCTCTGGTCAATCTCGGGCCGCGGCCAGCCGCTTCCGCCGCGCTGGAAAAAGCGCGCGCCTACATTCGCCAACACTTGGAGGCCACCGGCTGGTCCGTCGAGGAGCAGTCCTTTATCGGTCAAACTCCACGGGGGGCGGTCTCATTTGTTAACCTGATCGCCACTCGATCCAACCGCAATTCCAGTGGGGAACCGCGCTTCCTCGTTTGTTCGCACTACGACACCAAAACTTTCGACGAGATTAGTTTTGTTGGCGCGAACGACGGCGGCTCCAGTACCGGGGCGTTGCTCGAGCTGGCCCGCGTTCTCAGCTTGCATCCGCCGCTGGCCGCGAAAGTCGAGCTCGTCTTCTTTGATGGCGAGGAAGCCTACGATCGCTTCACCGACACCGACGGACTTTACGGCAGCCGCTATTTTGCGGCGCAGGTGGAGACCTCCCATCACCAGGCCAATTACCGCGGCGGCATTCTCTGGGATATGATGGGCGACCGCGATCTCACCATTACCCTGCCGCCCGATTCGCCCGCCGAGTTGGCGCGCGGGATCTTCGCCGCGGCTGATGCGCTGCAAGTCCGCAACCATTTTACTTACTATGACAACGAGGTGCTCGACGATCACTCGCCCTTGAATGCGATCGGAATCCCAACGATCGATTTGATCGATTTTGATTATCCGCCCTGGCACACCGCCGGCGACACGATGGACAAGTTGAGCGCGCAAAGTTTGCAAATCGTCGGTTCCGTCACCCTCTATTATCTTTCCGAGATTGCGCTCAAATGATCCGCGTTCCGCTGCCGTGGCCGCCGGCAACCTTTTACGCTTGGCCCGCTCGCGCCGCTTAGTTTCTTTTGTCATCCCGAGCCGGCGCAGCGCGGCGAGGGATCTCACAACTGGAATAGAAAGCGCTCCGGCCAACGAACGCGTGGCTTGCAATTATGCGAGAACACAATTCCTGATTGCGGCGCGGCGCAATCGATCTCAGCTTGCACTCGCGGTCGCCCGATGAGAGCGGCGACAAAGTATGGCACGTCCCAAATCTAAGAACGTTGGAGTAATCGGCCTCGGAATCATCGGAGCGCGAATTGCCGGCGCGTTACGCAAGCACGGGCTGCAGGTTTTTGTCTGGAACCGCACCCCGAAGGCGGAACAGAACTTCGTTGGCTCGCCGACGGAGGTCGCAGAGCTCTGCGATGTGGTGCAGATCTTTGTCGCGGACGACGAGGCCCTGCTCGAAATCGTGCGCCAGCTCAGCCCCGGCCTGACCGCCCAACATATCGTGACCGCCCATTGCACGGTCGCGCCGGAGACGATGCGGGCGGCGGCGGAGATGGTGGAGCGGCGCGGGGCGCGCTTTCTCGATGCGCCCTTTACCGGAAGCAAGGTTGCGGCGGAAAATGGCCAGCTCGTTTACTACATCGGGGGAGATGAGGCCGTCTTGAAACAGGTCCGGCCGATCCTGGAGGCAAGCAGCAAGGATATCATCCTGATCGGCAAGATTGGCGACGCCACGGTGATGAAAGTCGCCACCAACCTGATCACTGCGGCGACTGCACAAGTGGCGGCGGAAGCGCTCGCGCTCACCCGCCGAGCCGGCATATCGGCCGAGCTGTTCAGCCAAGCGATGAAGAGCAACGCGAGCAACTCGACCACGATCGAGATGAAGGTGCCGCTGATGGTGGCAGGGAATTTTGAGCCGCATTTTTCGGTCAAGAATATGCTCAAAGATGTCAGCATCGGAGCCAAGTTGGCGCGGGATTTTGGACTTGATCTCCCCGTGACAGAGATCTGCCGAGATATGTTGCTCACGGAATTGAAACACGGTCACGGCGACGCCGATTACGCTTCGGTCGCGCAAAAATATTTTCCAGCACCCACCAAAGTCGTGAAGCCGGACGAGGGAGCATCCCCCGAGCGCAAGCGGCCTGCCTGGGCCCTCCCCGCCGAACCCAAACCAGCGGCGCCGCCCCCCGAGCCAGAGCCAGAGAAGGCTCCCGCCGCGTCACCGTCTCTCGGTGGAATTCGCGGATGGTTTGGTCGCCGCTCTTAACGACAACGGCCGCAATTGAGATGAGGGTTTTTGATCTCTCTGATCGGGTCAAGCTTCGACTGACCGGGAGCGACCGGGTGCGTTTCCTTAACGGGCAGGTGACGAACGATGTCCGGAAAGCGAACGCCGATCTCTCTCTGCCAGCTTGTGTGCTGAGCGCGAAGGGAAAAATGGACGCGCTCATCTTTGTCGGTGCCGCAGAGGATTACCTCTTCGTCGATGCCGATGCGGAGTTGCGGCAAACTTTGCCTGCGCGGCTCGAGCGTTACCTGATTGCGGACGATGTCGTGATCGAGGATATGACGGAAGATTTCGCGCTTTTTCACGTGACGGGGGAAACCGCGCCAACCTTGCCTAACGATGCTCATTGGCGTCGAATCAAACGCTTCGGCATGGCCGGATGGGATCTGCTTCTACCCGCGGGGGAACGCGAAAGCGCGCGGCAGTTGCTTGGAGCTGCGGCGCCCATCTGCGACGCCGCGGAAATGGAACGCTGGCGCATCGAACAAGGTGTAGCGCGCTGGGGCCGCGAATTGACTCCAGAAATTATTCCCCTGGAAGCCAACCTCGAGGAAGACACGATTGACTACGCCAAGGGTTGTTACATCGGCCAGGAAGTCATTTCGCGAATGAAAAAGTCGGGACAAACGAACAAGCGACTTTGCGGTTTGTTTTCTCCTGAGGGCGCCACTCTTTTCTCCCGGAATGCGACTTTTTGCGACTGAGGGGGACAAGGAGGTCGGGCACGTCACCAGCGCGACGCGAAGCGATCGGTTAGGCAAAGAAATCGCGCTCGGTTTTGTGAAGCGTGGCTCGAATGAAATCGGCACCCGCTTGTCCGCGCGGAGAGCGGAGTGATGCGCGACGACGAGGCGGAAATTGTCGAATTGCCCTTCGGATAATCGCCTCACGAATTCGTTGCGAACCACCTCAATACACTCTTGTCATCCTGAGCCGCGTAGACGGCGAAGGACCTCTCTCCTGCAATCCGCGTTACCTGCTTCCAAGCAGGCGTGGATTGCAAGAGAGAGGTCCCTCCCCGCGCTTCGCCGGGTCGGGATGACAGGTTGAGCGAGGGCGCTGGAAGTGGATTGACCCCTGAGGCGACGATCCCTAGCTTGCGCTTCGTCCATGGCCAAGGTCTCCGTCCAAAACGTTTACAAAATTTATCCCGGCGACAAAGGCGGAGATGTAACGGCGGTCAAGGACGTCAGCCTGGAGATCGCGGACCGCGAGTTCGTCGTCCTCGTCGGCCCCTCGGGCTGCGGGAAATCAACCACCTTGCGCATGATCGCAGGCCTGGAGGAAATCTCGAAAGGCGACATTTACATTGGCGATAAGCGGGTGAACGACGTCGCACCGAAGGATCGCGACATCGCGATGGTGTTCCAGAATTACGCGCTCTATCCGCACATGAGCGTTTACGACAACCTGGCCTTTGGCTTGAAGCTGCGGAAATTTCCCAAGGCGGAAATCAAGAAGCGCGTGGTCGACGCAGCGAGCATTCTTGGAATTGAGTCGTTGCTCGAGCGCAAGCCGAAAGCGCTTTCCGGTGGCCAGCGTCAGCGGGTCGCGGTCGGTCGCGCGATCGTCCGTCAGCCGAAAGTGTTTCTCTTCGACGAGCCGCTCTCGAATCTCGACGCCAAAATGCGGGTGCAGATGCGGACGGAAATCACCAAGCTGCATCAGCGGCTTCAGGCGACCATGATTTACGTCACGCACGACCAGATCGAGGCGATGACGATGGGCGACCGGATCGTAGTCATGAACGAGGGGATCGTGCAACAAAACGACGCTCCGCTCACCCTCTACAGTAAACCGGTCAATCTTTTCGTGGCCGGCTTTCTCGGCAGTCCGCCGATGAATTTCATCTCTGGCACTTTGAAACAGGACGGAGACAAGATCCGCTTCTCTGAAGTCGAGGGCGGCACAATCGATGTTGCCTTTGCCGCGACCGAACGTCCCGCTGCGCGAGAGTTTATCGGGAAAGAGGTGATTCTCGGCATCCGACCGGAGGACCTCGAGGTCGCGACATTTTCACGCAAAGAAGGCAAGGCCCTCGGGGTCGGCTTCCCAGCCATCGTCGATATTGTCGAGCCGATGGGCGCGGAGACAAACCTCTACCTGCAAACCGGAGCGCACACTCTCATTTGTCGCAGCCAGGGAGCGTTCGATCACCGTGAAGCAGGGCGCCGATTGCAATTCGAGATGAACCTGTCCAAAGCGCATTTGTTCGATCCTGTCTCGACCAATCGCCTGAGCTAACGCCATTCCAAGCCACGCGGGCGGAGAGATTTGCTTGCGAAGTAACGCCGCCTTCGAGTATAAGGAGGCCGCCCCGAAAATTTGCCCAAATTGGAGGTCCCTTTTGAATCAAAGATTACTCGCCGAAATTGGCCGCACGCAACGTCTGCAAATTCTCAATACGCTGAAGCGGACCCGAGGTCTCTCCGTCAATCAGCTCGTGGAGAAAATGAAGATGAGCTACATGGGGATCAAGCAGCATTGCATCACCCTCGAACGCGACGGTTATCTCGATACCTGGCGGCGTCCGCAAAAAATGGGACGACCGGAAATGGTCTATCGGCTGACCCGCCGTGCCCAGGCGCTGTTTCAAGCCGACAGCAACTCCTTCACTCTCGATCTGTTGCAATCGATCGAGGAAATTCACGGCCCCAACGCTCCGGAAAAGCTGCTCTACAATCTTTTCGAGCGAAAGACACGCGCACTACTGGAAAAGGTTAAGGGCGAGACCGTAGAAGAGCGCGCGAAGTCGCTTGCGGCCATCCGCGACGAAGAAGGTTATATGGCGCAATTCGTCAACGAGCCAAGTGAAGGCGGCTACCAGATTTTGGAATGCCACTCGCCGATCATGAATTTGATCGAGAAATACGAGATCATCGGCCGGCTCGAGCAGGAGATGTTCGAGAAGATTCTCCAGACCCCGGTGCGGCGCGAAGAGACGCGCACTTCAGGCCTCTACGAGGCCGCCTTTTACTTCGCAATTTAACCCGAGCGCGGACAGGGTATCGGAATCGGACGCGGGAAGTTCATCCTTTCCCTGTCTCTGGATTTCAGTTGATTGATGACGATGCCAAGCCAATTCGCCGACGCCGTCATCGAGAATTTGCAACCTCTGATCAACGGCGGCCGCTTCCCGATCAAGCGCGTGATTGGCGAAGATGTGGTGGTGGAAACCGATATTTTTAAATCCGGCCACGACATTGTGGCGGCGGTATTGAGATGGCGGGTCGTAGGCCGCCCGAACTGGCACGAGACGGCAATGAAGCTGGTCGAAAACGATCGCTGGCGCGGCATTTTTTCCGTCTACGAAAACGCCACCTACGAATACACGATCGAGGCCTGGACGGATGCCTTTGCGGGATGGCAACACGAATTTACCGCGAAATTCGAAGGCGGCCTGACCGAGTTAACGAGCGAAAAACTAGAGGGCGCGGCTCTCTTGAACGCGGCGGCCAGGCGCGCCCGCGGCGCCGACGGAAAACGGTTGCGGACCCTCGCCGAGCAAATGCGCTCCGGATCGGATGAGGTTGTTCACCGCCTGGCGCACGCGGGCGAACTCGAAGTTTTGATGGCGACCTATGCCGCGCGCTCGGGCGCGACCCAATACATGCCGCCGCCGCAGGTGACGGTCGATCGCACAGCCGCACGCACCGCGGCCTGGTACGAGTTTTTTCCCCGTTCCGCCGAAGGCCGGGCTGATCGCGCTTCGACCTTCCGCGACTGCCTGAAGCGGGTCGAAGACGCGAAGGCGATGGGCTTCGACGTGATCTACTTCCCGCCTATCCATCCCATTGGCCTAACGAATCGCAAAGGCCGTAACAATTCTGTCACTTGCCAGCCGGGCGAGCCCGGCGTGCCTTACGCGATCGGCAATCGCCATCTCGGCTGTCCGAACGGCGGCGGCCACAAGGACATCGAGCCGTCGTTAGGGACATTCGAGGATTTTGCCTGGCTGGAAAAAGAGATTCGCAACCGCGGGATGGAGCTGGCGCTCGATTTCGCGATCAACTGTTCGCCCGATCATCCTTACGTCGTGGAGCATCCGGATTGGTTTTACAAGCGTCCGGACGGCACGATCAAATACGCGGAAAATCCGCCCAAGAAATACGAAGACATCTATCCGCTCAATTTTGGCTGCAAAAACTGGCAGGAGCTTTGGGAGGAAATGAAAAGCATCATCCTCTTTTGGGCGGAACGCGGCGTGCGCATCTTTCGGGTCGACAACCCGCACACCAAGCCGGTCGCTTTCTGGGAGTTTCTGATTGGCGGTGTGCGCGAAAAATTTCCGGACACCCTCTTTCTTTCGGAAGCTTTCACCCGCCCAAAAATGATGAAAGCACTCGCCCGAGCGGGCTTCACCCAGAGTTACACTTACTTCACCTGGCGAACGAGCAAGCAGGAACTGACCGACTACTTCAGCGAACTGACGCAGACGGAGATGCGTGAGTATTTTCGCGGCAATCTCTTCACCAACACGCCGGATATCCTGCCCTTTCACCTCCAGACGGGCGGGGCGCCGATGTTCAGAATTCGCGCGGTCCTGGCCGCAACCTTGTCGAGCGTCTACGGCATCTACAGCGGCTTTGAGCTCTGCGAAAATGCCGCGCTTCCCGGACGCGAGGAATATTTTGATTCGGAGAAATATCAGCTGAAAGAGCGCGACTGGAATGCCCCGGGAAATATCAAGGCGTTAATCACGCGCTTGAACCGGATCCGCCGCGAGAATCGGGCACTCCATTTTTACGAAAATCTCCAATTCCACCCGGTCGATAACGAAGCGCTTCTTTTCTATAGCAAGATGACGAGAGCGCGGGACAGCATTGTCCTCGTCATTGTGAATCTCGATCCCGTTAATACCCAAAGCGGATATGTCGAAGTTCCGCTGGAACAGTTCGGAGATTTCGGCGGCGATCACTACGAAGTGCACGATCTCCTGACCGAGACGCGCTACGTTTGGCAGGGGAGGCGTAACTACGTCGCGCTTCATCCCGGTGTGCAACCCGCCCATATTTTCCGCGTGCGGCGGCTGTAACTCGTGCTCTTGCTCGTAATCGTGATCGTGATCGGCCCCTTGCAAATTCGATTACGAGCACGATCACGAGCATGAGCACGAGTAAGAAGATGAACGCTCGCGCTGAGACGGTTGTCTCAACTCCCCGTGGGTTGCATCGTCATCCCTCGTGCCTATGCTAAGCCCGGATTGAGCATGAAACCTTTCCTTTCACTGCTCGTGGCATTGGCGAGTGCCACCTCTGCGCTCGCGCAGGCTCCGGCACCCGATCAACCCGTTCTCCCACGCACGACCAACATCCTCGAGGCGATGATCGCGGCCGGTCCGGTCATGCTCCTCCTTTTCGCTCTGTCGATTTTTTCGGTGATGCTGATCATCGTATATTTCTTTACCCTGCGGCCCGGCGCGATCGTGACCAGTAACTACATGGCCACGGCTGACGCGCTCCTGCGCAAACGGGATTATCTCGGGCTTCTCGCGGTTTCCAATCGTCACGGCGAAGCAATCGCGCGCGTCGTCCAGAAAACGCTCGATTTTATGACGAAGAATCCGGGTGCCGACTTCGCGCAGGCACGCGAGATCGCCGAAACCGAAGGCACGCGAGTCGCGACCCAGTTGCACAACCGCGTCACTTACCTCGCCGACATTGCGACAATCGGACCGCTGGTCGGGTTGTTCGGCACGGTCATCGGCATCATTCGCTCTTTCGGCGCCCTTGGCTCCGAACTGGGACCGACCCGCTACGTTCTTCTCTCCAAAGGCATCAGCGAGGCACTCATCAACACCTGCGGCGGCCTCGGGATCGGCATTACCGCCATGATCTTCTACGCTTTTTTCCGCGGACGCACGCAGCGGCTTATCTCTGATCTTGAGTCGGCCACGAGCCACCTTGTGGCGCTGCTCTCGCTCCAGCGTAGCCGGCGGCCGGAACGCGCGCCGGCGCTGCTCGAAGATGAATTTTGATCGTCGTTAGGCGTCGAACCTTCAGCGTCCCGTCCAGACGCTAACCAGACAGATGAATTTCCGCAGCCGCACCACTTCGCAACATCCCGGCATCCAACTCGCCCCCTTGGTCGACGTCCTGCTCTTGCTCCTGATTTTTTTCCTCATTACCTGGAACGCGGCGCGCAACGAAAACGAGCTCGATGTCAAAATCCCGAAGGCGAGCTGCGGCGACGGAAAAATCGGCGCCGATTGGCGATGTGATCGTGAATGTAAAATCCGATGGCAGCGTCGTCGTTAATCGCCGCACGCTTTCTGGACCCGACCTCACGCAAATGCTGAAAAGCCTGGTGCAGCTCAATCCCGATCAAGCGGTCGTCATCCGTGGCGACGAAGCCGGCGCCTACAAGTACATCATCGGCGTCCTCAACGTCTGCAGCGAAGCGGGAGTGAGCAATATCGCCTTCGCAACCGCCAAATGAAGAGGCATGGCAGGCCCGCGCTTATTGTCGCGGCCACGGTCTTGATTCTCTCTCGGGTTGTTCTTTCGCAAACACCCGTTCCGGTCCGGCGCGCGCAGCCGGTCGGAGAACCTCCCGTAGCGCGGGCCATTCCGGTCGAGACCGCCACTCCGGCTTCCACTTCAACCAGCACGCGGGCTCTCCCCATACCGAACGACGCCGCTGCGTCCGCGCCTTTCGCAGGCCAGCAGGACAGTGGTCCGCCGGCAGAAAGCGCTGAGTCGTCCGAGCAACGCCAACTCAATTACGCCAACGCGCTTTTCGGCCGCAAACTCTACGATCTTTCCGTTCCCGAGTACGAAAAGTTCCTCGGCCTCTATCCAAATTCATCCAATTGCGCCACCGCCCTGTTTTATTTGGGGCAGGCATATCGCGCCCTCAATCGCCTCCCCGCCGCCCGCACCAGTTTCCAATCCGTCTTGCGAGATTATCCGACAAGCGAGCTGGAAGGCCCGGCCTCCTACGGCCTCGCCGAGATCAGCTTTAACGAAAAAGATTTTGCCTCAGCTCTTCCGCTCTTTCACCGCGCCGCCGGCAAGGTCAAAGCATCCGCGCTTGCTCTCTCAGCCCGATACTTTGAAGGACGCTGCCTCGAAAATCTCAATCGCAAGGATGAAGCGCGCGATGTTTATCAGCAGGTCATTGCGGTCAAGAATCCGAACCCGTTCCGCGAAGATGCGCGGCTCGCGGTCGGGGCGATCTTTCTCGCGAATGGTCGCAAAGGCGAAGCGCTGAAACAATTCGAAGCGCTGATTGAGGAGACAAACAAGGCGTCGCTCAAGGCGGAGGCGACAGTCCGCGCTGGTTTGATCGCACTCGATCTGGCGCTCCCGGAAAAAGACAAACCGGATAAAGCAATGACCGCGAAAGCGACCGCTTTGTTGCAAAAGGGACGCACTCTTCCCGAGGCGGGACGCTGGGGCGGGATGGCCGCTGTCGGCCTCCTGCGTCTCGAATACCAGGCAGGCCAATACGCCCAGGTCTTGACTGACTACGAGCAGAGCAAGGATCAGGTCCCCGACGAGGTTCGCCCGGAGATGATGCTGCTCGCCGGCAACAGCCAGCGGCAGCTCGGCCACGCCAAGGAAGCGCAGGATCTTTACCGGCGCATCATTCAAAAATACCCCGGCCGCGAGGAGGCTAAAGACGCCCGCTACCAACGAATGATCGCGCTTTACAATGCAAATGATCCAGCGCTGCGCGACGAGATCGACGAGTTCATCAAGGATAATCCCGAGGGGGAACGCGCGGATCAGGCGAGATTGCTGAAGGCTGAAGCGCTCTACAAAGAGCACGATTTTGCCGCCGCCGCGCCACTCTACGCGGGTCTGCGAAATTCCAGCCTGACGCCAAAATTGCGCGCGGAATCAGCCTTCAAACTCGGCTGGTGTTTTGTGCAAAAAAAAGAAGCGGCCCAGGCGATTGAGGCCTTCAATTATTTCCTGCAAGCGTTCCCCAACAATCCGCAGGCGCCATCAGCTCTGGCTCAACGCGCTCTCGCTTATCAGGAAGGAAAAGATTACACCCGCGCCCGCGCTGATCTCGACAACTTGCTCAACAATTTTCCCAAAGCGCGCGAAAGAGAAGCCGCCCTCCAGCAAAAGGCTTTGATCCTCGGGCAAACGGACGACGCGAAAGGCATGACCGCGACATTCCAACAATTGCTAAAGGAATTCCCCCAGAGCGCGGCGGCGGCGCAGGCCCATTACTACATCGGGAAGTCGGCTTTCGATGCGAAAGATTACGAGAACGCAATCGCGGAAATGAACAAAGCGCGCGACCTGAACCAGGAGCAGTACGGAGCGCCGGCGGGTTTGCGCATCATGTCCTCCTACTTCTATCTCAAGAAGCGCGACGCCCTCGCTGAAGAGGTCGACAAGTTCTTTACCAACTCGCCTAACGGGCAGGTGCCGGCGGAAATCCTCGAGTGGCTAGGCGTCGAATTCTACAATGCCAAGGACTACTCCATAGCGGCGAAATTCCTGTCCGCGCTGAGCAAAGCCGGCAATGTCAGCAGCGTAAAACCGGATTTCTGGTTTTACCTGGGCGACGCGCAAATGAAACTGAATCAGCCCGGCGAGGCGGAGGCTTCGCTCCAGGCGTTCCTGCAAACGGTAAGCGATCCGGCAGCGAAAGCGAAGGCCCTGCTCGCTTTGGGCGCGGCGAAGATTGGAGCGCATAAGCCGGACGACGCCCAAAAAATCGCGGAGGAAATCATGGCCCTCCAACCGGAAGGGCGGGTCAATGCCCAGGCGCGTTTGCTCTCCGGCGACGTCGAGATGGAGCGCCGGCAATTTGAAGAGGCGGGCAAAGCGTTCATGAGCGTCGCCCTGCTTTACGACGATCCGGAAATTACTCCGCAAGCGTTGGCCAAGGCGTCGAAGGCTTACCAAAAGGCGGGCAAAGCCGATGAGGCTCAACGCGCCAGCGCGCAACTGCACCAAAAGTATCCAGACTACGCGGGCGGCTGATTTCGCCGTGGAAGGACGAGCAGAAGCGGCGCGTCGCCGCCGGACTTCGGTACTCAATGACTCACAGCACTAGTTTTGCGAGGCGAAGATGATCAGCAGCACGATCAGAATGGCGAGCACAAGGAAGCCAATTTTGATCCAACTCTTCGGATACTTTCCGGCGACCGCACCGGTGAAACCGTTGGCGACGATACGGTAGGTCTGGCCGCCGTATTGGTAACTCAACAGCCAAATCGGGAGAAGCACGTGCTTAAAGGTTTGTCCGCTGTAATCAGCGGCTACTTGAAGATCGCGATAGGTATCGCCGGGAATTTGCTCGGCGCAAAGTTGCCGCAACTTCGAGTCCATCACCTCGCGCGAATTCTGTGCTGCGGCGACGAGATCGATTTGATATTGCTCGACCACCCAACCGGAAACGTATCCGGCATCATACGGCGCCAGTTCCTTGGTTGGGAAAGGCTCGATGCCGACGCAATAGATCAGCGGGCACGCCGCGGGATGCGGAAACCAGTTCGTCATCGAAGAAGTGATCGAGCGCGCCGCTCGCGGGTTCCCAGCGAACGTGCTGGACCTGGCGAGTCTGGTTATTCCCATTTGAGTCACGGTAAGTCTCAGTCGTGTAATAATAGTGCCCGGCCTCGGCCGTCCATTGTGCTGCAACCTGGGCGTCGAAGGTCCAGTACGGCAGGTAAAGGCCGTGGATGGTATCGGTAAAAGCGCGACTCTTGAAACGATTGGGAGCAAACCACCGGCTGCGATACCAGGCGTGGACGCTGTCTCGCACATTGCCCTGATCAATCTTGAACGGCAGCACGCTCTCCGGACGAATCGGTGCCTTGATTTCATCATAAGGGACAAGTGCAGGCGAGCCGCAGAAATCGCAGGTTTGCGCGACGCGCTCTGGCTTGAAGACAGAGATGGCCTGGCAGCTCTGGCACTTGACCGAACGCGTTGCGGTCTGCCAGCCGCGCTCGCTTTCCGGAATGGCGCGCAACCCAGCCACCAGATCATGCTCTTCCACCGGACCACCAGCAGCCGCGCCCGGCTGCATGGGGGAGACGGTGCCGCAAAACGGGCAGACGAGCGCCTGCTTTGTCGCGGACCATTCCGCCGCGCCGCCGCATGCCGGGCACGCGAAACGCGCCTGCGCGGTGAGTTCCGCCATATTAGCTCTGGAGGAATTCGTTTAGGGCCGCGCGGGTGATGCGATAGCTGGAACCGATCTTTTTTCCTTTCAACTCGCCGCTCTCCAGGCTTTGCATGACATCGGCCTCGCTCACGCCCATTGCTTCCGCCGCTTGTGCGGGCGTGAGAAGCTCGGGCATTGTTGTGCCACCGCCAGCGGGTCCACCGGGCGTTGCCGGACTCCCGGAGGGCGCGGTTGATTGCATGGAATTCTGTTGCTGCATGATCTGTTGCGCCATCGCGAGGCCGACCGCCATCTCCGTCGCCACGCCCCCGGCGCTGCCGCCTTTTTCCATCCCCTGCCCCATTTGGAATTTGACGTAGTCGTTCAGATTTCCGACGGCCGCCATGCTGGAACGTTTGTCGATCGCCTGCTCGACTTCTTCCGGGACGGAGACGTTCTCGAGAATAAAGCTCGCCAGCTCGATGCCGTATTTTGCCTGGATGATCGGATTGATGAGCGGAAGGAGCGCCTCGCCCACTTCCTGGTAACGCGTCGCGACGTCGAGCACGGGAATTTTCGCGCTCGCGATCGCATCACTGAAGATGCTGACGATTCGCGATCGCATCGTCTCGGTGAATTCGTCGAGACGAAAATTGCGATCCGATCCGGCAACTTCCTTGAGCATGAGCTTCGGATCGACAACGTGGAAATCGTAGGTGCCGAAGGCGCGCACGCGGACGATCCCGAAATCCTGATCGCGCATCATAATGGGATTTGAAGTGCCCCATTTGTTCCCCGTGAAAAGGCGGGTCGTGACGAAATAAACGTCGGCCTTGAAGGGCGACTCGAAGCCGTACTTCCACGACTTGAGTGTGGTCAAAATCGGGATGTTGTCGGTTGTGAGGGTATGTTTTCCCGGGCCGAAAGTGTCGCCGAATTCTCCGAGGTAAACGAACTGCGCGACTTGCGATTCGCGCACGATCAATTGCGCACCGCGTTTGATCTCGGCGTCGTTGTCTTCGAAACGAAACGAGATCGTGTCGCGCGAATCGTCAGTCCATTCGATGATCTCGATCAGTTGGCCGCGAATGAAATTCATGATGCCCATAAGTGTCCTCCAGCTTTTGAGTTGAGGTGAAACGGTAGCGTTTCGCAGCGAAAGGCAAGGTATTCTTGCACGGTTGCTTAGCGCTGCGCGAGACCGGAGACGCGCATAATGCCCATGCCCCTTTTGCGGCTAACAAGTCGCTTCCACGCTAAGTGATGTAGACGCTTCGCTCTGCGAAGCGCGGGGGAGAGAGCTGGCCCAGCGCATAGTCGCGCCGCCCAGAGGGCGGCGTCTACAACATCGCGGTTGGAGGGACTTCGCGGAATCGCGTCCTTCCGGCTAATTCCTCTGGCCCCGGCCTGCAATTCGGAGAATCTCACCGCGACGTCGTCTGAGACGGGGACGGGACCCGTAACGCAGGCGGCGTAGCCGGCGAGGCCGGGCTTTCAAAGCCCGTCCCTCCATTGCGCTACAACTGAGATAGATGTAGCAGCGTTTCAATCGGAAGCGGCCCGAGAAAACTTTGCGCGTGGTCGATTTGCAAGACCGGCCGACCCAGACAAGCGGCAAGAAAACTAAGATCGGGCGTCGCCGCCAGGCCGGCCTGGGCCTGCAATTGCAATTGCGCCAATTGCCTAACGACACATTCGAGATTTTCACGGCACTTTTTGCGCGAGGTAAATCGCACCGTGCAAACCCCCGGGGCGGTCGCTTCGATTTCCGGGGCGAGCGTCGCCGCGTGATGCAGCAAAATTTCGCCGGCGATCTTTTCCTGCCTCCGCGCCCGCGGCTTGATGATTAAACCCGAACAGCGCGCCAAACCCTGGCTGGCAGTCAGGCCTGCGCGGACGCCCGCTTCCGCTGCGCTTTTCGTGAGCTGCAGAATTTTCGCTTTGGCCTCTTCATCATCGAGCAACGCAACCGGTTGTTGGTGCAACTCGGGCTGGTGCCGCAAAGCGGCCTGCAATTCGAAATTCGGAAGATAGAGAGCAGCAAACATTACCCTGTCATCCCGAGCCGCGCAGACGGCGAGGGACCCCTCAATTGCAATCGATGCATTCCTGTTTTGAGGAAATCCAAATTTCATTGCGAGGTCCCTCGCCGCGCTCTGCCGGCTCGGGATGACAGCGAGAGCGATTAGTCATTCGTCAATGTCATTACCCAACCCGGACCATTTCCTCCTCTCCGCGCCATTTGTTAGGCTGGGCGCGCTCCAACCGAACTTTCAACTGCGCCTGCAAATCGGCCGGCGCCCAATCGAGCTGCCGGAGAGTCCAGCGATTTTCCAGAGTCAGTTTCCATTGCGCGCTGCTGATCCTGCCCCATCGCGTCAGGACGAGAAAGGCTGTCGGGGCCGGCTCGACCAGACGCTGTAAGCGGTACCAATTTGACGGCGGAATCTTGCGCATTTCCTTCACCGGATTCAGCACGAGATCGAGAATCACGAGCGGAAAATTGCCGTCGCGCAAGAGCAAATCCGAGGCTTGAATCGCTGCCGCCGCTTGCCGGCAACGCACCCAAAGCAGATGACGCAAGGCGGTCCCGCCAACCGATTGCGGATCGAACGAATCGCGGCCGTCGATCAGCGCAATGAAATAGCGTTCGCGACAGGCGCGTTGCAGGAGCGCGGCGATGACCGTCGCGCTGCCTGCATTCGCTGGCGCGCTGCTCAATTCCGTGATGGCGCCTTTTGTCAGGCCACCAGCCAGTGTCTCATCGAAAATTCGCAAACCGGTCACGAGCCGACCGGGCGGCGGCAAAGCCTCCTGCGGAAAACGTTCCGTTAGAAGTTTGCGCAGATCGATGATGCTGCTCGCCGCCATCCCCAAGGATGGCACAAAGAGGAAATATGTTCAATTGAACATCTCCTCCGGAGTCCCCGCGAGCAGGACAAAGTGAGCCGAAACTGATCCTCTACTTCGTTACCGCACCTTTATCGTGCCCTTCATGATTGAAGCATGAATATTGCACTGATAGCGATATGTGCCCGCAGTGGTAATTCGGTAGCGGAACCTCGGAGTAGTTGCATCCATCGGTGAATTCCATGGCGCGGCGCCCGAAGGTATCGTCACGGATGTGGTCGTATGCGCCATCGACCCTGTCTGCCACGACCAGCTAATCGTGTCGCCAACTCTCGCATTCACGACCGCAGGAGTGAATTGAAAATCAGAGACTGTGACCTTGTGATCTGCCGCAAAAGTTGCAGCCACACCACCAAGCAACAATGCCGTAAGAAGAATGAACTTTTTCATCTGGCAAGGATTTCGCGATGGGCAAGCGCGTCAACGTCTGAAAAGTAACAATTCTGTAGCCTAACGAACTCCGCGCCTGCTCCTCGCCGCCGTTCTCATGCGCTCAGCACAATCCGGGTTATCACATGGGAAGACCTGCGTGCCATCCTTCCAAGAGAGGTGCGAAAGCGGCTCTGGAATGAGCTCACGCTGACGGCGCGCCCACGGATACTGCGCGAACGCAGTTAAGAACCTGCTCGCGTGGCTGGCGACTGTTTGCGCACCAGTGACGTCATCACTCCCTGAATCCGTAACTCCCTTGCTGGAATGAGGTCAGGAAATTTCGGATTCTCGGCTTTCAAATAGGGCCGGCCACGCTCGGTCACGTAACGTTTTAAAGTCGTCTCTCCATCGATCAGAGCCGCGACAATGTCGCCATTTTTCGCCGTTTGCCGATCTTCCAGAATCACGATGTCTCCATCGAGAATGTGCGCGTTAATCATGGAATCTCCCCGCACTCGCAACGCGAACGTGCGCGCGCTGCGCGACGCATTGACCGAGTCGAGATCGAGCGCGACGTGGCCTTCGATATTTTGCTCAGCCAGCGTCGCCATGCCCGCGGGTATCTCGCCGTAAATCGGAATATCAATCACCCGGCTCTTCGGCGCGGCGGTGATCAAGGCGCGGGCCTTGCGCGGATGGCGCTGGAGAAAACCCTTTCGCTCGAGCGCAGCCAGGTATTGCATGACGGAGGTCTGACTCGCAAAGCTGAAGTGTTCCTGAATCTCGCGCGTGCTGGGAGTCAGTCCTTTGCTCCGCTGCTCCGACTGGATGAATTGCAGGACATTCTTTTGCCCGGGAGTGAGCATTTGAACATGTTGACCACAATACGGGGTCACGCAACTCGCCAAAAGGGAGCGGCCTTTGCGCCGCCATTCCAAGGGTCTCTCATTCCCTCGGGGCGCAAAGGCCACTCCCACATTGATCAAGCAGTCGACAACTGAAATTTCTTCTCCGTGGCGCGCCCGAGCAGGCGGGTGAGATACGAAAGAGAATCGTAGAGTTGCAGCAATCGCGGGATGTCGTTAGGCGAGGCCGCGCTCCATGTCGCATCAAACTGCCTGAGCTTCTCCAGTTCAGATTCATAGGTTCCGCGCAGTTGTTCCTCCAATCTGGCTATTTTGCCCTCAAGCCTGGCCCGCTCCGCCTCGAGGAGGGAGCGAGGGAGTGCCGCGGTGGTAGCCGAATTTTGCAGCAACCAGCGCTCCGCTTCGCGCAACAGGGTGCCGCTATTCCAAAATAATTCCGCCACCGACGGCGGCACCGGCCGGCCGGCCGCGAGATCCGCGCCTTCGAGCGTGAGCAGATGTTGGAGCCGCGATTTCGGATCGCCTAAGATGCGATAGGCTTCATTCAACCGGGCGTCCGGCGCCGCCATACGACTAAGCGCGAAATATTTTTCCTTCAGTTTCTCCAGATCGAGCCACGGCCGCCGCACCTCATCGAGGAGCGCGAAGTAATCGGTCATGCCGAAAAACTTTCGCCGCAGGAACAATGCGCGACGGCGTTCGGGTTGGTGACTTTGAAGCCGCCCTTCTGCAGATCCTCGCTGAAATCGAGGACAGAGCCGCTCACGAAGAGCGCGCTCTTCGGGTCGACCACGACGCGGACGTTGCAGGACTCAACCAGGATGTCGCGGTTGGCCGGGCCATCGACAAGATCCATTTTGTATTGCAACCCGGAGCACCCTCCACCGATCACCGCCACTCGGAGCGCACCCTGCGCGCGGCCTTGTTTTTGCAGGAGCGAGGTAAGTTTGCGTGCCGCGTTCTCCGTCACCCGGACGAGGCGCTCGTTACCAATTTTGAATTTGATCTCGCCGTTAAGCGAAGCAGCGGTGGACACGAGGGAATTTACGCTGCTTCGAGGCGGGTCGCCACTGGAGGGCAACGCACCGTCGTTGCCAGGGTTCAATTGTGGCACGGCAATGACGGAGCATTGCCCTCCGGACAGGTGGCCAGATGGAGGCGCGCGATTTCCTCCACCTCGCTGCAAGCTCGAGACATGCTGAAATTTCTCGCGCAGTTGTTTGCTTCCCGGGAGGCCTTTCGAATAGGCCATCAGCCGGCCGCGCATGGAACGCATCGCGAGATCTTCAATACCGCATTCTGCTACCGCCAGTTCGCAATGCCGCTGGATCAAAGCCCATTTCTCGGCCGGTTCCGGCGGGGGCAGGATCTCGCCGGTGGCGAAGTAATGTTTCGTCTGCGAAAAAATCCAGGGAGAACTCATCGCCGACCGGCCAATCATGGCGCCAGCGATGCGGGTTTCGGCGCGTCGCCGGGCCACGTCTCCCGCGCTGAACAGATCGCCGTTGCCAATTACCGGGATGGAAACCGCCGCCGCCACCTGCGCGATCACGTCCCAATCCGCCACACCAGAATATCCTTGCGCCCGCGTCCGTCCGTGGACCGCGAGGGCAGCAACGCCGAACGACTCCAAGAGTTGCGCCACGGTCGTCGCGTTGATTGTTTGGTCGTCCCAGCCGGTCCGAATTTTCGCCGTCACCGGCAGGGGCGCGACCGCCCGCACGACCGCTTCCGCGACACGGCCGAGGGTTGGACAATCCTTGAGCAAGGCCGATCCGCCGTTCTTCGCCACCACTTTGTTGACCGGGCAGCCGAAATTCAGATCGATGAAATCCGGTTGGACCCACGCCACCACCTGGCGAGCAGCCTCCGCCATGTGCTCCGCGTTGCCGCCGAAAAGCTGGACACCAATCGGCCGTTCCACTTCATCAAACTCGAGATAACCGCGAGTGCGGGCGTTGCGCCGGAAAACGCCTTCCGCGGAGACAAATTCCGTGACCAAAACATCCGCGCCGCGCTCCTTGCAGAGTTGGCGGAAGATCTTGTCCGACACCCCGGCCATCGGCGCGAGGTAGAGCGGAAAACGTCCGTTGGAAAACCAGGGAAGCATGGGACGGGTCAAATGACTAATTTCGAATGACGAATTCCGAAGGAATGCCAAAGCTCGAAGATCGGAAGGTTGCACAAGGCGGTTTTGTCATTCTGCATCTGCATGGGTCATTCCTTCGTCATTCGTCATTCGGCATTCGACCATTAACCCCATCACTTCCATCTGCACCCCTTCCAGCTCGTCCAGCCGGAATTGCGGATCAGGCACAACAAAAACGTCGCCGCTTTTCACGTGTTCGTAGATCAGGACGCGGCCGCGGTCCCGCTCTTCCGTCTGAATTTGTTTGAGAACTCGTTTTCGTTCCAGCATGGCGGCGAGCACGTAACAGGCGTTGGCGTTCGCGTGATCCGCTGCCGCCACCAGACGCCGGAAAAGTTCCTCCGCGTTTTCCTTCGGCAAAGGCTCGGGCGGTTCCGGCGCCGGCGCCTCAAAGCGCGCCCGCCAGAAAGAGAACGGCTGCAGATTTTCGTTCCGCTGCCGCCAGGCTTCTTCGCTCAAGTCTTGACGGCGAAAACCGTCACCCTCGCGAAAGAGCAGCGTATAAAAATTCTCGCCCTCGGCGAAAGCCCGGCCAGTCACGGCGCACATTTCGGACCGATGCTGGATCGACCATTCGTCGGCCAAAGGATTCATGACGCGCCGAATCTACGCCAGAGCGCAACTGGATTAAAGCTTGGCATCTCTCGATTGGTCGCGCGCAAGTGGAGCAGAAAAATGCCGACTGCGAGAAAAATCAGATTCGGCGTCCAGCCGGCGACGAATGGCGAAACGCGGTCCCCTTCCCCGAGAGCGAGAAACAGATGGGTCAGAAAATTCATCGTAAAGACAAGCCCGATCGCCGCCGCGACGCTTGCGAGAATGCCGCGACGAGAGAAACCAATCCCGAGGGGCGTCGCCATGATCGCAACGACGAAGCAAGTCCAGGGCAGGGCCCACCGGTACTGCAATTGGGTGCGGAACGGGGCGAGCAAAGTCTCGGGAAAATCCGCGTTGAAGTGCAAATATTCCTGCAATTCCGAGATGCCGAGAAACTCGGGCCGGAAATTGGCGCTACTCAGACGAAACGGGGTCTCGCTCCAGTCAGAAATCGTCAGGGAGCGCACAATTTTTTCGTCGGTGATGTTTCCCTCGACGTCGTAGTTCACCACCTTCGCATTGTCCAGTCGCCAGCTTTTCGTGGCCGGTTCGTAGAAAGCGTCGGTCACGAGATAGTTCCGGGTGATATTTCCATCGGCATCCTGCTGCACAATTTGCACGCCGTTGAACTCAGTCGCGTTCGGCTTGAAGCGTGAGACATACCAGGTGCGGTTGTCGGTCCGATTGCGGAAGACCTGGCCATAGATGACAACGTCGCGCACTCCGCCGCGGTTGACCTCATCGAAGAAATTTTTCCGTGCCAGCTCGGCATGGGCGGCGAGAGAATAATTCAAGGCGAAGGTGGCGCCCGTTGTTAAAAGCCCAATGAATGAGCAGGGGGAAAACCACCCGGGGGACGCTCACTCCCGCGGTCAACATGGAAACGATCTCATTCGCGCGCGACATGCGGCCGAGAGCAAAAAGGAGCGCGAGAAGGAGGGCGACCGGCAAAAGGATGACCAGGACTTGCGGGATCTGGGTCCAATAGAATTTGACCACGAGCATGAAAGGCGCGCGCTCGTCAAAGATCGTCGAGCTGTTATCGCTGATATCGAAGATGAGCCAAATGGAAAGAAAGCCGAGGACACAATAGACAAACGGCTGCAAAAAATTCCGGACTATATAGCGGTCGAGGAGTCTCACTGGATTTGGAAATCTAAAAGTTAGCGCCGGGAAATCATAGTTGTCATCCTGAGCGGAGCGAGGGATCTCTGGCCATTTCCCATCCACTCAGCGTGGAAATAATCAGAGATGTTTCGTTCCGCTCAACATGACAGAAAAAAATACGCGGTCGAGCAATCTCACGCGATTTGGAAATTCAAAGGGTTAGCGCCGGTCAATCATGGATTGTCATCCTGAGCGGAGCGAAGGATCTCTGACTATTTCCGATCCACTCAGCGTGGAAGAAGTCGGAGATGTTTGAAAGCGGCCTCATCCTAAGAATTTCGTTACCGTGCTCCGCTCAACATGACAGGAAAAAGGAAAGCCAGCGCCAGAATTACCGCTTACGTTCCCTCTGCATGATTGCGCTCAAAGATTCCCTCGGTAGCGATTTTGTCGAGCGGGTGCGGGCGATTTTCGCGCAAGGACGGCTTGCTCGCAAAAGCGCGCAACTTCGAGTACCGACCTGAGCAACAAGCAATGGCGGCCGCGATTGCGCAGTCGCTCGAGGAAGAGCGTCATCTCGTCGTCGAAGCCGGCACCGGTGTCGGCAAATCGCTCGCCTACCTCGTGCCGGCGGTGCTTTTCGCGCACGAACAGGGGAAAAAGGCGATCGTTTCGACGCAAACGATCAATCTGCAGGAGCAGCTCCTGCACAAAGACATTCCGATCGTCCAAAAAATTCTCCCGATTGAGTTCGAAGCCGCGCTTATGAAAGGGCGGCAGAATTATCTTTGTCCGCGCCGATTGGAGCGCGCCATCCAGCAGGCAAACGAACTTTTC
Source organism: uncultured Verrucomicrobiae bacterium (assembly GCA_963771865.1). GTDB lineage: Bacteria > Verrucomicrobiota > Verrucomicrobiia > Chthoniobacterales > UBA10450 > Palsa-1392. The sequence continues at coordinate 269,194 of CAVYVJ010000022.1, forward strand.
AACACGACCGAGCAGGCGGACCTCGCGCGTCTGGCCGATTGGGCGCGCACGACAACCGATGGGACCTTGAGCGACTTCCCAATTGAGCCCGATCCGAAAGTCTGGACCCAGGTTTGCAGCGAAGCGCACATCTGCACGACAAAAACTTGCGGACAAAATCCGCGCTGTTTTTTCCAGCAGGCGAGAAGACGATTGCTCGCGGCCGACCTGGTCGTGATCAATCACACCCTCCTCTTCATGCTGCTCGGCCGCCCGGAGGAACAGGAGGAACGCGAGGAAGGTTATCTTTTCCCTAACGACTTCATCATTTTTGACGAAGCGCACACCATCGAGCAGGTGGCCTCGCGGCAAATCGGGATCGGGATTTCGCAATACGGACTGCGCGCCACCATCCAGCGCCTCTACAACGCGCGTTCCAAGAAAGGACTCTTCACCGTGACCCGCGATGCCGCCGGCGTGACCCTGGCCGCTTCGCTCGTGGACGAGGCCGATCGGTTTTTCGCGGCAATTGACGCGCGCGCCGATTTCAAAAAAGGCCGGGAATATCGTGTGCGCGAAGCGGATTTTGTCGATGACCAGATTACCGCCCGCCTCACGGCCCTGCAGGCGCGCATCATCGAAGTAGTGCGAAAAACGGAGGACGAATTTCTTAAATCCGAGCTGCAAGAACTCGGACGGCGGATCGCCGAGACACGGGCGGGCATTTCGATTTTTCTGCAACAGAGCGAGGAGAATTACGTTTACTGGATCGAGCGCACCGGAAAAACGGCACAGAACATCTCGCTCAACGCCGCGCCAATTGATGTTGCCCCGGTCCTGCGACGAATGCTCTTTCGAGAAAATTGCGCGAGCGTGATGACGAGCGCGACCCTCGCAGTCGGTCGGCCTGATCTGGCTTATTTTCGACAGCGGATTGGCGCGGACGACGCCGAGCCGCTCCAACTGGGGAGCCCGTTCGATTTCCAAAAACAAATGAAGCTGTTCGTCGTCCGCCGGATGCCTGATCCGCGCGACGATGCTTACGGCGCCGCTCTGGCAGAATGGGTGGCGCATTTCGTCGAGGACACGGAGGGGCGCGCCTTTGTCCTTTTCACCAGTTACCGCTCGATGCAGCAACTGGCGCTGGAAATGGAGGATTTCTTCGCCAGCCGGAAAATGAATCTGCTCGTGCAGGGAAAAGGCGCGCCCCGCAGCCAGCTTCTCGAGCAATTCAAAAACACCCCGCGGAGCGTGCTTTTTGGGACGGACAGTTTCTGGATGGGCGTGGACGTGCCAGGCGACGCGCTTTCCAATGTCATCATCACCCGACTTCCCTTCGCCGTCCCGGATCATCCACTGACCGAAGCGAAACTGGAACTCATCCAGGCCCGAGGCGGCGATTCCTTCACGGAGTATTCGCTCCCGGAGGCGATTTTGAAATTTCGCCAGGGCGTCGGCCGCCTGATTCGGAACAAGAGCGACACAGGCATCGTCGTGATTCTGGATAATCGGATCGTGACAAAACCTTACGGCCGCGCCTTCCTTAAGGCGCTTCCGGAGTGTCCGGTAAAGATCTTGTAACCCCTCGACTCCAGTGGGAAAAAAGGTTTAAAATTCGTTTCGTGAGACGTACGATTTTCGCTGTCGCGGCCGCCGCCTTTCTCATCGGGCTGGCCCTGGGTGGCTACATCGCGTCGGAACGACCGCAGCAAAAGAAATCTGCCGCGCTTCCTCATGATTCGTTAGGCACGACGGCGGAACGGCCTCAACGACCGCTGGCCGAGGCACCATTCCCAATCCGCCACGCTCCCCTGCCGGACGCTGATATGGCGTCCGCCGACGCGATCATCGCGGCTCTCCGCAACGCGATGGCCCGCCCCTCCGATCGGCATAGTCACCTCGAGGTAAGCAAACTAATCGACGGAATCGATCCGAAAGATGTCGCGGCCCATCATCGAACGATTACAGGCCCTCCCACATGAGCGCGACAAATCAGTCTACCTTGCCATGCTCTACGCGCGCTGGGCCGAAGGCGAACCACTCGCCGCCCTCGCCTATGCCCAGGATCAAACCACGGGCACGGCGTCAGACCGCAAACTAGCGGTCTCGGCCATCGTCCGCGCCTGGGCGGGAAAAGATGCGACGGCGGCCGAGGCTTGGGTGCTGCAAATGCCGCCCGGCCAGGACCGTGACCGCGCTCTGCAATCGGTCGTCTCCTCGTTAGCCGAAACTGATCCGCAAGCCGCGCTCAACATGTTGCAAACGCTGCCCACCACGGGTGTTGGCCGGCAGAATTATTACTGGCCGATCTTTTCTCGCTGGGCCAGCACCGATCCGCTCACCGCCGCGGCTCATGCCGCCGCCTTACCCCCAGGTTCCGCTCACGACAACGCTCTTCAAGTCGTAGCCTCCACCTGGGCCAATCAAGATCCGGAAGCCGCCTTCAACTGGTCGAACACATTGCCTCCCGGTCAGGGCCGCAACAATGCCTTACAAAGCATCTTGTCGAATTGGGCGAGCAAAGATCCCCAACGCGTTTCCACGATCACGGCGACTCTGCCGGCCGGTCCGCTGCGCGATCAAGTGACTGCCAACGTCGCCCGACAATGGGCGCAAAACGATCCCCGCGCTGCTCTCGCCTGGACGCAGGAATTGCCGGCGAGCGAAGGACAACGCCGGGCGCTGCAAAATGTTCTGAGCAGTTGGGCGCAAAACGATCCGACAGCGGCCGCCGATTACGTTGCAACTCTGCCCGCGGGCGGAACGCAGGAGGATGCGGTCCGATCGATCGCGCAACAATTGGCCAATGCCAATCTGCAAATCGCCTTGAGCTGGGCGCAAAAACTTCCGGAAGGCGCCACCCGGCAAAACGCGCTCAACCCGATCGTCGCGCAATGGAGCGAATCGGATCCGCAAGGCGCGGTGGAGTTCGCCTTCCATAACAGCACCGGAGAAGCTCGCTCGAATTTGTTGCAACAAATTTCGCGGCAATGGGGACAGAACGATCCCCAGGCTGCGCTCAGCCTGGGCGCAGAATTTATCCGATCCAGCGACGCGCGCGGCCGTGCTTCCGAATATCATTTCCGCGGTGGCCGAGAATGATCCTGCCCGGGCCGCGCAGATGACCACCAGCCTTTCCGGCCAGGCCCAAACCGCGTCGGCCATTTCCGTCGTCTCGCAATGGGCGGCGAGCGACCCGAGAGCCGCCAGCTCCTGGGCCGCTTCTTTTCCAGAAGGGGCAACGCGCGATCAGCTCTTCGAAAATTTAGTTAATCGTTGGGCGAAAAGCGATCCGACCGCGGCGGCGAGTTGGCTCGGAAATTTATCTGAAGGCCCGTCGCGCGATCAGGCGGTGAGCGCATTTACCAACCGGATCAGCTCTTCCGATCCAAGAGCGGCGGTGCAATGGGCCGCGACCATCAGCAACGAGAACCTGCGCGAGAACCAAATGGAAACGACCGCGCGGGCCTGGCTGAAAGCCGATCCGCGCAACGCTTCGACCTGGATCTCCAATTCAACCTTGCCCGAAGACACCAAGACAAGGCTGCTCAACCCGGGTGGCTAGGATCTGGCCCTGCGAAACTGCTTCCTTGGTAGGGCGAGACTCTGTCGAGCCAGGGGGCGGGTCACTCTGGAAAGACGTTTTCCCCCCGGCTCGACAGAGTCTCGCCTTACCAGCTCTGAATATGTTCTATTGAACATATTTGCTCCTGGTCTAATTTCTGGCTGTGCAGAGAGCGCCGGAAAAAAAATCCAGCACCGCATCGCGACGGGCCGCGGAGATTTCGCAGATCATCGCCATCCTCCACAAGTGGGGAGTGCACACCCTGGGCCAACTCGCCGCGCTCGAGCCCGATCAACTCGGAGCGCGACTCGGGCCAGCGGCGGTGGAGTTCTGGAAACAGGCCAACGGCCAGGCGACGCGCCTTCTGCGACTCGTTAGGCCAGCAGAAGTGTTTGCGGAGGAAATCGAGTTCGAGCACGAGATTGAGACGACGGAGCCGCTCCTTTTCGTTCTGCGGCGTTTTCTCGATCAACTCAGCTTGCGCCTTGGCGCGCTCTACCTCGTCGCGCAGGAGATCAGGCTGCGATTAACTTTCAGCGACAAGTCGCGCTACGAGCATTCCTTTCACATCCCTGATCCGACCCGCTCGGTAGAAATTTTGTTCCGTTTGCTCCAGGCGCATCTCGAGTCCTTCCGGGCGGAACATCCGATCGTGGCGGTCGGGCTCGAAGCGCAGGCCGCCCGACCAGCCCGGCAACAGTTTCATCTTTTCGAGACGCCGCTGCGCGATCCAGCCCGGCTGCACGAAACGCTCACCCGTCTCACGGGATTGTTAGGCAAAGAACGGGTCGGGACGCCGGTCCTGGAGGATTCCCATCGGCCTGATGCTTTTCGCCTCGAACCGTTCGTCTGGGAATTACCTTCATCTTCGCCTAACGAATCTTCCTCGATGACGGGCCCGGCCTTGCGCCGGCTGCGCGCGGAATTTTCCCCTGGCCTCGATGCCGCCGTGGCCGCGCGAGAGGGGCCTTATCTCGCCTCCGGTGATTGGTGGGACCAGAACAACTGGCAGCGCGCGGAGTGGGATTTGCAGTTGGAGAATGGCACGGTTTGTCGTTGCCAGGAACGCGGGGACGGCTGGGAGATCGAGGGCATTTATGACTGAAAGAATGATTCGATTACGAGCACGATTATGAGCAGGAGCACGAGTAAACCAGAAGCCGACTCCATCTCCAATTCCTGCTCCTGCTCGTGCTCGTGATCGTGATCGTGATCGACACCCCTGTATGTCCTACGTCGAATTGCACGCCTGCAGTGCCTTCAGTTTTCTCCGGGGCGCTTCTTTGCCGGAGCAGCTCGCGGAGCGCGCCGCTGAGCTGGAACTTCCGGCCGTCGCCCTGCTCGATCGCAACGGCGTTTACGGCGCGCAACGTTTTTCCGTCGCCTGCCGGGAGCACGGAGTGCGGCCGATTGTCGGCGCTGATCTCACGATGGAGGACGGCAGTCTGTTGCCGGTGCTGGTGGAGAATCGCGCCGGTTATGCCAATCTTTGCTCGCTCCTCACCCAGGCGTCATTTGCGCAGCGAAAAAGGAAACTGCGCGATCCGCTGGAACGAACTAGCCCAATTTAGCGAAGGGCTGATCCCCCTGCTGGGGAGCGCGGGCGCCTCGCCTGCTGTTTGCGGCGCCTCGCCGCAAACTTCTACGCGTCGAATCCTGCGGAAGATCACGAACGTTCCCTCCGATCGGACAATCCGGCGAGGCGCCGGCTTGAGCACGCGAGTCGCGTGCGCTCCCCGGAGTCTGACGGACCGCGCTCAACTGCTCCTCGATGCGTTCGGCCGCGACCGGGTTTATGTCGAGCTGCAACGGCATCTCGTTAGGGGCGAAGAACGCTTCAATCGCCGACTGATTGATCTCGCGCAACACTTTCGGCTCCCGCTCCTCGCGACCAACGGCGTGCAACACGCCACTCCTCTCGGCCGCGAGGTGCTCGATGTCTTTACCTGCATCCGCGAGCACACTCATCTCGATGCCGCGGGAACTCGCCTAACGATTAATGCGGAACGCCATTTAAAAAACGGCGCGGAAATGAAAGAGCTCTTTCGCGATCGCCCCGACGCGATCGCCAACACTCTCCAGCTCGCCGAGCGCCTCCAGTTTTCTCTCGAAAATCTCGGCTACGATTTTCCCGATTATCCGGTCCCGGAAGGCCATTCGATGGATTCTTTCCTCCGCACCATCACCCTTTTCGGCGCGCAACAGCGCTACGCCGCAATCAGCCGCGCGGTCAAAGCAAAGCTCAACGAAGAACTGGCCCTCATCCGGAAGCTCGGGTTCTCCGGTTATTTTTTAATCGTCTGGGACATCGTCAATTTCTGTCGCGAGCACAACATCATGGTGCAGGGGCGCGGCAGCGCCGCGAACAGCGCGGTCTGTTTTTGTCTCGGCATCACTCCGGTCGATCCGGTCAGCAACCATCTCGTCTTCGAGCGTTTCCTGAACGAGAATCGCCAAGGCTGGCCCGACATCGATCTCGATCTGCCAAGCGGCGACCGGCGCGAAAGTGTTATCCAGGAAATTTATCGGCGCTACGGCCAGCACGGCGCAGCCATGACCGCGAATGTCATCACTTATCGCGGGCGAAGCGCGGCGCGCGAGATCGGCAAGGCGCTCAATTTTGCCCCAAATATTCTCGACCGCTTCTCCCACCTTTTCGCGAACGGCGATTTCCCGCACACCCTCGATCTGACCGCGCAGATCGAGCAATCCGGTTTGCCCAAGACCCATCCGCGCATGCCGGCGTTCGTCAGGCTTTATCGTGCCATCTACGGATTGCCCCGCCACCTCGGCCAGCACTCCGGCGGGATGATCATCTGCCAGGACAAATTGAGCTCGTTCGTGCCGCTGGAAAACGCCTCCATGCCGGGCCGGGTCGTCGCGCAATGGGACAAGGACGATTGCGAAGACCTCGGGATCGTGAAAGTCGACTTGTTAGGCCTGGGCATGATGTCGGTCATGCAGGACACCTTCGAGCTTTGCCGGGAACGCGGGCGTCCACTCGATCTGGCCCACATCCCGAAAGATGACCCCGCCACTTTTAAGATGATGCAGGAAGCCGACACGATCGGCGTTTTCCAAATCGAGAGTCGCGCGCAGATGGCGACGCTGCCGCGGATGAAGCCGAAATGTTTTTACGACGTCGTGATCGAGGTCGCAATTATTCGCCCCGGGCCGATCCAGGGCGACATGGTGCATCCCTATCTGAACCGGCGCGCGGGACGGGAGCCGGTGACGTATTTCGACCCGCGCCTGCGACCGATCCTCGAACGCACGTTAGGCGTGCCCTTGTTTCAGGAACAAATGCTCAAGATCGCGATGATCATGGCCGATTTTTCCGGTGCGGAAGCGGAGGAGCTGCGCCGCGCCCTCAGCTTCCATCGCTCGGTCGAACGGATGGAAAAAGTGAGTGTGAAACTGCGGGCCGGGATGGAGAAAAACGGTGTCGCCCCGGAAGTGATCGTGAAAATCATCCAATCGATCAGCTCGTTTGCGCTCTATGGTTTTCCGGAGTCGCACGCCATCAGTTTCGCGATTCTGGCCTATGGCAGTGCCTATCTGAAAGTGCATCGCGCGGCGGAGTTTTACGCGAGCCTGCTGAACAATCAGCCGATGGGATTTTATGCCCCGGCGACGCTGGTGAAGGACGCGCACCGGCACGGCATCCGAATGCGGCCGGTTTGTGTGGCGGAGTCAGAATGGCGTTGTGCGGTCGAGTCGAACGAGAGCGTGCGGTTGGGATTTTGCGTCGTGAATGGTCTGCGCCAGGAACATGCTGAGGAACTCGTTAGGCAACGTCAGACGGCGAGCCTTTTCTTCGATCGAAGATTTCAAACAGCGTGTTTGCCTAACGAAGGAGGAGCTGCGGACCCTGGCTGAGTTGGGGGCACTCAATTGCTTTGCTGAACATCGGCGGGCGGCCCTCTGGAAAGTCGAGGAACCGCTGCCGGCAGATCTATTGTGTAGCCGGGATCGCTGATCCCGGCCGGGAGAAAGCGAGCCACCACCCTGCCGGGATCACCGATCCCGGCTACAACCCGCTTCCCGCCATGACCCTGCCGGAACGGGTGCAGGCCGATTATGAGGGGATGAATCTCACAACCGGGCCTCACCCGATGAAATTGCTGCGCGAGCAGTTGCCCGAGATCTGGCGGGCAATCGATCTCGCGCAGGCGCGCCACGGCGCTACGATCCAGATCGCCGGCAATGTCATTTGCCGGCAGCGCCCCGGAACGGCAAAGGGATTTGTCTTCATCAGTCTGGAAGATGAAACCGGGGTCGCAAATGCGATCGTGACGCCGGATTTATTTGAGCAACTCCGCCTCGTAATTACGGAGGAGCCGTTTCTTGTCATCGAAGGCGAAGTGCAAAACACAGACAACGTCGTGCTCGTGAAGGCGAGGAAAATTCGGCCGCTCGCGCAGGCCCAAGTCGGTGGAAGCGAGTCGCACGATTTTCGGTAGCACAGGTATCCTGCCTGTGGGGCCACCGGGCGTCTCGCCCGGTGTCTTTTTCGGCTCGCGTTCGGATTCACCGGGCGAGACGCCCGGTGGCCCCACAGCCGAGACGGCTGTGCTACGTCAGTGGCAACCGCAGCCCGGGCCGCAACCGCCGCCGACGGAACCAACCGATGGCCCGGTCGATCCACCGGGCACGTGGACGCCGTAGCCGCCAGAAATGACGCGCCGGACCGCCTCGCCTGTCTCTGGATCGACCTTCAGCGGTTCATCCTTCATGCTCTGTTTGACTTCGAAGCGACGCAGCGGCTTGGAAGGATCGGTTGTTTCGTAAACGTAGATTGGCATAACGAATTCAGGATTACTCGGCCGCGTGTCGTTTTGATGGTTCTTTCGGCTCGGCTGCTTTTTCGGTCGGATGCTTGTCCGCCTCCATCCATTCGGTGTGAAAAACACCCGGCTTATCGACCCGCTCGTAGGTGTGGGCGCCAAAGAAATCGCGTTGCGCCTGGAGCAGGTTGGAGGGAAGGCGCGCCTGCCGGTAGCTATCGAAATAGCCTAACGAGGCGCTGAAAGCCGGCACCGCCACACCCTGCCGCACCGCGGTCGCGACCGCGATCCGCCAGTTCTGCTGGGTCTTTTGGATGATGTCGGTGAAATAGGAATCGAGGAGCAGGTTGTTCAGCGCCGGATTGCGCTCGTAGGCCTCGCGAATGCGATTGAGAAACTTCGCGCGAATGATGCAGCCGCCCCGCCAGATGGTCGCGATGTCGCCGAAGTTCAGGTTCCAACTGAATTCCTTGCTGGCTGCGCCTAACAATTCCATCCCTTGTGCGTAAGAGACAATCTTGGAGGCATAAAGCGCATCGCGCACTGCAGTGATGAGCTCGTCGCGCGCGCCGTCGAATTTTTCGACCTTCGGCTGTGGCAGGATTTTGGAGGCGGCCACGCGATCCTCTTTGCGCGAAGAGATGACCCGCGCTTCGACCGCGGCGTTGATCGTGGAGATGACGACCGATTGCCGGATGGCGGATTGCAGCGTCCAGATGCCGGTGCCTTTCTGGCCGGCTTTGTCGAGGATGACGTCGACCATCGGCTTGCCGGTTTCTGGGTCATTTTTGCGAAAAATCTGGGAGGTGATGTCGATCAGGTAACTGTCGAGATCGCCGCGGTTCCATTCTGTAAAGATGTCGGCCAATTCGTTAGTCGTGAGGCCAAGGACGCTGCTCAAAATCGCGTAGGCTTCGCAGATCAACTGCATGTCGCCGTACTCGATTCCGTTGTGGACCATCTTGACGTAATGCCCGGCGCCGTCCGGGCCCATGTAACGGCAGCAGGGTTCGCCATCGACCACGGCGGCGATCCTCGTAAAGATCGGTGCGATAATTTCCCAAGAGGCGCGCGGACCGCCCGGCATGAGCGACGGGCCTTTCAGCGCCCCTTCTTCGCCGCCAGAAACACCGCAACCAACAAAGTGAATCCCGCGACCTTCCAGGTCCTTGCAGCGGCGTTGCGTATCGGTAAAAAGCGAGTTGCCGCCATCGATGATGACATCTCCCTTCTCGAGCAGCGGCGCGAGTTGATCGATGACGGCATCGACGGGCGCGCCGGCCTTGACCATGATCATCGCCTTGCGCGGGCGTTGCAGAGCACCGACGAACGCTTCCATCGTTGTCGTTGGTTGGATGTTTTTTCCCTTGGCCCGATTCGCGGCGAACTTTTCGGTGACGGCGGCCGTCCGATTGAAAACGGCGACCTGGAACCCTTTCGACTCCATGTTGAGGACGAGGTTCTCGCCCATCACGGCGAGGCCGATCAGGCCAATATCACATTGATTCGTTTTCATTTTCGGTATCTCCTGAATCTTCAGCGCGCGGCGACGACGCTTCGGCGGACGCGCTCTGAAGCAGATGGCAACTTGGCACCCGGAAATCCTTATCACAACTAGGCCGCTGCAAGCACACGCAAATAATTGGAGCGGAAGAGCGGGCGCGTCGGTTGATTTCTGGGGAGTGGTCCGGGCCCTCGAAGACGGGCGCAAGATTTCCGGGATCGAATATGAAGCGCATTTTGCGATGGCGCAGCACCAGATGGAGATGATTGCCAATCTGGCCCAGGCCGAATTCGGTTTGGAGCGGGTCGTTCTGCAGCATCGCATCGGCTTTGTGGCGGCCGGCGAGGCGTCACTTTTCTTGCGCGTGACGAGCGCGCATCGCAGTGCCGCTTATCAAGGCAGCGCCTGGATCGTGGCCGAGTTGAAACAAAAGGTGCCGATCTGGAAGCGCCCTGTTTTCGCCGAACAGGAGAGCGCGGTGCAGGCGGAATGAACTGGCCTAACCGACTCACCCTGGGCCGACTGGCGCTGACCGTGCTCTTCGTCTGCTCGCTCAGTTCCAACTGGGCCTATGGCCGCACCATTGCGCTCATTCTCTTCGTCCTTGCCGGAATCAGCGATTACTTCGACGGCGAAATTGCCCGTCGTTACGGCATCGTGACGAAATTTGGAAAGCTAATGGATCCGCTCGTCGACAAAGTGATGATGGCCGCTGCTTTCATCTGCCTGGTGCCCCTTGGAGCCGTACCCGGCCTGGGTGGCAACGATCGTTGTGGCGCGAGATTTCCTCATCACGGGCTTGCGCCTTCTCGCCTCCTCCGAAGGAATCGTCCTGCCCGCGGAGAAGCTCGGGAAACACAAGACTTCGTGGCAGATCGCCACCGTCGTCTTTTTCCTCCTGCTCCTCGCGGCCCACGAGTTGGGCCTGGCGCAGACAGGGGCGGTCTGGTGGGAAAAAGCATGGCGCTACGGCGGCAACACTTTCCTTTGGATCACGATCGGCCTCACCATCTACTCTGGCCTCGGTTATCTTTGGCGCCATCGCGGGCTGCTTCGCGCCTAACGAACGGATTCTTGATCCCTCCTACGCGTTCGAGGCTGTTGTCATCCCGAGCCGGCGCAACGCGGGCCTCGCAACTCCAATTATTTACCGATTCAGGCTCGAACTGGGTTCACTGGGGGAGCGCGGTCTTCCAGACCGCTGGTGACGGCATCCCTGCCGTCACGAACTTTGACCGCGCAGGTTGTGACGGCAAGGATGCCGCCACATGCGGGCTGGAAGCCCGCGCTCCCCTAGAAAAAGCTCTGCGGCACTTCGATCTTGTCGCCGGGCTGCAATTTCGGATCGAGACCCGGGTCTTTCCGAAACTGGCGCACGTCGTAGACCTTGGCTTCATTGCCACGAAGAAGGCGCACCCGTTTCTGATCCGCAAAGTCGTTAAAGCCGCCGGAGGCGCTAATTGCCGTCAGCAAGGTCATATCCTCGGTAAAGGGAATGCGGTTGGGCGAACGCACCGCTCCGCCAACGTTTACGAAACGCGTCTGCGGCTGCATCATGATCGTGATCGTCGGATTAGTGAAAATCCCCGCAGCTTTGTAGCCGTTCTCGATCGCGCTGGCGAGCTGCCCCGGAGTCAGGCCCTCGGCCCGCACTTTGTTGATGTAAGGCATGTTGACCATGCCGTTTGAATCCACCGTATAGACGTTGTTAACCTGCGTTTGCTCGTCCGCCGGGACCCCACTGATGCGCATTTCCACGGGATCGCCCGCGCGCAAAACCGCATCGGCCAAAACCGCGGGCGCGAATGCGGCGAAGAGAATCACCATGAGAAGCGACGTCTTCATTTAATAATCTTCCGGACGCGATGCCCCGTTACTGGTGGCCACGGCGGCCTTCTGACGGCGCGACGACTTTGGCTCACCGGTCCGCGAATGATAATAGCCGTAGTAGCTGGTGTAGTAATAGTAATTCTGGTCGTGCTTGAGGTCGACGTTGTTCAGGACGACGCCGAGGACATTGCCACCGACTCCCACGATGGCCTGTTTCACCCGGGTGAGCATGGCCCGTGGAAAACGGCGATGCTGCACGACGATGATGGTGTGATCCACTTCGCTCGCGAGAACGGAAGCGTCGCTCACCCCGAGCATCGGCGGCGAATCGAAAAGAATGATGTCGTAGCGAGTCTTGAGTTCCGCGATCAAGTCCGACATTCGCTGGGAATTGAGAATGCCGACGGCGTCGGCGGGCAGAGCACCGCTCGGGAGAAGGGAGAGGTTTTTGACTTTGGTCGGAAGAATCGCATCCTCGAGCGCCATATCGGTCGTCAGATAATTCGTTAGGCCAATCTTGTTGTCGACGTCGAAGAAGGTGTGCTGGACCGGGCGGCGCAGATCAGCGTCCACAATCAGGGTGGAATAGCCACCTTGGGCGGCAATGAAGGCGAGGTTGACCAGGGTGGTTGACTTTCCTTCCCCCGGTCCGCCGCTGACGATCGAGATCGTTTTGGCATCCGGACCAGCGCGATTGAACTCCACATTCGTGCGCAAGATTCGATAGGCCTCGGCATCGGGAATATCGCCGGTGGCGTGGTGCAGGATTTGGATGTTGCGCGGGATGATTGCCAGGACTGGAACGCCGAGGAGCGTTTCGACGTCGTCCATCGTTTTGATGCTCGTGTCGAGATACTCGATGAAGAATGCGAGCCCAATGCCCAGGATCAAACCGACGAGGGCGCCGAGCGCCAGGTTGAGCGCGACGCGCGGCCGGGCGGGCGACAGAACCCGGTTCCGCCACTTGCTTGACACTCACCGCCTGACGCGGCATCGCCATCTCCATCGTTTGGGTCTGCGTCCGCAGCCGGAGATTATCGCGCAGAGTCTTTTCCTTGATGTAAGCGTTCTTCGCGCGGGTGTAATTGGAGCTGAGGTTCTTGGAAACGACCTGCTTTTCGTTGATATCAGCGAGTTGTTTCTTCAGCTCGTCGCGGGTCGTCTGGGCGGAGTTGAGATTCCGTTGCAGCGCATCGCGCACACTTGAGACCTGCTGTTCCAGTTGGCGGACATAGACGGCCTTGGTCGCCCGGAGCGCCTTGACCTTGGGATGATTCTCACCCAAGCCCGAGTTCAACAGTTGCGCTTCACTCGCAACCGCCTCCTGATAGTTAGGCAGGATCTTTTGAATAATCGGATCCTGTGATATTGAGCGTCGGCATCATCCGCATCAAATCATCGCCTTTTAGAGTTTCGATTTGCTGCAACTTGGCCGTCAGCGTGGCGACGGTGGTTTCGGCGTCATTCACCTCGCCCTCCTGTTTGACCACGTTCTGATTGGCGGCAGTGAGCGAATCCTCTGTCCCTTCCGGATTCAGATCGACGATATGTTCGTCATCGCGAATCCGCGCGACCTCTTTCGCGGCGGCTTCCACCTTGCGATCTTCCTTCGTCACCTCCTCGTTCATCGTCTCGACCGCCCGGTTCAAAATTTCCTTTTCTTCCTGGACGCGTTTCTCCTGGTAGACGGCGACAATTTTATTCGCAATGTCGGCCGCCTCTTGCGGGTCGGTGTCGTAGACGCTGATTTGGAGAAGGTCGGTGTTGCGCACTTCGTCGAGGTCAAGCTTGCTCCGCAAAATTCGGTAGGCCTGCTCGCGCGTCGGGCGATTGCCGTTCTGGCCCCACTTGTCCTGGAGTTTCAGATCTTCGATTACCGGATAAAGAATGCCGGTGCGCTGAATGATTTGATAAACCGTCGGCGCGAGCTGCGGATCGTGATAAGGCAGAAGGCCGTCATTGCCAAAAATGCGCGGAGTCTCGGCGGTGGATTTAACCTCGATAAAAACGGACGACTGAAATTCGCGGGGCTGAAAGAAAGTGACGACCGCCGCCGTGATGAGAACGAGGAGGAAAGCCAGGAGGATCAGAACCCAGCGAACGCGCAAGACCCGCCAATAGTCGAGGAAATGTAGTTTACCTTCTTCTTGCTGTGCCATGATTCCCTTGTTCCAAACGGGCCGGCAACCTATCAGAAGATCGCCCTGGCGCAAAAGCGGCCGGCGAAGCGCCTTGGACTCGGTTAGAAGCTCGCGTTAAGCCCTAGATAATAGCGGTTTCGGGCGTATTCCCGCAAGATAATATCGGAAAAGACTTCGGAGTGGCTATACCCCGCGAGGGCGGCGAAATTGCGATTGATCTCGTAACGCAAGCCAAGGCTGATATCGAGCGAATCCTCGTTGAACGCCGGAACGAAGGACGTAGGTGTGAGCAAACTGTCGTTTTCATCGTGCTGATAGAAGATGCTCAGGCTAGAGACAATGCGAGGCGTGATCGCATAGCTGGCATTGAGTCCTGTCCGAAAAGTCGTGCGCGAAGCGGCAACAGGCACGTCGGGCTCGTCAAGGCCGTAACGATTCGTCCAGCTCACCGTGGTGCGCTCTCCCAGCGAATAGTTCAACGTCGCCTCGCCGTAAGGCGAGGTCTCTTCGTCAAAGTTTTCGAAATCACGAAACTGGGCCCCGGCGCGTAGCGAAACATTGAAGTGCGGATCGAAGCTATGATCCAAGCCGGCCAGCACAAAATGGGTCATCGAGTTATTCGGAGCAGTGTCGTAATCAATGATCTCGAAACGATATTCTCCGACCAGGGTAGTGGTGGGGAGAAGAAGATAGCGAAACTCATTCCCAAAGGTGTGTTCGAAGCGGTCCTCATACGCGCTAATCGCGCTGTTCTCGTAGTTAATCACTCCTAAAGTATAACTCGTCGCGGTCGAGAAACGCGGCGTCCATTGGTAGGCCATGGAAAACTTGTCGTTCGTATAAAAGTAGTTCCCGCTCCGCCGATTGATTCCTATCCCGGTGTCAAAATCGGGCTCCGACTGATAAGTCAGGTAAGCCGCCGCGGCCAAACCGAGGCGCGGAGTGGCTTGATGACTGACAGTCAAAGTCAGCCCGCTATTGATGTCATACTCCTGCCCAATGGAACGATTATAGTAGTAGGTTAAGCCGCCCGAAGCTTCCATGTCGAAACGAGTCCGAGCGTTCCCAAACTTATAATCGAGCACAACGTTGCCGTTGGTGAAGAAGGACCCGACCTTATCCCGCTCCGTTGTATAAACGTTGTCGTCGTAGCCTTCTCGAACCGCGACCGAAACATGGAAAGGCGAGGGTGCGAAGTTCCCCGTTCCCAAATCGGGTGCCACCGCGGGCGCCACCTCCTTACCGCCGGTCTCGCTTTGCAGGGTTTCCTTGCCCGCACTTTCTTCCTGCGCCCGGAGGATCATAGGCACGCCGATCAAGCCACACGCGAAGGCGACGAGGAGGCCGCGCTGCGAATGGCTTAACAAGAACTTTAGAATCGAGTGACGCGCGCCTTCCCGGACCATTGCGGCGGAGAGTAGGCATTGCGCGGAATTGCAGCAACACAATTCCCACGCGCGGGTAAGCATTCTCTAGAAACGACGGGGCGACGGCGCAGTTGGAGCCGGCGGGAAGGGCGCGTTCTTGTCCGGGAGATCTACGGGCGGTGGTGGTTCCGTTCTCGGGCTGGAATTCTTCCATAAATCGAGGTGTGCCTGATAGGATTTTTGCGCGACGATCGACCGCGGATCCCATGCAAGCGCCTGGCCAAACATCCAATCCGCCTCGGGAAATCGTCCCAATGCGTCATAAACGCGTCCTAGCGCGATCAAGAATGTCTCGTCATTAGGCGCAAGCGCGTTCGCGCGCTGGAAGGGTTCGAGCGCCGCACGGTAAAAGGACGCGGCCACAGCCGGGTTTCGGAGGTCCTCGGCGCATCGGACGCGACTTTCACCGAGATAAAAAAGTGTCTCCGGGTTATGGTCATCAAGCGTTACAGCTTTCTCCGCCCAGCGCGTTGCTACCAGGAAGTGACCATCCCGCAGAGCGACACGCGCCCGCTCTGCCCAGGCTTCTGGCTCCATGTAGCGGATGGCCAAAGCAAGCAGGGCCAGACCGAGCGCGGGCAGGAGGAATCGCCCGAAAACGAGAGATGGGCGGCCGTGTCGCCTCCCCGGTCCGATTCTGGCGTGACCAGAATTCCGAAAACGAAAGCGAGCAAGAGAACGTTGGCGGGGATGTGCAGATTGAAATCGAACAGCGAATGCACGCCATAAGCGGCCATCGCCCCGAGGGCTCCGATCGTCAGCGCGAGATTGTTGCTCGAGAGTTGACCAGAGTTCGCAATCCGCCGCGGGCCCAGTTTTTTAAACGTCTTCCAACCTCGCCAGAAATGCGCGCCCAGAAAAAAGAGAAAAGCGGCTCCTCCGACCGCGCCATATTCCGCCAGGAGGTGGAGGTAATCGTTATGCACTTCGACCGGATCCAACTGCATGCGTGGGGTGCGAAAGTGACGTCCATAATACAGGTAGGTGCCACTGCCGGTGCCGATGGCAGGTTGCAGTTTCCACTGCGCGATCGCCGCCTCCCAGAGATCGAGGCGAATGTTCTGAGGATCGACGACATCTTTCGCCCGGCCACTTAGATAGTCACTTTGCTTGAATCCAAAGAGCACAGCCGCGATGAGCATGATGGCGAACAAACCGCCTGCACCCGCGACGCGCCAGAAGAGCCCTCCCGCCGTCTTGCGCAGCGCAAGCAGGCTTAGAATCGCGATCACCAACAGGCTGACGCTCGCGCTGAGATAGCCCCCACGACTTCCCGTGAGGGCGAGACCGGCGTAACAAACCAGACCGGCATAGCCCACGAGCAATTTTGCCCATCCCGCCCAACGACTCCAGCAGACGAGGCTGACACAAAAGACACCGATGACTTCGACCAAACCAGCGAAGTGATTCGGACAAACGTAAAACCCGCTCGCGCGCCGTCCGTAGTCGAACCGCTGCAAAAACGGAATGAGCATGAAGTTATTCCCACCGCGAAATTGCAGCGCGCCAATCCAAACCTGCGCGAGCGCAACCACGATGAGAGCGACGAGCATGGCCATGCGCCACCGAGCGGGCGTGAGAATCAGAGCGACTATCAGGTAAACGACGAGCCCACCGAGAATCGAAAAGATATCAACCCGCGCGAGATAAGGCACGGGCGAGAACCAGGCCCGCACGAGAACATAACCAAAAAAGAGCGCAGACGACCAAAGACAAATGCGATCTGGCGATGGCTTCGACTCGCCGCAAAGAGAAGATCGCGACGAGACCTCCCAGCTCCAAGCAGCGCGTAGATCGGAAGACTGAATGCCAGTCGTGTCCCTCCGATGAATACCTGCATTGCGGCCATCGCCGCGGATACCAAGATAGCGGCGAACATTTCGCCCGCCCGCGTCATGGAAGATAAGTTCATCGCCAGTGGGCGGCGAAGTTACAGCAAATGTCTCCGGAAAGAGGAGCTTTTTGCAGCCTAAGGTCCGGTTGCCCGTGGAGATGGAGCGAGCGAGGATACAGGAGAAGGCGAAGGAGTCGGGGGACATGCGCCCGTCGTGGCTCCGGGATGGGTCCGAAGAAATTCGGACAGCAAGCTCTGCCGCACCGCGCGCTGTGTCCCCTCGACGCAGACCAGGGCGAGTTCTTCGTGCGGGTCATACTCTTGCTCCGAGTCAGCACCTGGGCTGACAGACGGGCTCTGCTCTGCCGGGTTCGGCGAGCTCGTCCGGGCACGGTCTTCACTCTTCGCCGCCGCGCGCACCTCAGCTTGAATGGCCTGATCGCACTTCGGCGCGAGCGCCATCGCCGCGTCGCTGATCGCCGTCGCAGCGCCCGGCCGGACAGACACCGCCGCCTTCACGATTGCACCAACCCCACCGCAATCGATCTTTCCTGCGCAACGCAGCACTGTGCCGACAATATCACCGGCATATTCGCCCCGCGCCGCCGCCGCCGCCATCGCGATCCCGGGGCTGGACTTTCGGTGCTTTCGCACCGCCGTACAGATGGCTGACAAAAGTTCCGCCTTGCTCGCTTTCTCGATCGTGACCTTGGCCGGCAATGCTGCCTCAATCAGCGCGGCTGGCGACGAATCACGGCTGAGCGAAGCGGGCGCCGCGGCAAACCAAAATCCAGCCGACAGAGCGAGAACAGTAAACCTCAGAAAAAGATCATTCCTCAAGGCTTCCATGACCCATTCTCGCCCCGCCCGGAGAGCGGGCAAAGGGAATCGAACCCTCATAGCCAGCTTGGAAGGCTGGAGCTTTACCATTAAGCTATGCCCGCGTGCGCCTAAGCTGCCGCGCTCCGCCACGCTTGCCAAGTTTTTTCAGAAAATGGGAATGGGCCTTGGAAAGCCCGCCCTCGCCCTTCGCGCCGCGTTACGGGTGCGGCGAAAATCGGGGCGCAAAGGCCCTCCCACATTCGCAAGCTTGCCAAGCGAGCCGCATCCGACTAGCAACTGCATTATGAAATCTTTGTGCCTTCTTGTGATCACTTCCCTTGTCCTTGGCACCGCGCGGGCGGACCTCACCATCGTGCAGTCAGTCGACGGCGCCGGGCAACTCCAGCACATCACCATGAAGGTAAAAGGAGATAAAGCTCGCGTCGAAATCGGCGCGCAGCTCACCACCATCATTGATTCGAAAACTGGCACCGTCATCAATCTCATGAATGAGAAGAAGGTCGCGATGACTATTCCCGGCGATAAAGCCAAGGCGATGGCCGAAATGGCGAAATCCTTCGTCAAAGAGGAGACGCCCACCCAAGCTGCGCCCAAGCCAACAGGCAAGAAAGAAACCATCAACGGTTATGAAACTCAGGAGTATGTCAGTGATTCGCCGAAATTTCACGCCAGCTACTGGGTCGCTCCCACCTACCCCGATTACGCCAAAATCCTGCAACAAATGAGTGTCCTGCAAAAAGGCGCATTTGCCTCAATCACCAAGGGACTGCCGGATTACCACGCGCTCCCGGGAATGCCGCTGCGTACGCACGTCAAGACATCCAACGAGCAAGAAATCACAAGCACGATTGAATCGATCAATGTCTCGCCGCTTCCCGACACCGATTTCACCGTGCCGGCCGGTTACTCCGAGATGAAAATGCCCGATCTTCCCAGCGACAAGCAGCCCTCCACTACGCCGTGAAACGCCGCCACGCATGAAGCGCCGCCGGCCGCGCCTGGTTCTCGCCTCGGCCTCGCCGCGCCGGCGACAACTGCTCGCCGACGCCGGTTTTGAATTCGAAGTCGTCACGCCAACCGTCAACGAAGTTTTCTCCCGCAACTTCACCCTCCGCGAAGCCACGAGCTGGAACGCGCTGCGCAAAGGTCTGGCTGTCGCGCGCAATCATCCCGATGACGTCATTCTGGCCGCCGATACCCTGGTCGAGCTCGACGGGCGCGTCATCGGCAAACCAGCCAATCGCGCGGAAGCTGCGCGCACTCTCCGCTTCCTCAGCGGTCAGACCCACATCGTGGCTTCTTCCGTCTTCATCGCTCACCTCCGTGGTGGCAGGTCGGAAAATTTCACTGTCTTGTCCCGCGTCGTTTTCAAAAAGCTTAGCGACCGCGATGATCGAGGAATATCTGGCCCGCCAGGACCCGCTCGATAAAGCCGGGGCCTACGCCGCCCAAGGAACCGGGGGCGCCGTCATCGCGCGCATCATTGGTTCGCGCAGCAACGTCATCGGCCTGCCCGATGGAAAAGACCGGGCTGGCGCTGGCCCGCTTCGAGATTCACCCGCGGCGTTCTCGCGCCTAACGAGTCTGAAGCAGCGGCGCTTTGCTCCCTCGGCTGCGTGGCCTGTTGCTCGAGTCTTTTGCGCCGCAGAACGCGATAAAGGAACCAGACAATGAAGCAGTTGACCGCCAGGATGAGCGTCGCCACCGCGCTCGGCTGGAACCAAACATGACGCACTTCGAATGGAATCAGCGCCGCGGTCGCCAAAACCATCAACAGTTCGGCCCAGCGTTGCTGCATATAAACACCGACCCCTTCGGTGAAAAGGACGCCCGCGTAAAAAAGCGCGACCAGACCGGTCACCCGCAGGACTGTCCCCCCGAGACTACATCCTGCAGATGACTCAGCAGATAAAGCGCTGGCCGGCTGTGCACCAGCATGCAACTCGCCATCCACCCAATCTGAGATGGCATCCAGCCAGCGCGTTCGGCTGTTGCAAAAAAAGCAGTGAGATCCCGACGGAGAGCAGAAAGGCGCCTGTCACAATCTTGAAGACCGCGATGATCTTGAGAGAACGAATCCGCCGTTGCGGCTGCAGCATTTTGTTGATATCGGCGCGGCCTCGTTCATCGCAATACGTGTCGCAGAACCGCCCGCTGATCTCAAGCCGTCAGGCTTTGCCGGCAGCAGACCTCGAGCTTGTTCCCGCTCGGATCCTCGAAGAAAACCGCGTAGTAACCGGGCGAATATTCCCGCCAAAGCGCCGGACCTTCCAGGTTCAAACCACCCGCTTGCCTAACGACCTCGGCGATACGATCAACTTCCGCCCGGTTTTCCGCCCAGAACGCGATCCGGTTGTCGTTAGGTTGATGCTTCGGCTCCTCCGTCAAAACAAAAAAATGCGACCGGTCCCTCCCCGGGCGCCTGCCAAATGTCCCACTCGTCGCCGCTCGAATCGACCGTAAACCCGAGCGCCGGCAGCAACTGCGCATAAAACTCCTTCGCCGGCGCCATTTCTTTCACTCGCAAATCAATGTGATCGAATAATCGTGTTTTCATTCGTTGTACCCGGGGCACCTTTCGTTTCCGCAGGAAGTTGGTAATCTTGCCGCGCCTTGCAATCGAAAACGCTTTTGCTTCGCGTCGCTGCCGGCGGCGTCCTGATCCTGTCGCTCGCGGCCTGCCGGCCACGCGTCCAACCTGTCTCGGGAACGATCGAAGTTGACGAAGTGCATGTCGCCCCGCGTTCGGGGGGCCGGGTGGTTGAGCTCTTCGCGCAGGAAGGTGAAACCTTGCGCCCCGAGCAACCGCTCGCCCGCCTCGTCGCGCCGGAACTGAAAGCCCGGCGTGAGCTCGCCCAGGCCCAGATCGACACCACCATTCAGGATGCCGAGGCCTTTAAGGCCCAGCTCGAATTCATGCGCGCCGATGCCCGCCGGCAGGAGGAGTTGCTCCGCAACAAGACCGTTTCGGCGAGCGAAGCGGAACGCGCCCACAGCGCCGCTGACGCTCAGGAGAAAAGCCTCGAGGCCGCGCGCATGCGCATTGTGCAGATGCGCGCCCAACTGGCGGAGATCGACTCCGAGTTGGCGGAATTGAACGTCGTCGCGCCTAACGACTGCGTGCTCGAAGTGTTAAACGTCAAGGTCGGCGACGTGCTCGCGCCCAACCAGGAATTGGCCACCCTTATCCTGCCCCAACATTTGTGGGTGCGCGTCTACGTTCCGGAAACGTGGCTCGGATTGATCGCCCTCGGGGATCCTGTTCGCCTCCGGGTCGATTCATTTCCGAATGAAGATTTCGCCGGCACCGTCGAGCAGATTAATCGCCAGGCCGAGTTCACTCCGCGCAACGTTCAGACAGTGGAGGATCGCATCCGCCAGGTCTTTGGGGTGAAAATCCGGTTGCAGAATCACAACGACAAATTGCGCGCCGGCATGTCTGCCGACGCCGTTTTTCCGAAGGTGTCGGCGAAATGAGCGGAGCCAGGAGCCGGGTGGGTAAAAAGAATTGTCATCCTGAGTCGGCGAAGCACGGCGAAGGACCTCACGATTGCAATCCGCGTTATCTGGTTACGCAAAAGCATCTCCTTCAACTGCGAGGTCCCTCTCCGCGCTTCGCCGGTTCGGGATGACACGCTACTGTTTTGCTTCCCGAATTTCTATCAATGGACGCGATGATTGAATGCGATGGCCTAACGAAGCGCTTCGGCCATTTCACCGCCGTCGATCACGTCACCTTTTCCGTCGGGCGTGGTTCGATTTTCGGCTTTCTCGGACCCAACGGCTCGGGCAAATCAACTGTCATCCGGATGCTCTGCGGTATTCTGGAGCCGACCGAGGGCACCGCCCGCATCGACGGCCGCGACGTCCAAAGCGAAGGCGACACGATCAAGGAGACGATCGGTTACATGTCGCAAAAATTTTCTCTCTATGACGAGCTGACGGTAAACGAAAACCTCCTTTTCTCCGGCAAGCTCTACAGCCTTCGAGATCGCGAGCTCAAAAAACGCCGCGACGAATTGATCGCCCTGACCCATCTCGAGCCCTATCTGAACCGCCGCGCCGGCCTGCTCTCCGGCGGCTGGCGCCAGCGCCTGGCCATGGCCTGCGCGCTCATGCACGAGCCGACGGTTCTCTTCCTCGACGAGCCCACTGCCGGGATCGACCCGGTGGCGCGCCGTGAACTTTGGGACTTGCTCTTCGAGTTCGCCGGCCGCGGCATGACGCTCTTCGTCACCACCCATTACATGGACGAGGCGGAGCGCTGTTCGCACGTCGGCTACATCCACATGTCGAAGCTGATCGTTTGCGGACAACCGGACGAATTAAAACAAATGCCCGATGTGAATCCTCCGGGAACACGCCGGCTCGATGTCACCTGCGATCACGTGACCCAGGCACTCCAGGCCATGCGCTCGGTCGCAGGAGTGCGCAGCGCGACGGTCTTCGGACAATCGATGCATTTGCTGGTGGACGATTCCATCACCAGCGCCGACATCGAAAAGAGGCTGCTCGGCGTGGGAATTCAGAGCGCCGAGATTCATGTCATCGGCCCATCGCTCGAAGACGTTTTTGTCACGCTTACTGCGAAATACGGAAACGGGAATCAAGAGGAGAAGGCGGCCTAACGCGAACGTGAACTTGTAAACCTGTAAGCCGGTAACCCTGTAAACCTGTGAACCTGAACGCGCTCCCAAAACTGTCATCCCGAGTCGGCGAAGCGCGGCGAGGGACCTCGCAACCGCAGTGAAAGCGTATTTCGTTTATATGATGACCAACCGCGGTCGAGTCGTCATCTACACAGGCGTGACTAACGATTTGGCGCGGCGCGTTTGGGAACACCAAAACGGAACGGTGAAGGGCTTCACGAAAACGCTATCTACTTACCGAAACTTGTTTACCACGAGACCTATCACGACATCGGCCAAGCGATCGATCGCGAAAAAGAGATAAAAGCTTGGCGACGCAGTAAGAAAAACGCGCTCGTCGAAACGTTGAACCCGAAGTGGAACAACCTCTCGGCAACACTTGATCCGCAATGTGAGGTCCCTCGCCGCGCTTCGCCGGCTCGGGATGACAACTTAGAGAGCGGCGCTCTGCCACCATGAGACGACCTTTCCGCGGCCTCAATGCCATTCTCTTTAAGGAGTTCATCGTCGTCTTGCGCGACCCGATGACGCTCTTCTTCATGCTCTTCCCGCCGCTCATCGAGATGATTGCTTTCGGCTATGCGCTCGACAACGACGTCAAGCACATGGCGATGGTGGTTTTCAACGAAGACCGGACGGTGGAGAGCCGCCAACTGCTCGATCGCTTCGTCAACACCGAGACTTTTCGCATCGTCAGGGAAGTGGGCAGCGCGGCAGAGATGGCGAGCGAAATTCGCGCCGGGCACGCTTACGTCGGGCTGGAAATTCCGCCTCACTTCACCCGCGAACTTCGCGCCGGACGGTCTGCTCAGGCGCAGCTCCTGATCGATGGCTCCAATTCCACCATTGCCCTGCAAGCGCTCAATACCGCCGTCGCCATTGCCCTTACCCAATCGACCGAAACGCTCCTGAAGGAGAGCGGGCGTCGCAACGTCCCGGTCGAGATCCGGCCGCAAATGCTCTACAACCCGACGATGCGAAGCCCGAATTTTTTTGTTCCAGGCGTCGTCGGCATCGTCCTGCAAATCGGGACGACTTTTGCCACCGCGATGGCGGTTGTCCGCGAAAAGGAGCGTGGAACACTCGAGCAACTTCTCGTTAGTCCGCTGAGCCGCTGGGCACTGATGCTCGGCAAGCTCATTCCTTATCTTTGCATCGGCATGCTCATGGCCTCCCTCCTCTTCGCCATCATGCATTTTGTGTTTTTCGTGCCGATCGCCGGCAGCATTGTGGCGATGGTCACGGCCACGCTGGTTTACGTCTTTGCCCTTCTGAGCCTCGGCCTGCTCGTCGCGACCAAGGCGGAAAACCAGATGCAGGCGCTGCAAATGTCGATGGCGTTTATTCTCCCGAGCGTTTTCTTCTCCGGCTTCATTTTCCCGCGGGAAACAATGCCCGCTTTCTTCTACGGTCTCGGGGCAATCCTGCCGACGACCTACTTCATCGCTCTGATGCGCGCGATTATTCTGCGGGGAGCAACTTTTTTTGAATACGCGCCGTCGTTAGGCATTCTCACCGGGATGGCGGTGCTGCTTTTCTGCGTCTGCGCTTTGCGCTTTCGGAAGAAGATCGGCTAGCCCTTGCTTGTCATCTGAGTCGCGTAGACGGCGAAGGACCTCACAATTGCAAAATCACGCGTTTGCGCGGCCAAAGAATCGTAAATTCCAAATGAGAGGTCCCTCTCCGTCCTGCGGCGGATCGGGATGACAAATGCAGAGCGCGCTCGTTAACCGGGCGCAAGCAGCAACCGCGCGATCGAGAAATAAAAAAGGAGCGTCATCACATCCGTCGCCGCCAGCGTCACCGGACCCGCGGCGATTTTTGGATCCCAACGCAACGCGTGCAGGATGGCCGGCACACTTAACCCAAGGAATCCCGCCATCAGCAGCGAAACGAGAACGCTTGAGCCGATGACGACAGAAGGAAGCAGGACCTTCCACCAGAGCCAGACGATCAGCATGACGACAGTGGCGCAGCCTGCACCGAGGAGGAGCGCGGTGGAGAGTTCGCGCCACAGCGTTCCGCCGTACCAACGCAACGTCGGCCGAGTCGAGCGGAGCGCCTGAATCGTGACGGTCATGGATTGCATGCTGACGCTTTCTCCCAGTTGCAGGACAAGGCTGAGGAAAAACGCGATCACCAGGCTTTGCGCGAGGGTCTCCGCGAAGAAACTCGCGACCAAGGCGCAGACTGTGCCACTCGCAATCGAAACGAGCAGCCATGGGAACCGGTAGCGAAACGCTTTCAGCGGGTTGGCCTCGCGCACCTGGGTGATATGAAAGCCGATCGTTTCAAAAACATCCTCGTGCTGTTCGCGCTCCGCGATATCAAAGACCTCTTCCGTAAAGACGCCGACGTCGATGATTCCAATCATCCTTCGATCCGCGTCCACCACCGGAAAGGCGAGGAACTTGTGGAGCACGAAAAATTCACATGCTTCGAGCAACGTCGCGGTCTGCGGGATGGCGATGATCCGTTTGATCATCAAATCTTCGATCCGTTGATCGTGCGCAGCCGTGAGCAACCGCCGGGTCGGCAGAACGCCGATCAGCCGCTGGTCCTCGTCGACGACATAAAAGTAAACGATCTTTTCGCCAATCCCTTTTTCCCGGATGACGTCAAACGCCTCGCGCGCGGTCATCGACAGGAGCAATTGCGCGAAATCCCTGCGAATAAATTCGCTCACCGGCCGATCGAGATGTTGAGGCGAAGTATTCATCGGTTCGATGTTAAGCGGCGGCACGATGGAGCTGCATAACGAGTGCCGCGCAGGCTGATAACGGATAAAACTTGCATGCTGTGTTAGGCTGGCAACCGCTTCGCTTTTTCCAATGCAAATCACCACCTCTTCCGGCTCTTCCGCCTCGCCCTTTCCACCGGGGTTCCAGTTTCACCCCTTCCGCTTCCTGCTTGGTCTGATTGGATCGATCGGAATCCTGGCGACATTCTTTGCGCTTCTCTTTGGATTTATTTCCATCCCGACAAACTCGGTCGGCGTGAAACTGCGCTTCGGCGCTTACCACAGCACGGAAGGTCCGGGACTGGCCTACGCCATTCCCTACATCGATGAAATCCGGATCGTCCCGACTCAGCGCCTCTTGAAACTGGAATTTGGTCTTGCCTCGCCGGGAGCGACGAACCCATTTCAGGGCGACGAGCAAGCCGCCGATACCGAGACGATGATCACGGGTGACCTTAACACCGCGCTCGTTCCCTGGGTCGTGCAATACCGGATCACGGACCCGCAGCAGTATCTCTTCGGCGCGCGCGAACCGGAGCAGACTTTGCGCGATCTCTCCGAAAGTGTGATGCGCGAAGTAATCGGCGACCGCACGGTCGATGAAGTCCTAACGATCGGCCGGCACGATATCGAAACCGCGACGCTCGGGCGGCTGGCGAAGGCGTCTTCCGAGTACGGACTCGGCCTCCAAATTCAACAGGTCCAACTCGCGACGGTGCGTCCGCCCCCGGCGGTGCAGGCGGCCTTCAACGAAGTGAACCAAGCCCAGCAGGAAAAGCAGACCGCAATCAACCAAGCCTGGGCGATTTACAACGACGCCGTGCCCAATGCCCGGGGACAGGCAAAAGAACGCGAGAAGCAGGCCGAGGCCTACGCCTTTCGCCGCGTCAACGGAGCCAAGGGTGATACGGAAAAGTTTTCTCTTCTCCTCGCCGAATATGCAAAGGCGCCCGAGATCACCCGGCAGCGGCTTTACTTGGAAACGATGGAATCGATCCTGCCGGCGCTCGAGCGCAAGGTGATCGTGGATGACAGCATCAAAGGCGTGCTGCAAACTCTGCCGCTCTTGTCACCTCTGCCCTCTGCGACGCCGGCACCGCAACCGTGATGAAAAATGCGCAGCGCAATCTTCTCTTGTCATCCCGAGCCGCGCAGACGGCGAGGGACCTCACAAGCGTTATTGGGCTTTCGCCTGCACAAGGGTCGCTCGCGAAACCAATTTCTAAGTCTCTCGACACCTTTTCTGAACTCGCGAGGTCCTTCGCCGCGCTGCGCCGGCTCAGGATGACAACGCTTCTTTTTGATGCCTAACGATTAGCAACTTAACCCATGACCACGATTTACCGCCCACACCTGCCGACCCGCTTCCTCGGTCTGATGCAGAATCCCGTGCTTTCAGTGATCGGGCTCATCTTCCTCCTGACCGCCCTCAAATGGGGCGCGCTTCTCTTCGTCGTCCACCAGTACCGAGAGCGCGATCGTGACACGTTTCGGCAAAGCCATCCGGGTGGAAAAAACGCCCGGCTTAAAATTCAAGGTGCCGTTCATCGACGCGGTCCATCGCTTCGACAACCGCATCCTCGCCTGGGACGGCCCGCCGACGGAATGCCCGACCAAGGACAAGCTTTACCTGATCGTTGATTGCTTTGCGCGCTGGAAAATCAGCGACCCGCTTCTCTATTTTAATCGCCTGAACGACGAACGCAGCGCCCTTTCTCGACTCGATGACATCCTCGGGAGCGAAACGCGGACTGCGGTGGCGTCGAACGATCTCGTCGAGATCGTTAGGCTAACGAAGGGCCGCACTCCACTGCACGATCCAGAACTAGAGAAATCGGGCACGGTCCTGCCGAGCAATCTTCCCGACGTCGAACTGGGCCGGGGCGCAATCGAGGCGCAAATCACCGAGCGGGCCCGGGAAAAAATCGAGGGTTTTGGCATTGAGCTGCTCGATGAGCGTTTCAAGCGGAGCAAGTACAGTCCGGCTGTGGCCGAGAAAATCATCGAGCGGATGTCGAGCGAGCGGCACCAGATCGCTTCGAAATTCCGCTCGGAAGGCCGCGGCGAAGCAGCCAACATTAGTGGACAAAAGGAGAGCGACGTCGCTTCCATCCAATCAGCCGCGACCCGCAACGCCTTAAAGATTGAAGGCGAAGCTGACGCCGAGGCGGCACGCATTTACACCGCTGCTTATAGTACAACGGAGGCGCAAGGCCTCTATGCCTTCCTCCGTCGACTCGATGTGGCGCGTTATGGATTCCAACAGGGCACGACCGCGGTTATCTCGACGGACAGCGATTTCGGCAACGTCTTGAAGGGCATTGGCAAAACAGGCTCGCTCCCAGCTCCCACACCGACTCGTTAATCGGAGGGACGCGTTTCCGCACGTCATGGACGAGCAGAAGCTCGTCCCTCCGAGCAAGCCGACATTACAGCTTCCCGCGGTTGCGGGATTGACAACACCCGCGCCCTTCGCTCTTTCCACGGAATGAAATGGCGCAATCAGATCCTGGCGCTTTTTTGCCTGATCGTGTTCATCGCCTTCGGTGTTCTCTATTTTCGCCATTGGGTGGTGCAAAAACCGTTCGGGATTGTGCTTTTCGTCGGTGAGGGATTGACCCCCGACCGCGTCGCCGCAACCCGCCTTTACGCGCACGGGGCGGGTGCCCGTCTCGCCATCGAGTCGTTTTCCGCAGTCGCTCTGCTAACGAATTTTTCGCTGGATTTTGCTGTGCCCGATGAGGCCGCCGCCGCCACCACCATGGCTACTGGCGTGAAGGTGAACAACCGCAGCATTGGTATGGGGCCCGATGGAAAAAAGCTGCGCACCATCATTGATCTCGCCCGCGACCAGGGTCGGACGATCGGTTTGGTGACAAATGCCCGCCTGACCGATCCGACGGTGGCGGCGTTTTATACGGCGAGCAAAGACGGTGCGACCGAAATCGCCCGCCAGTTGGCGGACGCAAAGAAAATTGATATCGCGCTCGGCGGCGGCGGCGCAGATTTTCTTTCCGAGGCGAAGGGAGGGCATCGCACCGACGGCCGTGACCTCGAGCTTGAGATGCGCCGGAACGGCTACGAGATCGTGCGAACAAAGGCGGAACTCGAAGGAATTCCACAATGGCGCCGGCCGAAGCTGCTCGGAATTTTCAGTGAAAGCGAAATGGCTTATGCCGACGAAATTGCCGCGGGCAGCGAACAACCGGCGCTCGCCGACATGACGCGACGCGCGATCCAATTGCTGCAGTGGAACACTGGCGGATACCTGCTCGTTATCGACGCCGGCCTCATGCGCGCCGCAGCGCGCGAAAATCAGGGAGAGCGCACCCTCGCTGAGACAGCCGAATTAGATCAGGCGATCGCGGTTGCCCAGAGCTACACGGGCAAGAACTCGACCATTCTCGTCGCCGGAAATCTCGGTATCGGCGGGCTTTCGCTAAACGGTTTCCCTTTCCGGCGCGACACCGGTGTCGCGCTCCTCGGTGTCAACTCGTCCGGTGAACCGGCGCTCACCTGGGCGACGGGGCCCAAGGGAATCCCGACGCGTTTCATCCCGCCGGATTCCGGTACCGAAGAACCTCCGCCCCCCGGAGAAGGACCACCAGGCGCGAACAGCGGACAAGAGCCCGCCGCCGCCTATGCGCCGTGGGCACGCAACACAGTCGATGACGTGCTTGCGGCCGGCAGCGGACCGGGAACTGAAACGCTCCACGGCTTCCTCGACAACACGGTGATTTTCAAAATCATCGAGGGGCAGTTGTAGACGCTTCGCTCTGCGAAGCGCGGGGAGAGCGTTGCTAGCTTCTCCTCCGAAGACCAATGCGTAGTCCCGCGCCTCCCAGAGGGAGGCGTCTACATGGTCGGGCAACCCCGCTGCCTTCCATGCGCGAAAGCCGCCCGTCATCGAGCGGACGTTGCGGTAGCCCATCTTCTGCAGGCTCTCCGCGACGAGCGCGGAACGGCTCCCGCCTCCGCAATAACAAATGATCCGCTGGTCGAGATCCGGAATCTCGTTCTTCGATCTCGACTTCAATTTCGCCGCGATCCAAATGCTTGGCGCCACGCGCGTGACCGGACTTCCAATCTTCATCGGAACGGACATCGATGAGAGTGGCGGCTCCGCTGCTCAGCTCCGAAGCAGCATCGTTAGGCGAAATTTCCTTGATCTGCTCCTTGGCGGCGAGGACCAGCTTTTGGAAACGACTTGTTTGCTCCATTTCTTATTCCTAAAGCACGTTCGCCGTTCTTGTCATCCCGATCCGGCGTAGCGCGGAGAGGGATCTCACAACTGGAATTTTCGGTTCCTCTTCAACTTGGAGACGTTGATTCCAACTGCGAGGTCCCTCTCCGTCCTGCGGCGGATCGGGATGACAAGCATGGGATCGCGTCGCCTCTCACTCGTAACGCAACGCCTCGATCGGGTCGAGCTGTGCGGCCTGCCGCGCCGGATAGAAACCAAAAAAAATCCCGACCGCCGCGCTCACAAAAAACGCCGCAACGATCGACGGAATTGAGATCAACGTCGGCCAATGCGCGACGACCGAGAGAACCCGCGAGGTCCCGAGCCCGAGCAGAATCCCAATTACGCCGCCGATCAGGACTCAAACTCACGGCCTCGATCAGAAACTGCGTGAGAATGTCGCGCCCGTGCGCGCCGACCGCGAGCCGCACTCCGATTTCGCGGGTCCGCTCCGTCACACTCACGAGCATGATGTTCATAATGCCGATCCCGCCGACAACGAGCGACACGCTGGCGATCGCGCCTAACAACAAGGTCATGATTCGCGACGTGGCGGTCGCAGTCTCGGCGATTTCCTGCTGGTTGCGGACCGTAAAATCGTCGTCCCGCCCGGTCCGAATGTTGTGTCGCTGTCGGAGCAACTCGGTGACCTGGTCCTGGGCCGGAGCAAGATCGGCCGGCGAAGCAACCTGCACATTGATGCCGCGCAAAGTGGTCCCGCCGATGACGCGTTTCATCGCGCTGGTGTAGGGCATGATGACGATGTCGTCCTGGTCTGTTCCCTGCGGACTGAGCCCTTTCGGCGTGAGCACGCCGGTGATGAGAAACGGCACCCCTTTGATGCGTAACACCTGGCCGATTGGACTTTCGGATCCGAAGATCTGGCTCGCGGTGGTGCGTCCGATCACGCAAACCTTGTTTGCGCTCCGCACATCCTGCGGAGTGAAGATCGCGCCGTCGCTCAGAGGCCATTGCCGGATATCGAAGTATTCCGGCGACTCACCATAAATGCGGGTGAACCAGTTCTGATTGCCGGCCGAAACCTGGCTCGTGGAAATCACTTCCTCGCTGACCGCGATGACTCCCGGCACTTCGCGCCGAATCGCCTCTGCGTCTTCGATCTTGAGGGTGCCGGCGCTGCCCCAGCCCGTCCGAATTCCGCTCGAGGTCACGCTCCCGGAAAAAATCAGGATCACATTTTCGCCGAGGCTGGCGATTTGTTGTTCGACTTGCGCCTTGGCTCCGTTGCCGATGCTGACCATCGCGACGACCGCAGCCGACGCCAATGATAATGCCGAGCGCGGTCAGGACGGAGCGCAGCTTGTTTCGTTGCAGCGCGCGGAAAGCGATCCGGAAGGTCGAGCCGACTCTCATGGCTCCGTCTTCAGTTTTTTCATTTCGTTTTCCGCGCTCAGGCGCTGACTCACCGGGCGATCGGACTGCACAATCCCGTCGCGCATCACGATGTTGCGGCGCGCATAAGCCGCGATGTCGGTCTCGTGGGTCACCATCACGATCGTGATCCCGTTCTCATTGAGTTTTTGAAAAATGCCCATGATTTCGACACTGGTGCGGCTGTCGAGATTTCCGGTCGGCTCATCCGCAAGAACAATTTCCGGATGATTGATCAAGGCGCGCGCAATCGCGACCCGTTGTTGTTGCCCTCCGGAAAGCTGGCTCGGGTGATGATCTTCGCGACCGGACAACCCGACCGCCGCGAGCACCTCCTGGGCGCGGGCGTTCAACTCCGCGTTCGTTAGGTGATGCTCGCCGTAGAGCAAGGGCAACTCCACATTTTCCAGGGCTGAAGTGCGCGCGAGAAGATTGAAGCTCTGAAAAACGAAGCCGAGCTTGCGGTTGCGAATGTCGGCCAGTTGATCGCGATCGAGCCCGGAAACATCGAAGCCATCGAGCAGGTAACGGCCTTTCGTCGGACGATCGAGGCAGCCGAGCAGATTCATGAGAGTCGATTTGCCCGAGCCGCTCGAGCCCATAAAAGCGACAAACTCGCCCTGCCCGATCTCCAGCGAAACACCTCGCACGGCCTGCACGTCGACTTCGCCCGTGCGGTAGGTTTTGTGCACGTCCTCCAGTCTGACGACAGCTCCGTTCCCGGCCATCTGGATTGCCTAGAACCGGCGCTGCTGCGAGCCGGCCAAAGGATTATTCGATGGTTGCGCGGATGACACCGGCCGCCCGGTCATCGCCGTGACGACACGATCACCCTCTTTCAAACCATCGAGCACTTCGGTGAAAATTCCGTCGCTGATCCCAGTCTTGATTTGCACCGGACTCGGCCTGGAGCCGCGCAGGACATAGAGTGTGCGCTCGGTCAGAGCCTCGGGCGGTTTGCCCCGGCGCCCGTGCCCACCAGCCGGTGGCGTTGCATCCGGCGGACGAAAGCGCAGTGCAGCGTTGCTAATCTTCAACACGCTTTCGCGCTCCGCGCCGACGATAGAAACATTCGCCGTCATGCCGGGCTTGAGCTTCAGGTCGGCGTTGTTGACCCCAATGACGGTGTCGTAGGTAACCACGTTCTGCACCGAAACCGGCGCGTTGCGCACTTGCACCACCTCGCCGTGGAAGGTGCGGCGTGGGAACGCGTCGACTGTGAAATCCACCTTCTGACCCGATTTCGACGGTGCCGATATCCGCCTCCGCGACAGCCGCGTCGATTTGCATTTTCGAAAGGTCATTCGCAATTATGAAAATGACCGGCGCGCTCAAGCTCGCCGCCACCGTTTGCCCGACATCGACGCTCCGCGAGATGACGATGCCGTCGATCGGTGAGGTGATTGTGCAATGCTCCAGATCGACTTTGGCTTTTTCCAGCGCGCCTTCCTTGATTTTCATATTGGCCTGCGCCTGGTGCAGATGTCGCCTTCGCCTGATCGAGATCGGCTTGCGCGGAATTCTGTTTCGCGACCAAATCTTCGGTTCGTTTCTCGGTGACTTGCGCGAGTTCGAGCGCAGCTTTGGCGCTGTCGAGATCGCCTTGCGCCTGCATCACAGCCGCTTGGAAAACGGCCGGATCAATTTCCGCGACCACCTGGCCCGCTTTCACCGGCGAATTAAAATCGACTGAAAGCTTCTGAATATTACCCGAGATCTGGCTGCCGACCTGCACATTGACCACCGGATTGAGGGTGCCGGTGGCTGTGACGGCTTGCGTGATCGGACCACGTGTGACTGGGTGGTCTGGTATTCGGCGGCGCCATCTCCGCTCCAACGACGGAAAGCGAAAAGGGCGAAGAACAAGAGCAGGGCACAGAAGCCAAGGAGGATGATTCGTTTCATCAAAAAAAGCCGCCGACCATGCGCCGACAGCTATTGTTTAGACCGCTCGGACGGGAATTAGTTACAACAAAGCATGCGCCGCTACCTCGAAATCTACTCCATCATGCTGCGCAACTCGCTCATCCGCGAGATGAGTTTCAAGGCGAATTTCATCCTCTGGATGATCGTCGAGGTGCTCTGGTTTTGCGGGCAGATTCTTTTCTTCAGCATCATCTTCGGTCAGGTCGACCGGATCGGCGATTGGACGAAATGGGAAGTGGTCCTGCTCGTCGGGACGCATCAGATCATCGCGCAGCTCTTCCAGGCCTTTTTCTTCGTCAATGTGGCGAACGTCCCCGAACTCGTGCGGACCGGGAAACTCGATTCACTTCTCGTCCTGCCGGTTGACAGCCAGTTCGCGGTCTCCACGAAACAATTCAGCCTCGATAGCGTGATCAACGCGCTCCTGGGCGCGGCCGTGGTCATTATTTCGCTGCGGCAACTGCACGTCGTTCCCGGACCGCTCGCGATCGTGCTCTACCTCATCGCGCTCGGCTTCGGCGTCGCGATTCATTACTCGATCATGCTCACGCTCGCCGCCGTCAGTTTCTGGATCGTGCGCGCCCAGGGTCTCGTTTATGGCTACTTCAATTTCCTCAACATCGCGCGCTATCCGGACGTCATTTTCCCGCAGGTTTTTCGCTGGGTTTTTGGCTGGATCATTCCGGTCATCATCGTGGCGAACATTCCGGCGCGGTTGCTCATCAAGTCGCTCGGTCAACCCGGCTGGCTGATGCTTCATCTGATCGTTGCCGGCACAATTGCCGCCTTGATCAGCCGGGCGTTCTGGCGTTGGGCGCTTCAGCACTATTCGAGCGCCAGCTCCTGAGCCGCGAAGCCCGTTCCAGACGGGGAATTCCCCGTCCGAAACCGCTTGCGCCAAAATCGAATTGCTCTTAATTAAGCCTCCCCTTACCCGGACGAGAGGCAAGCATCCCGCAGCCCGAGCATCAACTTTATGGCCCGTTCAACCAAAAAAACATCTCCGAAGAAGCCCGCCAAGAAAGCCGCGCCGCACAAGCCCGCTTCGAAGAAGCCGGCTCGCAAGGCCCCGGTGGCGAAGAAAAAGGCCACGCTCCGCTGGCAAGCAGAAGTTGGCCAAAGCCGCGACCAAGCCAGTTAAGTCCGCCAACGGCAAGGCGACGAAAGCGGCTGGCCGGAACAACCAATCATTCACGATCAACGCCAATCACGCGCAGCCGAAGCAGCGGCGGCTCGATCCTTTCACTCGGGCGCAAAAAGAAAAGCTGTTGCAACTGCGCGACGCGATGGTGGATTCGATGGCCGGCGTGGCGCAGGACACCTTGCGCGCTCGGGCCGAAGGAAGCGAAGCTTCCGCTTTCGGCATGCACCAGGCCGATGCGGGAAGCGACGCCTACGATCGCGATTTCGCGCTCAGCCTTTTGTCCCAGGAACAGGACGCGCTCTACGAAATTGATGAAGCGCTCAAGCGGATCGATCTCGGCACCTACGGCAAATGCGAGATGTCGGGTAAACCGATCCTGCGCGCGCGCCTCGAGGCGATTCCTTTTGCCCGCTTCACGGTCGAATGCCAGTCGCAACTCGAGAAGCAAAACAAAGCCTCGCGCGTTCGCCAGTCGGTCACTTCGCTCTTTGGCCTAACGGACGAAGAAGCGCGCGAAGGCGAAGAAGAAGAGAAAACGGAAGAGACCAAGGAGTAACAGGAACATGGCCCAGGAAATCATCACGCTGGAATGCACCGAGGCGAAAGCCGCCGGCATGCCGGTTTCGCGCTACATGACAACGCGCAACAAGAAAAGCCCGCGCACGCCGAACCGGCTCGAGAAAAAGAAATATAATCCTTTCATGAAGCGGCATACGCTGCACCGGGAGACCAGGTAACCATGCAACCAAAAACCGCCAAACGCCGCTCCGCTTTTCGTCGCGCCAACCGCACCATGCCGCGCCGTCGCATCGATATCGCGACGGAAGCGATCGATTACAAGAACCCGGATTTGCTCCGTAAATTCGTCACCGAAAGCGGCAAGATTTTGCCGCGCCGGGTCACCGGCATGCCGGCCCACATGCACCGCAAGATCACGCGCGAAATCAAGCGCAGTCGTTCGGTGCTCCTGATGAAGTAACGTCGGACTGCGCCGCTGTAGACGCTTCGGTCTGCGAAGCGCGGGCGTGCGCTCCGCAACAATTTATTTCTTCGGTTCCCCCGCGCCGCCGACATATCTGTGTAGCGTCGGATTGAGCGCGCGCCTTTGTCATCCCGAGGCCGGCGCAGCACGCCGAGGGACCTCACCTATGATCTCGATCGCACCGGCATGTTTTAGCGTCCTTTAAGACCTTGGGGGAGGTCCCTCGCCGTCTGCGCGGGCTCGGGATGACAGACAAAGACAGCGCGCGAACTAAATCACGACGACGAAACCGCTTTTCGCTAAACAGATACCCGCCCAGAGGGTCGGCGTTCTACGCCAAATTACGGAAGGATGCGATCGGTCAACGTGTCGTTGTGGAAAGAGATGTGTTCGCGGAGTTGAAACCAGCCGCCCTCTTTCTTGTTCGTTTGCGCGACGCTGTTCTTTTCGTTCGCCCCGAACTTCTCCCACGAATCGTAACGAATCACGCTCAGGTAATTCCAGGCGCCGCCTTCCAGATGTGTCATCAGAACAGCGCCGGAGGAGGTGTCGGTCGCGCGATTCGGAGGTTCGCTCAACATCTTCTCCAAGTCATCACGATGGCCGGGAGCCGCGCGATAGACTGATACGACGTAGACGGCACCGGCCGTCTTGGTCGCATTGTCGATCCCCATTTCCTTGGCAAATTCCGACCAGGGCGGGCCACTAACGAAAGTGTCGTCGTGCTTTGCCATCAGGGCACGCTGCGCCGCAGTCATCGCATTGGCGGGAATTTCCACTGTCGCTTTCGTGCCGAGATGCTCGATCACCGCGTAATCCCAGGCGTCCCCGTCCTGGTGACGAAAGATAATGACATGCGACGGCTGCGGTGCGCTCGGATCCGGAGTCTTGAGAAATTCGGCCAGCTCGGCGGCCTTGCCGGGTGCCGCATAACCAAAGAAAACGTGATAGACGTCAGTTCTCTTCGACGCGTCGGCGTTTCCCGGTTTGGCCGCGGGTGACGATCCCTGCGCTTGCAACGCCGTCGCGCAGGCGAAACCAAAGAACGTTATCATGAAGAGACGAATGAATTTTTGCATAGCCCAGAGCTTCTGAGGCGCACCCGCAGAAGTGTCAAGCACTTTGCCGAACTCTCTCGCCTAACGAATGGAAGACCCGCTCAGGCTTTGCGGGTCCGCTCACCTTGCTCGATCAACTTCCAAAACTCCCTCGTCTTCCCAAGTTGATCGTCCTCCGCCATCGGCAGCTTACTGCGGAAGAGAAAATCGCGCAGGGTGTTCTTGTGCAGCACGCGATGAACGGTCACGCCCTCCGGACTGCGCTCGAAGTAAATGCGGTAATCCTTCGCCCGGTAACGATGGAGCTTCTTGCCCTCGCGCTCGATCACCCCGAAACGGCTGGTATCGAGATTGTCGAGGTCTTTCGGGAGGATCTGAAATTCCGCCAGCAGATCGAGCTGCAGAGTTTTTGGCAAGGCCGCCATCTCGGCCGCGCTCAATTCGTTGAAGATGATCTGGAACATCTGCTTTTCACAAATACATCCGCCGCACCCGGCTGCCAATTCCCGTGAAAATCTCCCATGAAATCGTGCCCGCGCGGTCCGCCACTTCCGCCGCCAAAATTTCTTCGGAACCCTGCCGGCCAATCAGAACGACCTCGTCGCCCAACTTCACTCCTGGCACCGCACTGACATCGGCCATCATCAGGTCCATCGTGACCCGGCCAAGCAATGGGCAGCGCCGGCCGCCGACGAGGACCGCCCCGTCCCGATTGGAAATCGAGCGCGGAAAACCGTCGGCATAACCGGCGCTGATCGTAGCGACCTGCGTCGGCCGGGTAGTGACGAAGGTCCGGCCATAACTCACGCTCCGGCCCGCGGGCATTTCGCACAGCAACGCGACGCGAGACTTCAGCGCCATGACCGGACGCAGGAACTTCTGTGCGTCCGGCACCGGGGAACTGCCGTAGAGCATCAGTCCGGCACGCACCATATCAAAGTGATGCTGCGGAAAGCTGAGAATTCCGGCGCTGAGCAGCACATGCACCTTGAACGAACCGGGCACGCGACGTCGCATCTCCCTAACGAGCACGTCGAATTGCTCGATCTCTTTTTCTGTGAAAGCGGCGTCTTCCTCCGCCACCGGAAGATGGGTCGAGACGCTGTGAATCGTCAGACCCGGAACGCGCGCCATCTTCTCCATTTCGGCGATGGCGTCGTCCTGCCAACAACCCATCCGCCCCATCCCCGTGTCGATCGCGAAGTTGATCCCCGCCGGATTTCCTGCAAATGCCTGCGCTTCCTCCAGGTTCGAAATGGAAGGGATGAATCCCGCGGCGCAAATCGCCGCCCGCTCCTCCGGCAGGGCGGGGCCGAGTAGCATGATCGGCTTGAACGGCGATCGCGCCGCGCAGCTCCAGCGCTTCGCCCAGATTCGCGACGCCGAAGAGATCGACCTCCTCGCGCAAGGCGTGAGCGACCTCGACCATGCCATGGCCGTAGCCATTCGCCTTGACCACCGCGAGCACGGAAGTCGAGGGACCGACTCGTTCCCGCGCGACGCCCGCGTTGTGACGCAAAGCGGCGCAATCGATTTCCGCCCAGCAACGATCCTGGCCTAACGAATTCATTTTCTTGGAACGGTAATATAAGGCGCGCGCAAATAAATCGGCTCGAGCTCTTCCGCGTCCTCAAATTCCATCTCCTGGGCGAGCTCCGCCAGACGGAGCGCCGAAGGATGTTCCACGATGACATCGGCAAATTGCGGCAGCGGCTGCGCGGCGATCCTGGGCAGATCGGGCCGTTGCTTTAGTTTTGAGAAAATCTCTTCCTCAGTCGCGAGCGCCGGGCCCTCCACGCAACGGCCGCCAACGACATGCGCGAAGAAGAAAGAATTACGCCGAGCGTCGCCTACGATCACATATTCCGCACGAGCGACGGCGCAGATTGAAGGCAGCCCGAGAAGGCGCGCGCCCGTGGCCGCTTTCAAGCCAAGCGCAGTCGCGATCGCAATGCGAACCCCGGCATATGAACCGGGCCCGAGACCAACCACGATGAGATCGGGTTTTCCCGATCCTTCCAGGGTGGACTGCAGGTTTTCGTAAAATAATCCTGAGTCCTTGCGGTCGGCAGGAAAAACTTTGAAGTCCCGGGCGCCGTTCTCACCGCAAGACGCCACACTCCCGACCGACGAGGAAAGTTCCAGGGCAAGAACTTTCATGGTGCCTCTTCGCTAATTATCCGCTCCGACGCGCTCGGCGCGGCGAGGCGCAGCCACCGCGTTCGCTCCGGGAAGACCTGCGGAAAGCGATCCCCCCACTCCACCACCGCGATTCCGCTTTCCTCCAGGTAGTCGTCGAAACCAATCTCGCGAAGCTCGGTTGGGTGGTTGATTCGGTAAAAATCGAAATGAAAAACGGGCAGCCGCCCGCTGTGATATTCGTGGATCAGAGTAAACGTCGGGCTCGTCACCTCGTCCACGCCGCCAAGCCCCTCGAGCAGCCCTTTGACGAAATGCGTCTTGCCCGCGCCAAGATCGCCGACCAGGGCGACGACGTCGTTAGGCGCGAGTGATTTCGACCACTGGCGCGCAAACTCGATTGTCTCCTCCACGCTATTGGAAGTGAACGAAGCCATGGAAGGAGTGACGAGGGGCAAGTGAAGAGTGACGAGTCAGGCGGCCGATGAGAGTGAGCGGGAGGCGGGGAAATTTCCTGCGCCACTTCGCCTGGAGCGACGCGAGGTCGTGAGGCGAAAGCGCGAAGAGCAACTCGTAATCTTCACCGTCGTTGATCGCCTGCTGAATTGAGCAGCCGCGCGTTCGCGGTAACGCCTTGGTCTCGATTTCGAAGCCGACTGCGCTGGCTTTCGCCAAACGTGGAAGATCGGCCCCAAGACCGTCGCTCAAATCCATCATCGCGTGGATCGAAAAGTGTTGCGTCAACCATCGCGCCTCATCAATTCGTGGGACGAAGCTCAAGTGCCGACCTCGCCTCGAGCCGCCTAATTTTCCCGTCACAAAAAGCAAATCACCGGGTTTTCCGCCGTCGCGCCGCACAAGTCGCGTTTTCTCGACGAAGCCGCTCGCGCTGATCGAGATGACCACTGGCCCGCTCGTCGCGCTCGTTTCTCCGCCGACGATCGCCACCTTGAAACGATTGGCGGCGCGTTCCAATCCCTCGTAAAGCCGGGTTACCCAACGCGCTTCTCGCTCCGCCGGGACGATGAGCGTGACCAGCGCATATTGCGGCAAACCCGACATCGCGGCGAAATCGCTCAGCGCCCGCATCATCGCTTTCCAACCGACCGCGGAAGCCTTTTCGTTAGGCAAGAAATGGATCCCCTCGACCACGCAATCAGTTTTCAACAAGAGCAGATGATCTTCGCCGGGAGCGGCCACCACCGCGCAGTCGTCCCCCGGGCCGGCCGTCACTCGGGCTGAAGTTGGCAAATGCGCTAGCAGGCGCGCGATCAGCCGGTCCTCGCCCAGGTCGCCGCAGCGAATCCGGCCTCTGGCGGACTCGCGCAGCTTCATTGCGGAAGCAGGTTCGGAAAAGCGAGAGCACTGAGGGAAAGAAAATTGAAGAGCGCGTGCATCGTCATCGAGACAAGAATTGAGCCGCTCCATTCATAGGCCAACGTGAAACAGCCGCCGAGAACGAAGAGCGGCCCGAGACTCGGGAGATGGACGTGGACCGCGCCAAAGAGGAGCGCGTTCAGGATCAAGCCGGGTCCACGGCCGAGGTAACGCTTCAAAACACCGTAGAGAAAGAATCGAAAAATGAATTCCTCGACAAACGGCGCAATCGTGACCGCGAGAACGATGATCAGGATCCGCTGTTGCAGGGTATCCGAGCTGGTGAACATCTCGACGATCTGCTGCGGGTTCGAACCTTCGCCAAGCAGCCAGCGAGAAATGCTGTCGGCAACTAAGAGAAGCGGGTAGGCCGCGAAAAGCAGAACCGCGGCGGTGCTCACAATCCGTCCGAAACTGAGGCGAGAAAAGCCGCCTAACGACAGCACGCTGAAGCCGCGTAATTGCAGGAGCGCAGTCAGCCCCAAAACCACCGCAATGGAAAAACCGCCGGTGAGAAGAAGGTCACGCGTCTGAAAAACCGCATGTTGGACCTTGGCCGCGGCCAGCATGTTGAGCGCGAACCAGCCAACGAGAAGTCCCGCTGCGACCGCTTCCGGGAAACCGAGCTCCTTTTCGCCAAAGGCAGCCGCACCGTTTCCCCGCACCGTGATCTGCCGATAAAGCGAGAGATAAACGTAGAGCCCGACGACTACGAGCAGCGAGTTGATCAGGCTGACGAACATCTCGCGGCCGCGCTGCTATGGAGCGTAGAAACTTGGCAGAAAATAGGCGCGGCCGCTTTGCAACTGCGGCCCAAGTTGACCTGGAAGGGAGAGCTCGATCTTCGTGTCGCTGCTCTTGTTCAACATCCGGAAAAAACGACCCAGTGTGAAAGGCGGGCCGTATTTCACAACCTTCGCACCCGGGGCGCGGCCGAGTTCCTTCGCTTTCGCCAAGGCATCCTCAATCTGGCCGAGGCCGTCAATCAACTTGTTTTCCAGCGCGTCTCGTCCCGAGAGGATGCGACCGTCGGCAATCCCATTGCGCAGTCCCTCCGCCGGCAGGTTCCGCTCTTTCGCGACGATGCCGAGAAATTTCTCGTAGGTCTTCATCACGAAGCCCTGCACGTAATCGCGTTCTTCCGGCGTCATCGGCCGCGCCCCGTTAAGCATGTCCTTGAACTTGCCACTTTTGAACACGACCGAGGCGAGCCCGATCTTGTTGAAGAGCTGTTCGTAGTTCAGCGTTTGAATAATCACGCCGATGCTTCCGGTGATGCTGGTCTCGTTCGCCATCAAATACTTGCCGCCACAGGAGACATAGTAACCTCCGGAGGCAGCGAGCGATTCCATGTAAACAACGACCGGCTTCTTCGCCCGCGTTTTCACGACCGCGTTGTAAATCATATCGGAAGCGGTCACCTCGCCGCCGGGTGAATCGACTTCCAGCACAACGGCGCGCACTTCGTCGTCGTTACGTGCCTGCTCGAGCTGCCAGCGCAAATCGTCCACCATCGAGTCGCCCACATTGCCGCCGATGCTGGTGCTGATGAGACCGCGCAGGGTGACGACAGCGATTTTGTCGGAGCTGCCGCGGGCGCCGTTTTCTACGATCAATTCGCGAAAACGTGGCCGCGACTCCTCATCGGCGGTCACCCCATCGAATTTTCGAAATGCTGCCGCTGCCAGGCCGAAATTAATCAGAATGCTGGCGCAAAGAGCAACGAACAAAAAAATGCTCAAACAGCCCAGTTTTCGATCCGCCATGACCGGATGAAATCGCCGAAGAAATGCAGAGGCACAAGCTCTTTTCCGTGCGAATAGCGAAGAGCAGGACCCGGGGGGCAGAAGGATGCTGGCAGGGCTTGCAGGAAAGGCTGGCAGGGAAGCTGCTACCAAATGCGTTTACCTATGACACCGTTGAATCCGAGCGGGCACCTGAAGAAGAGCGAGGCGGCTGTTCGTCCTCGACCCAAGAATAGAGCGTCGCAAAAACCAAAGCGGCGCCCTAAGACCGTCCCCGGTGACGAAGACGACATCGTGCGTCCTGCAGTCGGGACGCTTTCCCGAACCAAGAGCCTTCTCCTGGCAGCGCTCAAGGTCTGGGAATTAAAAAACGGGATTCACGACTAGGGCAAACTGCTCTTAATCAAGGCATTGTGCCTGACTCGGAGGGACCTGCTTCCGCACGTCCAATCTACTGCGAGGCGCGCGGTGTGAAAATGAGGACGTGCAGAAGCACGTCCCTCCGGAAGCGAAAACCGGCGCAGAACTGATGTGCAACTTTGCAACAGCGTGTATCAAAAGAAGTCCGCAACATCTTCAGAACTCGCCCGTATTTTTGCGCTGAGTCCCGCGGTTGCGGCAAATCGCAAATTTAATGTAGTTTGATTGCACTCGGCCATCGAACGGTTCAACATTCCGTGCATTGTTGAGAAGCGCACTTACCAGCCGGCTGTTCAGTGTAATCTCTCGCCGACAGAGCGGCGCGCTGTAGTCTCGAACCCAGTCGCTCTTAATCTGGGCGCGGTGGAAGCGATCCGATCGCGAATATTCGCTTGCTGAATAACATTCCCTTCGTCATGAAGGGCGGAGCCGTCGTCAAAACAGAACAAGTCGCCCCCCGATCACCATTGTAACTGCGCACTGAGGACATGATGACCTGCCGCTACCTCATCCTCGGATAGCAGCCAGTTGCGCATCATCGCGCAGGAATGTATTCACGCCGGGGAAAAATTTAACATGGACACGAAAAAGTTGTGGCGAAGCCGGGTTTTTTCGGTCCTGCCGAAGCAGGACTGGCTCGTGATCGGCTGGACGATCGCGACCAAGCTGCTGCTTCTTGTGCTCGGGGTGGAAACCTTCCAAATCCTGAGTAACCAGCGAATCACAGGCGTCCATCATTGGTTGGAAACATGGAACCGCTGGGATTCATTGCATTACTTGAAGCTCGCGGAGTTTGGCTACAGCAACGCGGATCCGATGAAGGCGTGGCTCTATCCGTTATTTCCCTGGACGGTGCGGGTGTTCGCCTGGGCGGTGCGCGATTACCTCGTGGCTGCCTTCGTTGTCTCAGGACTCTCCTGTGCAGCGGCGGCGGTTCTCTTGCGGAGATTGGTGGCGCACGACTACGGACAGGCGGTAGCGCTGCGGGCCGTCTGGTTCTTTCTCATTTTTCCAACCGCCTATTTCCTGCACATCGGATACACGGAATCGCTCTTTCTTGCCTTCCTGCTCGCTTCACTCCTCTCCGCGCGTAACGAACGCTGGTGGATAGCCGGATTATTCGGCGCGCTTTGCTGGATGACGCGCCCCACTGGCATCATTTTGTTGCCGACACTCGCGATCGAGGCAGCGCATCAGTTCTGGGAAACGAAGCGCTGGCAATGGCAATGGCTTTGGATCGCGTTCGTACCGGTTGGGTTCGGCGTCTATCTCCTCCTGAATCTCAAGGTCACAGGAAACGCTTTCGCATTCCTGCCCATGCGGAAACAGCTTTTCTATCTCTCTGGCGCATGGCCCTGGGTCGGAATGAGCGATGCCTTTCGCAACCGACTCCAGGCGCCCTCCAGCGGGGCCATGGTCGGCACGCAGGAATTCTTCTTCGCATGCCTGGGGCTGTTATGCGCGATCGTGAGTTGGATAAAACTGAGACCGATCTATGCCATGTGGATAACAGGAAGCTGGTTGCTCGTCACATCAGCCACTTTCCTGGTGAGCGAGCCTCGTTACGCGCTAACCCTGTTCCCGATTTTTATGTTGGCCGGTCTCGCCGGACGGAATCGATTCTGGCACGGAACCATGACGACGGCATCGCTTCTTTTTCTCGCTCTGTTCGCAGGACTTTTCGTCCGCGGCTGGTGGGCTTTTTGAGGCTGCACATCGCCGCCCACTCCTCGGACGCAATCTTGGAGTGATTGCAAAGCCCAAAGGGCACTCAGCACTTTCGCTGAATGCCCTTCCTCGGCGACTTTCACTTCCAGGAGTCGGATGGGACGACCTCCCGGCGACAATCGCCAAAGCCTAATAGTTAGACGCCCAGACTCTAGCGGACTCTCACGGAGACT
The DNA here is from genome assembly GCA_963771865.1 of uncultured Verrucomicrobiae bacterium. Classification (GTDB taxonomy): domain Bacteria; phylum Verrucomicrobiota; class Verrucomicrobiia; order Chthoniobacterales; family UBA10450; genus Palsa-1392. The sequence continues at coordinate 312,820 of CAVYVJ010000022.1, forward strand.
TCATTCGAGCAGGCGCCAGTGTCCGTTTCACACACCTGATAGGTAATCGTTCCCGTGTGGTTTCCGACCTTGCTCCTGGCGCTTCCGTCATCGACCGTCGTCCCGATATTCTTACCATTTCGCAACACGTTCATGTCGCCGCCATTCGCTGGGCTCCAGGTTAGGGCGACATAACGATTACCGTGAAATCTGATCACATCCGCGCTGAGCGTAATGCCGCCGCGCGCAATCAGCGACATTGATCTCCGTCGACGTGATGGAGCCAAAGCCATCATAGCCACCAACGGCTACCGCTGTGTCACCTACAGCGCACCCTGCCGCGAATGAGCGGAGCTTCGTTCAAAGCTGGCCCGTTGGTCCAACTGTCGGTGGCCGGGTCGTAAATCTGCAGGATATTGGTTGTATCCGGGCCGAACACTCCCTTCTTGCTGGGCGAGGCACCCGAACCGAGAAAAGGATTGCCACCGCCGGCTATCCAGAACTGGCCTCCAATGACTGCCGAGCTTGGCACATTGGTGCCGGACGGGAGATTAGCTCGCTGCGTCCAGGTATTGGCGGCAATGTCGTAGTCGTAAAGCGTGTCGTAGTTGGAATTATTGATGTCGCGCCCACCGGCGATGTAGAGGTGACCATTGATGATGCCGGAGCCTGCCCCTCCCAGCGCGACCGGCATGCTGGCGCGGCTGGTGTTCCACGTGTTGGCTACCGTATCGTACTCCCAGACTTGGGCGAAGGCCGGATCTACATTGCCCGTGCTATATCCACCTACGAGATAGATCTTGCCGTTATCATAGCCCGAGCCCATGAAGGCTCGCACATCAGGCATCGGCGCTCCGTTGCTCCATTTGTTGGTGGCGATATCGTAGATGCGGGTGCTATTGGCCACCGTGCCAAGAGCAAACTCCGACCCGCCGAACACGAAGAGCTTGTTGACGTTAGGCGCATACACGGCTGAGGCCTGGCCGTTGCTCGTATCGGGCACAGCAGGAAGAGGCGTCCAACTGTTAGCAACCGGATCGAAGCGCCCGAACTCGGTGATATTGTCGCCGGTCGTGAAAGAATAGCCACCTCCCTCATAGCCATAGGTGCCATCGCTGTCCATGAAGCCGCCGAAGTGGTCCATCGCGACGGGCGCGGCCTCCGTCCATGGCCCGGGCGTGCACGTGTCTTGCCGCCCCAGTGCGCAGGGAATCACTTGAAAAACGAGAAACAGCAGACCGAGGTAAAATACACCCCAGCGGAGACGCGTCATGATGTTGGAAGAAGGTTGTTTATTCATTGGATTTGTCCTTTCATGTTTGTTTCGCCTTCACAGAGGATAAGACCGTTCGTGCGGTTTCATTGTCTTGTTCAGGCTCATTGTTAACTGGATTTGACTGAATCCAGGTCGCCAGCCGGAACCAAGACCGTCTTCGGGAGGCGCGCCGCAAAGTGCGGCCTCACTCGGGCAATTCTAGGGTCTAGTTGGGATCTGGAGATCGCGTAAACCCGTGTCCAGCGAAAGTCCAGCTTCCGAGCTTGATCGGCCTGGCCGAAGATGCGTTGAAACGTCGGGGAAACGTAATCAACATGCTTTTATTGAAGAACGGCGAGCGGCGTCAAGCTTTTAATTTTCGTTAGTTTTTGGCCGCGCTAACCCGGAAGAGCGAACAACGCCCATTTTCTCATCACTTACCGAAAGTCCGGCCATGTAAAAAAATCCAGAGGCGGGTGGGTTTCGTTTGAAGCTCCCGGTGTAGAGCCAGCGTTTGCAGCGCCCGATGCCAAGCTGCCAGGCGATTGATTATGCGTCGTAGCGATCGCTGGCAGCGCGGGCGAAGTGCATGTTTATTGTGACGACGGAGTGACCCTCGAGCGCACAATCGTCCTCGACGGTCGCGGGCAATATCCGAAGGTCGGGGGACGAAGAAGATCATTCGTGACACGAACGACACGGTGATTCTCACAGTGGCTCAAAGGCAGCACCTAGAAGCATTTGTCTTGACCTGCGACCACTCGGCCTTTCAGACTTGCCCGTCTCAGGAGCAACCCTTTGATTGCGCGTAGTCGCTTTGGATCGATTGAAGAGTCCAAACGTTTCCAGGGCCGCAAATCCCGCGATTTACTCGGGTCCCCAAGCAGCGTTCGTTGCAGCAAGCGTATCTTGGTGACGCGGTAACCGACTGTGCAACAAATCAGAGCCCGCAGATGACGAAGATCCCTGGTAGGGTTATTCCAAGCGACTTACTCCCGAGGAGACAGGATGGACGTCGTTGAAGAAGCGGTAAAGTTGCCATGGCCGTCGCCAAGCAATACTGTCACTGTTCCATCACTCCTATTTGAAACAGCGAGGTCCAAATGACCATCCTGGTTAAGATCGGCCGCAATGACCGTATGAGGTTCCTGGCCGACCGTTAGGACTGGCCCCGCGACAAGGCCGCCGACCCCGTCGCCGAAATAGATGAAAACTTTAGTACCCTTCGCCACCTGAAGGCTGGTCTGCGGAAACGCCACGTCGAGCTTACCGTCCTCGTTGTAGTCGCCGAGAGCGATCTCGCCCTTTAAACTGCCCTGCCCTAAGTCAACTGTCTGCGCCGGCGCGAATTGGCCGGTGCCATCGCCGAGAAACGTGGAAATAAAGTTACCAGTGGTGTTAAGGGGTAGTGCGCCCGCGACCACGAGATCGGAACTGCCGTCGCCATTGAGATCGCCCACTTGCACACTCGTAGGCAGGTCACGGCATGGAATGGCGCTAATCGTAAAGCCTCCCGCTCCGTCGCCAAGTAAGATGCTTATGCGGCTGGCGCCCGGTTTGGGGGACGAAGTAATCGCCATATCAAGATTTGCATCGTGATTAAAGTCGCCGCTGGCCATACCGAAAGGCTTATCGACATTCATCACTTCTTCATCGGGTCCGGGGAAATTCCCTTTGCCATCACCAAAATACAAAACCACTTTGCCCTCACTCGGAGCATTAATAGCCAGGTCAAGGCGCCCGTCGTTATTGAAATCCCGCAAGAGTAACCGCGCAGGTTCGCCATCACCATCCAGTTCGTTTGGTGGCGAGGGCGAGTGAAAAGCTCCTAAACCGTCCCCTAAGAAAACGGTCTCACTATAGCCCCAATCATTACAGGTGACCAAATCGAGATTACCATCGCGATCGATATCGCCCGCCTGAAGTCCTTTTGGAAGTGTGCCTGTGGCAAAATGCCCGCCAAGAGTGAAGCCGCCCGCCCCATCGCCGAGCAAGATTGCCACGTTATCAAATCCAGTTGCGTTCACCGCCAGATCCAGCTTGCCATCCCGATTAAAATCGCCTGCGACAATTAGCTCCGGCAAGATTTCTGTTCCGGTGCGATGATTGCCAAAGACGGAAGCGAACGGGATCGCTGCCAGGCCGAGACTGGTGATAAGTATTGACGAGAAGTGTTTCATTATTGGTAATGTGATTTACTGAACCTCGATCTGGCCAATCTGAAGGTGAGTGACAATGTCTCCGGTGTGATCAACCAGATCTGCATCTTCCAACGGAGTGCCGACAATAGTCTGCGGAGTTCCGCTCCCGTTAAAGACTCCAGTTGCAACCGCGGATCCAAAACCAGCAAAGGCCTTCGCTTCTGCGCTGGCAATCGTTTTGAACAGCTTGCCGTTGGACCCGTTGAAGATGAAGACTTCACCTGCGTTGAGCAACCCATTCACAGATTGATCGGGTGCGCCGACCACGATATCCGGCCGACCATCCCCCGTAACGTCCGGGCTTAAGGCCAGAGCAGACCCGAACCCGGCAAACTTCTGGCCTGGCCCTCGCAGTTTTCGTTGCAAGGTCCCATCCGCGCCACTAAAAACGTAAGCCGCTCCTATCCGGTTATTGGCCATCGGAGCTCCAACCACGAAGTCAGGTATCCCATCTCCGTTGAGGTCCTTTCCTGCGGCCACCGCGGAACCGAAAGAAGACAGAAGTTCCGTGACTGGACTTATGAGAGTAAAGATGAGCGCACCGGAAGCGCCACTGAAAACGAATGCGCGGCCGTTTCCGGGCGTGCCAATCAGGATGTCGGTTACGCCATCGTGATCGACATCACCACTCTCGGCGACGGCCGACCCGAAGCGGCCATTCGCTTCCCCCCCGCCCTGGGAAGGAGGATCTAGCGCACGGATAACGCTGCCATCGCGGCCACTAAAGATGTAGGCCATTCCAGCGTCCGGTATTTCTTCACTCACATCCTTTTTTGGAACGCCTACGAACAAGTCGGGAACACCATCTCCATTCACATCATCCAAACCCGTAACCGCAAAGCCGAATCGATTACCCTCTTCCGCCGCCGGATCATCAAGCGTGAAGAGAACACTTCCATCCTTGCCGCTGAAGAGAAAGGCTCGCCCGGCATTGACGAGATCTTCCTCCCCCTCTTCGACAATATGATGGGGGACACCTACTAAAATGTCAGCAAAACCATCGCCGTTGACGTCCGCCACCGCAGCAATACTGCTACCGAACTCCCCACCAAACATTAATTCCTGCACCATCTGGAACTGCGGGTCATTGAGCTGTCGAATAACAGTGAGACTTGCGCCGCTGATCAGGAAAACCTTGCCCACGTTCTGTGGTTCACCGAAGCGCGTGTCGATATTCTTAAAATCTCCGTCCTGAAACGGGGCCCCCACAGCGATATCGTCGATGCTGTCTCCGTCGATATCGCTGATCACTGCCATGCAATGACCAAAATGCGTCGTGGAGTTCTCCGGATCCGGATCGAGCAATACGACAGCTCGAGCGTTTTGCACGCTGAGACACAGGCCTAGAAAACAAGCTACGCCTGGCGCTACGATCCTGAACATTCTGAATCTACGATTCAAAGAGATGATCAAGCGAAGGAGAGGTTCTGGGTTCATAAAGTTGAATGCGGACTGGAGCATTACAGTGACTCAGCCGCGCCGCGTCAAGCTCTTTCGACATCGATGAATATCTTTACCTGTGACTGATCATTGCTTGAATCTCATCAACCCACTCCTTCTCTCCGTTCTGATGCTTCCGCCCTTCGCTTGCAGGCGACGCGCGCAGACCACGTCGGATTCCCCAGAGCTGGCCAGGCTGTTGCAGGATTTTCTCGCTGGCGCTAACCGGAACGACTCGCCGTGCAGGAACTTTTTGGGCCGACGACTTAATCTATACCTCGCCGGCCGGCCGCCGGATCGGCAAGGCTTTCAGAACTGGCAGTTACAATACGGATATAGTGCGCTTCAATTCAACACAACCGCCATCAACACTGCAGGCGAGTGAAACTATGCTGGCACTGGAGGCGTAGGAGTTGTGCTTTCCGCTCTTGGGTGCTGATTGCGTCTGAGTGCGTCGGCTGATTGCGTTGATTGCATCGGGCTTCTGCCAATTCGCGGGCAAGCTCAGGAGGCTTGATCAGCTGCGCGGCTGCGATCTGCTGTGACCATCCCTCGCGCTTGGCGCGGGCGAGGACCGTGCCCTCTAGGGAGTTTTATGTTCCGGGCGATCTCGCGCAGACCGAGGCCGCTGGCGTATGTGGGACGAATTTCTGCCCAGGTTCTAATGCTGGAAATGCAGCTTCGTGCTCGCGTGCACATAATCGCTTTAGAGTGATTGCAAAGCCCAAAGGGCACCCAGCACTCTCGCTGAATGCCCTTCCTCTGCGACTTTCACTTCCAGGAGTCGGGTTGGACGACCTCCCGGCGGCAATCGCCGAAGCCTAATTGTCGGAAGCCCAGCCGCTAATGGACTGTAACGGTAACTACGTTCGAGCAGGTTCCGGTATCCGTCTCACAAACCTGATAGGTAATCGCTCCCGTATGGTTTCCGATCTTGCTCTTGGCGCTTCCGTCATCGGTCGTCGTCCCGATAACAGAACCATCGCGCAACACGTTCATGTTGCCGCCATTAGCGGGGCTCCAGGTTAGGGCCGCATAACGCTTGCCTCCCTGTCTGATCACATCCGCTGCGAGCGTAATGCCGCCGCCGCCGCCGCCGCCGAGGTTGAAGGCGTGCTCCTCGCCATTATCGGCCCAGCCGCCGTCGAAGGGCGCGATGTCTTCATGTCCAGTAGATGTCCCGTTGAAAGCAGTCGTTTCCCAGTAGAATGTGGAGTAAGTCGTGAAGGTGAGCGGACCGTTATGGAGCCCGAGCCAATAGGTCGTGCCCGCGGTCAACGCGACGCCGGGCGAGATATTAAAGCTAAGACTGTATTCATCGTAGAAGCCCAACACGCCAGGCTGGATGAAGGTGCGAGTAACAGCCGCTCCTACCGCCGCGCCGCTCGCGAAGGAAGCCCCAGGCTGCCCGCCTGCATCCGCATAGAGGACCCAGTCGATCTCGCCCTGGTAGGAGGCCCCCCCGGGTGCCTCGATATCCCAGAAGTTCACGCTCGTCAGGGTGGAATCGGCCGAGAGAGTGAAATCCTCGGCTTGAAGCCACTCGGTCATCTCGTTGCCATTTTGTTGGTCGGGAGCGCCGTTGTCATAGATAAGGTCGTCAAGGGCGCGGTTCGACCAAAGAGGATGGGTCTTGCTGAACTGGTGGACGGCCGCATGGCCGGCGTCGAGCGCCGCGCTAGACCGGGAGAGTGCACGCGGGCCGTTGGCGCGCGCGGTAAGCGCGAAACCAGCGACGAGCGCGAGGATCGTCAGACTAATGTTTTTACATATCGGTTTCATAAGCGGCAGTAGAGTGAATTTCAGAACCGGGTGTCAAGCATTTTTTTCGATGCCGAGAAAGCATCCGGCCTCGGAGGAAGCCGTGGCCCTGTCATTCATTCAATCTGGCAATTTCCGATGAATTTTCGTTAAATGACCGATTTATTCTTCCAGAGTTGCGCCACCGAGCGCTGATGGTCGTGGCCTATAATCCCCAGGTCGGCGGGGACTAAGGCGTGATTTGAGCAGCGCGAACGGCACGATAATTCTCACAGAGGCTCCAAGGCAGCACCGGGAGCAGTTGCATAGTCCGGCCGCCCTGCGCCGCTCCATCGGCCGCCGAATCGCTCCGGAACGCTGCGGCAGTGGGGTCGTAAAAAAAATATCGAAGTGCAGATCAATCGCCGCCTTCAAATGCCAGGGTCGCAGTCGGACACGGCGGCGACGAACATTCGCCCAACTCCTCTGGCTGCAATCCCATCCTAACGATGGACCATGTGGCGAAACTTTGCACCGGCGACGGCATACCGATCTTGCCGACTGCCGAGTTGGATTACAGCCCCTCTGATTCGCACAACGCCACTCTGGGGCTGACGACACGCAAGCGCCTAATGCACGACGGACTTTCTTTTACGAAGAATGAAGCAATCGCGCGCCACCTCGCCCAGACAGGGGACATTGTCGCCAAATTCAATACGCTTACTGATGTGCAGAAGGGCTCAAAATCATGGCTTCCTCGATTCCCCGTAATCGACTGTCATGCGTCGTCTGGGTCATCTGCCTTGGCAAGGGAATGCTCCGACGGGTCTCGGTATCAAATCGCGACGAATTCCATAACGAGCGCGGTTCAGGCACGCCGAGCCACCGAATATGAGCATTGACGACGGCATCGTCGCGCCATCAAGATGCGCCATTATATTGATCTGAATCAGGCGCGGACGCTTGACCTTGGGCTTCTTCCCCTCTTTCGGACCTGTATTCGCAGGCAAACCACCAGGTAAGAGGAAATCGTATGTATCGCCCGATTCAGCCCATCAAGACAACTCAGTTCGCGAAAAATGCGATGAGTCGCTCGCCCGCACGGCCGGATTTTATTCTCATTGCCATAACCGTCGCCTTTGCGTGGCTTACGCTTACGCCGATGGCTTGGGCGCAAACGGCGCCCCCTAATATCATTGTTATTTTAGCGGATGACCTGGGTTATGGCGATGTCGGCTTCAATGGGTGCCCGGATATCCCAACCCCGAACATCGATTCCGTGGCGGCCAATGGCGTGCTCTGCACAAACGGATACGCCACCCACCCCTATTGCAGCCCATCGCGAGCCGCTATTATCACCGGCCGCTATCAACAGCGGTTTGGATATGATTCCGGGCCGGAAAATGACAATGATAATCCACGCCTTGGCTTGCCCTTGGAGGAGCTGACGCTTCCGCAGCTCTTGAAACCTGCAGGCTATGTCTGCGGGGCGATTGGCAAATGGCATTTGGGTTTCGCGCCTGACCTCCTTCCGAGGGCGCGGGGCTTTGATGAGTTCTTCGGTTTTCTCGATGCCAGTTCCGTCTATTACAATGCCCACGTCCTACGGAACGAGACGCCTCTTATCGAAACGGCATATTTGACTGATGCTTTCACTCGGGAGGGAGTCGCTTTCATCAATAACCATGCAACGCAGCCTTTCTTTCTTTACCTGGCTTATAACGCTGTGCACGTTCCATATGATCAGCCGCCTGCCGTCTATATGGAACGGGTGGGATATATTACCCATCCCCACCGGCAACTTTACGCAGCAATGGTGGTCGCGCTGGACGACGGCGTTGGGCAAGTGCTGCAGACACTCCAGGCGAATAACATCCTGGATAATACACTGATCTTTTTTTTGAGCGATAACGGTGCACCCCTGAGGTCTGCCACCAACGAAGATCTAACAAATAATTATCCGCTCCGGGGTTACAAAATGGATGTCCTGGATGGGGGTATTCGCGTCCCTTTCGCGGTCCAGTGGCCAGGGCGGTTGCCAGCGCACGTCGTCTATGATGACTTGGTTTCATCCCTGGATATTGTTACCACTGCCGCCGCGGCCGCCGGGATTTCGTTGCCCACAGACCGCGTCTACGACGGTCTCGACATCGTGCCTTATCTGGCTGGGGAACAGGTCAGCCCGGAGCGAACTCTCTTCTGGCGTTGGTTGGGTTTAGGGCCAGACGGCCCACTGGGAGCCCTTAATACGATCTGGGCCGTGCGCAACGGCCCGCTTAAGCTGGTCGTAGAAAGAGCTAAAGACAACCAGCCACCTGCGCTCTACAACCTGACCGAAGATATTGGCGAGAGTCAGGATTTGGCTGCGACGCAACCGGGGAACGTCGCCTATCTCCAGAGTCGCTATCGGCTATGGACCCTCGATACGATTCCCGATCTCTGGCAGAATGATTCTGACACGCTCCTCTTACCAATGGTCTTGGCCGGCGACTGGAATGGCTTCAACAAGGGCGATCTGAACCCGCCTTGGAACCTGACGAGAATTACCGCGCCGGACGCGGAGGGAACGCCGGATGCATACAACTGGTTTAAGAACACAATCCATGTCGCGACCACAGGCGGAGATACGACGCCAGGCGCGCATTCTTTCACTCTGGTAGGACTTGATAGTTATTCGACGCAATGGGGAGGCGTAGAAATCAATATTGATAGCACGACCGAAATTCCGTTCTTTTCGGGCCCTGCATTGGGACCCGCCAATACCATCGTTTTCGACGATGGCTTCTATTACTCGATGCGGATTATCGATTGCGAGAACCAACCTGGCGTTAGCCTGAAGCTGGCGGTGATGAAAACCTCGGCGCCGCCTGTTTCCGTTAGTCGCAGTGCGCAAACACCAGCCGAGCCGATGCCTGACGATCCGATCACCGTCAGCATTGCGACGAGTCAGGCGAAGTCGGTGGAGGAACGGATTTACCTGCGGTGGTCCACAGATTTGTTCATCACATCGCACTTAATTGAAGCGGAAGGCTCGGGAGTGAGTTATTCGGCGACCATTCCTCCGCAACCGGCCAGAAACTTGGTGCTCTACACGATCGTCACCTCGACGGCTGATCTAACGGCGTATTCGACTTCGGGGGCGATCGATTCGCTGGTCCTGGCGACGACCGGCGTCTTCAACGCGCGGCCGCCAATCCTGCCCTCCATCACGACTCAGCCAGTCGATCGGACGGTAATCGAAGGGCGGAAAACCAGATTCAGCGTGACGGCTACAGGCACCCTGCCGTTGCGCTATCAGTGGACAAAAAACGGCGCAAAGATTGATGGCGCGATTCAATCGTCATATACGACTCCACCTGCGACAGAGGATGACAACGGCGCTCTTTTCGCTGTAACTGTGAGCGACAGAGCCGGAAGTGTAACCAGCAATAACGCGACGCTTACGGTGAAGTAGCAGAAAAACCAGGTGTAAGAGGCAGTCAAATGCAATTAACAGACATAATTAAGAACTATCAGCGTCATCGGCGCATTCGTTCTCGCTATCGCAACGACACGAGCGGTCAGCCCGCCACCGGATGGAGGCTATGTCGGCGGCAACACCGCTGAGGGCTCCGATGCCCTTTTCAGTCTAACCATCGGTGGCCAAAACACGGCAGTCGGTCGTGGCTAACAATTGATGCTTGTCCGCCGAACAGACTGGCTCGAGCGGGAGTCGGGCACGCATCCTAAAACTCGCTTCGCCTTTGCGGCAATCCTGCTGATCTCCCAACAGTGTCCTGCTTCACGGTTTCGGGCCTCACGCCTGAACGGGATTGCAGCGCCGCTCGACGCGATTACTTTGCCTCGCACGGCGCCCATAGCTCAGCCGGATAGAGCATCGGATTTCTAATTTAGCCTAACGAATCCGCGCTGTTTTGCACAGCTTTGCAAAATGGCATTTCACGAGGGAAGAATGGCGCGGAATCGTTGTGCAGCTTTGCGACGTTTTGCATCAAAAAAGCGTTCGACCCTAGAAAACGACCATAGAATTTTTTCAGAGTCGCCCCGACTGCATCCCAACTCCGCCTGAATGCAAGCGACTGCACCGCCAGCAAACTAGCGGCTCACTCTAGAATGCGTTTGTTGAGCGGTTGGCTACGCTTTGACTGGGGTACCCTCTGGTACTGGATTGCCACTTGGCCGGTGAGCACACCGATGTGAATCCCGCCGTTACCGGGCGGTTGATTGTCCAATCTGTAGTTTCGCCTGGCCACATAGTCGAAGCGCTCCAGATTTCGGGCGCTGTTGAGGATTTCGCCTGGCTGCATTGTTTCCAAGTGCGGCAAAACCTTGTCTGTAATGCCGGCCATTCGCTCGACGTGGCTTTCTCCGCGCTCCTGCATCGTGATGGCGGGTGCTTCACTGGTCGAGATGATTGCGCTTTCTACGGGCTTCGCCAGGTTCTTTGCCGCCTCGATACTGTGCGTCCAACGCTCGCGGCTCGTTCGGGCGAGGACAGTGCCAGGGGGAATGCCCATGTTGCGGGCCAGTTGGCGCAGGCCGATGCCGCTGGCATAGGCGGTTTTGATCTGGTCCCAAGTCTCTGCGGATATTTGGTGGCGCATGTTCGATTGAACTTAACCGGTCGAGGGCGAATTGCAAAGCGCGACGATTTGCCGCTGGCACTCCACCGAGGCGGCCCGCACTTCACCCGGCCGGCGCGTTTCGTTGTGCGCGCGGCGTGCTGGTGCTTGAAAGGACAGGTGACAAAAACGTTATGTCAAAATCACTTGACAGATTCTCGCCTAGGCTCGGAATTCTCTTATCAAAGGGAGGACAAAAAGATGAAGATTCGGGGATTAGTCTTAATCATGGTTGCGGTCGCGCTTAGCTTCGCTCCGCAATTCGTTGCTACGTCAAGTGCACAGACAGGCACATATTCTGCCAAGCTGATTTCGCCGGCGGCTGGCCAGGTTCTCCAGCCGGGAGACACTGTCAGGGTTGAGTGGATATCAAGGCGTCCAAACATAAACTTGGGGTGGTGTGAGGCGGAAGTCTGGCTGTCGTTGGACGGCGGCAGGAGCTTCACTGCGCGGATTAGCCCGTGGATGGACGGGAAAGCCCACTATTTCTATTGGACTGTTCCGAACTGGCCTACAAATGCAGCGGTTCTGGACATTCGCTTCGGATGTGAGCAGTTTTATCCCGAAAGCTATGCTCCACAGCCTGCATCGACCTTTGTGATCGCGCAGCAATCGGAGCAATAAGCCCCGGCCCTTGTTACCCGGCTTCGCGGGAAATCGCCCGCGCGCTCGTGCGTTTCAATTAGGTTGCCAGCGTCGTCGTAAACGCGAATCACGGCATGACGTGATCGGCTGTAGAACTCCGCGTATCCGATTGCATCGTTGATCCCATCCGGAGAGCGCGATTACAAATCACAGCCGCCGGAATCGCACCGCGAAGCGAGTTGGAATCCGCAATCGCAATAACGCTGTTGCCAGGCCCATACACAGCGATTGTCTCGGGCCGCAACGGTGGCACAGGTGTCGGGCTAGTGGAAATCTATAACTTCAATGATGGCCCGAGCGCCAAACGAACGACGGTCGCCTCGGTACGGTTGTTTCCTCGGCGCGGTTCAAGGACGCGATCCAGCCGATGGACAAGGCGAGTGAAGCGATCCTTTCGCTGCATCCGGTTACCTTCCGCTACAAGCACGATCTTGACCCTAATGGCATTCCTCAGTTTGGCCTCGTGGCCGAGCAGGTCGAGAAGGTGAATCCCGATCTGGTGGCCAGGGACGACCAAGGCAAGCCTTACACAGTCCGCTATGAAGCGGTGAATGCGATGTTGCTCAACGAATTTCTCAAAGAGCATCGCAAGGTAGAGGAACAGCGCGGCAATCAGCAGAACCTGGAAGCGACCGTCGCGCAGCAGCAAAAGGAAATTCAAGCCCTCACGGAAGCCCTAAAGGCACAGGCAGCGGAGATTCAGAAGGTGAGCGATCAGCTTAAGGCACAGGCTCCTCCCATGGTGGTGAATAATTAGGTCTCGCAAATTCACCACTAAAGGGGGGAACATACAAAAGTCATGAAATTAAAAAATAATCGACTGTTGCGTTTGGCGGGCCTGAGCACGCTTGGCATTGTGCTCTTGATCGTCGTCCTCGTGATCCTCTTCGGCGGCGGCTTCGGTTTTGGCTGGGGCGGCCCCGGCTACTATGGGGGCGGCGGCCTTGTCCTCATCATCCTCATCATTTTGTTGTTGATGGGGAAACTGTAGCGTGGGTGGCCTTAGGGCTCGGGGGGCAGCGCAAATCCAGAAGGTGAGCGATCAGGTTGAGGCGAGCAAACCTGCGCCGCGACTGGTCGCCGACAACCAATAGCCTGCGGGGGACAACCCTGGACAGACCGCGACAGGATTCGGCTTGACCTTTGCCCGCCAAGTTGAAAGCCTGCCGGTTGCGGCAGATCTGCAAAGGCGTGTCCGCCGTTAACGCCCAAGGAGCGAGCATGAACAAACAAACAACCAGATCAAACCGAAGCGTGCTGCTGCGCTTTATCAAAGCAACATTCATGGCCGGTTTTCTGGCGGCGCTTGTCTTGTTGTTCGGCCTTCAATCCAGCCACGCCGGGAGCGCGACATGGCTGGCAACTCCTGTTAGTGGGGACTGGAACACTGCCGCCAACTGGACCGCGGGCGGGCCGCCCAACGGGGCCGCGGATACGGCAACGTTCGCGTTCTCCAACATAACCGGCGTCTCGGTCTCAGCCAATACGATGGTCGACGGCATCCTGTTCAACGTCGGTGCAAGCGCGCTCACGATCACCGTTGGTCCAACATCCTTCCCAAAGTTAACCGTTAGCGGCGTTGGAATCACGAACAATTCGGGTATTACACAGAACTTTGTGACTGCTGTTGATGGAACAGGCCTCTCGGGAGGGATAAGATTCAAAAACAGCGCGACGGCAGGCAACTTGACTGTCTTCACCAACCAAGGCTGCACGGTAGCCACCGGCGCGAATCCCAGTTTCGTCTACTTCTACGACACCTCGAGTGCTGGGAATGCCAGCTTTAGCAACAACGGCGGCACGGTCAACGGCGCATACGGGGGCTTTACGAATTTCACTGGCACCTCGACTGCGGACAATGGCATCTTCAGCAACAACGGCGGGGCGGTCAACGGCGCAATTGGCGGCTATACGAACTTCCTCGCGAGTTCAACTGCGGGCAATGGCACCTTAACAAACAACGGAGGCGTAGGCGGAGGCGCTGGCGGTACGACTTACTTTTCTGATGATTCCACTGGCGGCACGGCTCGCGTTGAGGTTTTCGCTAACGGCAATTTGGACATTAGCTTTCATAACGCTCCGGGCGTGACAGTAGGCTCGATCGCAGGAAACGGCACTGTGTTTCTCGGAGCCAACAAACTTACGGTGGGCGCGAACAACCTGACTACCGCCTTTTCCGGGGTTATCCAGGATGGCGGCATAGCTAGCGGCACTGGCGGCTCGTTGACCAAAACAGGGAAGGGTAAGCTGACTCTCAGCGGAGCGAACACCTATACTGGCGGCACAACGGTCAGTAAAGGTACGCTTCTGGTTACAAATAGGACAGGCTCCACTACAGGCACCGGCCTGGTTGGCGTAAACGCTGGCACACTTGGCGGCACGGGCAAGATTTCCGGAGCAGTCACAATCGGGACTGCAACCAGTGCTGCGATTCTGGCTCCTGGAAGCGGGACGAGACCTGCCAAGCTTACGCTCTCAAAAACCCTAACTTTCAATGCGCGGGCCAATTACAAGGTTGATCTGAACAGCACCCTTGTCACGGCGGATCAAGTCACGGCGAAAGGAGTGACGATTAACAGCGGTGCCACAGTCACGATCGGCGATCTCGGAACCGGCACGCTTACCGGCGGAACAGTCTTTACCGTCGTCAACAATATTGCCGCAACCCCGATTGCAGGCACCTTCAGCAACCTTGCGGACGGCTCGACGCTAATCGTCGGCAGTAACACTTACAAAACAAACTACGAAGGCGGCACCGGCAACGATCTGACTCTGGCGGTGCAATAACCATAACTTCACATCAACAAGTAGATCTGGATTTGCCGGTGCGGCTTGTTCTCGGGCTTCTTTCCTTTTCCAGACGCGTAGTCGCAGATAAAACAACCAGATAGAAGAATTAGTCAATATGCAACTAACAAACATAATTGGAACTATCAGTCTCATCGGCGCATTCGTTCTCGCCGTCCCAACGGCCCGAACGGTCGCTCCGCCACCGGACGGAGGCTATCCCAACGCCAATACGGCTGAGGGTGAGGATGCGCTTTTCAGTCTCACAACGGGCGATGGGCGCCACGGCAATCGGTTTTAATGCGCTCTATAGCAACACGACCGGCCGCAGCAACACGGCCAACGGTGCTTATGCGCTCAACAGCAACACCTCCGGCGGCGGCAACACGGCTAACGGTTCTGGTGCGCTCTATAGCAACACGACCGGCAGCGACAACACGGCCACCGGCGATAGTGCGCTCTTTGGCAACACCACCGGCGACTAAACACGGCCAACGGTTCTAGTGCGCTCGAATTTAACACGACCGGCGTCGGCAACACTGCCAACGGGGATGCCGCGCTCTATAGCAACACGACCGGCAACTTCAACACGGCCAACGGAGATGAAGCGCTCTACAGCAAACACAACAGGGAACAACAACACAGCCAACGGTTGGTCTGCGCTCATTCGCAACAGAACCGGCAGTAACAACACGGCCAACGGTGCTTATGCGCTGTTCGAACAACCGCAACGGCAGCAACAACATCGCATTGGGCGTTTAATGCAGGCCGCAACCTCACAACGGGCCGCCAGAACATCGACATCGGCAACTCTGGTGTGGCTGGAGAGTCCGACGCAATCCGCATCGGCACGCAGGAATCAGACGGCAACTTTCATCGCCGGCATTAGTGGCGCAACCGTAGCGGGAGGCGTGGGCGTGATTGTCGATACAACTGGCCACCTCGGCACGGTTGTTTCGTCGCAGCGCTTCAAGGAGACGATCAAGCCAATGGACAGAGCGAGCGAAGCGATTCTCGCCTTGAAGCCGGTGACCTTCCGATACAAGAAGGAACTTGACCCAGATGGCATCCCGCAGTTCGGCCTGGTGGCGGAGCAGGTGGAAAAGGTGAATCCCGATCTCGTGGCTCGGGACGAGCAAGGCAAGCCTTACACCGTGCGCTACGAAGCGGTGAACGCGATGCTGCTCAACGAGTTCCTAAAAGCACACCTCAAGGTCGAGGAACAGGAGGTGAGCATCGGTGAACTAAGGTCCTCACTCGCACAGCAGCAGAAAGACTTCCAATCAGCCATCGCAGAGCAGCAAAGAGAGAATGAAGCCCTTACTGCAAGCCTCAAGGAGCAGGCGGCGCAAATCCAGAAGGTGAGCGACCAGCTTAAGATACAAGCCGTTGCTCAGCGCGTGGTAGCGATCGATTAATCTCCTGTCCGCCTGACACAACTGTTCGAGTGGGAGTGTAGGCCACGCATTCCAAAGTTTGGGTTTCGCCTTTTGTGTCAATCCTGTTGATCATCCCACACTCTCCTGCTTCACGGTTTCGGGCCTCTGCCCTGAATGGGATTGCAGCGCCGCTCGGCACGATTACTTTGCCTCGCACGGCGCCCATAGCTCAGCCGGATAGCTAGCGGAATGTTCATGTAGGGAGCCAGTTGGCGCAGGCCGATGCCGGAAGCGTATGCGGTGCGGATTTCCGCCGAAGTTGAAGCGGCGATGCGATTCATGTTCCATTGAACATTCCTCCCCTTTTGGAGCGATCGCAAAGCCCAAACGGATCGAACGTTTTGAGAAAGACCATATTAATAGCGTCTGGCACGCGAAACCTCCTCTCTGAGCCCGCGTTCCGCTTTTGGCGATTTGAGCCTTGACATCGGCAGGCTTGTCGTCAAGATGCGCGATTCGACGAATAGAGATCTCGACGAAGTAAAATCGGAATTGTCCGAAACTCGGGTTAACAGAGAATTGGTAACCCCATCCCGGCTAATCAAGACAGAAAGATGATACGTATGTTCCCACCTAATCGAAATCGCATTTCCAGCCGACTTATCAATGCGGGCATCGCGTTGTACGTCGTCGTAGCTGGATCCACTCTCACATCTAGTTTGTTCGCCGCTCCAGGCGATCTCTACGTAACGGACTTGGCCACCGGCTCGATCGTTGTTTATGCCCCGGATGGAACGCCCGCGACGTTTGCCACCGGATTAACCAGTCCCCAAGGCATTGCGTTTGATCAATATAAAAATCTTTTCGTCGCAGATGCTGGCGATGGCGCTGCCGGCAACGGCACGATCTTCAAGTACGATATAATTACGAAGGACAGAATCACCGTAATTAGCGGTCTGAACAATCCGATCGGTTTGACCCAGGATGGGTCAGGCCTGCTGGTTTCGGAAAATGGTCTTGATCGCGTGCTCCGCGTGCCTCTGAACCCTG
This sequence comes from uncultured Verrucomicrobiae bacterium, assembly GCA_963771865.1. Classification (GTDB taxonomy): domain Bacteria; phylum Verrucomicrobiota; class Verrucomicrobiia; order Chthoniobacterales; family UBA10450; genus Palsa-1392. The sequence goes on from CAVYVJ010000022.1 coordinate 329,918, forward strand.
ACGGCACTCAAGGAGGTCCGACGACTGTTTTCAAACTCGTAACCGGTCCTTTGGGCCTAACTTCTCACGGTGTGGTAATAAACGGTGTTCCTAGTTTTTTCCGGTACATCGCTAATGGGCCCTCCGTTTTTCAAGTGGCCCCGGACACAACGACTACTGATATCGATCCTGGCGACACCAGCCGAAGTGTGGCCGTGGACCTCGTCGGAAACGCATATGTGAGCAGTGGCGCCACTGGCGACGGCCACGTTACCGAGATCCCAGCGGACGGCTCGGGGATATCCACGTTCGCCACGGGTTTCACCCTGCCCACCGGAATGGATTTCCGGCCGGCCAAGTTTAGCGGCGACGTGGACCGTGTCGGCTTTCTTTATGTTGCCGACACGACTGGCGCTACGATCTCTCAAATCTCGCAAACTGGGACGAACACGATCTTCGTGGCCAGCGCAGGCATGCCCAATTACCTGGCCTTCGAAACCGCCGATCAACCCGCTGCCGTCACTGGGGTCGCTTCGGATATTACCGACGTGACTGCCACTTTGAATGGCACAGTCGATCCCAACGGCCTCGCTACGACCTACCAATTTGATAACGGCTTAACGACCGCGTACGGCACCAGCACCACGACCATGAGTGCTGGGAACGGGTTAGACCCGGTGCCGGTAAGTGCGTCGTTGACTGGCTTGACCCCGAACACGGTATATCATTTCCGCGTTACGGCCTCGAACGGCGGCCCGACAGTTAATGGAGAGGATGGGACTTTTACGACCGCCAGCGAGCCGACGCCGACGCCGACACCAACCCCGACGCCAACGCCAATCGTTGTCACTGGGGTCGCTTCGGACATTACCGAGATGACTCGACCTTGAACGGCACAGTCAACCCGTCCGGCAGGAGACCACCTATCAATTTGATATGGTTTGACGACCGCCGACGACAGCACGACCCCTTCCACCAGTGCGGGAAGCGGGTTTGCTGGATAACCGGTGAGTGCGCCGGTGACCGATCGAGCCCCGAAACGGTGTATCACTACCGCCTGACGGCCACGAATGATGGCGGGACAGCTAATGGAGAGGATGCCACTTTTACAACTTTTGCCGCGCCTCCGACACCAACCCCGACGCCAACGCCAATCGTTGTCACTGGGGTCGCTTCGGACATTACCGAGGCGACTGCGACCTTGAACGGCACAGTCAACCCGTCCGGCAGCGAGACCACCTATCAATTGAATATGGTTTGACGACCGCCTACGGACACGACTTCTTCCACAGTGCGGGAAGCGGGTTTACTGCAGTGCCGGTGAGTGCGCCTGTTACCGGTCTAGCCCCGAAACGGTGTATCACTACCGCCTGACGGCCACGAATGATGGCGGGACAGCTAATGGAGAGGATGCCACTTTTGCGACCGCCACCGAGCCAACACCAACACCCACTCCAACGCCGACACCCACTCCGACGCCAACGCCCACCCCAACGCCAACACCCACTCCGAGCGGGAGCGGACCTCTCCTTGGCACTATCTGCCGATAAGGACCCAGTCGAAGTGGGAAGTAACGTGGTTTATACAGTGACGATTACCAACCTCGGCCCCTTGGATTCAGTGGACTTACATGTCGGGGTCAATTTGCCAGACGGCATAGTCTTTCAGAGTTTATCGTGCGACGACGGATCATGTGTCCCGGTTATCGACAACGGCTCTATCATGGTCGAACTGGGAAACATGCCTTTCGGAATTAGCCAAGACGTTGATGTGACGCAGAGGTTCTAGAGGTAGGCGTATACCGTTTCGGCCTCGACAAATAGTGGGGGGACACCGGACCCGAAGCAATCGAAGAATCCGCCTCGTACGTTACGACTGGCGTCGCGCCGTCTCCGACACCCACGCCGACCCGACACCCACGCCAACCCCAACCCCAACACCGACGCCATCTCCGAGTCCACCGCCAGGACAGTTTGGCAATATTTCGACACGGCTGAGTGTCGGAACGGGCGACAACGTGTTGATCGGCGGTTTCATTGTAACCGGAACGCAACCGACGAAGGTCATCGTCCGGGCAATCGGACCGTCCCTCAACGTCAACGGAGTGCCGGTAGCGGGTAAACTGGAGGATCCGACACTTGAACTCGATGGCCCGGGTGGTGTGGTGATTGCGTCGAATGACAATTGGCGGAGCACTCAGGAAGCAGAGATCATCGCCAGCACCGTGCCGCCAACAAACAAATTGGAATCGGCGATTGTTGCGACGTTGCCAGCGAATTCCACTGACTACACCGCGATCGTGCGCGGAGTGAACAATACCACAGGGATTGCGCTGGTCGAGGTCTACCACTTTGACCAGGCGGTCGATTCAAAGCTGGCGAATATATCAACGCGAGGCTTTGTGCAGACGGGCGACAACGTGTTGATCGGAGGGCTTATCGTTCGCGGAACGGATCCCGCAAATACACTAATTCGAGCCATCGGCCCATCCCTACCTGTCGAAGGAGCACTGGCCGATCCGAGTTTGGAGTTACGCGATGGAAACGGTGCGATTATCGGCTCCAATGATAACTGGCGAAGCGACCAGGAGGCGGAGATTATCGCCACGACCATTCCTCCGACCATTGACGCGGAGTCGGCCATCGTCGCGGCACTAGCCCCCGGCAACTACACCGCGATTGTGCGCGGCGCCAACAACACGATGGGGATCGCCTTGGTGGAGGCGTATCAGTTACACAATTGATCGAGCTTTCAGTTTTCAAGCCATTACACGG
>CAVYVJ010000023.1:0-269384 GCA_963771865.1 uncultured Verrucomicrobiae bacterium
TCATTGTGGCGTAGGACCAAGCGGCACAGTAAGAACCAAGCCGCAGGTGATTTCAGACTTCACGTCGGGTGAGTTGAAATTTCAGTCTATCACCACCGACGAGGTTAAGGTGCGCGTCTACGAAAACACCGCGGTGGAGACTGGCCTCTCAACGATGCTTGGCCAAGACAAAGCTAAAGCTGTCCCGCGCGAGACTCGCTTCACGCGGGTATGGGTAAAGCAAAAAGGGCGCTGGCGGTTGGTTGCGAACCACTACTCGTTACGAATAACACAGCAATAACGTAGGTTGACGCGGCATGATCGTCGTTAAAACGCCTAACCAAGCGCTGCAGCCAACCGCTGGCCGTTCCGATGTTTAGCTTTCAGATGACTTCAACGTTAAATTTCGCAGTAAAGCGTGCTCCCGCCAGCGGTGGCTGAGCTTGGTGTCGTTAGATTCATGTCGTCCACACGCTCCGTATCGCTCTCCGCCGTTGAGCAAAAGCAATTCGTCGATCAGGCAATCCCCGGTCGAATCGCTGTTATTCGAGATCATCTGAGCGATCGATCATATTCTGGCATGGCGGTTGTCGCTCTTACGTCTCGAGCGATCGCGGGATTTCTTGGCATCGGAAGAGATCGAACAGGACAACTTATCAAAGCCGATGACTACTACGAACATGGCCGGGGGCAATCATACGAAGTGAAGATCAGCGATTTGCAGGTGGCCGCTTGATTGATCCGCAGAAACTGCCACAGAAAGTGCAACAATCGCTTTCTGAGGGTATTTTGGAGGCGAACGTGGGCTTCGCGCATTTGACGTTCTGGCCGAGCCAAGTCGATCAGACGAACACCGCGGCTGCCACAGCCAAATATCTAGATGAGCAATACCTCCGTGTGCGAAATTTCGCAGAGGCCGTCATTACTTTATGGGAGATCAGCGCGAAGAAGATCAAAACCTAGGCTCAACTTTGTAGTGCAACATTTGCTAGGTCTGAAGGAAGCATTGATTGGGTGTTTTGTAGCCATGTCTTTTTCTTGGTCGGTTGTTGAGGTGTTCGGCGATTAAGTCGCATTCGCTTTGGGTGACTCGGGCCATGGTTGCTCCTTTGGGCAGATACTGCCGGATGAGTCCGTTGGTGTTCTCGTTGGTCCCGCGCTCCCAGCTGTGATGCGGGGTGGCGAAGTAGAACTTGACCGGACTGACTGCTTCCACCTGGCCATACCAGTGGAACTCGGTCCCGTTGTCCGCCGTGATGGTGCGCATCCGCCCCGGATGACGCGCCATCAGGTCCAGCAACGCGCGGTTGGTTTCGGCCGCAGTCCGCGCGGGGAGTTTCCCCAGCATGAGGTAGCCGCTCTTGCGCTCGACCAGGGTCAGCACGCAGTGGCTGCTCTCCCCCGGGCTCTCGCCCATCATCGTGTCGATCTCCCAGTGGCCGATCTGGCGCCGCCGCTCCACACTGGCTGGCCGCTCTCCAATCATTCTTTTTCCCGCCAGTCGCCCTCGGCTGTCGTAACGCCCGTAGCGTTTCCGGCAGCTCTTGCGCGCACCGCGCAGATGTTCGTGCAGCGTGCCTCCACTTCTCAGATCCCGCCAGATGTGCCGGTAGATGGTCTCGTGGCTGATCGCCAGCTCTCGCTTCAAGCGCAAGTGCCCGGAGACTTGTTCGGGGCTCCACTCTTCCCGCAACAACTCTTCCACTCGCTCCCATTGCCCGCGTCCAAACTGGCTGTTGCGCCGCGAGCGTAACGCCGCGCGCCTGCGTTCGCTCCTGCGCCTGCTTCGCTCGATACCGGCCATCGTGCGGCGCCGCGTTGCGCCTCAGCTCCCGCCACACTGTGCTCCGGTGTCGTCCCAAGTTCCCGTGCGATCTCCGCCGGTTTCAACCCCACCACTCGCAACGCCGCCAGCACGCTCCGCTCTTCCCCATTGAGTTGCCGATACTTCATCCCCATCTTCCCGCCAGCTCTTCGGCCCCTTCCAAACCCTTCTTTTTCCCTTCCCTCCACACGTCGTCCGTGTTGCACTTAGTCTGTGAATTCGCGAGCATCTAACCATGCGATGGAGCGCCTATGAGGGTCAAGTGTGATTCGCGGGACAGCGTTGGTGGGATGAAGAGATTTAGGTCATGGGTTGAGAGTTAGTTGTCTTTGGATCAGCTCCTCCCTCGATTTTAAGTTTCGGCTTATTCCTTGGCAGGATGCGAGACAAGCTCCTATCCGCACATGCCCGGTATGGGGCAGTGCAATGTGTCTCATGCGACGCGTATCAAGAGGGAGGACAGGGACGACGACCATTCTAACAGGGCGGCCAGACCCTAAAGGTCGGCCAGCTCCATAACTTCGATCAATCGCCCAACTGTCCAAAGTGTTCATTGGTGAGTTTCGCTAAGCATTCATGCGATCAATGCAATAGTCGGCGTTCATTGGGCTTGAGCCGGCTTGAGGCCGAGATCCTTGAGAGTGGCGCGTCCGGTTTGCAGTCGCCACAGATCAATCGCGAGCAGACGCGCACAAGCTACGACAGCTTTCTTTCGGGTGGCTCCGCGGGCCGTGGCCTTGCGCCCGAAAACATGTGGAAACTTCTTAAAACCGCGCCAGGCCGGGTTCCATTTCTGCAAGCGCCAGACTGCTTCCACTAACAAGGTGCGCATGCGGCGGTTACCCATTCGATCAATGCTGCCCAGCCTTTGGTTTCCTCCGGTACTGAATTCGCTCGGACAACATCCGATGTAACTGCCAATCTGTTTTCGATTGCCGAAGCGCTTCCAGTCGATCGCTTCGCGTTGCAGAGAATCAAAGGTGGTTTGTCCCAAGCCCTTGGCCACTTTGTTCGCGTCGTATTTACTCTCCTGGGCAATCTCCCGCTCCAGTTCAGCAATTCGCCTTTGCTGGGCGATGAGCAAACGTTGGTGGTGATCGAGCATTCCAATCAGCCATGGATCATGCTCCAGAAGTTTCGCTCTCAGCTTGGGCCATTTGCGTGGTCCCCACCAACCTGGAGGCACGTCGTGAAAATCGAAATCGAACATCAGTCCGCGGCCTTGTCCTTCCATGATACTGCGCACTTTAATCATCTGAGAGCGCATCCGGCACAGACGGCGGCTCTTTTGCTCCTTTAGCGTGGGGACCCGGATCGGTCGCAAGGCCCGTTGGTGCCCATTGACATCGAAATCGTAGAGCTGGTCGAGCAGCTTGGCGGCATCACGCCGGTTGGTTTTGCGTTTGCGGTTGAGCATTTCGGTCGCCACCACATGAGCCTCCACTCCGATCTGGCGCAGTTGCCGATGGAACGCGTAGCCAAATCCGCACGCCTCCTCCACCAGGACAACGCGGTGTTTGCGTTGGATCAACTCCCGGGCAAGCTCAACCATGGTGCGGCGAGTGCACTTGCCGCAATGGATGGGCCGGCCCCCGGCCACTCGCACCACGAGCACTGCGCCGAGGAGCTCGACATCGAGCGCCATATGAATCACACTCGGTTTGGACCCAAGTCCTTTAAAGATTGCAGGAAAATGGGCAACGATGTTATTTTTGAGTTCGTAAGTAATCATACTTCCAGGATGGCACCTTCGGGTGCTGTCCTGGAAGCCTACATGACTCTAACGGCGGACCGCTGTACGCTTCACCTTTTGAGATGACTTCCACACTTCCACTTCGAGCGACGCGCGCTCTCGGCCGCCGTCGCTCATCTTGTTCTCGTTAGGTCTATGCGTGCGCTCTTGGCGATCCTTTTGTTTCTTCTGCTCGCGGGTTGCGGACAAAAAGCTAAAGAAGTGCCGCCTTTTCAAATCGTCGCCACAGATTCCGGATTCGAGGCGCCGGGCGGACTGGCGGCCGGCATGCGACATATTATTTTTGAGAATCGCGGCTCAAAAATTCACGAGGCCATGCTCGTCCGGCTGGCCAAGGGAATGACTCCCGACGATTACCAAGCAGAATTGAAAAAGGGCGAACAGTTTCCGAAAGGTGCACTCGATTATTCCGGACCAGGCTCCACCTCGCCCGGGCGAACCGCCGAGATGTGGTTGAAGGTTGATCCCGGGAATTACGTGCTGATTTGCTGGAACCACCCCAAGACCGTCAAGCTTCATCCGTTCACCGTAGAAGACATGGGCGCCATCGACGATCAACCACCCCCGGAAGATGTGGTGTTAAAGCTGATTGATTATCGATTCGAGCTGAGCCGGCCTTTAGGCAAAGGAACCCAGGTGATTCGGGTCGAAACGCCGGGTCCATCGATGCATGAGCTCGATTTCTTTCGCCTCCATGACGGTCAAACCGCGGCGGATGTGCATCGCTGGTCCAAGGGAAAGGACACCGACCAGGCACCCTTCGAGGCGCTCGGTGGCGCACTCGATAATCATGACATTACGCGCGTGGTCTGGCTCAGAAAGGAATTCACCCCGGGCCGCTACGTGTTGCACTGCGAAATGCCGGTTGCCAACACGAAGCTCACACACGACGACGTGGGGATGATACAGGAGATCGAGGTCAGATGAACACCAAAAGACCTAACCACGCGCTGGAGCGAACCGGCAGCTGGCGCGAAGCTTAGTTTCAGATGATTAGAACAGTGACATTACAAGCAAAGCTCGGCGACGCTGCCGGTCGCTCAGCTTGGTCTCGTTAGATGGCATTCCCCGCATGAGCGAAGACACTTACCATCCTGTCACACACTATCCTATTACGGAGTATCGCTGTGGCGCGCGAGCCGGTGATCGGGTTCGACTGCGTCGGGAGATCGGCAGCCATCCCACGGGAGAGATTTGGTCGGTTTTGTCTGGTGCGGCGGAAGAGCCGGTTGTTGTATGGTTGCGTCAATCTGACGGTGAGACCCACACATGGAGCGACGACGAAGATTTTTTGCAGACGTTTGAGATGTTGCCACGCGATGCCACCTAACCATGCGATGGAGCCAACCGCGAATCGCCCGTACGCCCAGATTTGTTTGCTCATGAAGGCCACTCGTAATTCGCGCGGTGGCTCATCTTGTTCTCGTTAGATCTTATGTCGTGGAATGCCAAAGAACCGCGCTGGCACGGCAAGCAAAAGCGCAGCGACCGCCCCACGCAGTTCGTCATAAATTCCCAGGAATACGATCGAATCCCCTATGGCGACGGACCGGACGACCTGAGTTTCCCGAAATGCGATGACTGTGGAGTTCCGCGTGATACTCTTCACACGCTCGGTTGCGATCTCGAACCCTGCCCTCGATGCGACGGGCAAGCCATTTCGTGCGACTGTTTTTATGAGGACGATTAGTGTGCGGCGACGCTCAAGATCTAACAATGCGATGGAGCCAACTCCGCCCGACTTGTTTATGAGCTTCTTTGCAGTTCAACCCTCCTCTTGCAGCAGGCCGCGCTCTCGGCGGTGTGGCTCATCTTGTTCTCGTTAGATGCTAAAGCAAGGAACTTTGTCTCGGCCTTGTTGGATTGTTGCCTCGTTGGCGGTGGCAATGCAGCTGTATTCGTTGCTCTATGCCACCCAGGTCTCCCTAGGATTTGAGAATTCTGGTATCTTTGTTCGGGTTTGCCTACTGTCGTGGATGCCGGGTGTTGAGGTGATGAATCTGCTCTTTCCGGTGCACGGCGTGTGTACCTATCGTCCAAGTCCCTTTGCTATTCCCATAATGTTGGCCGTAAACACAACCGTTTGGACTGCGAGTTCCGGGCTCGTTCTCCTAAGCATCCGCGCCGCCTCGCGACGGTTGCGCCTTCGCCGGAACATCTAACCATGCGATCGAGCCGACCGCGAGCCGCCGTACTATCCAGCTTTAAATGAGTTCAATCCGTCAACCCGCAGCCGCGTTCGCCCTCGCTCGCCGGCGGCTCATCTTGTTCTCGTTAGGCGCTCGGGTTCAGCGGGCAGTGACCAACGAGAAGAGCTCCGTATGAACGTACAAAACCAAATCAAGAACCATATCGCAGCTCAGTCAGAGCCAAAACGAAGTGACATGCAAAAGCTACACGACATCATTATGGGAATCATGCCTGACTGCAAATTGTGGTTTCTTGATGGCCGAGACGAGAAGGGGCGGACGGTTTCTAACCCGAATATAGGTTATGGAGCGCAGACCATAAAGTATGCCGATGGAAAAACCAGAGAGTTTTATCAGATCGGCATTAGTGCAAACACAACAGGGATCTCCGTCTATATTATGGGAACAAAAGACAAAAACCATTTAGCCGAGACATATGGGAAGAAAATTGGCAAGGCAAGCGTGACAGGCTATTGCATCAAGTTCAGGACGCTAGAAAACATAGACGTTGATACCCTTGTAGATGCAATGCGATATGGAGTTGAACAAACACGCGCCTAACCATGCGCTGCAGCGAACTCCGCGTTGCGCTTTTGGGTTATTCGATAACGTCTGGCCCGCGCCACGGCCCGTGGGCGCGGAGTCGCTGAGCTTGGGTCGTTAGACGGAACACGCGTGAGACTAAACACGAGAGCGATTACATTCTTTTTGTTTCTTCTTATAGAATGGGCCGGAATGCCTCGCCACGTCAGAAGCGAGGCAACAAACACCCCCGCAGTCGCAGAAGCCTTTCCAATCAAGCCGGTGCGACTGATCGAACCGTTTGGGGCGGGCGGTGGACCTGATCTGTTGGCCCGTGCTCTGGCCCAGCAACTCTCTCAGCTGTGGGGCCAGGCTGTGACGGTGGAGAATGTTCCTGGAAAGGGGGCGACGGCTGGGCCTGCAAAGGTGGCGAAGTCACCACCCGACGGTTACACGCTGCTCGTGAACACGAGCGCTCAGGCATACAGCGCCGCGCTTTCGAAGGACCTCCCATATGATCCGTTGAAGGGTTTCATTCCGATCGCTGCGTTAACCAGCCAGCCGTATGTTCTCATCACGGGAAAGGCAACGGGCATTACGACGGTCGGAGAACTGATCGCAGCGGCAAAGTCAAAGCCCGGTCAACTCAAGTTCGGTTCCATGGGAGTGGGCACGGGCACACACCTGGGAGCGGAGAAATTCAATCTCGCGACTGGGATCAAGGCCGTTCACGTTCCTGCGGGAGGAAACGATGCCATCGCTGACGTGGTCGCACGCACCATGGCCGGAGATACCACTTACAGGTTTGCGCCAATCGAGCTCACTCTGCCTGATATTCGCGAAGGCAGACTCCGCGCTCTGGGCGTGAGCAGCGCGCGGCGCTCGTCCTTGCTCCCGGACGTTCCGACGATCGCGGAGGCTGGTGTCGGCGGTTTCAACTTTCCCATTTGGTATGGGATATGGGCGCCGGCGGGCACTCCCGCAGAGGTGGTTGATAAGCTGGCGAAGGACATCGCGCGGGTGCTGGCCGGGCAGAATCTGCGCGACTGGATTGCCAAGCACGGAGGCGAGCCGATGAATATGACACGAGCTGAGTTCGCGCGTTTCGTGGTGAGCGAGAGTGAAAGTGCGGCGCAGATCAAAGATCCGACAATCAAGCCCTGATAGGCGACGGTGGATGGATAGCAATACAGCCTAACCAATCGCTGCAGCCGACAGCGAGCCGTCGTACTATCCAGTTTTCACATGATTAAAAACCGTAAATCCGCAGCTTCGCGCGCTCCCGCTCGCCGCGGCTGAGCTTCGTTCTCGTTAGATCTTATGTCGTGGAATGCCAAAGAACCGCGCTGGCACGGCAAGCAAAAGCGCAGCGACCGCCCCACGCAGTTCGTCATAAATTCCCAGGAATACGATCGAATCCCCTATGGCGACGGACGGACGACCTGAGTTTCCCGAAATGCGATGACTGTGGAGTTCCGCGGGGCAACTTTCACACGCTCGGCTGCGATCTCGAACCCTGCCCTCGATGCGACGGGCAAGCCATTCGCATGCGACTGTTTTTATGAGGACGATTAGCGTGCGGCGACGCTCAAGATCTAACAATGCGATGGAGCCAACTCCGCCCGACTTGTTTATGAGCTTCTTTGCAGTTCAACCCTCCTCTTGCAGCAGGCCGCGCTCTCGGCGGTGTGGCTCATCTTGTTCTCGTTAGACGCCATAGCACTCTTATGATTGACAGCATTGTTACGATAATCGACCGAAGCATCGAATTGTTGGACAGACATTCAAAAAGTAATCGACAACTTTTTGAGGATCACATCGAGCCATTGTTTTCCGATCTTCTTTCGATCCAGGCAGACTACCGTGGCATTTTTGCTGATCTCGAGGCTCTTTTCGACCGGCCTCGGAATGACGAGGCGAGAAGCTTGGACTCCAAGATGATCGAGACACTTCGAGACCGGCGTCGGGAGCTCGAGCAAATCCGGGAGAAGTCCAGAGCGTTGGCGGCGGTTTTGCAGCTGCAAACGCAATTTCCAGAAGTCGCGCAACTCTTTTTTCGATCCGTTTATCGTTATTTTAAGATCCCTTCGGAAGACCGCGTTTTTCCGGAACGAGGTAAAACAGCGCTGACCAGCCTTGCCCATGGACTTGAGATTATCGCAGACGAGGCGAAGTATAGCTTCCCGCTTGGCACTCGGTCGGACGAGAGCATACGCAGAGTTGTTCGCCACGTCTCAGAAACCTTGGACAGCGGAATGGAATCATGTGCTCGCACTTTATGCTAAGCGCGCCTTAGCTGCTCAAAGAGCCTGGCCATGCTCCAGTGTTTCACATGAACCACACGAAAGCAACTTCAGGTGCGGCCGCTACATTCTAGATGGCCACGTGATCGCTGATGAGTATCGAATGACAAATCAAACAAGGACACTCAACGCCTAACAATGCGATGCAGCGAACTCCGAAGCCTGCCAGAGTCGTGGCTGATCTTTGGTCTCGTTAGGCGTAGAGTAGTTTGGTGCTCAAATGAAAGAACCAGAAAATGCAATTGCGCTTACGGTCGGTGAAGCCAAACGGCTGAGGTGGGAATACGGAGAGATGAGCGACATCGTACAGTGTGAAGCTCTCGCGATTTTCGCGGCGCTGGAATTGGCCCGATCCAAACCTGATAGCTTTGAAGAGCGGATTAAGCGCTGTGAGGAGGCGCAGCAGAGGATTCGTTCGCAGCTAGATGGGTTTCAACGAGTGCTTGAGAGTGCGCTGCATTTGGAATCCGTCAAGAAATGAACGATACACCTAACCAATCGCCGATGCAGTCGACTACCACACGATTGAAGAGACCTAATCAGGCGCTGCAGCCAACGCTGGTCGGGGCATTATCTCATTTTTTGGTATGAAACAGTTGTCGATCTTAGCACAGCTCGCTCTCGCCGGCGGCGGTTGATCTTATTGTCGTTAGGCTCCTCTCACCATGTCATTAGCAGGCGGCCGCTATAAAATCACCTAACGAATACTCACCGCGCCGGCTTCTAGCTCATCGCGTTGCGGCTCTGCCATCGGCTGGGATCCAACCGGCGGGATCTCCAGCCAGCCTGCTTCATCAAAGAACCAGGAGCGGCGTTCCAGTTTAACAAAGATAGCCGCCGCGGATGAAAAAATGGAAAGAGGGATAATGAGTTGGCCCGCGAAAGCATTCCCGGAATATTTTACCTCAGCGACAAAGCCTGCTGAAGCCGAGTCCAGCATTTCAACCCGTGAAGAGTGGCCAGGCACGCGCATCGTCAGACAACCCAACGCGCCGGCTTCGTTGCGTCCCAAAACAAAAAGTGCCGGTTCTGAGGTAGGCATGGCTTTGGGTGAGAGGCGCAGCTCTACACGCAGCAAATGAGGTAACCTGAAAACTGAGGTAATCGAGCCATCGGCGATGGTCTCATCGCGCCCGCCAAGTTCGACGAGATGCTCCGGCCGGCCGGCATATCCGAGAAATCGTTTCTGCGATAGTTTAAGCTGCGTTTTGTGGCAGCGAATCGCCCGAAGCTTGGTCGCTGCTTCGTGATGGGATTGACGGATCGCCATTGCACGATCAAAAAACGCGGCGCTTTTGCCGTGAACGATGTAGCTCCAAGTAGCCATTTGCCCTGTCGCCCTCGGGTCGGAAAGAGACGAGACCAGCCGAAGCATTACCGCGACCGCGCTATGATCGGGATGCGTATCATAAATCGACGGCACCACAAGATCTGTCGGCGTCCAATCCGCAATGATCGTTGCAAGCTGCTCGAGCGCAGATTGACAGCTTGGAAAGGATCTGGGCTCACGCCCCAAAGCCGCGAGACCGGATCCGGAAGTTAACATGGCGGTCAATCTTTGATCGGGTAAGGCGAGAAAACGCGCGGCCGAACCGTTCACACCCAGAATACGCAGTGCCGCGAGCGCTTCTGTTCGTCGCAACCTGCCCCAGCGTCTGCGGTCGGTTGTGTTCAGGCGCCACTTGCGTTCGAGCACGCGCTGCGGCCAGGGATTATTGTCGCCGTCAGTAGCATAGACGACACGAATTGCTGCACCGGCGCGAACTGCTCGTTGCAGAAGGACGCTGCACGCGAGCGATTCGTCGTCCGGATGCGGCGCGAATAGCAAGAGGCGGGAACGCGGAGTAAAGGCCGGGAACGGCACGGCTAAGTCTTGTAGCAGAAACAATCGAGCGCAATGCCGGAAAAACTCCTATCTTTTGCCAGCGGATGGGAAAGCTTTTTTGGAATAAAATTCCGATCAACCGCCCGGGCCCATAGAGCAACAAGTTGCCTTCTCGATGACGTTTGCACAAACGTGTGTATGCCCGGAGCGAGAAAGCGCGCACCTTCATATGGCCTACCGTCCAGCGTTCCTTCCACTGGGCCATCACGCGCAATAATCTCGTAGGGTGCAGGGATCACAACTTCGAATTCCATTTGCCTACGGTCGGTTGCGGACGGTCTCAAAACCCTGCCGGCAACCTTCAAATCGTTGCCCACGGAAATGTAATTTTTCTGGATGAAATTTCCAGCATCGAAAGGCATTCGTCCCCTTATGGCTACGACACAGGCACGGGTCTCAACCGCACGCTCTGCCGCGTTGTCGATGACAAGCCCGCGTCTGAGGCGCTCGATCGTGATCGCTTCGGTCACTGGCCAAAAGCAGCGTTGCCGAAAAATGGTCTCACCTTTGCAGTCGAGAACGTAATCGCCGGGACCGGTCAATTTCAAAACGCCGCGAAGCAAATTCCTCTCGACTCTCGTGTCATCGATCCAGAACGGGTGAATGGCAATCAGCAGAACCAAATCCACCAGCCCGAGAATTGCCGGCAAAGGAAGACGACGGAGATAATGGCTCAGAAAGGCAGATCGTATTGCGCCAGGTGAGGTGAAACGGCAAGTAAAGCTCCGCTAACAAGGACGAATGCGAGAGGATAATACGGAAGAAAATCCTGACGGGTGAGCAGCTCCCAAAAGCTGTAGAGAGCTGGCGCATATAAACCGCAGATGAGAAAAATGAAAGCGCGCCGAAATGCCAGTGCAGGCGTCGGCGCCGCGCGAACGATTAACCGCGCAAAGTAAACGACAAATGGGAAGGTAACGGGGAAAATGACGATAAACCAAGCCGGATGATACTCGAGATGCGGCAGGATGTTGTGGTCAAAAGTGCAGTAACGAAAATTTCGCCACAAGCCGGCAACTGCAAACGCGCCCGCGATCACGCCGGGAACCAGCGCTGTAGCAGCAAAAAAGGCCGTCGTACAACGTGCGAAGTGTGACCATGATTGGCCGAGCTGTTGTCTCCCCACCAGGAACAACGCAATCGATCCACTCGTTAGGAGCAAATAGCAGCAAGAGGCCGACTTCAGCGAGACCCCGAAACAAAGCCCGAGCAAGATCCCGGCAACCAGCCCTCGATCCACTGTCAGCGGTCCGCTGAGCAGCGTCATAATGCACAGAAGCCAGAGCGGCGCCCAGAGATTGTCGGTCCGAAATTCCAACGAAGTAAAATGGTATTTGCTGTAAAGACCAGCCAGGAGGACCGCCCAAATCCCTGCGCGCCGCGAAAATAACAATTCTCCAATTCGGTAAGTGCACCACGCGCTCACAAGGTACATGGGCAAAAGGATAAAGCGCAGCCAGTAAAGAATGGTCGCCCGATCGCCGATCAGTCCGTAAATCGGCGCAAACATTATTTGGAAAAGAGGCATGTGATTATCGAACACATCGCGGGATTGGATGAAGCCGCGCGCCCATGCCCAGATCACGTGCGTGTGCTGCGACTCGTCGCTGTCGAAACGGTAGGTCGTCGTGTTTATCAGCTTGAGCACGATCATGAGCGCGAAAAGAATCGCGGCCGTCATAATCTCCACTGACCCGGACATGCCAAAATAATCGGCGCTGCGTTGCGCCAGCGATCTGCCTCGTGAAGATGCCGGCGGACTCGTGGATGTTGCAGATTCCCGTTTCATCGCTAGCTGAATTCTAGCGGGGCGAACCTTGCGCAGCAATTTTCTGCGCGCATTTTCGCACCGACTCCGCGTCGTTCACCGATATCAAATCTGCGTCTCTGCGCGCGCGCCGCAATAAACCAGCCACCATCCCACCCGGCCCCAGTTCGAAGAAAAAATTGCAGTCAAACCCGCCAGGCGTTCCACGCAATCCATCCAGCGCACCGTGATTCGGCCATAGTCGAAATCGACATCTCTCACGCGCAAAGGCACCCATTCCGTGGATACTGTAATGGCGGAGGCGCATGAGATCGCGCACTTCTTCGAGAAGTTTTTTGGGCTTGTTGGCGGCGGGAGAGGCAGTCAGGCTGGAAATCATGCACGATTGTGTCAAAGGCGGCGGCCTTCGAAGTAAGCGGATTGTGCAGATTTTATCTGCCTTTAATTGCAGATTTTTGGGGCCGAATACTCGTTACATGTTTCCGTTATATGATCCGACGATGAATTCACACTTTCTCCAAAAACCTTGATCAGATTGTGCCGGCGGATTTAGTTCACAGAAATGAAAAGATTAATGTGCAGTTTGGTAATGCTACTAAGCGTCGCGTTCGGCAGCAGGACGCTCACCGCCGCCGGGGGCGGTATCCCAGAACCGGTTGATACCGGTAATGACCACGAAAACATTGTTACCGGGATGGTTGTGTCTGTCAGCAATGACGGGTTCATAGAAATTGGCCATTGGGGACGGATTCGGACCCACGCGGAAGATTCTGGGACGGGATGGGCAGCGAATCTTTATCGACCGAAAGTTGGCGAGATAGTGAGAGTGCATTGCCACCTTTGTGGGCGACTGGATCACTGCGCCACAAAGATTGAGAAGGTCAGCAAGACCGATTAGGCGCAGGCGATCCCTTCTGCGACGCGTGACGCCTCGTTGTTTGTCGATGGAGGCAAGAATCATCGAACCAACCGATGAAGCTAAGCGCCGCCGCTGTACGTTTGATTATGCCGTTTCGGTAGCTAATTTCCTCTCCTTGCAGATTTGCCTTCGTCTCCGTAACGGTAGCTTATCTTCTCTCTCGTTAGACCCCGCGTATTT
Source organism: uncultured Verrucomicrobiae bacterium (assembly GCA_963771865.1). GTDB lineage: Bacteria > Verrucomicrobiota > Verrucomicrobiia > Chthoniobacterales > UBA10450 > Palsa-1392. Next base: position 13,324 of record CAVYVJ010000023.1, read on the forward strand.
TGCGAAACAAGGCATGACCAGCGACGCCTCGAATCTGCCGGAACACGGGTCTACACTCCGGCCCGAAGCGGACCGCACCGCCGGCCGACGATCCCGTCGCCGCGCAACTGCGCGGATTTGGACCGCTGGGGCTTCTCGCGATTCTCGTCATCGTCTTGGCGTCTGCTGTTAAACCTCTCGGCGGCCTTCTGGTGCTTCTGTGGGCCTGGCGATCGCATACGCCATGGCGCGACATCGGCTACGTGCGGCCGAGGAGTTGGCTTGGAAGTCTGGCCGTCGGCATCATTTTCGGCTGCGCGTTTAAACTCCTAATGAAGGCGATCGTGATGCCGCTGCTGGGCGCCCCCGAAATCAATTCCGCCTACCATTACGTGATAGGAAACCGGGCTGCACTCCCCGGACTGATGTTCACGATGATCGTCGGCGCGGGCTTCGGAGAAGAGACCATTTTCCGAGGGTTCCTGTTCGAGCGTCTCGGCAAACTTTTTGGAACGGGGGCCGGGGCAAAGGTATCTATCGTCCTGCTCACCTCCGCGTTGTTTGCCCTTGGTCATTACGCCAATCTCGGGCTTCCCGGCGTCGAACAGGCGATGATCACGGGTCTCGTCTTCGGGACGATCTTCGCCATTACGGGCCGGATCTGGATGGTGATGTGTGCGCATGCTGCGTTCGATCTTGCGGCGATCGCAATAATTTATTGGAACCTTGAAGCCACTGTCGCCCACCTCGTGTTCAAGTAGCCGCTGTGACAGCAAAGAAGTCTAACCAGCCGCTCCAGCCAACGACTCTATGGCCTTGTGTTCTCACGCTAATCTTAGCTAAGGATTCGCGGTATGAAGCCATGCGCGCCTGCCAGAGTCGTGGCTGATCTTGAGTCTCGTTGATATGGCTGTGGATTTGATCGTTTTCCCGTTACCGACCGCTAGCGCGGCACTGAAACCGCAGCATCTAACGGGGTGATGGAGCCGAGCGGGAGCCGCCGTACTTATTTAGCTTTCGATGAGTTCAATCCGTCCAGCCGCTGCCACGCGCGCACTCGCTCGCGGCAACTCATCTTGTTTTCGTTGAGCTTATGCGATCATGATCATGGCGGTAATCAAGAAACTCCCTGGAGTAGCGTGGTTATGCGGAGGCTGGCCGGATGAAGCTCGCTTTGTCATTCAATCAGCGGCTTTGCGGCGTGTCCTCGGCGGCCGTCAACTTGAGGGAGCCTGCCTTAACGTCGGAAGCGGCGAAGGCTTATACGCGGCGTTTCTCGACAGTTTTTCTCGTTTACGGCGCATCGCGCACATGGATCTCGAAAAGCTCAATATAGCCTCCCGCTTTCCCGGCGAACGGCATAAGGACTTCGTCGGTTCCGTGACAGCCCTTCCGTTCGACACTGGCGACTTCGACGCCTGCATTTGCACCGAGGTGATGGAGCATGTCGTGGACGATGGCAGGGGCTTTGCCGAATTGGCCCGTGTTCTCAAGCCGGGTGGCTTGCTCTTGATTTCTACGCCCACGCCACCCGCCCCGTTTGACCCCAACCACGTCCGAGAGGGCTACACCTACGAAGAGATGCGTGAGCATCTGGAACGACATGGCTTCGAGCTTTTGAACCATACATTTTGTTTCCATTTCACGATGCGGATGCTTCTCGTGATCTGGCGTTGGCAGTTCGACACTCTAGGTCGCGCGGAGCGGAGCCTGATGCCCCGGTTTTTGGTCTACCTCGCTGGCATCTTCGACCGCTCTCTTCCCATCGGAAGGCCTTGGGATATCGTAGTCCTGGCTCGTCGCCAGTCGCCAAAAAGTGCCTGACCATGGGATGCAGCCAACCACTGACCGGCATACGCACAAGATTTCCATGACGCTAACCTCTCGTCCAGCCGCCACGCGGGCCCTCACCAGCGGTGGCTGATTTTGTGTTTGGGTAGATCCATGCGTGTGGCACTTTCATTCGCGATGATATGTGTGGTGGCATGTGTTCCTCTGGAACCGAGGAAGTCTGCGCCACGGCTTTTCGGCACTCTGTCCTTGGAAGAGCAGCAGATCTATTTAGCACTCTATCGACACATGTTCGCCCATTGGCAGCAGAACAAGTTCCGCATCCCGGCACATTTTTATGTCACTTTTCAGGGATCGGATGCGCCGGAGGATTTACTCGAGCGGCTTTCCACAGAGGGCTACGTGGTTGAACCCGGTTTTCGCTATCGCGAAAAACACGGCATTCTCTGCTCCGCCGAGGTCGTTCATTTCCTGTCGGCCTCAAAAGCTTCGGTGCGGGGAGGTTATCTTTTCGGCAGTCTCGGGGGTGAGTGGGGGCCATTTATTCTCGAGAAACGACATGGGATTTGGACGATCGTCTCTTGGAACGCAGATGAGATGGCGTAGCACATGAGGACGCGCGGTCTTGCTTGCAGCGGCTCATTTTCATTATTGTTAGATAGTGAACTAGCCGCGCCATGAGCCCGTTTGATTACGCACTAGGACTGGTCTCGATCCTCGTGGGTCTTGCTTTAGCTGATGTTGCCGCGAGCCTTCATCGGTTACTCCGACAGGGACGGTTGGTGAGATGGGACGGTCGTGTGATTCTGTGCGTTGTTTTGGTGATTATCACCATCACTGGAATGTGGTTTGAAGTGTGGTCGATCCGCAGTGTGAAGGCAGTCCTCGCATACCCGTTCTACCTGTCGTTTTTTGTTGAGTTCATGGTGCTTTTCCTGGTTTGCGCGGCTTGCCTCCCGGATGAGCCAGAGGAGAGTCGCGACTTGGGCGCATTTTACGAGAGGAACAAAACCTACCTATGGTCATTATTCGCGTTGTTCCAGACGTCGTTTTTTCTTCACTGGATCTATTTTGCCGGCCTCCGCATGGGCGACCACGGACGAACACTGCTGCTCGGCGCCTGGGTTGGCTTCCCGCTATTGGTTTTTGTGTTGCTCGCAATGCTTCGTTCTCGCTGGTTTCATTACATGGCGCTTCTCGCGCTAATCGCTTACCGTCTTTTGAATTATTGGAACTTTACGTTGGCCCAGTGACGCTTGTTCATTCACCCTGTCCATCCAATCAGACAATGCCGGGTCGACCTTTTGACAGGACTCAAGACCTTTAGCAGGCTCAAGGCCCTGAGCGGCCGAATGCGCAGCGAACCAAAAATAGTGACGAGTGATGAGAGCTTGCAACGGTCCGGTGCACAGAGAATTTTTCGCAGGGGCAAAATCATCAAATTAGGAGAACAACATGAAAATCATCGTCATCGGCGGCACTGGACTTATCGGAACCAAAGTCGTAAAGATCCTTCGCGACAAGGGCCATGAGGTGGTGGCCGCGTCACCTTCGAAGGGAATCAACTCAGTCACTGGCGAGGGACTTGCGGCGGCGCTCGCCGGCGCGCAGGTCGTTGTCGATGTCGCGAATGCACCCTCGTGGGAGGACAAGGCGGTCATGGAGTTTTTCGAAACGTCGGGTCGCAACCTCCTGGCCGCAGAAGCCGCCGCAGGCGTCGGCCATCATGTGGCGTTGTCGGTTGTCGGCACCGAGCGCCTGCTCGCGAGCGGTTACTTTCGCGCGAAAATGGCACAGGAAAATCTGATCAAGGCCTCTCCAATTCCTTACACGATCGTCCGCGCCACACAGTTCTTCGAGTTCGTGGGCGGCATCGCCCAAGCCGCGACTGAAGGGCAGACAGTTCGGCTTCCACCGGCTCTGATGCAGCCCATTGCGGCTGATGATGTCGCCGCGGTCATGGCGGATGTGGCCGTCGATGTGCCGTTGAACGGCACTTTCGATCTGGCTGGTCCCCAACCGATTCGGCAAGACGAGCTCGTGCGGCAATTCCTGACCGCAACCGGGGACGCCCGGAGGGTAATCGCCGATCCCAAGGCGCTCTACTCCGGCGCAGAGCTGAACGATCAAAGCCTAACGCCCGGCGACAATCCGCGCCTCGGTCCGACGCGTTTCGCGGACTGGCTCAGTCACAACGCCTAACCATCGAGCCAATCCAGCACTTTGCGGCAGGCTTTCGATAATGCGCAGCCAATTTTTCAAAGCGTCGGCTGGCTCTGCTCTGTCTCGTTAGGCAGCATTGAAGGTTATGTGCCCAGAGTGCTGGATCGCTGAGCTAGGGCGTTAGGCGAATGAGCAGGTCTTCCGTGATTCGCTCGGGAACAATCGGAGTAGCAGCGGTTGCCGCACCATCCGTCGCGTTAGGCATTACCGTGGTCTGTATTATTCGTGGCTTGGGACCTTACCAGGGCATGCTCGGCGTCACCTTCGTTCTGGTTGGCGGGCTGGCGTGGGCATGTGTGCGCGTCGCTCATTTCCCGCCCCGGCTGGCAATGTTTCTCACGACATTTCCATTTGGCGTCGTTGTGCTGCTGACGCTCGCTGCACTCGTCACTGGAAGCGCTGCCGGATTCTTGATTGCTCTCGGGGAGCTTGCCCTCGCAGTGTTCATCGCGTGGACTGCCACTCGCTTAGCCAGGCGATGAACTGGCAATCCAAACGCGCCTAAGCAAGCGCTCCAGACAACGGCTAGCCCCTCATACAAAACCGTATCACCGCCGAATTGGCTTCTCATCTGCGTCTCGAGGTGCTTTCCTATCGTCCAATGAAAAAGACGAAAAAAGAAGCGTCCGCCGAAAGGGACATTTCTTATCAGAAACCAGCCCTGCGCAGCGAGGCGTTTACCCGGGCCCTCAGCGAGGCTAAATTGCGTGTCATCGGTTCCGGCGGTTTGCGTTCGCTTTTCGAAGACGCCGCGAAAGATGCCGCGTCGCTCCCGAGGCATCGGTTCAAGGCAAATTGGCCGTATCTTCAGACGATGCTGCGGCTCGTCCGCGCCTATGAGCGCGGAGAATACAAACAGATTTCAAATGAAGATCTCACGTGGATCGTAGCTGCTCTCAACTATTTGGTCGATCCATACGATTTGATTCCGGACAAGACTCCGTTTCTCGGCTTCGTCGATGACGCAATCGTGGTCGGCTTCGTCGCGGACAAGACGCGGCAAACGCTGGACGAGTTCATGATCTGGGAAACCAATGGAGTCAGCAATCCTGGGTAACTCGATTTAGGGCCGTCCTCAAAGTGCTGGGTTGCTGATATTGTGTCTCGTTAGACGGATGAGCGCGCTCTCAGTGGTTCGCGGTGGCGCAGTCGGACTAACGGCGGTTGTTGTCCCGGCCATCGCTTTGGGTGTTTCCGACGTCTTCATTCTCCGTGGCTGGGGAGCTTTCTTAGGCTTGCTCTCCGTCACTTGCGTTTTGGTGGGAACGTTGGCGTGGGTTTGTGTGCGCGTCGCTCACTTCCCGCCTGCTCTCGCAATCTGTCTCACCGCCCTTTCGTTCGGCATTCTCGTACTGATGACCCTGCTTTCACACGTCAATCACAACTCCGGTGGATTTGTGTTCTGCTTCGCGCAGCTCTTGGTCGCCGTCCTGGTCGCGTGGGCTGCCACCCGCCTGGCCAGGCGATGAACTCGCAATCGAATGCGCCCTGATCAAGCGGATCGAGTCGATTGCGAGGCGCCGTGCTATCCGGTTTTCCATGTCGAGTACGATTACGAGCATGAGCAAGCGAGACGACCAGTTGTCGCAATCGGGGGCGCGCGTATACTCGCCGATGCGCAAAATTCTGCCCGCGGTTTTCGGCTTGCTCTTGCTAATCGGTCTAAGCAATCTCGCCTTTAGCGATGAGGGCATGTGGCTTTACAACGCGCCGCCACTGAAGCAACTCAAGGAGAAATATAATTTCGAGCCGACGAAGGAGTGGCTGGAGCATCTCCAAAAATCGAGCGTTCGTTTCAATTCGGGAGGCAGCGGCTCATTCGTTTCGCCTAACGGTTTGTGCATTACCAACCACCATGTCGGCCTCGATACGCTGCAAAAAATTTCAACCGAGCAGCACAACTACGTGCGCGACGGCTTCTACGCCAAGTCGCAGGCCGAAGAAGTCAAAGCCGCTGATCTTGAGCTTAACGTTTTGATGTCGATCGAGGACGTGACGGCCGAGGTGCAAGCCGCGGTCCAGCCGGGCATGTCGGCCGAGAATGCGAACAAGGCGCGCACTAAGATCATTGCCCAAATCGAAAAGGAATCGAAAGAGAAGACCGGATTGCGTTCAGACGTCATCACGCTCTACGAGGGCGGCGTTTACAATCTTTACCGCTACAAACGGTACGACGATGTCCGACTGGTCTTTGCGCCAGAGGAGCAGATCGCGTTTTACGGCGGCGATCCCGACAACTTCGAGTATCCACGCTTCGATCTCGATATTTGCATTTTCCGCGCCTACGAAAACGGCAAGCCGGCCAAGGTCGAACATTATTTGAAATGGAATACGAAAGGCCCGACCGACGGCGAGCTCACCTTCGTCAGCGGCAATCCGGGAAAGACCGATCGCCAACTCACAGTGAGTGAGCTGAAGGAGGTGCGCGATCAGGAGATGCCTTATCTGTTGAGCCTGCTCTATCGGCGCGAAACATTTCTCCACTCCTTCGCCAATCGCAGTTTCGAAAACGCGCGACGGGTTCAGGCGGACGTTCGCAGCATCGAGAATAGCCGGAAGGCTTTTACCGGATACCTCGGGGGCCTGCTCGACCCGACAGTTTGGAACGCGATTGAAGAGCGCGAGCAGAAGTTGCGCAACGCCATGAGCGGCAATTCGCAGTCGCAAGCCACACTGGCAGCCTACGATCGGATCAGGCAAGCGCAGGAGGCGACCGCCAAGGTGCTGCCGGTTTATTATTACTACGAGCAGTTTCGTGACCGACCCGCCGCGACCTACCGCGCGCCACGCGGCTTCTACAGCACGTTTTTTAAATATGCGCGACGTTTGCTTCGTGCCGCTGACGAAACGTCGAAGCCTAACGGCGAACGCTTCCCCGAATTTCGCGACAGCAACAAGGAATCGCTCGAGCTGGATCTCTTTTCCAGCGCACCGGTTTACGATGACGTCGAGATCGCGAAGCTGAAGGATTCGTTCACCGACCTGGCGTCACGCTTCGGCGCGGACGACCCGCTGGTGAAACAGGTCCTCGCCGGAAAATCCCCGGTCGAGCGTGCGGCCGAGTTGGTCAAGGGAACAAAGTTGAAAGACGTGGCGACGCGCAAGCAACTTTACGCCGGCGGGGCATCCGCCATCGCAGCTGCTCATGACCCGATGATCGATCTCGCGCGTCTGATCGATGGGCCGGCTCGCGAAGCTCGCAAAGTTTTTGAAGCGCAGGATGAGATCAAGCAACAGGCTTACGCGGAACTGGCCAAAGCGCGTTTCGCGATCGAAGGGACCGACACTTATCCGGACGCCACTTTCACCCTTCGATTGTCCTACGGCGCAGTCAGAGGCTACGAAGAAAACGGAAAGACGATTCCGCCGCTGACCACGATTGCCGGTTTGTTCGAGCGCGGAGCCGAGCACAAAAACCAGCCGCCCTTCGACATTCCGAAACGTTGGCTTGATCGCAAAGCGAAGTTAAACCTGTCCACACCGTTCAATTTCGTTAATGACGCCGATATCATCGGCGGAAACAGTGGAAGTCCGGTCGTGAACCAAGGCGGCGAATTCGTTGGGATAATTTTCGACGGCGACATCCAATCGCTGGTGCTCGATTACATCTTCAGCGACAAACAAGCGCGTGCCGTGTCGGTCGATTCGGCGGCGATCACCGAAGCGCTGCGAAATGTCTACGACGCGCAACCGCTCGTCGCCGAATTATTGAGTTCGAAGTAGCGCTAGTCTGTTGGCCAGCGGCGCAAAAGAGTTCAACATTCGCGTGCCCCCAAACTGGCCACTGCGAATAAGTCTCCGCCGGTTACAGTTTATTCGCTCGCTGCTTGTGCGCGTTGCTAAATGGCGATGTCGCAGAGCGCCTTTGGGCCCGAAACGCGGGCGCGGCTCGAAGAATACGACTGCCACCTCTGGCGGATAGGCCCTAGGTCTTATAGACGCGGAGTGTCGAGCGGCGGCTATGATCGAGTCGAGTGTTCCACTTAATCCAGCCCCCAACTGATCATGCAATGTAGTTACCAACGCTCGATTAACTGCGCCGGCACCTTGCTGGCAATACTTTCCCTCGCGGCGTGCGGTGGTCTTCCCACGGGCGGCGAACGGACCGCTTCCACTGCGATGATGGGCAATAGCGGCACCTCGCTCGCGGTAGTGGTGCGGCCACGCGTCGCGGCCCATTCGGGACAGTCCGGCCTGCACTCGCTCGCGGACGCGCGCGACGCCATCGCTGCACGATTGGTCCTGGCGGATGCGGCGCAGCGCAGCCTCGATGTGCAGTATTTCATCTGGAACAAGGATCTTGTTGGCAAGGTGCTGATCGAACGTCTGCTCCGCGCGGCCGATCGCGGCGTGCGTGTGCGCCTGTTGCTCGACGATCTTGGGACAGCGCCCTCCGACGAAGTTCTGCTCGCGATCGACAGTCATCCCAACATCGAGGTGCGAATGTTCAATCCCGTCGCCATGCGTTCGCCCCGGATGCTCGGCATCGTCACCGACATCGGACGTCTCAACAAGCGGATGCACAACAAGTCATTCACGGTGGACGGAGAAGTCTCGATCGTCGGCGGTCGCAACATTGGCGACGAATATTTTGGAGCTAACGAGGCGATGAATTATGCCGACATGGACGTGGCGGTCATCGGGCCGGTGGTGAAGCAAGTGTCGGAAGAATTCGATCTCTATTGGAATCATCCAGCCTCGATTCCGATCTCGAATCTTTCGCGCCAGAACACCACGCCTGAGGAGTTGGCCGCGAAGCGCGCCGCGCTCGTCGCACATCGTGAGACCGCGGGGCAATCCGAATACGCCGAAGACGTGCGTCAAAGCGAATTTGCGCGGCAGCTCCGCAGTCGGAACATTTCGTTTTCCTGGGGCCGCGCCACGATTGTGAACGATAACCCCGACAAGGTGTTCACCGCTTCCTCGAAGACAGAGACACACCTCGCGCCCCAGCTGCGCGGGGTCGTCGATAAAACAAGACACGAGCTGTTTCTTGTTTCACCTTACTTCGTGCCAGGAAAGCAAGGCGTCGAACTTCTGGCTGGCATTCGCCAACGCGGCTCGCGGGTTGTCGTGATCACAAATTCACTGGCTTCGACGGACGGAGTTCCGGTGCATTCGAAATACAAGCTCTACCGCAAAGCGCTGCTCCAGGCCGGCGTCGAACTTTACGAACTCAAGCCGACCGCTGGCGCTCTTCATGAGCGCCGATCGGGCGGTCTTCGCGGCCCGACCGGATCGGGCAATGCGGGTTTGCACGCGAAGACGTTTGTCTTCGATCGGCGGATCGCTTTTGTCGGCTCCTACAATCTCGATCCACGCTCGAGCAAATTAAACACCGAGATGGGTGTGCTCTTCGATTGTCCGGATTTCGCGAAGCGACTGCCGGAGAAGACGGGGCGCGATATCGACCGCAACGCCTATCGCGTCGAACTTGTCGGCAACCGCCTCGAATGGGTGACTCGCGAGGGTAACAACCAAGTCCGCTTCGAGAGTGAGCCCGAGACCAGTCTCTTGAAGCGCATCAAGGTCACCATCCTGAGTTGGCTGCCGATCGAGGGCCTGCTCTGAAATCTCGCCGGGAGGGCAATCGCAATCTTATGCGCCAGTTTCTCGCTTCCATTTTCACCCTGCTGCTTACCACTGCAATCGCGATGGCGCTTGATCCGCAGACGAAGGCGGAAATTGATGAGTTGATTACTTATGTCCAGAAGTCCGGCGTTCGGTTCATTCGGAATGGCTCGGAATATTCCGGGTCCGAAGGTGCGCAGCATCTGCGCGATAAACTCGCCAGAGCCGGGGATCGAGTGAAAACCACCGATGACTTTATCATCGGGATTGCCAGCAAGAGTTATCTTTCCGGCAAACCCTATCTGGTGAAATTCCCGGATGGCCACACTCAGCCCACTGGCGAATGGTTACGAGCACACCTCGCCGAAATGCGGAAGAACAGGCCATGAGCGCGAGGGTGGGCTCGCGGAAGCTCATCTGACTCTCACTAGGTCGACAAGCGCATGGAGAAAGAGTTCACACAGAAGGGTGGAATCCGATACGGATCAAGTGTTTGGTCCACGGTGAATTTCACGGCTCCATTCGCCTGTCTTCGCGTTTCGAAGAATGCGATCATTCTCTCTGTTTCAGTATTCCGCTTTTGGCAGCGAACGTTTACATTTCAGCGGTCAGATATTCGTCAGCTTCGGTGGAAGCGAGGCTTTTTCAGCCTTGGACTTCAGATTGAGCACACAGTGGCCGAATATCCGTCGCTCGTGCTGTTCTGGGTAGTCGACCGTAAAACACTGGCAGAAAAGCTGAGAGAATTTGGCTATGAGATTGAAGAGCAAACCGTGTGATCCAGGCAATTGCTCCAGCCAAAGGCCACTTGCACCTCCCGAAACCGTGGTTGATCTTGTTCTCGTTCAACGCCATGTAAACAGAATTGAGGTGATACAATGAGAAGCTTCGGTGTTTTAACTGTCATGTCTGTTGCTATCTCAATGTCTTCACTATCCGGGTTGGCGGACGAGCCGATAAATCCGCAACCAATTAGTTTGGACAGGCTGTCCAAATCTGAGAAGCCACCTGTTGAAGTCTTGGCCATGGTCGAGGGAAAAGATCACGGTCTGCAGTCACTTTCGACAGCGATTGACACACGCACCGGCGTGCAAAGCTTCCCGGCCGGCAATTTGCCTGAAGGATTGGCGTCTGACGGGAGCAGTATCTGGGTCGTAGACGAGTTCGATAACGCAGTGACCAAACTGCGGCGGAGCGATGGCGTAATCGAGGGAGTGTTTCGCCGTCGGCCGCGAGCCAAAGTATCTGGTCTTCGACGGCATCAACATCTGGGCGAGCAACTATGGGGATGGAAGGGTGACCAAGCTGCGAGCCAGCGACGGCAACCTTCAAGGCACTTTTTTCGCTGGAGCCGGCCCATTTGGGATCACCTTCGACGGGCTCCAATATCTGGGTCAGCAATCCGCTTAGTAACCTCGTCACCAAATTACGAGCCAGTGACGGCACTATTCAGGGCAGCTTCGCCGTCGGCACTTTTCCGCGGCTAATAACCTTTGACGGCGCCAATATCTGGGCCGCCAACGAAACCAGTAACACCGTGACCAAGCTGCGCGCCAGCGACGGCGCACTCCTGGGCACGTTTGACGCGGGTCCAGCTCCCTTTGCGCTCACCTTTCACGGCGACAGCATCTGGGTGACGAATCTTGATGCTGGGACCGTAACAAGGTTGCGCGCCAGAGATGGAGTCCTTCTGGATACAATCAGCGTTGGGATGACTCCTACCGCCATAACCTTCGACTCGGTCAACTTATGGGTGACAAGCTTCCAGTTGCAGGGGCGTGCCATCCAGGTTCGGAGCAATAATCCTGACCGTGCCAAGAGTTACCGGGTGGGAAAGTTTCCGATCGACGTGATGTTTGATGGCGAAGACATCTGGGTTTCCAACCGCGAAAGTAACACCGTTAGTAAGATCACCCGCGGCCCTTGAGCCAGATTCATTAAGGGCGCAAAGCTCGCTCTCGATGGAGGTTTGCCCTTGCGTTGGCGACTCATCTTGAGATAACGGAGCCTAAGTTTGCTTCTTTATCACAAAGCCGAGATAACCCCATCGTCCCCATTCATAATGGGTAGTGCGGCTGGGATCCAGCAGGCCGAGCCGATCGTGAGCGTAGGTCTTGCTGATAAATTCCGCGAAGGCGGCACTGAGGTGAACATCATGAGAGGCGAGCAATCCTCCGTCAGGAAGTCTTTTCCAGAATTCGTAAAATTCCCATAGCATGTGGCGGTAGCGATGGGAACTGTCGTGCAAGAACATGTCGATTGCAGCCGGGATCTCCTTACCCTTGGTGAGCTGTTTAACGTCGGCGTTGAGCGGAACGAAACCGCTTCTCAATTCCTCAGGAATGAGGATGCCGTGCGGGCATTCCTTGCTGGACTCGATGCTGTACAACTTTGCGGCCGCCAGGCCTTCATCGGCCAGCGCCTTGAGGATGAAGGCCGCGGACATGCCATAGTATCCGCCCGACTCGACAGTGACGTTAGGCCGATGCCATCGGACCAAGCCGTAGAGAGTAGCGCAGTCGAGCCGACCCATTGTTCCCGGCGGACTGTGGACGTCGCGGCGGTTGACCATCTCTTGCATAAACTCACTCTGCAGAATGTGTGTGGAGAAGGCGTTCACAGTAGTCCACATTTCTTGAAGGTGTTTTGGAACGTCAAAGCTTGGAATAACTCTCTCTCTGGAGAAAATATTTCGCATAGGCAACCGGGCTAGTGGCCGTAACGTCGGCGAGAGATGGAGGAAAAGCCATGTCGAATGTTCCCGTCAGGATGTCACGCAGGGGAATTCGACGACTCGATCCCCCGACGCGCGGCCAAAACAGTCCCTCAGCCTTCGCGGATTCACCCCCGGGCGAGCGTTCGTTCACCACGCCGAGTGGATGAGTCTTAGCTCCAAGAATGCTAGTGCCGTCTCGCGTACCTCTGCTGCAGCGATGTGTATTGATCTTCCGCAAACCGGACAAACGCCATGACAACATCCCACCAGGCGATGGACACGTCCGCGAGCCGCCGTGCTATCAATCTTTGCATGAGCGCAACTTGTCGATCCGTTGTTCATGGGGATCTTACAAAAATGTAAGGTGGGCGGCGCACGAATGAAGCGTGATTACCGTCGGGAGTTGCAATCCTTTTTGGCTTGACGGCGGTCGTGTGTTTCTGTACTCCGGACGATCCACACACGTCGCTTTTTATCATATGTCTTTTAGAATGTTTAGGGCCAGCGTTTTGACTGGTTTGCTGTTGCTGTCTTTACTTTCCTTTGCTTCGGGTCAGCTAGCCCCCACACAAAGGGTGCCCCGGAATGTGCCCCTGGAAACATACGACAACCCGCCTGCGGCTCCTCGCGTGATGGAGACTTCGCCGCGGATGATCTCGCGCTTCGCCTCCTTCACCAGTATCCAGGTGAACGTCAATGCGAGTGGCCAAAACATCGTCGGCGACGCTGCGAACGAGTGCTCGATCTCGGTTAATCCCATCGATGGCAGTAAGAAAACAATCGCCTGGCGACAGTTCAACGACGTTAACTCCAATTTCCGGCAGGGCGGATGGGGTTACACGAGCAATGGCGGCGCAAGCTGGACCTTTCCTGGCGTTCTCGAAAACGGCATTTTCCGCAGCGACCCAGTGACTAACTCAGACGAGGTAGGAAACTTTTTCTATCTCAGTCTCCAGTCGAACGTGCAACAGTCGTTTTTTTGCGATGACCTTTGGCGCTCGCTCAACGGCGGGCAATCCTGGACGTTGCTTTCGGGTGAGAAAGGAGCCGGCGGCGGCGACAAGCAATGGTTGACGATCGATAAGACGAACGGCCCGGGGCACGGGTTCCAATACCAGGCAGACGATGGCATTAACTGCAGCGGCGGCGGGGTGCAATTCCAGCGCTCGATCGACGGCGGCGTCACCTGGCAGAATCCCGTTACTATTCGTAACTCGCCAACAGACGGAACGCTCGACGTGGATAGCAATGGCAACGTGTTTGTCGGCGGGGAAGGATCCAGCGCTTTCTTTTGCGAGCGCTCGAGCAATGCCCAGATCGCGAGCCAGACGCCAAGATTTGACCAAAGCACCTCTGTCAACATGGGTGGCTTCCTCGGTTTCGGAGGGATCAATCCGGCAGGACTGGATGGAATGGTCTTCCTCGCGATCGATCATTCCGGCGGCCCGACGAACAACAACATTTACATGCTGGCCAGCGTGGTGCCGTCCGGCCGCAGCACAACCGACGTGATGTTTGTCCGCAGCACCGACGGCGGCCTGACCTTCAGCGCACCGAAGAAGGTCAATGACGACCCGGTCAATCCCAACAAGTGGCACTGGTTTGGGACATTTTCCGTAGCTCCTAATGGGAGGCTCGATGCAGTCTGGCATGACTCAAGGAACGCGGCAAACAACACTGATTCGCAACTGTTCTATTCCTGGAGCACCGACGCGGGTGTTACCTGGGCGCCGAACGTGGCGGTGAGCGATTCGTTTAATCCGTCCGAAGGCTATCCGGACCAGGACAAGATAGGCGATTACATCACCATCGTCTCGGATAACACCGGAGCAGATGTGGCCTATGCGGCTACCTTCAACTTCAACGCGGGCCGGAACCAGCACGAAGAGGATGTCTATTATGTCAGGGTCGCGCCGACTACTTCTGGAATTACCCTGCTGAGCGCGGCGTCACGTCTGACTCATGGCTCGGCGGGCACTTTCGACATCTCAATGCCGCTGACTGGTACCTCGGGCGTGGAAGACCGTGGCTCCACCGGTTACAACGCTGTCTTCACCTTCGATGGGCCCGTTACCTCTGGTGAGGTTCTGGCTGTCGGTGGTACCGCCAACATTGGTCCAATTACCTTCAGTGGTAACACCATGACCGCACAACTGACTAGCGTGACGAGTGCGGAAGTGGTTACGTTGCGGGTGCAAAACATCAACGGCGACGGCCAGCAACATGGCGACGTTCCATTTGGTTTCCTAGTCTCTGATGTGACCGGCAACCGCATCGTTGACAAACCGGACCAGAATAAAATCAACACCGACAAAAACCAGGTGGTCACTGCCGCCAACTTCCGCGACGATGTCAACCTGAGCGGCATCGTTGACCAGCCGGACCTCCAGTCGGTGAAGACCAACCGGGGTCACTCGATTCCGTAACTTGGGAACAGATAGCTGGTAGGCGCCGATCGCGCTCATCGTTCGCCTGCATTCAGGTTGCGATGACGATAATATCTCAGTGCTGCGATTGATCCTATGTGGGAGGCAGTTGTGCCTGCTGGCATGGGAATCATTATACTCGCGATCGTGATTAGTGCGCTTCGCGAAGTCGCGGCAATGAAGCGATGGCCTGTTGCCAGCGGTCGGGTGCTTTCCTCCAAGGTTGAGGAGTATCATGACAGTGCCGGCGGCGGCGACTATAGTGGGAACCGCGTCCGGATGACACTTTATCGTCCGGTGGTGCTCTATGAGTATGAGATCGGGGGGAAGAGTTTTCGAGGTAGCAGAATAACCCAAAGTCCAGGACTGAATCGTGGGGTGCCTGACTTTGCGGAAAAGATTGTGCAGCATTACGCTCGTGGAAATCCAGTTGAGGTGCGGTACAACCCGAAACGTCCAGAGGAATCTGTGCTCGAGGCGCGGCTGCCGGCGAGCTGGATTCTGGCACTCCTAATAGCGATCGGATTATTCGCTCTGGCGGCAAATCTCTACTTTCACTAGGGCATTTGGCGTCACCGGGCAGAATCCCGTTAGTATCCCGAACTCGCCAGTTTCCGGAACGCTCGATGTGGATACCAACGGAAAGTATGTCGACGGGGAAGGATCCAGCGCTTTCTTTTGCGAGGGCTCGAGCAATGCCCAGATCGCGAGCCATGACGCCAAGATTTGACCGAAGCACTTCCGTCAACATGGGTGGCTTCCTGGGTGGCGGGGGGAGATCGATCCAGATGGACTGAATGGAACGGTCTTCTTCGCGATCGATCGCTCCGGCGGACCGACCAACCACAACATTTAGATGCTGGCCTGCATCGTGCCACCCGGTCGCAGCACAACCGACGTGAGATGTTTGTCCCCACCACCCAGGCATGGACCCACCAACCGGCATAAATTCGCAACCTTGTCTGTCAATATCTGCACCCCAATTTACCCTGCTCTCCTTTGAAGTTTTTTGAACGCAATTTTAGTCTTGCAAAAATCCAGGAACTAGAAACAATCGGCCTCCGAAAAATGAAACAAATGCCCCCTGAGAAGAATCCAAATGAAAAACCACTATCTTCATACAGGAAATGCGACGAAAAAATCATCGGGGCATCCGAGGTCCTTCTTTCACGCTTTCGGCGTGGTCGCGGCAGTCACTCTTGCCAGTGTTGCTTTGGCGGCTGACTCCGGGCACCCGAGCGCCCGAAGCGGCAAATCGCAGATTGTTGCGGACAATCCAGGGAGCGACCAGGCTTCAATAGCCGAGAAGTACAGTACGCTGGTAATGCGCGTCTACTTCCGCGACCGCGCCGAGCGCGACCAGCTGGCCCAGGAACTCACCGCCGAAGAAGTGCCCACAACGGGAGGTTATCTCACCGTAATCCGCGATCTCGCAGCCTACTATGAGCTGACAGCGCGCGGCCTCCGTGTAGAGATAGACGAGAATGCCAGCCGCCACCTCAGCGACCCTCAAGCCCTGATCGACACTTTCTACAGCGGCTACAAATCGGTTGAAGAAATATACGCTTTCCTCGACGAGAAGGTGGCAGAGGCCCCCGGTCTGGTCGAGAAGGTAGACATCGGTGACTCCTGGTGCAAAATCCATCCAGGCGCGTGCACTCTGCCCAGCCCCTGGAACGGCTACGACCTGTATGCGCTGCACATCACGAACCGCAACATACCAGGCCCCAAACCGGTCTTCTGGGCGGACGGCGGTATACACGCCCGCGAGATCGCTACGCCAGAAGTCGTCATGCGCTTCATTGACTACCTGCTCGATAACTACGATACCGATCCCGACGTTCATTGGCTCGTGGACTATCACGACATCTGGCTTATGCCCGACGTCAACCCCGACGGGCACCACATCGTGGAGGCGGGAGGCAACGGCAACGCGCCGTACCTCTACCGCAAGAACGGCGACAATGTCGGAGGCAACGGGTGCTCCTGGCCTCCCCAGGTATCTGACCAGTTTGGCGTAGACAACAACCGCAACTTCCCCTTCAAGTGGGGCTGCTGCGGTGGCTCGAGCGGTTTTGTGTGCGACGAGACCTATCGGGGATTGTCGTCGGGATCGGATCCGGAGGACCTGGCTATCGTCAACAAGCTTCGTACCCTCGTGCCCGACCAGCGCGGCCCCGGCGACACCGACCCGGCGCCTATCACTGCCACAGGCGTTTACCAGAACATCCACTCGGATGCGGAGGTCAACCTCTTTTCGTGGGGCTGGAGTAGCACGCGGATGCCTAACTTCGCTGAGACAAACAACATCGCCGCGCACGTGTCCGCGACGAACGCGGGCGGTAACGGTTACTCCTTTGGCTCGATCATCCAAGAGTTGTATCCGGTAGATGGAGGCTCGATTGACTGGGCCTACGGTGAGCTGGGCATGGCGGCCATCTCCACCGAGTTGGGCGGCCAGGACTTCCTTCCCCCCTACTCGTGCATAGATAATCCAGGTTGCGGATCGTCGCAGGGTCTCTGGCCTGAGAACCAGGGCATGCTTCTTTACCTGGCGAAGATAGCGCGCACGCCTTATCTGACTTCGCACGGACCAGATGCCAACACCGTTGTCACCAACCCGGAATCAGTGCAGCAAGGCGTGCCATCACAGCTAACCGCCAGCATTAATTTCGCCTGGTCACGCAACGCATTCAGCCAGAACGTAGGCGCAGCAGAATATTACATTGACACGCCTCCCTGGGCTGGCGGCACGGCAATCCCAATGAACGGCACGTTCAATTCGTCGACCGTGGCCGTCAGCGCAACGATAAACACTGCCAGCCTGTCGGTAGGCCGTCACGTTATCTTCGTGCGCGGACGCGGCGTGACTGATTTCCAAGGCTTCCAGACCTTTGGGCCGGTTAGTGCGGCGTTTTTGGATGTGACAGGAGAGACTACAACCCTGCTTAGCGCAGCGTCACGCCTGACTCATGCCGGGGCGGGGACATTTGACATCGCGATGCCGCTGAGTGGTACGTCGGGCGTGGAAGATCGCGCCTCCAACACTTACAACGCTGTCTTTACCTTCGATCAAGCTGTCACTTCCGGACAGGTTCTGACTGTCGGTGGGACCGCTACCGTTGGTCCGATCTCTTTCAGTGGGAACACCATGACCGCACAACTAACTGGTGTGACAAGTGCGGAAGTCGTCACGCTGCGAGTGCAAAACATCAACGGCGATGGCCAACAACATGGCGACGTTCCGTTTGGCTTCCTGACCGCCGATGTAAACGGCAGTCGCAAGGTGGACAAGCCCGACAAGCAAAGGGTCAGCACCGACAAAAACCAAGCTGTCACTTCCGCTAATTTCCACGACGATATTAACTTGAGCGGCGTTGTGGATAAGCCGGACGCTCAGTCGGTCGAGACCAACAGGGGCCACTCGATCCCGTAACTTGCCGGCCACCCGCGGCAAAGCTGGTTGATTCCGCATTAATGCGGTTTCTTACGGAGTCTCGTTGTTCAGGCTCGTCGCCAATTGGGGCGAAAGGCCACCGTGCTGGGTACGACTAAGGTCCTATTGCTGAATCACTTGGATTTGCGATCATAAGACAAATAAAGATCTGGATCAGGCGGGAAAGTTGTCCTGGGGCATCCGTGCTTCGTTCAGAGCGCAGGCTGTTATCACAACCACCAGGAATGAGGAAATTGTTATGAAAAGCTGGATTCAGAGCGCAAGAGTTGTCCTTGTTTCTTTAATGCTCGTTGGGGGGAGCGGAGCTCTTGCCCAAAACCTCACGACGCTCCTCGACTTTGGTTCTCCCCGCAAAGGGCAAAATCCACAATCGGGTGTGGTAATCGACCCGGCGGGCAACCTTTACGGAGCGGTCGCCTTGGGCGGCGTAAACGGTAATGGCATTATCTTTCGCCTGTCCGACGACGGAGGTGTGCCGTGGACCGAAACTGTGATCCACAAGTTTACCGGACCGCCGGACGGTTCAGTGCCGGTGGGTGTGCTCGTTATGGCCCCGTCGGGAGAATTGTTTGGCACGACTTTGGAGGGCGGCGCGAATGACATGGGCTCCGTCTTCGAACTAAAACCGCCGGGCAATCCTGATGGTCCGTGGCGCGAACGGGTTCTATACAGCTTTGGCAGTTTCTCCGGTGATGGAAACCTTCCCAATGCGGGGTTGCTGCCGGTAGGGCCGGGATTTTACGGAGTCACTCCAACCGGGGGTGCTCGTGGCCGCGGAACGGTTTTCCAATTGATGCCTCCGGACAGCGATGGAGGTGACTGGACCGAAACAATCCTTTACAGCTTTACTGGTCTGGGTGACGCGGCATTCCCTTCTGGCGAGCTCACAATGGACGATGCGGGAAACCTTTATGGAAACGCCCTGCAAGGGGGCGTCAATAACCTCGGAGCAGTTTATCAGCTTTCCCCGCCAGCCACTGAAGGAGAAGCTTGGACGGAGACTGTCATATTTTCGTTTAACAATTCCAATGGAACTCTGCCCACGGGCCGGTTGACTTTTGACGCTGCGGGCAATCTTTATGGGACGACAGATGGGGGAGGGTCGGAGGAAGGTGGCACAGTATTCAAACTTACGCCGCCATCGCAGGCCGGTGGGTCCTGGAATCAGGAAGTCCTATTCAATTTTTCTGGCGGCCGTGACGGAGGTAGTCCAACCGCCGGAGTCATAATCGTCAACGGTGAC
Source organism: uncultured Verrucomicrobiae bacterium (assembly GCA_963771865.1). Lineage (GTDB taxonomy): Bacteria > Verrucomicrobiota > Verrucomicrobiia > Chthoniobacterales > UBA10450 > Palsa-1392. Next base: position 32,730 of record CAVYVJ010000023.1, read on the forward strand.
AGGCTTGTCGGAACTGCTTCGACCGGCGGGAGCGGCCCACTCTCTGGCGGAGTCGTATTTCGGCTCAATCCTCCCGCAAATGACGGCGATCCGTGGACAGAAACTGTCCTTCACTCGTTTGGCGGCCCCGACGGTTTTCGTTCTTTGGCGCGACCGCTGCAGGTGGGTAATTCGCTCTACGGAACGACATCGGCGGGGGGGCTTAACGGAGTCGGCACTGTTTTTCTTCTGGGTCGCTAGATCTGGTATTTTTGCTGAGGCAAAACGGGATTCGGGGACAACCGAATTAGCTCTTCTACGGTATACTCGGTGCCCGAGGAAGCGGGGTTTCAAACGCCGGGACTGGGGCGATTACTGTTCTCGCTGGATCTGAGACGTGATAATCGGATAACGTAAGTCAACATGCAACATAACCGATTTTTTCTACGATCAGTTGTCGTGATCCTGGCCCATGCAGCGTTAGCCGCCACCGGCGAGCAACCATCTTCACTGGATACGTCACACAACGTGGTCACGCCGGCAACGTTACTCACGCCCGATACTCAACGAAAGATTGATGATTCGGTTTCGGATATTCTCAAACAGACCGGCGCGCCCAGCGCTTCCATCGCCGTCGTTAAGGATGGAAAGCTCGCCTACGCAAAGGCATATGGGATGGCGGACGCTGAGATGCGCACATACGCGACGACGGCTATGCCTTACAGCGTTGGTTCGATCAGCAAACAATTCACAGCAGCAGCCGTCCTGATGCTGGTCGAAGAGGGAAAACTATCAATTGACGATAAGGTAAGTAAATGGCTGCCCGAAGCTACGCGAGCCAACGATGTCACCCTGGGTGAATTGCTCTCTATGACCTCGGGCTATCAGGACTTTTGGCCCCAAGACTACGTTATGCCAAACATGTTGCAGCCGAGCTTCGTCCCAAGAGATCGTCGCTGGCTGGGCCGGCAAACCGCTCGATTTTGAGCCCGGTACAAAATGGCAATATAGCAATACAAATTACGTCATAGCCGGCTTGATCGTGGAACGAGTGGCCGGAACGCCGCTGTTGGATTTTCTCAGGAAACGCGTCTTCGTCCCGCTTGACATGAAGAGTGTTTTGAACTGCGATGAGGCCCCTCTTCCGGATGGAGCTCCGAAGCGTTATCAACGGTTTGGGCTCGGCCCGATTCGTCCCGCGCCCAAGGAAGGCGCCGGATGGATGTTCGGGGCCGGCGAACTGGCCATGACCGCGACGGATCTGGCCAAGTGGGATATCTCTTTGTTTGAGCAAACAGTATTGAAACCGGCGTCCTACAACGAACTCGAGAGGGAGGTGCAACTGAAGAATGGGGCGGGAACGCAGTATGGTTTCGGCGTGGGTGTCAGCATCGTCAATGGGCGCCGGCTTATCTCGCACGGCGGCGAAGTGTCGGGGTTCTGCGCCCAGAATTCTATTTATCCGGATGACCACGCGGCTATCGCTGTGCTGACCAATCTTGACGCGACCTCTGCGCCTCGGGACATCGCGAATAAGATCGCCAACGTCATCTTCGCGCCGGTGGGCGGCGAAGGTCCGCTCACTGAAGCGAAGAACATTTTTGCGGGTTTGCAGCGCGGAAAAATCGACCGCTCGCGTTTCACCTCGAATGCTAACGCCTACTTCAGCGAAACAGCACTAAAAGACCTGGCCGCAAGTCTCGGTCCGCTCGGTAAGCCGAGTGATTTCTCCGAGACGAGCGAGGGGCTGCGCGGCGGCATGACCCTCCGCAGATTTAGCGTTCATTTTTCAAAGAAAACACTCAACATTACCACATTCGTAATGCCTGACGGGAAACTTGAGCAATATATCGTTGCCGCGCAGTAGGTGGTGGACGCAATAATTCTCCCAGCCTCGCGCGATGTCTGATTTAATCTCCCGTTTTAGCACCCTTCCTTCCTATGGCCTTGCCGGGTTGGTTGTAATTCTTCTCTACGCCGTTCAATCGGAGATCCGTTTTGGCAAGCGCGCCCGCGCCCACCGCGCCGGCAGCGCCGACCGGTATAGTACGGTGGTCGTCTCGGTTTCAGCCGCGATTGTAATTCTGGGCTTTGCTCTCGCGATAAAGGCAGCCTCTCCGAGTGCCGCTCCTTGGCTCCCAAACTGGTTCTGCCGCGCGCTCCTTCCTGGGCTTCCAGCTGTCGCCTGGCTCGGAGTGGCGATGGGCCTTCTAGGTCTGTTTCTACGCCTTTGGGCAGTTCTAACGCTAAGAGAGCGCTACACCAGAACTCTTCTAATTCAAGATGAGCAAACGATCGAACGCAGCGGGCCATACTATCGGGTTCGCCACCCTGGCTATCTCGGTTCTCTCCTCTGCCTCAATGGCATTGCCCTGGCATCGGGGAACACTGTGACACTAATTGTTTCACTATTGGCAACCGTCGCTGCGTACAGCTATCGCATCAGAATTGAAGACGAGATGCTCGTGAGGTCTCTTGGTCCTCCCTACCTTGTGTACCGCCAACAGGTAGGCGCGTTGCTCCCATCTGTCCGATTGCGTGGCCCGGAAAAGCCGGCGTGCCCAGGCGCCTAGCTATTCGTTGCGACGAAGAACCAGGTGGCGTATGCACCGACGGACAACATGACTGATCTCCAAAGGCCAATTGCCCTCATATTCAAGGTTTATGAAATCGTTATGGTCGAGTTTTTTTATTCTCGTTGCCGCCGGTTTAATGCTTGGCTCCGGAAAACCATCTCAATCAATCGATCGGGAGATTGCAGGTTTGGAGAACGAGTGGGCCGAGTGTTTTCGAACTGGTAATCCTAAAGCGGCGGAGCAGTTTATTGCCGAGGACTTTATCGGGATATCTTCCAAGGCATCTCGCTATTCAAAGCAGGAGGCCCTTAGAGAGATCATCGCGAGCAAGGGAGTATACCGCTCGTTCGCTGCAACAGATATCACCGTCCGAGTGTACGGCGAAACAGCTATAGCCCAGGGAAAGGATATCTGGGTGCTTGCCAAGGGAAGTCAGAAACAAGGAACTTCGATATGGACTGACACCTGGATCAGGCGAAACGGCCAGTGGCAGATTGTCGCCGCGCAGGACATCCAGCCTCCTCAACTAAACGCAAGATGAAATCTCTTCCCCGATAAAAACGAAGTATGATGTTCGCGATCAAAGCCAAGGTTAGCGATCCACGGTCGAGGACTTTCACGTTCACCGCCCAAAAGACGATGTATGGAGGCAAGCGTATTGCTAAGGACGACACGATCTTTATCTTCGCGAGCGAAAACGAAGGCGGGCCAGGTCTGATCGCGAGGGGCGTCGTCACTTCGGCCAAAGCAGTTCCAAAAATACGCGGGATCGCCCGGCAAACGCCGCGCGTGAGCGTCACCATCAGACGCACCGCACTCGCCAAGCGGCGTCTGGGGCGAAACGAACTCAAACCTTTTTCCGACTGGAAAGATGGTCGACCCGAGACCGAGCTCAATTTCAAATTCTATCGTCAGGCAACGAACAAGATTATCGGCATCTCGGATGAAGCGGCCGCGTTCCTTCGTGGGTTCTTTTAATGCTGCGGTTTACAATGTGAACGCGATTGGCTTGCCAAGCGTCGGAACGAATAGCGGATCGGCTGGCTCTACGTGATCGCAACATTATGAAGCCCCTCGTCAAGGTAAGCGTGGTTCTTGTCGGATACGTCGTCGCGTTCGCGATCACCGCGGCGGTCGATTGCCGTCTACGTGGCCGCTACCAATGGTTCTGCCAGACAGAGTTCCGGTGGCATGAGTGCATTTGGGGACAGCCTTCTCTTCCTCGCGGTGTTTGTGGTTGCAGCGGTCCCCGCGACAGGCGCCGCGCTCTTTTTCCTCAGACCCTTTTCTTCATTTTGGCTTATCCTCTCGGTCGTTGCGCCCTGCGTTGCAATCACTGGCCTTGCAGCGCTCTTTGTCTACGTAGCTGCTCAGACAGCCAATGCGCATTCCGTTCTTCACTCTTGGTCGGACCTGGCTGTCCTAAGGATTCTTGCGACGCCGCTGTTCGGCCTGGCTTTTCTTCTCTCTGGTCTCTTCGCTCCGAGTCGCCCTTCTCGGATCGTCCTTCTCGTCGCCACCGCAAGCGAGGCGGTGGTCTTCGCTGGCATAACGTTTACGTGGTTCTACTTCTATGTATCTCACTGACGACCAAATTCCGTCCAATCCAGAGATAGAGTTCTCGAAGACTCCAATTCGGTAGATCGTAACTGCCAATGTGGATTGAAACAAAGCAGCTCCAAGTGAAGGAGCCTCGCGAAGGCTGGCAGGGGCGTTTTTTCCATTCGCCCAATATGACGTTTGCCTATTACACGGTAAAGGCAGGTGCCTGGATTCATGAGCACTCTCATCCTCAGGAAGAAGTCTGGAATGTGATCGATGGCCAGTTGGAGATCACGGTCGCAGGTGAGACCTGGCTTGCCGGTCCCGGTTGCGCTGCAATCGTCCCCCCGAACACGCCTCACTCGGTCAAGGCACTTAGCGACATTCAAGCTATCGTGGTCGATCATCCAAGACGCGATTCCATCGGCGGAATCAAACTCTAGCGGCCGCTAAAGATCGCGACAGTGCGCGAAACCATGAGCATGCCCGGGTGCCTAGTTTGGTATTCATAGACACGATTAGGCTCTCGGGGAAAGGCAAGCTTGGCTTTTGCGCGATGATGAGACATTGTTTCCTTGCATGACGAGGGACAATTGGCAGCGCCTAAAGAATCTATCCCTTTTTAAGCTCTGGGTAACAGACCGGCAGTTGCGCAGGGTGTGGCCGATCGTCGTATTGATCGCCGGGATCATGCTGGCCATCACCCTGGTCGGATATTTATTTGGCCACTAGTGCACTGTGGCGATGAATTGCGACCATCGTGGAGGGCGACGCTCCGTCATCATGTTTTTGAAACTCGCGCCGACGGAGCGGCGCGCTCCGATAGAGCCGGGGCTCGCCGCGGAAGCTCTTCACTCCGCTAGCAGAACTCAATTAACGCGGCATTGGTGCGATTCAAAATGCGCTCAAAGGGGCGGAGCGAAATTATCGTGGCGTCGGTGACGGTTCACCAGGCGAGGGCGTTGGGCTCGCCCCCTGGCGGTGGGTCGCGATCTCTTCGAGAAGTTGCTTCTCCTCTGGGAAAAGGTGATCGGCGCGAGCAATGGCGACGTACTGATTGGCGGCGTCGACCTGGTTGTCGTCGTCCAGAATAAGCGCAGCGAAAACCGCGACATGTGGGTCGCGGAGTTGATCCGGCGGAAGTTTGTTTAGAACCGCGACGCCTTCTGCCGTCCGGCCGACGCCGTAGAGCGCGAACGCATAGGTAACCGCAGTGGCAGTGTCGTTAGGCGCTTTCTCGTAGGCCTGCCGGGCCAGTTCGCGACCGGCCGCGGTGTTGCGGTCGAGCAACAAGGCGAGGCGAGCGGCGTTGGTCGTAAGACCGATTTCGTCAGGCGAGCTTTCGTGCAGCCTTTGCGCAATCAGACGCAGGTTTGGGAGGTCGTTTCTCTTCCGATAGATTTCGTAAAGTGCGTCCAGCGCTTCGCGCCGCGTCGCCGGAACCTTTGCCACGCGTAACCAAAGCAATTCGGCCTGGCTGATCAGATCCCATTTCGAGGCCAGCCGCGCGAGGGCCAGCTCGCGTTCCGGATTAGCAGCCGCTGCTTGTTCGGCCGAGCTCCAAAGGGAATCAAACTCGGTCTCGGCGACCGAGTGCCGGGCCTGCCGGACAGAGTAAGCCTGATAGGCCAAGCGCAGATAATCGTCGTCGCCCCAGCTGCCATTGCGCGTCCAGCGCTTGAGGCGCGACCAGTTTTTCGTTTGCGCGAGGACGGCGGCGACCGCAATCGCGGCGGGCGGGTGACTCGTTAGGTCAGAGGGCAATTGCTCGCTCCATTGCAAGGCCGAACTTGCGAGGTCGTGCTCGTTCATCCATTCGAGAAGCTGCGCCGTGTCGGCGCCTTTGTGAGCTGCGACTGGTTTCACCTTGTTGAGGAGGGCATCGAACTTCTTAGGGTTAAGCTTTCGGTAAAGATCGAGACAGAGAAGGTAATCGGCGAAAGTGACCTGGGGACTCATTTGTAACTCCTGCGCAAGGGAATTAGCGGCGTCGGTTTGGTTTTGTCGGAGGGCGTTGTCCAGGAGGGCGCGCAGAGCCTCGGTCCGGAACTGCGGCACTTTGCTGAGACGCTCGAGTTGATTGCGCGCGGCTGCGTTCTTCTCGGGATCCGGAGAAAGGATTTCCAGGGCGGCGAGATTAAACTGGTAAACGTCGTTGCCAGGTTCAGTGGCAACTGCCGCGGCGAAGTGCCGCTCCTCTTCCGCTCACATTACCCTGGGCTCGCGAGAGCCAGCCGGCGACGACGTGGTAGGCGGCTTTATCTCGATCAGCCGGGCCGACTCGGGCGAGGGCGTCGCGCGCCAAATCGAGCTGTCCAAAGCGAAGAGCGGCCGAGGCCAGGTTGAGCTGGCTATCGAGGCCCGGATCGAGTCGCGCGATCTGGGCGCGCCAGGCTACGGTTTCGGAGTCATTTTCCTTTTCGGTCGCGTCGGCGAGAATTCGGCTCGCTTCGATCGAATTGGAGTCGATCGTGAGGGCCTTGCGGGCGAGAGCATCGGCGGCGTCGAGGTGGCCGTGCTCCAGTTGATCTGTGGCCTGGGCGAGGAGGCGGGCTTTGTGCCAGCGACTCCATCCTTTGCGCGCCGAAGAAAAACTGAAAAGGCCGACTCCAAACCCGAGGACGACAAAGAAAGGGAGGAGCAAGGAGCTGCCAATCCGCAGCCGCTGTTTCCAGGAAACCCGGCTGCGTCGTTTGCGGCGCACACGTTTCAACTGCCGGGCCATGATTTAGCCTAACGAGCCGCTTCGGATTCGTCCTCGGCTTCCCGCCTCGCTTCCTGAACGACGGGAATCTCCTCGATGCCCTCGATCACTTGCTCGCGCAAACGCTCACCCCAAACGTAGCGCGCGAGCAAGACCTTGATTGTCGCGGTCAGCGGAATGGCGAGAAGTGGGCCGAGGAGGCCGCCGATGAGCAATCCCCAGATGAAGATGGAAACGATCACCGTCATGGGATGAAGACCAACAGAATTGCCGACGATACGCGGAGCGTAGAAGAGGCCCTCCAGATTTTGCACGACGATAAAGATTATCGTGACCCAGAAGGGATACCACCAGCCGCCCCACTGCGCGGCGGCGATCAGGACCGCGGGGATCCAGCAGATAACAATCCCGAGGTAAGGGATCATCGTTAGGGGAACGACGAGCAAGCCAATCAGAGGGGCAAAGTTCAGTCCCAGGACGGTCAAACAACTGCCAATGAGCAGGCCATCGACGAGGCAGACGAGAAGTTGGCCACGGAAGTAGGCAATGACATAACTGTTGATTTGCGAGAGGGTGGTTGCGACTTCGTCTTTAAGTGGGGAATTGCGCAGCGGCAGGTATTCCTTCCAACGTCGCTGGATGGCGGGTCGCTCCTTAAGAAGAAAAAAGGAATAGATCGGGACCATAACAAGACTAAGAAGAAAACCGGTCACGCCGAGAAAGCCGCCGACGCTGGTCCTGATCAATAACCAAAGCTTTGCTATCAGATCAGGTAACTGTCGCTCAATAACTGGCAGCTGTTTTTGGACCCAGTCTTGAATGCGTTGCCGATCGGCAGAAGTAAGTTTGGTCGGCGCGGGTCCGATAACTTCGCCATTCGGCGAAACGGAAGCCGAGGGCTTCGGAGTGGGCGTTGCGGCGGGCGCGGCCGGTGTGGGACCTGCCAGCAACCAATTGACGAGACCGGTGGCGGCACCGGTTTTACCTTCCTTTGAAGGCACCCCGAAAGTGCGTTCGTAGCGATAAAGCAGGTCGACTACCCGATCACGGGTGCGCTCGGTGAAAGCGGGTAACTGGCGCGCCAGGCTTACACTTTGGACGGAAACGAGCGGCACAATCCACGCGACGAGCGCGGCGACGGCGAGAAATGCTATGGTAAAGAGGGCCAGGACCGCCTTGGTGCGCCCCAGGCCGTGGCGGGTGAGATAGGTCACGACCGGATCGAGCAGGTAAGCGATGATGGCCGCGATCGCTACAGGGATGAGAATCGGTTGGAGGAAGGCTACGACGGTCACTCCTATCCAGATGACCGACCCGACCACGATGACGAGCAACACAACAAAGATCGCGGTGAGCGAGGCCCACATGGTCTTGCGTTGCCAGAGTGTCGGATATTTTCTCATTTGCTTGGCGAGGTGGGCACGGGTGCGCCCTTGCCAACTTTGGTTTTAGCGGCTTCGATCTTCGCCGCCAGCTTATTGTTAGTTTGATCGAGCGCGAGCGCCTTTTGCCAGTACTCGATCGCCTTGGGCATTTGGTTCAGCATCGAGTAGGTGTCACCGATGTGTTCCAGGACGGTCGAATCATCCGCCTTCAGCGCCTGCTTCGCGCTCAAGAGTTCGGCGAGTGCCTGTTCGTATTGACCGCGGCGAAAATGCAGCCAGCCAAGGCTGTCGAGATAAGCGCCATTCTCCGGGTCAGCCGCCAGCGCACGCTTGATATAATCCTCGGCCTCGTCCAGATGCGTGTTCTGGTCGGCCCACATAAAGCCAAGATAATTATAAGCCTCGGCCGCATCCGCCGGATCGAATTGGACTGACTTTTTGAAAAGTTCAGCCGCTTTCTCGTAAAGGCCGGCGCGTTCCGCGGCGGCGCCGTATTCGAAAAAGAAGCGGCCATTGGCCACGTCGTCCCCTTGCGCCTGGCTTTCGTGTAGAGCTTCCTCGAAAAGCCCGACTGAGGCCTGGTACTGTTTTGCCTCGCGCAAAGCTACCGCGAGGAGATAGGTGATTTGTGAAGCGCCCGGAAAATGCCGTCGCGCATCCTGGAGGAGCCGGATGGCGCGCTCGTTGTCCCGTAACCTTGTTAGGACTAACTCTGCCAGGTGCAAATAACCATTTGGCTGGGAGGCGTTAATCAGAAGGCTCTGCTCGTAACTCGCGGCCGCCTTGAGATATCCGGCTTTCGCTTCTTCCAACTTCTTCGCTTCGACGAGCGCTTTCGCATCCTCCTCCAGAACGCGACCGAGCAATTCATAGGGTTGGTATTTTTCCGGATGCTGCTGAATGATTTCCTGGAGCATCTCGATTGCTTTGCCCCGCTGGTTGGTGAGGATGAAGCTCGTAGCCAGTTTCTCGCGCGCGTTAGCGTCGTTAGGCTGGAGCTCCAATACGCGCAGATAAAGCGGGATGGCCTCCTGCACCTGCTGCGAAGCGGCGTAATAATCGGCCGCGTCCTTCAGGACGGAGGCGTCGCCCGGGGCGAGGGCGATCGCCTTGCGGATAACGACATTCACTTTTTCTAACTCTGCAGGGTCGGGGTTCTTGTCCGACGGCGACGATGAGAGCGAGGTAAAGTTTGCCGAGCTGGGTCCAGAAAGATGGATCATTTGTGTCAACCTTGGTGGCGCGCTCCAAGGTTTGCAGGGCGCCCCTGCGATTCTTTGCGGTGAGCTGCACTTCAGCGAGGCGTTGATAGCCATCGATCTGTTTCGGCGCGAGGGCTACCGCCTCCTGTGCATAACGAATCGCCGGGTCCATCTTCTTGAGATACTTGGCGTAAATGTAAGCGAGTTGGAGATAGGGCTCGGGTTCTTTCGGCTGCGCTTTGACCGCGTCTTTGAGAATATCGATCGCGCGTGGGTAATCCCCCTGCTGAGTGAGGAGGAAGGCGACTCGGGTGGCGAGATCAATCTCACCGGGATCAATATTCAGGACACGCTCGAAAGCGGCCAGTGCCTTCTCGCTTTCACCATCATCCTGAAGGTCCAGTGCCTGCACGTAATCCAAAAGGGCGCGCGCCTTGCGCTCGCCTTCTGGCTGGAGGGCGAGGTCCTTGGGCGCGTGGAGAACGAGCGAGTCGTCCTGTGGCACGGCTTTGGCGGGGGAGGATCGCGGAGCAGCGGGTCGCGCTTCGTCCACGCTGCGCGCAGACGCGAGCGACAGGCCGAGAAAACAGCTTCCGGTAATCGAAAAGCAAAGGCGGAGATTCGTTCGCAGCCTGCGCGTCATTATCCGAGGGTAGCGGTTGCAGAGAGTCGGCGCAAACTGCGCAGGGGCAGACTTCGCTGGCTAGCGGCTGTCATGAATTTTGCGACCTTGCGATCTGGAGGGATAAGTTGTAGCTGGGGTGGGTGACCCCGGCTTTCCGTCAATGAGGCCGCAGGTTGCGGGATCATCGATCCCGGCTACAGCTCGGGGAGAGTGCGCACGATTCTGGGGCGACGTCTAACCTCCTGCTCGACAGAGTCTCGCCCTACCTGAGAGCCCTACCGAAAAGCGGTTGTATCCCGGCTGCGGCAATTGCGCTAAGGAGCTTTCTCGAGAACAAAGGATTTGGCTGCGACGGCAGGCTTGCTCGCTCGTTGAAAAGGATGGTCGCCGAAATTTACGATGACCCGGTCGCCCGTGTCCCAGTCGCTATATTGGACGGCTCGATCCGAAGTGAGCCAGCCATGGCCGGTCATGGAGGCAAAGCCGATCCGGGAGCGGACGGAAGCGATTGCACGATAACTCGCGATGTAATCCGCCTTATGACTCTCCCACATCCTGCGGTTGATGTGCCACATCGGCATGGTGCCATAGAGGATATTGAACAGATCTTTCTTCCACGCGTAAGGACGGCTCTGGAAGTTTGTATCGCGCCAGACCCAGCTGCCTGCGACGTAGTCGTGAAAGGCGAGTTGGTAGAGAGGGATTCTTCTTCCTTCGTCCAGAGTGACGGCGGCGTCGGTGCGGTAGCTCTCGCCCAGATCGGTTTCATAGCCTCCCGATGGGATCTTCAATCTGAGGGTCAGCATAAGGGTGGACAGACATAAGACCTTCGAAGAAATCGAGGCCCGGAAGAGACCAGGTCGGGCAGTAACCTTCGCCGGAGCCGACGACGGTTCCCAGGTCCTGCGTTTTTTGCAGGATCTCGAGGCGCGCCTGCTGGTTTTCCTCAATGGTCGAAGGATGGCTTGGGCTGAGGCAAGGGGCCAATCCCACGATAAGGGTATCGAAATAGAATAACTGGGTGCCATAAGTGGCGATAAGCTCTTTGGCTTTTGGCAGCCACTCCGGGAGCAGGTGTCGGGCGCAGATCCGGTCCCAGCTTCTTGGGTCGGCTTCGCGGCGGAGTTGGTCGGGCTGAATTTGGCCAGTAAGCAGGAGATTGGGCCAGCCGGGGCGCGAGACGCGGAAGAGATTGCCCGTGGGCATATGATAGGATCCTGCGACCCATCCGAGGTGCTTGATCCCGTCGAAGAGGGCGCGGTCAATCGGGTGTCGTGCCATAGAAAACAGCGATGCCCCGGTCGACTCCGGCGGCTTTCATCTCGGAAACGAGATTCAGGTCATCCGCCGGATTACTCCCCCAGAGATAAACGTAGACACTATCCTTCAGGCTGCTGACGGCGGGCCGGTTCGAAACCCGATCGCGCAAAGGTTTCAGGTCCGGGTGGGTCCGAAGAAAGAAATCGCGGTAGCTTTTGGCCTGCGCGACGTAGCCCCCTTCGTGAAAGAACGAATAGTTGATCCGTAGCGGCACGGCGTAGACCGTGGCATCGTTAGGGCCGGGTCGACCGTCTGGGCTACGAAAAGAATCCAGGCGCTCCGCCACGCCGCGTTGGAGATCAGTCAGTCCCCACCAGGGTTGGCTGCCCGTCCAGCCAAACGGCTTGCTGATCCGAGCCGATTGTTCCATCGGCATGAGCATCCCTTCTCCGCTCGTGTTCTGAACGTAATACCAGCCTTTTTCGGGAGCCATGAAACGGAACGGGTAAACCGGCCGTGTCGTATAGTGTCGGTCCGGTATGTCGGCGGTGAGATCGAAAGAAGAAGCTGTCTTGTCGCCCAGAGCGATCGTCAGGTTGCAGGTTTCGCCCGGGCCGAGAACCCGGCAGGAGATGGAACCCGCGGCAACCCGGAGTGTTTCGGGCGCGACGTGAAAACCGGGATGCACTTTTTGCTGCCAGGTAAGGCCGATACGCTTGTCGACGACCGTGATCGCAGCGTCCTGCGGTGAGAGAGTGATGCGGAGGACGTCGTTTTCCAATTGCGGCTGGGCCGCCTGAATCCGCCGCCGCTACAAGCTGACTGCCACTGAGCAGCCAAAAAAGCGGAAGCAGCCAGCCAGGCGAAGCTTTCATCAGGAAAAGACTGACACGAAACCGCCACCGCACAATATGGCGTGGCGAGCCGGAACGATTCGTTAGGCGAAGGAGGTCGCCCACCGAGGGCGACAAGGCATGACGGGACTACGACTTGTAGCGCAAGCGCTTCTTGTGGCGGTTTTCTTTCATCCGCTTGCGGCGCTTGTGTTTGGAGATTTTTGCTTTTCGTCGTTTTTTCAGCGAGCCCATAGGGAAGATTTCAATCTGCCGATTTCGGAGTGCCGAAGGTCAGCATCTGAAACCAAACCGTGACCAAACCCGGTCACGAGCAGCGAAGGTAAATTGAATGGTGCGCTTGGCAACTCATTTCGCGTTGCGCTGATCTCTTTTGGGGTTGGGCATACGCGTTCTTTGTAGCGTGAGCTGTCCCAGCGCACCGGGAAAATCGCGCGCGAATCAGTCCGCTGAGACAGCGGACGCTACAACAGCGCGGCGCGCAGTTGCTCGACATGCTCCGCCGGCTTCACTTTGCGCAGGATCGCGGCGATCCGGCCCTGGCTGTCGATAACGAAGGTCGTGCGCTCCGCTCCCATATATTTCTTCCCATACATGCTTTTCTCCACCCAGACGCCGTAGTCGTTCACGATCTTCTTCTCCGGATCGGAGAGGAGCGGAAAGGGGAGATGAAACTTGGCGATGAATTTTTCGTGACTTGCCGTCGAGTCGATGCTGACGCCGAAAATCTCCGCCCGACCGTCGAACTCGCTCCAGGCATCGCGCAATCCGCAGGCCTGGGCAGTGCATCCCGGGGTGTCGTCTTTTGGATAAAAATAAAGGACAACGGGCGAGCCGCGCAGGTCTTTTAGCCTAACGAGCTTTCCGGTTCCATATTTTCCACCAACTGCGGTGGCGGCGAAATCGGGCGCGGGATCGCCGACGGAAAGAGCAGCAGGATCGGTTGTCATTTCTCGAAGAGAATAATCAGCACTCCGACCGCGCACAACAACGCACCCATCACCGCGGCTTCATATTTTTCGAAGGAGCGCAGCTTGACCTGTTCGATGCCGGTGAGGGCGAGGCCGGTAAAGGCGACCATGCCAGCGATTGTGCCGACGGTGAGAATGATGGTGAGCAAGGCGAACCCGTGCCAGCCATAGCGCACGCCGGAGACGTAGACCGGGACGAATGCTTCGCAGGGCGAAAATGTCAGCAGAGCGAGCAAACTCGCGATCGCGGCAAGATCGGATTTCGAAAGTGATGTCCGCGCAGTGATCGGGGTCTGCGCGTGCTCGTGTTTGTGCTCGTGTCCATGTTGGTGCCCGTGCTCATGGTGATGCTCGTGGTCGTGGTCAGCATCGGAGTGTTTAAACCAATTCAGATGGGTATGAGTGTGGCCGGTCAGCTGCCGGACGACATAAAAGAGCCCGAAGAGAATTAGCACGCCGCCGGCAATGCGGGGAAACCAGATCTCCAATGCGATCGCTCAGGGCGATACCGAGCCATGCGACAATGACCCCGAGGAGAGCGGTGAAGCAGGCATGCCCGCTGGCCGCAAGCGCGGTGATGGCGAGCGTCTTGGCGCGACTCCACCGTTGCACCCGCGCGGTCAGGACAAATGGCAGCCAATGGGTCGGGATCGCCGCGTGGAAAAACGCGATGCTAAATCCGGTGACGGCAATGGTCGTGAGAACGGAGTCGGTCATCGAATTGGGCGACAGATAAACTCAGATCTACACAGATGAATTAGGCCGGCTTTTCTTTACCTGTGTTCAGTGTGTATCAATCGGTGGCCGCTCCGACGCACCGGACGAAGAACGTCGGGCTGCAGGGATTTGAACCCTGGACCTCCTGCACCCGAGGCAGGCGCTCTACCAAGCTGAGCCACAGCCCGAATTCTGGCGGCACAACCTCCCGGCACCCGGCCGGCGGCAGCGCAGCGCCCCTACTTCGCGCAGTTCAATCGTGCTGGCAAGTGATTCAATCGCACCGAGAAAATCGATTGACAACCATCCGGCTGCACGGATTATCCGAATCCGCTTGCGCCGACGATGCTCGCTTCGATTTCCACCTCTTCAGCCCTAACGAATGGTTCGCCGACGATCCTCCAATTTCCCTCGGAAAAGAGCCGTTCCGTCAGTTCCTTGAGAAATATGACCGCTCAACTCCTGCAGGAAGCAGCCAAAGTGATTCCCAATCAGCAACTGCTAATTAACGTAGTTTCCAAGCGTGTTCGGCAGCTTGGCCTCGGTCATCGCCCCCTCGTAGAAGCAACCCCCAAGTCCTCCCTCACCGACATCGCGCTCAAGGAAATCATCGCGGGCAAACTCAGCTTTGAGGAGCTGAAAGACACGCCGGCCGAGGCGTAGGAAGAGTGGCCAGTGACAAGTGACAAGTGACGAGTAAAGAGCGGAGGCGCTGCGTTTTACTCGTCACTTTTCACTTGTCACTCATCGCTTTTCAAGATGCCCGCTGAGACCATTCTCAATCGTAAGGCGCTGCGCGACTACCACATCCTCGAGCGCTTCGAAGCCGGCGTTGAATTGAAAGGGAGTGAGGTCAAATCGATCCGCGCCGGCAAAGCGAATATTGGCGACGCTTTCGCCCGGATTGAAAAAAACGAAGCTTTTCTCTACGGCGCCGACATCCAACCCTACGAACGCGCCAGCCACGAAGTACCGGCCCCAAAACGGGTGCGCAAGCTTCTCCTCCACCGGCGTGAAATCGACAAGCTTTACGGCCTAACGAACATCGCGGGCCGGACACTTGTCGTCCTCAAGCTCTATTGGAAAAACGGCCGGATCAAAGCCGAGATCGGGGTGGGGCATGGTAAGGAAGCGCGCGACAAACGGCTCGACTTGAAGAAACGCGCCACGGATCGCGAGACGGCGCGAGAGGTGGCCCGCTTTAATCGAAAACACGGGTAGGCAGCCCAATGACGAATTCCGAATGACGAAGGTCGAAGGAATGACGAGGCAAGAAGGTCGAATGATCAGCCGCTGATGACCTTCATTCGTCATTCGAGCTTTGGATTTGATTCGGAATTCGTCATTGGAAATTCGTCATTTCTAACGCCTCATTAGGATTTCACTTTTCATCCTTCCACCTGCATCCTTTCCGATGTCTCCGCTCTTCGTCATCTTCCTCACCGTCTTCATCGACATGGTGGGTTTCGGCATCGTCATTCCGGTGTTGCCGCTTTACGCGGAACATTTTCACGCCACGCCCGTCCAGATCGGTTGGCTCACCGGCATCTACTCCGGCATGCAAATCATTTTCGTGCCGATCCTCGGCCGGCTTTCCGATCGCTTCGGGCGGCGGCCGATCTTGATCGCCAGCCTCACCGGCACTGCGATCGGTTTTCTCATCATGGGGTGGGCCTCGTCGCTTCCGCTGCTTTTTCTCGCGCGCATCATCGATGGCGCCAGCGGCGGCAACATCTCGACGGCGCAGGCTTATATCGCCGACGTCAGCACACCGGAAAATCGCTCGCGCTCGATGGGCTTGATTGGTGCGGCCTTCGGCCTCGGGTTCACGTTTGGTCCAATGATCGGCGGAATCATGAGCCGCATTTCCTACGGCGCGCCCTTCTATTTTGCCGCCGCCCTCGCCGCCATCAACGTTGTGCTTCTCTACTTCATTTTGCCGGAAAGCCTTTCCGCCGAATACCGTTCCCACCCGCATAAGCGCAGCCGTCTCGCGGAAGTTTTCCAGCACGGCCATGGCCGCCTCTTCGGCACCATCGTGGCCACATATTTCTTCACCATCACCGGCTTCGCCATAATGACGACGCTCTTCGCGCTTTTTACCGAAAAGCGCTTCGGGTTCGACGCGCGCCAAACCGGGTACGTCTTTGGGTTCATTGGAATTATCGCCGTCATCTTGCAAGGCGGTTTGATCGGGCGGCTTGTAAAAATGTTCGGCGAAACCGCACTTGCCCGAACAGGTCTGCTTTTGCTCGCGCTCGCGCTCTTCTCCCTGCCGCTCGTCTCGACCCTGGGGATGCTGCTGCTTGTTAGCGCGGCGCTCGCGATTGCCAACAGTCTCGTCACCCCGACGCTCAACGGGCTCGCTTCGCAAATGATTGATCGCAGCTGGCAGGGTCGCGCTCTCGGTCTGATGCAGTCCGCGGGGAGTGCCGGGCGTCTGGTTGGGCCGCTCCTTGGCGGATGGCTGCTCATGTTCGATCTCAACCGGCCGTTCGCGCATTATGCGCGCACGCCGTTTTTCGTGAGCGCGGCCATCTTGCTCATCGCGTTCGCGCTCGCGATGAGTTTTCGTAAACCATCCACGGACAAGATGCAGCCAGCCGTCGCGATCGAGGCAGACGTTTAGTGTAGACGCTTCGCTCTGCGAAGCGCGGGCGTCAGACGCCGCACTGACACAGCCGCGCTTCGCAGAGCGAAGCGTCTACATGATCGATCCTTGCGGCGAGGCGCCGCAACCAGGACGCAAGGCGCGTGACTCCTCGACGTTGGAGGGACGATCCGCCTGAGGCGGATGTCGTCCGTGTTTCCGGCGGGTTTAACAACGCTCACCAAACGCGGACGGGACAGAGCCCGTCCCTCCACAACGCGACCTGCAATCGCGCTTCAAAAAGCGGATGTATAGTGCGCCATGAAGCGTTCCTTCTTTTTTGCACTCGGCGGAATCGGTGTCGCCGGCTGGGCCGTTGCGCGCTTCTTGCGCGACGATTTCTCGTTCGCTGGGAAATCCGTACTCATTACCGGCGGTTCGCGCGGACTTGGCCTGGCGATCGCACGACGGATTGCGGCCGAAGGCGGTCGCGTCGCGCTCGTCGCCCGGGACGAGGGTGAACTTCTTCGGGCCTGCGCGGAGCTGCGCACTCTCGGCGGCGAAGCGCTGCCGGTGCCGTGCGATCTGCTCGATCGCGGGCAGTCGTTAGGCGCAGTCGAGACAGTAGTGGATCATTTCGGCGGAATCGATGTTTTGATCAACAACGCCGGCATCATCGAAGTCGGCCCGCTCGAGAACATGCGACGGGGCGATTTCGAGAAATCGATGCAGCTCCATTTTTGGGCGCCGTTCAATCTGATCCGTCAAACCATTCCGCACATGCAGCGGGCCGGCGGCGGCCGCATCGTCAACATCTCGTCCATCGGCGGCAAGGTGGCGGTGCCGCATCTCGCGCCCTACAGCGCGAGCAAGTTTGCCCTCGTCGGACTCTCTGACGCCTTCCGCGCCGAGCTCGCGCGCGACGGCATCTCGCGTCACGACGGTTACGCCCGGAATGATGCGGACCGGTTCGCAAGTGCATGCCACTTTTAAGGGCGATCACGGCGCAGAGTTCACCTGGTTTTCTCTCTCAACCGCGCTGCCCTTCGCCGCGGTCGACGCCGAGCGCGCCGCGGCGAAAATTGTTGGCGCCTGTCGTCGCGGGCAGTCATCGCTCATCATCGGCTTGCCGGCGCGGGCCGCGATAATCGGCAACGCCCTCTTTCCGAGCCTTACCGGAGAGATAATGAAGCTGGTCAATCGATTCCTGCCCGGGCCGGTCGGCGTCGAAGGCGATGAATTGAAATCCGGCCACGCGGCGCGGGCGGAGCAGCGCGGGCCGGCCTGGTTGACTCGTCTCGGCGACGCGGCCATCGGCGGTGATAACGGAGCGTAAGTCCGCGCGGTGCCAACGAAGCGCCTTTTCGTTAGTCTGGAATTACCGCCATCGGTTGCGCAATCGCTCGCGAGCTTGAATCCGCGGTTGCCCGGTGTGCGTTGGCTGACCGCGGAACAGTTTCATCTTACGCTCGCTTTTCTTGGAAATGTAACAGCGGAAGCGGAAGAGAGGCTGCGCGTCGAGTTGCGCGCGATTCGGTTCGCGCGCTTTTTTCTTCCGCTCAACGGAATTGGAACCTTCCCTGCTAAAGGCCGCCCGAAGGTTGTTTGGCTCGGCGTCGGTCACGGACATCCGCACCTTTTTCAATTGCACAAACGCGTGACGGACGCCGCGCTGGCCGCTGGCATTGAGCCGGATCTTCGTCCGTGGCATCCCCACTTTACACTGGCCCGTTGTCAGGATGTCGCGACCCAGACGATCGGGCCTTTCTTGAGAGCAAAAGCCGCTTTTGATGCCGGCCTTGTTCCAATCGATTCTTTCCAACTCAAGTCGAGTCAACTGACCCCGGCCGGCTCGATCTACGAAACCGAGCTGATCGTTTCCGTGTAGACATCAGCGCCTTTCATTTCTATATCCCCGGGACATGAAACGCTCCCTTGCCGTCGGCGCGATCAGCGCACTTCTTAGCCTAACGAATACAATTGCGGCCGACACGGCCCCTCCAGTCATCGCCCTCAAAGCGGCCCGACTCTTCGACGGTAAATCGAAGACTCTTCTGCCTAACGGCATTGTGGTTGTGGAAGGCAACACGATCACTGCGGCCGGGAGCAACGTCGCTATTCCTGACAACGCGCAGATCATCGATCTCGGCGACGCCACTCTTTCTCCCGGATTTATGGACGCGCACACCCATCTGACCTTCGATTATTCCGGCAACTACAACGAGCTGCGACTCCGGATGCTCGATGAAAACATTTCTCAACTCGCCCTCGAGATGATTCCGAATGCGAAAGCGACGATCGAGGCCGGCTTCACCAGTGTGCGCGATCTCGGAAGCGGTTATCCAAATTCCCATGACTTTCCGGATGTCTCGCTTCGCAACGCGATCAACAAAGGCATCCTTCCCGGGCCGCGCATGCTCGTCGCGACGCATGGCATTGGCGCGACCGGCGGCCATTTCGATCACACGAACGGATTTCGCGACATGCTTTTCGGCGCCGAACCGGGTTGGTCCGACGGAATCGCGGATGGCCCGGATGCGATTCGGAGAGCCGTCCGGTTCGAGGTAAAAAACGGCGCTGACGTGATCAAGGCGGCCGTCTCGGGTGGTGTTCTTTCGTTAGGCGACGAAGTGGATGTGCCGCAATTGGATCCGGCGGAAATGGCGGCGCTGGTCGATGAATCGCATCGGCTTCGGAAGAAAGTTGCTGTCCATTGCCATGGTGACGCAGCGGCCAAAGAAGCGATCAACGCCGGCGTTGATTCGATTGAACACGGCTCTTTCTTGAAGCCCGATACGCTCCAGTTGATGAAACAAAAAGGGACCTATCTCACGCCCACTCTGATGGCGTCGGAGTGGGTCATGTCCAAGATCAATCAGTATCCGCCCGCGATTCAGGCGAAGGGCAAAGCGGCGACTGATGCGCGCTCGGAAATGTTTCGCAACGCCCTCAAGATCGGGGTGAAGATTTCATTCGGCACCGACGCGGCTGTTTTTCCGCATGGGCAAAACGCGAAGGAGTTCGCCCTCATGACCGGGCTCGGGATGAAGCCGATCGACGCCTTGCTTAGTTCGACGTCGGTCGATGCGGAGTTGTTCGGAGTCGCCAACAAGCTAGGCACGCTTGAGAAAGGAAAACTGGCCGACGTGATTGCGATGCCGGGAGACCCAACCGCCGATATCACTGCGACCGAGCGCGTTTTTTTCGTGATGAAAGACGGCAAGATTGTGAAGAACGACGTGAAGCCGTGAGGCCCTGTAGACGTCGCCCTCTGGGCGAAGCGAGCTTGCGTCCGGCGGCCGAGTCGATACCCGCGCTTCGCAGAGGAACCGAAGCGTCTACATTGACAGCTCTCGACATTCACCCTCAGGATGACGCGATCATGAGATTTGAAAACCAAGTCGCAATCGTCACCGGAGCGGGGCGGGGGATTGGGCATGCCATTGCCGTTCGACTGGCCAGCGAAGGCGCCCGTGTCGCCGCCGTTAGTCGAAGCGAGGCGAATGCGCAGCGAACGGCCGACGAAATCAACGCCACCCGCGCTGATGCTGCGAAAGCCTATGCCGTCGATGTCGCCGATCACGCCGCCGTTCAGGAGACCGGCGCCAGGATTCTCGAGGACTTCGGCCGGGTCGATATCCTGGTGAATAACGCCGGCGTGACCCGCGACGGATTGGCGATGCGGATGTCGGTCGAGGATTGGGAAACTGTCATCGATACGAATTTGAAAGGTGCATTCAGTTTCACCCAGGTAATCATGCGCTCGATGATCAAACAACGGAGCGGCCGGATCATCAACATCAGCTCGGTGACGGGTCTGACGGGAAATGCAGGGCAAGCTAACTACGCCGCGAGCAAGGCCGGCCTAATTGGTCTGACGAAATCTCTCGCGCGGGAATTGGCCAGTCGCGGGATCACCGTTAACGCGGTCGCTCCCGGCTTCATAGTCACCGATATGACGGGGGTGTTGTCCGATCAGGTTAAGGAAGCGATCCTGGCGAAAATCCCGCTCGGGAAATTCGGTGAAGGCGAGGATATCGCCGCGGCGGTTGCTTTCTTTGCCGCGCCGGAGGCCAAATACATCACCGGCCAAGTGCTGGCGGTCGATGGCGGGATGGTGATGTAGGGCGTTTAGCAACAAAGTCGACAACGGCCGCAGCGGGAGCGAGCCAATTACCGAATGAGCATAACATCTGCTCATAAAATGCTATCCTCGTTTGAAATCCATCTTCGTCATTGCGTTCCTCGTTGTGGCTTGGTTCGCCTATCATCGAATCAATGCCCCGATCACATATCCGCCCGGAGTGTTGATCGCAGACGAGCCGGCGCAGCGACCTCCGCCGAGCGAAGCGCCCTTTGCATACCGAGAGTTTCAACTCAAGCCGTTGGCGACATTCGCGCTTGATGCGCGGGTCTTGCATCGAAAAATTTACCGTTACGATCGCAGCGCGGCTCTGGTTCCGGTCGATTTGGCAGTGGGCTGGGGGCCGATGTCGGATGAGGCAGTGCTCGATCGCCTCGATATTAGCCAGAGCGCGCGCTTCTATTTTTACGAGTGGCAGCGCCAGCCACCGATCCCGAAAGAAGAAATCATCTCACACTCCACCAATCTGCATCTGATCCCATCCACCGACGAGGTCGCGTCCGAGTGTAAGTCGCTTCGCACGGGCGAACTCGTCCACCTCTCCGGCTTGCTCGTCGAAGCGACTGGACCGGACATTGGCACCTGGACCAGTTCGCTCAGCCGCACTGATAGCGGGAAGGGAGCCTGCGAGCTCGTCTGGGTGGAAGAAATTCACGAACTGGCGCGCTGATTGTAGACGCTTCGCTGCTGCGAAGCGCGGGACATAGGCCGGCTGCTATCGAACGCTCGACTGGCCAAAGAATGCGCTGGAGGGACGATCCGCCTCAGGCGGATGTCGTCCGAGATTCTGAAGCGGGGACGGGACAGAGCCCGTCCCTCCAAAGGCAGCATCGCTTTGCGCCGCGCTTCGCGGAGCGAAGCGTCTACAGCACGCACCCCGGTTGCATGGTGGGCCCTCTCGTTTGATGGTGAGCCCATGAGTATCGAAAAGGCAACTTTCGGCGCGGGATGTTTTTGGGGAGTCGAGGAATTGTTCCGCAATACCAAAGGTGTGGCCTCGGCGACGAGCGGATATGCCGGCGGCGCAACGGAGAACCCGACCTACGAACAAGTTTGCAGTCATGAAACAGGTCACGCGGAAGTGGTCGAAATTGAGTTCGATCCCGCGCAGGTGAGCTACGAGCAATTGCTCGACATTTTTTGGAGTAATCATAACCCCACCACCCGCGATCGTCAGGGGCCCGACGTCGGTTCACAATATCGGTCCGTCGTTTTTTATCATTCTCCGGAGCAAAAGGCGGCGGCCGAAAAGAAGAAGGAGGAGCTCGACAAAAGCGGTCGTTTTCCCCGGCCGATCGTGACGCAAATAGAGCCCGCGCCCACCTTCTATCGCGCGGAGGAATACCATCAGCGCTACCTCGCGAAGCACGGCCGTTCGCATTGCGCCATCTGATGTGAGGGCGGGTCACCTTACAAAATGTGGCCTTTGGCCGCGACCCCTTGGCCGCGTTTATCGGGGCGCACAGGCCCCTCCCACATTTTGGCGTATGAGAGAGATCATTCGCAGCGCGAATTTCGTCACTGACGCCGCCTCGTTTATCCTCGAACAAGCGCGCGCCGCGCTGGTCAGCAGAGGCGAGTTTCGGATCGCGCTCTCCGGAGGCAATACGCCGCGTCCGATCTACACTGAGTTCGGGCGGATTGCGCGCGACCTGGCTTGGGAACGCGTCCTGTTCACTTTTGGCGATGAGCGATGCGTTCCGCCTGACGATGCGGAAAGCAATTACCGAATGGCGCGCGAGTCGCTCTTCGCTCCCCAATCAATTCCGGAAAAATCGATCATGCGTTTGCGCGGAGAGATCGATCCGCCGCTCGCCGCACAAGAGTATGAGGACGCACTCAAGCTCCTCGCGACCCAGCATGGGGAGACGATCTACCGGCACGATCTGATGCTGCTCGGGATGGGCGATGACGGTCATACTGCTTCGCTTTTTCCGGGAACAGCAGCGCTCAGGGAAGAGGTCCGGCAGGTGGTGGCGAACCATGTGCCAAAATTTGAGAGATGGCGCCTCACCATGACTTTGCCGCTCCTCAACCAGTCGCGGCACGTGCTCTTCCTCGTCCGCGGCAACAAAAACCCGCAGCTCATTGAGCAGGTCCTGGCGGGAGACTCTGAGTATCCCGCCAGCCTGGTGAATCCGCCCAACGGACAACTGACCTGGATGATCGGCACGGACGCTGCCTAACGAGATGACCAGGGCGCGCACCGTTCTCGTCACGGGTTCCGCAGGGTTGATCGGTTCGGAAACGGTCAGACGCTTCGCGGCGGAGGGCGGCGCGGTGGTCGGAATCGATAACGACATGCGGAAACAATTTTTTGGCGAGGAAGCCTCGACTCGCCGGACCCGCGACGAGTTGCTCGCGAGCGTGCCTAACTATGAGCATCACGAGATCGACATTCGCGATGCCCCGTCGGTGAATGAACTCTTCAAGCAACACGGCCGCGGCCTGGCGGCGATCGTGCACACCGCCGCGCAGCCATCGCACGATTGGGCGGCGCGCGATCCGCAGATGGATTTCACCGTTAACGCCAACGGCACGCTTAATCTGCTCGAGGCGGCCAGAAATTTTTCCCCGGAAACGCCGTTCGTCTTCATCTCGACGAACAAGGTCTACGGAGATACGCCGAATCGATTGCCATTGCGCGAGCTGCCGCTGCGCTGGGAGATCGAGCCGGGCCACGAATACGAGCCCGGCATTTCGGAGAGCATGAGCATCGACCAGACGAAGCACTCGCTTTTTGGCGCGTCAAAGGTCGCGGCGGACGTGCTCGTGCAGGAATACGGTCGCTACTTTGGAGATGCCGACAGCTTGTTTTCGTGGCGGTTGCCTGACTGGACCCGCGCATGCCGGAACGGAGCTGCACGGATTTCTTTCCTACCTGATGAAGTGCACGGTGAGCGGGCGCCCCTATCGCGTTTTCGGCTACAAGGGCAAGCAGGTGCGCGACAACATTCACAGCTTCGATTTGGTCGAGGCGTTTGCGGCGTTCGTTAGGGCGCCGCGCGTCGCGGAGGTTTATAACATCGGTGGGAGTCGCCATTGCAACTGCTCCATGCTCGAGGCGATTGAACTTTGCGAGGAAATCAGCGGTCGCAAACTTTCCTGGGAATACGTCGAGGACAATCGGATCGGCGACCACATCTGGTGGATCAGCGACGTGCGGAAATTTCGCGAGCATTATCCGCAGTGGAATTTCCGCTACGGTTTGCGCGAAATTCTTGAGGAAATTCACGCGGCAGTTGTCGCGTGAACGCCTGTAGACGCTTCGCTCTGCGAAGCGCGGCGATTGGCGCAGCACGCGGAAAAAATCCTCACCGCGCGAATCTTTCCCCCCGCGTTTCGCGGAGCGAAACGTCTACATCAATACTGCTCGCCTTCGTCCGCGGCGGAAGAGGCCACCCGATCTGGAATGGCCCAGACGTTAATCATCACCGCGATCCAATAGATCGGGAGGAGAAAAAATCCAAAGCCGGCCGTGCCGGTGGCAATCAAGAGGGCGAGACCGAACGCCATCGGTGTTCCTAGAAACATCAGGAGCACGCCAATCAAACGATAGCCCTTGTAGATGTGCCCGAGGCCCGGGACGATGCTGAACATCACCGCGACCAAATCGCTCGCCTGCCCTTCGGCCGTTTCTAAAAGGCCGGTCGCTGCGGTCGGTGTTGGCAGAGACTGCTGGGTTGATTCGGCTGCGGGTGCGTCGGTGTATTCCACGGAATTCCTTTCGGGTGAAAACGGTGTTGCTTCCCGCACGATTATCAGCGGCGTCGGATTCGTCAAGAAAACTAGAAGCGTGCAAAGGCGCCCCTTTCTCGGCAGAGTGCCGCCATGCCTGCGCTTGCCGAGATCGTTCGCTTTGCCGACGAACTCCTCCGCCTTTCCGAGATTGAGGACTACCCAAACGCGCTCAACGGACTACAAATCGAAAACTCCGGCGCCGTCACAAAAATCGGTGCGGCGGTGGATGCTTCGAGTTGGACGATGCAAATGGCCGTGGACCAGAAGATCGATTTGCTCGTGGTGCATCACGGTTTGTTTTGGCCCGGGCTGCAACCGGTCACCGGTCCACTGCATCGTGCGTTGCAGGTCGCGCTCGATCACAACCTCGCGCTCTACAGCGCCCATCTCCCGCTCGATTTTCATCCGCAGATCGGCAATAACGCGCTCCTCGCCGTCTCGCTTGGTTTGAACAACACGCGGCCCTTTCTCGAGAGGGAGGGGCGGTTCCTCGGCCTCCAGGCTCAAGCCAGCCTGCGGCGGGACGAGTTGCTTGCCCAGCTTGAGGAATCGTTAGGCGGATTCGTCCGTTGCATCGGGGCAGGGCCGATGGAGACGCAGCGCATCGGGATCGTGACCGGTGGGGCCGGCGGAGAAATTTACGTGGCCGCGCGCGCCGGCGTCGACACTTACATCACGGGTGAGGCACCGCACTGGGCGGCGGTCGCGGCCGAGGAGTTGGGCATCAATCTCTTCCTCGGCGGTCATTACGCGACCGAGACCTTCGGCGTTAAGGCACTCGCCGCCGCACTTGGGCAACGTTTCGAGGTGCCGTGGGAATTTCTCGATCACCCGACCGGTCTGTGAGAGTTTCTCGTTAGGCAAATCCTGTTCATGACGCCGATGCTGTTCTTTCTTCTTGGTTTGGCCGGCGTCCTCATTGCCGGCCTCTTCGGACAGGTGAAGAAAATCGGCGGTTTGGTCGAGGCACTGACCCAACGCGTTCTGACGCTCGAGCGGAGATTGCAGACTGCCGAGCCTCCACCCGCGCCTGAGAAGGTGGCGATTCCACCATCGCCGTTGCTGGCGACACCACCGATGGACTCGCCGGGGCGAGTCCCGGACGAGCGGAAGCTCGTCCCTCCGGTGCCGAGCAAACCGCCGCCACTTCCGCCGCCTTTGCCGCCAACTCCTGCACCGGCGACGCCTTTCAACTGGGAGGCGTTCATGGGCGTCAAGTTGTTCGCATGGTTAGGCGGTCTCGCGCTTTTTCTGGGCGTCGTCTTCATGGTCAAGTATTCCTTTGAGAACAACCTGATCACGCCGCTCGGCCGGATCGTGATTGGCGGCGCGGTCGGCCTGGCGTTGGTTGCGACGGGCTGGTGGCTGGCGCGCGGTCGCTATCGGGCCACCGCGCAAAGTCTTTGCGCCACCGGTATCGTCATTCTTTACGCCGATCTTTTTGCCGCACATTCCTTTTACGGACTGATTTCCCTAACGACCGCTTTTTTCGCGATGTCGGCGGTAACGCTCGGATCCTTTCTCCTCGCGGTCGGTCTCGACGCTCAGGTGATTGTTATTCTCGGATTGTTAGGCGGTTTTCTCACCCCCGTCGTTGCTTCCGAGCGGTGCGACAACGCGCCCGCACTCTTTCTTTACATCGCGCTGCTTGACCTCGGGGTGGCGGCGGTCGCGTTGCGCAAGCGCTGGCATTATCTGGTTTTGCTCGCGGCGATCGGGACTGCTTTGACTCAACTGGGCTGGGCCATCCAGTTCTTCAACGCCGCCAGGGGCGGTCGCGCCTTCTGGATCTTTCTCGGTTTCGAAGCGCTCTTTTTGGCGTTCTACTTCTGTGGACGCTTCGCTCTGCGAAGCGCGGGTATCGACGTTGCCAGGAATGAGAGGAGCGATGCTCGCTCCCCGCGCTTCGCAGAGCGAAGCGTCTACAACGCGTCCGATCTCACCGAATACCTGGACCGCTGCCGCCGCCGTCGTCGCGGGGTTTACCGCTCTCGGATTTTGTTTCTGGCTCCTGGCCGTCCCCGCACTCGCGCGTCAGCCGATTTTTTTCTTCAGCTTCGTCTTTCTCGCGGATGCAGGCGTTCTCGCGCTGCCGGTGATGGGTCGGGCGCATCGCGCGATCGCGTTCGGCGCCGGCGCCCTGACATTCACTCTGGTGGCGGCATGGATCGGGTTGTTTGCGCAACACGCGCCGCTCTTGGCTGCGCTCGCCGCCATCGTCATCTTCGCGCTCCTGCACGCCGCGACGGTTCCGGCTTCAGCCTGGCGTCCGGGCATGCTGCCGCTCACCGCCGCCGGCACCGTCACGCCCTTCCTGCTCCTGATCATTTTGGTTGAAGCTGTCGAGCTTCGGAATCCGACGCCGGTTTTTGGCGTCGCTCTCATTCTCACCGGGATTCTGCTCGTCGCGGCGATTGTGAAGCGCGCGGACTGGCTCGCGCTTTCCGCTTTGTTCGGCGCCGGTCTGGTGGAAGTGAGCTGGCAGGCTGCGCACTTCTCGAATGAACAGGCGATTCCTGCACTCGGATACTACGGTCTCTTTCTGATCTTCTTCGTCGCCTTCCCATTCTGTTCCGCGCAGAAGGAAAAGGCCTGGTCGTGGGCGATCAGCGCAATCGCTCAGGCGCTTCAGTTTTGGCTGTTTTATCGCGCGATCGACTCCGCCTTCCCTAACGAGTGGATGGGGTTGCTGCCGGCGGCTTTCGTGGTTCCGGCTGCAATCGGGGTGGTGACATTGCTGAAACTCTACCGCGCCGACCCGGCCACCGGCGACGCCCGGCTCGCCTGGCAGGGCGGCGCGTTGCTGCTTTTCGTTAGTCTGATTTTTCCTCTGCAATTCGAGCGCGAATGGATCACTCTCGGCTGGGCGCTGGAAGGTTGCGCTCTTCTCTGGCTTTTTCATCGCCTGCCGCATCGCGGTCTGCGGCTGGTCGGCGTCGTCCTGCTTTGCTGCGCTTTCGTCCGCCTCGCGCTTAATCCGGCGGTCTTCGATTATCACAAACGCGCCGCGACTCGCCTTTGGAACTGGTACCTCTACGCCTATGGAATCACCACGGCCTGTCTGCTCGGAGGTGTTCGGCTCTTCGGACGACCGCGGGAGAATTCGATCGAGCGCGTCGGCCCGCCATTGCTCGGTTCGTTAGGCGTGATTCTCGCCTTTCTTCTCCTCAACATCGAGATCGCCGATTATTTTTCGATCGGTCCGACGCTTACCTTTTCGTTCACCGGCAATTTTTCGCGCGACATGACCTATTCGATCGCGTGGGGACTTTTCGCCCTCGGCCTCATCGTTGCCGGCATGCGAATCGAGCAGCGCGCCGCGCGTTATGCCGGCGTCGCGCTCCTCGGAGTGACGCTGGGCAAACTTTTCCTGCACGACCTGAACGATCTCGACGAGCTTTACCGGATCGGCGCCTTCGTTAGCGTGGCCCTTATTCTGATTGCCGCCTCTTTTATCTATCAACGCTTTCTCAGTCCCGAGCGAGCCGCGAAACAAACTGATGGCTGACGAGAAGCGGGTTAGCACCAAGGCCACGAGTATTGTCGGGCTCGCCGTCTTGTGCAGCCGGGTGCTCGGGCTGATTCGCGAGCAGGTCTTCGCAGGGCTTTTCGGAGCGGGCAGAAATCTCGACGCATTTCTGATGGCCTTCCGTTTACCGAACATGTTGCGCGATCTTTTTGCCGAAGGCGCGCTTTCCACGGCGTTCATCACAACGTTCTCGCAAAAGATCGCGACCGAAGGCGATGAGTCGGCCTGGCGGCTGGCAAACAAAGTGGCAACGCTGACCGCGATTTTCATGAGCGCGGTGACATTGCTCGGCATCGTATTCGCGCCACAGCTTGTCGAAGTAATGACGTGGTGGAGTTGGTCGCCGGAAAAAACCGCACTGACCATTTTGCTCACGCGAATCATGTGGCCATTCATTCTCCTCGTCTCGCTGGCGGCGCTGGCCATGGGAATGTTGAACGCGAAGAATGTTTTCGGCGTTCCCGCGATGGCGTCGAGTTTTTTTAATCTCGGCTCCATCATCGGCGGCGTCGCGATTCGGCTGGTGGCTCGATCCTCACTTCGGTGCGCGGTCACTCATCGGCTTGGCGATCGGCACACTTATCGGCGGCTTGTGGCAATTGACCGCGCAATTTCCATCGCTGCGACGCGTCGGGTTCAAATTTAATCCCGACTTCAAATGGCGGGATTCTGGTGTCCGCACGATTTTGACTTTGATGGGACCGGCCGTCATCGCGGCCAGCGCCGTGCAGGTAAATGTGCTGATCAACAGCGGATTTGCCGCGCGACTCGGCGATGGGCCGGTCAGTTGGCTCAACATTGCGTTTCGTCTAATGCAATTGCCGCTCGGCATATTTGGTGTGGCGGTGGCGACCGTCACGTTGCCCCTCGTTTCGCGGAGCGCCGCAATTGGAAACACCAATGAATTTCGCGGCGCGCTCGCGCACGCCATGCGGCTGGTCATGCTGCTGACGATTCCATCCGCGATTGGGCTGATGATTCTCGCACAGCCAATCATCGCGGTGATTTACCAGCATGGGCGCTTTACCGGGGCGGCGACGATCGCAGACGGCGGCGGCCCTCCAGTTTTATGCGATCGGACTCGCCGGTTACGCGGGAGTGAAAGTGCTTGCGCCCGCCTTTTACGCGATCAACAAGCGGAATCTGCCGATGGTCGTTAGTCTGATTTCCATCGCGAGTAAATTTTGCTCTCAACTGGTTCTTCACTTTTCATTTGGGCCTCGGACACCGCGGCCTCGCGCTCTCCACAAGTTTTGTTGCGATCACAAATTTCCTCCTCCTCTACGCGATGATGCGCCGGCATACCGGCCGACTCGAAACTGGTCAAATGCTGGCGACGTTAGGCAAAGTGTTCCTGGCGGGTGCGGTCCTGGCGGCGATTTGTCTGGCGGCGCAGCGGTTTGTCTTCCCGCCCGCAACCCACGGCTCGGGATGGAGATTGATTCTCGATGTGACGCTCACGATCACGGTGGGAGCGGGAGCATTTTTTGGAACGGCCTATCTGCTCCGCATCGCGGAGGTGCACGACGTGGTGACGATTGTTACGGCGGCGTTTTAAAAGGTAGCTGGCGTCTGATCCTCCTGCTCCACTCATGATCTTGCTCGTAATCGAGTCGCCCTCGCGAAAAAGATCGAGCAGGATCACGAGCATGAGCGCGAGTCGCGAGTCGCTACATCGTTAGCGCCTGATCGAGATCGGCAATCAGATCGTCCGGGTGCTCGAGACCGATCGAGAGCCGGAGTAGCGTCTCGGGCGTGAGGGTATCCGGGCCTTCGATCGATTGACGGTGTTCGATCAGGCTTTCCACGCCGCCGAGGCTGGTGGCGCGGGTGAAGATCTGTGTTCGGTTGGGCAGCGCCATGGCCGCGGCGCGATCGCCTTTCAGCTCGAACGAAAGCATCCCGCCGAACGAACTCATCTGCTTGCGTGCCAGGTCGTGCTGCGGGTGCGAGGGCAGACCCGGGTAATGAACCCGCTCGACTTTCGGATGTGCGGCGAGGAATTGCGCGACCCGCATGGCGTTTTCGCAATGCGCCCGCATTCGCCAGGGAAGCGTTTGCAGTCCGCGATGCACCAGCCAGCAATCGAACGGCGCCGGAACCGCGCCGCCGCCGCTCTGGATCTCGCGGACGCGCTGAAAAAATTCGTCGTCTTCCCGCGCAATGAGCGCGCCTCCCAGCACGTCGCTGTGGCCGCCAAAATATTTTGTGGTCGAGTACATCACGAGATCCGCGCCAAGGGGGAACGATTGCTGGATCATCGGGCACCAGGTGTTGTCGGCGACGAGGCGCGCCCCGGCGGTGTGCGCGATCTCTGCTACTGCCGCGAGGTCAGTTAGTTTCAGCGTCGGATTAGAAGGCGTCTCGACCCAGATGAGTTTGGTGTTTTTGCGGATGGCTTTTCTGATTGCATCGGGATCCGTCATATCGACGAAATCGACTGCGAGATGCCAGCGAGCGAAAACGCTCGCGGAGCAACTTGCAGAACGCCGTGATAGGCCTCGCGCGGAGCAACAACATGATCGTCGGGAGCGAGTGCCTGGAAAGTGGCGGTCGCCGCCGCCAGACCCGAAGCGAAGGCTGCTGCCGCTGCCCCTCCCTCGACGATCGCAAGCGCCTGCTCGAGCCCGGACCGATTCGGGTTACCGGAACGAGAATAGCTAAAGCCCGCCGGATATCCTCCGTCTGCGGCACGTTGAAAAGTGGTGGAAAGATGAAGCGGCGCGGACACCGCGCCGGTCGCCGGGTCGATCGCTCGGCCCGCGTGCACCGCGATCGTTTCGGGATGTAATTCAAACTCCGGCTTTGCCATACAGTCCGCGGAAATTAAGGCAGCGTGCTACGGCCTGCCAATCGTTCTTCTGGAGGCCGACGAATCAGGCGTTCCGTCCAGGCAGGATGTCGTCCAGGCCGGGCTTTCAAAGTCCATCCCTCCGACGCTCGCGTTTTGCATTTGACGGCTCGCGGGTCCCATCGGAAAAACCAACTGCACCAACTGCTGGCCGGCTTACCGTGCTGGCTCTGCCATCTATGCATATCTACGACGACGAAGTCTTCAAAATGGCCTGCGATCAGTTCCAGGTCATCGCCGATTACCTGAACATCGACAAGAACGATCGCGATCGCCTCATGTTTCCGAAGCGCGCGATGGCCGTCACCCTTCCGGTGCACATGGATGACGGCAGCACCAAGACTTTCCAAGGCTACCGGGTGCAGCATCACCTTACTCTCGGCCCGACCAAGGGCGGCACCCGTTTTGCGCCGAATCTCTCGATGGGCGAAACCGCCGCGCTGGCCATGTGGATGAGCTGGAAATGCGCGCTCAACAATCTGCCCTACGGCGGGGCGAAGGGCGGCGTGGCCTGCGACCCGACCAAACTTTCGCTTAAAGAGCTCGAGGCCGTCTCGCGCCGCTACATGCAGGAGATGATCCCGTTCGTCGGACCGAAGACCGACATCATGGGACCGGACATGGGGACGAATGAGCAGGTTATGGCCTGGTTCATGGACACGTATTCCGTTTACCAGGGTTATTCCGTTAACGAAATCGTCACCGGCAAACCAGTCTCCATTGGCGGAACAGAGGGCCGTCGCGAATCAACCGGTCGCGGGGTCGTCTATCTGATCGAGCGCGCCATGGACATGCTCAAGATGGACCCGGAGAAATCAACCGCGATCATCCAGGGTTTCGGCAACGTCGGCTCGGTTGCCGCGTTGTCGTTAGGCTTGAAATCCGGGGTCAAGATTGTCGGAATCAGCGATCATACCGTGGCGCTTTACAATCCCAAAGGAATCGACGTTAAGTCCGCCGAGTTGCACGTCCAGAAAAAGGGCAACTTGCGTGCTTTCGATGAGGGCGACCGGGTTGATCCTAACGAATTGCTGGAGATGCCATGCGATATCCTTGCGCCGTGTGCGATCGATCGCGTGATCACGGAAAAGAACGCGGACAAGATTAAGTGCCGCATTCTGGCCGAAGGCGCGAACGGACCGACCAGCCCGGAAGCCGACCTTCACCTGAACAAGCGCTGGGACGAAGTCTTCCTCATCCCGGATATTCTTTGCAACGCCGGCGGTGTGATCGTTTCTTACTTCGAGTGGGTGCAAGGCTTGCAAGCCTTCCTCTGGACAGAAACGGAAGTGACCGACAAACTCTTCCGCATCCTCGAGCACTCCTTCGCCCAGATGATCAAACGCGCGAAGAGAGACAAGGTCTCGCACCGCACGGCCGCGATGGCGATCGGTGTCGAGCGAGTGATGAAAGCCAAACACACGCGTGGATTGTTCCCCTGAGGCGGGGATGAAATTTACTCACCGCGAAATCGAGCGCGCTGGACGTGTGCTTGATGTGCTAACCGACGAAGAACGCGGGTTGCGCATCATCGTCTCTCGACTTGGCGCGGAACTGGTCAGCCTGGCCCGGCGAAACGGGGAAGGGGACTGGATCGGCTTTCTCCATCGAGACAACGATCTGAGCAAGCCGGAGCGAGGCTGGGCCAATCATGCGACGGTCATGGGTTACTTTCTGCATCGGCTCAAGAATGAGCGCAGCCTTTATCGCGGACGTGAGATCCGCGGCGGGACGCATAGTTTTCTCCGACATAAAGTCTTCACCGATGTGAGCACAGACCTCGGGGCGGGCGAGAAAGCTGCGCTCACTTATCGAATCATGCCTAACGAAATTAAGACTGAGGAGTATCCGCTCAAAGTTTCGCTCGCGCTCACTTACACGTTAGGCAACGGCGAGCTGGAAGTCCGCTTCCATTTTCATAATCAGGAGCCCGAACTGACGGCACATCTCGAGTTCGGGCTCCATCCCGGATTTGCCGCGACCAGCTTCGATAGCTTCAAGTTAGAGATGCCCGCGGGTCGTTATCGTCGCTGGTTTTCACCGGGCAACTATCTTAATGGCGAAACAGAGGAGATAATTTTCGGTGGCGGCGAAATGCCTTTCGACCGCGCTCAACTTCCCGGCTCTTTCATTCTCGAGTTTCTTGAAGTATCCGAGCGCACCTTCGTTTATCACGATCCACCGAGCGGCCGCCGGGTCGTCCTCAATTTCGCGGAAGTCCCTTACTTCACCCTTTGGTCCGATGGTGCTCCTTTTCTTTGCGTCGAACCGTGTTGGGGTCTGACCGATCGACATGAGCAGCGCGCTTTTGAGGAGAAGGATGGCATCCAAACAATTGCGCCCGAGGGCGATCTCCGCGCCGGTTTTGCGATGACGCCGAGCTGGTAGCGAAACCGCTCTTCTTCCGGGTTGTTCTTGAGGTCGGCGTCCTGGATCAAACCGGGCGGCATAGCGACTGCTTTTCTTGCCCTCGCTTGTGCTTTCCTTGGCCGGGTAAGCAATGCCGGTTTGACCGGAACCAAAACAATCCATGCGACGCCTCACTTTTCCAATCATCGCAGTTCTTGCGTTGGTTTGCGCTTCTTCGGGTATTTGGTTCGGCGGACTGCGCAACGAAGTTGAGATTGCGAAAAGATTTGAACAGCTTCCGCGGCTTGACGACACGCCGTTTTTCCGCTGCGCGGATAGCTTTTATTGGGTCTCTTACGCCAGGGAGATGCTCGACACCGGGAACCTGCGGGCGCGTTTCACCCGAATGGACAACGCGCCTTATGGCAGACCAAACTACGGCTGGGCGTCATTGAATGCATGGTATCTCATCGCCCTCGCCAAGGTCTGGTCGGTCGCGACTGGAATGCCCGTGCGCGCGGCATTGTTGCCAGCCGCGATGTGGTCGGGACCGATTCTCTATTCGCTTGCGCTCATTGTGATTCTCGTGATCGGCTGGTTAGGAGGAAGTTTTCCGTCGGCTGCAGCCGCCGCTCTCATCTTTGGAAGCGCACCGCGAATTTACGACGACTTTGCCTACGCGGTGCCGGGTCACCACGGTTGGCATGATCTGGCTTGTTTCGCCACATTCGCTATTCTGGCGGCAGCAATCCGGAAGATGGATTCGCGACGATTGTTCGCGGCCGCTGGATTTGCCGGAGCGGTTGCAATCTGGATCGGCGCAACCCAGCAGGCATTTGGACTGGCCGCCGCAGGTATTGGGGCTGTTGCGGGAATGATTGTTTCGCGTTTCGCCGTTAACAAAGCATCCTCAATCTCGACCTCGCATGAAGGTGGCGAATCTCCCGCCGGCTGAGTGCTGGCGCGCCTTTGGGGTGACCGGGGCCGTTGCCGCAATCATTTTCTATCTCATAGAGTATGCGCCGGGTCCTTTTGATATGCGACTCGAGGTGAATCACCCGATTTACGCGCTTGGTTTTCTGCTCGGCGGCGAATTTCTTTGTCGCGCCCAGCGGCTTCTCTTTCCCGGCGCGACGCGACGCCCAGCCGATCTCCTGATTGCGCTGGCGAGCGCGCTCGGCCTGCTTGGACTTACGTTGGCCGTATTGTTCGGTCCGTCGGATTGGCACATCATGCGCCAGCCATTCATGCAGCGCCTGCACAAGGAAATCGCGGAATTCCAGCCGATCACGCTGACGACTGGCCCTGCCTGGCTGTTGGCCCTCGGCACGCCCATATTTCTTGTCGGCGCTGCCTTCTGGAGCGCATTGGGTCGCGATCGAGCGATCCGCGATAGAATCGCGCTGCTTGTGTGTGCCTTGCCATGCGCGGTGGCGATCGTCCTCAGCTTTGTCCAACTGCGCTGGGCCGGAATTGCTGGGGCGAGCGGCGCGGCGGTGGCGTGGGTTCTTTTTGCCGATCTTGGCGCTGCCCGAGATTCGCTCGCGAAGAGCGGAATGGATCCGGGAACCACGGTGCGGCTGCCTTCCTTTTCATTTCTTCATTCCGCTTGCATCTTATTATCGTTAGGCTTGGTCACCGGTTGGAATCTTCTTTGCAACCGTGACGATGCCCAGCAAGTTCGCGCTCAGGTGGTCGATCGTCTGGCGACGATGGAGGTCGCAAGCGTCCTGCAGACGGATTCCAAAATTCCAAATCCGATCGCCATCTTTTCGGGTCAAAAGGAGCGACAAGCCTGGATCAATTATGTCACTGGCGTCCGCAGCGTGGGCTCGCTTTACTGGGATAGTCCGAGTGGCATCCGCGATGAAGCGGAATTCCTGGCGACATATGATGAGGAAGCGGCGCACCGCATTGCCCGTGCGCGCGGCCTTAACTATGTTGTGGTGACTCCAAACGGGGGCGACGTCGTCGCTTATCACTACATGTGGCAGGGTAACAAGAATGCCCCCCGGATTCGACAAACGCTTGCCTATCGCTTAGCCGCGCCCATTCCAAGTCCGCCCAACTGGCTACAAATCCTGCCGCGTTCGACTCCCGCGATCTTCAGCGAAGACATTCGCGTTTATCGTGTCTTGTGAAAGGTGTTGGCTTCGCGAACGGAGCTTGCTATCCTGAGTTATTCAGCTTGCTCCTTAAGCGCCAGCCCGGATTCCAAACGCGCCGACTCGATTCATGGCCTTTTCTAGTTTGCCATGGCCCTAAGGCCGCTTGCGCCGCCCTGCTGGCGATGGCGAATCAGGCATCGGCATTAGCTCAAATGTTCGGATTAAGGGGGCGAGATCGATCACGGCATTGGCGGCCGCCTTTAGAACATTACCAAGGTTTTGTGTGACCGAAGCTACCTCCACGCGAATCCCGCGCCGACGTAACTTGGTTGCGAGGTAAGCAAAGTCGGCATCGCCGGTCACGAGAATAACCACATCGGGTTGCATTTCGACCGATAACTCCAAGGCGTCGATCGCCATCATCACATCCACGTTTGCCTTGTAGTGGCCTTCTTCGGCAGGCGCCCCGTCTTTGGTCACGACCAGGAATCCATTCGAGCGTAGCCAGTAAATGAACTTGTTCTTCTTCTCCCGTTCGTCCTGCCAGAGAGGGATCGCGGGCGGCAGCCCGGCGTAAACCACCATCTCGACCAGGTCGCGCCCGGTGTGCAGGCCCGAAAGAAATTCGCGCAACCTTAACCAATCGAGACCGCGCCCCGCCGTGCGCACGGAACTGCCGACATTCGATTCATCCACCAGCACAAGCACCCGCGCGCGCCGACCGCCCTCCGGATCTTTCTTTCCATGTCGAGCTGGTGGTCAACAA
This sequence comes from uncultured Verrucomicrobiae bacterium, assembly GCA_963771865.1. Taxonomy (GTDB): domain Bacteria; phylum Verrucomicrobiota; class Verrucomicrobiia; order Chthoniobacterales; family UBA10450; genus Palsa-1392. Next base: position 68,623 of record CAVYVJ010000023.1, read on the forward strand.
GCTGCGGGCCCGCTACTTCGCCGCTTTTTTCTTGCCCGCTTTGGCGGCCGCGAGTCGCTCCGTTTTTTTGCGGCGTGACGCGCGTTTCCGGACATTGTCTCTACCTTGGCTGTTTCCCATAACGCCCCCACATTCACCTCTTCTGGCTAAGTTCCAAGCGGTTTCGCAACAGCACCGGCGTAGAACCGCCACATAAAGTAGCGGCACGACGGCCATTCCGTTTCCAATTTTCTCGTTGGAATGCCACTAAAGCGAATCTAGCAGGGGTTCAGGCGGCACGGTCGCTGCTTCTACCTGCAAACCCCATGGATAGACCGTTCAGGATTCTCACCGTCGATGACGAGGCATCTGTGAACCTGTCGTTGAAATTTGTTTTCCCGGGGCCGCGCTATGAAGTTTTCAGCGTCGCAAGCGGCGACGCCGCTCTCGCCAGTCTCGAGGCCGATTCCAATTCCTATGATGTGATTATTGTCGATCAGAAAATGCCCAACCTCACCGGTGTGGAATTGGTCGAAGCAATCAGACAACGAGGTATTCCCGGCGAGATCATTATTTTGTCGGCTCACCTTTCGCCGGAAATGCGCGAGGCTTACGAGCGGTTGAGGCGTGCACGCGATTTTCCCCAAGCCCTTTGAAGTCGAGGAACTTCGCTCCACCGTGGACCGCCTTGCCGCCTGACGGCGGGGGCAGCACCGCCTCTCGACGAGAAGGTTTCCGTGCAATTGGCGTTGCCTATTTCCTAACCCGACAAAACCAGCCCAAGGCTGACCAGTCGTGAAACCATTCCTGAATTTGCGAGACCCAATCGACATTCGTCCGCCGGGATCTCGAGAGCGCCGCGGCACAAGCTTTTTCCACGGACTTCCCCTGCTTGTAACCCTCTTAGGATAGCGAAAGCTTCCGGCTCGAGTCGCTTGTAATACAACATGTTGTCGTAGCGATGGACGACGAGAAAGACCCGCTCCCGCCGGGGCCGGCGCACCGCGCGTTTTCGCGTCCGGAGATGCGGCATCGACTCGAAGGTATTGCTCGCTTCGCTCCGCAGGGTGTCGGCCTCGCGCTTTTTCACGGCGAGGAGAAACCGATCAACTGCGTAATTTAGTTCGAGCAACGAAAGGTAAGGCTGCAATCCAAGTCGCAAGCGCCCGGGCGGCGTGTCGAGAAGGTCGTCGGTTGTTATCTTGGGTCGCTCGGCGTCGTCAAAGGCGATTACCTGCGCCCACTCAAAGCGGACCATATCAAGCGCCAGTTCCTCGTTAGGCGCAATCCAGGCTCGGTTCTTCGCGAAGGAATTGTTCGAGTCTTTGGCCAAGATTCCGGAGCGTGAAGGAAACGGACGGATACTTTGCCAGATAGGCCGTGGCGAGTCTCATGAACTTCTTCTCGCCCACGATTGCCCGCAGACCAGGGTAATCGTCGTAGAGACAATCGAGGACGCGAAACCAGTAAACACGGTTGTAAATCTCAAGGCGCTCAAACGAACTCAGCCGGTCGTTAGGCTTGATGAATTGTGCCGCGACCGCGCTCGTGCTGCTCCCGTCGCTCCAGCGCTCTTGCATGCGATCGCGCGCGGTGAGCGGGCGAAAGATGGCAGTTGCCATCAGCTTTTGCAGCTCTTTCAGCTCGGCCCGCGAACGGACGCGAGTCCTCTTAGGCGGCCGCGGTTTGGAACTGTTTCTCGACAAATTGATTCGCCTTCAGCGCCTCCCGGTGAACTTCGGCAAAGGTCGGAATGCGGTCATCCCACTCCAGCAAAGTGGCCGTTTTGCCCACCAACTTGATGGCGTGCGCATATAGCTTCCAGACCGGGTCGAGCACCGGATGATCGTGCGTATCGAGAATGTATTTCTCAAACTTGGAGTGACCCGCGATGTGGATTTGCCCGACCCGATAGATGCGGAACGTTGTTCAGATAGTCATAGGGATTGAAATTGTGATTCTGCGAAGAGACATAGATGTTATTCACATCGAGCAGAATTCCGCAGTTAGCCCGCTCCACGACTTCGGATAGAAACTCCCACTCCGTCATTTCCGAGGCGTGAAACTCTGCGTAACTGCTCACATTCTCGACACAAATCGGAACCTCAAGAAAATCGGAAGCCTCGCGAATGTTATCAGCCGTCGTCTTGGCGGCGGCAAAGGTATAAGGCATGGGGAGGAGATCATGCGTGTAGCGTCCGTCCACGCTGCCCCAGCAGAGATGGTCGCTCAGCCACGGCGTATTGGTCCGCTTGACCAGGCGCTTGATCTTCTTCAAATGCTCGCGACTGAGCCGATCGGCTGAGCCGAGATACATCGCCACTCCGTGCTGCACAACGCGGTATTGCTCGAGGATTTGATCCAGGACCTCGAGCGGTCGGCCACCGTCGACCATGAAATTCTCCGAGATGATTTCAAACCAATCGACGACTGGCTTCTTTTCCAGAATGTGACGGTAGTGGGGCACGCGCAGGCCGATGCCGATGCCGTAGTCGTTGAAATTATTGAACGGGTTCGCAGGCATGTGAGAGGTGACAAGGAGGATCGAAGGATGGAACTTCGACTCTCCGTATTCGCGCCTGTGGCGCGCAAGGTTGCTCTATGACGACGGGCTTTCGGACGGATGGCTGCCATCGGTCGCGCAGCCGCCTTTTCCTTTGCAGGAGTTCTTGCCTTTGCAGCCGTTGTCGCCGGTCTTGCAACCGCCCTTTCCTTTGCAGGAGTTCTCGCCTTTGCAGGAGTGAACATCCTTCTTGTCCGTCTTATCGCCCATCTGGCTGAGCGAGACACCAGCTTTGCTGTTTGTATTGGCGGCATGCGCCTGGACGGCGAATGAACCGCTCATTAGTCCGGCGATTGCTGCGCCGGCGAGGATTGTTTTCGATTTCATTTTCTCTTTCTGTTTTGGGTTCTTATCCGCGAACGGCAGTTCCCCGACATGGTCGGGGCCGCCGCGGATAAAGCTGTGCGGGAGGAGGATGAGTGGACGCCAAATCGCGGACCATACGGAATGTGATCGAATTCTGGAGGCAATATTCCCGACCCGCCAGACAATTCGAGGCCGAACTGCTTTTTTCGCTCTCCCCGTCACGCGACGGCGAGGGCGATCTACAGACGGGCGCGGTTACGGAAAGGCCGCCTCCAGCCGCAGATCAACGGCTGCGACCGGCCGACGGCAGGCGAAATCATCGGGCGCAGCCAAATCTCAGAAAGCTGATATGCCATTCTTCGGCACGGGCATTGCTGCGAAGTAGGCGGGACTATGGCTGTACCGTTCAGAATCCTGGCGGTTGACGACGAACCGGCGGTCGCATTTTCGTTGCGACACGTTTTTGCCGGACCGCGCTACGAAGTACTCAGCGTTGAAGATGGCTCTGCCGCGCTTGCCAAGCTCGATGACCGTTCGGAGCACTATGATGCCATCATCGTCGACCAAAAAATGCCCAATCTCACGGGCTTGGAGCTGGTCAGTGCCATCAGAGAGCGTGGCATTCCCGGCAAGATCATCGTTCTATCGGCACAGCTCACGACGGAACTTCGCGAGGCCTTTCTGCGCATGGACGTAGATGCCATCTTCTTGAAGCCGTTCGACATCGAGGAGCTGCGGTCCGCAGTTATCACCCCTCCGCCTGACTAGGTAGCGGACTTTGATACTGTAAGCGCTGCCGGTCTCGGTGGGGGTGGCTTGTCCATCGCTCGCTCGATTGAAAAAGCATCTCGTCACTGGACCGTGACGGTCACTGACTTGCTGGCCCGACCATACTGATTGGTCGCATACACCTTGTAGGTCGTGGTCGCCGTCGGGTGCACGACCGTGCTGGTGCCACGGACCGGACCGACTTCGGGCGAGACGAGCGCGTAGATCGTGTTTGTCGTGTTCCAGGAAAGGGTAGATGGTTGACCCGGGCTGATTGTCGGCGGATTCGCTACCAGACCGGAAACGGTCGGCAACGGACCGGTCGGAACATTTTCAGGTGTGTAAACCGGACCCATTAGCACAACCTCAAAGTCTGATGCCTTGAGCGTCTTGAGCAGATCGAGATCGGAGTTGCTCCAGTTATCGTCCGGTGTGCCGCTGATAAACATCGCGCTACCGTTATCCGCCACGATCAGTCCGTAGTTTTTCAAAGCCGTCAGGATCACCTGATCATCGGCTGGGAAGGTGGAAATGTTGAAGCTCGCTTTCAGCCGCATCCGCATTCCCATGGGCGGAGCATTCGGGTCTGTGACCGACGAAGCCCAATGCGAAGCCGGGGGCGTGAAGGCCTGCCGCGTAACCGGTACCGTGACACGAATGGCGTGATTGATGGCCCCAGCCGCAACCTCGTCATGGCGGACAAGCCCGGGGAAAATCGGCAGACCGGCCGCGTCGGCGGACGTCCAGGTGTAAGGACGCTGCTCGTTGATCGTCATATCCCAGATCGCAGTCGAATCCGCCTGCCAGAAGCCCCTCTTTGAGTAAGCTCGATCCAGTTCATAAAGCCAGCAGCCATCCTTATCCAGAACCAACACATGCCGATCACCGTTGCCAGGCCTGGGATAGCCCTCGATCAACGCGCCAGCCGGGATAGGCATCGGCCCCGGGTCGGATTCACTCTTGTAAGCCACGATCTTGACCGGGACCCTGGGCTGCGTCGCGTCCTCGACCTGATAAGGAATGCCGATTGTACTCCCGAGATATAGTCCCGCGCCGAAGTCCGGATGCAATGGAGAAGTCGAGCCAATGAAAGCGATAAAGTTAGCCGAATTAGGATCTACCGGAAGGCCGGAGATATTTGTGTTCCAGGCGTTATCATCCGGAAAAGGGCGAAAGCCGTTCAGATTCGCATTCGGCCCGAGAGACATGTCGGAACACGCACCGGTTTGAGCGAAGGCCCCGCGGTACAATAACAGCATTGCGCAGCAAATAAGTGTTATCCGTTTCCGAGTCTGCATAAATTCAACCCCGTTTTCCTCGGCCGTGGACGCAATTCCAACGACCCCAGCGCACCGTCGGACGTAGTCGATGTCAGGTCAAGGGGCGGATAATGATTCGAGTAATTGAGGTCAAAAGAAACCGGGCGGAGAGCTACTCCGGCGCGGCTTGAGGAAGATTTTACTCCTTAGGCGCGCGAGCGGTTGATCCGGCGTTCAACCTGTTACTAGAGTCCGTTTGGAGCGGTCCCTCGGGAAACCCGGAAGGCGCCGAGGCGGAGTTAGTCTTGTTTCGACTAGGAGCCCTCTTAGGCTTTTACGAAAATCACCTGGATTGTTAAGTCCAGTGGGGCGACTTCACTTTGTCGTAAACGTCGACGCCCGCGCAGAAGACGCCAGTGATCGGGAGAATTGCCAACCAAGCCAGACAGGCTGCCACCACATAGAGCGGCTCGAAGAGGACTTGCCTGAGATGGATGTTCCCGAGGCCGCTTTGCCTTGACCGGAACATTGGATTTTGGAGGATCAATCGTTTCATTATCGTGCTCCTTTAGTTATTGATCGTTGGAATTCTCGACGTAATTGTGTCGCAGCGTTAAGTTGTCGCTTCGAGTGATCGGAATCAAATCCGCAATAGTAACTCAATTGTTACTTTGGCGCTCGTCGCGATGCCTTGCGGAGCACAACGCCGCTTCGACCGAACAAGCGGGGCTATGCTTTCCTCCGTCGCCGCACTCTCCGGCTTTACGCCTTATCCAAGATAGGTTTGTAAACGCTGCGTCAGAACGGAGACAGCGGGCTCCTGCAGGATGGCCAGATGATTGCCAGGAACGTCAATTACCTCAAACTCTCCTGTGGCGTAGGGTGCCCATCCCAAATCAGGCAGGTGTTCACTAAAGAAGGCCTGCTCTGTAGCTCGGAACAGAGCGATCGTCCCGGAGTAGGGCAGGGGACGATACGATCGTGCCGCCTGGGCATTAACTTCGTCTAGAATATCATGCTGGACTTCAGCGCTGACTCGAGAGGGTCCGCCCGCAGCGCGGTTTCTTTGGGCAATTTGTTCATAGGTGGTGAGACCCATTTTCCGGCGAATTCCTTTCGTCCTGTGATGCACCTTCTTCCACAGGTAAGGGAATCCTTGTTGCAAAAACAAATCCCGGTGACCTCGCAATCGACGTTGCAGTGGCAATTTATTTATCATCCAGGAGTCAAACATGGCCACGAGCGCAACGTCTTCTTCGGCCGCCTGTAATTGGTGGGCGATTTCAAACGCAATCAGGCCGGCAAAGGAGGAACCGGCCAGATAGTAGGGACCCATGAGGTTGAACCGAACGAATCGATTGAAGGTAACGAGAAGCAATGCGCGGAATGCTCGAAAAAACTGAATTTACCGGATCATACTTTCCAGTCTTAAGGAGCTCCACCTCCTCCGGGAGATAGACGCCATAAACAGGCCGGTCCGTTTCCAGATGCTGGGCCACGGTCTGGTAGAGCAAAACACCCTGGAGACAAAACAGTGGCGGTTTGGAGCCACCGCTGCGCAAAGGCACTACGTTGCTAAAGAAGGTCGCTTCTCCCAGGCTGCTCTGTTCTCCTAGATTACGAATTACTTCAGCCAGTGCCTCGATGGATTTCGTTTCCGTCAGAATGGTTATCGGCAAAGTCTTCCGCCATCGTTCTTCAATCTGAAGCAGGATCTGCACGGCTTGGAGCGAATCGCCGCCCAGTTCAAAAAAGCTGTTGTGGATGCCGATTGGATGGACGTCCAGCGCGTTCTCCCAAATCTCAACCAATTGTTTCTCCCAATCATCGCGAGGCGAAACGGTCGCCCTTAGTTTCGCCAGATTCTCCGAGCTCGGAGGGGGCAGGGCTCGGCGATCGAGTTTTTGGTTCAGGTTGACCGGCATGGCATCCAAAAGCACAAAGGCAACAGGCAACATGTAATCAGGCAGTTTTGTTTTCAGGAACTGGCGGATCGGTTCGACATCTCGCGTCGCCGTCTGCTCCAACACGATATAGGCGATCAGGCTTTTCTCGCCCGTGCCCAACTCTCGCGCTGCGATCACTCCCTCTCGCACGCCGGGTGCCTGACGAAGGTGGGTTTCGATTTCAGCAGGCTCGATTCGGATTCCGCGGAGTTGGATTTGAAAATCAACTCGCCCCAGAATTTCCAGATTGCCATGATCAAAGCGGGCCAGATCTCCGGTCCGGTAAAATCGTTGCCCATCGATCGTGAGAAATTTTTCTCCGGTCAATTCCGGAAGGTTCAAGTAACCCTTTGTCACTCCGGGTCCACCGAGATAGATTTCGCCCTTCTGACCGATTGGAACCGGACGTTGCTCTGGATCGAACAGGCGAACTTCGACATTGCTAAATGGTTTCCCTAGCCAGGACTTGGTGACTGTCTCATCCCGTAAGGCTGGATAAGTGCAGCCCATGCAGCTAATCTCGGTGCACCCATAGATCACATAGATTTCCGCGTTATGAAACAGGCGCTTCATTGTTTCCAGAAGATCGCCCGGTAACCGTATCCCCACCAGAGGATACATGCCTGAGATTCTGGAAAGCGTTCTCTCCCAGGTGATGGGCAAGGACATAGGCGAATAGTTTCCGCCACCAACTTGGAGAAGCATGAAGGACAGTCACCTGCTCCAGGATCTGCGCCATTTGTTTGAAATTGAGAATTTGATCCCGCTCCAGGAGAAGCAACCGGCCGCCCGCAACCAGGGGAGATAGCAGTTCAAACAGACTGATGCTAAAGGTAAATCGGGCAATCGCCGGCATGATATCCTGCGCGTTAAAACCATAGCGCTCTTGTGCCGAAAGGATGTACTGGATGAGGTTGCGATGACTTGCCATGACTCCCTTGGGCTTGCCAGTTGTTCCGGAGGTATAGACGAGGTAGGCAGTCTGCTCGAGGTTGATCTCAAGTCCTGGGTTATGTTCCGGGAAGGATTGAGCTTTTTCCCAATCCCGATCAAAGCAGAAAAGCCGAGTGGCTACATTCGGTGGCAGGTTTTGGATGAGGGAAGACTCTGTCAGAATAACTCGGGGCTGGTTATCTTCCAGGATATTGGCGATTCGTTCCACAGGGTCGGCCGGGTCGAGGGGGACATAGACTCCACCGGCCTTCAAGATGGCGAGAAGACTTACCGCCACCTCGAGCGAGGCTTTTAGGCACATCGCGACCCGAACCTCGGCTCCGACGCCAGCATTGATCAGGTAGTGAGCGAGGTGATTCGCTCTCAGATTCACTTCTTCATAACTGAGTTGCTGTTTCTTGAAGATCAATGCGATTGCACCGGGCTGTTGGTCCGCATGAATTTCAACGTAGCGATGGATAGGAACCCCCGGATAGTGGATTAGCGGAGCGTTTCCCTCGACGCTCAACGGACGGATTTCTGGTCGTAATGTGGCGTGCATTTAGGGTTGGTTCGCCGGTGATCGGAGCGGGTGGCGGAATATGGGGTGAAAGCGTCAGCGTCGCTGCAAAAGGCGATAACAGCAGTGCGCGTGCCGGGGTGGTCGAATCGTCCGCAAAGACTGCAGCAGGCGGGAAGGGGCCAAAGGCGATGATTGCAGGGCGAGCGCTCCGCTTGCCGATTTTGGAGGGACGACCTCTGTGTCGTCCGTGTCTTGAAACCAAAATCGTGGCGGCGCGTCTCCTCCAGGATTGCGGCAACCGATGCGGTCGCCCTCCAAAACAAAACCGAGCGGCGAAGATCGAGGCACACAGGCCCCTCCCACGTTAGAACCAGAACCGAGGCGGAGCTTCGCCGAACTTGGAAAGCCCGGCTGCTCCCGGGGGCGTTGCGGCAAACGCGCAAGAAGCTGAATGGAACAGCGGGATGGAGGGCCTCGAGTCTTTACGATGACGGGTTCGAGAGATTAAGCTGCCGCAAATGAGCACGGATTTAATGCAGCAGGCCAGCGATCGGTATGAAATTGCGGATGCCATGCATCGCTACGCTTTCGGTCTCGACCACGGGGATGCGGATTCGCTCGCTTCGGCGTTCACGGAGGATTGCGTTTTGGATTTCACGCCCGCCGGCAGGAAGCTTGGGATCGATTTTCCCTAAACTGACCGGTCGCCAGGCCGTCCTCGATACTTTGCTACCGTTTCTCGGCCCGCTCGATACCACCCATACGGCGAGCAATCTCCAGATCGAAATCAGCGGCGACACGGCGACACTTTATGCCTATGTGATGTCGCAGCATTTCATGCCGCGAGAAGGTTCGCGCCCTGGATCGGAGAACGCGCTTTTGATGAATCGTTATGATTGCGAGCTGGTGCGTGACGGTACGAAATGGCGCTTCAAACGTGTCACGATCGATAACGCATGGCTGCAAGGCGACGCAGAAATTCTTAACGTGCGCGCGACTCACCGGGTGTTGAGCGGGAAACCGCGGCAGAAATCCTGAAACGAGTTACCGGTGTTGAAGATCGCGGCTGCGGTTACATGAGTTGGCGTGTGTCGCGATAATAGATCTGTGCCCGCCGCGACAGGTTCGTTTTCACAGTTCTTCGAATACTTCCGGTTTGAACGTCGGGTTTAGCGTAATGGAACGAACGGTGGTCCTTTCAAGGATTTTGCCGGTGGCAAGGTCGCGGTCGACGGATGCAAACGGGTAGAGCAGTTGCGCCGACCCGGCGAAAATCACTTACCTGGTTCTCAATCGTCGTTGCGGTAGGGTTAATATCCGGATGCAGCGGACGAACGTCACGACGGCGCGTGACTAACCAGGAGTCTGGATCAAGGTAGAGCGTTGTGCTGTAACCATCCGACAGGATAACTCGCAAAACATAATAGTTAACCCCATCGACTTTCTCGCGGCCGGCGAGCTCGACGCGATGACCACGCGCCCGCAACTCGTGCAAGCCAAAGAGGTGTCCCGGTAGTTCCACTCCATGGCGCAGTGCCGCTGTTGCGGTGACTGATTCGTCAACGGGCGCACCTTTTCCTTTCCATTGCCAGCCGCGCGAGCCGTGGAGCGCTTCGGTGTAGACGTGCTGGCCATTGGCAGTGATATCGATCCGCATCGAGCCCGGTCGGGCAGCGAGATAGGCTCCGTCCACCTCGAAATCCGGATCGGCGATATGCAGATCGAACCGAATCGAATGAATCGCCTCGATCGCCGCGCGTCCCCCGGTCGCTTGCACATTGCGCTCGATCAACTGATCAACCGTGAGTGGCTGTTGCTGGCAAGCGGCGAGGCTTAAAGTGGCCAGCAGGCAAATCTGACCTCCGCGTACTGTGACTGGGAATTCCATCTACTAATGAGACGCCGCTGTTGGCGAAAATTGTCTTTCAAACTGCCTGGTCGGCGAGAAAGAAGCGACGCTAAACGATCAACTGCGTGCAACTGAAGCTCAGAAGCTCAGCAGAGCGTAGCCTTTGTTCTGATATTGCATCAGCACGAGTAAGGCGTCGGCGGCGAGAGTCACATCGGGGGTAAGGGCTTTAGGATCGATCTTTTCTCCGGCCAGGTATTGGCCGCAGACGTAAAATTCGACGCCTTGTTTCTTCATTGTGGCAATGGCTTTCAAGTTAGGGTTCTCGACGCCAAACTTCGCCTTGTAATGGGCGTCATCGAGAATGCCATCGACCGCGGCGCCGTGAAACACGACTACAAACTTTGCGTTTTCCAACGGCACTTTCTCGACGGCAAGGGCATTGAGTTCTGACCCCGCCATGTTCAAGGCGGGAACGAGTTGGCCCGGCTTTTCGGCCCCGCGGGTGGCGTCGAAAATCGCGCGATAAGTGTTGGCGCGGGCCGGTGGCATCTGGACGTTTGGGATAGCGACATATCCGTCAGCCGCGGGGACCGCAGGGGATTTGGCGGCGGGCCACTGCGCCGCCGCCATGCCGGCACTCGCGAGTAAGACAATAAGAGTTCTCATGGCAAACGGGTTCTCATTTTAGCGGGAAGCTTGTGAGGAGTCGAGAGGATTCGGAGCGCTCGAATTTTGACGGAGTCTGGAAGTCTGGGCGAAGAGAGTCGCCGGTTTCGTCGAACAATTTAGCGCCTTGTCAGACGCGAGGTCATTGCGCAGCCTGCTGCGATGCGCATGCCGATGGAGTTGCGAGAGGATGCGAAACTGGTGCGCGTGATCGGCGTGCCAGGTCTCACGGCCAATATCGTCAACACGACGGTGGGCGGGAGTATTTTCGTCTTGCCGGCGCTGGTCGCAGCGATGCTCGGCGCGGCCTCGCCCTTTGCCTTCCTGGTCTGCGCGCTTGCCATGGCGGTGTTTGTGACCTCGTTCGCGATTGCCGGCAGTCGCGTTTCGCTAACCGGCGGACTTTATGCCTATGTCGAGGTGGCATTTGGTCCGTTCATCGGCTTCCTCGCCGGAGTCCTCTTTTTTCTGACCGCCACCCTGAGTGTTTCCGGAGTCGTTAGTCTCTTCACCAATTCGTTCATCGTGCTGGTGCCGGCGCTCGATGTCCGGTCCGGGTCGGTTCCTGATCACCCTGCTTCTCTTTGCCGTGCTCACCTGGATTAATGTGCGCGGGGTGCGCGGGGGGACACGGGCGGTTGAATTGGTGACGATCGTCAAGTTATTGCCCCTGCTTTTTTTTGTGAGCATGGGAATCTTTTTCATCAACAGAAGCGATGCCATCGCTTTGGCCTGGCCATCTGGCCAATCGCTCGGTCAGGGCGTGTTGCTCCTTATTTTCGCTTTCGCGGGGATTGAAGTGGCGCTGGTCCCGAGCGGTGAAGTGATCAATCCGGCGCGGACGGTGCCGCGCGCCATCTATCTTGCGCTCGCCATCACCACATTGCTTTACATCCTGATTCAGTTGGTCGCGCAAGGCATCCTCGGCGCGGAACTGGGAAAATTCAGTGCGGCTCCGCTGGCGGAGGCGGCCAGGTCGTTTTTCGGGACCGGCCGGACGCAGTCTCCTCCTCGTCGCTGCGACTATCTCGGCCTTCGGGTTTGTGACGAGCGATGTCCTCAGCTCGCCGAGAATCCTATTTCGCATTAGGGCGGGACCGATTTCTCCCCAAAATTTTTGCCCATGTGCATGAGCGGTTTCGCACTCCGGACGTCGCGATCCTGACCTATTGCACACTCTGTCTCGTGCTCTCTCTCAGCTCGAGTTTTCAACAGCTTGCCATCCTGGCGAATGTCGCCGTCCTCTTGCTTTATCTGCTTTGCTCCGCCGCAGCGATCGTGCTGATGCGTCGCGATGTGCGATCGGACGGGAACGCCGTTCACTTTCCCCGGCGCCGGGATCGTTCCGCCGATTGCGATCGTGGTTATCATCTGGATTCTGGCCCATGCGACGCGGAAAGAGTTTATTATCACGGGAATTGTCCTCGTGATCGCGTCCGTTCTGTTTCTCTTTCGTGGAAAACGGCCGGGCGACAGTTAGAATGGAATGATTCATATGAATCGCTCCGCACGTCTCCTTGGTATCTATGTCGCGGCGCAGCCGGCAGTGCCGGTGCAGTCTCTTGAGCGCGTCCGGGCGCGGGCGGGGGTAGGCCTGGAGGGAGATCGTTATGCGGCGATGAAGGGCACCTTTTCCGATCGCCAGGGGAAGCGTGATGTGACGTTAATCGAGTCGGAGGCGCTGGCGAGTTACGAACAGGAAAGCGGACGAAAACTCTCGGGCGCGGAGTCGCGGCGCAACCTGCTCACGCAAGGGGTGCGTTTGAATGAGCTGGTGGGTCGGGAGTTTCGGGTCGGGGCGGTGCGACTACGCGGTCTGCGCTTGAGCGAGCCTTGCACGCATCTGATGCGCCTGACTCATCCCGAGACGCTGCGTGGTCTGGTGCACCGCGGTGGACTGATCGCCGAGGTGCTGTGCGATGGCGAGCTAAAGGTAGGTGATGAGATTGAAGTGCCGCCGGAAGAACAATCGGGATAACATTGCGGGAGTAACTGGAGCGGCGCCTCTGGTCGTACCGCTGTCCTAATGTTGATCGACGACCGGAATCTTGCGGCCACTTTCCGTGGGAACCTGATCACGCACGACGGTATCATGCGATGGAACGACAACCTCAGTCTCGCGATAGCGTCTGGTTGCACAAGCCCCCAGCAAAGGGTCGTGACGACGGAAAGTAGCACGATTGATTTCATATCCCGATGATCGTCGCAAGACCGGATCTCGACAATCGGAAACAATCTGTAAACGGCGGAGATCGCGGGCTGCGCCTAACAAGCTCCGCTTGGCGATCGGTGGCGACAGGCAAGATCGGGACGAGGTCCAGCGCGACCCGCGGCGGGACTGGCAGGCTCAATCTTTGGAACTATGCACGTTAGCGAGAGTGTCGTCCGAGAATTGGAAATAGCGGCCAGTCGCACGGTCCCATTCGGCACGCCTCATTTGTTGCTCATAAGTCGCCTCCAGAATTCCGGTTCGCGTGGCGAGCAAGCTTGTTTCGGCAGTGCGAAATTCCAGCTCCGAGGCGAGTCCCTGCTGCCAGCTGTTCTCCACAACCGCGATATTTTGCTCCGCGGCGTCGGCGGCCTTGGTGAGTGATTCATGACGAGCGGCGATCGCGCGAAAATTATTTTGCAGTCCCGCCAACTCACCCGCCACGCTCGTTTCCAACTTTTTCAATTGCAGTTCGTTCAGCTCGCGGATCGATCGCTGGCGCATGGTTGCGCCGCTCACTTTGCCGTTATCGATCACTCGCCAGGTATAGCTTGCGCCGGCACGGACCTCGGAAGAAACCACATCATCGGATCGTAGCGCGGAACCTGAGCTGGCCTGCCGAATATTGGTCGAAGGAATGTAGCGACCAAAAAGATCGAGATCGAGTCGCGGATAATAACCGGCCGCAACGATCCGTTGGTCTTCTCGCGCGGCGCGGACAAGAAGACGGGCCAGACGCAAATCGGCTCGACGCTCAAGGGCGGCCGTCGTCTCGCTCTGGAGAGGCAAATCGACGGGGATAAAATCGAGGGTGCCCCGCGGTGAAGGTAAGGCTGCGCCCGGCGCCAGATCGTCGCCCATCGCCGTCGCGAGCTGCAGGATCGCGGCGCCGTAAGCGCGATGCGCCTCTTCGATTTTTGGATCAAGGTCTCGCGCGAGCAGCGTCGCGCTGGCGAGCGCGCCGCGATCCACCGAACCCGCCTCATAACGCGCCTGTTCACTCGCTAGGTTGGCGTCGAGACGCTGACGTTGTGATCTGCCGAGTTCCTCGAGCGAGCGGTTGAAGAGCGCGGTGTAAAAGGCGCTGCGGACTAGATGCAATTGCTCGACGACCGCGACATTTAATTGTTGGGCGGCGACGAGCACAGCGAGGTCGCCCCGGCGCAAGGAGGCTGGAATCGCCGTCAGAAAAAGCGGTTGGCGGAAGGTGCCTTGAGCGAAGGCGATCGGCTCGATTGGTCCCTGCCCGGCGCGATGGCCGCCTTGCGCTCCCGCCGGAACGTTGAGTAACGCAACCGGTAGCGCGACCGAGCGAAAAACGAGGCGCTGGCCCGCGGCTTGTTCGAGACGGCTTTGGCCTGCTGGATGCGTGGATTTTTTTCGAGAGCGCGGTCGAGCGCCTCGTCGAGAGTCAAATCGCGGGCGAGGGCCAGCCTAACGAAAGCGAAAGTGAGAGCAATGAAAATGTGCGGTTTCATCGTCCTCCACCAAGTTTGGCCGGGGGTTGGACCAAATCATAAACCTGGTTCGCTGGTGCGGCGTCGTCAGGCTTGGCCGGTTTGTTCGTACGATGTTCCGCGCGCGGATTCTGGTTCGCTACCCGATGCGCGTTCGAGTCGGGCCAGCGCCGCGTTATGAAGGTAAATTGCACTCAAGCGCGTAGTTCGAGTACGCGTCACGTCCGCGGACGCTTGAAGAACATCGAGCTGTGTCCCCAGGCCTGCGGCGAGATTGCCTTTGGCAAAGGTGAGCGCTTCCTCAGCCGTTCGCACATTCTGAGCCTGCGCCTGGAGGACACTGTCGGCTTGTTGCAGATCGAGAAAGGCACTCCGGACTTCGGATTCGATCCCGAGCTTCACGGCCTTAAGAGCAAGGATTGCTCGCGTCGCGGCGGGCGCGCGTCGCCTGCATCCGCCCGCGGGTGGCATAGCCATCAAAGAGAGCCCAGGAAGCATTCAGGCCAAAAACATAACCATGATTGAACTGTTGGCCGACAAGCGGATCGCTCTCGCTGTAGACTTCGTAACCGGTGAAAAGGTCGACGTGGGGCCGCGTTTCGCTGCGATCGACCTCCAGTTGCCTTTCCTCAATGGCGATGTCCTTCTGCGCCGACTTGATTTCGGCCCGCTCGATCAGAGCCCGCGCCAGCGTCGCGTCGAGGTCCGGGCGTCGCGACTCATATTGTAACGCGCCAACCACTTCAAATTGCGCTGCACCGGAAGAGCGAGCGTCGATCCCGCAAAGGTCGCTCAGGTGCAGATACGAGTTGCGCAGATCCGTCTGCGCCTGAATCAGCTCCGGCTCTTCGTTGGCCAGCGCAACCTCGGCGCGATTCGCATCTAAAGAACCAATCGTGCCGGCGCTTCAATCGTTCGCGCTGGCTTTTCAATTCCTCGCGCAGGAGGGCGACCGATTCTTCGCGCACATGGATTTTTTCGCGATTCAAGAGCAGCTCGTAAAAAGCCAGCCGCACATCCATGGTCACGCGATCGGTCACAGCCTGGAGTTCGTCCTGTTGCTTGGCGAGGGCGAGACGCGCGATTTCGGTTTGATTGCTGGTGGCGCCGCCGCTGTAGAGATTTTGCATCACCCGGACAGAGGCGCTGTAATCATCTGGTCTTAGACGAGAAGGCTCCGCGCGTTCGCGCCGCCGATAAAGTCCGTTGGAGACAGACTGAAGGGAGATACCCGGAGCGCGCTTCGATTTCGCCGCCGCGCGCGGCCTGAATTTTCTTCCGGGCGATGGCGATTTCGGGATTTTGCGCCTGCGCCAGCCTAACGACATCGTCGATGGTATAGCGGGTCGCGCCGCGCTTGCGCTGGCGAGCGCGCAGACCGCGGCGACGGGGAGCAGCGCGAATCGCGAAAACAGGCGCATAAGATTTTCTCTCTGTCCCGCTCATCGTTTCGCAATAAAAATTCCACGTCTCATAGTTCTGCGGAATATTTCGGAATGACGATCCGGGCCGGGTTCGATTAACAATTTGCCGCCCCTGAGTTTGCGGCTTGCCCCCGCGCTTCGACTAGGGCAAGGTTGGCGCTTCGCATGAGCAAAATTCCTATCGCGATCGTTGGTGTTGGCAATTGTGCCAGCTCGCTTGTTCAGGGAATCAGCTTTTATGGCGGGAGCCCGCGCAACGGTGCCAGTGTCGGTTTGATGCATCAGCAGGTCGGGCCTTACTGGCCGGACGACATCGAAGTGGTGGCGGCGTTCGACATCGATCGGCGCAAGGTGGGAATCGACGTGAGCGAGGCGATTTTCGCGCCGCCCAATTGCACCAAAGTTTTCTGCCCCACGATCGCGCCGACTGGGACGACCGTCAGGATGGGTTGCGTGCTCGATGGCGTCGCCTCGCACATGAACGTGATTATGACCCGCTCGCGGACATTCCAGCCGCTGGCGAAAGAATCGACTCGCGAGCGCATCATCGCGGAGCTGCGGGAATCCGGCGCCCAGATCATGGTGAACTATTTGCCGGTTGGGTCGGAGGAGGCGACGCGCTTTTATGTTGGGTGCGCACTGGAGGCCGGTCTGGCGTTGGTTAACAACATTCCTGTCTTCATCGCAAGCGATCCGGTCTGGGTGAAACGTTTCGAGGAAAAGAATCTGCCGCTGATTGGCGACGACATCAAAGCACAACTGGGAGCGACCGTGCTTCATCGCACGATTGTCGATCTCTTTCGCAAGCGCGGCGTGAAAATCGAGCGCACCTATCAACTCAATACCGGCGGCAACACCGATTTTCTCAACATGCTGAACCGCGGTCGACTCGCTTCGAAGAAGACTTCCAAGACCGAGGCAGTGCAGTCTGTCATCGGCGCGCGTCTGGCCGACGAGAACATTCACATCGGGCCGAGCGATTACGTCCCGTGGCAAAACGACAACAAGATTTGCTTCATCCGGGTGGAAGGAAAACTTTTTGGCGATGTGCCGATGGAGATCGATCTCAAGCTTTCGGTCGAGGATTCGCCGAACTCCGCCGGCGTGGCGATCGACTCGATCCGCTGCTGCAAGCTGGGTCTCGATCGCGGTAAAGGCGGCGTGCTCCATTCCGCCTCCGCCTATTTTTCGAAACATCCGGCGATCCAATTGACCGACGACGAGGCCTATCAGCAGGTCGAGGAATTCATCCGCGGGGAACGCGATTCCTGAGTGGCCGTCGGCAGGTCGGGAACAGGTTTCATTGGTTAAGGCAGCTTACGGAGTCGTCTTCGCTGCGATGCTGTTGACTAAGGCGTCGCGGGCGAGCGCCGCGCCGTGTATCGCCGAAACGGTGACGACTGCAGTATTTGCGTTCCGGGAGAGCGCCCGAGCGGCCAGCTGATGCGGCTAGAAGAAGAAATGAGAACATCGCGGGATCCAATGACCGGTAATGCGAGTTAATAAGGGACTTCTCATCGTAGCCGCCGGAATCCTGTCCGCGACTCTGTTCTATTTTGGCACGGGTCTGCGTCCGATCTGCTGGTTGCTTTGGTTGGCGCCCGTTCCGGTGCTGGTGGTCGCAGGGCGAGTCAGTGCTCGCGCTGCTTTTCTCTTCGCGACGATCATTTGGCTGATCGGCGAAATGAACCAATGGAACTATCTCACCCACGGGATCGAATTGCCGCTGCCGCTCATCTTGATTTTCCTTCTCATCCCGGCAATTGCATTCGGCTTTGCTGTACTGTTTACGCGCAGCTTCCTGCGGCGCGGGTCGATCTTCCTCGCTGCGCTTGCTTTTCCCTCTTACTGGGTGGCCTACGAATATTTGACTGAGATGACCTCGCCTCACAGCACGTTCGGCAACCTTGGCTACACCCAAATGGACGCTTTGCCTGCCATCCAGGTCGCTTCCATCACTGGGATTTGGGGAATCAGCTTCATCGCGTTTTTATTTCG
The DNA here is from genome assembly GCA_963771865.1 of uncultured Verrucomicrobiae bacterium. GTDB lineage: Bacteria > Verrucomicrobiota > Verrucomicrobiia > Chthoniobacterales > UBA10450 > Palsa-1392. The sequence continues at coordinate 86,506 of CAVYVJ010000023.1, forward strand.
CCAGCGGTGTCGCCGTGTTGCTTGACGGGACGGGAAAACCCGAGCGACGCCATGCGCTGGCTGTTACTGTCGCGATCATCGTTGGCACAGTGCTTCTTTATGGGACCTGGCGGTTACACTCCGAGTTCCCCTGGCCAATCCGTGGCAGGTGACACTCATCGCCAAAGATGTGCCGATGAGTGCCTATCTCGGCCCGGAAGAGACAAGCGCTGGAACTCCTGCAAGAATATGCCGACGAGGTTCGTCGCGTCACGCCAGCCGGAACAACGGTAATTGTTCTTCCGGAAAAAATTGGTCGTTTGAGTGAGAGTTCGTTACCCCGAGTCGACGCGCTCTTTTCTTCGGCGGCTGCTGCAACCCGTTCGGCGATCGTCCTCGGGGTAGTTCGGCGAACATCAGTGGCCGGTTACAATTCTGCTCGCTTTTATTCTGCCGCCGGGAAGCTCGAGGCGAATTACGACAAGCATCATCTCCTGCCAGGGATCGAGCCGGAAAAGCCGGGCGATGAACGAGTCGTTCTCGATCAACCGTCCGGGCGGTTGGGGATTGCAAATTTGCAAGGACATGGATTTTCCCCAACTGAGCCGAGAATATGCGGGTGCAGGCGCGGGCCTGCTTCTCGTCCCGCGTGGGACTTCGGTCTTGATCGCTGGTTACACTCGCGCATGGCCGTTTTGCGCGCGGTCGAGAACGGTTTTGCGCTCGCTCGTTCCGCCCGCAACGGGCTCTTAACGCTCAGCGATAATCGCGGTCGCATTCTGGCGGAGGCGGCAACGGTACCCGGCCGCTTCATGTCGATTACTGGGCAGGTCAATGTGTCGCGCGAGAAAACATTCTACACGCAGACTGGCGATTGGTTTGCCTGGATTTGTGTTGCGATCTTTGTCGTCTTGCTCGTGTCGCGATTTTTTCCGCGACGGTCGAGTTTGGACGAAGGGCGGAGTGGTGAAGGAACCAGGAAACCGTAGCGACTGCGCAACAAGGCATGAGATAGGCTGCTCCCCTTAGTCGAACTGTAACGCTGAACGCAACCTTCGTAGCGAGCGCGGTTTACTTGCGCTCGATTCGAGACTAGGCACAGTCGTTTCGCTGGCGATGAACGAAGGATCACATGTGGCCGGTCGCCCAGAAGGAGGCCAAAACGCCGGTCGTGCTTCATTGATTGCCGCCTCTCTTGCGGCAGTGATACCCCTGCTTTCGTTAGGCGGTTGGGCTCTGCATTCGGAACGGTTGAAGGCATTTATTCCGGGGCTGCCAGTGATGAACCCAGCGACAGCGGTTGGGCTTATCCTGGCCGCCGTTTCGCTTCTGCTGTTGCGATCCCAAACGGCGGCAAGAAATCGCACCATCATTGGCCATCTTCTCGCCTTCGCGGTTTTGCTGATTGGCGCCGCAAAAATCGTCTCCCTAATCTTCGGGTGGAGTTTCCCCGTCGAGCACTGGCTCTTCTCTGCAAGCATCGAAACCGCAAGGATTCCGAGCCGAATTCCAATTCGCTCTGCGATCAGCCTTGTTCTGTGCGGCGGTGCGCTCCTCCTGCTCGAGGTCCGCACGCGCCGTGGACTGCGTCCCTCGGAGATTCTGAGCGCGTTGGTTGCCATCATCGCGTTCCTGGCCCTGCTTGGTTACTCCTATGGGCTTATTTCGCTCTATCGCACCGCGACCTACGAGCCGATGTCGTTTCCGGGCACGATCGCCTTCCTTCTGCTCGCGACCGGTACGCTCCTGGCGCGCACCGATGCGGAGCGATGCGCATCGTCACGAGCAACACGACTGCCGGGCTGCTTTCTCGTCTTCTGCTCCCATTGGCTTTTTTGTTGCCGGTTCTATTCGGGGCTTTGCGCCTCGCGGGCGAGAACGCAGGCTGGTACACCTCCCGCGTGGGCGTGGCGTTGTTTGCCACCGCCTTTATCATTTTCTTTTTCGTGGCAGTTGGATGGACGGTCCGAGCCCTTTACCACGCGGACACAGATCGCAGGGCCGCGGAAGAGCGCGTGCGCCAACTCAATGCGGAACTGGAGGAGCGTGTCGTGACACGCACGGCGGAGCTGCATTTGTTGAACGACGAGTTGCAACAGGCGAGCAAAACGAAAGACGATTTCCTGGCGGTCTTAAGTCATGAGTTACGAACCCCGCTCACTCCGGCGCTGGCAGCCGCAGGCTATCTCGCCGAGCGCGACGATCTGCCCTTGGAATTGCGCGAAGAAGCACGGGCGATTCGCGCTGGCGTCCAATTGGAGGCTCGCTTGATCGACGATCTGCTCGACTTCACTCGCATTACGCACGGCAAGATCGAGTTGAACCTGCAGACGGTCGACGCTCACGACGTGTTGCGGAAGACCCTGGAGATCGTGCGCGAGGATGTGCGACGGAAGCAGCTCGATGTCGTGTTGGAACTCAACGCCGCCAGCCATCATACGCGCGCTGACGCCGTTCGCCTTCAGCAAGTGTTCTGGAATCTGCTCAGTAACGCCGTTAAATTTAGCAAACCGGCAGGGCGCATCACCTTGCGTTCCTGGGACGAAGCCAGGCGCTTCGCGCTCGAAATCCGCGACAGCGGGGTCGGGATTCAACCGGAATTGCAGAAGCGAATCTTTAACGCGTTCGAACAGGGCGAACGCCGGCGCCAGTTTGGTGGTCTCGGCCTCGGCCTAACGATTGCGAAAACGCTGCTCGACCTGCAAGGCGCTACGATCGCTGTGCGGAGCGATGGAAAAGACTGCGGCGCCGCCTTTGAGGTGACGCTCAACGTGGTGGCCCCGCCGGAGCCGATAAAAGGGCAAAAGCGTTTGCATCCCGACTTAATCGAGAGGCGTCTGGACCTCCTCTTGGTTGAAGATCACGCGCAAACCTTGCAGGTCCTCTCGGGTCTGCTGCGTAAACGCGGGCACAGAGTGACGACCGCGGACTCGGTCAAGAGTGCTTTGCAACTACTGCACGAGAGTGAGTTCGATGCGCTCATCAGCGACATTGGTTTGCCGGATGGGAGCGGACTCGATGTGATGCGTGCTGCGCAGCAGTGGCAGCAAGACTTATCAGGCATCGCGCTGAGTGGCTTCGGGACAGAGGAAGACTTACGTCGGGGCAAGGATGCGGGTTTCGGACATTATCTGATGAAGCCGGTGGACTTTCACGATCTGGAGACGTGCCTCGGCAAGATTGTCTCACGGACAGGAGGCAGCGGCCCGCCGGGAGGCCCAACCGCGTCCAACGCAGATTAGTCCTCTGCCTGGTTACTCATCGCCAGCGCACGCTGCTCTTTTTGGCGCGTGGCAACAAGCGGAGCCAGACGCGAGGCGAATCGCATCACATAGTAGAGGTAAATAAGTAACCCCAGCAGTTGCCCTATAACGAGCCAGATGTGGCCGCGCCTCACGAGGAACCACCCTGGCCATTGCCGCACGCAGACAGCGCAGAATCCGTTGAAGACGACCAGTGCCGGGATGAGCAACCGCACGTTTAGCTTTGAGTCCCGCTCAACGAACTGAGAAAGGCGGCGACTGGCCTCGCTCGGTAGATCGGCCTCGCGCGGCCGCGTCATGCGCATGTCATAGGCAAAAAGGATCCAGACGGCAACCCCGTAGAGGACGCTCATTTCAAACCAGGCGAGGGGACTCGCGAGACAGGTAAAAAGCAAACATTCGCCCAAGGTAGAGGCGATATAGAGAAAGTTATGGCCAAACTCGATCGGCCAACGAATCAAAGTAAGCGTGTGAAGGATCGAGCGCGACCAAAAGATGAAGATGATACACAAGCCGGTCAGAGCGTAGAGCCATGCCGCCGCTTGATGGATCGAAAGCAGCGAACGCGTGTTTTCAATGAGGAAGGTCAGGGCCACACCCTGGATAATACTGGTCAGAGTCAGCTCGATGCTCACCACCATCGAGTCGAGTTCGCGTAGAGCCGGCGAAAAGCGCATCGCCGTTAAGACAGCAGAAAAGGTGGAACGCGTCCAGTCTCGGAGTGGTTGAGGTCGGAGCGGAGTTGGCGCAAGGGTAGAGAGGCGAGCCGGCGCTCAAAATATCTCGACTTCAGTTTCGGCGACTCTACTCTCGGCTCGAACGGCATCAAAAAGAGCCGATCGAACAAATAGAAAGCAAAAATCAAGAAATGAAGAAATACCTTATCGTGGCCGCGATTGCGGCCCTTACGACAAGCTGGGTCTCTCCGTGCTGGGCGCAAAGCGATGCTCCCTATACTGAGGGATCGGTCTGGCAGGTCACGATGATCCGGACGAAACCTGGAATGGGGGATGATTACCTGAAAAGTCTGGCAAAAAACCTTAAGACAACGTTGGAGGAAGAGAAGAAGCAGGGAACCATCTTGAGTTACAAAGTCCTGCTGGGTCAGTCCTCTACTGCCGGCGACTTCGACATCATCAATATGGTGGAATTCAAAAACATGGCCGCGCTCGACGGTCTGCGAGAAAAGACTGATCCGATCGCAGCAAAAATGATGGGAAGCGAAGACCAACGGCGTCAACTGGCTGTGAAGCGAGCGGAAATTCGCGAAATTGTGGGCACCAAGCTGATGCGTGAGATAACTCTGAAGTAGCTTCGATTCGTCACCTTTAACAGGCGCGCCGGGACTTTATCACCGGCGCGCTTTCGTTTTCGGCGTTGCCTCGGCGAAAATCGAAAGCGTGAATAAAGAATATGCCCAGGAACCGTGCGTCGCGGCTCTAACTAAGTAGCTCTTCGGGGCTGCAGGTCTGCGAGCAATTCCTTGCGTTTGCCGAAGAGGGTAAGGAGCGGCCCTGTCATGATCGTGGTGACTAACGCCATGATCACCAGCATCGTGAAAATGCGCTGGGAGAGAATGCCCAGGTCATAACCGATGTTAAGTGCAATCAATTCCATGAGACCACGCGTGTTCATAAGCGCGCCAAGTTGCAGCGAGGTGCGGGTGTCCATTCCCGTAAGACGCGCCGCGAGTGCGCTCCCGCCTAGTTTCCCGGCGGTGGCGACACCGATGATGACAAGGCAAATGATCCAATCGCGCGCCTCCCCCAGCAGTCCAATCTGGGTGCGTAATCCGGTGAAGGCGAAAAAGACGGGCAGGAGAAGGACCGAGCTGAGGTTTTCCACCCTAACGACGAGCTTTTCGCGGAAGCCGCTGGCCGCAGGCATCACCGTGCCGGCGAGAAATGCGCCAAAGAGCGCGTGAATGCCGATCAATTCTGTGCAGAAGGCGGAGGCGAGGACAGTGGCGACAACGACGGCGAGAGTGACTTTGCCGGGCTCCGCTTGCTCGAGGGCGGAGCGGCCGAGCCAGCGGGGAAGGTTCGGTTTGACGAAAAGAAGCATCAGGCCCACAAAAACAATCACCAGTCCGAAGCTGAAAGCGGCCCCACCGACACTGGTGGCGCGAGCGATGGCTACGACGAAAGCGAGAATCGTCCAGGCAGTCACGTCATCGACCGCGGCGCAGGCGGTGGCGGTGCTGCCGAGCGCCGTTTTGAAGATGTCGCGATCTTTCAGAATACGGACGAGCACCGGAAAAGCGGTGATGCTCATACTAATTCCCATGAAGAGGGCGAAAGCGGTAAACGAGGCGCCGCTTTGAGCGAGTTGCTGGTAAAGAAAGAGAGCCAAAGTCACTCCGAGGAGATAAGGAATAACGATACTGGAATGGCTGACGACGATAGCCGTTTGCACCTGGCGCTTGAGTTGCGATACGTCGAGTTCCATCCCAACGGCAAACATAAAGAGACAGACGCCGATCTGGCTGAAAAGTCGGAGCGGCTCGAGAGATGACGGAGCAAAGACGAAATGGAACGGGCCTGGTGCCAGAAGCCCGAAAAGCGATGGACCAAGCAAGATGCCCGCGATCATTTCGCCGACGACAGCTGGTTGCCCCAGTCGCGCGAAAAAAGTGCCGGCGAGGCAGGCCGCCGCAATGATGATGAAGAGCTGGAGAAAAAGCCGGCTCAAGGGGCTTGTGCCGTTCTGAGACAAAGTCGCTCCAGCGGAATGGAGGAAGGAAGCGCTGGCCGCTGGCGCAGGGTGACCTGCCTGAGGTGTGGTCGCTTCGGAGGTGGCCGGCGGGCGCGGCGGAACCAGCCCATTGCCCTCGTGCAACACCGCGAAAATTCCCAGGAGAGCGATGCTCGTAATGAGCAAATACAATTTAACTGTTTGTGTCATCATTTTCGAAACCAAAACAAGGATTATAACGGCATAGCCAATGCTTATTAACGCAAACTTGGACCGTTTCGTCCAGTACGAAAATCCAAGCTGGTCCGGTCGAATGACGACATACGTGTGTGGAGCGCGACACTGGATCGCTCCAGTCGCTTTTGCCGGGCAGCGTCGATGGTGAAGCCTTCGATTGTCGTAGCGCATCGACCCCACCCAGATCCTCTGAAAGCGGGATTGGCCGATTGTTGGATTATCGCGGAGTGCGTTTCGACATGCGCTCGTCGGCACGGCGTCGGGTCACTCCGTTCTGGACCAAACGCTGGCTCTGGCCGGTCAGCACTCTCCAGTCGCTGCCTAATGATATACGTGACTCACGTATATCATCCTCGCCGCAACCGATATCACAACGGCGAATCGCTTGAATAAGGTAGCGTTGGCGGCTGGGAGGGGACATTTCGCACGATTGCGAGATTTTTCTCGAAATCAGTGCTGAGGTGCCTGCATCACGCCGATTTGGATCAAAAACCCCATCACGTCCTTTTCGGCCCATTTCTCCACGAGCTGGCCGTTTTCGATCCGGTGAATCGTGATTGACGTCATCTTCAAGTCATGTCCGGTCGCCGGTGCGCCGGGAAGATCGCCCTCGTGTTTGCCATAAGAAGTCATGCGCGTGACCACCTTGTCCCCTTCGGCAATCTGCTCTTCGATCTGATGATAACCGGGAGTCGCTTTCCAGAAAATCTCGAACGCCTGCTTTAATCCGGCCCGGCCCGAGGCGAGACCGGGGAAGGGCGGCGGATTATGATCGATGTAATTCTCTGCGACCAACTCATCCATTGCCTCAAGATTCCCTTTGTCGATCTCCGCATAGAACTTGCGGACCAACGCCTTGTTTTCTTCAGGGGTCATGAGTTTCTCATTTTAGAGGTAGCGGCGGACGTGGGCGCGATATTGCCGATAGGTATCGCCGAATTTCCGTTCCAAATAGCGTTCTTCGCGCAGGACGACATCGAAATGCATGACAAAGAGAACCGGCACGAGAAGCAGTAAACTCCACCAGGTGTTGATCGCCAGAGTCAGGCCGAGATAGATCATGGTCAGTCCGAGGTAAAGGGGGTTGCGCGTGAAGCGATAGGGTCCTGTAGTCACGATCGAAGTGGTGGGCAGGGTCGGGTTCACGTTCGTGCCGTGCGCGACCATCAAGCTTCGCCCCCACGCGATCAGCGCGATTCCGAGAAAAGCGATGACACCTCCGATCACGCGAGGGGCAGTGCTTCCAAAAATCGGCCGCGGCCACATCCGCTGCAGTCCGCAACTGATGAGCAGGGCGCCGAGGAAGAAGAATGGCGGATGAACCCGCACGCCTGAATTATCAGTCGACCTGTTGCCAGTATTCACTCCTCATTAAGAAACAAAGGTTTGCGGCGGACGCAACGATGAGAGCCTCGGTGCGAACGGCAAACGGCGGGGCCTTTCGAAGGCCGAAGTCAGTGCGCAGAGGGAGACGCGGTGGGACGAGGCGGGCGACCCGAGCTAGCAGCAGGCATGGGAGTAGGCGAAGGGGACGGAGGCGGTTTGAGGAATGCGCTGCGCTCTTTGAGCAACTGTTCCACGGTCGGTCGGGCGATAAGATAGGGGCGGCCGGCGAGCTTCTGTTCTTTGTCCAGTTTTTCGTGGAGTTGTTTCTGCTTGTCCTTGAATTCCTTATCAAGCTTGGCTTTGTCTTCGGCTTTCTCGTCCGCGGCCGGCTTACGTTCGTTAGGCAGAGTCGCTTTGACGGACACGAGCACGGGATAGTTTGCGTCCATCAATTTCCCGATGCGTAATTCGTAGTTAAAACCATCAAAGGTCTCGATCGTGAGAATGGAAGGCTTGTCCAGGCCGGTCTCGGCAGGTGGCGCGTCGGGAGCCAGGACATCGGCAAAGCTTGGGTTGGCAAGGAAATTCGAGACGCTGCCGGCTTTCCCGTTGTCGAGTTCTTCGCCGGGTTTTATCCCGAGCAAGGTCCATGGCCCGGATGCAGTCTCGCGGGAAATCGTCCAATTCCTGGCGGGCGTCGGTTCCGACCAATGTGATCGACTTTGGGTTCTCCACTTTGAGGAAGTCGCGATTAAGCCATTGTTCGGGCTTGGGCTGGACCTCGTTGAAGCCTTCCGAAACGAGGAAAACGCGGTCAGGGTGAGCCGGCGTCATGATATAACGGCCGCGCGCAAATGGCGGCTCGGCGTGGATCCTGGGTCGAGTCTTGCGTCTAGTTTCTTCCCGAGCAACAGGGAGCCCAACAGTTTTGCGCTATCATCCTTGAGATTGATCAAGGTGCCGCTGTTCGGATCGCTTCCGGGTTGCGAGGAGTTGCAGGTGCCCGAGTTGCGATGGGCCAGCCTTGACGTCCTGGGCGGCGTGCAATTCCCAGAGCTTCCGGAGTAAACCGGCGACCTTTTCAAAATCGGCCGGATAATCAGCGCGCTCCGTCACACGCCAACTGCCCTCTTTCTTAACCAGGTTGAGTTCTGCTTCGCCCGTCTTGATCGTGACGCGCGAAACATCATTGAGCGGGAAAGGAGAGAATCTTCTCGCTCGATGCGGTCGCGCTGCTGCTCCAGGTAGCGGAGTTGCGGCTGCGCAGAAAAAGGGCGACGCCGCCGAGAGCGATCGAGCAGGACGAGAATGAGAACGAGCTGATTCCTCTTCATGCCCGCGCCGTCCGCCGCTTCATCAGGGCGAAAACAAATCCAGCCAGAACTACAACAATCGGCATTCCCGCGATATTGATCCACTTGATCCGGTTCTCCAGCGAGTCGATTTCCGGCCCGCAGTTTGCGCCGCATTTCTTTCAACTGCGTTTTCACATCGGCTTCTGTTTTGCGGAAATTGGTCAATTCCTGCTGTTGTTCGGGAGAAAGGATGAAGCGTTGTCCGGCGTCCTTGCTGCGTTGCAGTTCGTTCACCTTGCGCTGCGTTTCGGACAGGCTGGTTTCAAGTTCCTTGATCTTACTGCGGTAGTTTGATTCCGCGTCCGCCTGCATTTTCTGCACAACGGTAAAGGGTCGTTCGCGCGAAGCGCGGCTCCGGACGCTGATGAGATTGCTGTCTCCCGCCAGTTGCTCGACCGCGCCCTGCGCGAAGCTTAGGTTGCCATTCATCGGAATGGTCAACGGCTCTCCACCGAGCGTTTGCAACTCCCGCACCGCGACTTGGTTTTGGATCATGTCGGCGTCGCCCACCAGGACGACGGTGGTCGGCTGAGCAGACTCCTTGAGAACAACTGCGTCGGCGGGTTTTTCTTCCGGTTTCGCGGGACTAGGTTCCGGCTGCGCCGGCTTCGGTTTGCCGCTCCGGGAATGCCGTTTTGAAACGACCGACGAGGCGGATCGCGAGCGGATATTCCTTTCCATCCGGCTTGATATCGTTGCCGACCTGCGCCTCCCAAGGAGGCCATCATTGCATCCACCAGTTGCGAGCGCTTCGAGGTTTTGAGGAGATCCGTTTTGGTTAAACCTGCCGCAGGTGTGCCGGTAAACACTCCGCTGAAGGGCATGATCAGGTTATCCGCGTCGGCCGTGATGACGTCGTCCTTATTTACCGCGGTTTCATTCAGAGCGAGGACTGTCGGGTTGCGTTCACCCCGCATGCTCGCGGCGTGTTCGAGATCTCGCGATCGACCTGACCCGTGAGGAAATTCCATGCCCCAGGCTTTGAACAATTTGTCGAGGGTCGAACTGCTTGGCGGCGGGAGACTGCCGGTCGCGGCCGGTTGGCGGTCCAGCGCGCAAAGGGGATCGACAAATACGACCAGCTTGCCGCCGCGCAGGACGAATTGATCGAGCGCGAACTGGGCGGCGTCAGGAATTTCCTTCGGATGAATCACGAGCAGCACTTTGATGTCCTCTGGAATCTTGTCGGCCGTGAGCTCGACTTGCTTCACGTTGAAATCGCGCTGGAGCTCGCTGATGAAGGCCCATGGCTTCGCGTTGTCCTGTCCGCGCTGCATCATCATCATCGGATTCATCTCCCCCATGACCGGCAGCGCGCTCATCACGCCGACGACCGGTTTTTCCGAAACCGTCACTCGCGCGATGAGGCGGGAGACATCGTATTCCAGCAGGCGTTCGCGCTCCGGGGTAAGAAAAGGGATCGCTTGTTTCTGATCGAGCATGCTCGCGCTCAGACCAAGATAAATTCGCTCGCCGGTGCGCAAGGGCTGGGCTTCGACGCCATCGAGGCGCGCCGAATCTTCCGCGTCCGAATCGGGCGCGGGATCGAGCCGCTGGATTTCGATTTTTCCCTTGGCCGCCTGCTTGTATTCGCCGAGCAAATCCTCCACCCGCTGGGCATAGTTGGCGAGGGCGACCGGCATCGTCTTGGTGTCTTTCGTGCAATAAAAACGGATCTGCACCGGGGTATCGAGTTTGGCCAGGATGGCCCTGGTCCCGGGCGAAAGGGTGTAGGCTTTCTCGGCGGTGAGATCGATGCGCGTTTTCGCCTGCGCGGCGATGAAATTGACCGCGAGCAGAATGAGGAGCATCGCGACGATGCCCGCGCCGGAATAAAGAATGGTCTCGAGTCCTTTTTTCTTCATGTCCTTTGCTCGTTAGCCGGCGCGATGCGCGCGGAGGATGACGCTGGTCGTGAAAAGCGAGAAGAGGATGACCGAAAGGAAATAAGAGCACATCGCGGGAATCGATCACGCCCACTTGCAGACCGTCGAAGTGGGTCATGACACTGAAGGACGCAATCGTCTCCACGAACCAGGGGCTCGCCCACTGCGTCAAGCAGGTCGGTCACGGGCGGCCAGCCCGCGAGGATGAGAAAGAGGCAAAGCACGAGCGAGAGAATAAAGCTCACCACCTGGTTGCGCGTCATCGCGGAGGTCATCGCAGCGATGGCAGAGATAAGCGCCGGCGAGGAGCAGGCTGCCGATGTAGCCGGCGAGGATCACGCCGTTATCCGGATGTCCGAGATAGTTGACCGTGATAACGAGCGGGAAAGTGAGCGCGAGCGCAAAGCGCCAGGATGAGCCACGAGGCGAGGAATTTCCCGACAATCGCCTGCCAGGGCGTGATCGGCATCGTCAGCAAAAGCTCGATCGTGCCGAGGCGGCGTTCTTCCGACCACATCCGCATCCCGACCGCCGGCACGAGGAAGAGATAGAGCCACGGATGCCAGGCGAAGAAGGCAAGAAGATTGGCCTGCCCGCGTTCGAAAAAGCCCGCGACCATGAAGGTGAAAAAGCCGGAGAGCAGCAAAAAGATGACGATAAAAACGTAGGCGACCGGCGAAGCGAAATAGCCGGATATTTCGCGCTTGGCGATGGTGAAGAATATGGCGGAGCGCATCGCTGCCAGGTGGATTTACGCGCGCTCGCTCGTGATCGTCCCGGCTGCGGCCGATTGTTCGAGAATGGCTTCGCTCATCGGTTCTCCTCCCGTTTGGTTTCCGGCAGCGTGATACTGCGGAAGACTTCATCCAGCCGGCCTTCTTCGGTGTGCAGTTCTTCGATTTTCCAACGCTCGGCCGCGGCCAGTTCGCCAATCGACCGCGCCAGATCGCCGGCGTTATTCTTCGCGTAAGGCGCGCAGCGACGAGCGGCGTTTCGGAGAGCACCGCACATTTCGCGACCGCCGGGATTTGCTCCAATTTTTGCCGGACCTGCGCGACGCTGCCGTCGGCAATGCGCAAGGTGACGGCGCCGGCGTGTTCCGAGCGCTGCTTCAATTCCTCCGGAGTGCCGTTGGCCACGATCTGGCCGCGATCGATGATGATCGCGCGCGAACACGCCGCCTCGACCTCCTCCAGAATGTGGGTGGAAAAAATGATCGCCTTCGATTCGCCCATCTTCCGAATCAGCGTGCGAACCTCGTGCTTTTGGTTTGGATCGAGGCCATCGGTCGGCTCATCGAGCACGAGCACTTTCGGATCGTGGATGATCGATTGCGCGAAACAGGTGCGATGCCGATAGCCCTTCGACAACGTCTCGATGCTCTGGTGGATAACCGGCTCGAGAAAACACATTTCGACCACGCGCTGGACGGCGCGCTTGTTGGCCTCTCCGCGTAAGCCGCGCAGCTCGGCCGCGAACCGGAGGAAGCCATGCACCGTCATGTCCGCGTAGGAGGGCGCGTTCTCCGGCAGATAGCCGATCAGGCGTTTCGCCGGGATCGGATCTTCGAGCATGTTGAATCCGCCGATCGAGACTTCGCCCTCCGACGGGGGAATGAAGCCGGTCAGCATGCGCATGGTGGTCGATTTGCCCGCGCCATTCGGGCCGAGAAAGCCGAGCACCTCGCCTACCTTGACGGTGAAGGAAACGCCGTTCACGGCCTGTTTCGCTCCAAACGATTTCTTGAGATTTTGAACTGTTACCATGCGGTCGGGCTCATTTTTCGAATGTGTAGGACACTCAATTTTTCAAAACGTTCAAGTCCGAAGTTCAATTGAATGCCGAGCCAGGGAAATTAGCACCTGCAAGCCATCCATCGCCAAGTGAGCATTAAACCATGAAAAAGAAAAGCCGCCCCAATCAGCCGTGGTTCGTTCGCCATTCATTGAGTCTCGTCGCCGCTGTTTTTTTGTGCGTTTGGCTTTGGGGTTACCTCCGGCTCGATCCCCGATCACACCTCGGAGCGTTTTGCGGAAACGCAATCGCGGATTGGAGCGGGTCGCTTATTATTATCCTCGGCACGAAGTTCTTCTATGAAATTGGATCGAGCGAAAGTCGTCCGGTGCGCGGGCGCAGCCGGAGCAGGGTGTGGGAGCTTCTCCGCGAACATTCGCTCCTTCTTTTCATCGCCGTGACCGGAATCGGTTGGGCGTTGCTTTTTCTAAGAATGAACCCGGACAGCAAATGGGGCCAGGTTGTGGGCAATCTCGTTTCGGAATGGGGTCAGATGGCCGGGTTGGTTTTCCTGACGAAACGTTTGGTTGAAGTGGGATCAAAGGCCTGAGATTTTGGAAAGCTCTGGAGGCGAATTGGGAGGTCAAATCTGGGTCGAGGTTGGACTTATGTTAACATGAACGAACAATCCGCGGCAAGTGCGAAGAGGCCTTGAGTCGGTGGCCGACAAATTCGCCCTGAACAGAGCGAGGGTCGACCCGCGTTAGATTTTTCACCTGGGCCGGACGCAAAAGGGGCGTGTGCGGGATGTCGCAAAGATGATTCGGCACCACCCAGATATTGTCCTCCGACGTCATCCAATCATCGGGGTCGAAACGGGCGAGATTTACCGGGCGCGAGTAACGTCGCAGGGTGCGTTCGCCGCGCAGGTTGAAATAAATGTGGAAGTAACTCAACGCCAATTCGCGCAAGGTCCGGTAGACCGGTTCACGGTAACGGCAGCCCGTAAAGTTTGACTTTGCCACGGCGCCCCAGTGGCCGCGCACTTTGAAAACCGCCAACACATGGTCAGTGTCGTTGTCCGCTTCCAGATCGAGGAGCAGAGGCGGGAAGCCAAGGACGCGCAAAGCGGCCGCGGCGAAGGTTGCGCCTTCTAAACAATGCGCGGTGCGTTCGCGAAGAACGACCCGCGGCGACCACGCCGTTTGCGCGAGGTGATACGGCATTTCGTCGAGAAAGCGCTGGACCCCGACCGGCGTTTTCAAGGATCGAAGTTTGCGGAGTTCAGTTGGAGTCCACATTGGCAGATAAGACCTAACACATTGAAAAACTAAATGAGTCTGACGGAGCAATGACGAAGGGAGAAACGGGCGCAGCCGGCTTACTTAATTTCCGGCTTACCCTTGATGTGCAGTTGGGGCCTCCCTGTGATCTCGTTGACGCTCAAAGTGGCCCCTTGCCTGGTTTCTTCCCGCCCCGGGAGAAGACTCAGCACTGCACCGCACAGACAACCCAGGGTCATTCCAATCAGAAACCCGATCAATGCCGTTTTTCGCATCGACAAAGTCTGTGTCTGCAGCGAGCCGGACGCAAGGCGACAGATTGTTGGGGCAATCGAGGATTGTCGCTAAGCCAACGATGTTGGAGCGTCTTAAGTGTCTGCGGGTTAGAGATCGATGCTGTCTTCTCTTCCAATCAAATGTTGTCCCGCGCGGAAGAAAAGAAACTTGCCAGCGGCAAACGTTTACTGATCCATTGTCGTTCTATGAAATTGCCAACTGTATTCGGAATGATATCAGCGGTCGTGTTCACGTTCTCCGGGCTGGCTCAAGCCGGGACAAAGACGTACCAGGTGACTGGACCTGTCCTGGAGATAAATGACACGATGATCGCGGTGCAAAAGGGCAAAGATCGCTGGGAACTGGCGCGCGACGCCAGCACGAAGCTCAACGGCGACGTCAAGGTGGGTTCGAAAGTGACTATCACCTACACGATGACGGCCGTGGAGGTGGAAGCAAAGGAGGCCAAGGGAGCGAAGGCCGCTAAGCCGTAAGCTGCGCTGACGGTATGCCGCGCGAGGCCGTGGCCCGTATTATTTGATTCCCGAGCACGAGCAAGACGTGGCGTGCGACGCTCTGTCGTCGACCCAACCCTCGCGCTGACAGAGCAGCGCGCTCCACCTCCTCCATACTGTGGAGCGCAGCGGATTAGTTTTTCTATGGGTTGCCAGGCATAGGCCCGGCAACTTGCGGCAGGTCATCCGATGGCGCTGAACCATGCTCCGTTTTGCGGCGCTTCTTTTCGGCTTTCTTTCGCTGCTTCTCGAGCTCCTTGCGCCGTTTCTCGGCTGAATAATTCGGTCTACCCATTGGGCTCCGCTCAAACAGCAGCGACCGAACGCTGGCTCCACGCCTGTCGTGTTTGCTGTAATTCAGCGTTCAAGACGGTGAGCGGGGCCGGCACTCCCTTGTATTTCTTGACGATGCCAGTCACGGTCTTCTTTACGGCGCCGCGATCGACGAGGCTTTGCAGTTTCTCGTAAGCGCGCAAACGGAGCATTTCTTCACCGCCGCTGGCCGCATTCCGAGCGCGCAAATTCGCAAAGACCAGCTCGAACAAGGGCTTGAATTCGAAGGACGCCCTGCTGGCAAATACTGCCACGAGCTCCTCGGTGATGATGTCCGGAGCCCGACGTGAAAAAGCTTTGCCAGTAGGATTTGCCATCCGCGACTGTATCATCATTGCGGGAAATAGCGACCTTTGGTTTGCTGCGCAGCGGGGTTTGCACAACTTTTTTTAGATTATTTGCGTCGATTTCAGTGCGGGTCTGGAGCGATGACGGCTTAGGCAAATCGTCTGTCGGAGTTGCCGCGGCAGCGAATGGACAAAAGATAGCCAGCCGGTGATTCGATTTTGCACCAAATGGTGTCGGAACTGTCCCGTCTTAGTGTTGCAGAAAAACCGGCTCGGAGAAAATTTGCGTGCCGCGAATGCCGATTGATTGGGTTGACGTTGAGGTATTTCGCTCAGTGCCATCCTCGCTGAGTTGCGCTCTGCGCTGCCGCGCCGTCGCGGTGGCTTGCAAGCTGCTAATCCGGTTTCTCGACATGAATTCGCACCACTTACTCATCGGTGATTTCACCGAAGACGGAGCAATTCTTCCCGGAACATTAAGGAGCAGGTCTCGACGTCAACCAAGTCGTCACGCACGAAAAAGGGTGGCGCAGCCAAAGCAGAAGAGACGTCCAGCCGCTGGAACGCTGGCCCAAACGCGCAATCTCGTCCTGGCAGCCCTGCGGGTTTGGGAATTGAAACAGGGCGTTCGCTGATAGCGGCCCCTGTCTCGATTTAACGAAATCGTTTCGCAACCGTCATCCTACCGCAACATGCGTTCGCCAAAGTCAAACGCAGGATGGCATCCACTCTTCGGATCAATGGACAACCAAGCCAACTCAGGGTGGCCGAGCATTTCCGCGCTTCATTCATTATGAGAAGGTCTACTACAACCGACAGCGTTGTTACCGATCGGAAATCAACTCGGCGGCGCGCTCCCAAACGCAAGGCGCGGCGAGCGCCCACGCCTCCACTCGAAATCCCGGACCCGGTTGAGGAATCCGAAAAATTGGGCCACGGCAGGCTGACACGAACAAAACGATTGATCCTGGCGGCACTTCGGGTGTGGGAACTTAAGCGGGGAATCCGCGACTAAAACGCTTGCAGGTTTTCGGTTCCGATGGGGCGGGACTCTCTCTTTCCGGCACGGCTCGCGTTCCGGCTTGGTTGTGCGAAAATTATCCGGAGCCTTCGCGAGTGCTCCGTCCGCAGGGATAACGAATGAAAACCGTTTTGCTTCTTTCGCTGGTTCTCCTGGCCACGCTTCTGTGCCTCGCTCGCGCTCAAACGGCACCGCCAGCTGGATCCAGCAGCGAGACTGGTATCGAAGGGACGATCACATTCGGCCCCGTGCAGGGTGGACCGACGCGGCAGGGCAGCCCGGATTCAAAGCCGTTGGCAAACATGACCTTCGAAGTGAAGGAGGGAGATCGCGCGATTACTTCTTTTCAAACCGACGAGCAAGGCCATTTTCGCCAGGCGTTGGCGCCGGGGAATTACACCATTTCGCGAAAGGATTGGAAAGGCGCGGTTGGCTCCTACGGCCCCTTCGAAGTGTCGGTCAGTGCCGGCAAAATGACCATGGTCCAATGGACCTGTGACACTGGGATAAGATAAGCGTTCGGCTTAGTCCGTGGTCGCTCAAATTTCGAGCTCCAGACTGATTTTTTCGAGCCCGATCTAATCGACTTCAGGCGTCTGACACGAAGCAACGGCGACGCCAATGGCTGCTTCGACGAAGTACACAATTCGAGCGACTTTTGGATTTTCCGCGAGTTCTTCCGTGGCAGCGCGGGCAATTTCGGGACCGAAGTGCCAGAGCCGCGAGTGCCAGCGCGGCTTGAGCAGTCCCATGATTCCGTCACCAATCAGAAAGAGCGCTCCCAGTTGAATCAAGCGGCGGGTGAAAAAATTATTGTTCATCAAATTCTATCGAGTGCAGAGCGGAAACATTCAAATGTTTCGTGGAAATTCGCGCGAGAGCGCTATTGCGGCAGGCCCTTGGCGAAGGAGTCGCTCTTCTTCTCGGTCTCCTCAGTCTTTTGGCCCTGACGGTCCTGTTCTTCGAGGGTAGGCTGCGTTGCGCATCCGCTTTGCAAGAACAGAACGAGAGTGAAAAAGAATAGAAGATTGAGCTTCATGGGTAGCGGCCAAGTTCGCTTGTTCCACGCCGGTAATCCACTTGGAATTATTGACGGCACCTCTGTAAAACGGTTGCTCAGTCCCGTTCCAAATCTCCCTTCGTGAGAACCAATCGCTCCACGCGCTCGTCGCGCGCAAGGGCCGCGATGATTTCCGGAACATCTGCCACGGTTACGCGGCCGTAGAAGAAATGGTCGGGCTCAACCAAAACGGTCACGCCGGTCGAGCATTGGTCCAGGCAACTGCTGGCACAGGCGCGCGCCTGCAATTTGGCCAGACCCCGCGCTGCCAACTGTTCCTTCAGTGCTCGCTGCACCTCGAGCGAGCCACGCGCCGCGCACGATCCCCGCGGGTCGTCATCTGCCCGGCGGTTGGTGCAGACGAAAAGATAATGCAGACGCTGCGGCATCGTGATCCCAGTCTGAGAATTCGAGCGAGAGTACGCGTCGCTAGACTGCGGCGCGCGCGTCCTGCCGGTGATAGGTCACAAGCCGGAAGCCCCACTCGATCAGAGTGGAAATGTCCTTGTCCGCCGCCTTCCGCGCATTGAGAAATTGCGCGATTTTTTCTTTCAACTCCTTTTGCTCGCCGAGTTCGTCGAGGATCTCAAAAATTTCCATCGAGAGGAGCCAGTCGTTAGGATGATCCACCTGCTGCGTTTCCCAGATTTCGCCGAGGCGCTCGTAGCCGGTCTTGCGCGAGCGGATATCGCGGACTTGTTGGTAAAGGCTTTCGAGTTTTTTGCGTTTTTCGTCCGACGGAACCTTGATCGTGCGCTCCTTCGGGACAAGCGCGACCTGATTGTAGGCGTCGTTGTCAGCGGCGCCGTTAAAGACCGAAACAATTTTGTCGCCCACCGCCATGTCGTAAGTGCCCCACGCCGGATCAAACAGAATCCGATCGCCGAGTTTTGCGGTGCAATTTGAAAATGAAACCAAAAGCAATTGGCCGTCGCGGCGCTCCAATTTCTCGACCTTGCCCTCAACGCTGATTCCGCTCTCGAATTCCAGCCGCGCCGTTTTCCCTTCGCTCAGCGCGGTTTCTTTCCACTTTCCGATGGGTGAACCGAAACCGTCCTTGTGATAATCGGATCCATGTCCGGGCAACTGCTTACTCCGGTAGGCGAGCGCGCTCGGTCCCGTGCTGCGCAGATAAATCGGCTGGCCGTTCTCATCGGTCAGCACTTCGCTAAAGACGCCCGACACCTGCAGACCCGATGAATACTCGCAGGTCGTCACATTCTTGCACTCGATCGCCTTGTTGATGCCTTCGAGGCCGCCCACCTTGAACGCCATTCTGCTCGCGAATTCCTCGAGCACGTCTCTGAGATGCTGGAAATCGCGGCAGACAAAAAGCTGCGGCTGCTTCGTCGTGATATCGAAAGGCGTCTCGGCCGCGTCGATAGAATAAGGAATTTTCTTCACGTGCGGCTCGAGACAACTGACCGATTCGCCGATCGAGGAAAGCAGGCCCGCGCCGTAGATTTTCGGTTTTTCCAATGTGCCGATGAGGCCGTATTCCACCGTCCACCAATGGAGGCGTGAGAGCAGCGCCATCTCCGAAGGCTTGCCCAAATTCTTTTGGCGTTCCTCGACCTTCTTCGTCGCCTGCTCGACTTCCTTCGGATCGGAGTTCGGCAATTCCTTCAGAATCGAGAGATGCCGGATTGCTTCGTAAAGTTCGAAGTCCTTTTTCGACGACATCGCTCTTGCCCCGACTTCGCCGAAGCGTTGGAGGTAATTTGAATACTCCTGATCGACAATGATCGGCGCGTGCCCGGCGGCTTCGTGCACGATGTCGGGAGCAGGGGTGTATTCGATGTGATGCAGTTGCCGCATGTCGCACGCGATCACGAGCACCTTGTAGGCTTGGAATTCCATGAACGCCGCCGGTGGAATGAACCCATCCACCGCGACCGCGCCCCAGCCGATCTTGCCCAGGATTTCATTCATCTCGCTGATGCGCGGGATGCGTTCGAATGAAATGCCGGTCTCGAGCAGCCCTTGGAAGTAAACTTTGTGGGCGTACTCCTTCAGGAAAAAAATGTTCTGCCGCATGATGAAGCGCCAGACGGCATGATCGATCGGCGTGTATTCGTCGTGACGCTGGTCGACCGCGAACTGGAGAAGATGTTTTGGAAGCGCGGCCACCGCCGCGTTGTTCATTGGAATTCCGTTTTCAGTTTTCATCGCAACACCTCAGCCATCGGCAAATTCAGCGCACCTAACGAATGGCTGTCGCCACTATGGATTTTATGACCGAACGAGAAAAGGGGCAAGAACGATTCGAGGCGTTCGATCGATCGGCGGCACGCGCAGCGCAACGGAGGGACGTGCTTCCGCACGTCCAGGACGAGACAGAGCTCGTCCCTCCAAAGCCAGAGCGTCTCATGCGATTGCGAACATCAACCACGCTGGATAGGTTCAGCGATGCCCGACGCGCCGGAACTGGTGGCCGAGTCAGCGCCCACCGCCGCGCGGGACGCCGGTTATTCCCCGATTGTCTGGCTGAATCTGGTTTGTCTGGATGCTCCGATCGTCGCAGTCGCCTGGCAATGGCTCTTCGCTCGCACCTTCGGCGCCCATCTCAACTTGTCGCTGCGCTTCCTTCTTTTCCTTACCGCCTGGCTGATTTATCTCGCCGATCGTTTCGCCGACACGATCAAGTTGCAGCGCGGTAGTCCGATCTCGCTCCGCCACCGGTTCTGCCGGGAACACATGATGGGGTGGTGGATCGCGATCGTGGTGATTTTCCTCGTCGATGCCTCGCTCGCCCTGCGCACCCTGGACCTGCAAATGCTGCTCCTCGGCGGCACCCTCGCGGCAATTTGCGGACTTTACCTGGTTATCAACCAGTCGTTAGGCGGAAAATGGCGGCCGCTTCCAGTCAAGGAAAAGGCGATCGGCATTCTCTTCGCCGCCGGCACGACCCTCGGGGTAATCGGTCAGTTGCCGGGCCTTACGGCCTCGTTCGGAGTCGCCGTGATGCTTTTCGCCATCCTCTGCACTTTTAACTGCCTTCTCATCGCCGCCTGGGAACGCGAGCTCGATGCCGCCCAGGGCAAGGCCTCGTTTCTGACCACCTGGCCGGCCGTCGTCCGTTTCTTCCAGCCGATCGGCTACGCGCTCGCTTTCGTCGCCGCAGTCCTGGCAATCTTCTGGCGCTTCGCCTTTCCGCTTTGGCTCTGTCTTGGGGTCAGCGCATTCTTGCTCGTTAGGCTGAACCTGGCGTCGGGCCTCTCGCGCGATAACCGGACAGCGCTGGCTGATCTTGTTTTGCTCACGCCGCTCGCCATCCTGCCCTTCGCCCTGCGGTGAATTTCGATCGCGTCGCGGCATCTTATCGCTGGCTCGAGACGATCGTTTTCGGCGATCAACTCCAGCAGGCGCGCGTCGCATTCCTGCGCGAGATCGGGAGGCCGCAGCGCGTTCTCGTCGTTGGCGAGGGAAACGGACGGTTCCTCGCGGAATTCGTTAGGATGCACCCGAACGTGCCGGTCGATTGCATCGAAGCGAGCGCCCGCATGATCGCGTTGGCGCAGCGCGCGGCAGGCGCGGCCGAGGTGACTTTTATCCAAGCCGACATTACCGCAGTGGCGTTATCGAAGAATTCCTACGATTTGATCGTGACCCACTTTCTTCTTGATTGTTTTTCAGAGGAAACGCTCCCACCACTAATCGATAGGCTGGCGGAGGCCGCGACGGCGGAGGCGCGCTGGTTGATCGCCGATTTTTGTCATCCACCGGGTGGCTGGCGACGTCTGCGAGCACGCGTTTTGATCGGTTTGATGTATTTTTTCTTCCGCGCTGTGGCGGGAATCGAGGCGCATCATTTGGTCGATTACCGGCAATTGCTACGCGCGCAGGGTTTCGAGCGCACAGACGAAAAGATTTTGCCTAACGAGATGATTTGCTCCGAACTTTGGCGGCGGCGATGAGCGAACCGCGCGGCCCACGCGTTCCCAAGGTTGTCATCCCGAGCCGCGAAGACGGCGAGGGACCTCACAGTTGGAATGAGCGTTGTCGTCGTGAGAGAGCGCGCGGATTGCAATTGCGAGGTCCCTCGCCGCGCTGCGCCGGCTCGGGATGACAAGAAGGCGAACGCTCGCCCTTATCCACGCCGTTTGGCGAACCGCACGACGAGCCACCCAATCAATCCAAGGGCGAGAGCCCAAGGCGCGAGAAAGGCCACCGCCACGCCAATCATCCGCACGCTCCAAGCCAGCGCAGCCACACCTTGTCCAAGGGTCCGCCGAATCGTCGCAACGATTCCGGATTCATCGGAAACAATCTTGCCCGGGCTGTAGATTTGCAGGCTCACGTCCGCCGGCGCGGTTTCGGGATTGGCCGTTGTCGAGGGCTGATCGTTTCGTTGCACGCTGAGATCTTTGACCTCTCCGAGCTTGTCGAACGATGCGACCAGGCCCGCATAATTTTTCATCGGCACGCGCAAAGTGATGTTGGCCACTTCCTGGCCGTCGGGATTGCGTGAGAACGTCGAGCTGCGCAGTTCACCGCCCGCGTTGGTCAGCGCGCTTTTGAGCTGCGCCACTTTGTCCGTTACCGCCGACGTCACGATGCGGAGACTGGTTTGTTGCACCGCCTGTTCCTCTCCCGTGCGCGAGATGACGAGATTGAGCTGCACCTTGTCGCGCTCCACTTTCGCTGTGTCCGACATGCCCGAGCCGTTTTGCGCGACGCGCTCGGTTTGCAGATTGAAATTCTGCACGCGGCCCATGCCCTTGATCCGTGCGATGACGGCGTCGCTTTCTTCCGGTGCGATCAGGAGCGTCATGCGCGCGGTCGCCTGACCGGAGTTGTCGCGCTCCAGAGTGGATTGCACGATCTGCGCTTTGACGTTTTGCAGCGCGCTCTTCACTTCCCCGAACGTTTTTTCCACGTCGGGGGAGAAGAGCGAAAGGTTGGCCGTCTCCTTGAGGAGGAAGGCGGCGGGCTCATTCAAATCTTTTTCCGCGAGGGTCACTGTGACGGTCGCGTACTGGACAAGCGCGTCGTAGTACTTCAACTCGCCCTGCATTTGTTCGATTTGTTCGCGGACCCGGGCCAGTTCTTTTTCGACCTGAAGCAGATCGGAAACCTTGCCGGTATTCTTTTTCAGCATCTCGAGGAGCCGGTCTTCCATCCGCTTCGCATTGCGCAGGCGGGCGTCGGTATCGAAATAGGCTTTGGTGACGTCGTCGGTCCCGAGCGTCTGGTTTTTCAATTCGCCAAGGCCCCGCGCCTTTTGCAGGAAACGGTCGAGGTTCTCCGGCAAAACCTTGATCACGACCGTGCCCTGCAGCTTTCCGTTAGGCAATTTCGCGGAATTCTGGGTCGCAACAAAACCGTGTTCCTCGGCTGCCAGCGCGGTGAGACGCTGCACGGCCGCATCGTAGTTTGCGACCTCGAGGTCGAGTTGCGCATTCCGGATCAGCTTCCGGCTATCGGCGGGAGTAACCGGTGCGGGAGCGGACGGCGTTGCGACCTTGTTGCCTCCGAGCGCGCCGGTGTCGTCGGGCCGGTCGCTCTCTTGCTCCTGCATCGTCGATGCCGGCACGGCCATTCCGGCAACTTTGGATTTGTCGTCCAGGTCCTTCTTCAACTCATCGCGCGCATTCGAAGACGTAGACTCGCCAGCTTCCGTGCGGGCTTCGCTTGACTTGCTGATCAAGTCACGGCTGACCGCCAGAGCCGGGTTCGGACCTGCCTCCTGGGCCGTCGGAATATTTGAACCGGTCACGACCGTGTTCCGCTCGTCCCGCGGCGGCGCGTTCCTGGAATCGCCTCGTCGGTGGCCGGAAGGCAAAAGACTCCAGTTGGCGGGGGAAGGTTCCAGATTCTCCGGTCACCATTTTGCCGACCTGGACGAGCGTCAGAAGGAGTGCGGCGACGGCAGTAATCTGCGCGGCTCGGAGCCGCATCAGGCCGGCGAAAAAGGAAATCAATCCACCTTCGGAAGCGGGAACTTTTTCGCGGAAACGGCTCAGCATCCGTTGTTCGAAGGCCGGGTCGGCGCTTTCTTTCGCGAGCGTATTTTCAAGTAGTTGGTTCATTTTTTTCTCCTCTTGTTGCAAAGCGCGGCAGGCAGCGCAGCCGGCCAGATGTGATTGGAACGCGAGCGCGTTCGTCGCTTGAGAGCTGGTCGTGCACATCCGCCGCCAGCCAGCTCTCGATTTCGTCGTGAATTGTCTCGTCAGGCATGTCGTTTACTCCGGGGTGGCGAGCGCCGGGCGCAGGCGCTTGCGCATTGTTTCCATGGCGCGACCGAGAATTCCGCGGAGCGCGCCATTGCTCAGGCCGAGGGTGCGCTCGATCGACGGCGTAATCCATCGCTTCGAAATAGCGCAGGGTGAGGGCGGCGCGGTGCAGCTCGGGCAGGGTTGCAAGCGCGTTGCGGACCTGGTCGCCGACCTCTTTTTCTCGCAAAAGCGTCGCCGCTTCTTCGCATCCGGGATCGATGGGCTCCTCGGCTTCCATCGGGAAGGGAACGCTGCGCCGCCGGCGGGCCACGTCACGTGCGCGATGCCGCGCGATCGTGCTCAGCCACGCCGGAAATTTCTCCGGATCGCGCACTCGCCAGCGCGTCTTCCACGCTTTCACGAGGGTGTCTTGGACTACGTCTTCGGCTTCCTCGCGATTTTGCAAAACGCCGTAAGCGATGGCGAAGAGGGCGCGACTTTGGTTGCGGATGATCATTTCAAAAGCCTCTCGATCACCGTGAATGGCCGCTCGATAAGTGTCGTGCTCGCTGGAATCCATCGGTCGATCTGCAGCCTAGACGCGCGAGGTTTCAAATCCGCGCGAAAAATTTTCACGAATTTGTTGGCGGGTTGAAGCACGAGCGTGCGCGTTCCCGCTCTCTCTTGTCATCCCGAGCCGGCGTAGCGCGGCGAGGGACCTCTCCCATGCAATCCACGCGTTCCCCGCCGTGGGAAGCGCTCGATTCCATTTGTGAGGTCCCTCGCCGCGCTACGCCGGCTCGGGATGACAAGCAGGCGAGGGAGAGTCTCCGCTGCAAGCGCACCTAGAAAATCGTGACGGTCGTCCCGGGGCTGACCAAATCCTTCAAGCGCGCCGCGTCCCAATTGGCGGTCCGAATGCAGCCATGGCTGCCGGCGCGCCCGATCGTCTCCGGATTATTCGTGCCGTGAATGCCGATCCCGGGCTTGTTCAATCCCATCCAAAGAATGCCGACGGGATTGTTAGGCCCGGGCGGGATGTTGTAGAAATCATCCGTCCGCACGCCATGCATCAAAACGCCTTCATCGTGTCGAAACCAGGGCATGGTGGCGATCCCGAGAATCTTCCAAACGCCCTTCGGGGCCGGCAGAGTCTTCGATCCGGGCGTGATCGGGAACTCGGCGACCAGTTTGTCGCTCTCGCGCACCTCGAGAAAATTCTCATGCGTGTCGATAAAAATTTGTCGGGACGCGAAGGCAGGATTGGCGGGAATAAACTTCTCCGACAGTTGCCCAATTTCGAACGGCTGAACGTTAGGCACTTTCACCACATCGCCCGGCTGCAACTTTTCGAGATCGAGGCCCGGGTTGATTTTGCGCAGGAAATCCTCCGATGCGTGATAGCGCTCGGCGACGAATTCAAGCAGCGAGCTATAAGGCATCGCCTTCAAGTTTCGCCTGCGCCGATGGCGTCGAGGCGACCTCGCCGACAAATTTCACATCATCCGTCGCAATCGTGTAGGTCGTGTAGGGCTGAGGGACCTGCGCGAGCAATTGTTCGTCGACCGCGCCGGTCGGCGGGAGTCCATTCGCCTTTTTGTAAGCCACCAACGCCTTGCCAAAAAACTCGCCCATTTTGCCGTCGATCTTTCCCGGGCCGAACTCGTGGTTATCGAGAAAAATCTGGAGCCGCACGCTCGTCTCCTCGTCGTAAACTGGCAGCGCGACCAGCTCGCGCGGCGTCGGTATCGGCGTCGGCTCTGGAGTGGGAGTAGCGGGGAGCGCCTTGCGCACGGGGGTCGGGGTGGGCGTCGGCGTTCGGCGCCAAAACCAGCCCGCGTCTGCGCGCACCGCAAGCGCGCAGAGAGCAAGACAGATCGCAATGGCCGGTTTCATGAGCGGAAGTTATCGATCGGTCGGCGCACCGGTGCAAATTTCATCCATGCTTCGGCTAAGAAGCAATAGGCGCGCCTAGCCTCTATTCTGCCACTCGGAGAGCGAACCGATGAAATCCGGATCCGGCGGGTCATCGAGAAGCGCGATGAACTCGACCGAGTGACCATCGGGATCGCGAAAATAGAGTTGAGCTGATGGCATCCAACCGATCACGGAAGGTTCCGTCGTTGCTTCGCCCGCGAAGTTGCTCGTCGGAATGCCCAGGTCTTTGAGCCGCTTGCCCGCCTCGAGAAGCTCTTTGAGCGAGACGCGCGATCGCGAAATGACAGGGATGCGGATCCTTGCCATAGAGAGTCGCTGGCCCCCAGAGGCCGAGCATCGATCTTCTGTTCGTGCCCACCCAGAGAAAGACAATATCCCGACGCGGATCGCGGTAAGCGAAATCCAGCCCGACGATTTCGACATAGAATTGCCGAGATCTCTCTGTGTTCGCGACCGGCAGATGCGTTTCGTAAAGGTGCATTGGATTTTACCCGCGCGGGCGAGCGCCGCGGATGTTGCTTCCCGCCTACCTGATTAGCTTCCGCGAGCCAAGCGCGAAACTCGTCACTAAGAATGCGAGCGGACTTCGCTCAAAGGCACCTCCCACATTAATTCCTTGCTGGCATTTGGTCCTGACAAATTTGTTGATTGCTCGCGGGCGCAGGACTGGCAGAGTTGGCGCTCGATTTTGAAGTTTATCAATCTGACGCGTCGGACCGAGATCGGCGCCAACTGTTACTATCTGGGTTCGGGCGAGCAGGGGGTGGTGCTCGATTGCGGGATGCATCCCAAGGAGGAAGGCGAGATGGCGTTGCCTCTTCTGGGGACGCTGGCAGGCAAAACGGTCAACGCTCTCCTCCTCTCGCACGCGCATCTCGATCACATCGGATCGCTTCCAGTGCTGATGCGGCAGCAACCGCAGGCGCGGGTTTTCATGACCGAGCCGACCGCCGCGATTGGTGACGCGCTGCTGCACAATTCGGTCAACGTGATGACGCGGGAGCGCGAAGAGGTGGGCGTGATTTATCCGCTCTTTACTCATCGGGAGACGGATCGGGCCGCCGATCGCTGGCAGCATTGTCCGCTTGGCCAGCCTTTTACGGTCGATGGCGAGCGCAGCCCAGCCCGACCTAACGATGAATTGAGTTTCGAATATTGCGATGCCGGCCATGTGCTGGGCGCGGCTGGGATTCTAATCCGCGCGGAAGGGCGAACCGTCTTTTACACCGGGGACGTCAACTTCGATGGCCAGACGCTCTTGCAGGGTGCGGCCTTTCCGGAATCGGACATTGATGTGCTCATTATTGAGGCGACTCGGGGCGATTCGCCGTTGCCGAAAGGTTTCTCGCGCGAGGCGGAGGAGGAGCGTTTCGCCGCGGCGATCGAGCGAGCGTTTGCGCGGGGCGGTTGCGTGCTCATCCCGGTCTTCGCGCTGGGCAAAACGCAGGAAGTGCTGGCGATGCTCTACAAATTCAAGCGCAATAAAATGATCGCCGATGTCCCGATCTACATCGGCGGATTGAGCTCGAAGATGACGGAAATCTACGATCGCCGGGCGAATCAATCGCGACGCGTCATGCCGCGTCTGCAATTGTTTCCTGAGGTCGGCCCGTTTGTCTTGAACGGTAAGACGATTGCCGACGCACCCGCCCGACCCGGACGCATCTACGCGCTCTCGAGCGGAATGATGACACCAAAAACACTCTCGAATATTTTCGCGCGCCGGATCATCGATCGACCCGAGCACTCGGTGTTCTTTGTCGGCTACGCGGATCCAGAATCCCCCGCCGGCGTCCTCCGGCGCGCTCAGCCTAACGAACTTGTTTCACTGGATGAAGACGAGCCCGCCCTGCCATTGCGCTGTCAGCTCGATCAATTTCAATTCAGCGCGCACGCCTCGCGCGAGTCGATCCTGGATTACATCAAAAAGGTCGCCCCGAAAAAGGTGGTGCTGGTGCACGGTGATGTGCCGGCGATCGAATGGCTCCGGGCGGCGGCCGCGGCGGCGCTGCCGCAGAGCGAGATCATTGTGCCGCTACCGGGAGTGGAGATCGAATTGTAGCGGCGCGTCTTCATCCTCGCTCCTGCTCGTGCTCATGATCGTGATCGTAATCGGAAAGGAATCGAGCAGGAGCACGATCACGAGCAGGAGCAAGAGTAACGGTGAGCAATGAGAATCGTTTCCTGGAACATCAACTCGCTCCGCAAACGACAGGAGCGTCTCTTGCAATGGCTGCGCGAGACGAGCCCGGACGTCGTCTGTTTGCAGGAGACGAAATGCACCGACGAGCAGTTCCCCGCGGAGACGTTGCGCGATGCGGGTTACGCGGCGGTCTTTCACGGGCAGAAGTCGTATAACGGCGTCGCCATTCTCGCCCGGGAGGAGCCGCGCGAAGTGCGCATCGGATTTTGCGACGGAGTTGAGGATGATCAGGCCCGCGTGATCGCGGCGAATGTCGGCGATGTGCGCGTATTCTCGATTTATGCGCCGAATGGGCAGGCCGTTAGCTCGCCCGCCTACCAGTTTAAAATGGAGTGGTATCGGCGGCTCACCAATTTCCTGCGGGAACGAGAAGCAGGTCTCGATCGGACGGTGGTCTGCGGCGATTTCAACGTCGCGCCTAACGATGCCGATGTGCACGATCCCGCGCTCTGGCATGGAGCAATCATGTGCTCGGAAGACGAACGGGCCGCGTTTCACGCGCTGGAAGGAATTGGCCTGGCTGACACCCTTCGGCTCCATCATCCGGAGCCGGGGATTTTCAGTTGGTGGGATTACCGGATGCTGGCGTTCCCGAAGAACCGCGGTTTGCGGATCGATGCGATCCTCGCCGGAAGCCAGTTGGCGGCGAAGTGCACCGATGGCGGAGTCGAGCGCGAGATGCGCAAGGGGAAGGAACCGTCCGATCACGCGCCAGTTTGGGCGGAGTTCGCCTAAAAGCTTTGTCATCCCGAGCCGCGACAGACGGCGAGCGGAGCCTCGCGGCCCAGGCATTCGACTTCCTTGTGCCTAGGCGACGAGGCTGCGAAGCGCTGTCCGCGCCAGGCGACAGGCCAGAGGCCGTATCTTCCGACTGGACGTTAGATCGCGCAGCACTCGACTTTGCCCAGATGCCCGGTCCGACGCATCAGGTCGCCATTCCGCCGTCGAAAACCCTCATGGTGTATGACGGCAATTGCGGGTTCTGCAAACTCTGGATCGCCCGCTGGCGCGAAACCACGGCCGGCGCGGTCGACTACGAGCCACTCCAGGACGTGGCCGCGCGTTTCCCGGAGGTTCCGCGGGCGGAGTTTGAACGCGCGGTCAAGCTCGTTGAGACCGACGGTAAGGTCTTCAGCGGAGCGGAAGCGGTCTTTCGTTCGTTAGGGGAGGGCGGTGGGACAAATTTTTGGCGCTGGTGTTTTGAGCAGGTCCCGGGCTTTGCACCAATCTCGGAGACCGCCTATGAATTCATCGCCGGGCACCGGGACCTGTCGCACACCGTTACTTCACTATTGTGGGGCAAAGACGTTCGGCGACCGACTTACTTTCACGCCCGCCGTTGGTTCTTGCGTCTTCTTGGGGTGATTTATCTCATCGCGTTCCTCTCTTTTTGGATCCAGGCCGACGCACTTATTGGAAACAATGGCATTACGCCTTTGCCCCAACTCCTGAGCGCCGCGCGCGCGCAGATCGGTCAACAATCCTACCTCGCGCTCCCGACCCTCTGTTGGCTGAATTCATCGAACGCGTTCCTCCACTTTCTCTGTGGCGCGGGCGCCGTTCTTTCCCTGCTCCTCATCGTGGAGATTGTGCCGATTCTTTGCCTCACGCTTCTCTTCGTTCTCTACCTTTCGCTGACCGTCGCGGGGCAGACGTTCTTCAGTTTCCAGTGGGATGTCCTGCTTTTGGAGAGCCGGTTTTCTGGCGATCTTTCTCGCGCCGTGGAGCTGGTGGCCGCGTCGCGGTCAATCCGCGCCACTTTCGCGCCCCGCGCTTTTCCTCCTTCACTTCTTGCTTTTCAAACTGATGCTCCTTTCCGGGGTGGTGAAACTGACGAGCGGAGACGCGTCGTGGGGAAATCTGACTGCGCTCGATTACCACTATTGGACGCAGCCGCTTCCGACGGTGCTCGGTTGGTGGGCGGACAAGTCGCCGGAATGGTTCAAGCAGTTTTCGACGGCGTTCGTGCTCGTGGTGGAAATCGCGGGCGCCTTCTTGCTTTGGTTTCCGCGCCATCTGCGCCTGCTCGGGTGCGGCGCGATTGTGTTTTTGCAGGTCGTGATCGGCCTGACCGGCAATTATGCCTTCTTCAACCTGCTTACGATCGCGCTCTGCCTCCTCCTGATCGACGATGTCGTCTGGCCCGGATGGCGGCCCCTAACGAAAAGCGAACGGACGGTCCGGCGCTGGCCCGTCTGGATCCCCGTGGCTCTCATCATAATAACGATGCCGGTAAATGCGGTCCTGATTTTTGCCGGCTTCAAACCGGAGGCGCAGTGGCCGGGTTCGCTCGAACTCGTCTATAGCGCGCTCGCTCCCTTCCGAATCGTCAACAGCTACGGCCTTTTCCGCGTCATGACGAAAGAGCGATCGGAGATCATCATCGAGGGGAGCGACGATGCGATTGAATGGAAGGCGTATGAGTTCAAGTGGAAACCGGGCGAACTCGCTCGGCGGCCGGGCTTCGTCGAACCGCACCAGCCACGGCTCGATTGGCAGATGTGGTTCGCCGCCTTGAGCGATGTGCGGCAAAATCCGTGGTTCTTTGGTCTCGTGCAGCGATTGCTCGAGAACTCTCCCGAGGTCACTCGATTGTTAGGCAAGAATCCGTTTCCGGATAAGCCGCCACACTACCTACGGGCCGAACTCTATCGCTATCGCTTCAGCACTCTCGCAGAACACCGGGCAACAGGCGTTTGGTGGCAGCGGCAGGATTTGCGTGAATATCTGTCGACCGTTTCCTTGCACGGCGATTGAGCCGGGGTTGTAGCCGGGATCGATGATCCCGGCGGGCGAGCGTTCACGACGTCGGGTGCGGCCGGGATCACCCGCCTCAGGCGGGCTACAACTTGAGCAATCGCCGTTAGGCAGTATAGTCGCGCATGCCGAAAGAAGCGCAGATTGTGACCGAAGGCACCGTCACCCAGGTGTTGCCGGGCACGATGTTTCGCGTCGATCTCGCCGGCCAGCGCAATGTTCTCGCCCATATTTCCGGAAAGATGAGAAAACATTTCATCCGCATCGTGCCGGGTGACAAAGTGGAGGTGGAGTTGTCTCCGTATGACTTAACCAAGGCGCGAATTATTTTTCGCGCGAAATAACGCTCGCGCGTTTCCGGAACAACTCCATTGCGAAGAGTGTAAGCGCGAGGATCGTACGAGTTCCGTATCCGAGTAGAGAATTTTATCGCCGTAAACAGCAAAAACAGGCGAACAGCGGTTCAACAGGAGAAAAATATGGCTAGCGAAAAACAAACAAACGAAGGGTCAGCAGCCCCGTCCCCGTCCGGGGAAAAGATTGAAAGTGGCACCGAGCATATCCGCAAAGCAGCGGAGGATTTTAAGTCGGTCGCCGGCGCCTTTGCCGGTGAATATCGCGGCAAAGCGGAAGACGCTTGGAATGATGCGAGCCAGCGCGTTCGCAGTTTTCAAGATGACGCCGAACAGTATGTGCGGGAGAACCCGACCAAGGCGATCTTCACCGCCCTTGGCGTTGGGTTCGTCATGGGATTGATCTTCCGTCGTTAGGAACGGCTCGATGGTGGGCCGCCCCATACCATTTCGCAATCCTGCCGGGCACGCGGGTCTGCTTGATACGCTGCGTTCGCTCGTGGCGTCGCTGGCGCAATTCCTCGAGAGCCGCATCCAGCTGGCGGCGCGTGAATCGAAAGCAGCGGCTCGCCATCTGATCACCATCGTGGTGTGCTTGATCGCCGCGGCGGTCCTTTCGCTTTTCGGCTACGTCTTCCTGATCGTTTCCGTCATTTTCGCGATCGCGCATTTGATCGGAGTCTCCTGGACTTGGGTCGCGCTGGGCTTGGCGCTACTGCATTTCGTGGTTGCGATTTCTTGTCTCATTTTCGCGCGAGTGCAATTGAAGCATCCCATCTTCCGCGGCACCGCGAGCGTTTTGAAAGAGGATACTGAATGGCTGAAAAACCTGGATCAGACGAAACCCCTCTAGAGTTGCGGCAAAAGATTTCGCGTTCGCGCGAGTTGGTCGTGCGCGACATGGGTGGACTGCGCTACGAATTGAATTTCCCTCTAAAATTCAAGAGGGCTTTTCAGCGCAACACCCTCGTCTGGGTAGGTGCAGCCCTGACGGTAGGGCTTCTCATTGCGCTGTTGCGGGCGCGGCCGCAGAAGATCTACGTCAATGCCGCCGGCAAGAAGGTCCGTTCGCCGAACAAGAGATTGCTGGAATCCGGCATTCTCCTCGGCGCCTTGAAACTCGGCCTAAACCTGGCCCAACCGATCGTGGTGAGTTTCATCAAGAAGCGGATGGCGCAGAACGGCGCCCAGTCCCGCCGTCCGCGCGGCCGTTAGGAGACTGTTGAAATACAGGGATGGCCCGCGCGTAGAGGCAGAAGGGGTGGATGGCAAGGAGCGAACGAGGCGCATCCTCAGTGTGGGCTGCAACGAGCGAGCGACGCTGCCAGCCATCCCTTCTGCCTCGCGCCCGCAGGGTTGCGCAGAATTCGGCGCTGGCCGGCGTTGCTCGCTGGGCCGGGATCGCTTGGATAACGGCGCTGCGCTCGCGCCTTGGCCAGCGCCAAATTCTACAGCAACGCGGACCATGCCTGTATTTCAACAGTCTCCTGGCGGGATTTCCATTTACGTTCCGAGAGCGGTTGCCTATTTTGGAAGGCGCTCGCTTTTTGCATGTCCGCCAAAATTTCCACCGCCTCAGTCAGCGCGGTCTCCGCACCACATGTTGATCAGTATCTGTCGGTTGGGCAGCAGGGCGGCGCTTCCGACATTCATCTCGGCGTCAACGCGCCTCCCATCTGGCGCCTCTACGGAAACCTCCAGCCGATCTGGCCGGACGTCCCGAAGTTGACTGCCGAGGATACCGCGGCACTGGCCGCGGGCTTCCTGAACCGAGCCGCAGCGGGCGCAGCTCGAGGAGCGTGGCGACGTGGACTTTGCCTACGCGAACGAGTTCGGGCGCTTCCGTACCAGCGTCGTTAGGCAACGTCTCGGGATCGATATCGTCTTCCGCATCATTAGCACCAAGGTCCGGACCATGGATGATCTCGCCCTGCCCGAGAGTCTCAAATTGCTGACCCGCTTTCATAACGGGCTCATTCTTGTCACCGGCTCCGTCGGCAGCGGCAAATCGACCACCCTCGCGGCCCTCGTCGAGCAGGTAAATCTGGAGCGACGCGAGCATATCATCACGCTCGAGGATCCAATCGAGTACGTTTTCGAGCCGAAGGGTTGCCACATCACCCAGCGTGAAGTCCACACCCACACGAAGTCTTTCGGCGCAGCCTTGCGCGGGTCCCTGCGCGAGGATCCGGACGTCATCATGGTGGGAGAAATGCGCGATTTGGAGACGGTCTCGCTCGCGATCACCGCATCGGAGACCGGGCATCTCGTCCTGGGAACACTGCACACCAGCAACGCTTCGCGCACGCTCGATCGTTTGCTCGACGTCTTTCCAGTCGATCAACAGGACCAGATTCGCGTCATGGTGAGCGAATCGTTGCGCGGTGTGATCAGCCAGCAGCTCGTCCCGCGAATTGACGGCAAGGGCCGCGTCCTCGCCCTCGAAATTCTGACCAACACTCCGGCGGTGGCCAATGTCATTCGCGAAGCCAAGACCTACATGCTGCCCGGAATTATCCAGACAGGCCGCAAACAAGGGATGCGCCTGATGGATGATTCATTGGCCCAGCTCTTCGATCAGGGGCTTGATCAGCGCCGAGGAGGCCTGTAGCCGCGCTGAACAGAAACAGGCGATGCGCCAGCATGTGCAGGGGAAATGACGAATTCAGAAATGCCGAATGACGAAGGAATTTGGAGAGGAAATTACGAATGACGAATGACGAAGGAATGCAAAAACCCGAACGACGAAGTTCTGGCGGCCCTAACGAAGCTTTCGAACCGCTTCGTGCTTCGTCATTCCTTCGTCATTGGACATTCGGTCATTCGTCATTTAACCCCATGCCCTACATCGACAAGTTCTTCGAGGTCCTGGTCAACGAGGGCGCGTCCGACTTGCATATCGGCGAAGGTCAGCCGCCGAAAATTCGCAAACATGGCGATGTCATGCCGATTCGCGAGGAGCCCGTCACCCGGGCGGAAGCGGTCTCGATGCTAAGCGAAATCTGCGGGCCGAGAAGTTGGGAGGCTTTCGAAGAGCGCGGCGATTTCGATTTTGCCTACGAGATGGACGAGAAATCGCGCTTCCGCTGCAACTTTCTCAAACAGACCAACGGTTACGGCGCGGTTTTTCGCCTTATCCCGACACGCATTGCTTCGCTCGAAGAACTCGGCATTCCTCCGGTCGTAAAACAGTTTGGCGACCTCCGCGGCGGGCTTGTTCTCGTGACCGGCCCGACCGGCTCGGGGAAATCGACCACGCTCGCCGCCCTCGTCGATTACATCAACACCACCTACTCGCGGCACATCGTCACGATCGAGGAGCCGATCGAGTTCGTGCACAACAATAAGCTGAGCATCATCACCCAGCGCGAAGTGCCGGAGCATTCGTCCACTTTTCCGGCGGGCCTCAAGGCCGCGTTGCGCGAGGATTGCGACATCGTGTTGGTGGGGGAAATGCGCGACCTTGAGACCGTCTCGCTCGCTCTAACCGCCGCCGAGACCGGCCTGCTCGTCTTTGGCACCTTGCATACGAACAACGCGCGCAAAACCGTCGACCGCATGATCGACGTCTTTCCTGCCGACAAACAACCTCAGGCGCGCACCATGCTCGCCAACTCTCTCCGGGGCGTCCTTGCTCAGCTCCTGCTCAAGCGGGCCGACGGGAGCGGTCGTCTCGCCGTGAACGAAATCCTTATTTCAAGCAACGCGGTTTCGTCCATCATCCGCGAAGGCGCCACGCAAAAACTTCAGGACGTGATTGTGAGTGGCAAAGGGCAGGGGATGCAATTCATGGATGACGCGATTTGGGCATTGCTCCAGCAGGGCGCGGTTTCTCCGCACGAGGCTTTCATGAAAGCGATCGACAAGAATCTCTTCAAAAAGTTCCTGCCGGCCGACGAGCAAGGTTTCGCCAATTCCGCCGGGGCCACGCCCGACGATGAACAGCGGCCGCCGGGAGATTTCGTCAAGACGAAAGCGGCGGAAAGGGTAGATAGTCCTCTCGCCAAAAGCCTGTCATTCTGAGCGAACGCGAAGAATCTCTGACTACTGCCCGAGGGCAGCGCATCATTGCACCGGGATCGCAGCGGAAATGAAATGAGATTCTTCGCTCCGCTCAGAATGACAGGGCTACTTAACCCGGGCAAAGAGAAATCGGCGCACCCATTGCTGGATGCGCCGATCTAAGTCTTGCCAGGTTGCTAAGTCGGCTTAAGGCAGGCTATGTCCGCGCGAATTCTTAACGGTCTTGACGTCGGTATTAGTCAATCGAACCGTCTGTATTAACATCCTCGCGGAAGTTGGAAGCGGTTACCGGGTTGCCGAGCTGGTCTCGGACCAGGTTGACGTCGGTGTTATCGACTCTCTTGCTCGCGTCTACATCACCCAACAGAACATTCATGCTCACGGCTGTGTCCGGTAGAGTATCGCCGCTGCTGCTCATGACATTCATCAAGGTGACCGTGATTTTTTGCACGTCGGCTACCTGCTTAGGTTGACTGTCATGGTGTTACCCGAAAAGGCCGGCCGGCCGGCGATCCTGCCGTTGCCGGTTAGAGCAGCGGTTCCGCTCACCACGTTATCGCTAAAGGTGAAGACGAGAGACTGTAGACCGCCTCGGCGGGACTCCAGGCCCGGCTCTCCCGTAAGCGGCAGAGGAATACCGAAGCTCTGCGAGCCCTGGGTTTTGACAGAAGCCGCGGAGACAAGCGAGAAAACGGACTGGGTATCGACGGCGGCCAAAATGTCGATTCGTCCGTTGCCAAAGGTATTATTGGGCGTCTGCGGCGAGCCCGTGTCACAGGCATTGGATAGAATGTGAACCGCGGAGCTATTAAGAATCGCCTCGGTTGCGTCGGGATTGTTGCGCAGCTCGGGATGGGCTGACCAAAGGAGCGCGACAGCACCGGCGATATGCGGAGTAGCCATGGAGGTGCCGCTAAGCAGGGCATAGGTGCTATCCGATCGTGTTGTAGGCCGAACGAGTGTTTGTGCCCGGGGCGCAGAGATCGGGTTTCAGGCGCATGCTGCCATCGGACGTGACTGGGCCGCGGCTGCTGAAGGAAGCGATGGTATCGGTGCCGGTATTGAGCGCCCCGATGGTGTAACTTGCATCATAGATGGCGGGTGGATCGATAACCGTGGAGCAGCTCGGTCCCGAGTTCTCAGCTGCGCAAACCATGTCAATGCCGGCCGCACGCTGAGCTTCAACTCCGGCCTGTAAAGTCCCTGACGAGCAGCCTTCCGAACTGGGGCAGGCCCATGAGTTACTCGTAATATCGGGCGCTTTGCTCGGATCGCCCTGGGTTGTGTTACCGCCGACCGGGTAGGGAGCGAGGAAAAACTCAAAGCACTCCAGATATCGCGCCGGCGTCCCGTTGCCCTCGTCCATGTTCCGGCAACCGATGCATTCGGCCTGGGGCGCCATTCCGATCTGATTGCCGGCGTTATCGTCACCAATCACCGTTCCCAGGGTGTGAGTGCCGTGGCCGAAGTCATCGCATGGTTGCGGTGAGTCATTACCACAAGGGTTGCCGACGCTGTCGTGGATGGAATCATGCCAGTTGTAATCGTGATCCGCCGTGCTGCCGTTCCAGCCCCGGTAATGCGGCTTGATCGCGTTATGGGTCCACCGAAAACCGGTATCGGCGCCGGCAACCACAATGCCCTGACCAAAAAATCCCTCCGCCCAAACCAGCGGCGCATGGGTGTAATTGATACCCGGCTCAACTGTTTCCACCCTATCGGTTTGAGGTGCGAGAATCACGGGAGCGGGAATGTCTTTGGCGGTGGACTCTGGAATACCGTGGACCACCGGGTTGCCTTCGATGCGCGCGACATCCTTGCGCAGCGCCAGGGCCATGACGTCTTCAGCGCGTCCTTTTACCCAGATCGCGTTGACAATATAAAATGAACGATGCTCCAGCTTGTGTTCGTCCAGCCATCGGAGGATCGGGCCCTGCGTGGCCTTACTTTTGTTCCACAAAGTATCATGAACGAAGCGACCTTTTTCCAGCTTGGTCGGCAGGGCGGCGGCTGCGTGCAGGTCGGCCTGATCCGCGAGAATAACGAGAAACTCGGCTTGTTTTCCCTCCGCGGTGTGTTGGGTGACCCAGGGCGCGATTTTGCGCAGGGCGGCGTTTTCTCCAGGCTTGGCTGGCTGGCTAACGGCGCGCGACGAGGCGACTACGCCGAGGCCTGCTGCAAGAGCGGCCCCCAAAAAGAGAATGCAAAAAGTGCGCCGCAACGGCCCGGCCTTGGACATGCTGATTTTTTCCATAGATTCCAGTATGTTTAGGGGACCTTGGGTGAAGAGATCAAGCAAAATCGTCTCCGCGCGAAGGGTGAACGCGGTTGAGCCGCGTCTCGCGACGCCTCCGTGGAGGCAAACTTGCCGCTGGCGAAATTCGGGAATGGCCAGCATTGTCGGGCCCATTTTGTGCTATGAATCGATTCGTTTTCGCAGCCTGTCTCGCGATCCTTCTTCTTTTTTCCGGGTGCGCCACGGATGACGATCTTTTCCCGACCCGTTCGGCGACCGATGCCGGGTCCGATACTCCGGTGGCAGGCGCCGCAACGCCCGCGCCCGAAAACCCGAGCGGTGGGTGGAAGTGGTAATTTTTAATTGGTCGGCGAAAGCGCAGGAGACCTGAAGAGGGTGAGGGACTTTGCCTAGCGCGGATCCTGCTATTTTGCGCAGGTAAAATCCCAACGAACAACCCAATGCAACCGCCAAACGGATACTCTTGTAATTGACAGCAATGACGGATTCGGCAATACTGGTTGGGATTACAAGCTGTGGGCCACGCCCCAAATTTCTTTGGCGGCGACGCTCAATTTTTCTCTCACGGCACTGATGGAACAAATTATGAATTCAAAAGCGGATAACGTTGTGATTATTGGCGGAGGCCCGGCCGGGTCGGCGCTGGGCTGCTACCTTTCCAAGGCGGGCATCAAAAACACGATTTACGAGGGGGCCAACCATCCTCGTCCTCACGTCGGGGAGTCGATGGTGATGTCCTCGGTCGCCGTGTTTGACGAAATCGGATTTCTTCCGGTTTTGGAGCGGGAGGGGTTCGTGAAGAAATATGGCGCTTCCTGGCACCCTCCGGTAGCCAAGGGCGAGGCGGCGATCTCTTTCGATGAATTCCCTTCGCCTCACGTGAAGCAGGATTACACTTATCACGTTGATCGACAGAAGTTCGATCTCCTCATGCTGAAGCACGCTGAGGGCATGGGCACGAGAGTGTATCAGGGCGTCAGCGCGTCAAAGGTACACTTTGATGAGAATAATTACGCCTGCGGAGTGCGGGTCAATTTTGCCGACCAGGAGATTGATGTCCCGGCCCGGATGGTGGTTGACGCCACTGGCCGGCATACCTTGCTTGGGAAGCAGCTCAAGATAAAGAAGAACGATCCCATCTTCGACCAGTTTGCTGTCCACGCCTGGTATGAGAACGTGGATAAGAGCCAGACGGATTCCTCGGAATACATTCATATCTTTTTCCTCCCGGTGGAGCGTGGCTGGGCCTGGCAGATCCCGATTACTCATGAGGTAACCTCGATGGGCATCGTCGCGGAAAAGTCTGTCTTCAAGAACGCGCGACTGGATCCAGCGGCTTATTTCCAGAAGTATGTCGACTCTAATCCCGATTTGAAGCACGCGATGCGCGATGCCAAGCGAGTCAATGAATTCAAGTTGGAGGGGGATTACAGCTACAAGATGGACACTTTCGCCGGGAATGGCTTTGTCCTGATTGGTGACGCCGCCCGGTTCGTCGATCCGATCTTCTCGTCCGGAGTCAGCGTTGCGCTCTACAGCGCGAAGTATTCATCGGAACGAATCAAGGAGGCCTTCGCGACAAACAACTTCAGTGAAGCCACTCTGAAGCCGTATGAAAAGAAGCTCCGCTCCGGCACAGAAATCTGGTATGAGTTCATCAGGCTCTACTACAAATTGCTGCCGGCCTTTACTCACTTCATCAGGTCGAAGGAGCATCGGATCGAAGTGTTGCGCTTGCTCCAGGGAGAAGTTTTCGATCGCAGTGAGGTGCCCGTGCTGGATTCGATGCGGAAATTCATCCATACGGTTGAGACCACCCCGGGTCACGCCTTCGCGGGCGTGCTCTCGGATATTCCGATCGATTGATTTAACCGACGGCTTCGGAGGAACTCGCCGCGGCGAGGAGTCCGGTTATTGTAGGGTCCGCTGTCTCAGCGGAGACGAAGGACGATTTGTGTTGAAGTGATCGCACTCGGTGCGCTGAGACAGCGCACGCTACAACCTGCTGCTCGCTGCTTCGCGCTGTCGGTCTCAGGCGAGACGTTTCCCTTGATATCGCTCAAACAGAGTTAAGAGCGGGCCGGTCATGATGGTTGTGACAAGGGCCATGAGAACGAGCATGCTAAAAGCGCGTTGTGACAGGATGTGAAGTTCATATCCCAGATTCAAGGCGATAAGTTCCATCAACCCGCGCGTATTCATTAAAGCACCGAGCGGAAGGGCTTGACGCCATCCCATGCCCGTTAGGCGAGCGGCTACCGAAGTCCCGCCCAGTTTCCCGAGCGTCGCCAGGGCGATGATGAGCAGGCAAATCAGCCAGTCAGTGCGACCATGCAGGAGACCAATCTCTGTGCGCAAGCCCGACGAGGCAAAGAAGACAGGCAAAAGCAGGACGGAACTGATGTTCTCAAGGCGCACCCCAAGCTTGGCCCGAAAGTCATGTTCCGTCGGCATGATCAAGCCGGCGACAAATGCTCCAAAGAGCGCGTGAATACCGAGCAACTGGGTACAGAATGAAGATGCCAGGACGATCGCCATGACAATCGCGAGCAGGCTTTTGGGTGGCTTCGGTTGCGCGAGGGCCTCGTCTCCAAGCCAGCGGGGAAGGTTCGGCTTGATGACAAAGAACATTACGCCGGCAAAGACCAGCACGAGACCGAGGCAAAGAGCCGCGCCAGAAAAATCCGAAGCCTTGGCGAATGCGACAAGGAGCGCGAGCAATCCCCACGCCGTCGCATCACCGACCGCGGCGCACGCGGCAGAGAGCCGGCCTAACGATGTCTTGAGGATACCGCGGTCTTGGAGAATTCGAACCAAGACCGGAAATGCCGTGATGCTCATGGAGACTGAGACGAAGAGCGCAAACGGGACAAAAGGTGCTCCGGGCTGGGCCAGCCGTTCGTAAAAAAGAAACGCCAGGCCGGCGCCGAGCAAACCAGGAATAGCAATACTGGCGTGGCTGACGAAAATTGCCGTAAACGCTTTCCTGCGCAGCTCCGCCCATTCCGTCTCCATGCCGACGGCAAACATGAAAAGGCAGACTCCGATCTGGCTGAGAAGGCGTAATGGCTCAAGAGCCGACGCGGCGAAAACGAACTGAAATGCGCCGGGGGCGACCAACCCAAAAAGTGAAGGCCCGAGCACGACACCGGCCATCATTTCACCGACCACGGCCGGCTGGCCGCAGCGAGTGAACAGCCAGCCGAAGGAGTACGAGACAGTGATGACGGCGAAGAGTTGAAGGAAAAATCGACTCAGCGGATCCGCCGCGCTTTGTCGCAGGTGCGTTACGAATGACTCGCCCTGCGAAGGAGTTGCATCCAGCGCGCCCGGCGGGCTAACCGCAACCGCGCTCGATGTTTGGAAGAGGCGAAGCATGTTTATAGAGACGATCCCCGGCGTGTAGAATGAAGAACAGGCCAAGGCCAGCAAGCCCCACAATAACCAGATAAAGTTGCGCCGTGCGTTGCATGCAATGATCCCGCGATACTCCTTCCCCTTACACGATCCTAAAGCACCTTGCGGGCTAACTTTGCAGCGATCGCACCAAGTCCCTTATTTTCTCGGCTTCAGAGATGTTCCAAAATGTAACGTCAGCATCGTCCGTCGCGGCCGAGGAAAACTCTACTGTTCCGATGCCAAGCAGGCCGCTCACGCCGGTCTTCCGCAGGTTGATACTCCGCACATCCTGGATCCGAACCTCATTGGAGTTCTTGTTTATGATGCCGAATTCCGAGCTCACTCGTCTATCGGTCACCGCGTATTTGCGCCGAATTCGATCCAGTTGAATCCACAAAACCAGAATGACAGCGAGGCCGAGAAGAGCCGCCCGGACGCCCCAAAGAAGATTGGCCGATTCAGAAAAGCGAAAGAAGAAAGTACCTGCCGCCACGATTGCCAACGCAATCGCAAGAAGCCATTTTCCCAGGTAGTGAAAATGGGAGACGCTGCCTTGCCACAAGGTCTTTTCCGCAGTGGATGGATTCGGAGTATTCAATTCACGATAGAATCTCCAAATCCACGTCCACTTCAAGTATTTACAACCCAGGAGCCGTTCTTCCTTGGTAAAGTCTATTCGCTCCGGTTTTATCGGCGCGACACCATTGTGCCAGTTGCGCCGACCGATCTCGATCGCTAAATAAACACATGAAATTTACCTATTACGGACACGCCTGTTTCGCCGTCGTCGCCGGCGGAAAAACGCTGCTCTTTGATCCTTTCATCACCCCCAATCCGCTTGCGCAGAAGGTCGACGCGGGGAAAATCGCCGCCGATTTCATTCTCGTCTCGCATGGGCACGGCGATCACGTCGCTGATGTAGTTGAGATCGCGAACCGCACCGGCGCCACTCTTATCGCGCCCTTCGAGGTCGGCTCGTGGTTTGAAAGCAAGGGAGTCAAAAATGTGCAGGCAATGAATCATGGGGGCGCGTCCCAGACCTCCTTTGGACGAGTCAAGCTGACCGCCGCGATTCACAGCAGCTCCATGCCCGACGGCAGCTATGGCGGGAATCCCTGTGGCTTTGTCGTCGAAAGCAGCGACGGCAATTTCTACTACTCAGGCGACACCGCTCTGACTTACGATATGAGACTTATCGGCGAACAGACCAAGCTACGCTTCGCCGTCCTCCCGATCGGCGATTTTTACACCATGGGTATCGAAGACGCGGTGCGCGCAGCCGACTTGGTTGGCGTTACCCGGATCGTAGGTGTGCATTACGATACTTTCCCGCCTATCCACCTCGATCGTATGGCTGCGATCAAGATTGCCAAGGCGGGCGGCAAAGAATTTCTCCTGCCGGCCATCGGTGAGACCATTGAAGTGTAGGTGGGCGCCTGTAACGGCAAACATTACAAGCTATCTAACAAATGCCACTGAGAAGTATGTCATCCCGATCCGTCGAAGGACGGAAAAAGAGGGCCTGCACTGAGGCGTAGCCGAATGTGGACCTCACAAACGTTACGGACGCGTGGAAGAGAAACGACGTCGAAAGTAGTGTGCGGGATCCGAGCTACAGCCCAAACGCATAGAACTTGCCGTCCCAGGCGCCCACGAAGACCTGCCCGTTGACCACCATTGGCGCCCCATAAATCGGGCCCTGGATCGTCGTGCCGCTTGACCAGAGCTGCGTCCCAGTCACCGCGTCGAAGGCAAGAAGTTCGTTGCCCGCGCCGGTCCCGTAGTAGACGACGCCTCCGGCAACAGTCGGCGGCGAGACAATCTGGAGGTTATATCCCGCAGTCGTCTGCCAGGCGAGGGTGAGTTGACAGTTTGCGTCTACCGCCAAGGCCACCATCCCGTGCTTATACTGGTCTGTAGTCGAGTCCGACGGATTGCCGATGTAAAGCAGATGGGTTGTCTCGGACCACGCCGGAATGCCGTTAAATTGACCGCCGCGGCTGTCTGCCATCTGGAGTCGCTGAGTGGGGCCGGCTGAGACTTGTCCACGTTCGTAAGTGACCAGAATACCTGTCTTGTTTTTCGCGGCCACCATGGGGGCGCAGCCCGGCGGCTGATAGAGGATTGGGGTGGCGCCAAAGTCTACGTCGGCGCCGGTGAGTCCAGGGTAGTTAGAGCCTAACACTCGCAGCGTTGCTGAAAGCTCGACCACGTTCTCGGAGTAACGGAAGTACTCCGGGTCGGTCAGAGCGTTGCCCGTCGCGGTAAAAACATGGTCGGTCGTGGGATCGATTGAGACGCCACCGGGTCCCCAAATCCCGCCCCCATTGACCCTTTGGCCGGCCGGATAAAAGGCATGCACCGTTTTGTTTTTAATATTAATGGCTACCACTCTGCCGTGATACGGCACGCCATCGCAGTAACTGGCGATCTCTGCGTAGGCAATACCGTTAAAGACATTCACGCCCCCATAGTTGTGCTCGTTAGCGGGGTCGGTCGTTACCGCGACCGGCCAGCCTGAGCGCGTTGCTCCGTTCGACAGATCGAGAGCATAGATGTTACCATCGCCGCCCACCACGAACATGCGATCGTTAACCCGGTCGAGGAACGGAGAACCGCTTACTCCAAAAGTATTGTCAGGCATGTCGGGGCATCCCGTAAGTTGCGATCCGAGATTCCGTTGCCAGACCACCGCCCCGGACGTCGCGTCAATTGCGTAGAGGTCGCCATGCTCGGAGCCCATGTAAACGAGGTCCTTCAGTGTTCCAGCGACGATCACGCCAGCCGCCAGGACGGGCTGCATGACCGTGACCGCGCCCAGGTCGAAGCTCCAGTGCTTCTGCAGCCCCGCCACCGTCGATGGAGTAATGGTTGTCTCAAAGGGATTCTCACCGGTCCGTTGCAGATTGAAGCCAAAGGTCGGCCAGTCGATGTTCGCGGCTGGGCTGGCACCGATTGCCAACCCGAGGACGACGAACGACATGAGGGCAGATTTGAGATGGCGTTTTTTCATTAAAGGTTCCGGCTCGCCTCAATATTTACCGAGCAGGCGAAAGGGCAAGCCGCTTCGCCATGGAGGCGAAGAAGCCATCTCATAATGCTCTGTCATCCTGAGCGGAGCGAAGAATCTCTGATTGTTTCTGATTCCAAATCGCCCTGGACGGGAGATAAAAGTCAGAGACCCTTCGTTTCGCTCAGGATGACAGGCTTTTGAATCAAGCTGCGCCGCTCGATCGTAACCAGGGCGATGCCGCTGAGAACAGCGATGGACGAGACAACGAAACGTACAGTCATGGATTCACTCAGAAAAACAATCCCACCCGCAGCTGCGAG
This sequence comes from uncultured Verrucomicrobiae bacterium, assembly GCA_963771865.1. Classification (GTDB taxonomy): domain Bacteria; phylum Verrucomicrobiota; class Verrucomicrobiia; order Chthoniobacterales; family UBA10450; genus Palsa-1392. The sequence continues at coordinate 130,176 of CAVYVJ010000023.1, forward strand.
CACCGGCACGCTGAGTTGGACCGTGGCGGCGCTGGTAGCCTTTAGCCCGGGTAAAGCGGAATACCAAATCACATAGCCAACGCCAGAGGTGATCGCACCCGAAAGTATCGCGCACTCAACGCCAGCGCGATCAAACTGAGTCCAAGGAAAGAAAGCGACGGTGAGAAGTGCGGCCATTGGCATTGCACGTACAAAGTTACCCGCGGTCGTGCTAATGGAGTCACTCGATGCCTTGCCCCGCAGCGAATAGATGCCCCAGGCTACACCGGCGCCTAGCATCAAAATGCTGCCGCTCACCGACGGTCTTGCGAGTCCGGGAAATAGAAGCAACGCGAGCCCTGCCGTAGCAAGCGTAAGACCGAAGCACTGACGAAGGCGCAGGCGCTCTCCTTTGCGAAGCCCCCAAAGGATCATAGTCGCCTGAACGGCGGCGAAGAGAAGCAATGCTCCCACGCTCGCGGGCAAGCTAACATAAGCAAAAGAGAAACTGACGGCGTAAACAAATAGCGCCACCGCCGAGAACCAACTACCAGCACTGCGCTTTGATCGTCCGCTTAGTTTCAGGATAAGCCATAAGGTAATCGCTCCCGCGACAATGCGGATCGAGGTGAAGCTGGCCGGATCGATCGACATATGCTTGAGCGCCAATCGACAGAGCAGGGAATTCCCAGCGAACGCCGCCATTGCAAGTAGCGTGAGAATGAAAGTCCGAGTGGTGCTCACGCTTCGCGTCCGTGCGGTCTAGTGCAGTGAATCATTCGAGTCCGGCGCGCGGCGCGCTGTGGTGGTTCTTGGACGAGCGGAAGCTCGTCCCTCCGGGCTGCCCTAGCGCTTGCGGGCGAGATGAAGCCCATCGGCGACGGGAAGCAAAACCGATTCGACCCGCGGATCGCAGGCCAATTTGGCGTTAAGTCGATCAATCGCGAGTCCGTCAGGATCAGTAAGAGGGCTTTCAATGACACGTCCGCCCCAAACCATGTTGTCAAAAATAAAGAGTCCGTTCGACTTCATCTTCGGTAAGAGCAGCTCGTAATAGGTGTCGTAGCCAGACTTATCCGCGTCGATGAAGGCGAGATCGAGCGGCCCAGGCGGCACCCAACTCGGGAGTATTTCCTTGGCATCGCCCAATTGGAGATCGATGCGTTCCGTCAACCCTTCCTTTTTCCAATAGCGCTGCGCAACCGCCGTCCATTCTGCGCTGACGTCGAAACAGAACAGGCGGCCACCAGCGGCCAACCCACGGGCGAGACAGATGGAACTATAGCCCGTGAAAGTGCCAACTTCGATTGCGCACCGGACCCCGAGAAGCTTTGTCAGGATGGTGAGAAAGTCGCCCTGTTCGGGACTAATGAGCATGCGGGCGATCTCGCCTAACGACTCTGTTTCGGCTCTAAGTTTCTGGAGGAACGGGTCGGCGCAACGTGAGCGATGGCGGACGAGGTAGTCGTAGAGCGCGTCGGTCAGCGCGACATACTTGGCGGGCGCGGCCGGCTGAGATTTCGGCGGCTCCATATTCTAGAAAATCTCCGCGACGAGGCGCGCAACTGACGCAACTCCCTCATAACGCGTTTCCGGTGAAGCTGTCGATCCTACCTCGTAGACGGCGAGCAGGAGTGGCGCCTTTCCCGGAGGACGAATGATGGCGATATCGCCGGTGGCACCCAGGCCGCCCCGTCCAGTCTTGTCGCCAACCCGCCAATCCTTGGGCAAGCCAGCCCGGATCAGGTTGTCGCCTGTCTTGTTTTCCACCATCCAATTCTCGAGGTGGGCTCGGGATGTGGGAGACAGTTTCTCTCCCAGGAGCAATGCCCTCAGGTCTTCCAGCATGGCGGCCGGCGTCGTGGTGTCACGCTCGTCTCCAAGGGTTATGTTGTTCAGCTCGGGCTCGACTCGATCAAGGCGCGTTTGCCGATCCCCAAGAGCGCGTGCATAACGAGTCAGGCCCTCGGGACCGCCAATCGTTTTTAAGAGAAGGTTGGCGGCGGTGTTATCGCTGACTGTTATTGCCGCGGCACAGAGGGCGGAAACCTTCATGCCGCCCTCACCGACATGTTCCCGTGTAACAGGAGCGTACTCGAGCAAGTCAGCGGCGGTGTAGGGAATGAACCGGTCGAGTTGCTCCTGCTTTTCGTCGGCCCGATGAAGGACTGCGGCCACGGCCAGAAACTTAAAAGTGCTGCACATCGGGAAACGCTCCTCCGCGCGATACTCAATTCGCCGGCCGCTATCGGTCGCGAGCACTGCCACGCCGAGGCGCCCGCCAACTTTCGCTTCGATCGCGGCCAGACGTTTCTCGGGCGGTTCGTTCGCGCGAGCGATCCCTGTGAGCGGTAAGAGCGCAACGAAGATGGCGAGCAGATGGTGAGGCCGTATTCCGAGGAAGCTGGAGGTAAATTGCTCCATCAGGCTGGAATCATGCCCGGCAGACCGAGAAGCATTTCTTCCTCGGCTTCTTCAACAATGGTTTGCAGTGGAGCGAAGCGATCGGCGCGAAAGCCGCGTTCAATGCCGTGGGCATTAAGCGGACCTTTGATCTCGCAAAGATAGACCGCAATTTCGCCCTCGTCGCCCGTCAAGCCGATACCTGGCACAATATCGCGAATAGTATAGGTGCTGCCCTCTTTGGGGAGTTCGTCGTAAAGCTTCTCAATCCCCAGTGGGAATTGGCCGTTGATGCAAACAACTTTCTGATTTGGTAGAAACATGATCCACTACTATGGACTACTAGATCCGCCATTGGCCGGATTCCGGTTCGGGAAGGGTGGAATTGGCGGCAACTCGTAGCCCTTGGTCTTCATATCAGCCTGAACTTCCTGGATCGCGCGATCCAGTTGCTGGTCTTCACCCTTGAACTCTTTCCCCGGGTCGTTATCGACCACGATATCAGGATCGACACCATGACTCTCGATAATCCATTTCTTTCCTTCTTTTGAGTAGGGAGCGAACTCCGGTTTGAAAAGCTGGCCGCCGTCGAGGAGCGGCAGCGGGTTACGGATTCCGATCACGCCACCCCAGGTGCGTTTGCCAATCAATTTACCGAGGCCAAGGGTCTTAAAGCGGTAGGGGAAAATATCGCCATCAGACGCCGAAAACTCGTTGATAAGACTCACCATCGGTCCAAGGAACGTCTGCGGCGGATTCGTTTGCGGAACCCCGTTGCGTGCCATCTCGACCATGACGAGCGCGTGCCGCAATCGTTCGATGACGAGCGGTGAGACAAAGCCGCCGCCATTTCCCCGCACGTCCACAATCAGACCTTTCTTGCGGATCTGAGGGAAGAATCGTTTCGTGAATTCGTTTAACCCCGGTTGGCCCATATCGGGGATGTGGACATAACCAACCTGGTCGCCGGTCTTCTTATTGACATACTCAATGTTATGCTGGACCCAGGCAAGATAGTAAAGCGGTGACTCATCCGCCGTCGGGACAACGGTGATATCGCGCGCGCCCGTGTCCGTCGGCTGAGAGTTAACGCGTAGAATGACCTGTTTGTCGGCCGTTCCGATTAGTGCGTCGTAGATATTCGGCAAGGTTGAAACAGGTACGCCGTTGACCGCGAGAATGTAATCACCGGGTTTTAAGTTCAGGCCGATGGCAGTCAGCGGGGAGCGGTTTTCCTTGTCCCAATTCTCACCCGGCAGGATCCGATCGATGCGATAGGCACGGCTGCCCGGATCGCGCGAAAGTTCGGCGCCGAGAAGGCCAAGCTTGATTCGCGGCGTTTCCGGTCGTTCTCCACCGGCAACGTAGGAATGGCCGTTGTTCAACTCACCGATGAGCTCGCCGATGAGATAGGTCAAATCGTTGCGGTGATTCACATACGGGAGGAGCGCAGCATACTTGTCGTGCATCGCTTTCCAATCGACGCCGTTCATGGTCGGCGAATAGAAGAAATCACGCATCTGTCGCCATGATTCGTTGTAGATCTGCTTCCATTCCGCGCGCCGATCGGCCATGACGTCGAGGCCTTTCAGCTCGAGTTTGTGATCCTTCGTCTCAAGTTTGTCCTTGGGGAGGTCGATGATCGAGTAATCATCGTCGATTTTCAGCAACATCTTTTTTCCGTCGAAACTGATCTGGTAGGAATTGACATCGCCCAAAACAGTCTCCTTTCGGTCTTCCAGGCTATAAGAACAGAGGTGCCACTTCGGCTCGCCGCCACCATCCTCTCCATCGTCGGCAGGTTTGTCGCCCACACCGCGGCGGAGATAGAAGACGCGGTTGTCCACCAAACGCATGTTCGCGTAGTTGGCCGGGGCTGTTTCCAGAGCAACAATCCGGTTCTGAATACCATCAAGATCGACTTTCACCGTGACCGGCTTTTTGGTTTTCTCTTCCTTTTTGCCGTCCTTTTTCTCGCCTTCCTTGTCGTTGTCTGACTTCTCCTTGTCCTTCTTTCTCGGCTTTGCCGACCTCGTCGCTGCGGGGACCTACCGGTGACTCGGTATCCTTGGCGAGCGTTACGAAATAGATCCGCTGCAGGTCGACGTAGATGTTTTGGAACTCATTTTCGCTGAAAGTCGGCTTGAAGTCGCGACTCGAGGAGAGCAGGAGATATTTGCCGTCATCGCTAAAGGCGACTCGCCCGGAATCATACCATTCGTCGGTAATCGGAACCGACTTCTTGCTCGCGAGCGAATAGAGATAGACTCTCGATTGCTGGTTCAACTCGGGCTGTCCCCAGGCAATCCACTGGCTGTCGGGCGACCAATCGTAGGACTCGATCTCGCCGACCTTATCCTGCGCGATTTCGCTGACCGTTTTGCTTGCGACATCGACATAGCGCAGCCGCTGCAGCCGATCACTCCAAAGCAGCTTCTTGCTGTCGGGCGACCAGGTCGGTTGGTAGTAATAAGTATCGGCCGCCTTGGTTAACTGCTGTGGCTGTCCCTTCCCATCCTGCGATCGAACGTAGAGCTCGTTTTCGCCCGTTTCATCAGAGTTATAAGCAATCCATTTTCCGTCTGGCGACCAAAGGGCATCGCGCTCATGTGCGGTCGATGTCCGGGTGAGGGCGCGGGAGGTGCCCTCCTTCATCGGCACGGAAAAGAGATCGCCCCGCGCCACGACAATGGCGCGTTGGCCATCCGGAGCGAGGTTGACCGATTCCACATGCTTCGAAGCGTCGACAAAAGCGGCGCGCCCGGAAGCGAAGTCCTCCTTAATATTGATCGGGACCGGCGCGGATTTGCCGGTTGCCAGATCGTAGCGCCAAATGTAGCCCGCTTCCTCGAAGACGATCGAGTCCTTGCCGATCGTTGGGAAACTTGATGTCGAAATCCTTGAAGGTCGTGAGCTGCTTCAGTTCCTTGGAGGCGAGATCGATCGAGTAAAGATTCATCCGGTTGTCGCGATCGGAGAGGAAATAGATCCGGTTGTCCGGTCCCCACATCGGGCAAATGTCCTGGCCCGGATCGTTCGTCAGGTTCTCCGTCGTGCCCGTTTTGAAATCGTAAATCCAGACGTCATCGACCATGCCGCCGCGATAATGTTTCCAGGTGCGGAATTCGCGAAAGACGCGGTTGAACGCCATTTTTGAGTCATCCGGAGAGAAGGAGACAAAACCGCCCCGGGGAACGGGCAATTGTTTTGGCAGTTCCGCATCCATGGCGACGGTTTCGAGATCGCCGATGAAGGAGTTGAACGAGGTGCGGCGGGAGCGAAAGATCACGACCGGCTGGGTGTTTTCCCAGCCCATGACGAGGTTGTTTGGTCCCATCCGATCGGAAATGTCATCCCGGCCGAGCGTGGCGGTGGTGGTCAGGCGCTTCGGTTCGCCGCCGTCTCCGGGCATAACGTAAACCTCGGTGTTGCCGTCATATTGCGAGGTGAAGGCAAGTTGCTTTCCATCGGGGGAAAAATGTGGGAACGAGGTGTAGCCCGGCCCGCTCGTGAGACGGCGCGCTACGCCGCCCTCTTTCGCAACCGTGTAGAGCTGGCCCGCGTAGCAGAAGACGATCTGCTCTCCGTTCGTTGTCGGAAAACGCAGGAGCCGGCTCGTGTCAGGTAGCTCCTGTGCGGAAACAACATGGACCGAAAACAGAATGGCAACCAGAAAACAAGCGGAGGCGAAGAGTCGAGAAGATGTGGGCATGATGATGACGAAGAATAAGTGCCCAAACTGGGCTTTGAACAAATCGGGCGCAACCGGGATTTTCTTGCCTCTCGTCTGGAGAGGTTGGGTGGCGCGATTTGCCATTCACTCTTGGAATGACGTCGCCGGCGGCCATTTTTGTCTGCGCAGGAACCGTTTGTTCACCGTCACCAGAGAGTGACCAAGAGCGGCGTTGGGTTCATTTCGTCACCCAGTCGTTACGTTGACAACGAAAATTCTGGGTGATAATATCGCGCCAATTCGAGGCGGAAGTCTTGTTAGGCCGCGAAGGAACCTCTGCACACGCCACTTAACAGTCAGGTTCTGGTGCTCAACCGCCTTTGGCAGGCGGTTAATATCTGCTCGGCGCGTCGTGCTTTTACCCTCCTTTACCAGGGGCATGCCCAGGTTGTCGCCACCGACCGCGAGAACAATTTCGCGACGCACGACTTCGCGAGCTGGCTCGACGTTTCTCTCGCCGCGCCCGAGCCCGAGCACGAGATGGTGACGACGATTTCGTGGAAAATCCGGGTGCCGCGCGTAATTGTTCTCCTCCTCTTCGATCGGCTGCCGAAGAAGGAAGTAAAGTTCACCCGGCACAACGTCTTCGAACGCGACAACAACACCTGCCAATATTGCGGCGCGGTTTTCGAGCGCCAGGAGTTGAATCTGGATCACGTCCTGCCCCGCGACAAAGGCGGCCTGACGACCTGGGAAAACGTTGTCTGCTCCTGTATCCCGTGTAATACGCGGAAAGGCAATCGCCTTCCGCACCAGGCCCACATGACGTTAATTCGCAAACCGAAACGGCCGAAGTGGCGGCCATTTGTCCACGTCACGTTCTCGAGCCAGCAGCACGAGAGTTGGCGCCATTTTGTCGATCTGGCGTACTGGAACGTGGAGCTAAGCGACTAGCGCAGTGTCTCTATCAAACGCGTTCAGCGCCATCTCGTAGAGCGCACTTGGTTCTCCCGTCGCGGAGAGCGAGATATTTTTCCATCCAATCCTCCGTCAGGGCGTCGGCCTGACGGACAGTACGCGGAGGTCCCAGGTCGAACCGGCGCGGGGGACGAATGTGCAGGAAATGGAAAACCCGATTCACCGTTCCCGGATAATCGGCACACAGATCCTCGTAGGTGATCGCGAGCGGATCGAGCTGGTTGCGAGCGAAAAATTGAGCCCACAGATCCTCTGCCTGAGCGGCGCAAGCGAGACATTGATCGATTAACTCGGGATCGAACTTCGGTTGTCCGATCATGTTCTGCTCCTTGCCCGGCACCCACAGGTTGGTCTGCTGCGCGCGCGCGAAGGATATCGCCTGGCGCAGCTTGTCAGCGCGCGTTAGCTGAATGCAGCGCAGGCGGGGAAACGCCGCCTCCAACAGCTCCCGTTCGCTCATTTCGTGGTTCCCAAATTCGCCCGACTCGCGCAGACGGGAGACGAGGCGGTCCACATCCCAGGACTCGATGCGAAAGCCAAAAACGCCGTTTCTCGTTGAAGCAGCCGTGAGGAGACCGCGCAAATACGGTCCAAAATTTCGCGCGGCATCGAGACCGTAGCGGACCGCATACTTATGAGAGAGCCGGTCGTGGAAATACTGGAGCGGCCGTCCCGCGAGATGGCTGGCCTGCAGGGCGCCGGTGAGCAGGTGAGCCCCGGAGCGCGCCACCGCACAGAGCGCATAGCATTGGGTCGGATGAAAGAAATGCTGTAAGAGGCCGAACATTTCGAGTCTTCTCCGGCGACTTCCCGCCTAACGAGACGTGGAAATGGTGGCACGCGCCGCGATTTGGTCAAGCTGGTTCAAGATCGGTTGGGGATAAACTCCCAGCACGAATATCGCCGCGATCAAAAGCGTCATGACGACGCGAGAGAGCCAGCTTATCGGAATCGGATCGGTGCTGGTCGGCTCCAGCCAGTAGATGGCGCGCACCACCTTTAGATAATAATAGAATCCGCAGCCGACCGTGATCACGCCGATAACGACAAGCAGGGTCTGGTGTTGCCGGATGGCCGCGTCAAAGATGAAAAACTTCCCGAGAAATCCAGCGGTGAATGGAACACCCGCCAGCGAGATCATCCCGATCAACATGGCGAAGGCGAGAAAAGGCGAACGTTGCGCGAGTCCCGCGTAATCCTCGATCTGGTCGCCGGTGCTGTTCCCGACCACGGTCAGGACCGCGAAACAGAGAAGGGTCATGAGCAGATACGCGACCAGATAATAAGCGATGGCCGTGCCGGCAAATGTCACGACGCCGATGAGAAGATAGCCGGCGTGCGCAATGCTCGAGTAAGCGAGGAGCCGTTTCAGATTCGTCTGGGGCAGCGCGGCGAAATTGCCGTAGATCAAAGTAAGCGCCGCGATCCCGATGAGGAGACGGCCGAGCTGTGGCAGCACGGAAAAAGTCGCGAGCACCCGCAAGAGAATCACGAAACCGGCCGCCTTCGATCCGACCGAAAGAAACGCCGTCACCGGCGTCGGCGCGCCCTGATAAACATCCGGCACCCAGATCTGAAACGGCACCGCTGCGATCTTGAATCCGAGCGCGACGAGGACGAGTGCAAGGCCAAAAAGGAGCGGGATCTTGTCGAAATTCTGCGTCGCCAAAACGTTGCCGATGCGGGCCAGATTTGTGTCACCCGTCACGCCAAAAATCCAAGTGATGCCGTAGACGAGAAAGCCGGTTGAAAGTGCGCTCAGGATCAAATACTTCACGCCGGCTTCGAGGGTCGCGGGATTTCGTCGGGTGAAACTCACGAGCACGTAAAACGAAATCGTGACCAGTTCGAGCGAGACGAATATCATCACAAAGTCGATCGCCGACGCCATCCACATGAGACCGGCACAAGTGAAGATGGGCAGCGTAAAAAATTCCCCGAGCCCGGCCTGTGAACTGGCTCCAGGCACCCCCATGCGGATTGCGGGTGCATAATCCATCGCCATGGCGAGAACGAGGATCGTCGTCACGAGGGCGAAACGTTTGAAGAAAATTGCCAGCGGATCAGCCGCATAGAAACTCCAGAACCCGGTCGCAGCGGGAGGCGGGGCGGGAGCCAGGAAAAACGTCGCAATGAACACCGCCGCAAGGCCAAGAATAGCCGCAAGAGCAAACCCGCGTCGGCTAGTCTTGCCGGCGAAAGCTTCCGCGAGCAGGAGGATCAACCCCCAGATCAGGACCGCGATTTCGAGAGCAGGGGCGGGGATCATCGGTTGGGCGAATCGACCCGCGCCGAGAATACCGGGCGCAAGACGCGGAGGACGGAGTTTGGATAGCAACCAACGATGAGTGTGACCGCGATAAGCAGAGCAATCGGAATCCGCAGCACACGGGAAAGATCGGACAGGTTCTTCCAGCGCTCGGGCATTTCTCCCATGAAGATGGCCCGGTAGGCACGCAGCATGTAGACCGCCGAGATCACCACGCCCCACAACGCGAGCACGGTCGCAAATTGAAAGAGATCGAATCCGTTCCAATTCACGCCAACGCGGAACGCGCCGAAAAAGACCATCACTTCCGCGGCGAAATTGGCGAAACCGGGCAACCCGATGGCAGCGAAAGTCGCGAGGCCAAAAGCCAGTCCAGTGAATGGCATCACCTTGCCGAGCCCACCGAGGTCGCTGAATACGAGAGTCCCGGTGCGTCGCCGAATTTCACCGGCGAGGGCGAAGAGCAGGGCGATGGAAATGCCGTGGGCAAACATCAAGGTCGCGGCGCCATTCAGTCCGAGCATGTTGGCGCTCGCGATCCCGAGAAAGATGTAGCCCATGTGCATCACGCTGGAATATCCGAGCATCCAATCGAGCCGCTTCTGCGCGATGGTGACGAGCCCGACATAAATGATGTTGCCTAACAACAGCACGATGAGAAGCGTGTTCCAATGTTGCGCCCCTTCCGGCAAGAGCGGGAGGGCGATGCGGAGCAACCCGTAGAGACCAAATTTTTTCAAAACACCGGCATGCAACATCGCGGCGGGACCGGGCGCAGAGGCATAGGCTTCGGGTGCCCAGGTGTGAAAGGGGAAGAGCGAGATCAGCACTCCAAAGCCAATGAGCAGGAGCAGGAAAATCTGATTTTGCGCGCTCGGGGCGATGCCGCCGCTGGCCGCCACCGCTTGTAGTGCGCGCAGGTCGAAACTTCGCAAATCCGGCGGCACGCTTCGGTAAAGCAAAATCAACCCGAGCAGCAGGACGAAGCTGCCGACCGCGAGATAGATTGTCACCTTCCAAGCGGCGGCGAAGCGGTTGCCCGAACCCCAGATGCCGATGAGCAGAAACGTTGGGATGAGCGCGAGCTCATGAAAGGCGTAGAAGAAAAATAGATCGAGCGAAGCGAAAGCACCGATCGCGCCGCCCGCGAGCAAGAGAAGACAGGCGTAAAACAACCGCTCGGATTTTTCGACTGGCGGACTGAACCAGACCGCACAAAGCAAAACCAAGGCGGCAAGAAAAAGCATGACCAGAGTCAAACCGTCTGCGCCGAGCAAGAACTGAAGTCGCCAGCTCATGCTGATCGGAAAAGACTGGACGAATTGAAATCCCGCGCGCGTCGGGTCGTAGAAATAAAATGCTGTGAGCGTCGCCCCGGTGGTCGCGGCCGCGCCGAGGAGAGCTGACGCACGAGCAGGGGCGCCGATCAGGATGAGAAGCGCCGTGATGAGCGGCGCGAAAACGATGAAGAGCAGCATCAGTGGAAAACTGTGAAGTAGATGAGTCCGATGATGCCGAGCCCGAAGAGAAAACCGTAGGCTTGCAAGTTACCGACCTGGAGGAGCCGGAGCAGAAATCCGCTGCCCCAGGTCGCTCCGCTCAAGCCGCGAACGATCGCGCCATCAAGAATCCAACGATCGAAGAAGGCGGAAAGCGCGGCCAGCAAACCCTGGGTCCATCGAATGAGAAACGCATAGAGTTCATCGAAATAAAACCGGTTCCGCAAAAGCGGCATCCGGAGTGGTTCCGCCGTCCGCTTGCGATAGATGAGAAACGCGCTCACCGCGCCGACGATGAGACAAAGCGAGGCCATCACCGGGACCGGCCCGAATGGATTCTGTCTCGTTAGGCAAAGTCAGGAAGCGCGTGGCGAAAAATCCGTAACCGCCCAGTGCCGCAGGAATTGCGAGCAGGATAAGGGGTATTGTCATCACAATGGGCGACTCGGTCCCACGCGGCTGCCGCCTCGCTGCGCGGCGCGCCAAAAAACGCGACCATCACTAGTCGCGTCATGTAAAAGGCAGTGAGCAGGGCGGTGCCCGCACCGAGGACAAATATCGGCAGGCTGCGCTCGTAGGCGACGGTGAGAATCAGATCCTTGCTAAAGAAACCGCTGAAACCAGGGTAACCGATGAGCGCGAGGGTGCCGACGAGGAAAGTGAGAAAGGTGATTGGCAGCCGTTTCGCGAGCCCGCCCATCCGCCAAATGTCTTGCTCGTGATGGATCACGAAAATAATCGAGCCGGCGCCAAGGAAGAGAAGCGCCTTAAAAGCGGCATGGGTGAAAAGATGAAACATCGCCGCCTGACCGGAGGCGAGCCCGACCGCCATCACCATGTAGCCGAGTTGCGAGAGGGTGGAGTAGGCGAGAATGCGTTTGATGTCGTTCTGTTGCGTCGCCATCAACGCCGCCAACACTGCGGTGATCGTGCCGATCCAGGCAATGACATGAAGGGCGACCGGCGAGGCATCAATCAGGAATCCGACGCGGACCAGCATGTAAACGCCGGCCGCGACCATCGTCGCCGCGTGGATTAGCGCGGAGACCGGGGTCGGACCTTCCATCGCATCCGGTAGCCAGACGTGCAGCGGGAATTGCGCTGATTTGCCGACCGCGCCGCAAAAAACAAGCAGCGCGGCCGCCGTCAGGTAACCGGGATGAGCAGTGAATCGCGCCATCGCGCCTGCGATATCGGTAAAGACTAACGATCCTGTGGCGGCCCACACCATCAGAATGCCGAGCATGAAACCGAAGTCTCCGATGCGATTTGTGATAAATGCTTTCTTCGCGGCCTCGGCCGCCGCCGGGCGCTCGAACCAATGCCCGATGAGCAGGTAAGAACTGACGCCGACCAGCTCCCAAAAGATGAACATCATGATGAAGTTGTTCGCGAGCACGATGCCGAGCATCGAGAACATGAAGAGCGACAGTCCGGCGAAGTAGCGCGCCTTTCCTTCATCGGAGCCCATGTAACCTAACGAGTAGATATGGATGAGCGCGCCCACGCCGGTCACCATCAAAAGCATCGAACGGCTCAATGGATCGAGCGTCAGACCGAGCGGCACCGAGAAAAGCGGGGCAAGGTTGATCCAGGAAATCGAAGGGGCACTCGCTGTTTGTTGCGAGAAGATAAGGCAGGCGCAAACAAAACTTCCGAGCACCGCAGCCACGGAGATGAAGGCGCTAAGCGTCCGCAACGGTCGGGTCGCGATCATGATGATGAACACTGCCAGCCAGCGGCAGGAGCAGCGCGATCCAGGGAAGAATGAGAAGTCATTGTGCCCCTTGCTTTGTCATCCCGAACCGGCGAAGCGCGGAGAGGGACCTCGCACCTGAAATCAACGCGTCCTGATCAGAAGCAAGCGCGGATTGCAAATGTGAGGTCCCTCTCCGTCCTACGGCGGATCGGGATGACAGGTCTGTTGGGCGGTCGCGATCGCTTCGATGCTTCATCCCGTTTCAGCCGTATCTATTTGGTAACTCACCTAAAATTTAAGCGTGTTGATATCCTCGATGTGCGTCGTGCGCCGGAGGCGGTAGAGCGCGACGATAATGGCGAGCCCAACTGCGACCTCGGCCGCGGCTACCGTGATGATAAAGAAAACAAAAACCTGCCCGTGATAGTTGGGCAAGCCTAACGAGTCGACGCGAAAGCGGGAAAAGGCGACGAGCGAAAGATTGGCCGCGTTCAGCATCAGCTCGAGGGACATAAAAATGATGATGAGGTTGCGGCGGAGGAGCACGCCGGCAAAGCCAAGAGTGAAGAGCAGCCCGCTCACGAAAAGGTAATCGCCGAGCGTGACCATCTTCAGCGCAGTTCGCGTTTGCTCAGCACAATGACCCCGATCGTTGCGACCAGGATCAGCACGCCGATGACTTGAAACGGCAGATTGTAACTCCCGAACAGCAGCAGTCCGACCCGATGCACGTCATCGCCGGGCGCGACGGGCAACGCCGGAAAAGGGAGTTTCGCCTGCCGCAGTTGTCCGATCACGAGATAAAGTTGCGCAAAGAAAACAACCGCGACGGCCGCGCCGCCGGCGAAAGCGACGAAGTTGATGCGCCGGCGTTCTTCAGCGCGCAAATCGAGGAGCATGATGATGAAGAGGAAAAGCACCATGACCGCGCCGGCGTAAACGAGCACCTGGATGATGCCGATGAAAAACGCGTCGAGCGACATGAAGAGCGCGGCCAGTCCGAGAAAAGAAACAACCAGGCTGAGCGCGCTCGCGACCGGGTTGCGATTGATGATGACCGCGGCGCCGAAGATGAGCATGAGCGCGGAAGCGATCCAGAAGAAGGCGGGTGACATGGTCGTTAGAAAGGGATTCAGGTTTAAGGGTTCAGGGTTCAGAGGAAGGGGAGACTCGCGTCATTCGGATTGTGACGTGCTGAACCCTCGAGATCTGCGCGCTGGATGACCTCGTCATTTCTTCTCGTTCCATTTCAGGACCAGCCCGTGCATGACACCGCCGATCTCGATCAGCTTCTCTTTGTTGTGCACCATCTCGGCGCGCGTATAGCCGGTGATGGCGTAGTCTTTCCGCAGAAAAATAGCCTGTTCCGGGCAGACCTCTTCGCACATCCCGCAGTAGATGCAGCGAATCATGTCGATGTCGAATTCCTGCGGGTATTTCTCCACCTTGGCGAAGCGGTCGCCTGAAGGAATTTCGCCCGGTGTAATGCGGATCGCCCGCGGTGGACAAATAAATTCGCAGAGCTGGCAGGCGACGCAGCGGACACGGTCCTTTTCATCCTTCACCAATGCCGGCGCGCCGCGATAGTGATCCGGCATATGGCTGTCCCATTTTTGTTCGGGATATTGCATCGTCACCTTGGTGCGACCGGTGAGCATGTTTTTGAGGTGACGCAACGTGATCGCCATGCCGCTGAAAATCGCGGGAAGGTAAACCTTCTCCGACCATTTCAGATTGGGACGTGGGACCGTGATGGGCATGGGTTAAATGACGAATGACGAATGACAGAATGACGAAGGAATGACGAAGGCCGAATGACGCAAACGATCTCGACGCTCAACGCCTTTTGGGCTTCGTCATTGGTCATTCCTTGGAATTCGTCATTCGAAATTCGTCATTCATTGCGGCATGTAGGCGATGATGATCGCGGCGAGGAAAATATTAACGAGCGCGATCTCGAAAAAGAAGACCCACCCGAGCCGCATCAATTGGTCGTAACGAAAACGCGGCAGAGTCCAGCGGACCCAGATGAAGAAAAGGAGCAGGAGCGAGACTTTCGCGAAAAAGACGAAGATGTTGAAGAGGCCGCCAACGACGCCGCGCCATCCGCCTAACGAGCCATTGACAAGCAGCCAGTGAAAGCCGTGGGCGTGATTCCACCATGGCACCGGCAGATGCCAGCCCCCGAGGAAGAGGGTCACGATGATGGCGGACCCGGTAATCATGGCGGCGTATTCGCCGAGGAAAAAGAGGGCGAATTTCATCGAGCCGTATTCGGTGTGATATCCGCCCACCAGTTCTGTCTCGGCCTCGGGGAGATCGAAGGGCAGCCGGTTCGTCTCTGCGAAGATCGCAATCGTGAAGACGGCAAAGGAGATGAACATCGGAATGGCGAGAAGCCATTTCCAGCCGTCGCTCCAGTGGCCGATGAAGGGCGCGATCATCCAGCCATGCTCGATCTGGTATTGCACGATGCTGGTGAGGCGGAGCTGACCGACGAGGAGAAAGATCGGAATAACCGCGAGCCCGAGCGAGAGTTCGTAGGAGATCATCTGCGAACTGGAGCGAACTCCACCCAGGAAAGGATATTTCGAATTCGACGACCAACCCGCGATCACGATCCCATAAACGCCTAACGAGGCGATGGCGAAGACATAGAGGACGCCGACGTTGATATCGGCGATTACCATCGGCACTCCCCACAACGTGCTGCCGAATGGGACGACAGCGATCGTCATGATGGCCGGCACCATCGCGAGACAGGGCGCGAGCCAGTAGTAGAACGTGTTCACGTTCGCCGGCGTGAAGTCTTCCTTGAGGATGAACTTGAAAGCGTCGGCGATCGGCTGGAAAAGCCCGGCCGGCCCGACGCGATTCGGTCCGAGCCGATCCTGAATGAGCGCGCTGACCCGACGCTCCGCGTAAACGGTGTAAGAGACCATCGGGAGAATGATCACAAAAACGATCCCGACGATTTTCAGCAGCGAAGTGAGGATGAAAAACAAATCCATTAGCGCAGAAGGGACAAAAATGACGAAATTCGAATGACGAAACCAGAAGGAATGACCAAACCCGAATGACGAAATGCCTCGCTTCGAACTTCGTCACAGGAAAGCCCGGCCTGCGCCCCGCGCCTTTTGGGCTTCGTGATTGGTCATTCCTTCGTCCTTCGTCATTCGAAATTCGTCATTTTTAGTTGCAAACCGAGATCGCTGATCCGGCTCAGAGTCAGTCCGGCAAACTCCGGCGTCGCCTCGCTCATCTGGCGAAAAACATCCTCGATCGTGTAGATGCCGCCTGCTCGCGAATTGCTTTCGGAGTTGCCGCCCGAAATGGCCTGGATCAGGTCGCGCAGAATTTCCCAGTCGTCGCGGGCGTGGCCGGGGCCGCGGATCGCGCGATTGAGCCGCTGCAAGCGGCCATTTCGGTTGATCATCGAACCGCGCTTCTCGGCGAAGCCTAACGAAGGCAGAACGATGCTGGCATAACGCGTCGCTTCGTTCGGGAGCAGATCCATCACGATGTAAAGCGGCAGCCGTTCCAGGAATTCGCTCGTGATTCCGCAATGAAGGGGATTTTCGCCTAACGAAATCAGCGCCTTGACCTGGCCGGACCTGATCGCGTCTTTAAGCCCTTGCAGATTCTTTCCGTCGTCGGAGGCGATCCCCAACAAACGCGCACCGTTGGTATTCGGGTTGCGGTCTTGGCTGAGCAAAATGTCGTCGCCGGGTCCGTTCCGCGGGACAATGTCGATCAAAGTGACGCCGAGCAACTTCGCGAGACGCGCCGTGAGCCACATCTCTTCGTTCGTCATTCGGCCCGAGGCGAGAATGCCAATCTGCGATGCCGTCGTACGGCTTCAAATTCGCCGCGGCATTTTCGATCGCGCGCTTCCAGGTCGTCGGTTGGAGCTTGTTTTCCGTCCGCACCATCGGCTCGCGCAGGCGGTTCTCGCTTTGCAAGTAATCGAAATTGAGCCGGCCATAGTCGCACATCCAGGAGGAATTGACCGCGTCGTTTTCGCGCGGCGTTTGCCGATAAATTACATTCTCGCGCGTGCCGATGATCGTGTTGCATCCCGTCGCGCAACTGGTGCAAAAGCTTTTCGTTTCCTTCAAAAACCAGACCCGCATCTTGAAGCGAAAATCGGAGGAAGTGAGGGCGCCGACCGGGCAAATGTCGACGGTGTTAAGCGAATAATTATTCTCCAACCGCTTGCCCGGATGCGCCGTCAGGACGGTGTGGCTGCCACGGTCGATGAACCCAAGGACGTCATCGTGCGCGATCTCTTTCGAGAAACGGATGCAGCGCGAACAGAGGATGCAGCGCTCATCATCGAGCGTGACTCGTGGACCGAGCTCCACATTTTTCGGCTTCTTCACCTTGTTCTCGAGGAAACGCGAATCCTGGCGGCCGTATTCAACGCTGAATTCCTGGAGACGGCATTCGCCGGCCTGGTCGCAGATCGGGCAATCGAGCGGGTGATTAATGAGGAGGAATTCCATCACCCCGCGGCGGCATTCCTCAACCAGCGGGGAGTTGGTGCGCACTCCGAGCCCTTCGGAAACATCGGTCGCGCAGCAAATCTGCGGACGCGGCATCCAATTGATTTCAGGCCGGCCTTCAGCGTCGAGAATCGGCTTACGGTCCGAGCCCATTTTCGGCATGCCCATTTCGATCAGGCACATGCGGCAATTGCCGGGAGAGGAGAGTTTTTTGTGATAGCAATAGCGGGGCACGTAGCTGCCGGCCTGCTCACAGGCTTCGATCAAGCGTGTGCCTTTGGGAAACTGATGCCAGACGCCATCGATCTGGACGTTCACCATCTGCGGAGCTGGGGTGAAAGCGTCGGCATTAATAAATCAGGAAACCAGGAAGGTCTTTAAATGTGGGTGCCGTCTTGGAAAGCCCGGCCTCGCGCTTGTGCACTACGTTACGGGTGCGGCGATCGGTGCCGTGGCTATCGGGGCACAAAGGCCCCTCCCACATTGTTGGGTGCTGGCTTCCTTTCATACGTTCCGGTGCGCCGGCTTTTTCCCAGCCGGGGTCATGCGCCAGTGGCACAGTCTCAATGATCGACTCGCGAATGAGTTCCTGCGGCGTGTATTCCGGCGGCAAGGGAGGCGGGACTGGCTTCTGAGCGTGGGCCGCAAATTCGTCAGGGAACTTCTCAACGAAACTTTGCGTCGGCCAGGCGCAAGCTTCGCCGAAGGCACAGATGGTCCGCCCGGCAATGTTGTCGGCCACGTTCTTCAAAGTCGCCGGGTCCTGCGTCACGCCTCCGCCTAACAACATGCGGTCGGTGATCTTCTTCATCCAAAGAGAGCCTTCGCGGCAGGGCGTGCACTGCCCGCAACTCTCGTGCGCGTAAAATTCGTTGATGTTATTCAGCGCCCAAACCATGTCGCGCGAATCATCCATGACGATGACTCCGCCCGAGCCGGCCATCGAACCAACCGCCGCCAGGCTGTCGAAATCCATCGGGATTTCTTCCAGCGAAACCTCGCGGTCCTTCAGCTTGAATTTGTCGCCCGCGCGCAACACTTTGGCAGAGCTGCCTCCCGGAATGACCGCCTTAATTTTGCGACCCGGCTTTGGTCCGCCCGCCATCTCATTGATCACTTGTCCCATCGTGACAGCGCCGACTTCGATTTCGAAGTAGCCCGGCTTCACCACGTCGCCACTCACGCAAACAATGCGCGTGCCGGTATTGTTAGGCCGGCCGAGTTTGGCGTATTCCGCGCCGCCCAGCGCGATGATGTGCTTCACGTGACAGAGTGTTTCGACGTTATTCACGATCGTGGGGCACATGTAGAGGCCGAGGACGGCTGGGAAATAAGGCGGCTTGATGCGAGGATAGGCGCGCTTCCCTTCCAGCGACTCGATCAGGCCAGTTTCTTCACCGCAGATGTAGGCGCCGGCGCCGCGATGAACGTAAAACTCCACATCGAAGCCCGTGCCGAGCACGTTGCGCCCGAGGAAATTTTTGGCGCGCGCTTCTTCGATCGCGTGTTCGAGGATTTTCGCGCCTTCGGGAAATTCGCCCCGAATGTAGATGTAAGCGGTATGGACATTGAGCGCGAAACAACTGATCAACATGCCCTCGATCAGTTGATGCGGATCCTGATGAATGATGTAGCGATCCTTGAACGTGCCCGGTTCGGATTCGTCGGCGTTGCAAATCAGATAAACGGGCTTTTTTTCGTCGGGTTTGATGAAGCTCCACTTCACACCGCAGGGGAAACCAGCGCCACCGCGTCCGCGCAGACCGGAAGTTTTGACTTCATTTACAATCTCCGCGCGGCTCATTCGCACGGCGGCTTTGAGCTGCTCATAGCCGCCGTCCTGCAGATAACAATCGATGTCTCTCGTGTAACCATTGCGCCCGATGTTTTTGAAAATCATCCGGCGTTCGAGAGGATGCGGAGGTAGGGAGCGAATTGACTCCGGCGGCTGTTGGAAGGAACCAAAACCTTCGACAACACTGTCATCCCGATCCGCCGTAGGACGGAGAGGGACCTCGCGAGCTACTCCCGATGTTCCCAGCAGGCGGTCGTCCTGCGTTACTTGCGAGATCCCTCGCCGCGCTTCGCCGACTCGGGATGACAAGCTTTTTTGAGCACGAGCGAGAAGATCGGGTGCGCTTTCTGGTGCGATGTTTTCGTGCAAGTCGTCGTCCACCATGCAGACTGGCGCGGTGCCGCAACTCGCGAGGCATTCGACGAACTCGATGCTGTAATTCCTGTCGGGACTAATCGCGACCGGGTCGTGTGCGGCGCCGCGATCGATCTTCGTTAGGCGGGCCAGATTTTCCATGAGCGGATAAGCGCCCGCCATCGCACAACTCAGGGTGCGGCAAACCCGGATGTGTTTCCGCCCGGCCGGTGCCTGCCGAAACATCGGATAGAAGGTAACGAGCTCGAAAATGTTGATCGGCTCGAGTCCGAGCTTGGCGGCGATCCAGGTCACACCTTCGTCACTGATGAATCCAAAATGCTCCTGCCAGAGGTGAAGCAGGGGAAGCGACGCGCTTCGCTTTTGATCGGCCGGATAATGGCCAATCGCTTCATCCATCCGCTGTTCCAGTTCGGCCGGAACGTTCCTCGTCATCGTCGCTCCCACGGATGACGCCTAGTCTTGAAGGTTACTCTCCTTCGACGCCACTTCGTCGTTCACAAAGACAATCGTGATCGACTCGTTTCCCTGCTTATAAGCGTACGTCACCTTTTTCATGATCAACAGATTGGTGCTGTCGATCGAGGTCGGGGGACCGAGAATTGATTCCACCTGCTTTCGGCTCATGCCGCGGGCGACTTCGTCAACATTTGCCTTGGTCAGGCGCTTGCCGTGGCAGGCGGTGAAGGTGAAGAGCGCGCAGAGGAGCAGGATGGGGAGGGAGGATCGTAGAAGTTTGTTCATGGGAAGAAAAAATGACGAATGTCGAATGTCGAATGACGAAGGAATGCCGAAGAACGAATGACGAAAAATTGCACGGCCTTTTTGACATTCGGGCTTGGAAATTCCTTCGTCATTTTGTCATTCGTCATTCTGCCGCCGCCAGCTGATCACGGTTCGCGGCCCAAATTCGTGTCCTTGCTGTCCACCTCGTCGTTCTTGAAAGTGACGATCGCGAACTTCTTTCCGTCCTCGTAGCGGAAGGTCGTCTTCTTAAAGATCACAAGATCTTTCGAGTCGATCGTGGTCGGCGCTCCGAGAATGGTCTGGACCTGCGCCTTCGACATGCCAAGCGTGATTTGGTCGTAGTTTGCGCTCGTCAGTTTGGAACCGGAAAGCATGTCGCGGTTGCACGCGCCTAACGACAACAGAGCGAGCACGACGAGGGTCAGTCGGAGGAACGGATGTTCATTTTTCATGGGATTTTCATCTGTCGCATTCTCCCATCACGAAGTCCAGACTGCCGAGAATGGCGACCACGTCGCTCATCATGCAGCCCGGCAAGAGTTCGGGCAAGATGCTTAGATTGACGAACGAAGGCGCGCGGATTTTCAAGCGGTGCGGCACCCCGCCGCCTTTGCTGTTGATGTAGAAACCGAGCTCGCCTTTGGGATTTTCCGCCGCGAAATAGACTTCGCCAGGAGGCGCATCAATCCCTTCCGTCACGACGATGAAGTGATGAATCAGTTCCTCCATTTTCGTCATCACGTGCGATTTCGGCGGCAGCACGTTTTTCCAATCGACCGCGTTAATCGGGCCGCTCGGCAGATGTTCAATCACCTGGCGCAGGATGCGCACGCTTTGCCGCATCTCTTCGATCCGCACCAGATAGCGATCGTAGCAATCACCGGCGCTGCCGATCGCGACCTCGAAATCGTACTGCTCGTAATCCAAATACGGATGTTTGCGCCGGAGATCGTGTTCGATGCCGCTGCCGCGAAGATTTGGCCCGGACAGGGCGTAGGCAATCGCGCGCTCACGCGGGATCACGCCGATGTCGCGCGTCCGATCAACAAAGATCCGATTGCGCGTGAGCAGCTTGTCGATCTCGTCGAGCTGCGGAATGAAATCGTCCAGGAACTTTTGCAGCTGCGGAATGAACGTTCCCGGCAGATCGCGAATCTGGCCGCCTACCCGTGTGTAGGAAGTGGTGAAACGCGCGCCGGTCAGCAGTTCGAACAGATCGTAGAGTTTTTCGCGTTCCGTAAAGGTGTAGAGAAAAACTGTCATCGCGCCAAGATCGAGCGCCATCGCGCCCAGGCCGAGCAGGTGCGCGGAGAGGCGGGCCGTTTCGCAACAAATGACCCGAATCGCCTTGCCGCGCGGCGGCAGTTCCCAGCCCATCAGTTTTTCGACCGCGAGCGCGTAAGCGACATTGTTCGCCAGCGGGGCGAGGTAATCGAGCCGGTCCGTGTAGGGAACGAACTGGTTGTATTGCATGTTCTCGGCAATCTTCTCGTCGCCTCGATGCAGGTAACCGACGTGCGGGGTTGCCTTCGTCACCACCTCGCCGTCCAGCTCCAATTCGAGGCGCAAGACGCCGTGGGTCGCGGGATGCGACGGCCCCATGTTGAGCACCATTTTTTCCCCAATCTGGTCGTCGCTGGGTACGATCTCAGACTGCGCCTGCAAGGTACGGGCGAGGGGATCAGGCGCTTCGATTTCGCGGTGGTCAGCCGGCATCGAACAAGATGAATGGCCAATTGCGAATTGCCAATTGGCAATTTTCGATGTGCCATGGATGGAGCGATGAGCAGGAAAATCGGAATTCTTTTTGCCGGGCAAGGCGCGCAGATGGTCGGGATGGGGCGCGATCTGGCCGCGGAATTTGTCGAAGCGGCAGATTTGTTCCAGCGCGCGGATGAAGTGCTCGGCCGTAAGTTGAGCGAAATTGCCTGGCATGGCCCGCTCGAGGAGCTGACCCGGACGTCGAATTGCCAGCCGGCGCTCTATGTCCACGGCCTCGCCTGTTTGAGCGTTCTGCGGGACATCGCGGGGATGTTCCCTGTGACTGCGGCGGCCGGATTGTCGCTTGGCGAATGGACTGCGCACGCCGCGGCCGACACCTTCTCATTTGAGGAGGGTTTGAAGTTGGTGGAGCAGCGCGGGCGTTTCATGGAGGCGGCCTGCGAAGCAACCTCTGGTGGAATGGCGGCGATGATTGGCGCGGACGAAGCCGCGGTGCGGGCACTCGCCGCCGCGACCGACGTCGATGTCGCCAATCTCAATGCTCCGGGTCAGATCGTGATCTCGGGGGAGCTGGCGAAAGTCGAGGTGGCGGTCGGGTTGGCGAGGGAACACGGCATCCGGAAGGCGGCATTCCTCAACGTCGCCGGCGCTTACCATTCACGGTTAATGGAAACGGCTTATCAACAAATGGGTGAAGCACTTTTACATGTTATTTTGCAAAAACCGGTATTTCCTGTGATCAGCAATGTGACCGGTGGGCCGGTGGAAGTAGCGGACGAAATTCGGGAGACGTTGCAAGCCCAGGTAACGGGGACGGTTCGATGGCAGGATTGCATGGAGCGGATGCTCGAGATGGGGTGCGATCTTTTTCTCGAGCTCGGCCCCGGCGGTGTGCTTTCGGGCTTGATGCAAAGAACTCGCAAAGGCACTGAGGTATTGAGCGTAAGCGATGTCGATTCGCTCCAGAATTGTGTGGAGAGATTGCGCCACTTGGAGATTTGCCCGCCAGCCTGATGAGGAAGATCGCCCGCCTTCCCCGCTTGCACTGGCGAGGACTTCTGCTAAGACCGAGATTCTCGAACGGGGAAGCTTCGATAGTCGCTTTTCGCGGTCATTGAGGTTCTTGACCTAACGACACCCATTCTTTCGACATGACACTGACCCAACAAATTGACTCCGATCTCAAGGATGCGATGCGCGCCAAGGACGCGACCAGGCTCGGCGTTCTGCGCATGTTGAAGTCAGCCCTCAAGTATGCCGCGATCGAGAAATCCGGCGCGGAAGGTGAGCTCGACGACGCGGAAGCAACCCAGGTCATCCGCAAACAAGTCAAACAGCGGCAGGATTCGATCGAGAGTTTCGAGAAAGGCGGCCGGGCCGAGCTGGCGGAGAAAGAAAAAAGTGAGCTCGCGATTTTGAATCAATACCTGCCCGCCGCGATGAGCCCGGAGGAGCTTTCGCGAATTGTCCGCGAAACAATCGCCGAAGTTGGCGCCACTTCAAAAGCGCAAATGGGTGCGGTCATGAAGGCGCTTGGTCCGAAGGTCGCGGGTCGCGCCGACGGTAAGACGCTCAGCCAGGAAGTGCAGCGACAGTTGGCTTGAAAAGGTCTTCACCATGCTGACCGCGATTATCGTCGCCGGTGGCAGCAGCCAACGGATGGGCTTTGACAAGCTCCTCGCGCCGATCGACGGAAAACCGGTCGTAGCCCATTCCATCGCTGCCTTCGAGCAAAGCAACTCCGTTACCGAAATCATCCTGGTCGCTCGCGCGGAACGTCTCTCCGAGTATGAGGAAATCAGCGCGGGGTATGGCTTCCGCAAAATTTCCGCCGTCATTCCCGGTGGACGTGCGCCGGCAGGACTCAGTCAGGCGCGGATTGGACAAACTGGGCCAGGGGACGGAATTCGTCGCCGTTCACGACGCCGCCCGCCCACTCGTTAGTGCGGATCTGATCGAACGCCTTTTCCAACTCGCGCGCGACCATGGCGGGGCGGCGAGCGCCGCGCCGATCGTCGACACCCTAAAGCGCGTCGATCAACAGCACATTGTTGTCGGTAGCGTTGACCGGGAAAATCTTTTCGCCGTGCAGACCCCGCAGATTTTCCAACGCGCTCTCCTGGAGAAAGCTTATCGAGCAGTTTTCGACGCCGGACTTGAAGTGACGGACGAAATTTCCGCGGTCGAGCACATCGGAGGCAAAGTTATTCTTCTGCCTAACGAATCGCCGAACTTCAAGATCACTTATCCGGCCGACCTCCATTTGGCGGAATTTCTCCTTCGCCAGCGCGCATTGTAGCTTGAGCTGCACCCGGTTTGCCGGACCATTACCTCCGAGGTAGTTATGCTCGCATGAGCGTGCAGGTCTATGGAATCAACCATCTTGCGATCGAGGTGGACGATGTTGCCAAGGCGGTCGCGTTTTACGAGGACGTCTTCCAGCTCGAGAAAATGGACGAAGGCGAAGGCGACGCGTTTTTCAAGATCGGGGAGCACCAATTTCTAGCCATCTTCAAGGTCAAGAAACTGCAGCCCGACCGGACAAAACATTTCGGCCTCATCGTGCGCGACGAAGGGCAATTGGACGAGGTGCGCAAAAAGTTGACCAAGAAATACGGTCTCAAGTTGATCCCCGGATTTCGCTGCGATTTCCACGATCCCTTTGGCAATCGCATTCAGGTAGTCGACCTGCACGATGAGTCGTTAGTCTGGCTCCTGCCTTATCAGGAAGTGCAAAAAGCCGGGATTACATTCAGCGGTTCGAAATAGCCGCGGACTAAACCGTTCAGGCGCCAATCGCCGGCGACACCTCCTCCAGAAGCTGACGCGCACCACGGAAACGTCCTGCAAATCGATCGGAGTGCTCTTTCTGAACCGCCGGGGCAAAATTATCCCGGTAACGGTGATACTCCTCAAGTGATCGACACGAATATTGCATCACGTAGACCGGATCAGTCGAAGTCGAGTCGATCACCTTGTAAATGCGACACTCGGAGAAGCAGCCGGTCCGGACGACATCCGCAATATGCACGCGCTTCATCCATTCAAGCCA
This sequence comes from uncultured Verrucomicrobiae bacterium, assembly GCA_963771865.1. Taxonomy (GTDB): domain Bacteria; phylum Verrucomicrobiota; class Verrucomicrobiia; order Chthoniobacterales; family UBA10450; genus Palsa-1392. The sequence continues at coordinate 154,872 of CAVYVJ010000023.1, forward strand.
CTCGGACTCGATCGCGGCCTCCAGGGTTATCTCGACGCGATAAATAATCATAGGGTTACGCCACGATAAGCAGCTCTCGGCTCTCGCATGTTCGACAAGCGGCCTTGCCTGGCTCGATAGAATCAGCGGCTAACGCGGGTTGCCTTCGCGGCTTGCGTAGTATGCCTGAACTTCCGCGCGATCAAGAAAGCCGTCATGATTCTTATCGACTGCGTCAAAGGTTTCTTTCATTAAGCCGCGCTTCTGGCTGTATTTGACCGCTTCCTCCCGGGTCATAATGCCGTCGTGGTTGGTATCGCGTTTCTTAAAACCAGCAGCGTCGTGCGGGTCGGCGGCCGTCCATTCTGCCTTTGTAATCTGACCATCGTGATTCGTATCCCGAGCATCGAAGATTTCTCCCACCAGGAAGTTACTGGCCTCGGCGCGGGACAACTTTCCGTCGTGATTCACGTCGGCCAGTTCGAAGCCGCCTTCGCCGGTGTTTGTGGCCGCAGCCGGCTGCAGGTTCTTATTCGTCGCGCAACTAGCCAGCAGGTAACAAAAAGGAACCAGCAAAGCCAGCTCCAGCCAAAAACGAGATCTCGTGAGACGGTCCTGATAACGCAAATTTATTTTCATCACAGTGAACTTATACCGGATTGCGGGGCCGGGAAAATGGCGGGGTAACGGAATTTCAGCCGCGCGCCATCTGACGGCGTTCCTGAATCAGCCAAGATGTTGGCGAATGACGGGGAGCAGAGTCTTGACGTCGGTGGGTTTGAAAAGGCGGCCATTGGCTCGTTTCGCTGCCGGGGGCAGGTCTCCGACGCGGAGCAACTCGCCGTTTTTCCACACCCAGGCGTTTTTGTTGTAGGGCCCAACTTTTTGCGGCTTGCTCCAGGTGTGAATGGAAATGAGCCGGTCGGAGATTGCGGCGGCGATGTGGGTTGGACCGCTATCGACACTGACGGTAAAACGCGCCCGGCGAATGAGCCAGATCAGCTGCAAAATGCTCGTGTGATTAAGTAGGTTGACGCAGTTGTCGGGGGCGGGGATTTCGCGCTTCGTCCGCCCGACGAGGACAACGCGGATGGGGGCGAGGGCATGGCAAAATTCTTCCACGGCCAGGTCGCTGAGTGATTTTCGCCGGCCGCGCGCAAACGGATGCAGCAGAACAAAGGGCTGGTCTTCATCAAAGCGCTCGACGTGATCTCCCGTCGGGAGGGGGAAGCGGAGGGGGCGTTGGACGCGGACCCCAAAGGTCTCGACGAGCGACAGGTAACGCTCGACTGCGTGGGCGTTGCGATCGACGGACGCGACATGTTGATAAAAAAAGCGCGCTCCTTCGCGCGCGTCGCTCATGCCATAAAATTCTCCCGGATGACTTATTTTCCCGATCAATGCGCTCCGGAGCAAGCCTTGGAAATCGAGCGCAACATCCGGTTGCAGGCGTCCCGTCTCGCGCAGCCATGGAAGTAAATGCTTTGACATGCCAAAGCCTGTGAGTTCACGCACGCGGGAAAATGTGGACATGATCGACCGAGCGGTTGCCACGCAGGAGCGGAGCCCATTCCGGATTGATCACCCACGTGATCTTGGCCGTTGGATAGGCGTCGCGGAGGAGCGCCACGGCCGGCAAGGTATGGACAATGTCGCCTAACGAACTCGGCTTGATGATGAGGATGGACGAGACCGCCGAGTTCAAATTGAGACAGGATTAACAGGATCTGACGATCAGTTATCGATTCTGCCGCTCAAGGGGCCGAGGAATTTGTCATCCCGAGTCGGCGCAGCGCGGCGAGGGACCTCACATCCGAAGTCCACGCTTGCTCGTATGATGAAAGCATCGATTGCAATTGCGAGGTCCCTCGCCGTGCTACGCGGCTCGGGATGACAAATGGCACTGTCGTGTGGCGGTCGCTGAAATTTCATCCGGTAAATCCTGTCAATCCTGTCTGCTTTTGGATTTTCACCTACCGCCCCATTGCCAGCCGGTCGGCGAGGCGATCCGGCAATCCGGCATCGCGAATTTTCTTCTGGGCGGTTGCGAGATCGTATTTGACCCGGCGTTGCTCGACCACCTGGCGGTCGATATGAAGGATGCAATAGGCGGCGCGCCAATCACGATCGCGCGGCTGGCCGACGCTGCCGCCGTTGATGAAATATCTTTTCCCGGGGCCAAGAACGATTTGTCCGACTGGGATGCGGCGGACGTTGTCATCGCGCACAAAAGCGGTCGGCCAATGGGTATGGCCGAAGAAACAAAGTGAAGTGTGTTGATAAGTGAAACTGGCCGTCGCGTCGAGGTCGTTAAAGACATAGCCCCATTGGCCGGGCGTATCGAGAGTGGCGTGAACAATGGTGAAGTCGCGGACCTGTCGGGTGAGGCGCAGATCCGCCAGCCATGCCTTGTCATCGGCCGAAAGATGGTCGCGCGTCCAGTCGATCGCCTCTTCGGCCAACTCATTGAAGCCTTCGGTTGAAGTAATCATCGAGGCCTGCTCGTCGTGATTTCCTTTCACGACCGGACATCCGAGATCCTGGATGATCTTGACGCATTCGCTCGGGTTGGCGTTGTAACCGACGACGTCGCCGAGACAGACAAAGTTGGTGCAGTTTTGGCTCTGCGCGTCCGCCAGGACAGCCTCGAGCGCTTCGAGGTTTGCGTGGATATCGCTGAGGATTGCAAAACGCATCTATTTCACAGAGGACGGAATTCTCTCATGCAACGGAATATTTAGCGCGTCTTCCAGATATTTTAACCGCGTCAGTAAAGTCGGCAGGCGCTCATGTTCGCCCAGATCATAAAGCCGGCGGAGGGCGGTGTAAGCTTCGCGTTCGTGGCCGGGCGCGAAGGAAAGTTCATAGGCCGCGAATCGCTTATCGTACTCCGGGGCGCCTGGCAAGACGGCGGCGTGCGCGTAACACCTGGCCGCCGCGGCGTGATCGCCCAGTTTTTCTTTGTAAAGCCGGGCGAGCGACTCATAAAGTTCCGGGCGATCGGGATTGTTCTTGATCCCGCGCTCGAGGAAGTCCCGGCCGAGTGCGAAATATTCCTTTTGCGCTTTGCGGCGGAGATATTCGTTAGGCAGAGTCGGATCGTGCAACGCGGCCACGCTCGCATTCCAGGCCATATGCCAGGCGGCCATGTCCCAGAACATGACGGAGCGAGGTTGCAAGGTGGTGGCTTCACGGAAAAGAAGGAAGACGCGCCCCCATTCGGTGCGCTCCCAGGCAACGTGCGCCTGGATGAAAGACAACATCCGCGACCAGAGAACGAAAGCCACTGAGCGCTGCCAGAAAACCGAGCTGCCCGATTTGTTCACGCAGATCGAGACCCACTTGGGCCTCGTGAAAATAGGCACTGCGATGTTGTTCGCTGAGGTGGGCTTCGATCGGCAAACGCAGAGCCCCGAAAGCGAGCAGGAGAAAAACGACGATCGCGCCTCGGATCATAGTTCTTTGCCGTGAAACGAGACCCAGGCGAAGAAGAGATAAACGGAGGTATAAACTCCGCCCAGCACAGCGGTCTTGGTGAAGAGAGCGATGGGGATGGCTGTCCCGGCGACAATGTCATCGACCAGATTGAAAAGTTGCAGATCGGGGAAAACCAAAGCGACCAGCGCGAGGAAAATCTTAACGAGCCAGCCGCCGCCATGTTCCTGCAGCCAGTATTCGCGCGCGGTCGCCTGGAGATGGCCAATGAAATAAATGAAAACCATCACCACGACCGTAAAAATGTTCGAGGTCGCGAAGGTGGAGATAAAAAGCGTGAGCGCAGCGAGGAGCGAGGCTTTCAGGAAAATGATCACGATGCCCGGGAGAAGATTGGCGTTGAAGGCCGAAGCTTTGAGCCGACCGATCGCCTCCTGAATTTGTGCGGGGGGAAACCCGGCCATTTCGCCCCTCGTCGCGGCCATCAGCATTTCCTCCCTAACGAAAAGGACGGCGAAAAAAAGCGCGCTCATCGCCAGCACGCTGAGCGCGAGCAGGAGAAGGACGCCCCCGAGTTTGCCGATGAGATATTCGTAACGCGGAACCGGCTTGGCCAGGATGGTGTAGATCGTGCGATCTTCGACATCGCGCGGCAGAAGCTGGGCCGTCGCCACGATCGCGAGGAGCGAGGTGAAGATACTCATCGCGCCTAACGATACATCCTTTAGCACCTGGAATTCCTGCTGAAAACTGAGGCGCGCCATGAAAAGCGAATTGCCGATCAGGAGCAGGGCAAAAATGAGGAGAAAATAAAATACCTTTAGCCTAACGAGTTCGGTCAGGGTGTTGCCGGTCAGCGCCGCGATCCGGGAAAGCGAAAAAGGACCGGTGGCTGGACCTGCTCATTCTTTCTCCGGCAGTCGGGCGGTCGCTTCAAGAAAGAGCCGCTCGAGAGTCGTCTGGGGCTGGCGCTGCCCGACCAGACGGGTTTGCGACTTCTCCAGGAGCGCCGCGATTTGCGCGAGGGTCTCAGGCGTGGCGTTTTCCAGGATCAGCTCCGTTTGGTTTTCGATCGAGAGAAGATCCTGGACGCGGCCTTCTCGGACAAGAATCCCATGCGCGAGAATGCCGACCCGGTCACAAATCTCCTGCACTTGAGCGAGCAAATGCGAGGAGAGCAGGACGGTGATGCCGCGTTCTTTCAGGTCGAGAATCAGGTCGCGAATTTCCCGGGAACCGGCCGGATCAACCCCGGCGGTCGGTTCGTCGAGCACGACCAGTTTTGGTTCCTGGATGAGCGCTTGCGCGAGTCCAATACGCTGCAGCATGCCCTTGGAGTAACCGCCGAGCCGCCGATCGCGCGCGTCCTGCAAGCCGACGAGTTGGAGCAGTTCGTCGGTCCGCGTCTTCAACTCGCGCACCGCCCAGTCCGCATAATTTCCCGTAGAACCTGAGGGTCTCCGCGCCGGTAAGATATTTGTAGAAATATGGGTTCTCCGGAAGGAATCCCACCGCTTCGCGGCTGCCCACTTCGCGACTGTCACGACCGAATATTTCGGTCCGACCAGCGGTGGGAGAAACGAGACCAAGAATGATTTTCAGCGTCGTGCTTTTGCCCGAACCGTTCGGGCCGAGCAGTCCGTAGACCTGGCCGGGCGCGACTTCGAGGCTGAGTCCGCGCACCGCGACGAGCTTCGTCCGACGAAAGGGGATGGGGAAAATCTTCGTTAGGTTATGGACCGCAACCGCCGGTTCAATCATGGCGAATTTCGAAACCGCGCGCGGGCGGCGGTTCGTCCACTGTGGTCTCCGTTTGTCGGCGAATGTGGGCGCGCAGTTCGCTCTCACCGATCGCCACAATGAAGGCGCGCACTTCACTCTCCTCGCCGCCGGCCAGCAATTCGACGCGGCCATCGGGCAAATTGCGCACCCAGCCGACGACATCGAACCCCTTCGCCACGCGCTTGACCGTCCAGCGAAAGCCGACGCCCTGGACGTGGCCTTCAAAAAAGATGCGCAGGGAAATCATGACGGGATTTGGGTGCAAGTTCCCAGCTTGCCCGGAGGAACGGGAGACGCAAGGCGGGTTTTTGTCGAAGAGTCAGAACGCGCTCACAACTCTGTCATCCCGATCCGGCGAAGCGCGGAGAGGGACCTCGCAACTGCAAATGCGCGTTTCTTGGCGGAGAGAAACGTTGATTGCAATTGGGAGGTCCCTCGCCGTCTGCGCGACTCGGGATGACAAGGCTTTAGGAGTTTGCCTAACGATCGCAAGAAAAAACCGCGCGATCGTTAGTAGTGGAATTCGGGAGAAGGACTGGCTAACGGCAGCGGCTCCGGCGGAGCGACCAGGCGCGGATCACTCGAGTCGAGATCGAATTGCTCACCGCTCGCCCAGCGTAACTCGGCTCCGGCCCCGGCACAGCTACCGGCACGGGCGCGAGTTTTTCCGCGACGAGAGTGGCGGCCGCGGGGGCGATATCTTCACTGGCGACGTAACCGTTTTCGCCATCCTGCAATTGCACTTTCACATACCCAAAGGAAGGGCGGATCACTTTCATGATCGAATCGTGCGGCAACTGCTGATCAGGCCCGCTGGCCTGTTGCGGACCGTAGCGATAAAAAGGCGTCTGATTGGCCGCGACCGAATACCAATTCCCGGTCGTCCCGGAAAGCACGGAAGTTTTCAGCGAATAGCTGCAGCCGGCCGCGAGCAAGGCGACGAGCGCCGGCACGACGAGGCGCGACGTTTTCATCTGTAACTGTAAACGAAACAGACTCCCGCGGGTTCGCCCTCGGCGAGCCGAATTCGAACGAAATATTGGCCGCTATTAGTCACGGCAAATCCAGCAGCGGCTTTCGTGCCTGAGTTGAATATTTGTGTCGGGACCGGCGCGCCGGTCTCATCGAAAAGCTCGACCGCGAGTTTTTTCGCCGACTCCGTCGCTCCCGCCGAAAACCAATATTCGTTCCCGGCGTAAAGATTGACCGCAATCACTTTGCTCTCATCGGTCGCGAGCGTGCCGGCCCAATGTCCGTCCCGGAGTTTGAACCCGTCGTTCGAAAACGCTCCCGCCAGCTCCAGAGCGATCGCGCGGGCCGCCACTTCTTTGTCGGTCTCCGCGAAGACGGACCCGCCGAGCGCGAGGAGCGCGAGAGTCGTTAGGCAAAGGCAAATCGAGCGGCGCATCGTCAGTTCTTCTTTTGAATTTCCTGCATCACCCGCGTGATACTCTCATTGAGTTTCGTCACCTCCGCGAGCGAGAGTGGCTGGCCAAAGGGCTTCGCCACGAGCTGCTCGATTCCCAAAAGCTGATTGTCGACGCTCTTGACCAGCGGATCGCTCTGCAGCTCCGGCGCGACCTGGCCGATTTTCGAACGAATGAAGCGGAGCAACTCCGGCTGACGCAAGATTTGCCCGAGCTTCTCATCGTAATTCTTTGCCACTAATCCGCTCACCACTTGGGTGCCGCGGATCCAGCCACCGAGGCTGACGAGGATGACGAGATCCTGGTCGCGATGCGATTGCATCGAGGCCTTCACTTCGTTCTGCGTCGCTTCCAATTCTTCCTGGAGCGCGCTCCATTCATCGCTCTCCGCGAACTGGCTGATGCTGTTGCCGCGGGCCAGAATGTTTTCGCTCACCCCGAGCGCCTTGGCCATTTTTGTAATGTCGCCGCCAATGTTTTTCACCTGCTGCGCATCCTGTGCCTGGACCGCGATGAAACCATCCGCGATCAGCCCGCCGAGGTTGAGCGCGATCTGGGCGCGCGTCTTGTAGTTCATCGGAATCGGCCCGCGATAACCTCCGGCCCAGTCCGCCTTCGTCGCCTTCGCCAACGCCGCGAAGAGCTCGCCCGGCGTCGGAATGGTGACCGAATCGGTCCTGGTGGCCTGCGCCGTTTGTTCCGAAGAAAGGCCCGGCGAAGAGGGCGAGGCAGCGGGCGGTGGCGCCGCCAAAACCGCGCCGCCCATGAGCAGCGTCAGCGTTGTTCCAATCAGATTCCGCACCAACATCACGGCAGATTAACCATGCTGCCGGAGCAATGCCAATGAGAAATGGGAGGCGCGCCCGCTCATCGCAGGGCTAAAAAATATCGTCGTCTCGGTTTCAAGAAACGAAATTGCGGATCCAACTACGTGAATAGCTTTCTTGTTATTGGGAAGTGAGTTTGATATTCTTACGGCTATGAAAACACGCCCATCCCGGCGCCGGATCACGAACGTTTCGCATTCCCGCTGGCTCGCTTACGCCACTGCGGGCATTGCCACTTCTCTGGGAGGCGCCAACTCAGCCGAAGGCACGATCCATTACAGCGGTCCAATCAACCAGCGCTTCCTTGGCTGCGAGGGCGGTGGTCGTGCTTTCCCGCTGGCTCAGCCGGGGAACTTTTTCCATCTCGCGGATGGGGTAGAATTCTGCTCCACAAGTTATGGTGGGGGCGCTTACTTTCGCATTGTCGGCCTGGCGGGGGCTTCTTTTGCTGGCTTTTATAATACCGCCTGCAAGAATCACAACCTCTACGGCCTCGACTCCGTATCCAGGTTGGAACGCGGCGACTTGATATCGAACAAACCCTTTGTTCCCGGCGGCCAGCGCGGTATCATAGCGCTCGAAACACGCTGTAGCACCGGCGGTGGCAATTGGGTAGGTCAGTTTGATGGGAAGGGCCTTGGTTTCATCGGGTTCAAATTCAATAACGGTGGTGGCGATCAATATGGCTGGGCTCGGATTGAGATGCAGAACGGGCTTAACCGAAATCAGAACTTCAAATTGCTAGACTACGCCTACGGAGACGTGGGTGATTCTATTGCCGCCGGCCAGAAATCGGGTCATGCAATGGTTACCGGTGAGGGTTCTCTCGGCTTGCTCGCACTAGGAGCGGTGGGACTGCTGGCCTGGCGCAAGAGTAGGTCTCAAGCCGCGCAGTTGTAGACGCCTCGCTCTGCGAGGCGCGGGAGTGGATCGGGTAACTTCAAATAGGCATCCCTTAAAGCCACGCTTCGCAGGTACCTGTTTAGCGTCCGGCACGCGAAGCCTGTCATCCCGAGGCTGGCGCAGCGCGCCGAGGGACCTCGCCAATAGTCTTAATCATGCGCCAGGTTCCATGTCCATTAAGATCTTAGGGGAGGTCCCTCGCCGTCTATGCGGCTCGGGATGACAGGCAAAGAACGCGCGAGAGCCAAGGCATGAAAGCAAACGAACTCATCATGCTAACAGGTACCTTCGCAGAGCGAAGCGACTACAACAGAGCCTCCAGTTTTTTTCTCGACATCGCAACGGCGGACTGAGTATTGTCTGAGCATGAAGACAAGTCGTTCACGCTCCAAGAACTCGGCTACAATCACAAACTCTCGTTGGCTGGCTTATGCGACGGCCGGCGCGGCCAGCGCATTCACATGCGCGCACTCAGCCGAAGCAGCCATTCACTACAGCGGACCAATCAACCATATATTTAGGGTACTCAGACAGCGCTGCCTTTCAGTTGGATCAGCCGGGTGACTCCATTAGCCTGATACATACTTTTGGGACAAACTATAGGGGCTACGCTTACTTTAACGTCGCCGGCCGGGCGGGTGCATCTATCGCCGGCTTTTATAGTGACTGCGCCGATCGCTTCCCCGTTTGGGCGTCGAAGTTACCACCCGGGCAACTGGTCTCGCACAGACCGTTTGTTCCAGCCCAAAAAGCGTTTTTGGCCGAGGGAAACCCCGGCTCGTGTGCCGGTGAATTCTCTGACGGGGGGATTGGTTACATTGGATTTAAGTTCAACAGTGGAGGCGGCGATCAATATGGCTGGGTCCGAATTCGGACGCACCGAAGGTTTCAGCAGAATTTCAAATTGATAGACTATGCCTGGGGCGACGTAGGGGATCGAATCAGAGCTGGCCAGACCTCGACTAACGAAGTGGTTCCAGGGGAAGGTTCTCTTGGCTGGCTCGCTTTGGGAGCCGCGGGACTGCTGGCCTGGCGCAAGAGTAAGTCTCAAACGGCACAGTTGTAGACGCCTCGCTCTGCGAGGCGCGGGAGTGGGTCGGGTGACTCCAAATAGGCATCCCTTAAAGCCGCGCTTCGCAGAGCGAAGCGTCTACAACGTGGCAGCTAACGGCCGCTTCTGGCGCCGCCCATTTTAGCTTTACTTTTTTTCGCGACCAGTAATATCCTGCGTCCATGAAAACGTGCGCCCGGACAAAACCTTCTACGGTGATCTCAGGTCCGCGCTGGCTCGCTTACGCGGCGGCTGGCGCGGCTACTTCGCTCGTTGCTGCCACTTCGGCCGAAGCCGAAATTCATTATTCAGGAATTCTGAATTTCGAATTCAATGGACGGTCTCAGGTCGAGTCATTCCGCTTAACCAACAACGTTCAGTTGAATTTTAGCCGGTTCACCTATTCTACCGTGGCGGGCGACTTGGTTGCAGTCAACGGCGCGGCGCGTTCCGAGGAGATCTGCAAGGCAAACTGGATGAGTCCATATTTCGCGGACAAGGTGAGCTTCGGACAAAAGATATCTCACGGTCAGTTTGATGCCCATTTCCATCAGCGAGCGATGGTATCCCTTTATGGAGCCGGCCTGTTCAGAAGGCCTGGTGAAGGCTATGTCGCGTTCAGATTCGACGATGGCCAGGGAAAGCAGTACGGCTGGGCGAGAGTAAAGATGGGTAAGGCGCCGTATCACAAGTTCATTTTGGAGGACTATGCCTTCGCAGATCCGGGCGAAAGCATTACCGCGGGCCAAACAAGCTCAACTAACTCTGGGGCTATTCCTGTCTCAGGCTCGCTTGGAGTTCTCGCCCTGGGCGCGGTGGGTCTTGTCGCCTGGCGCAAGAGCAGATCTCAAGACGCGAAGTTGTAGACGCCTCGCTCTGCGAGGCGCGGGAGTCGGGTTGGGTAACTCCAAAGAATCATTCCTTAAAGCCACGCTTCGCAGGCATCTGCTTAGCGTGAAACGCATCTTGCGTTGGAATGAGCGCGGCATGCTTCCTCCGCCTGTCATCCCGAAGCTGGCGCAGCGCGTTGAGGGACCTCCCCTAAGGTGTTAATGGATACGAAAAGCTATCAGCGCACTTTAGACTATTGCTGAGGTCCCGCGGCGCGCTACGCCAGCCTCGGGATGACAAGCTGAAGAGCGCGCGCGCTGGTCGCCGCGGCGCAAGAACCCTCCACGCTGAACGCATGCCTTCGCAGAGCGAAGCGACTACAATAGAGTTCCAATTTTGCTCGACATCGCAGCAGCGGACTGAGTATTTTCTGAATATGAAAACGAGTCGTTCACGCTCCAAGAACTCGGCTACAATCGGAAACCCGCGTTGGCTCGCCTACGCGGCGGCTGGCGCGGCCACCGCGCTCGGAGGCGCCACCTCCGCCGAAGGGGAGATTCACTACAGCGGACTGATCAAATATCAGTTCGAAGGGTTGCACAGCCAGGACAGGACGTTTCGCTGGAACCGTATGAGCGGTCTCTTTTTCAACCGCGAAATCAATTACACCGGCTCTCATACCTGGTCTTACAATGGAGCGGACGAGTTCTTCGAGATCGGTGCTCAAAATGGCTCTGTTGCAGGTTTCTTTTACACGTGCGCCTACGATCCGGACGTAGCGTCCGTTTCTAACCTCGACTTCGGGGACGCGATCTCGCAGCGGCCTTTCGTGCCCTCGGGCGGCATCCTGATGACCGCGGACGGCCTGGGTTGCGGTGGGGCCGCCAGAGGCCAGTTTTTTTCAGAGGGGGTCGACTTCATTGGCTTCAAGTTCGATCGCGGCCGAGGCGTCCAGTATGGCTGGGCTCGGATTAAGAAGGGACCTTATCCTCAAAATCGCTACGAGCTGGTCGATTACGCTTACGCGGATCCTGGCGAACCAATCAGCGCTGGCCAGAAGTCGAGTAACCAAATGGTTCCGGAGGCAGGTTCTCTCGGCGGCCTCGCCCTGGGAGCCGCGGGACTCCAGGCATGGCGCAAGCGGCGGTCACGAGCTGCACGTTAACTGGCCACTTGCTACTACCTGGCGGGGAAGATTTAGCACCTGCTAGTGGTGCACCGAAGTTTTCTACCGCATTATCTTTCCATGGCTCATGTCTCCCAGCAGCGAAAAGTTCTCCTGATCGGATGGGACGCAGCCGATTGGGAGCACATCACGCCTCTCCTTGAGGAAGGTCTGATGCCAACCCTCGACGCGCTCATCAACCGCGGCGTGATGGGCAACTTGGCCACCCTTCAGCCCATTCTGTCGCCGATGCTTTGGAATTCTGTCGCGACCGGTAAGCTCGCTGATAAGCACGGCATCCACGGCTTTATCGAGCCTGACCCGGTGAATGGGGGAGCGCGTCCTTACACGAGCACTTCGCGCAAATGCAAAGCGCTTTGGAATATTCTCACCCAGCGCGACCTGCGCAGTAACATCGTCGGCTGGTGGGCGAGTCATCCAGCGGAACCAATCAATGGCACGGTCGTGACGAATGCGTTCGGCGGAGTCAGGTTCGACCCGGAGAAGGGCTGGAGCATTCCGAAAGGAACGGTCCACCCACCCGAGAACGGGTCGAAGCTCGCGCGCTTCAAGGTTTTCCCTAACGAATTAACCGAGGCGCATATCCTGCCTTTCATTCCCGACGCGGCAAAGATCGATCAGCAAAAAGACAAGCGCCTGAGCTCCTTTGCCAAGGTGTTGAGCGATAACGCCTCCATCCATGCGGTCGCGACCGCGCTTATGGAGAACGAACCGTGGGATTTTACCGCTGTTTACTACGACGGCATCGATCATTTCTCGCACGCGTTCATGGCGTATCACCCGCCGAAGCTGCCCTGGATCAATGACGAGGATTTCGCGCTTTTTAAGGATGTCGTTAGGGGAGCTTACCGCTTCCACGATATGATGCTGGAGCGCTTGCTCGAACTAGCCGGTCCCGAGACTACGGTGATTCTTTGTTCCGATCATGGCTTTGAATCCGGCTCGCAACGTCCCCACGGGACACCGCGTGAGCCCGCTGGTCCCGCGGTCTGGCATCGACAATATGGGATCTTTGTCATGGCGGGTCCGGGCATCAAGCGCGATGAGCGCATCTACGGCGCGAGCCTGATCGACATCGCGCCGACCGTGCTCGCCTTGCTCGATCTTCCCATCGGCGAAGACATGGATGGAAGGCCGTTGCTCGAGGCTTTTGAAACTCCGCCAAAGGTGAAGACAATCCCGAGCTGGGAAAAGGTCACCGGCGAAAGTGGAATGCCCTTACCAGGCCAAACGCTGGATAAACAACAGGCGAATGAGTTAATGGAGCAGTTCGCCGCTCTGGGTTACATCGAAGATCCAAGCCAGGACAAAGAGAAGGCCGCCGAGTCGGCCGATATCGAAGCGAAATACAACGTCGCGCGCACCTATCTCTGGAAGAACCGGCCCGATCAAGCTCAGCCGCTGCTTGAAGAGATCGTTCGGCGACGGCCTTGGGAGGATCGTTTTCTCGCGCAGTTGGCGGCTTGTTATTATCACGGCGGCTATCTCGCGCAGGCGGAGCGAGTGCTTATTGCAATCGCGGACGGTTCGGAGCCGGGCACCGCCGGGATGACACTTTTATGGGCGAGAATAAAACTCGCTCGCGGCGACCTCGGTGGCGCCCTGCAAGCCTTGCTCGCAGCCGAAGCCATGAATCCGCGAGTGCCGGGAATTTACATCCAGATCGGCGATACTTACGTGCGTTTGCTCCAGTGGCAGAACGCGGAAACGGCCTATAACAAGGCGATCGCCATCGATGAGGACAACGCGCTTGCCTTTCAAGGGCTATCAACTGTTTACCGGCGGCTTGGTGACAACCAGAAGACGCTCGATAACGCATTGCACGCAGTCAGCCTGCTGCACCGTCTGCCGCTGGCGCATTTCAATCTCGGTGTGGCCCTGGCGCGTTCCGGAGAGCGGGACCGCGCAACCGTGGCGCTCGAAACCGCGCTGCGTTTCCACCCCGAAATGATAAATGCCCACCGTTATCTCGCGACCATCCACAAGAGCGAGGGAGGCGATCGCGAGAAAGCAGAATTTCACCGCCGCGAAATCCTTCGGCTGATGAGCAGCCGTCGCCAGCGCTCCGCGGGCGACGACTCGAAGCGCGAGAAATTATTCGATCTTCCCGAGATCCCGAAACAGGAAGAGCGTCTAGCGACTCTGCTGAAGGAGCGCCCCGATCCGAAGCCTGAAGACGAGAAATCGGGTAAGACCTTTATCCTCGTCTCCGGTCTGCCACGTTCCGGCACTTCGCTCATGATGCAATTGCTCGAAGCCGGCGGAATGCCGCTAATAACGGACGGGCAGCGCGGCGCCGATATCGACAATCCGCGCGGTTACTATGAGTGGGAAGCGATCAAGCAAATCGGCAAAAAGCCAGAACTGCTCGACGACGCTGCGCTCGAAGGGCGAGTGCTAAAATGCATTTCGATGCTGCTGCCCGCGATGCCGGCCAAACATCAATACAAGGTCATATTCATGCTTCGACCCATCGCCGAAGTCGTCGCGTCGCAACGCGCGATGACGGCGCGTCTCGGAACAAAAGGCGCCGCTCTCAGCCCGGAGGAGCTCGAGCGGGGACTGCGCGCGCACCGCGAGGAAGTGCGCAAATGGGCGGCAAACGCGCCCCACATCGAGTGGCTGGAAATCGATTATCCGGCTCTGGTGCGCGATCCGACAGCCGCCATTTCCCAGTTGGTCGAGTTTCTCGGCCGAGAACGATTGCCTAACGAAAATGCAATGGCGGCCGTTATCGACCCTGCTCTGTATCGCCGCAAAGCGTAGCGTCCGACGGAACTGCATCCGAAAGAGGGTTGCGCGCCACGGAATTAACGGCTAATTCCCTAACGAAATGACGGCGGCGAGGGTCGGCAAAATTCACCCGCGTGACAACGCGGTCTACAGAGGTAAGATGCGCTAGTGGACGGGACTAGCTACGGCGATTTTCGCGCACGTCGCGAAGCCACCATCTGGCAAAGGATGAACCACGTTTTGCGTGTGCTCCTTTTCGTGGCGGTCTGGCTTCTCATCATCAGTTTCTTTCTTCCGCCCTACAAACAGCTCAATCGCAATCGCGCCGAAACCGATCAGCTCCTCGCCCAGGTGACGGAGGAAAAACTCTTGCTCGCGCGACAGACGAGGCAGGTTTCTCTCCTGAAAAGTGATCCGACTTATTTGGAAACGATCGCGCGCGACAAGCTCGACTTGATGAAGGAAGGCGAAACCATTTTCCGTCTCGAGTCCCGCAGGACAGAATCGAAATCGGCGGTCAACCCGAAACCGTAATTCGCTAGAGCTTATCAGTCACTTCGCGACGGCTGGAGGGACGGACGGGCTCTGTCCCGTCCGAGTCTAAAGTCCCAGAGAGAAACGCGGACGACACAGAGGTCGTCCCTCCACGCTCCGGGCTTTACACACTCATAAAGTGCAGGACACGCTCCAGGCAGCGGTGATCTGAGCTGCGTTCGTAATTCAGCCCGGAGGGCGGGGCCGAGCCTTCCAAACGGTGAGGCACCTCGCATCCGCAGTCCTCGCTTCTTTTCAGAAGAAAGCGGCTTTTGCAATTGTGGGGTCCCTCGCCGCGCTGCGCCGGCTCGGGATGACAATTTGTTTGATGCGCTTGCCTTTCGTTAGGGCGACTGGCTCGGCGTGGGCGTCGGTGTCGGCGTGGGCGCGAGTGTCGGTGAAGGCGGATTGATTTGCTGATCGATTTTGCGCAGCAAAGCGGTGGCCGGTCCCTCGCGCAGTAGCCGGGCGGTTCCGCGGATCAAGGCCAACGCTCCTTCCTTGTCGCCGGAAAGGAGCGATGCGTCCGCCTGCTCCAGGAGCGCGCGCAAATTGTCGTCAGACTTCGTGTAAAGCGAGCGCGCCTGCCGGAAGTAGCCGATCGCGGATGCGTAATTGCCGTTTCCTTTCTCGATCATCCCGAGATCCTCGATCATAGGTCCATTGTCCGCGCGGGAGGCCGCGGCCCGCGCCAGGGTCAAATAATCCGCTGCCTCGCGACTTCTGTTTTTCACGGCGAATTCATGGTACATCCGCCAGTCGCTCTTCTTGCGGCTGTCGCGTTTCGCATCGAGCTGCAACCATGACGCAAAGGGTCGATAGAGTGGGTCGCCCACCGCGATGTTCATCCAAGACAGCACCCGCGTGGACATGTAAGCACTCTCCGCCAGAGTGAAGCCGTGGAGGAGGCGATCGTTGAAAATGTCGAGGTGCGCGGTCAGTTGCAGGTACGGTTCGTAGACGTTGCCTAACGAAGCCGTGGCTCCTCGGGCGAGGAGCGGCGCGACCCAGCCCGCGTCTGCGGAGCGTAACGAGCTTGCGCTAAAGGAATGGATGTGGACCGCTACCGCACCTCGGGTGAAGGCAAACCCCGGGTCTTGAAAAGGCCCCGAGATGCCGCCGGCGTACCACCCGTAATAAAGCGCGCAATCGTTCATCGGGAATCCGGAGGGAAAAAGAGCGGGCGAAGTGTCGAAGGTCACGGGAATGCCGGCCTGGCGGAGATCTTTGGTTACCGCCTCGAGCCACTCATCGCCTTCCGCGAGTCCGCCCGAAGTGTGGTCTGCGCCATCCACATAAGCGCGCCCCCAGAGTCCGGATTTTTCAATCTCGACCGCGTCAGTGATCATTCGCCTAACGATGTCGGCGGTTGGGGCGTCGAGTCGACAAACGAGCAGGAGGTTCGCCGAGCCCAGTTCGGCAATCGGTCGGAAACTCTGGAAATACGGGTTATTCGCGGCGCCTGAGATCTGCTTCGAATAGAGACCGAGAAGAGCCAGTTCGGAATCGACCGCAGCCTGGTTTTGGCTGCCGATCTGATTGTTCTCGATCCGATCGCCGGGGTAGGCGACGGTCGCGCGAATTTTCATTGGCATGCCGCGGATTAACGCGACAAAATTGATGCGGCTCGCACTAACGACGGGATCGTTGTCAGCATCGGTGCGCAGCGTCCACCATTGGTGTTCGACAAAGATTTTGCGGAGCGGCTCCGCGATCGTCTCGTCATATTCCTTGCGGCTGATCTCCTCTTCGGTGGAGCAGTCGAGTCCAACGATATGATCATTGGGAATGTGGCGGGCTTGGGCATAGAACCGGGCGAGGCCCGCGGAATCGGGGGCGGCGCGGTTATAGATGATGACAGTGGCCTGCGCGAGGTCCGCCGGAGTCGATGCAGCCCGAAGACCGCAGCCTAACGAAAGCGAAATGACAAGGATGAGAAGTCGCCTCATCCCGGGAGATCGATTTTCAATCCGTCATAGGCGAGTCCGGTGTGAGGCGGTAACTCGCTTTCCGCGCTCTGGGGCAGTTCATGGCAGATGTGGGTGAAGAGCGTGCGGGCCGGCCGCACCCGCTGCGCCACTTCGAGGGCCTGCGCCACGCTCAGGTGAGTCGGATGTGGCTTGTGTCGCAACGCGTCGATCACGAGCAATTGCACGCCTTCGATCTGGCGTGCGATTTCGTCAGGCACGGCGCTGCAATCGCTCAGGTAGGCGAGCAATCGGGTGCCGTGGCGGGAGAAGAGGTAGCCGTAGGTTTCCGAATCGCCATGCGGCACGGGAAGCGGCGTGATGATGGTCTCGCCTAACGAGAATGCTCCGGTGATAATGTGTGGTTCGGGTTTCAGGTAGCCGGGCCAGGGACTCGGCGCCTTAAAGGCAAATTCATAGACACGCTCCAGGTCGGCCATCGTTTCGGCCGAGGCATAGACCGGCATGCCCCCACCGCGCGGCGCGGCGAAGCGCCGCAAATCGTCGAAACCCATCACGTGATCAGTGTGGGAGTGCGTCATGATGGCAACATCGACCTCCCAAATGTTTTCGCGCAGGCATTGGGTGCGAAAATCCGTTCCGGTATCGACCACGATGGCGCATTCCGGCGTTTTCACATAAATCGAGGCACGGGTGCGGTTGTCACGCGGATCGGTCGAGCGACAAACGGCGCAGGCGCAACGGATCATTGGCACGCCCTGCGAAGTGCCGGTCCCCAGGAAGGTGAGGGAGAGTGGAGAATGATCGGCCTTCAGAGGCCGCAAGTTTCATCTGGCAAACCTTTGCTCTCAACTGTCAACTTCTCTCGCATGGCTGCGGTGCTGAGTTTGCTGCGAATC
This sequence comes from uncultured Verrucomicrobiae bacterium, assembly GCA_963771865.1. GTDB lineage: Bacteria > Verrucomicrobiota > Verrucomicrobiia > Chthoniobacterales > UBA10450 > Palsa-1392. The sequence continues at coordinate 172,387 of CAVYVJ010000023.1, forward strand.
AAGAACCTCGCCCTGGTCGAGGATTTGGAGTGGAACCTGGAGCCGGGTTTCACCGCCATCACCGGCGAGACGGGCGCGGGAAAATCGATCATCATCGGCGCACTCAACCTGTTGCTCGGCGAGCGGGCCGACAAATCGCTCATCCGCACCGGCGCGGAAGCGTGCACGGTGGAAGCGATCTTTGCCGGCGACAATTTTTCCGAGCTCAACCGGCGCCTGAACGAATCGGGCGTCGAGCCGGCGGACGGCGAACTCCTCGTGAAACGCAGCTTTTCGTTAGGCGGAAGCAACCGCCAGTTCGTCAATGGATCGCCCGCCACACTCGTCCTCCTCAAAATGATCGGTGACGAGTTGGTCGATTTGCACGGCCCCCACGATCACCAATCGCTCCTTTCGCCCGATCGCCAGTTGGCCTTGCTCGATGGCTTCGCGCACGCCGAACGATTCGTGCAGGAATACCAGGAATGCTTTCGCCTTTTGCAGGGGCTGGTCGCGGAAGAGGAGTCGCTGCGCACGGCCGAGTCAGCCCGCGCACAGGAGATCGATCTGCTTCGGCACCAGGTCGGCGAAATTACTGCCGCCAACCTTCAGCCGAACGATGAGGAGGAAATTTACGGCCGCTACCGGCTGGCGACGAACAGTCAACGACTTGATCGAACTGGCGAGCGCAATTGCGCGGCAACTTTCTGAGACCGATGAGGCGGTGCTCAATCGACTTGGTGAAACGCAGCGGCTGCTGCGCGAGCTGGAAAAAATCGATCCAGCGTTGGCCGAAACTTCCCAGGCGCACGCGACGGCGGTGATCGAGCTGACTGAGATCGCCCGGACCCTCGATCGTTATGTCGAGCGCCTCGACCTCGACCCGGCTCAGCTCGCGCAACTGGAGCAGCGCGTCACTCTCCTCGAGACGTTAAAGCGAAAATACGGAGGTTCGGTCGCGGAAGTGATCGCCTTCGGGGAGCGGGTGAAGGAGCGGATGCAAAAGATCGAAGGTCGAGAGGCCGAATTGGAACGATTGGCAAACGAGATCAAAGCGGCGCGTTCGGCCCTCGACGCGCGCCGCGGCGGCATTGCGGAAGGCGCGCGCCACCGCGGCCCCGAAACTGGCAAAAAGCGTGCGGCAAAATCTGGCCGATCTCGGTTTTCGGCAGTCGGAGTTTGAGGCAAAAATTCTGCCTAACGACGAGCCGCAGCTGAACGGAACCGAATCTGTCGAGTTGCTCTTTTCTCCAAATCCGGGCGAGCCGCTCAAGCCGCTGCGGCTGATCGCGTCGAGCGGTGAAATTTCGCGGCTGATGCTCGCGATCAAATCGTCCCTCGCCATGCAGGATGCCATCCCGCTTCTCGTCTTCGACGAGATCGACGCCAATGTCGGCGGCGAAATCGCCAATGCGGTTGGCGCCAAGATGCGGACTCTGGCGGAAAGGCACCAGGTGCTCTGCATCACCCATTTGCCGCAGGTCGCAGCCGCCGCCACAACCCATTTCGTGGTGACGAAGGAGGTCGTGCAGGGCCGTACATTCTCCGGATTGCGTGAGGTGAAAGGAAAGGCGCGCCAGGAAGAAATCGCGCGGATGCTCGGCGGAAAATCCGAATCAGCGCTCAAACACGCTGCGAGCCTGCTTGCCGGTGGGTAGAGGCAGTGCTCCTCAAAGAAGAACCCGCCCCATGGCAAAGCCCAAGGCTTTCCCGAATTCAGACGGCTTTCTTTTTCAACACGTGGAAGGTCTGATCGATCGCCGGAATAATGAGGGCGTGAATTGGAAAGGTTTTCCGTGGTGAAATTTTCGCTCCGCTTTTGGGCAGCAATTGGAACCGGCTTGATCGGAGCAGCCAATCACGTCCCAGCACAAGAATCGCCGGCGCTGAACAGCCGCGAAGTGGTTGTCCTCGGTCAGATTCCATCGACCGAGACTAGCAATCGGGCAGGCACGGAATCGGAACGCGTCGGTCCGGCGCAACAACCGGAGTGGACAACGCGACGGGTCTTCGCCGACACCGACATCTATGTCATACCGACCGGAAGCTTCGAGGTGAATCAATTCTTTGATTCGCTTCATTCGCGAAAGGATACTCCCGCCAGCTTGTTCGAGACGGAATTTGAAAGCGGCCTGCCCTGGCGGACTCAATTCGATGTCGAGCTTGATTATAGCCGCGCCAACGGGAAGACGGAATACGATGGAACGCTGCTGGAACTCCCGCATGCCCTTGCCGATTGGGGGAAGATTCCTCTCAATCCGACGATCAACGGTGGATGGCGATTCATTCGCGATGAACCCGACGCGTTCTTTTTCCGGCTGCTCCTGGCTGACGAATTTTTCCGTCGAATTCATTTTGGAGCGGATGTGACTTTCGATCGCCAGATTGGCGGTGAACGAGAAACGTCGTGGGAATTGAATTCGGCGGTCAGTTATGTCGTGCTCGATCGATCGCTTAGCGTCGGGCTGGAAATGCGCGCGGAATATGAGAAGGCGCAGGCTGATCATGAGGAAGGCGAAGCAAGTGAGGGAGGAGATCTGGGAAACGGATTTGAATACTCCACTTCCGTGCTAGCGGGTCCGTCGATTTTATACAAACCGACCGCCTCGACCCACCTTAGTTTGGTGCCGCTCTTTGGGCTCACCCATGACGCGCCCAAGCTCGATGTATTTCTTATCTTTGGAATCGATTTCGGAACCCGAGGGCAGGGCAAGGATCAAGACGGGGCGGCGATTCTTCCATTGAATTCGCGCGCTCGACGCTAGAGGCGCTCAAATCGGCTTCCAACCGTCGCCGCACCAGGGCTGGGTTGTGGGTCACAGGCGACCGCATTGCCGCACTAAAACGATATGGCAATGGCGGCGGTTGACTTCGGCTTAGTCGGTGAGGACTCACGGCATTTTCTGACCGTCAAAATTTCCCTCGCCATCCGGTTACCACATTCTCTATCGTCCGCCTTTTAAAGATGATTCAACGCGACTATCTCATTATTGGTGGCGGCATTGGCGGCAGCAGCGTCTGCGAAGGCATTCGTCAATTCGACAAAAGGGGCTCTGTCACTTTGGTCAGTGCCGAGACCTTCAACCCCTACAAACGCTGGATGCTTTCCAAGCAGTTCCTGCGCGACAAGACGCCTGCGGTTAAGAAGCTCTCTTGTCTCGAGGAAAATTGGTACGCATCGCACAAAATTGAGGTCCGTCTGGGAACGGTCGTGACTCAATTCAATATCGATCGCCGTCTCGCGGTGCTCGGGAATGGCGAGACCATCGAATTTAAAAAAGCCTGTCTCGCCATGGGCAGTCGCCCCGTGCGGCCGCAAGTGGCCGGTATCGGCCTCGGCAACGTGATTTATCTTCGCACGGTGCGCGACGCGCTCGCGCTCCGCGAAATGTCGCAATCGGAAAAAATGATTGTTGTCGTTGGCGGCGGATTGCTCGCCTGCGAAGCGGCCGCGAGCCTGCGCCAGGGTAAATTCAAGGTGGCGATCATGCACCGGCATCAATCGCTCTTGAATAAATATCTGGATCCGGAGACAGCGGCCTGGATCACGGCGCAATTTGCGAAACGAGGCGTGACGCTGCTGATGGGTTCGAGCCTGAACGGTTTCGAAGGCAAAACCGTTTTGCGCAACATTCAAACCAAGAGCGGCGAGCGGGTGGCAGCGGGCGTCGCGATCGTCGCCTGCGGGTCGGAACCGAATCTTGAAATCGTCCGCAACACGCCGCTCTCGGGACCCCATGGTTCGCCGGTCACGGATTATCTGGAGACGGAAGAGAAGGGGATTTACGCGGTCGGCGACCTCGCCTTTTACCCCGACCGCCTGATGGGCGGGATGCGCCGGCAGACACATTGGGAAAACGCGCGCGAGCAGGGTTTGATCGTGGGCGCAAATATTACGGGCAAGAAACGGCAGCGTTACGAGCGGATCCCGTATTTCTGGACGGAGATGTTTGATTTGAAACTCGATTTCATTGGCGATTTCAACGTGCCGGCGACGCGGATGCAGCTCAGCGGTGCCTACGCGAAGGGCCGCTTCGCGCTGCGATATTTTCAAGGGGAAAAGCTGCGCGGGTATCGTCCTCTGTCATCACAGCGCGACCGAGGTGGCGGCGGCGAAAAACGAATTGCGCCACGCCCTCGGCAAATAAGCCGGGCTAATCGAAATCGCTCGTGAGTTCGAGGGCGGGATTGTTCACCGCGACCAACGTCCAATCCCATGGACGCCAGCTTTCGTGGCGCCAGCGAAGCTCGAAAGGCTTCGTTAGGCCGTTGACCCGGTCGATAATCTGGGGCGCGAATTCGCCGCCCGCGCCCGCTAGTTGAATCGGTGCGCTCCAGGTTGCGTCGGACGAATGGAGGTTCACCTGGGGTGCGGTAGCAGTGATCGTTAGGGAAGAAAACAATCGGAGGACGAGCCCGAGGCGATTGAGAAGGAGCGCGCGATCCTGGCCCCAGTCGTCGTGATAATCCAGGGCAATGAAATCGCCCGCGGCGGCAGCATTTCGCTTTTCAATTTGTCGCAGAAAATGTTCGCTATGCAGGCGGACCTGATTTTCCGATCCCCAGAGGTTCGCCAGCCAAAGCCCGAGCACGACGGCCACGATTGCCCCGGCGATGAAGCTGTTTTTGAAGGTCGAAAACATGATTTATCCGCTGGAGTCAAACCATGCCGGGCGCAGGTCCGACAATTGATTTGACGGACAGTGCGGGCTTGGGCATGAAACGTGCGACGAAGCTGTTCCGTATCTCCATGATCTCACTCGGCGCTTTCGTCATCATTCTTTTCGGTTTGCTTGCTGCGGTGGTGTGGGCTTGCGCTGAAGATACGAACGAAACCTAAAGGAACACGGATGCTCGATCACGATGATTTAAAATGGATCGCGGCGAATGTCACTGAGCTGAATCGCCTTCTGCAACAGGTTGCGCGGACCGCGGATCAGATCCGGCAGCACCGGGCCGAAGGCCAGTCTATCGAGATTCTCGGTGAGCAGGTCGATCAGGCTTCCAAGACTTCGCAGGCGTTGTTTGATTGTGTCACTGCGCGCATCTTCTCGAGCACGAGCAGCGGGACAATACCGGTCGAGCGAGTGCCGATCGAAAAGTTAGTGGCTGCTCCGGTTTCCCTGACAAAGGTTGCCGTGAAAATGCCCGTCGGCGAGTTGGCGCTCGTGAGCGACGATGAACCGCTCGACCCACCAATCCTCAACCCTCAGGGCACGCGGGAACTGATTCTCGTGGTCGATGATGATCCCGAACTTCTCGAGTTGGCCGGGTCAATGCTTGAGTTCGAGGATTATCGCGTCATTACGGCCAAAGACGGACTCGAAGCGCTAAAAATCTATCGGCAGATGGGAAAGAAAATATGCCCTTATCATTCTCGATTATTTTCTTCCGGTAATGGACGGCGACGCGGTCTTTGACGAGCTCAAAGCAATTGATCCGGGAGTGCAGGTTGTGCTCAGTAGCGGCTTCGGGGAACAGGCAACGCTTGGAGGAATGCTCGCGCGCGGTTTGCGGGGTTTTCTTCCCAAACCCTACACGCATGAGAAGTTGATCGAGCACATTCGCTCGATCCTCGAAACCTAAAACCGCGCGGGGGCGGCCGCGTGTCAGCAGACCGGGACAAGCCATTAATTTGCGGGCGCTGGCATCAATTTAGCTTTGATGAGGGACACAAGCCATGGCCCGAATCGACGCATTCTTCAAATTGATGTCGGAGGAGAAAGCTTCCGACTTACACCTCGCCACCGGAAACCCGCCAATGTTGCGCATCAACGGCGAGCTCGTGCGAGTCGATTATCCGCCGCTTCAGAATGATGAACTCAAGGCGATGGTCTACGAGATCGCGCCTGAAATCAAAATCAAGGTCTTCGAGGAAACCGCGGATGTTGATTTCGGCTACGAAGTTCCGGGGGTAGCGCGTTATCGCGCCAACTTTTTCCAGCAGAAATACGGCATTTCGGCGGTCTTTCGATTGATTCCCTCCAAGGTTTTAACCTGCGAGGAACTGGGACTTCCCCCAATCTTGAAAAAATTCCCGCTCTTAAAGAAAGGGCTTGTCCTCGTCACTGGTCCGACCGGCTCGGGCAAGTCAACCACCCTCGCGGCGATGATGGATTTTGCCAACCTGCAGCGGCACGATCACATCATCACGGTTGAAGACCCGATCGAGTTTGTGCATCGCAGCCAGAATTGCCTCGTGCAGCATCGCGAGGTCGGCGTCCATACCCGCTCGTTCGCCTCCGCCTTGCGCGGCGCCTTGCGTGAAGATCCGGATGTCCTGCTCGTCGGTGAAATGCGCGACTTGGAAACGATCGAACTGGCGTTGACGGCGGCCGCCACGGGACACCTTGTTTTCGGCACCTTGCACACCTCAAGTGCGCCCAAGGCGGTCGACCGCGTCATCGATGTTTTCCCGACGGATCAACAAAACCAGATTCGCGCGACGCTGGCCGAGTCGCTCAAGGGTGTGGTGGCACAAAATCTTTTCAAACGCATCGACAAACCGGGCCGCGTCGCTGCTCTCGAGATCCTGGTGGTCGACACTGCGATCGCGAATCTGGTTCGCGAAGCAAAGACGCATCAAATCCCGGGCATGATCCAGGTGGGCAAAAAGAAAGGGAACCAACCGCTGGACGACGCCATCATGGAACATCTGCGGCAAATGCGCATTTCCCCGGAAGAAGCTTACGACAAGTGTATCGATAAGAAGAAGTTCCGCGCATTCCTTAAAACTCCGCCGGAAGACTTTGAAGAATAGCTATTCTCCGACATGAGAGCGCCCGATCTCGACCGGATCCTGTCCGCGATGCTGAAAACCTACGACGGGATCTCCGACCTGATTTTTTCCGTGGGACATCCATTGCAGGTCGAGGATTACGGCGAACTCAAGCCGGTCTTCGTCGATCCGCCGATCGACCACCTCACGCCCTATCAGACTGAACAATTAGCGCTCGCCCTCCTCCAAGGTAATCGGCGCCTGATGCGCACTTACCTCATCGAGGGATCCTGCGATTGCAGTTACGCGCTCAGCGAGGAAGCGCGTTTTCGCGTGAACATCTTTCGCCAGCAAGGCCACTTTGCGATCGTGATGCGGAAGTTGCAGGCGGTTGTCCCGACTCTCCAGATCTCTCGGCTTGCCGTCCAATCTTCTCCGAGATCGCCAAGGAAAAAACGGGGCTGGTGATTTTGACCGGTGCCACCGGCAGCGGAAAAACCACGACGCTGGCCGCGCTCTTGCACGAAATCAATCACACTCAGTCGGTGCATGTCGTCACGCTCGAGGATCCGATCGAATTCGTTCATTCCGGAGGGCGGGCGACCTTCAATCAGCGGGAACTCGGGCACGATTTTGAGAATTATCCCAGCGGATTGCGCGCGGCGCTGCGCCAGGCACCGAAGATCATTTTGGTCGGCGAAATGCGGGATCGCGCCACGGTGGAAGTGGCGCTGATGGCGGCGGAGACGGGCCATCTCGTTCTGAGCACGCTGCACACGGTCGATGCCGGCCAGTCGATTAACCGCATTCTTGGTCTCTTTTCGTTAGGCGAAGAGCAACAATTGCGCATTCGTCTGGCCGACAGCATGCGCTACATCGTGAGCCAGCGCCTCGCTCCCAAGATTAGCGGCGGCCGCCAGCTCCTGACCGAGATCATGGGGCACAATCTTCGCACTCGTGAAACGATCGCGCTCGGGGAAGGGGACAATCGCAACTTCTACGAAATCATTGAAGCGAGTGCGCCTTTCGGCTGGATCACCTTCGACCAATCAATCTTGAACGCTTACGAAGCGGGCGACAATCAGCGAAGAAACGGCGCGCGTCTTTGCCTCCAAGAAGGGCAAGATCAGCCGCGGCATCGACCTTCTCCAAAAAACTCGCGGGATCGACAATGAAGTTGACACTGGATTGCGGCTCGATCGACCCGTCAATGCTTTTCGTTAGGCGGAAAAATGAGTAGCTGACCACGACAGCAGTTTCTTCGATCTGGGCGACAAGACGGCCCTCGTCTGCGTCGATCATCCGCAATACCAGAAAATGATCGTGCCGCAGTTGATCGACCTGAATTACAAGGTGCATCTCGGTCTTTTCGCGGAGGACGTTTTGCTCAAACTCTCGACCTACAGCTACAACGTGGTTGTGATTTACGAGAATTTTAAGGGTTCGAGCCTCGAGAATAATCCGATCTTGCGCGAGATGGTGCGACGGCCCGGGGCGTTGCGGCGCGAGCATTTCGTCGTTCTGCTCAGCCAGCGATTCGCGACGAACGACGCTATGACCGCTTTCGTGCAGAGCGTCGATCAGATCGTCAATATTGCGGACATTGCCAATTTCAAACCAGTTGTGCGGCGTGGCGTTGCCCAGCATCACGACCTTTATCTGCCCCTCCAGGAAACGCTCAAGGCCGCGCTCGCGAGGTAAATCAAGCTTTTTCTTGCGCGGCAGCCGCGCAATTTTTGCAACTTTTCGGAATCGACTGTTGCAGGCGCGTGAAGACGCATGGTAATTTCGGCTTCGTCACACATGAAGCTCGTTCAATGGGTTCGTTTCACTTGGAATTTTGAAGAACTTTCGCCGCTTAGTTCCGTGCTCCCGGAGCATTATCATGTTGCTCTCGCGACCTCCGCGGAGGAGAAGGAATTGCGGGCAGTTATTATGCGTTCCGTCGCCCAGGACACCTCCTGGGGAGACACGATTCACGAAGTCGGACAAATGATTGATGGCTGGCTGGAGCGCGCCCTTTCTCCCGAGGGCAATGGCGTTTGCCTGGCGCTGCGCCATGGTCTTCGCATCATCGGCGCGTCGGTCCTGGTGGCGGACCCGGCTCTGGAGGATCACCTCACGCCTGGTCCCTGTGTTCTGATGGAATACCGCAATCGTGGTTTCGGCACAGCTTTGCTGGAGGAATCGCTCCGCCAATTGCAGGCGGCCGGCCTAACGAAAGGCTGCGCGGTGACGAAGAGCAACGCGCCGGTGGCGAAATTTCTTTACCCGAAATTCGGCGGCACGCCGATTCCGGTCGATCTGCCGCTGCTCGTGGCTTGATCGCCTGGGTTAGAGAACAAACTCGCGTTACTCTTTAGCGGATGATTCCGCGTTCGCTCTCCGTGATGAATTGCAAAATCGCCTGCACCTCTTCGCTCGCCCCCAATTTTTCGCGAGCAGCCTCGAGCGCCTGTGCAGTGTTCAGTTTCGCGCGGTAAATCAGCCGGAACGCTTCTTTGATCTCCTTGATCTTTTCCGGCGAGTAGCCCTGGCGTTCCAAGCCCACCTGGTTGATCCCCCGGACCTTTGCGGGGTTGCCGTCGGCGATCATGAACGGGGGGACGTCCTGCACAATCTTCGAACATCCGCCAGTGATCGCGAAACGCCCGATGCGGCAGAATTGATGCACCGCTGTCAGTCCGCCGATGACGGCATGGTCGCCTACCTGGACATGCCCGGCGAGGGTGCCGTTATTAGAAAAGACGACCGCATCGCCGACGTTGCAATCGTGGCCGATGTGCGAGTAAGCGAGAAAATTTCCGCGACTCCCAACCCGCGTCTTTCCCGGAGCGGACGTGCTCCGGTTGATCGTGACGAACTCGCGGAAACAATTGTCGTCGCCGATCTCGAGGTAGGTGGGCTCGCCGCGATATTTCAGATCCTGGGTCTGCTGGCCAATCGAGCAGAAGGCATAAAATTTGTTGCCGCGTCCGGCGGTGAGCGGCCCGCAGAGGGTGACGTGGTTTTGCAGCCAGCAATTTTCGCCTAACGACACTCCGGCGGCGATGACACAGTAGGGCCCGATCATGGTCCCCGCGCCGAGTTGTGCCGCGGGATCAACGATCGCCGTCGGATGAATCTGGATGTCAGACATGATTGGAATGACGAATGACGAATGACGAATGACGAAGGAATGACGAATGACAAAGACCTTGGTTGTCGTACGGCGCGGCCGCTGGCGTCCTCGTCATTCGAAATTTGTCATTCCTTAGAGCTTCGTCATTCGTCATTGCCCCTCTACTTATCCAAAAACGTGAACATCAACTCGCCTTCGGAGACAACGGCATCATTCACAACGCATCGGCACATCGCTTTGGCGAGCCGGTTGCCGCGCGACTTCGTCAACTCAGCGTGAATGAAGAGCGTGTCGCCGGGAAAGACTGGCTTACGGAACCTGACCCCGTCGGCGCTCATGAAATAGCCGACCCGGCTCGCGCTCTTGCTGATGCGCATCATCAAGACACTTGCCACTTGCGCCATCGCCTCCACTTGCAGCACGCCCGGCATGACAGGATGCCCCGGGAAATGTCCCTGGAAAAACGGTTCGTTGATCGTGACGGATTTGATTCCGATGCATTTTGTTTCGCCCTCGAAAGAGAGAATGCGATCGACCATCAGGAATGGATAACGGTGCGGGAGAATGCTCATCACTGCCTGGATGTCGAGGCCACCTTCGTCCTGCGGGAAATTGCGCTGCGGGAGGAGGGCGGCGGTCCGCTCGTGCGCCTTGGCCAGCGCGCGCGCCAGTTCGGTGTTGGAACTGTGGCCCGGCTTGATCGCGATGATGTGGCCGCGGATGGCGCGCCCGAATAGAGCGAGGTCCCCAATGATGTCGAGAATTTTGTGCCTAACAAATTCGTCGGGAAAGCGGAGCGGTTCCTTGCTCAGGACCGATTCACCGCGCACGACAATCGCGTTTTCCAGGCTCCCGCCCTTGATCAGATTTTTCTCCATCAAGGACTGGACATCTTCGTAGTAAACGAAAGTGCGCGCCGGTGCGATTTCGCGCTCGTAAATCGCGGGCGTGACCGGGGTGGACATGAACTGGGTGAATCGATTCTCCGGGCCGGCCTGCGTGCAGGAAATGCGAAACTCATCATCCGGCAAAAGCACCAGGAGAGAACCGCTGCTGGTTTCGACCGAGATCGGCTCTCGAACGTGAAAGAGCAGCTCGCGGTGCTTCCTGCGGCACGACTCCGGCTTTTCGGATCGCCTCGACATAAGGCAGCGCGCTGCCGTCGCAAATCGGCGGCTCGTTCGCATCCATTTCCACGACCGCGTTATCCACGCCGAGCCCGGCGAGGGCGGAAAGCACGTGCTCGACGGTGTGCACGCGCATCGAGCCCTCACCAATCGTCGTCGCGCGCTCGACCGTTTTCACGTTGGCAATCGTGGCGTCGATCGTCGGTTCGTCCTGAAGATCCTTGCGCTTGAATTTGATTCCGGAATTAGAAGGCGCCGGCTGGATTTTCAGCGACACCTTGGCGCCGGTGTGGAGTGACGTGCCGCTCAGCGAAGCGGCCTTGGCAAGCGTGTGCTGAAATTCAGCGGAAGGCATGGAGCGCTACCTAACAGAATCCGGCTCTGCTGGCCAGTAGCGGTTTGACGATGCTTGCCTCGTAGCCGCTTCACTTCGCGAAGCTCGGTTGGCGTCCGCACCTCTCGTTCCCAGACTCCGTTTGGGAACGTAGTTGTTCCCGAAACTCCGTTTCGTTAGTCCGGCTGTCGCCAGTCATCGCACCGCGAGACCGGTAAGGCCCCGGGCAACCACTCGTGCGGAAGATACCGCCAGTGCTCCGGCGAAGCCACCAGTCCACGTTTCACCGGGTTATTGTGCAAGTATTCAAGCTTCTGCTGCATCATCTCATCGCTCGTGATCGCTTGCGGGTGGACACCCTCCCGCCAGACCTGATGCGTGCTCGCCCGTTTGTGCGCCGCACGAAAGTATTGCAGTTGATTCAGCAACCACTCGCGCCTTCGCGTTTCAGCTGCGCCAACACTTCGCGAGCGGTAAACTTCTTCAAGTCCGCGATCGTGTTCGCCAGGGCGGGATCGGCGACAATCGCGTGAAAGTGACTATCCAGCACCACCCAGGCGAAGATTTGAAGGCCTTTGTGTTCGCGGCAGTAGGCGAAGGATTTCGTCAGGATGTCGCAGCACGCGCTGGTGGTGAAGATGGGGAGCCACTCGACCACGGTCGATGTGATAAAATCGGGGTGTGTCTGGCTCGTTGATCCGGTAACGGCTGCGCATGCTGTAGGAGAATCGGGAAACAGAGTTTCCAAGACAAGTGCGTTCCCAAAGAGACTTTGGGAACGAGGGAGCGCTCTCTCGCCGTCATGAGCTTTGAAGAGTCATCGCAGGGATGCGCTGACGGGCGGGCTGGAAGCCCGCGCTCCCCAATCGAGAATCGGCGCACCCTCGTGCTGGCCGTGGAATTTACTCCTCGGGCTTGGTGTGGTGCACTTTCGTTTTGGTCGTCTTGTGCACCGGCACAGGCGTCGCCTCGTCCTCAGGGTATTTTTTCGTGCTTGGCCAGATCAAACGCCAGGGTTGGCTGCGCACGGTCGCGGTGAAGTCTTTGGTGTTGCGGAGCGTCAATTCCAAATCGGGACCAAGGCTATCGAAGGCAGACTTCAATTTTTCGGAGGACACGCGGAAATTTGCCAGAGTCACGGTGATGTTGTCGTTCTTGGTCAGCTGATTACTCAGGTCTTCGATGTGGGCGAGGGATTTCGAAAGGGAACTGTCGGAGGCGGTCAACTCATTAAGGTGCTCGGTAAAGGTCTTGAATTGTGCGAGCCCGAGAGTGAGGGGAGAGTTGTCGTCGGTCAGCTTGCCCAGGTTTGTGACCGTGCTTTGGAGGGTCTTCAAGGTCGCAGTTGCTTCGGTCGCGACCGGCTGGATGATGCCCAGCATTTTTGCGATCGCTTCCGAGAAATCTGGCACGCGGTTGCCGACGAAAACCTGCCCGCCTTCGGCTTTGCCGGAATGATCATTGCCTCCGGAGATGTCAATCGCCGTTTCGCCTAACAAACCCAGGGTCATTAAACGAACGTTGGCGTTCTTATAGACCAACGCGGTCCGGTCGACCTCCACATCGATACGCACCTCAAAGCGGGGCAGGGCGCCGGGTCCGGGGGCGGCGGCGCCCGTCAGTGAGCCGAGGTTGGCCGCCGCTTCGAGCGCGCTGGCGGATTCTTCCCGCGAGACGGGCGAGTTGAGCGCTCTGACCTGACCGACTTTTCGACCCGCGAGGAGGACGGGAGCGCCCAGTTTGATGCCGGCGGCGTTATCAAAGTAAAGCTTGTAGACGACCAGCGGGCGGAACAATCCCGGCGCGCCCAGCATGATCAAAATGAAGGTGAGGACCGCCACCGTGCCGAGCACGAGCAGGCCGGTCATGATCTCATTTCGTCGCAACTGCATCTTTGCTTCCTTCCAGGATGGGACCTTCGGTACTGCCGCTCAAGAATTGGCGCACGACCGGATGGTCCGATTTTTTGAAACGCTCGGGCTCAGCGTCGGCGATGACTTCGCCTTGATAAAGCATCGCCATGCGGGTCCCGATGCGAAAGGCGCTGTCCATCTCATGGGTAACGATAACCGAAGTCACCTTCGATCGCTCGGTCAGACTGATGATTAATTCGTCAATGACAGAGCTGATGACCGGGTCGAGGCCGGCCGAAGGTTCGTCGAATAAGATCAGCTCGGGATCGAGGACCAGAGCGCGCGCAAGGCTGACGCGCTTGCGCATACCGCCGCTCAACTCCGAGGGCATCTGACATTTCGACTCGATCATCCCGACGAGTTCGAGTTTTTCGTCGACGATCTTTTCAATCTCGGCCGCTGTCTTGCGGGTCAGTTCTTCCAGGGGCAGGGCAACGTTGTCGCGCACATTCCGCGAGCTGAGCAGGGCTGAATATTGATAAACCATTCCGATCTGGCTGCGCACGTGCTGGAGCTTGCGACGCTTTAAGCGCGAGATTTCGAATTGCTTAAAGAAAATTTCGCCTTCGGTCGGCTGCAGGATCCCGAGAATGAGTCGCAGAATCGTGCTTTTGCCGCTGCCGCTCTGGCCCATGATGACCAGCCGGTCAAGCGGCTCAACTTTCAAGGAGACGTCGTTGAGAACTCTTTTGTCGGGAAAGTCGAGTTTTACACCGCGGAGCTCGACGACGTGAGGAGGTCGTTCGCTCACGGGAAAAAGATGATGTAGACGATGTTGAAAAGCGTGTCGAAACCAATCACGACGGTAATCGCCGTGACGACACTCGATGTGGTGGAAGTGCCGACGCCCGCCGCACCTCCTTTGACGCGTAAGCCCACGATAACAAGCGATCGCCCCGATAAGCAATCCGAACATGAAGCTCTTCAAAATGCCCGTGATGAGGTCGCGGATGAGCAGGGAGTTGAGGACGAGGTCCTGGAAATAAACAAACGCGATATTGAAATAGGCGCGCGAGATCAGCGCAGTCGCAAAAATCGCCGCCATGCTCGAGATGACACTCAGGCAGGGCATTAAGGCAAAAAGCGCGAGCATTCGCGGAGCGACCAGGAAACGGAGCGGCCCAATGCCCATTGCTTCGATCGCTTCGACTTCCTCCGATACCTGCATCGTGCCGAGCTCGGCCGTGTAAGACGCACCGATGCGCGCCGCGAGCATGATCCCGGTGAGAAGCGGTCCAAGCTCTCGCGTAAAAGCGATCGCAACCAACCCAGGCACAAGTCGTTCCGTCCCGAACCGCTCCAATTGATAACCAGTCAGGAGCGCCATTGTCAGGCCGAGAAAAAAAGAGACCATCGCGACCAGCGGGATCGACCCGACACCGGCCCGCTCAGTGTAACTGAAGAAAATCGACGACCGAAATGGAGCCCGTCCCCGGCGCATCCGATCGAGCGTTTCCGCGGCCGTGTTGATAAGGAACCAAAACATGCTTCCCACTTCCAGGAGTAAGGAGCGGCTCTTCTCGCCGACGCCGGCGAGGATATCGGCAGGGGCGTGGACGATTGTCTCAGCGGTTCCTGGCGAAGCGGTAGGATCGGTGGCCATGAGCAGGGAGGAAGTTGCCTTACTTCGGATTAGCAGCAAGTGTTCGGCACGGTGGCGCTTTCAGGTAATCCCCGCGCAAACGATTCCTGTTTATGTTTCGATTCCAACTCGCACTCGGACTTGGCAGTTTGCTGATCGCCGCGTCCAGCACCGCGCAAGAGAAAGCTGAACCTATGAAATTCGGCATGGTGATTCACGGTGGAGCAGGAACGATCGAGCGCAGCGAGATGTCGCCGGAAAACGAAAAGGCGCACCGCGCGGGGCTGGAACGATCGCTTAAGGCAGGCTACGACATTCTCCAGCGCGGTGGGGCGAGTCTCGACGCGGTCGAGGCCGCGATTCGCGTTCTCGAGGACGATCCGCTTTTCAACGCGGGCAAGGGCGCCGTCTTTACGCACGAGGGAACAAACGAACTCGATGCTTCGATCATGGATGGCCGAGACGCTTAAGGCCGGCGCGGTCGCAAGACTGCAACACATCCGCAATCCGATCAGTCTCGCCCGACTCGTGATGGAGAAATCGCCGCATGTCATGCTCGATGGCGAAGGGGCGGAGGCATTCGCCCGGAGCATGGGAATTACGCTGGTTGATCCAGAAATATTTTTACACCGACGAGCGTTGGAAGGCGCTGGAGAAGGAAAAGGCGAAGGCCTCACCCGCTCCGCTCAAGGACAAAGATCGACACGGGACGGTCGGCGCGGTCGCGTTGGACAAAGCCGGGGAATCTGGCGGCCGGGACATCCACCGGCGGGACGACGAACAAGATGTTCGGCCGCGTTGGCGATTCGCCGATCATCGGCGCCGGCACCTATGCGAACAATCTGACCTGTGCCGTTTCGTGCACCGGGGACGGCGAATATTTCATCCGCTCCGTCGTCGCCTACAACATTTCGGCCATGATGGAATTGAAGAAAATGCCGCTGGCAGAAGCGGCCCAGACCGCGCTCGATAAGGCGGCCAAACTCGGCGGCACAGGCGGCCTTATCGCGCTCGACAAGAATGGAAATTTCGCGATGCCTTTCAACACCTCAGGGATGTATCGCGGCAGAGTCGATGCCGATGGAAAGATCAGCGTCGAGATTTATCAAGTAGAGGCTGGTATTTCCGTCCTGACCGCGCTTCCGCAAAGCGCAGAGGCTAAATTAGGACGCCAGCTTCAGGAGCAGGCGGGAAGGGAAGAGCGCGCTTATTCGACAATATCCAGCGTCGCCTTCTGTCCATGCCGCGCCGCCGCACTCGAAAGGAGCGCGCGAATCGCCCGAATCGTCTGCCCGTTGCGCCCGATGATTCGCCCGATATCGGTCTGCCGCATCTGCAAGCGAAAGACCGTCAGGCGGCCGTTCGGAATTTCCGAGAGCATGACTTCATCAGGGAATTCGACGAGTTGCCGAATGATGAACTCGAGAAATTGTCGCACGCTTTCGATCTTAGCGACCTGACGGCTGCTTGTCCAATGCACTGCGCGTAGTCCGAGCGGTGCACCGGAAACTGAAGGGACGATCCGCCGTCAGGCGGATGTCGACGGAGTTTCAGTCACGGACGGGACAGAGCCCGATCCTCCAACGCTATTCGCGCCGGGCGCGGTTCAGCCGGTGCCGCCGCGACGCGCGCTTTATTCTTTCTTCAACAGACTGCGCACAGTATCCGAGGGTTGGGCGCCACGCGCGATCCAATGTTCGGCCCGATCCAATTTGATCGTGCTGTTATCACCCTTCTTCTTCGGATCGTAGGTCCCGATGATTTCGATGAATTTGCCGTCGCGCGGGCTGCGGCTATCCGCCACGACGACTTTGTAATAAGGACGATTCTTCGTCCCTTCTCTGCGTAATCTGATTGAAACGGCCATGTCTGAAGTCGAGTTGAGAGCGATGGGAATTTAGCTGGGGACGCGAACGAATCGCCCGAATTAGAGAAAATCGCAAGTCAGCTCTTCATCCGCGACATTTGTGCCATCATCCGCTTCATCTTGCCGGCGTTCTTCATCAGCTTGCGCATCTGGTTGAAGCGTTGCAGGAGATCATTCACTTGCGTCACACTGCTGCCGCTCCCGCGCGCGATCCGTTGACGTCGGCGTGCGTTCAAGATATCGGGGCGCCGGCGCTCGGCATCCGTCATTGAGAGGACGATCGCTTCGGTCCGTTTGAGCATTTTCTCGTCCACGTTCATGTCCTTGAGGTTGCCCATGCCGGGTAACATCCCGAGGATGTTCTCGAGTGGCCCGAGTTTTCTCATCATCTTGAACTGGGCGAGGAAATCATTGAAATCGAAGGACGCGGTCCGCAGCTTTTGCTCCATCCGCGCGGCCTCTTCTTCGTCGATGGCTTCGGCTGCTTTCTCGACCAGCCCAACGATGTCGCCCATCCCGAGAATTCGGCCCGCCAGCCGATCCGGAACGAAGACTTCGAACTGGTCGAGCTTTTCACCAACGCCGGCGAACTTGATCGGACGCTGCGTTACTTCGCGCATGGAAAGCGCCGCCCCGCCGCGGGCATCGCCGTCGAGTTTGGTGAGGACGATGCCGGTAATGCCGAGCGCCTCGATGGAAGTGGGTGGCCACGCTGACTGCTTGCTGACCGGTGGCGGCGTCGGCCACGAGGAGCACTTCCTGAGGCTTGAGAAATTCCTTTGAGTCGTTTGATTTCCTCGATCAACGCCGCGTCGATTTCCTGGCGGCCGGCGGTGTCGAAGATCTGGACGTTGCCTCGTTCGGCTGCGGCCCATTCCAAACTGGCCTGCGGTCGCGCGGAGGACGTCCTTTTCGTTAGGCGGAGGGGCGGTAAACCGGCACTTCGACCTGTTCGCCGAGTGTAGCGAGCTGCTGCGATCGCAGCCGGCCGATGCAAATCGCAGGCGATCAGCAAGAGGTGCGCGCCCTTGTTTCTTGAGCAGACGCGCAAGCTTGGCCGACGAGGTTGTTTTGCCCGCGCCGTTCAATCCCACCATCAGGATCCGGGCCGGCTTCTCCAGATTCAAAGGCTCGGCCGCGCCGCCCAGCAGCGCGGTCAGTTCATCGTGAAAAATTTTCACGATTTGCTGGCCGGGCGTGACACTGCGCAAGACCTCTTCGCCCAGCGCCTTTTCCCTTACCTGGGCAATGAAACGCTTCGCGACCTGATAATCGACATCGGCCTCGAGCAACGCCAGTCGCACCTGGCGCATCGCGTCAGTGATATTCGTTTCGCTGATCGAACCGTGCCCGCGCAGGTCCTTGAAAATGTCCTGAAGTTTGTCGCCGAGTTGTGAAAACATTGGTCGTTAGGCAGGGGGTTGTCCCGGGCCGTTCCTGTAGCATGGAGTGGCGCCAGTTTCCAGTTGTCCGGCGATTCGTACGACGCTTCGCTCTGCGAAGCGCGGGAGAACGCCATCTTCTAATGGCCGGGCACGCGGACCCGCGCCTTCGCCGAGGAAGGCGTCTACAGCGCGATTCGCAAATCCTCACTCTTCGATTCATGTTGGGCGCGATGACTTCCTTGCGATGAACAATTCCGCCCTCCTGCACATCGTCGAACGCCTCGAAGGGTTTTCTCGGTAAACTGCCGGACTCGATCCGAAGACCGGTTCTGAATGAACTCACGCCGCTCAAGGAGCTGTTTCCTCCAGCAGCGCCCCCGCGCTTTGTCCTGACCGGTTCGAACCCGATGCCGTTGCTCGAATTTGTCGCCCGCGTCTTTCGCGGACGGAGCGATCCGAGTCCTCTCTCGGTGAAACCTTGACCGGTCTCTATCGGTGGCAACAAATCAAGCTCGGCGCGCCGGGCTCGATCGAATTCCTCGATGCGCGCGGAGCGGATGAAGCGACGCTTGCTCTCGTCCGCGAGAGCAATTCGAAATCAAGCCGCAGACTTGTTCTTTTTCCTGCCGGCGGAGCGGGATGCGAAGGCAGCGACACGAGCGGGAAATCCAGTCCCTGGAAAAGATGATCGGGTGGAACGGTGATGATGAGAGGTGCGAGCCCGGGTGATCGAGATCCGGCCTGACGGAGTGGAGACGCCTTCCTTGCTCGAGCGGGCGAGCGAAGCCCCGGCTATCCAGGCCGCTCTTCTCGGCTATCTATTCGTTAGGCAAAGGCCTCCGCACCATCCTCGCCAGCCAATTGCCTAACGAGGCGCGGGTCGAGCTGGTGCGGAGCGGAGGCGATCGCCAGGCCCAAAGCGAAATTGCAGAGCTTCTCGTCAAATCAACCAGCGCGATCTGTGCGGCCGTCGGCGCCCAACCGATTCCTCTGGCCGATTTGCCTGTCCTGACAACTCTGCAGCTCGTCATGGTTTCCGGAATCATGTACATCAGCGGCCGGGAACGCAGTTTGCGGGCGGCGACGGAATTTATCGGCGCGATCGGCGCAAATGTCGGCCTCGGGATGATCCTGCGGGAAGGGGCGCGAGTCGCACTGAAATTTCTTCCGGGATGGGGAAATGTAGTCTGCGGGATGGTAGCGGGCGCCGGCACATTCGCGATCGGGCGGGCGGCAACAGTTTATTTTATCGAAGGCGCGACCTTGCGCGAAGCGCGCCGGGCTTTTACCCGGCACAGCACGCGCTCGATTTCAGCGGTCCGGCAAGAAATCCGCGCGCGTTGCCCGAGCCGACTTCGAAACCGTAGACGCTTCGCTCTGCGAAGCGCGGGATTACGTAATCGTGCAAATAACGTCCATCTGCGTCGCCAGAGGTGGCTCTTCGTTGCGGACCCGCCATTGAATAACTTGTGAATAATCTCCGTGCTATCGGCGCAGATTGTTCACACAAATCTGTGAACAAGCCGCGCACTGGTTTCGCGAAATCGGAACCAAATTTTTCCCGCTCGATGAAGCTCTCCGAGATCAGTCGCACCTTGCGCGAGATTCGCGTTTCGCCGGTAAAGACGCTCGGTCAGAATTTTCTTCACGATCAAAATCTCGCGCGTTGGATTGTGCAACAGGCGGAGTTGTCTGCCGCAGATTTTGTTTTGGAAATTGGCCCGGGTCTCGGTGCGTTGACCGAACCAGTGCTCGACTCTGGCGCAGCGGTTCTGGCGATCGAGAAGGATGGCCGCCTGGCGGATTTTTTGCGCGGGCATTTCGCCGGGCGTCGCATCGAAATCGTCCACGGCGACGCCTTGGAATTTGAAGTGCGCCGGCTTTTTCCGCACGGTCCCACGAAATTGTTAGGCAACCTGCCGTACTACGCGTCCACGCAAATTCTGCTTCGCTGCTCTTGAGCATCCAACGCCTATCACAATGGCGTTGTTGATGTTACAGAAGGAAGTGGCGGCGCGTCTCTCTGCTGCGACCGCGTTCCAGAGATTACGGAATTCTTACCCTGATCGTCCAATCACAATGTCGCGTCGAATATTTGCGGACGGTTCCTCCGAGCGTTTTTCTTCCGCAACCCGAAGTCGAATCGGCGCTCGTGCGCCTGACGCCGCGCGCGCCTAACGAATTACCCGACCATGATCGCGAGTTGTTCATCAAGCGCTGGTCCGTCGCGGATTCGGCCAGCGCCGCAAACAACTTGGCAAGCTGCTCAAAGGGGAGGAGCCATGCGATTGGCCGCGTGCCGCGGAAGAAATTGGCGTGCCGGTGACGGCGAGGGCGGAAGAATTGTCGCTTGAGCAGTGGATTGCATTGACCAATTTCATCCAGCCAATCACTCCGTCGATCAAAGGCACCGATCCGAGACGAGCAGTTCGCGGTGGTCGATGAAAAGGATCGCGTCACAGGAGCCGCCACCCGGTCCGAAGTGCATGGGAATAACTTGCGACATCGCGCCGTGCACATCTTCATTTTCAATTCGGCGGGTGAAGTGCTTTTGCAGAAGCGTTCACGCTGGAAAGATCGGCACCCCAATCTCTGGGATTCGAGCGCGGCGGGCCATGTCGGCGGCCGGGGAAGAATATGATGCAACCGCCGTGCGCGAATTGAACGAGGAACTCGGCGATCACAGCGCCGCTCGATGCGCGTCGCGAAGCTGGAGGCCTCGGCGGAGACGGGCCAGGAATTCATCTGGCTCTATCGCGGGGAGCACGACGGCCCATTCTTTCCGGCCGAGGCGGAGATCGACGGCGTGCAGTTCTTCCCTCCGGCCGCGATCACGCAATGGATCGAGCGGCGGCCGGGCGATTTCGCGCCCGGTTTCGTCGCTTGCTGGCGCGCCAGCCTCGCGCAGGAGACGGCGCCCCTACGGAACCATCAAGCCTAACGTTTCTTCTTGGCAGCTGGCTTGGCGGCCGTTTTTTTCGCCGGCTTGGTCGCATTGCGGCGTCTCGCGGCAGCGGAGAGGGTAGTCCGCGGCGGGAGATCGCCCATTACCTCGCGGCGATATTTCCGCGCGGCTTTGCGAGCCTGCTCTTTCCCGCCATAGACAGCGTCGCTGAACATTCTCGTGCCTGTCGACGAACCGCGAACGAAATGAACCTGAAACCCATGCGTCTGTTTCTTCGCGCGGGGCTTCGTGTCGATACGCTTGATATTTTGCTCGGAGTCGGGATTGGATCGTTTCCTCATAAGTTTTTGGCCTAACGAGTTCAGCGTAAGGTCAACCTTTCCGTTATGCAAATTTCCGTTGCAGGAATTTTAGAAATTTTGCGGTCGATCGAATCAGCCAGCGCCGGAAGATTCCAGGATCGCTCTTTCCCGGCGTAGACGTTCCGCGGCAAAAGAACATAACACGGGTGCCGATCGGCCCGCAGCCAGGTGATGAGGCGGACCAGATCGCTCTCCGCCATCGTGGTGCAGCCGGAAGTCGGACGGGCGGTGCCGCGTCGAATGTGGAAGAAGATTGCGCTCCCCTCGTTAGGCAGAGGAGGATCCGAATTATGCCGAATCTCAACCAGCCAGCGGTAGGCGAAATCATTGTGCCGCATTTTTTCCTTGGCGAACCACGGCGGCGGATTTTCCGGATCGTCGATCGTGACAAACTGGTTGTAGTCGGGCCGCGTCGGATCATCAATCCAGGCATCGGCCTTGGAGACTTGATGGAATGGGAAATCCGCTCCCGTCGGCAGGCGCCGGATCGTAAGTATAGATTTTGCCGATCCGGAAAACGCCGGCTGGCGCGCGCCCGTCACGCTCGGTTTTGCGCAGATCCTTTCTCCTCCTGACCGGCCAGGCCCCGTCCCCAGGCCAGCCCGTTCTTGCCAAAGAGAACCGGGTAGGGGGCGCCGGCAGGTTGCCAGGGTCCGGCGCCAGTTCGCTCGAAACGTTGCAGCGTGCCCCGCATCGAGTTCCAGTCCGGAGCGAGACCGATAATGAGCTGCTGGCAATCGTTCGGGAACGCCGGCGGCATGGGCGCTGCTGGCCAACTGCAGCAGGGCGAAACCGACGACCAACCGAAAGACAGCGGGCATTCCTCAACCTACACGTGCAAGCGATTCGATCTGTCCAGTTGAATTTGGAATGAAAAAGGCCGGCGCGTCCTTCTTGTTGCTCGTGTTCGCGCTGGTCAGCTATTGGCCGGCTTTGCGCAACGGATTCGTCTGGGATGATCAGGCGCTGATCCTGCGCGATCCGCTTATTCGCAGTTGGCGTCTCATCGGCGAGGGCTTTCAGCATTTCCTTTTTACAGACGCGGCTGCGTCGGATTTCTATCGCCCCCTCCAGCGGCTCAGTTACACTTTTGACTACGCGGTCTTCTTTCTCGCGCCGGCTGGTTATCATCTTATCAGCATTCTCTGGCACGCCGCGGCGGCGATCGCGCTTTTCTTTTTTGCGGAAGAATTTCTCGCGCTTTGCAACTGGGAGCCGGGGCGTCGAATCAAGGTCGCCTTTCTGACGGCTCTCGTTTGGGTGTGGCATCCGGTGCAAAGCTCGGCCGTCATTTACCTGGCGGGCCGGGCTGATTCGATGGCAGCCGCGTTTGGTTTCCTTGCGCTTTTCCTGGCGTTGCGCATGGGCCGCGCGAGCGGATACCAGCGATGGATCTTTGGGCTCGGTGCCGGTTTTTGTTTTCTCGGCAGCGCGTTGAGCAAGGAAATGGGGCTGATCTTTCTCCTCCTCTGGCTAATCATTTTCTTCGCCCGGCGGCCGCGACCCGCGCTCTTCGGAGTCATCGGCGTCGTGGCCGGCGTGCTCGCCGCCTACCTGAGTTTACGCCTCACGGCAGAGCACATTGCGGCGCCTTCGCCTCCGCCGGTGCCGTTTCTCGTTAGGCCAATCGTCGTCGCGCGCGCTGTCGCCGAATATGCCGGTCTGCTCGTTTTTCCGCTGCATCTCCACATGGAAAGAGACGTCGAAACGCATCCGTCCGGTTTCGACAACGCGAGTTTGAACGCGGCATCCTGGCGCGAACTGCAAACACTGGCCGGGATAATCCTCATCGTCGCCTGGGGCTGCGCTCTTTGGCGGACGCGGAGACAGCCGGCGATTTTTCTACCGTTGCTCCTTGCACTGGTCGCTTATTTGCCGGTCAGCGGCGCGATTACGCTCAACGCCACGGTTGCGGAGCACTGGCTCTATCTGCCGAGCGCCTTCCTCTTTCTCGCCGGGGCGGTTGCCTTCGACTCGTTAGGCCAGAGAGCAGGAAAGGTCTGCGCCGGAAAGTAACGGCTTTTTGCCTAACGATTTGGCTATTGGCCCTGCCCGTTCGCACTTTTCTCCGCACCTTCGATTGGAAAGATCAGCGCACTTTTCTCACTCGCACGATCGCAGCCGGCGGGGACTCAGCCCGCATGTGGATCAATCTCGGTGGGCTCGAACTGAGCGAAGGGCATCTCGAGGCCGCGCGCAAGGCACTCGATCGCGCGCTGGTCATGGACCCGGATAATCCCCTCGCGCGGTTGAATCTCGCGGCGGTCCTGATCAAGCAGAAAGATTTTCCAGGCGCGCGCACTCTTCTCAAAAAAATCACGGATCCGCCCGAACTTTGGGCGCGGGCCGAGGAAAGTCTTGCCGTCCTCGAGAATCGCGAAACCGGCAACGTCAACTTAATGCGGCTCCGCCTCGCCGCGCGCCTCGGGCCGCCCAATTGGGCGATCGAGCAGCGCTACATCAAGGCGCTGGCCGACCTCAACTCTCCCGACCGCGCCATTATCGAACTGAAGACCTGCATCGGTGTCGCGCCTTACCGCGCGGAGAGCTGGCAACTCATGAGCGAGCTTTTGAACAAGATCGGGCGGCCCAAGGAGGCGGCGATCGCCCTGGTCCACGCCGAGGCGAATGACGTGCATCTGCACGATCGGGTGGCGAACCCGTTTTGAACCATTCGCGACATTGCGCGATTTCGACATAAATCTGCGTAACGCTGCTACAATAACCGCCCGCCTTGCTCGACTCTGTCCGGGCACTACTCCTTTCCCAGGGCTACAGCCTTACTTCGAACGGGTCATGTTCTTCACCAGCACCACCTGGTTAAGGTGAGTTCCCAACGCGATACTCGGCTGGAAACCCGCGAAGGTGATGGCTGTCGCAGAGTCGTTTATGCCACCACCGAACACTGTGGCCGTTCCCAGCGTCCCGTCGCCGTTCCCAAGCAATACTGCCATGGTCTGGGCAAAGCCGTCGGGAGCGGCAACGTCAAGGGCTCCGTCTCCGTTGAAGTCCGCCAGCACCAGCTTGGGAATGAAGGCAAACGTGGCGCCGTTCCCCTCGGAGAACACGCCCGAAGACGTGAAGTGCCCGTTGCCATCATTCAGCACGATTTCGGTCAAGCCGTCTTCTTCAACCGCGAAGTCCGTAATCCCATCGTTGTTGAAGTCACCTGCTTCGAAGTCAAAGAAGATCGTGGTGAAGGCACTGCGTATCAGCGCGGGGATGGCCGCCTGGAAAGTCCCATCACCATTGCCGAACTGCACCGATACACGGTTGTCGTTAAACTCCGAAATATAAGCGATGTCTTGTTTGCCATCATTGTTGAAATCACCGCTCAAAATATTCGTGAAGACCGTAAATTGGGGGAAGGTCACTACGTTCTGCGCCGGAGCGAATCCATTGTTCCCGTTGCCGAGCAGCAACGTGACCCCAGCAACACCAGAGCTGGTTCCGAAATCTGCTACCACGACATCGGGATTGCCGTCACCGTTGAAATCACCGCTGGCGATCCCAACCGGGAAATCACCCGCGGCAAAATTCGCTGGCGCCTGGAACGATCCGTCTCCGTTGCCAAGTAGCAGAGAAACCCCGCCACGATCCCCCGAGAAGTTCCCAAAGTTGGTAACCACAAGATCGAGATGTCCATCGTGATTAAAGTCGGTTGCAGTTAGCCCTTCCGGTTGGGTTCCCGTCGGGAACGCCTTTGCAGGCCCGAACCCACCCTTGTTCGTGCCAAGCAAAATCTCCACCGCTTGACCGATCTTGTTTACTCCGGTATCGACCAACGCCAAATCCGGCAACCCATCTCCATTGAAGTCAGCAGAGATGATCTGGTTGGGAAAGTCTGTCGCGATCGGAAGGCCAGCGCCAATATCTACAAACTTGCCATTTCCTTTTCCCAACACAACGGAAACGGTGTTGGAGTCGAAATTGGCCGTGATGTAGTCGGTTTTGCCATCCTGATTAAAGTCACCCGTGGCAAGCGCCGTCGGGGTGCGTCCGGAGGGCACATTAGTTGCCGCGCCGAACTTGCCGGTGCCATCGCCAAGCAGAAGGGCGACATTGCTCAATGCGCCGTCGGTCACCAGCAAGTCATCCTTGCCATCGGCATTGAAGTCGGCCAAACGCATGGCATCCGCGCCCGTGCCAACATGGAGAATACGCGCGGCTTGGAAGGTGCCGTCGCCGTTTCCACGCAGTTCGGAAACGTCGCCCATCGTGAAAGTGCTTACCAGCACATCCAGCTTGTTGTCCTTATTTAAGTCCTGTACCAGAACCTGCTGCGGGGTCTTCTCGGTCGGAATGAATGTTGTAGACCTCACCCCGCCGTTACCATCCCCGAGCAGGATCGCCAGAGTATTCGCGTTGGGTCCCTTGTTTTGTCCCTCGGCCATGCCGGAGTTAGCCACCGCCAAGTCGAGCTTGCCGTCACCGTTGAAATCACCGGCGGCGATTCCATCTGGCCCCATGCCGACCGTGATATTTTTCGCGGCGCCAAACGTACCGTCTCCACGTCCGAGAAAAATCGAGACCGTGTTGGAACCAAGGTTGGTTACCGCCAGATCGATCTTGCGGTCGCCGTTCAAGTCCGCGGCGACAATGCGGTCCGGGGCCACGCCCGCGGTCAACACCCGGGGAGTGCCTAGGTTCCCCGCGCCATCTCCCAGCAGGATGGAGACGCCGCTGGAACTGGTTTCTGCGACATCATTCTTGCCATCGCCGTTAAAGTCTGCGACCGCCACGTCAACGGGAAATGCGCAGCCGCAATCGAACAGAGCGAACGGCTGGAAGCTGCCATCGCGATTGCCCAGCAGCACGCTCACGCCGCTGGTATTGCCATCGTTGAGCACGAGGTCGAGAACGCCATCGCCATTCAGGTCCATCGTGGCCATGCCGTGTGGGCCGTCTGCGGCGAGATAATCGCGATGATCGACGAATTTGGGCAGTGTCGGCGAGCTGCTGGTGGTTAATGCTTCCGGGGTCGCGGCAACATCTCCGTCGAGATTGTCGCTCGACTTTGCGACTTCGCCGCTCGCACCTGCAAACACCGAGGCAAGAAACAAGCCGCTGAACGCTGCACATAATACTGCGAATACACTTTTCATTTGATTCTGTTCCTTTCGTTAAGTTTCATTTGAGGTTACTTGTTTCCGGCGCGTGTTTTTCGAACCGGTCCTATCTCCTAAAGCGGAAATCCCGCCTGGAGCCCGCCACGATTGCGCAGATTTTTTTTGCAAATCGGCTTCAGTCTGCTCGTGCTCGTAATCGAAAGAAGCCGGAATACCGGGCACGATCACGAGCTGGAGCGCGAGTGCGATTGTCATACCGGGCGGAGTCGAGGAATCCCGAGAAGTGCCTGCCGTCGAACTGTAAAAATCCCTCGACGGTGTTAGGATCTTCCGTGACGAGCAGCTTGTATGACGACGCCCTCTTCCGCGCAACAAGACGTCACCCAACTGCTCTGTGACTGGAGCGGCGGAGATGAGGGAGCGCTGGAGAAACTGATCCCGCAGTCGCGGGAGAAGGATCTCTGACTGTTTCACAATCCCGATGCGCCGCGGTTTCACCCTTTCAGAATGAGGGTCGATTGGGAAATGTCTCAATGACGAATTTCAGACAATTAATGCCATCGGGAGAAATGCCTAAAGATTTTAGATGCAAGTCCCTAGTCGTTCTTGGACATCTTTAGGAATCTTCTAAAGCGAGAGCTGCAACAGTCTGACAAAGAGAGCAAATTCTTTCATTAAGGCGATTTTACCTATGAAGAATTTGGCAGCGCATACAGGATTCGAACCCTTTGCTTTGACCAGCGCGCAAGGGCGCCTCTACATCCAATCACGCGGCGTCTCACGAAGCTCTTTTGATGACGCTTACAAGCAAGGCAGCGGTGATGGCTCTCCTCCTGGTGATGGACGTTGGAGTCCTGGCGAATTCGCCTAACGACGACGTTCTGAAACCTATCCCGAGCCCTGGCATTCCGGCCGTCCCGCGCCCGACCGCGACCCCGTCGGAAACGCCGCCCGAGCCGACCGCGACGGCCACCCCGACGCCAACACCAACGCCGACCCCAACGCCGACTCTGAGCCTTTGAGGTTTCGTCAGGCGGCAGTGGCTTTTTCGATCGCGGCGGTGTCAGCGGGCAGGAATTTCATGCCCGCAAGCCAGACGAAACCTGACAGGAGCATGATCGCAGTGACAAAAAGGAAAGCGATCCGGATGTTGGAATGCCCCGCGACAAACCCGATGGAAGGAAACGCAAGCAGATCGCCGAGAACGTGAATGACGAAAATATTGAGGGCAAAGGCCATCGCGCGCACGGATGGGAGCGAAACATTGGCGATGGCCGTGTTGGAAGGGCCGGTATTAAGGAAAAGGCAAAAGATGGCTAGAAACATCGCCACCCACGCCATGGGAAATGGCAGATAGAGACCGGCGACAAAAATCGGACCTGCGATGATCATCCCTGCGCCGGAAACCAGGAAATCGGCGCTGGGAAACCTTGGGCGCAGCTTGTCGGCCAGCCATCCACCGAAGAGAGTGGATGTTAATCCCGCCACCACCAGAATGGCTCCGAACGTCGTCTTGGCGCCGGCCGGAGGCTGCCCTCGGAAATGGAGGTATTCTGCCACCCAAAAACCGATCCCCGCGACCGCAAATGTCATGGCCGCCTGGGCCAGAGTATTGAAGGTGAAAGAGCGGGTGCGAAAGATGGCAAGGTAATCTCTGACACCCTTCCGGCTGCTCTGATTCTCGACCTGAACGCGAGCGCACTGTATCGCGGCGAAGAAAGCAAAGCAGCGCCAGGAGAAGCCCTGGCGGGACAACCAAATAAAAGGGCCAGCGCCACCCATAGCGCGCCCCAATTTGGCCACCTAAAACATAGCCCAATGCGCTCCCAACCGGGATGGCCGAGCAAAAGAGCGCCAGGATTCGGCCGCGTTGTTCGATTGGGAAGAGATCAGCCAGGATGGTGGGCGCGGCCGGGCCGTAACCGCCTTCGCCGATCCCGACCAGGATCCGCGTGAAAAACAAAATGCCGAACGTCGCGGCGAGTCCGGTGGCGCCACTGGCGATGCTCCAAAGAGTCACCGCGCACCCGACAATGACCCAGCGCGAGAAGCGATCGGCCAGCCAGCCGAGAAGCGGAGCGCTGATCATATAGGTGACGAGAAACGCGTCCGCCAGCAGACCGGTGCGGGTCATGGCGGTCGGGTCGTTAGGCGCGAAAAAAGTCCTCCTGATTTCCGGTTCGACTGCAGCCAGAACCTGACGATCGATGTAGTTAAAAAGATTGATCCCGAGCAACAGGGCGAGTGCGGTGTAGGCTCCGCGCTTGGATTCTTCGTTCATGTGATTTGCCGATTGCAGTAAGCGACGCGCCGATTGTAAACCATAAACCGATGCCGCCAATTTCCGCCGCCGAGCGCGCCTTGCGATTTATTGGAATGCCGCTCGCGCGCATCCTCTATCGCGTTAAGGCGGTCGGTAAAGAGCGGTTGCCCGACGGCGGATTCTTGCTTTTGCCCAACCACATTACATGGATCGACGCGATCGTGCTTCTGCTCGCCTGCCCGCGCCCGATCCGCTTCATCATCGACAAGGAGTATTACGAAAATCGATTTCTCCATCCGGTTCTGCGCACGGTGGGCTGCATTCCGATCACGTCGCGGCGCGCGAAAGAGGCGGTGCGGCGCGCCGCCGAAAAAATCCGAGAGGGCGAAATCGTCTGTCTTTTTCCAGAGGGCGCGCTGACCCGCTCCGGCACACTTCTGCGGTTGCGGCGGGGTTACGAAATTATCGCGCGGGAAGCAGAAGCCCCGGTCGTGCCGGTCTGGCTCGATCAATTGTGGGGCTCGATTTTTTCCTACAAAGGGCGGCGTTTTTTCAAGAAGTGGCCACAACATTTTCCGTATCCCGCCACGGTGGAATTCGGGAGACCACTTCCGCCTAACGAGGCCGACATCGCGACGGTGCGGGAGGAACTGCTCAAGTTGGGGGAGCGTTGTTATAGCCGGCGACCAGCGCTGCGGGAACATCTCGGTGCGGCGGCGGTGCGCGGACTCGCGCGCCATCCTTTTCGCGTAGCGACGATCGATGGGATGGACGACTCGTCGCTCAGTCGCGGCAAACTTCTTGGAGCCGCGGCGGCATTGAGCCGACATCTCCGCCAAAATTTTCCTGAGGACCGAATTGGCGTTGTGCTGCCTGCGAGCAAGGGCGCGGTGGTGGCCAATCTCGCGGTCGTGCTGGCGGGAAAGGTCCCGGTGGGTTTGAATTTTACGAGCGGCAAGGCCGCCTTGCAGCGCGCGCAGGAAATTGCCGGGTTGAAAACGGTCATTTCCGCGACCGCTTTCACCAAACGGCTAACGAATTTTCCCTGGCCGCAAAACGTGGTGCAGCTCGATGAATTGTTGCCCGGTCTGAAAGCGAAAATTTTTCTCTGGTGGATGGGCGCCGTGATATCGCCCGCATTCTTGCTCGTCCGCCTGCTTGGCATTCCGCGGGAAGCGGATCACGCCGAAGCGGTTTTGCTTTTTACGAGTGGCAGCTCTGGCGACCCCAAAGGAGTGGTGCTAAGCCACCGCAATCTCGTGGGCAACGTTTCGCAGTTTCGTGCCCTGATTGACGCAGAACCTCCCGATTTGATTCTCGCCTCACTCCCGTTCTTTCACAGTTTCGGCTGCACCGTCACACTCTGGTATCCGCTGATTGAAGGGGTCCGCATCGTGACCTATCCGAATCCGCTGGAAACGGGAAAGTGCGCGGAATTGATCGCGCGCCACCGCGTCACGATTGTTCTGGCGGCGCCAACTTTCCTGCGCGGCTACCTGCGCAAAGCGGAGCGGCCGCAAATGGCGAGCGTTCGCCTAACGATCACCGGCGCAGAGAAATTACCGCCCAGCCTGGCCGCAGCTTTCGAGGAGCGATTCGGTAAACCGGTCTATGAAGGCTATGGCCTGACCGAGACCTCGCCGGTTGTGAGCGTGAATCTTCCTGATCCGGAACCGGACCACCCGGGTGATGCCGTGCAGCCTTCTCATCGGCCGGGCTCGACTGGAAAAATGGCGCCGGGAATCGCGGCGGAGATCCGCGAACCGGAGACGGGAGCAAAGCTTTCGCTGCATGAGCACGGCATGCTGTGGTTGCGCGGGCCGAATATTTTCGAGGGCTATCTGGACGATCCGGCAGCGGACTGCGCAAGTATTGCAGGACGGATGGTTGAAGACGGGCGACCTCGGGCGTTTCGATGAGGACGGATTTCTTTTCATCGAAGGCCGGCTATCGCGCTTTTCAAAGATCGGCGGCGAAATGGTGCCGCACGAAACGATCGAGCAAAAAATCCTTTCCTGCGCTCGGGCTCGGAAACGAAGGCGACCGCACGATCGCCATTGCTTCGGTGATCGATCCGCAAAAGGGCGAGGCGCTCATTCTCTTGAGCACGATCGCAATTGATCTCGGCAAATTACGGACGCAGCTCCAGAGCGCCGGGGTGCCAAATCTTTGGATCCCGAAAACGATTGAGATGGTCGAGCAGATTCCGGTGCTGGCGACAGGAAAGCTGGATCTGCGCAGATGCAGCGAGATCGCGGCAGCGACGGTTGCTAACGAGAAGTCACCGGCGTGACCTGGCACCGGCCGACAAATGACCCGGGATGCGTCGCCAGGAAATGCGGGACTGCATTACTCGCTATTCTGCGGTCGTGGCCGTTGTCACACACACTAACGAGCACCGTTTCCGGACTTGAACCGCCGCCTCCGCCGCCCGTGTCAAGCAAGACCGGTTGAGCAGTCAAAGGGGGCGCGCCAAAATCCGACGGTTCCTCATCCGACGTGCGTTCGGCCAGAGGCTCGTGAGGCCCTTGACTCGATTTGCTTGTCGCCGCCTGGATGGCATCGGCGCAGTCCGGCGCGATGGCCACGGCCGCGTCATCAATTGCGACCGCGGAATCGGGGGCCGAGGCAATGGCGGAGCCGACAATCTCAGCGGTTAGCTCGCAATTTCCATTGGCACAGCGCACCACCGTCGCAACAATATCGCCGGCATAATCCTTATGTGCCGCCACGGCCGTCTCTGCGATGGCGGGCGCTGCTTTGCGGTGATCCTTAACGGCCGCGCAAACCGCGGTCAAAAATTGTGGTTTGCTGGCGGTCTTCATCATGATTCCCGGCGGCAGTCCCGCCTCGATCATCTCCGTCGCCGTCATCATGCGGGCGGCCGCGACCGGAATGGTCACGATCCAAAGCGCGCTCGTTAGGCCAAATGCCAGGACGAGCGCCAATGCGACATGGATGCGGTCGCGCCGAGCGATGAGGAATCCGTTTCATTCGATTTGGTGACGGCGCAACCCTTTATGAAGCAATCGTCCCCAAGGGTCAAGCCATAATGTGTTCTCGCGGCCGGTCTGGACGACACTGAGGTCATCCCTCCAAATCGTGGCGCAAAAATTTAAATGATGCCCAGTCGTTAGGCATCGGCGAATTCCGGCATCAGGGCAGGCTCCGTCCTCTCCTTGGGCTCCGCCCTCTCTTCGGGCTCCGATTCCTCCATCGATCCCTCGTTGTGCCGCCGCGCGATCAAGACGTAGAGCGATGGCACGATGAAGAGGGTGAAGAGCGTTCCGATCGTCATTCCGCCCACCAAGACGAGGCCGATCGAGTTTCGCGCCTTCGCGCCGGCGCCAGTGACGAAAACGAGCGGCATGTGACCGGCTACAGTGGCGATCGTGGTCATCAGGACTGGTCGCAATCGGATCCGCGCGGCTTGGGCGACCGCTTGGACTTTGTCACGGCCTTCCTGTTGCAGCTTATTCGCGAACTCCACAATGAGGATGGCGTTCTTGGCGATCAAACCGACGAGGGTGACCAAACCCACCTGCGAATAAATGTTAAACGACGTCGTAAACGCGTTGGTGAAGAACTTCATGTTCGGGTTCGGGAGTTTGAGGAACATGAAAATCATCGCGCCGAAAAGGGCGAGCGGAACCGAGCCGAGCAGAATGATGAGCGGATCGCGAAAGCTGTTAAACTGTGCCGCGAGGACGAGGAAGATGAGGACGACGGCCAGGCCGAAAGCGGGCAGAAACTTGTCGCCTTCGACCCGAAGCTGGCGCGACTCGCCCGTGTAATCGATCGAGTAACCGGCCGGCAAAATGCGCGCGGCTTCCGTTTCCAGAAGCTTGAGCGCCTGATCGAGCGGGAGACTTGAAACGCCGCTGATCGTGACGGCGTTCAATTGCTTCAGGCGGTTCAGGGTTCGCGGAACCGTTTTTTCGCGGATCGTGGCAACCGTGCTCAATGGAATCAGTTTGTCATTCGGCCCGGTCACGTAAATGTCGTTCAGTTGGTTGGGATTCAGACGATCAGTGCGCTGCACCTGCGGTATGACCTTGTAACTGCGACCGGCGATGTTGAACCGATTGACGAAATTGCCCCCGAACATGTCGGCGACGTCAGCGCCGATATCGGTCAGGTTCAAACCGAGCGCGCCGACCTTGTCGTGATCGATCACAACCTCAGCCTGTGGCTGGTCGATTTTAGTGTCGATGACAGGAGGGAAAAAGAATCTGCGACTGGCCAGGGCCTTGGCCTGAAGTTGTTTGGCAAATTCCACCATCCGCTCCGGCTCTTCAGTCGAGAGCAGAACGATCTCGACCGGATAGTTGCCGCCGCCGGGCAGGGCAGGGGGCATGACGGGAAACATCTCGATGCCGGGAATGGTGCCGAGTTTTGCCTGCACCTGCGGCAGTAACTCGAAGGCGGTTTCTTTGCGTTGATCCCAGGGTTTCAGCACCATGCCGCCGAAGCCGCTGGTCGGAAAGGTGAGCTGAAAAGTGAAGTCGCATTGCGGAAAACTCTGGAAAACTTTTTCAGCTGCGTCTGCAAACGATGAGGTCTGCTCGATCGTCGAATTGGCCGACGCGTTAACGATTCCGAAGATGACGCCCTGATCCTCCGTCGGCGCCAACTCCTTCGAGCCAAAACTCGGCAGGAGGAAAAACATGATGGTAGCGATGATCGTTAGGCCAATCCACGCTGTATAAACTGCGGGACGCACTCGGAGCGTCGCATCCAGCCGACGGCCGTACCAATCGCGCAGACGATCGAAGCCGTGATTCACCCGCGCGGCGAAACCGCGCTCAGCGTCGCCTTCGCGCAGGAATGTCGCGGTCATCACCGGGGAAAGAGTGAGCGCAACAATGCCGGAGATCGCGACCGCCCCGGCCAGAGTGAAGGCGAACTCACGGAAAAGCGTCCCGGTGAGTCCTCCCTGGATACCGATTGGGACATAGACCGCGGCCAGCGTGATCGTCATGGCGATAATCGGGCCGATCAGTTCGCGCGCGCCAAGCAGGGCGGCGTTCACCGGAGTCAGACCCTCACGCAGATGCCGCTCGACATTTTCTACCACCACGATGGCGTCATCGACCACGAGGCCGACCGAAAGCACGACCGCGAGGAGCGTGAGCAGATTGATCGAAAATCCAAAAACCTGCATGAGAAAAACCGCGCCGATAAGCGAGATCGGAATCGCGACGACCGGGATGATCGTCGACCGCCACGAGCCGAGGAAAAGAAAGATCACCACGCAGACGATGAATAGGGTCTCGATCAGAGTGTGAAAGACATCCTTGATCGCGGTGTTGATGTAGGCGGTGCCGTCATAGGCGATGCGACCTTCCAGCCCGGTTGGAAGTTCCTTTGTGATATGATCCATCTCGACACGCACCCGCTTGATGACGTCGATTGAGTTGGCGTTCGGCAGGACGAAGATTCCCATGAAAACGGCGCGCTGGCCGGAGAAGCGAACCTCGGAGTTGTAGTCCTCCGCGCCGAGAACAACGTCAGCTACTTCGCCCAGCCTAACGAGCGTTCCGTTTTCCTGGCGCACGACAAGATTCTTGAAATCCTCCGCCGTGTGCAGATCGGTGTTAGAGGTCAGATCGACCTGCACGAGTGCCCCCTTGGTGCTGCCGAGGGCGGCGAGATAGTTGTTGTTGGCGAGCGCCTTGCGAACCTGCGCCGGGCTGACGTTGAGCGCCGCCATCCGATCGGGCTTGAGCCAAATGCGCATGGCAAAGGTGCGACCGCCCAAAATCTGCGCCTGCTGCACCCCGGGGATTGCAGTCAGCCGCGGCTGAACGATGCGGCTCAGATAATCACTGATCTCATTCGCCTGCAGAATGTTGGAGGTGAAGCTGAGATACGCGGAAGCGAACTGCGAATCGGCCGGCACAATATTGATGACCGGGATTTCCGCCTCGGGCGGAAGGTCTCCCCGCACCTGGTTGACCTTCGAACTGATCTCGGAGAGCGCTTTGTTTGAGTCGTAGTTCAGCCGCAGCCGAGCTGTAATCGTTGAGACGCCCTGCGCGCTGGAAGACTGCAAATAATCGATCCCATCAGCCGCAGCGATGGCGCGCTCGAGGGGCGTGGTGATGAAGCCGCGGACCAAATCCGCACTCGCACCGACGTAGACGGTCGTGACCGTGACTGAGGCGATATCGCTGCGTGGATATTGCCGCACCGTCAGAGAAGACATCGCCTGGAGGCCGGCGATAATGATCACCAGACTAACGACCAGTGCGAGGACTGGCCGGCGAATGAAAAGATCGGTGAAATTCTTCACAACTCAGGTATTGGGGGGCTCGGGCGAAAGCTTCGCCTTTGGCGCCAGCTTGTTATCGACGGCGACATTCATCCCGTTGCGCATTTTGAAGACACCTGTGCTCACTACCTCGTCGCCTTCCTTTAGGCCCTCCGTGATAGCGACGAAATCACCGCGTGTTTCGCCGGTGCGAATAAATTGCTGGCGAATAACAAGAGAATCCTTGCCAGTTTTTTCATCCTTCTTCTTCTCAATCACGTAGGCGGAATTGCCGTAGGGCGCGTAAGCCACCGCCGTCGTCGGAACGAAGAGGGTAGACTTTATCTCGGGCAGGAGAACCTCTACGCGCGCGAACATTCCCGCGCGCAACGCATGGTCGGCGTTGTCGATCGTGGCCTGGAGCGAAACGGAGCGCGTGGCGGCGTCGATCGCGGAATTGATCGCGCTCAGGGTCCCGTCGAATTGGCGCCCCTCGATGGCATCCGTCGTCATCTTGACCGGCATGCTGACCTTCACTTTCCCGAGTTCCTGCTGAGGTAGAGAGAAGTCGACAAAGACCTTGTCCAGCGCCTGCAATGTGACGAGCTTTTGGCCCGCGGGCACCATCTGCCCGGGATTCACTTCGCGGATTCCAGCAATGCCGTCGAACGGCGCGTGAATTTCCTTCTTGTTGATAACCGACTGCATGTTATCGACCACTGCCTTGCGTTGCATGTACTTGGAAGAGGCGGCGTCGAGTTCGGCCTTCGAGATCACCTTGCGTTGAGACAGATCGCGCGCACGATCAAAGTCGGCTCTCGCCAGTTCGGCGTCCGCCTGAGAGGAACGAAGCTGTGCCTGCTCGGCCGAAGAGTCCAACTTGACGAGGATGTCTCCCTTTTTTACCGGGCGTCCGGATTCAAACCCGATCTCGCTCACCATCCCCGGTAACTCAGCGCTGATCGTGGCGCCCTGCACTGGCGTGATCGAGCCGATTGCAGTCAAGCTCGGAGCCCAATCGCCTTTTTGTACTTTCGCGCTCGTCACCGTAGTCGGCGGCGGCACCATTGATTTCCCGGCCGAGATCATGGAGAAAATTTGTAGCACTTTGATTCCGGCGATGATCGCAAAGATGCCGATGAGGCCGAGAAAGACTCGGATAACCGCGCGTGTCGGCCGGCGTTTTTTCGGCGCAGAGGAAGCCGAGGTGCCGCTTGAAGGTTGGGAGAGGGTTCTATTTGTGGCCGTTTGCATGGGAAGTTTTCTCAAAAAGAAGCCGCCAGAGCGCGCGGGCTACCTCTAATTGACGTTTGCGCTGCTCCGCCGAGGACAATCGCGAAGGATTTAAAACGCTTCGCATCATCGCTCCATCGTTCAAGGCAAAAATCATCTCCGCGATTTCATCGGGCTGAAGTCCGCCCGTCGTGTGCTTCGAATCGGCGGAACGGGCGATCAAATCGGTCAGGCCTTCGGTTTTGGTGCGCACGACATCGCGCACCAGTCTCGCCACTCGCTGGTTGCGGCCCGCTTCGGCAAAGAGATCGACCACGAACGCGGAAATTGTCTGCGGCGAATCTTCGCAGCAGTACGAAGTAAAAAGAATCTCAAAGGACTCGAGCAGGGTAGGGGCCTGGCGGGCGCGTTCGAGCAATTGCGCGATCTCCTTTTTGTGTTCTGCCGCGATTGCCGAAATGACTTCGTCCTTGTTTTTGAAATAGCGATAGATGAGCCCAACGCTGATCCCGGCCTCCTCACTGATGTCGTGCATGCTCGTCTGGTGGAAGCCGGTCTTGGCAAAGCAGACAATCGCGGCGTCGAGGATTTGTCGACGACGATCATCAGCCGCTTCCGTGCGTTTGTCTGCCATAAGGGAAGGGACAATGAATGAACGTTCATTCATTGTCAAATGGATGTTGGCGCTCGAGCGGGAGAGGGGAGTTGCCAAAAACTGCCAGGGGGGAGAGTTGAACTCCCGACCAAGGGCTTATGAGTCCCCTGCTCTACCACTGAGCTACCCTGGCGCGAGTCGGTATAGTTGAATGACGCCTCGGCAGTGTCAACGCGCGCGGTCGTTTCTCGAAGCGCGGTCCGCTCTCTACCCTGTCATCCCGAGTCGCGGAGACGGCGAGGGACCTCGCTGTTGCAATCCGCGTATCTGATTAGGAAAAAACGCTCATTCCATTGGTGAGGTCCCTCTCCGTCCTGCGGCGGATTGGGATGACAGAGTAAGCGTGCGCAACCGATAGAGAAGGCACGCCCAAACGCCGACACGCCCACACGCCGTCCTACCTCTGGTGGTCGCCCAAGTAGGAACGTAACTCCTCCTCGCTTCCCCGCATCGCGATCATGAAGCAAACCCCGTCCCGTTCCTCCACCGCGCCGGACCATCCTTCGCTCGACACGTAGCGCCATTTGTTGCGCGTGGGAACTGGGCTCCCCCGTGCCGCCTTTGTTTCCGACGGATAGAGAAAAAATTGCACCCCGCTTTCTGCAAGTAAGACCTGCCCAACCCGGTGGCCATCCTCATCTTCAAACACCCGCGCCCCGCTCGCCCGGAAATCCGCAAAACGCATCGGCACAT
The DNA here is from genome assembly GCA_963771865.1 of uncultured Verrucomicrobiae bacterium. Classification (GTDB taxonomy): domain Bacteria; phylum Verrucomicrobiota; class Verrucomicrobiia; order Chthoniobacterales; family UBA10450; genus Palsa-1392. The sequence goes on from CAVYVJ010000023.1 coordinate 209,846, forward strand.
CGAAATGTTCGAGCTGGAATTTCATGAAGAAATAATCGCCAAGATTGATCGCGTCGGTGCTGATCCCTTCGAAATCCGCCCGACGTGAACTGCTCGCTACCGCCAGCATCTTTTTCGCGGTCGCGGCCCCGGGAAATTCATGCAGATGCTCGACAAAAAAATAGATTCCGGTCCCGGCCATCACCAGGATCGCGAGGACGGTGGCAAGTATGGCAGGATGCGCTGCTGTCTTTTTCCAACTGCGTTTCGCTCCTTTAAGTAAGGCCGCGTTGACGAACCATTCCTCCACTTCCTTGGGAATGGCGATCTGTTGCGCCAATTTCGCGAGCGCCTGGTCGAACTGCTGCTGCGCGGTCAGGCTCGCTGCGGCCTCCGGCACAGTGCGCGCGCTTTCCAAGGCCGAGCGCATCGCCCGATCGCTCGGGGGCGTGTCACTGATCGGCGCGCATTCAACCAGGTCACGTTTCCGTCGGGAGAGCCAGCGCTTCATGGCGAATAGGTCGCGCTGTTGAGCCAGGCCTGGAATTGCGACCGACCGTGCGAGATCAAACTCGCCAGCTCACTCATTTTCACATCGAGCAGATTCTGCATTTCGCGATGAGAAAATTCATTCAGATAAAAAAATGCCAGTGCGCTGCGCTGCGGCTCGGGCGCGGCGGAGATCCAGGCGGCAAACTGTTCGGAATCTAGCTGGGCGACGCGGGCGGCCGCATCCGGCGCGATCGGTTCCTCCGCCATCGTCGTCGTTTCCGCTTGCACATCGTCTTTCACGATCTCGAGGCATTGATGGCGCGCCTCATGAAAAGACCAAAGCCGATCCGAGGGGAGTTGGCCGCGGGAGGCGAGGAGAGCGGCTTCGCGGAGGGTTTTTTGAAAGGCCTCAATCGCCCGGCTGCTGTCTCCGGTCATAAGAAAACAGAACCGATAGAGCTGCGGCAAACTCCGCGCGAGGATGTTGCTCCTTTGCTTTTCCAAGCCCCTAAGTTGTAGGCCGCGCCTGCGCTACGCAAGGCATTCGCTCTCTTTCTGCGCCTCTTCTAACTTCCTCCTGCTCCTGCTCTTTTCGAGTTCGGATCACGGGCACGATGAGAGTAATCGAATAAATTCAAAAACGCTGTCATCCTGAGCGGAGCGAAGGATCTCTGACTCTGCTGGCCAGCTTGAAGCACCGCAAAAGCAGAAGAGATCGGAGATTCTTCTCCCGCGACTACGAATCAGAATGACGTCGGCCTTTATGCGATGGTTCCCAGAGCAAGAGTAGGATTACGAAAATGAGGCCGCTTCCAGCCGCCGCGCCACTTCCTCGGCGTTCGCCCGACTGTTAAAAGCAGAAATCCGGAAGTAACCTTCCCCCTCCGACCCGAAGCCGCTCCCCGGCGTGATGACCACATTCAAATCCTGCAACATCCGGTCAAACATTTGCCAACTCGTTAGGCCGGAAGGCGTCCCTACCCAGATGTAAGGCGCGTTCTTACCGCCATAAACGCTCAGGCCGGCGCGGGTCGCGGCCTCGCTCAGGATGCGTGCGTTCCCCATATAATGATCGACCAGCCCGCGAACCTGAGCGCGTCCCTCCGGGCTGTAAAGAGCCTCCGCACCGCGCTGCACCGGGTAGCTCACGCTATTCGCCTTCGTGCTCCAGCGCCGATGCCAAAGCGGATGAAGCGGCAACTCGCGGCCGTCGCTCGTCTGCGCACGGAGCCGTTTCGTCATCACAGTGAAACCGCAACGCACCCCCGTGAATCCGCCGGTCTTGGAAAAACTGCGAAACTCCACTGCGCGTTCCGTCGCGCCCGGAATCTCAAAAATCGAACGCGGAATTTCCGGGTCGCTGATGTAACCCTCATAGGCGGCGTCGAAGAGCAGGATCGCCTTGTGTTCCTGGGCATACGCGACCCATTTCTCGAGTTGCGCTCGCGTTGCCACCGCGCCGGTTGGATTGTTCGGGAAACAAAGATAAACAATGTCCGCGTGCTCGTTAGGCGGGGACGCGACAAAGCCATTTTCCGCCCGGCACGGCAGATAAATAATGCCCTCGAAGCGACCCGCGTCGTCCGCCGGTCCGGTGTGCCCCGCCATCACGTTCGTGTCCACATAGACCGGATAGACCGGGTCGGTGATCGCGATGCGATTCTGATGGCCGAGCACGTCGAGGATGAATCCGCAATCGCTCTTCGATCCGTCGGAAATAAAAACTTCGTCATCAGCGATCTCGATTCCGCGTCCTCGGTAATCGATCTCGGCGATCTTGCTCCGGAGGAAGTCGCCTCCTTGTTCGTGTCCGTAGCCGCGAAAAGTTTCGCGCACAGAAAGCTCATCCACCGCTTTCTTTATCGCCGTGACCGCCGCCGCAGGCAGTGGTTCGGTGACATCGCCGATGCCGCATCGGATGAGCCGTTTTGCCGCTGCAGGGTTCGCGTCGCAAAACTCTTTTACGCGCCGCCCAATCTCGGGAAACAGATAACCGGCCTGGAGCTTGAGATAATTTTCGTTGAGGTAAGCCATCGGATTTTCTAGCGCAGTCGTCGTTATGCAACAGGACGCGGTCGCGCTGTCAACTTCCGGTTCGCCAATCTCACCACCAGGCGAAGGCCGGACCAGGTTTCGTCCACCGCGCAGACTTTGGTATCTACCAATCCCAGAGGCAACGCGCATTCCCGCACAACATCCTCCGTCACCGTGGTCGGCATCGCCGGCGCTTTTCTTCGGCCACGAAATCCAGAGCATGGCGTCGTCGCGCATTTTCTTGCGCAAGGCCGGCAGATCCTTCGCAAGTCGCGAGCGTTGCGTGCAGAAATAATGAATCACTTTCGGCTGCGCACCGATCGAACAAAAACGAACTCCCTTCGGCAGCGGCTTCAAAAGTTCCCGATAATTTGCCGGCGCCCCGATTGCCGCCACCGCGGCCTCGGCCGTGATCCCCAGTTTTTGCGCCAATGGTTTTCCGGAATATCCAGCCACGATCGAACTTATCACAGACGACTGACTGCGGCCTCGCTCGTTGTAGCCGGCCTGATGGCGGATGACCCGCGGGCGGCTAAAACGTCGCGGCTCCCGCTGTAAAATCCGTTAGAAGTCGAGCCATCTCATAAATCCGAAAACGTTGTCATCCTGAGCGGAGCGAAGGATCTCTGACTATGTTGACCAGCTCGGTGCACTGCTAAAGCAGAAAAAATCAGAGATTCTTCGCTGCGCTCAGAATGACATCCGTATTTGTGGGATCGCTTCGATTCTTATCGTAACTTAATGACCGCGCTGTCTCACCCGCCGACCGTAGTGGTCTACGGAGGAACCGGATTTTTCGGCAAGCTGGTAGTAGATGATTTGCTCGTTAGGACAACGGCCCGGATTATTGTTGCCGGCCGAAGTAAACCGCGGACCTCGTCGGTGAATTCGCGCGTGACCTTTGTGACTTCCGATCTGAATGATCCGGCCTCAGTGCGAGCCGCGCTGGCGGGCGCATCGGTCGTCGTGAATTGCGCCGGCCCCTACCAATCACAAGGGCCAACTCTGATGCATGAGGCAATCGCGTGTGGGGTCCATTACCTCGACCTGGCGGAAGATCGGGAATTTGTCCGTGAGGCGCAAAGATCTCACGAAGCGGCCAGCCAAGCCGGTGTTACCCTCCTCAGTGGCGTGTCCGTTGTCCCGGGACTGGCGGCACTTCTTGCTCAATCGATCCGGGGTGACTTCGACGATGTGTTTTCTATCCGCACCTTTGTCGCACCCGGCACACGCGGGTCGCGCGGTGTTGCCACAGTGCGCTCGCTCCTCGGTGGCGTGGGCCGACCGCTCCATCTCCTTCGTGAGGGTTGCGAAACGATCGTGCGCGGTTGGAGCGAGCCGGAATGGTTGGAGTTTCCACCACCAATCGGATGGCGGCTGACATATCTGGCGATTGAAAACGCCGATCGCGATGTGCTCGCGCGCGAGTTCGGCGTCCGTCGAGTGGAGTTCAAGGCGGGGTCGGAGTTTTCGTGGCTTAATCGTGCTCTGGCGATTACGGCGCGCTGCCGAGCGTTTACTGGGTTTCCGGCCTTGGATCATTGGGCCAACCCGCTCCGAGTTTGCTTAAAGTGGCTCGGCCGGTTTGGAACAGATGCCGGCGGGGTCATTGTCGAAGTGGTGGGAGCAAAGCGCGAACGAGCAGTAACACGACAGCTCGCAATCGTGGCGGCTGAGAAAGGGGAGCGAATTCCATCGGTGCTGGCGGCAATCGCTGTCGACGCGCTGCTGCGCGGAGAACTGGCGGCTCGAGGCGCCGTTCCGCTTTCATCGTGGCTTGGCGCGCCACAGCTTTTCGATGAACTCCGTTCCCGTGGACTTCACTTGTGGTCGAAACAGTCCCTCGCGACGAGTTGGCAGCGGCTGCCTGCTTAAGATATGACTATGAGCCATCCGATGAATCCCCGGACTCGTGCTCGTGCTCATAATAGAGACGTCCACGAGTCGAGCACGATTACGATCACGAGCAGGAGCACGAGTAAAACCCATCCCAAAAACTTGTCATTCTGAACGAAGTGAAGAATCTCTGACTATTTCGGGAGCACGCTGTCCGGGGAAAATGATCAGAGATGTTTCGCTTTGCTCAACATGACAGGTCTCGGGAAGGTTTTGGGATAGGTCTTACGGCCTACCGAGCAAAACTCTACCGATTGATTTTTGCCCTCGCGGCAATCTATAATATCACGTTCGGTCTTTGGGCCTGCTTCTGGCCGCGCGCATTCTTCGACCTCGTGGGGATGGCGCTTCCGAACTATCCAGGACTTTGGCAATGCCTCGGGATGGTCGTCGGTCTTTACGGCGTCCTTTATGCCAGCGCCGCCTGGCGCCTCGACCAAGCGAAGCTGATCATCGCGGTCGGATTGGCGGGAAAAATTCTGGGGCCAATCGGTTTCTGCATGACGATTCACTCGGGCGAGTGGCCGTGGCGCACCTTTACCCTTGTTGTATTCAATGACCTTATCTGGTGGCTCCCTTTTACCCTGTTTCTGCTCGAAGGAACGAGTTGGGGCAAAATTATCCGCGCTGCCGCGCCGTGGGTCTGCTCAGTCGCGAACGCCACCGCGGCCGTTGCGATTTGGCTCGTCTTGCGCGCGGGCACAGAAGCAGGAGGGACAATCGCAATCCGCTCGACATACATTGCGGAGCACGCCTTGGCGTGGCGCGCGGGGTGGGGGATTTGGATGCTGGCCGGAGCTGAGCCTGGTGGCCTTCTACGCCTGGTGGGGCGCCTGGCTGCCTTCTTCGCGCCTTGCCATCGCTGCCTTTCTCGTCGCAAGCGCGGGTCTTGTCTGTGACTTTTTTGCGGAATCGCTTTTCATCGGTTGGCTACCTCGGGATATCGAATCAATTGCCCCGTTCGCATCGCTCTGCACCGGCGGCGCAGCGAATGCCTGCTATACGGTTGCGGGCGCGGCGCTCACGATCGGATCGCCTTTTCTGCGTGGACCGCTCCGCGCAGCAGCTTGGGCGATTTGGATCAGCGGCCTTGCTCTAACGATCTGCACACTGGCAGGCAGCGTTTTGGGCATGATGATTTCGACCGCGGTTTTAATGACGTTGCTCTGTCCGTGGGTAGCCCTGTTCGGGTGGAGATTACTGCCTAACGAACAAAGAACATCTGGCTGATCGGATATTTCTCATCCGTGCTGAAGCGGCAGGACCTGCCACGAGGCGAGGATCAAACTCAACAACATGCCGATCGCAAAAAGCACAATGCCGATGATCTGAAAAATCATCCGCGCCAGATAGGGGCGCGACAACATGATCCGGCTGCCTGAATAGTCGGCGCCTGGTTGCAAACCAGTGATGCGCACGAGATACGGTCCCTCCCTTTGCACAGCGAAGCGCCCAATTGGGACACGCATCGTTGTCACGCCATAGACGGCGCCTTGGGCGCGCAGAAAATCATAGTGCATTTTGGTTGATTGCCCGGTTGCCTTTTCGATCATCTCAAATTCAAGCTGGCGGAAGTTGGACCCGAAGCGTGGCACCTCGACCAAAAGCAGAAGCAGTGCTGGTTCGCGGAGGACGAACTCTTGTTCTGCGATCATCGGCCCGGTCGCCACGAGCTGTTTGCGGTTGCTGCGAAGCAAACGCACCACCACCCAGACCAGGAGGCTGCCGAAAATGAGGAATGCCGTGCTCGCCGCGACCAGGAGAGGCAATGACTTCAGAATCATGGGATTCATTAGGCTACTTCGCAGGCCTGCTCGAGCAACGGCAGGACGGAAGCAAGCGCTTCCTCTGTGCGCGCGTGGACGAAAAGAAGCGGGTCGTTAGGCTCAACTCTTTCGCCGATTTTTTTGATCCGCGAAAAGCCAACTGCAAAATCGATTGCATCCTCGGAGCGCGCCCGGCCAGCGCCAAGGAAAAGCGCGGCGCGGCCGATCGTCCCTGCATCCATGCGCCTGATCAAGCCGCCTTGGGACGCGGGCAGGGGACGAATAATGGGCGCGGCGTGGATCGATGCCATTTTTTCCAGGGCGGCGGCATCGCCTTCTTGTGCTTCTACCAGCGCGACGAATTTCTTCCACGCGCTGCCGTCGCTCAGCCAGCGCGCGAGTTGGGCGCGCGGCGCGGTCGCGACTTTCGCCGCAAGGTCGAGGGTAAGTTCAACGAGATCGTTAGGGCCGCGACCCTGCAGCGTTTCGACCGCTTCCGCCACTTCGAGTGCGTTCCCGACCGCGCAGCCTAACGGTTCGTCCATCGGGCTGAGCAGGTGCGAAACCTTCACTCCCATTCCATCGCCCACGCTCGTCATCGACTCCGCCAGTTGCGCGGCTTCCTCGCGAGTTTTCATGAAAGCGCCGCTGCCAAATTTCACATCGAGCACGAGCCGATCGAGATTCTCCGCCAGCTTCTTGCTCATGATGCTGGCAACGATCAGCGGCTGCGACGGCACCGTCCCGGTCACGTCGCGCAGAGCGTAAAGTTTCTTGTCGGCCGGGCAGATATCGGCCGTCTGGCCGATCATGCAGACGCCGATCTTCTCGAGTTGCTGCAGGGCGCGTCGTTCGTCGAGGTTGACGTTGAAACCGGGGATGCTCTCGAGTTTGTCGAGCGTGCCGCCGGTAATGCCGAGCCCGCGCCCGGAGATCATCGGCACCCAGACCTCGTCGCAGGCGAGAAGCGGCGCGAGCACAAGCGAGACCTTGTCGCCGATCCCGCCGGTCGAATGCTTGTCCACCTTCGGCGGTGAGCCAGCCGGATATTGGAGAACGCGCCCGCTCTGCATCATCGCGACGGTGAGACTTTGGGTTTCGTTAGGCGTCATCCCTCGAAAGAAGACCGCCATCGCCCACGCACTCATTTGGTAGTCGGGAATCTCCCCGCGGGTGAAACCGTCAATCAGCGCGCCGATCTCGCTCCGGCGAGAGCTCATGTCCTTCGCGCTTGCGTTCGATCAGGCTGGGAATGTGCATCAAGTCTTCCGACAGGCCTCCGGAGCGGCGTGCTTCCGCACGTCCTCGCGCGCCAGAAAAGACGTTCCCGTCGGCCAAGATACAGAAAAAAATTCAGCCAGCGACGCGGCCACATCGGCGAACGTTTCGCGGATGCCGAGGTCACGACTTTCTCCGTCGTGCAGGACGAAAAGAGGAACCTCTTCGCGCGTGTGATCCGTCCCGGGGAAAGTAGGATCGTTCCCGTGGTCGGCTGTTATGACAACGAGGTCGTTAGGCAAGATACGAGGCAAAAATCCGCCCAGCCAATCGTCGAATTCACGTAAGGCGTTGGCATATCCAACCACATCGCGGCGATGACCGAAAAGCATGTCGAAGTCGACCAGATTGGCAAAGAGAAGACCGTCAAGTCCAGCACTCCACAAATCGTCGATCTTATCCATTCCAGCGCGGTTCGAAGTCGTCGGGAAGGACCGGGTGATTCCGCGCCCCGCGAAGATGTCGCTGATTTTCCCGATCCCAACGACCGGGATCCCGCGTTCGCCCAGCGCGTCGAGCACAGTAGGTGGGGGGAGCATGGAATAATCGTGTCGGCTCGCGCGTGCGCCGAAAATTCCCCGGCGCACCGATGAAAGGTCGCGCAATGACACGTCCGATGCGATACGGATCGGCCGCCCGGCGCGCCACCTGGCAAATTTCATAAAGCCGCGCGAGCGGGACGATTTCCTCGTGCGCCGCGATCTGCAGAACGGAATCGGCTGAAGTGTAAAGGATCGGATTCCCGGTTTGCAGGTGTTGTTCGCCCAGCTCAGCGATAATCTCTGTGCCGCTGCGCACGCAGTTGCCAATGAAGCGCACCCCGGCCTCCGTCTCGATTTGCCTAACGAGTTCGCTCGGGAAAGCGCTCAAAGGTGGCGAACGGCTCCTGCAGAATGACGCCCGCGATTTCCCAATGTCCGGTCGTGGTGTCTTTGCCGGCGGAACGTTCGCGCATCCGGCCGTAACTGGCGCGGAAACCGTCGGTAAGGCCGTGGAGACTCGTCGAGCCGGGCATGACGCGCCCGCTAGCTCGACGGAGTCTCGCTCTACCAAGGGAACCTAGGAGTTCGGGCAAGCCTAACGAACAAAGATTTGGCAACTCCAGCCCGGGCACTTTTTCAAGCGATGTGCCCGAGGGTGTTGGCGCCGGCATCGCCATACTCAGCTGCATCCGGCGCGAGCCCGATCCCAACGCTGTCGAGCACGAGAACAAGCGCGCGCATTAGGAAAGGAAGAAGGATGAAGGGTGAATTAAGAAAGCGCTCAGCGCTAAGTTCTTCCTTCTGCCTTCTTACTTCTTCCTTCTCTTACAGCCCGATCGGGTGCCAGGCCGTTTTCATCTCGACGGTGTCGAGAATCCAATACGGATTTTCCGCGGTTTCGCCGTGCCAGTCGGCTGTGCTTCAGCGCGCGCGGCACGTAGCGCTTTACGTTGTATCCGCCGCCCTGCTGTAAGGCCGCGCCGATTTTCTCATCGCCGGACGCATCCACGATTGCGTTCACGTCCATGTGACTGGCAATGTGCGGCGCGAGCTCGGCCGGATCACCGGAAAGAAGGTTGATCACTCCGCCCGGCAAATCGCTCGTCGCGATAATCTCGGAGAACGTCAGCGCCGGGAGGGGCGAAGTCGCGGAGGTAAGGACGACCGCGGTGTTGCCGCTCAGGATGACGGGAGCGACCAGGGAGACGAGCGCGAGCAGCGAGGGTTCGTTAGGGCAAACGACCACGACCACGCCGGTTGGCTCGGGCATGGTGAAATTGAAATGCGAGCTGGCGACCGGATTCACCGCGCTGAAAATTTGGCTGAACTTGTCCGTCCACCCCGCGTAATGGACGAGACGCTCAATCGTGAGGCGGACTTCATCCGCCGGCTTGCCATTTTTCCGGCTCCTGGTTCGGGCGAGTTCGGCTTCGAGCTCGGGGCGTCGCATTTCCAGCATCTCGGCGGCGCGATAGAGGATTTGCCCGCGCAAGTAGGCACTTTGTTTGGACCAGCCGGCAAATGCCGCGCGCGCGGCCACGACCGCGTCGCGAAAATCCTTGCGCGAAGCGCGCGCGTAATTGGCGATGACCTGCCCGTTCGTCTCCGCCGCCGCAACCCGGCCGCTCTCGCTCCGGACGAATTTTCCGCCGATGAAAAGTTTGTATGTTTTCTGAACCTGGAGTCGATCTACTTTTCTGGCCACGGCAGGAGCATTGCCTAACCGCTTGAAAAAGGAAATGCTAAACGGATGCTGGCGGCGCTTTAATGGACAAGGACGACTCGATTTTTATCGCGGGACATCGCGGCTTGGTCGGCAGCGCCGTCCTGCGCAAACTGAAGGCAGAGGGCTTTTCTCGGTTGCTGACGCGCGCCCGGTCCGAGTTGGACCTGACGAGTCGCCGGGCAGTTGAGGATTTCTTCAGTAAGGAAAAAGCCCGCGATTGTTGTCGTGGCCGCGGCGAAAGTCGGCGGAATCAAGGCCAACAACGATCGGCCGGTGGAGTTCCTGATCGAGAACCTCCAGATCCAGAACAACCTCATCCAGGCGGCCTACGAGAACGGTGTGCGCAAGCTTCTCTTTCTCGGCAGCTCGTGCATTTATCCCAAGCTCGCCCCGCAGCCGATTCCGGAAAGCGCATTGTTAGGCGGCCCGCTTGAGCCGACCAACGAGGCTTACGCCATCGCCAAGATCGCGGGGATCAAGCTCTGCCAGGCTTTTGCGCGCGAGTATGGGGCGAACTTCATCTCCGCGATGCCGACGAATCTCTACGGGCCTAACGACAATTTCGATCTCGAGACTTCGCATGTTCTCGGCGCACTCTTGCGCAAGGCGCACGAAGCGAAGGAAGCCGGCGCGACCGAGATCGTGGTCTGGGGCTCGGGAACGCCGCGTCGCGAATTTCTCCATGTCGACGATCTGGCCGCGGCCTGTCTTTTCCTCCTCCAAAATTACGACAGCCCCGAGATCATCAACATCGGCAGCGGCCAGGATCTGACGATTCGCGAGCTGGCGGAGTTGATCTGCGATGTGGTCGGTTTCAAGGGAGAATTGACCTGGGACGCGAGCAAGCCGGATGGCACTCCGCGCAAGCTGCTCGACATCTCGAAAATCGAGTCGTTAGGCTGGAAGCCGACAATCTCGCTGCGGGAAGGCATCGCCCGAACTTACGACTGGTTCAAAGCGCACCCCGGCTAACCCGGAGGGACTCGCCGCGGCGAGTCCTGGACGCGCAGAAGCGCGTCCCCTCCGCAGTTGCGTGCGACGGCCTTTCCGCCAGAACTCGTTCGCAACCAAGCGAAGGAATTGAGGATTTTCGGTAATCAGTCCCCTAAACCCTTCCTCAAGGTGTGTAGACTTCAGCCGATGCCGTCGGCGTATCCGAGAAATCCGGGTCTCCGCCGGTCTCGAGCACCTGGCCATTGCGCAGGAGCAGGGCCTTTGCGCCAAACCGCGGCGTTCCCATGCTCGCAGTGGGAGACCATGTGCCGAGGCCAGGGTCATAAAGCTCCGACTCCGTTAGCACATCGGCGTTGACTCCATCGTAGGTGTCGCCACCGGCCACCAGCACCTGGCCGTTCTTGAGCACCGTAGCTGTATGTCTCTCCCGGCCCAGTAACATGCTGCCGGTTCCAGTCCACATGCCGGAAGCTGGATCGTATAACTCTGCGGATGCGACCGTTACACCGTTGAAGTCAACCGTGGTCCCGCCCGCCACCAGCACCTTTCCGTTGGACAATAGGACGGCTGAGTGGTCCGTGCGGCTGACCCCCATCGTGCCGGACGGGCTCCAAGTCCGGGTAGCCGGGTCGTAAAGGTCGGCGTAAGCAATGGCTTTGTAATCAAAGTAATCGGGTCCGGTATGGATGCGACCGCCGACAGCCAGGACTTTGCCATTCGGCAGCAGAGTCGTCGTGAAGAACGATCGCGGGATCGTCATCTCGCCCACCACCTTCCACTGGCCGGTCGCGGGGTTGTATAACTCCGACTCAGCGATAGTGGTGACGCAAACATCCGTGCAGGGTGTGCGGTCGATATTGCCCCCAGTCACCAAAACGCTACCGTCCCCGAGAAGGACAGCCGACTGCTGCTGCCGGCCCTCCTTCATGCTGCCAGTTACGGACCATGTGCCAGTGATGGGGTCATAGAGTTCGGCTGTGGCCGTGGCGAGCTCCGTGTCCGTCGCGCCGCCTGCGACCAATACCTTTCCGTTTGACAGCCGCGTGGCCGAGAAGGCGACACGACGCTGCTTCATGTTGCCGGTCGGAGTAAAGACGCCGGTAGCCGGGTTATAAAGGTCAGCCTTATTCGTGATGACTTCTCCCGGTGTCGTCCCGCCGGCCACTAGCACCATGCCATTCTGAAGCGGCGTGACCGTGAACGAAAACCGACCAATCGTCATGTTACCGGTCGGATTCCACGCAGCTTCGGGGGCTGCCCAGGCTGCCACCGCCGATAGCACCAACGCGGCGCCGACCACGGTGACTTTCCCTTTCAGTCGGTGCGCGCTCATCCGTTCGATCCAGTTCCGCACCTGACCCAATGACTTACTGACAGGAGTTTGCGTTTTCATATTAACTTTGAAGGTATACCTATAAGAAGGGACAACAAGGAGAAACGGGATCGGTCTCTCGACTCCGACGCCTAACTTCAATTCGGCAGTTCGAAATCAAAAATGGAGGAAAAGAAATCTTCACTGGGACGAGGCGATGGGGGCAGGGGCACCGGCGCATGAAATCTTAGCGCCAAAATCGCTCTGTAACTAACGCAAGGATAGTAGTTCCTGGCCGAGCGAGCGCTGGGGTCGCGGATGAGATAGTCGAAGCTATCCTTTTCGGCGATGACGACGAAATGGGTGATTCCGCCGCTGAAGCGTGCGCGGATGATGACAGGGTTGCCGCGGGTGAGATTGGAATCGATCAGAGCGTAGGAAGGCGGGTCTTAGTAGATATGCCGGACACGGTTGGATGCCACCAGGCAGCGCGGTCCCAGTAAAGCCAGCCGTTGTCGGTGTAGCCGCCCACGGCGGGGAGAAACCAGTTGAGTTGCTGAGGGTCGGTCTCGATGCCGTAGGACTGAAAGACTATCTCGGCCGCGACGACGGCGCACCCGGCCTCGTCGAAGATGCAGTGTAGAATCGAGAGCGCGTTATACGGGGAGGCCCAAAAGAGTCAGTGTGAATCTGTGCAACACACGGCTCGCAAGCACCCCGGAGGAATCGAGGGAGCGTTATACGTGCGTCACGTATACCAGGAAACGGGCCCCGCGAAGGGATTGCTTCCACGACCCTACTGCGAATTTTCGAATCCTGGATGCCAGAATCCCCTCGGGCCTAAAATGAGGGAGTGATATACGTGAGTCACGTATATTAAGAATGCAGGGTCAGAGATCGACCCTTCCAGCGCACGATCCTGATGCCAGACTTCTCGTGCGCACACGCAAACGATATACGTGATTCACGTATGCGGGGGTTCAGGGTGCGTGTATTTTGGGAAACGAACTGATAGCAAATTCGATTGCGCCACCCATGAGTTGCCGACACCGAATTCAAACTTCACGAAACCGAAGTTGCGGGTCTCAAGCCAGGATCCAGGGCCAGCGGCTCGCGAATGGAGAAAGAAGAATGATTTCTCCCAGAGCGAAGCGGTGCTGAAATTTCAGATCTCGAAGCGGACCCTGCAAGAATTGGAGCAAGGCCGGGCGGAGCCCAGACACTTGGCCCTTCAGTCGATCAACCAGTTAATCAAGCCCGTGAGGTAACTGGTAACGAATTGCGTCTCCGGGCCCAGATTTCTTTTTCGGCAACTTTTGGGATATACGTGACTCACGTATAACAAGGGTCCGGCGTTTGTATGGCTCGGATTTCGGACCAACAGGCGGCTTTGCAGGAACCTTAACGTGACGTTGCGAGCGATGCGGATTCTTTGACTGACGAATGCCTCCTGCATTTGAAGGCGGCGGATTCAGACGGGGCGCCGGGATTTGGTCGCGGGGGACGGTCGAGGGATAATTCCGAGGTGGTAGTCTTGGGACCAGCTTTGGAATTTAGCTGTAATCGCGGGAGCATCTACCGCTGCGCGCGCCGGTGTTATCGGCTCATAGAATCTTAACGCCTCGATATCGCTGCCGAGCTCGCGCAGGGGATAGTACCCTTTAGCAGCGCCGGCGCCTGGGTCACGGATGAGATAGTCGAAACCATCCTTGCCGGCGATGACGACGAAATGAGTGATTCCGCTGCTGAAGCGCACGCGGACAATGACGGGGTTGCCGCGGGCGAGGTTGGAATCGATCAAAGCGTAGGAAGGAAGGTCTTCGTAGATGTGCCGGACACGGTTGGGCGCCCACCAGGCGGCGCGATCCCAGTAAAGCCAGCCCTGCTCGGTGTATCCGCCCACGGCGGTAAGAAACCAGTTGAGTTGCTGGGGGTCGGTCTCGATGCCGTAGGACTCGAAGACCATCGCGGCCGCGGCGACGGCGCACCCGGTGTCGCCGAGGGTTCCGTTCTCCGGCACGCCGCCGAGCGGGTCGTCACGCCATCGTTCGTCTCCTTGGCGGAACGAAGGCACGGCCAGTTCGACGCGATGGAAGAAGTAACGTCCGCCGCGCGGAGAGAGCGGTCTTTTCCAATGCCAGTCGATATAGACGCCGGCAGCGCCGGCGATGAGAGCGAGGGCGATGGTGAGAAAGATTCGCTTCAAAGGCTGAATCTAACCGCAGGCATGGGGAGTTTTCAATTTAGGTCCGAGCCGGCCGGAACGTTCGTGGAGCGACCGGCCTTTGAAAGCCCGGCCGTTGTGGCGCATTTGAAAGCTCGGCTTCGCCCCGCCCATCCCGGGCTGCGTTACGGGATACGGCTGCACTCCTAGTTCCGTCGCTACGCTCACCTAAGATGTCGGACGTGCGGAGGCACGGCCCTCCGGCGAGAGCGAAGGCGCAGGATTCTGTATAAGCTCGCGTTCTTCGCGGGCTGAGATTCATTCGCGCTCGCGGGCTAAATCTTTGCCGAAGAATCCTTCGAGTTCGGAAGATGGCCCGCGGGTTGTGTCATCAATTTAACATTTCGGTGTGCGAAAACGGGAAATGTCCAGTTCCTATGCGGCGTGCGAAGGGAAGAGAGTTCGCGCACTCGCCGGATGAGGGCCAACCTTCGGTAGGTTTTGACAAGGACTCGGATAAAAACTCGATACCCGAAGGCCATCAGATGATATACGTGAGTCACGTATATCAGGAAAGCGAATCTGCGGAGTCTTGATCCCACCAGTTGCAATCTGAAAAGCCCCGATGCGGTCCAGCTTTTTTGAGGTTAGGAAAAATCGAGAATGCGATATACCTGAGTCATGTATAGTGGGCGACCGGATGGGCCAAATTTTTCGCAGGCACTAACGTCAGGCAATTTCGCTTGGACTCATCTGAGAAATTGCATATACGTGAATCACGTATGCCAGGTGCCAGGACGCGCCAATTTGGAAAACGAACTGAAGGGACGCGATTGCGCCTATGAGTTGCCGGCCGCGCGCGAAAACTTCGCGCAGACGAAGTCGTAAACCTCGCGCGAAGAGTCTGGGGGAACGCCTTTATGAATGGAGGAAGAAGAATGACTTTTCCCAGAACGAGGCGGCGCTGAAATTGCGGATCTCAAAGCGGACCCTGCAAGAATGGGAGCAGGGTCGGGCGGAGCCTCGACACCTCGCCTTTCAATCGATCAACCAATTAATCAAGCCGTGAGACGCCGCTAACGGCCGCGACTCTCGAAAATTAGCGGACGTGCAAGACGCGCATCAGTTCGCGTTCTTCGCGGCCGGGGTGAGTGCGGGCTGGGACCCATTCGCGCTCGAGGGTGAAATTCTTTCCGAAGAATTTTTCCAGTTCGGTCGTGCTCACCCGATATGGCGGGCCTTCTTCGTCGTGATCGGGATTGATGAAAAAGATGGCGAGCAGTTTGCCGCCCGGTTTGAGCAGCCTAACGATTGCCTCGACGTAGGCTTCGCGCTGGCTCGGATCGATCGCGCAAAAGCAGGTGTGCTCGAAAACCCAGTCGAACTGGTAATCGAATTTCGCGGGCAGATCGAACAGGTCGGCGAGCAGATATTCTTCGTTCGCGATTCTTGGACTGGCATTTGCCTTCGCCATCGCGCGCGTTGCAACATCAATCCCGACAACATGATTCTCCGCTGTGGTGAGAGCCCGCACATCCTGGCCGGAGCCGCAGCCGGGAACGAAAATCTCTCCGCGGAGCGGCCCGCTTTCCTCGAGGAAATCGACCAATGCGGGATGCGGCTTTCCTTTTTCCCACGGCGTTTCCCGCCGGCGATAGAGATCATCCCAATCAGTTTGCGTTTGTTTCATGGCTGCGGTTGACTGGCACTCTCTCGCATGTTCGCTCAATTTTCTAATCGCACTCGCCTATGAAAAATCTGCGAGTCGGAGTAGTCGGCGTCGGCCACATCGGGAAAAATCACGCCCGGCTCTACGCCGAGACGGACACGGCGAATTTTACCGCCATCTACGACACGGATGCGGCGAACGCCGCGCAGGTCGCGGAGCAATACAAGGTCCGGGCGGCGGAGTCGTTAGGTGAATTCGCTGAGTTGGTCGACGCCGCCTCGATTGCGACGCCCACCAGCTCGCATCACGCGGTCGCGCAACCGCTGCTCGAGAAGGGCAAACATTTACTGATTGAAAAGCCAATCGCGGAAGATACCGCGCAAGCCAGCCAGCTCGCGGAGCTGGCCGCGCGAAGCCAGCTCGTTCTCCAGGTCGGTCATGTCGAGCGCTTCAATCCGGTCTTGAGCGCGCTCGAGGCGCGGCTGACTCATCCGCGTTTCATCGAAGCGCACCGGCTTTCGCCTTTCCCGAATCGCAGCACCGACATCGGCGTGGTGCTCGATCTCATGATCCACGATTTGGAAATTATTTTGCATCTCGTCAGGTCGCCGGTGCAGACGATCGATGCCGTCGGAGTGCCGGTCCTGAGCCGGCGGGAAGACATCGCCAACGCGCGCCTCCGTTTCGCGAATGGCTGCGTCGCCAACATCACTTCGAGCCGAATCAGCCCCGAGCGGATGCGGAAGATTCGCGTTTTCCAGGAGGATGCCTATCTCTCGCTCGATTATCAGAATCAGACGGGCGAGATTTATCGCAAGGTCGGCCTCGGAATCGACCGGGCCGAAGTCGAGATCGAGCGCGAGGAACCGCTCAAGCGCCAGCTTTTGTCTTTCATCGAATGCGCGCGGATGGGACTGCAGCCGAAGGTTTCCGGTTTCGAAGCGACCGCGGCGCTCGAGCTCGCGGTCGAAATCACGAAGAGGATCGGCGAAACTCCACTTTCGCAATGAAGGCCACAGAGGGATTCATTGGACGTGCGGAAACACGCCCCTCCGTGGAAATGACGATCTACCTGGTAGCGGGCGAAGCGAGCGGGGACAATCATGGCGCCTCCCTCATGCAGGCGTTGCGCCGTCTGCGGCCTGCGCTGCGATTGTTAGGCCGGGGCGGACCGAAAATGAAGGCGATCGCGGGAGAGCGGTTCATCGATTGGAGCGATGAGGCGGGCGTGGTCGGCCTTTGGGAAGTGGTCAAGCATTACCCCTATTTCCGGGAGGAATTTCGCAAGACGGTTAATGAGATTGCGGCCACCCGGCCGGACGCCATCGTCCTGATTGATTATCCGGGATTCAATCTTCGCCTCGCGCGCACCCTGCACGAAGCCCGAACGCTTTCGGGCTTAGGCGGGAAAATCATCTATTACATTAGTCCCCAGGTCTGGGCCTGGAATCGCGGCCGCATCCCGCAGATGGCGCGCTGGCTCGACCTCATGCTCTGCATTTTTCCCTTCGAGGCCGAACTCTACGAGCAATCGGGATTGCGCACGATTTTTGTCGGACACCCGATGATCGATGACCTGGAGACAAAACGAATCGAGGCCCTGCGCGCCCCGCATCTCGTTGGTCTCTTTCCCGGAAGCCGGGCCCGCGAAGTGCGCAAATTGTTGCCGATCCTGATCGGGGTGATGGAAATTTTGCACAAAGCAGCGGCCGGATTTGCACTTCGAGATTTCCGCTGCTTCCGATGCCCTCGCAGAGGTGATTCGGCGCGAACTGCAACCAGTTGTCAATTCGTTAGGCCAGGTCGAGGTCGTGGTCGGGGAGGCGGCGCGAATGATGCAGCGAAGCGCGGTTGGAATCGTGGCTTCGGGTACAGCGACTTTGGAGTCGGCCTTCTTTCGAATGCCCTTCGTTCTTGTCTACAAAGTGGCAGGGCCGACCTATCTTGCCGGCAAGATGTTGATTCGGGTAAAACATCTCGGTATGCCTAACGTCCTCGCTGAGCGCGAAATTGTTCCGGAGTTCATCCAGGGCGATGCGGAACCCGCCGCGATTGCGACCGAGGTTCTGCGCCTGCTCGACAATCCTGACCGGCGCAAACAAATGGTTGCTGATTTCGACGGCGTCATCGCCAAACTCGGAAAGGGCGGCGCGAGCGAAACTGCCGCCCGCGCCATTTTGAAGGAGTTGCCCGCAACGTGAAATCAGCCAGCGAAATCGAAGACAGAATCGCATCCCTCCACGCTGATCGACTGATCGATCTGCATTTTGATTTGCCGCTCAGTCTCTTTTTGAGCCGACCGCGCCGAAACGTCGTCGCGACTGATTTCCTGCCGGAATTCGAGGCGGGCGACATCGGTCTGCTCGGCGTCGCGGTTTATGTCGAGGACCAATATCTTGGTGAGCAGGCGCTGCAGGTCGTGTTGGACCAGATCGCTCTCCTCAAGGCTGAAGTGGAAGCCACCCCGCGCCTAACGTTTTGTCGAACCTTTGCTGAGATCGAGCGGGCGCAAAGCGCGGGACAGATCGCCCTGCTCCTGACCATGGAAGGGGCCGAGCCGTTGGGCGAGGATCTCAATCTCGTGGCGATCTTTCACGAGTTGGGCCTGCGCAGCATCTCACTCACGCACGCGCGCGAGAACGCTGCGGCCGCCGGTGGAATTTTCGCCCCGAACGGCTCGCCGGAGCGCGGCCTGACGAGTTTCGGTCGCGAGTTGGTCGCGGAATGCCAGCGCCTCGGCATCATGCTCGATCTCGCGCACATTAACCCAGCCGGCTTTGAGGAAATTTGCGCCCTAACGACTGGGCCGCTGATTGTTTCACACAGCAACGCCCGCCGTTTCTACGACATCGAGCGCAACATCAGTGACGAGCAAATCCGGATGATCGGCGCGCGCGGCGGGGTGATCGGAATCAACGCCATTCTCGTTAGTCCGAAAAAAGAGGAGTCGACGCTGGATCGTTATGTCGACCACATCGAGCACGTCGCCGGCCTGATCGGCATCGAAGGGGTTGGGATCGGTTTCGACTTTTGCGAGTTTCTCTGGCGGCAATTACCGGACGCCGAGCGCGAGGCCCTCGAAGCGAAGCTGGCCACGCCGCATTTTCTTCCCGACCTCGGGAACCACGGTCACGCGCGCAACCTGACACGCAAGCTCATCGAGCGCGGCTTCAGCGATGAGCAGATCGAGAAAATTTTGCGTGGCAATTGGCTGCGCGTTTTGCGGGAATTGTTGTAGCCGGGATCGCTGACCCCGGCTCGGTAGCGACGTCTCCGTTCGACCCGGCTACAACAATTGGGATCAGCGAACGCGGCTACAACATTTGTCGAGCGCCGAAAGGGCATATATAGTCCGAGCGACATCGTGCACAAGGACACCGTTCAGATTCAAAACTTCATCGACGGCGCAGTTTGTTCCGCCGATCGGCGGCAAGTATCTCGACAACATCGAGCCGGCGACAGGCGAACCCTATTCGTTAGTCCCGGATAGCGACAGTCGTGATGTCGAGCGCGCGGTCGCCGCCGCCGAAAAAGCTTTCCCGGCGTGGTCGCGCACGCCGGCGGCAGAACGTTCGCGCATTCTTCTCCGCATCGCTGATTTGATCGACCGCGATCTGGAGAAATTTGCCCGGGCCGAGTCGATCGATACCGGGAAACCGCTTTCGCTCGCGCGCAGCCTCGATATCCCGCGGGCCTCGAGCAATTTTCGCTTTTTCGCGACCGCGATCCTGCACACCGAGAACGAAGCGCACGTTATGGACGGCGTCGCCTTCAACTACACCCTGCGCCAGCCGCGCGGCATCGTCGGTCTCATTTCGCCGTGGAATTTGCCGCTCTATTTGTTGAGCTGGAAAATCGCGCCCGCCATCGCGGTCGGCAACACCGCGGTCGCGAAACCGAGCGAGCTGACGCCGATGACGGCCTTTCTGCTCGGCGAAGTTTGCCAGGAGGCCGGTTTGCCGGCGGGCGTCCTCAATATCGTCCACGGAACGGGTCCGAACGTGGGCTCCGCCATCACCGCGCATCCGAAAATCGGCACGATCTCTTTCACCGGCGGGACCGTGACCGGCCGCAAAGTTGCGGAAGCCTGCGCGCCGCTTTTCAAGAAAGTGTCACTCGAGCTCGGGGGGAAGAATCCGAACATCATCTTCGCTGACGCCGACCTGGACGCCGCCATTGCCGGGAGTGTGCGTTCTTCTTTCGCCAACCAGGGACAGGTTTGTCTTTGCGGTTCTCGCGTTTTTGTGGAGCGGCCGGCTTATCCTGAGTTCGTTAGGCGTTTTATTGAAAAAACCTCGCAACTAAGGGTGGGGGATCCACTCGAAGCCAAGACCGACCAGGGTGCGATCGTCTCGCGGACGCAACTCGAGAAAGTGAAATTTTATGTCGATCTGGCGAGAGAGGAGGGCGGAGAGATCGCGCTCGGCGGGGCTGCGCCTCCCCCGCCTAACGACCGTTGCAAGGGCGGCTATTTTTTCCCGCCGACGGTCATCACCGGTCTGCCGGTCGACTTGCCGGGTTAATCGCGAAGAGATTTTTGGACCCGTCGTCACGATCACGCCCTTCGACCAGGAAGACGAAGTTATCGGCTACGCCAACGACACCGAATACGGCCTCGCCTCGAGCGTTTGGACGCAAAACCTCAGCCGCGCCCATCGCGTCGCGGAGCAGATTCACACCGGCACGGTTTGGGTGAATTGCTGGCTGGTGCGCGACCTGCGCGTCCCCTTCGGCGGGATGAAACAAAGCGGCGTCGGTCGCGAAGGCGGCGAAGAAGCGCTCCGCTTTTTTACCGAGCCCAAGAATGTTTGCATCGCGAAAAACTGAGTTTGAAATTCGAATACAGCCTAACGAAAAAAGATCATGTGCCGAAACATCAAGACCCTGCATAACTTTTCACCGCCGGCGACGAGTGAAGAAATTCAAGCTTCCGCCCTGCAGTTTGTGCGCAAGCTGAGCGGATTCACCCGTCCGGCCAAGGTCAACCAGGACGCCTTCGATCAAGCGGTTGCTGAAGTGACGCGGATTGCGCAGCGCTTGCTCGACTCCCTCGTGACGAACGCGCCGCCGCGCGATCGTGAAGTTGAAGCGCTGAAAGCTCGCGCTCGCTCGGCCCGGCGATTTGGCCTGGCCGAGCCTCATCATTCCGGGCAATAGCGCTCCCAAGTCTACGCCTTCTGGCGAAACAGAATTCGCCTAGCCGCCCGCTTTTTTCCTTTTCGCCTTTCTGACCGGCCTAACGACCTCAGTAACGGGTCTGGGCGGCACGAAGACCGGATGTGGAACTATCACTGTCGGCGCCTGGACTCTGGCCTGAATCGCGCAGAAAAAGATCGGCCAAAACTCGCAGCGCAGGCTCTGGATGTTCCAGTTTCCTTGAAATCTCGTCGTTGCGCCGAGCAGGGCGTAATGGTGCTCGATGCCATGCGGCGGCAAAGGTTGCGGATTCAAGTCGTCGGCTTGTGGCCACTCGACATTACCCGTCGCGACCCGAGCGGGAATCAACCAGTAGTCGCCGGTGCGATAATTGCCCCCGGCGGAGAATTGAATTTGCACGCCGTCTTCCAAATCAATCCAGACGATCTTATCGGCCGTCGCTCCGGCGGGCGACTCTTGAATCGGGACCGCATGGTCGTCGGTCAGAGAGATCGCGTCGGTCGCCGCTTGATCCCAACGGCGCACCTTTGGGTTGGCCGGAAAATTGCCAATCGGTGGCAGCGTCGTCGCCGGATCGACCGAGAGCGTGTCGCCTTCGACTTTAACGAGTTGCGCTAGCGTGCCGGGCTGGCCGAGTAAGTCTGAATTGTCGTCGGACAACTCCACCCAATTGCCCGCCGCAAATCCGCGCGTGCTCGCCACCTGGAGATTGCTGCCCTCGCCTCCGAGCCACGCTGTCGCGATACTGCCGTTGTCGCGCGACCACTTGAAGGTGGCTTGGCCGGCCGTTCCGCCGCGATGGATCTCAACCCGATAAAGCTGGTTCTCCGCCCCGCGATATTTTGAATCCGGCGGCGTGATGCACGCGTCTTCGATTTTCAATCCGGGATCAACGCGCGCCGCGAGCGAGGCATTGCTGAGCCGGACCAGCTGGCTCAAGAGCGTTTCGTGCACGGGCAAGAGCGAGAGTCGTGTCAGTCGCGCCAGCTCGTCATCGACCGGTTGAAGTTGTTTGAGCAGACTGACCTGTGTCGCCGTATCGGTGGCCGCTTGAAACTGCTTCTCCAACTGTGCTTTCTTCGTCCAAAGCGCATCAATCTGCGCAATGACTTTTTGTTCCGCCGCCGCCAGAACCTTCGTCAATTGAGGCGTCAGCGGCAGCGCCTTGACCTGCCATGTAACTTTCGCGCGCGTGCAAGTATCGGGACCGCCCAGCGCCTTTTCGCGAATCGAATCGTCTTCAATCGGCGTGATGTGCCGCTCCCAGACATCGAGATAAACCCAGAACGACTGGCTGGCATCAGTGTTCCCGGTCATTGCCGCGAGCAGCGCGTCATCGGCCGGCACGGGAAAATCCGGCTGCGTTTTGTAAGTGCAATTATCCGTGTCGTTCTCGACCAGGATTCCATCAACGTAATAACGTCCTTGGCTGATCGTGAAAACTCCGTTCGCGTCGACTGCGAGCGCGAAACCTCCGTCTGCTCCGGCCGGCGCGGCGTACGGGCCGATGACGTCGCGCGCCAGGGTGCGCAGGTAGCGGAGCTCAATCGCCGTCTGCTCGTTATGGTCGGCGTCGAGCGTGACGCGTCCCTGCTGCATGAGCACGCGACTGAAGTGTTTCGCTGGATGAAATGTGTCTCGGGTGAAGTCGCCTTTCATAGTTCGTCTCCTTCGGTTTGCGTTTTTCTAGATCGTCATGTTCAGGTGGCGTGAATGATTCCAACGTCCATTCCTGCGGGTGTAAATTCGTCGAGGCGCGCGAGCAGATTTGCCTCGCGCTGCGGCTGAAACAGGTCGTGGAATGCGCCCATTTCGGATTCGTCGTCCGCGCCCCGTTTGATTTCTTCGGCGCAGTTGTCGGACAACTGGCAATAGGTCGGCGTGCCGTAACGCTCGCTATTGAACTGCGGTTGGACGCGTAGCCGTTCGCGCGCTTTGGCCGCGTCTAATTCAGCCTGTGTCGGCGCGGGCAGACCCTGGATCGCAGCGGCCGCGCGCAAGGTTTCTTCGACCTGCTGCGCTACCAGATCGGGCTGACAATGATAACGGCGCGGCGTGCGGCACCCGTAGGGCACATGGCAAAACCTCATGCAACCAAGCTGACGCCGCGCGACGTTCAGGCAGTTGGTGAAAATGCAGTTCTCCGCCAGCGCGACCGCGTGCACGTCCACGATGCCAAAAACCGTGCAGCGCAACATCGTTAAGACGGCGTGCGCCACCGCGTAACCGGGCGCGCCGATCGCTTCTTTGTCCGGAGCCGTCGCGTCCACAATGCTGTCGCTGATGCAGACCGGAATCGGATCGGTTCGGACTTCGTCTTCGTGGACTTGGATCGCGCCAAGGATCGTGTGTTCGATGCGGACGTTCGCGCGAATGTTATAAAGCTCCAGACTCGGTTCGCCGTCGCGCACCGGGGTGCAATCACATTCCAACTCCCAGCCGGGCACGAACGTGCAATGGCGAATCAAAATCTCCGCGCCGCAGATTGGATCGCGCGGATCGGCCGGCTTATCGCGTTGCGGCCCGTGAAACTGCGCGCCGCGACCGGTGACAAGCAGTCCGTCGAGCGTGAATCGGCTGCCGCGGCACATGGTCACGGTGAGCGCATCGGGCAAATCCGTCTGCCAATCCAACATGCGGATGATGGGCCGGGCGCGGTTGGCCGCGCGCAATTGCAGCGTTTGATTCGCGTTTAGTCGAATGTTGATCGGTTCGACGTAGACGCCGCTGTCGGTGATTTCGATGACCGCATCCTGCGGTTTGTCGTCGTGCCAATGGCTAATCGCTTCACGCAGACGATGGAAAGTCTGGCCCGCGCCGACGCGATAAAATTTCGGCTCGACGGTCTGGAGGTTTGCGTTCTGCGGATTTTCAGAATCAGCGTTTCCTACTGCCCGCGGCGATGGATCCAAAATCGGTCGCGCGTATTCGCCGCCACCAAGATCGGCGCTAAACCCGTAGTGATATGTCACGCGCACGCCCTTCTTCGGCAGTTGATCCTGATCCAACGGAAACGCGAACCGTCCCAGGACGGGATCAACCGCGATGTGTTTGAGCGGCGGCGCGTATTGCCAGTCCGACAAATCAGCGGGAACGATTGCTTCGACCGGGACCGGCTGGTTCGAATCGAATCCCGCCCAGCCGTCCGTCCAGATGGCAAAACTTTTCTCCGCGCCGTAATAACGCTCGGGATGTTTTTCAAACGCGAGGCGGCGGATGGGCGCGGGGACGTTCGCTTCCTCGGCGATGTGCGATGAATCTGTTTCCGCCTCGGGCAGGTTGAACAACGGCGCGTCCTGGCCGAGCAAGCTGAAGGTGTAACAATTCGGATGCACGTTCTCCTCGCAATGCGGCCGCGAGCGGGTGACCGAGTAGGATTTGAGCCGCCAGACAAAGAGCCCGACCGACGGAATGTTGTAGCGGCCGATGGTGCGATGCGAATTGATGCGACGCACGTCCACCGTGTGCGCCGGTGAATCGAATGGGCCGTCGAGCAGGTCCAATTCCTCGACGCATCGCACATCCACCGTCTGGGCGCGACGGAGGTGAAGGTGGTTGATGTTTTGATTCCAGCCGAGCAGGCGGAAAAATTCTACCGCCCGCGCGGGCCAGCCGGCGACATCGTTCGCGAGCAATTCGAGCAGCGCGAGGGTTCCTTTGCGTCGTCGATAGGCGAGGGTGTTCGCCACTTCGCGCCGCGGAATGAGAATGCGATTCAGCGCCCGGCCTTCGGCGGTCTTGTCATCGCTCGCCTGGCCTGCATCGGAAACCGGACGATATCCAATCAGATCCGCGATGTAAGGCACGACCCAGTCCTCAGCGGTTTCGATAAACCAGTTTTCGTAGAGTTGTTGAATATCGTCCTCGACCACGTTGGCCTGCTCGGCGATGACGCGCAGGAACGCTTGCAGCGGATACTTTTGGTCCGCGTCGCGCATTCGATGGACGGCGGGCAACAATTTATAGAGCCGATCAATCCGCGGGTCTGACGTAGGAGTGGTCATTTGATTTGGTTCAAGATCAGCGCGTCGGGCACGGCGTCGGTGAAAATCGCAAGCTGGGCCGGACGCAGCGTGCCACCTTCGAAATCCGCGAGGTTGACGTCGACACGCGCAGCGGGAACGGATTCAGCGGAGCTCGCACGTCTGGCCAGAACCGAGGCCCGGCTGGGACTTACAATCTGTTGCACGGCCGCTGCGATATCGGTCAGCGCGAGGAGCGTTCGTCTGCCGGTCGGGTTTCCTTGGTCGTCTACCTCCGGCTTTTTCTCCGGCACGCCGCCAAACGCGTCCACATCCACATATTGGACACCTTCAATTTTTTGCATCGCGCTGATTACTTCGGAGAGCAAGGCCGGCTGACCGAGCGCGCGCTTTTGAAAACCAAAAGCGTCCAGCAGCGTCGCGCGAACGTTTGGCGCCACCGCGTCCCATTGATAATCCGGCGCAATTCGCACATTCGCGCTCAGGACAAGAACGACCAGCTCTCGCACCTGAAGTTGCACCGGCAAATCGGCGTCACCGAACTTACGCAAGGCGAGGAGCAGGTTCCGGTAAAGATCGGAAGTCTCATCAATTGGAATGTCATCCGCGCCCGCAATGGTGACGTGAACAAGCTGGCGCCTCGAGTCGCTCAATTTCCGCGCCGCCGCCTTCCCGACGCCCGCGAAAGTGCGCGCGAAGTCCGCATAATCCTGCACTGACACAAGCCGGTCGAGCGACATCACCGCCAACGGCGCATTCTCGCGCGCTTGATCGCGATTCTCCTTGTCCGCGCCGCCCGAAGCAGGGAGGGGATTGATCACGGTCTTCACCCCTAGCGGACGGGTCTGAAGCAGACTGATCTGTTCCGCCTTCACATTGCCCGGCTTGCCAATTCCATTGCGATAAACGGAGGTCACATTCGCCAACCCCGTCGGAAGCCGCGCGCCGTTTTCGCCGTTTCCGAAAATCACCGTCGTCTTGTCCGCGTCGTTGGTCTTGGTGATGAATTTGCGATCTTTCGGGCCAAGTCCGGCGAGCGTGTTCGCTTCATGCCACTGCACGCTGTTGACGAAAACTTTCGAGCGTGCTGTCAACGCCCCTCGGATTCGGCGCCGACACAAACGTGAGCGGTTGTTGTTTTAGCGTAAAGGATTGCAGCGATTGGCTGCCGTCGCCGCTGCCGAGCGTTTCGTTGCGCGTTTCGCCATGTGTGGCTTTGACGACATTGCCGTAAATCGTGACTGTGTCGCGTTTGTAGGAGTAAGCCGTCGGAGTTGCGAGGACGAGCGTGGTATGAGTCTTGTCGCCCGGCAGGGTCGAATCAAAATCCTGGCGCAGACTGGAGATCATGAGCAATTCGCTCGACCGAACGCCGCTCACGCCCGGAATGTCCGTCCGCTCGCCGGTTACGATCACCCAGCGTCCGGAGGTTAACGAATCAGCAAGCTTGTCGAGCGCAATTTCCTGTCCTTCGACATCGGTCGTGACCGGCGCTTCGACGAGCGGAAGTGGTTCGCTTTGACCACGCACGAGGACGGAGCGCAAAGTGGAAAGGTTACCGCCATCACTTCTCCAATCATCTGCGAACACGAGCTGCGTGGTCTTCCCGCTGACGCCGTAGGCCGTGCGCTGCACCGTTTGCGCGGTCTTGACTAGCTTGACCGCGCGCGCGCCAGAACTCTCCTGGATCACGACATAACTCGCCGGCTGAATCGCATCGTAGGCCTGATCGAGAAAGAGCGTATCGGTGCTTTCATTGCCATCCATCGGCCATTCGTCCCATTCGTTAGGCTGCTTCGGCACATATACCGTTGTATTTCGGCATTTTAGGCGCATTAGCGCCAAAGAGTGAGGCCTCAGCCCGCAGCGCAAAAACGCCTTTCAGCACCGGGGGCGTGCTGTTGACGTTCGCATTTGCCCAGGCCTTATAAAAATTGCCTCGCAGTTGCGGGGCAAATTTGACGAGCAATTGTGGATTTGAATCGGCACCGCCTGCAAAGGCCGCAGTCAAACTGCGGCGGAGTTGAAGACTACCCGCCGCCTGCACTTTTTGGGCAAGCAGGAGCGGCGTAATAAAATGTGATGGATCCGTCACAACCAAACCAGATACCGGCTGCGGGATATTCTTAAGGACCTCCGCGAGCTGGGTCGCAAACGCGACGAAGGCCTGCAAAATTGGCGCATCAGGCGTCCCATCCGCCGCGCTGAAAATGGTCCCGGCCCAACCGGTAGGCTCAGTCGGCAGGCCCAGATAACTCTGCGTCAGATTTCGTCCGCTTTGTCGACCAGGCGCCGCCCTGCTCCGGAAGTGGCTGTGGTCACCAGTTTCTTGGCCGCGGTCACAAAGTCCGCGAGAACTGGAACTGCGGCGACCACGGCCGGCGCAACAGGCTGAAATTGAATCAAGGTCTGCTTCTTTTCGAACTGGCCTTCGACACTTTGCACCGTGCGCAGGACGGATGGGCTGCCGTTGTCGCCGAACACGAGCAACAGTGCATCGCCCGCCTTGAGGTTGGTGTTCGCGCCGGCCACATAAAGGTTTTGAATCGCGAGCGCGTTGCTGAGTGTGATGTTTTGCGGTTGGGTAAGGCGGACCTGCAAGTTGTTCCAATCAGCACGAGCCTCGAGCGGATCGCTTGTCTCGAAGGACTGCGGCAATTCGCCCGGCCCCGGGATGCTCTGCGAACGCGCGCCAACGGGAATCTGGGCAGGCGTGGTTTGGTTTTCGTCAATCGTGTAGGCCAGATAAACCGTCGCCGCCACGCCGGGTCGCAACGCATAACCAACCAGTCGCGCGAGCTCGAGAATCGAGCGGCGCTCCGTCGCTGTGCGCAAAAAACCTTCGTTGGCAATGCGTTCCGCATAAAACGTGAGCACGTCCGTGACCGTGGCCCAGGCGTCGAGTAGCGCGATGGAAGGGTCTCCCGCGTCCCGCGTCGTAAGGGCGCGCAGCGGCGTGTAGGTTTCGCTAGTCAGTCCGTCCTCGCCCGGCACATCCACGGTCATCGTGGAAAGGCGCGCTTTCATCGTTTCGAGGAACGCTCCGTGAGTGCCGACACGATAATTCAGCGCGCTCAATCCCGGACGGTTCTCGGTCGATTGCGGCGTGAGGGCTTGGATGCCTTCGCAGCAACCGCAGGTCTCAGTTGTGCAGCCGCAGGTTTTGGTCGTCATGTCATCGTCCTCCCTTCACCTGGATTTCAAGTTTGCCGTGCTCGGGATAGGTCGGGTCGTTGTCGAGTTGCGCGATTTCGTTCACCCGCATTGGGAGCAAGCCGTTTTCGAGTTCGTGATTGGGCGATTCAAAGAGCCGGTGGAATCGCGTCACCGTCACGCATTCGACGCCCGCAACGGCCTGGGCTGTCGCGATGATTTTGCTCAGGAAAACTCCTTCGCCGAACGTCAGATTGTCCGGCTGAAAAAATCCGGGCTGGCCACCGGGCAAAATACGGTTGCTGAACACGTCGAGCAGCGCCGCCTTGACGTGGGCGCGCAGATATCCGGGAGCGCGCAAACTTCCAGCTTCAAATCCAGCGGAACGTAGCGCGCCGGGAGCACGCGCAAGTCGTGGCCGATGCGACGGAACTGGCGAAGATAATGCTCGATCTCACAAAGCAACGCCGCGTCTGCAGTTTCGGTGTTGTGCGGGTCAACCGCGACATCGGCTTCATACCAACTGCCGGTCCAGACCAGCGCCGCGGCGGCGAGTTGGATCTTCGTGTTCCGTTCGGCAATCAGCGCATAATCGTCCGCAATGATCGCACGCTGGATTTCCTTCGGATCACGGAAAGCGGAAGGCGCGAATAATTTTGCGTTTGCCATCGGCTCGGCGTCCGTCCCGCCTTGGGCCGGCAACGGGTTACGCACCGTGATCGAAGCGCCGCTGACTGTTGTCTCGCTCAAGACAAGGCAGGAAATCGCTTCCGCGCCCACATTGCCGCCTGCACCATTGCCCACCCGGTAGGTGGCCTTAAAGCTCATCCCCGCCGGCGGCCGATAGCCAAGTTCGCCGTCGCCGAAACGCAAATGCGCGACGCCGTCGTTGTCAATCTCAACCACGAAATGCCGGTCGTCCGGTTCGCTTTCGATCAAATCGTAATGAGCGGTCCATTGGTCAGCGGGTTGAGAAGCAAGCTGGATCTGCGGCAGCGCAGCGCGCACATCCTGGGTCAAGAGCGAAGCGGCCGGTCTCCACTGGGATTTCGCAGGTTCATCCGCCGGCAAGGCTTGGCGGAAGGTCAAGGGGGTCTTCGACAAACTCGGGCGAAACCGACCAGGAATTGTTTGCACGTCGCCCGGATGATCGGCGCACTCGCAAACCGCTTCCGTTCGCAGCGTCGGCACCTGGCCGAGATCTTCCGGGCCGGTGGTTTTCCCGTGATCCACCAGAATCACGTTGCCGCGCGCGACGCTGATGTTCTCGAGATATTTGCAATCCGGCGCTTCACCAATCGCGGAAATGCAGAAGGGAAACGGCAGCGCATCTTCGGCGGCCCATTCAATCTCGATGATCGGCTGCTTCGACAGCGTGTCCTCGCCCGGGGTGACCTTGGTCAAACGAACCGCATGACGGCGGGACGGGTCCGCGTCGGCGGGATTTCCGGTCACCGGACCGAGCACTTCTTCGAAAATCAGAACGTCGCCGAACCTTCAACTGAAGATTCGAGGCATTCCAAAAGACGTGGCCGAAGTGCTGCCGCGTTCGAGACAACATTCCTTTTCGCCCCACGTGTAAAAATGAATTTCGCTGTGCGCGGCGTAGAACTGAAGTTGCGCTCCGCTTTCGCGAGACATCACTTCGAAGACTTCGTAGCTATTCGCCGGAACGCTGCGCAGATCGGACCAGTTCAAAATGGATTGGGCCCTCAACTGCGGGTCCTCGAATCCGGTCGTGAACGAGATGTCCGTCGGATCGAGGGCGAAATCGGAATCCGTCTCAATGCAAACCCAGGCACGAGCGTTGCAGCCTTCGTGCAATTTGTAGTCCACCAGTCGCGCATGACGCCGCACGGAAATCCGCTCGCGCGCCGTGTCGAGATAGGCCTCGGTCGCAACCGCGTCCTGGAAGTAACTCAGATAGTCGCCGGTATAAGCGAGCAATTCGACGAGCGTGATACCGAGATCAGGAACGTGGCGTTCCCTCCAATCGGGAACCAGCAATGCCAGACGATCGAGAATCAGTTGGCGAAAACTCGCATAATCTTTGGCGAGATAATTGATCTCCGGCTCGGCCAGAGTTTCCGGCTCGCACTTGCAAACGGGCGCGCAATCAAGATCCGACGGGCAATTGACTTTGAAATTGAAATCGACTTGCTCGTAACGCGGATCGATGTTACTCAACTCCGACCAGTCCCAGGGTGTAAGTCGAAAAGTCGCCGTATTTGTCGAGCGTGATGACGAGCTGATCATCCTTCTCCGGATCAGGATCGGCTACCGGCTTCACGCCTGTAATCTGATGTCCGTCACGCGCTGGCCGCCGGAGAGCTGGAGAAATTGTCGAGGCCGGGTTTTTCCACGCTTAACTCCGACGGAAGCTTGCCAAGAAAGAATGCAGTGAGCGTTAATTGGTCGTTGCTGACCTCGACATAATCCAGCCCATTGAGTCCTTTCGCGCGGCGAACCGCGTCGCGTCGATCATCTTGCTGGCAGCAAAGACTCATGTTATCTCCGGGTTAAATAGTTTGCGTGAAAATTGCGGTTTGCGTCTGGTTCGTGCGCTTGACGACATATTGGACCAGGACGCGCAGCGTCGAATCCTCGCTCGTGACTTCCACTTTTTGCGCAAGGATCACATCGCCGAGCCAGCGTTGCAGCCCGGCCTGGATAGTGAATTGCAGGGCCGACGCGAACTCCGGACTGTTGGGCGCGAAGACCATCTGCAGCAGACCGCTGCCAAAGTCCGGACGGTTCACCCGTTCGCCGGGATTGGTGAAGAGAAATTCCTCGATCATGTCGCGGATGTGATCGTCGTCATCGGTCGTGGCAGTGCGGCCGCGATTGTCGAAATGGAATGGGAAATCAATGTTCATGTTTGCCTCAAATCGCGCTCACGCGGGTTTGGGTTACGGCAATGATCAGGGGCGTGCCGGTCGGCGCGCAGATCGCCTGACTGCTTTGCACGACGAGGGGCTGGCCGTTCGACATGACACGCGTCGTGCCGGTTAGCCATTGCGCGGTGACACAGGGGCCGTTCGCGCCTGGCGGCGGTGGTAGCGTGCAGCCGGCCACGACATAGGGCGAGGTAATCAGCACCGTCGGTTGACCGCTGACAGTCACGCGCGGGTTCGGCGCGGTGGGCTGCGCCTGACCCGCATGCGAGCACATCACTTGTGCGCCGACATGGACTAGGAAACCTGGCATAAACTGAAACGTGGTTTGTTGTTTGTGATTGGGGATTTCATACAATCGTCAGCGCTCCGTTGTTGACCGTCACGGTCGGCCCAATCATCGTGATGGACGCGCCTTTTCCGTTTTGAATGTAAATGCCGCTGTCGTTCACGACGATCATCGCGCCGGTCGTGCTTTTCAGAATGATGCCGCCCGTCGCCGGACTCGGCGGCATGTCGCTGATCATGAAGGTGTGTTGCAAGAGCGATTGAATGACGATGTTCGGGTCCGCCGGGTTGCCCGCCTTGGCGAGCGTCGGAATGTCCGACGTCGTGCCCCAGCGGCAGCCGCCCAGATCGGATAGTCCGGATTGCCCGCTTCAAACTCGACCCAAACTCCCGCGCCAATCGGCGGCACGAAATACACGCCCATCGGCGGGCCGGTCGGTCCGGCCAGCGGCACGCAGGGCTCGGCCCAGCTCGACGGAATCGCGCCGAGCACATCCGGCACGGTGAGCATCAATCGCCCGCGCAGTTCCGGGTCCACGTTGTTCAGGACCGTGCCGCGATATTTGCCGTAATATTTTTGGTTCATGGCAATGCAGGCACGAGCGGTGTTTGTGAAATCAAACCGTCGCGCGACAGGGTGAAACTCTGTTTGTATTCGCCACGCTTGAGATTGTGCGTGACGCTTTCGACGTAATACAAACCGTCGTAAGAAATTCCCGCGCCGCGCACGCCGACGAGCAGGCGCGCGCGCAAGATGCTCCCGTAACGCGGCACGCTCAACGAGCCGTTGCCGCTGATCGCGTCCGCGCCGTCGCGCAACAGGCCGAACGCGCGTTTGGCTGCGTCGGCCGGGCAAGGTTCGCCATGTCATCGGAGAATTTGATTTTCGCCGGTGGCGTCAACCGCAGGCCAAGCGGAGGTTTGAAAACGTCAATGTTTGGCAGCGGGATCGGAATAGGAATTTTTTTCGTGATCGGATCGAGGATCGTGATCACAGTTATTTTTTTCGACAACCCATCGAGGCTGAAACTCAGCGACTCGACGTTCGTCGCCCAATCCATGTTGACGCTCAAAGCCGGTTGCGGAATCGGGATGCGCACGTCCGGCCCGAAGTAAGCGATGCTGGTCAGAGGCGCCGGGCCCGGCTCGACGTAAAAAGTATAGCCGCACTGTCACGCGAGGTCCCTGATGTAGGAAAGATCGGTGCCGGTCTGTGACTCAAACCCTTCGGTGGGAACTTTCACCGTGTCCACGGGCGGCGGAATCACGATCGGAATGATGCCGAACATGGCATATTTGCTCGAGGATGACCTCGATCTTCGCCGCGTCCGGCATCGCGGGATACGGCAATTTGGATTCAACGACATCCATCAGCACGCTCAAATCCTCGCCCGTCAGCGTGAGCGTGGATTGGCCCGGTTCGTTGCTCGGCGACATTTCGTGGCGCGTGACGACGCCATCGCAAATGACCTGCGGCATCCCGCGGAAAGTGACGATGATGACGACGCGCGTAATCATCGGATCAAAAAATCCGGCGGGCAGCAGCGCCAACTGAATGAGCGAAGTCTTGCCGAGGGTGAACTTCAATTGAAATCCGGTGCGATCGCGTCCGCTGTTCACCTGCACACTTTGCAACGCTTCCACCAGCGGCAACGGCGCAGGCAACGGCACCGGCAGCGGCCCGATCAGCAAGGTGAGATGGATTCCGTCAAACATTCGGTGTCCCCGGTATGCCTTCCGGCAGCGTGATGCGCAGCCGGCGGCCAATGGTTTCTGTGAGTTCGTCCGGACGCATCGCGCGGTTCGCGTCGCAGACCCGCCAGAATTGTTCGGGATCGCCCAGATAACGCGCGGTGACGTTGTCAAGGCGGTCGCCTTGCGAGACGACATATTCCTGGAGCAGGGAAAAATTTTCGGGCTGCGGCAGGAAACGTCGTCGCGAGAAAAATAATCGTCCGGTGCATCCGGCGTCTCGAGCGTCGCGGTTTCGAAATTGTAGTAACGGCTCGTGGGTGGAAAATTCATAGTTTGCATATTTGATCAGACTTGCGTCGCCGGTGCTTTGGATGTTGTTGAACGTGTTCGTCGTCGCCATGACTTCCTTGGCGATGTGATGCGCGAGGAAGAGAACGTTGCCCGGACTGAGCAGCGGCAAATCCTGATAACTCAAAACCGTGAGCGACAACTCGACCTTCGCGCGAATCGGATTGAGCATCGTGTCGTGCGCTTCCTCCGTGATGCTGAAACTCGTGATGCGCACCGGCAAAACGCGTTGCGGTCCCCACACGAACAGAATCATCGGCCCGGTCGCGGGAATGACTTCGATCGTGCCAATCGCCGACAGCACGTCGTTGGCGATCACCGCCGCAGTCTTTGGATAAACCAGCATCTCCAGCGCCGCGAGCGTGGGATAAATTCCAACGGACGTCGCGGGCGCTTGTGCCTGTTCGAGCTGGTCCGTCGCGTCAATTTCCATGCTGAACGTGATCGTCTCCTTCGGCGCGCCGGTGAGGCGGAATGCTTCGCCGCGATCGCCTTCGCTGCTGACCGCGCGCGGCTCCAGCCGCCGCGTCATCGTGTCCGGGTTGTATTGGAACACGATGACGCTGGCCAGCGGGTTGAACGGATCAACGCCGATGATGGCGCCTTTCAGCAGACGTGGTGAACCTGGGAAAAGTGCTCATGGCGTTAGCGAGAAGAGAACCTTTCATTAGATCTAATTGGGTAGGGCGAAGGAGCGTCGGGATCGATGGTTGAGCGACCAGTGAAATCGTTCGAAGAATTGCAGCTTCCCTTCGCAACCTTGTTCACACTCAGCCGGCCGGATCTGGCGTCTCCACACAGGCGCATTTGCGCTGTAGCACATTAGCGGGTAACGGAGATACCTTCCATACGCGTATTCCGAAGGAAGCGAGCTGGGTGAGGGAGCTTGCCGTCTTAGTCGGGCCGAAGCTGGTTTAGTCGGATAAATCCCGGCGTGTGCGGGGAAATAACGCGGGAGGCCGGTGACCTTCACGGCGCGACATTCAATGCGATCAAGTTGTTAGTGACAAAGCGGATGTCGGTGCTGGTGACCTTGATAATCATAATTTCGATGAAGGCGGTATGAACTCGCCCTGGCTTTCAAATTCGATTTTAATCAGAAACCGATTGCGTATTCGAACGCAGTGTAGGCCATCCCGCCTGCATAGACGAAGGACGCCTGTTTGCCGCTGGCCGGGCCATCGAGGGTTCGCGGCTTTGTCGCGACCGGGGTTGGCTTCGGCGGCACTGGCTCCGGCGGAGGTTTCGGTGGGACGCGATCGCGGACGACTTCCCACTCATGCCAATCGCCGATTTCTTCGTCGCCATTCCAGCCATCCACCGGACCGCCTCGAAACCAAAGGTGGAGATGAATTTCGGCGTTCGGGAAGCGCACTGCCTACGCCAGGTGAATCGCTGCCTTGGTAAGTGCGTCAACTTATCGATCAGGACAAGGTATTGATCGTTAGCTTCGTTAGGCGCAAGAAATGGTCGGGCCCGCGTCTTCGGGCGACTGCGGGCCATGAAGGTCAGGTAGCGATGCCCGTAACTTCGCTTCACTCTGCGGTTTGCCATCTTCCAAGAACACATTCTCCTCCATGTTGAACCCGAGTCGCAACGGGTGTGGTTTGCGGACCACCGGCCCGCCATACATATTGTCTTCAAACCAGCCCGGACCTCTTGCCGGTATTCGCCACAGTTCAGGTCGCAATAAGGAGAATAGTCGGGAAGCTCCTGACGAAACTTCAGCTCCATCGTAAAGGGGAAATGCAATAAGCGGTAAGGGGACTCCGGATCGACTACATGAAGTCCCGAAGGCAGATTTACTGAAACTCGGCAAGCTTTGCGCTGCTTATCTTTTTCGGGCTCGTCTTTGTCTTCGGGCGGTTTCTTATCGTCGTCGTCATCTTTCAGCCAGTCCAAGATGGCGCAAAATTACGGCTCCACGGCGCAGAAGATCTTCTTTGCTGCCCACCCGCCGCCCTCTGCGAAAACTGCAGCCAGAGGATCGAATCGCAGGGATTCGGAAAGCTATCCATCGCCTCCTCCGCCACCACCCCCTCCACCGTTATACTTACAGCCATCATCCTCGTCCTTAGGTTCCTCTTTCTTTTCCGGCTTATCCTCTTTTTTCTTTTTGGCTCGGTCTTCTTCACTTTGCGACCGGTTCTAGAAAGATGATGATGTCGATCTCTGGTTCGCCCGGTTTCTCTACTTTTTTGGGCGCGATTCTCGCACGCGGCAGCAGATAGATGTCCACGCGCCGGTTCCGGCTTCGGCCATATACGGTGTAGTTCGTCGCAAGCGGGCGATCTTCGCCGAAACAGAGCGTCCGGCTCGGGAATACTTGCTCCCATCATCTGCTGCTTCTGCACCGTCTGTGCACGACGCTTGGAAATCGGATATTCACATCCGCTTCGCCGCTTGAATCGGTGTGACCCATAATCAACAGCTCGAGGTTGCTCG
Organism: uncultured Verrucomicrobiae bacterium; assembly: GCA_963771865.1. GTDB lineage: Bacteria > Verrucomicrobiota > Verrucomicrobiia > Chthoniobacterales > UBA10450 > Palsa-1392. Next base: position 245,561 of record CAVYVJ010000023.1, read on the forward strand.
CCTTCGATCCTTTAATCAGCCAGGGTCAGTCCTTTAAGGAGTGCCTTGTGCTCTGGCTTGAGCGTTGCCTGGTCAATGACGAAGTTATATCGCTAACGAGGTCGGATAGGCCGTGATCTCTATCTCTCCGGACGATGATTCGGAAAGTTTTCGTTCTTCCGGCCGGGTTAACGTGCGCTTCGTCGTGTTTTCGGTTTCGCCGGCCAGAGGTGACTGTGGTTGTCGTTGGACGGTCGATGTCATCACTGAAACATGAACTGGAGGCGGCCGCCGTCAGCAACGCGGACTCCAATATTATCAGCTTCAACCTGGGCTGAAGTATAAGGTGATCCGTTCGGTTGGCCGGGGCGCGAGCGCAGGTTCGTGCGCTACGGCTTGCTGTTGCACGACATGAGTCGACTCATTGCGCGAGAAGGCGACGGCCATCGAACGACCCTGGGGAGTACTGGCCGCTGTTGAAGACAATGTTGTAACCAAGGGTACACGTCCGCATTCAATGACCTGGCTGACTCCGCGGCCCGTGCGCCGGTATGAATAATGATTTAGGAGAGATCATGTCCAAACCGACTCCCATGTAGGTCCAGCTGAGTTTTCCAGAGGCTGTCCAGATGAACGCAAGACCTCATCAACGATCGCGAAGTCTGTAGCTTTCGTTTCTTCCGCTCCCTGACCTCGACGCTTTAACGCGAGCCGCTTCTTGCGGCATGCTTCGCGCTCACCGTTCGGTCCCGGCGGCCCCGCCGGCGCATTTGCGTTGCAATACCCGCTGGTTGCGTACCGAGCTTCGATCGTTAGGCATGAATAACGTGCCGAGCGCCCTGTTATCTTTGTTACTTTTGTGGAGGCTTGTTGAATTACTCGGTGGCCGCTGCTCTTACAATGCTTGCTGATTAATTACTCTACCGGCTCTGTGTCATTAGGGTATCGCAAAGTCACTGGGTATTCTGCTTCGGGGCGGTAACAGTTTGGCCGGCGGGTGGCTTTGTCGGTTGAGTTTGTGGCCGATTTCCTGTTCGCTCGATACCGCTTGTATCACTGTGGAACCGGAGGTTGCGTTTGGTCGGACGGGGATTGTCTCTGTAAAGCTCAAGGTTGTCGCCGTATCTTCGTCGACGAGTTGCCTGCTACCTCGAGTGTTCCGCGATCTGCTCGTCGAAGGAAATCATCGAGGCGCCGATCCCACGGAGCTGGTCCCGGGTTCGGAGCGTTCATGCGGTACCGGAACCGTTTTCGCGCGGCCGGCCGGCGGCTTAATCGGAACCAACGCGTCGCAGCAGCGCCTCAGCCTCCCGATGGTTGTCGCAGAATTACCAGCCTGCCATTAGCCACGTCGGAGTATAAGGAGGATGAGGGAAAACCATCGCTTGATTTTCGATGAAGAGCGACGGAGGAATGCGCCCGTTAAAGCTAGCAACTCCAAATTGAATCCCAGCCGGAGCTGGCGTTCGTCCCGGGACATAAAGGCTACCCCCGAGCGACATATCTGCCGACGTCCATCGCGATGAGGGCGGAAGCGGACCGCCATAAGTGACATCACGAGCCAAAGCGCTATCCGCATCCGGCGTGTTCAGCGCTTCCTGTGGAGTGAGCGATGTAAACCCGCCTTTGTCCCCTTCGTAAATGTCGGTCTCTTTGCCGCTGGCCGTCGGCAAACCGAAGCCTGACTGGTGCGCCGCTTCGTGAATAAGAATGGCCGTTGCTCCAGGCTCTGCTTCAGTAAAGTGAACCGGGCACAGAAGAACTTCGATATCGGGACCCGCGCAGGCATCAGCCGGTCGGCCACATTCCTTGCGGCACTCGGCTTCGGAAGAAAGACACCGCCAGTTCCACGGCCTGCGTCCAAGCCTTGCTGCGATCGATTTCATTCGAGCAAGCATCGTGCGGATATGTCGCGCGTCGTTTGTATGGAAGTAGCGGCTAATGGCGGAGCCCGCGATCGAGATGGTTCCTGAGTCTCGATCCGTTCGCGCCAGCTCGTCGGACACGGCGGGGATTGCCGCCTCGATCATGTTGCGCGCGAGTTGTATCTCATGGTTTAATCGGAAGCGCTGGAATGGCGAACAGCCTGGATACTCAGGCGCGTCCTGGAGGAGCAGGCTCTGTTCGCCTTCCTTTTTGCGTTGAATTACCGGCCACGTGAGAGAACTCCCCACCACGATGTTGTTCGAAAAACGCTTGCCTGACACGACCGTGCTCGCCGCCCCGTCGGCTTCGCGTTCGCTGCGATCGTTAGGCGCGATAATCGACTGCGGCGGTCCGCTCTCCGCCCCGCGTTGCTGAATCGTGTGAACCAATTCGTGCGCGAGCAATCGCCGGCCAGTTTCCGATTCGGGTCGAAATTGACTGGCCCCAAAGACCACGTCGCGACCGACTGTGTAGGCGAGCGCATTTATATCGCGTGCTGATTCTGCCGCGCGCTCGTCAGCGTGGATCCGCACATGCGCAAAACTGTGGCCGAACCGTGACTCCATCGCCGCGCGGGTCGCCGGCTCAAGCACGTCGCCAGGCGAGCGCAGCGTGTCATTCACTGTCGCCGGTATCGTCGCCGGAGCCGGCACGGAACGCGCCTGACGCTGCAGTCGTTTCTTTTTGCATTCTGCGCACTCGCCGGTCGGACCCGGCATGCCGCCGCAGGCACATTTGCGTTGCAATAGTCCGCTCCGCATGGGCATGAACGAGGGCTTCCATGTGCTGTCTGCTTTCAGTTGCGTTTGCAGTGGGGCGGTCATGCTCGCGGGGTGCTATGGGCTTTAGAATGCGGTCAATGTGTACGTGATGCGCTCGAGTTAAGCGTGTTGAACAATGCGCGTCCGATTTGATGTCCGATGGGCGCTGGTTTGGCGTCTTGCGTCAATTCGATTGGGCGACCGGAAACACGCGGCACGGCGCCTGAAGACAATCCACTTAGGCCTTGCCCCGCCAAGGCCGGGCAAGTTCAGTCTCGATCGCAACTTGAACGATCGAGCTATCAGGACCTGTGACGGGCAGGCCGTCCAGAACCAGGCGCTCAATATGGATATTGATGTTCATGCGAGGGCCACCTCCCCATTTCTCTCTCCCCGCGCAGGGACGGGCGCTCGCCCGTGGAAATCCGCTTCATTGATCGGGCGATCCAGCTTGAGTAATTCGGTTTTCACTGCTTCAAGAACCAACCGCATGGTCACATTCGAACCTTCGGCGGCCGCACTGAAGGCCGCGTTCAAGGCCGCGTTGTGAATGTGGCCGCCGGCAAAGGTTCAATTTCGCCAGCCGCTCGTAATCCAGTTCGTCGAGTGGCGGCACAGCAAGATTCTTCCCGGCGTCCGCCTGCAGAAAAACTTTTTCCCACAGCCGCCGCCGGTCGGCCACGGCCGGATAGGGAAAATTCACGATGAACCGCAGCCGCCGCAGAAAAGCGGTGTCCAGCGCGCTCTTCATGTTCGTCGCCAGAATCGCCAGGCCGCGATACGACTCGATCCGCTGCAGCAGATAATTGATCTCGATGTTGGCGTAGCGATCGTGGCTGTCCTTGACTTCGCTGCGTTTGCCGAAGAGCGCGTCGGCTTCGTCGAAAAACAAAATCGCGCCGCCGTCTTCGGCCGCGTCGAACAGTCGCCGTAGATTTTTTTCCGTCTCGCCGATGTATTTGTTGACGACGGCGGAGAGATCGATCCGATACAAATTCAGACCGCAGCTCGTTGCGCGATGACTTCGGCGGCCATCGTCTTGCCGGTGCCGCTGTCGCCCGCAAACAGCGCGCTGATGCCGAAGCCGCGGTTCATTTTGCGCTCGAATCCCCAGTCGCTGTAAACCTGATTACGATGCGCGACTTGCGCGGCGATCTGTTTCAACCGGCTCATTTCCTCGGCCGGAAGGACCAGGTCGTCCCAGGTCACTTTCGGCTCCAGCCGCTGCGCGAGCGCATCCATGCGCGGGCGTTCGCTGGCGCGGCAGATCGCCCAGATTTTTTCTGACAACGAAACCTTCGAATCCTTCGCCTCGATTTTCGCCAGGCGCGCGAGTTCGTGAATCTTCGCGAGATTCAAATTGAATTGGCCGGCGAGTCGCGCCGGCATTTCTGGCGCGTCGTCTCCCAGCGCGGCGGCCCACGCGGTTTTCTGCTCGGCGGCCGTCGGCTTCGCGATGTCCAACGCAAAGTGCGGACGCCGGCATGCGGGAGAGTTTCGCGAACGCCGAGGAAAAACAGACCATCGCTGCGGGACAAGAAAGCGATTCAGCGCGCTCGGAACGTTCGGCCGGGCCGCTCAAGTCTTCCGCGTCGAGATAGAGCGCCAGCGGCAACAGGCGGCTTTCGCGCTCGCCAGAGCCGGGCGAGCAATTCCAAGTCGGCGTGATTTGCCGGCAGCGACTCGACCGGCAGCCGATGGAGCTGGCGATTCAGGCCGCCGCCGCGTGATGGGCGACGAGTTGTTTGCTCTGAGGATCGGCGCCGACGAGTTGCGCGACGGGCAGCGAGCCGGTTTCCGCCGCGTGCCGCCAGCGCCGCAAAATAACTTGCACGAGACTCCTGTGAGGCCGCGAGTTCGAGAGCGTCCGCTGAAAGCTCGAGAGGCGAGAGAAGCGAAGAGATCCGCTCATCGAGATAATTCAGTCCTTTGAGATAATTGACGATTCGTTCGTCCGCGCGCAGCGCGCTCGCGGTGAGCGGTTGCGCGCCAAATTGTGAAATCTCGATCAAGCGCCAGAAACGCAACGGACGTTCCGGCGAGAGCGCGTCCCAGGAAGGCTCATCGAACAAGCGCCAGCGCCAGCGCGAAGGTCGGGAAGTTTTTTTGCGGATCGTCCTGGGCGCGGGCGCAAAGGCCGGCGATGCGCGTGTCCAACTCCATCGCCGCGCAGAGGAAAAGCACGTTGCGCTCGAAGGCCGAAAGCCCCAGCCGGTCGCCCAATAGTTCCAGCGCGGAAGGCGTTTCAGGAGCCGGCTCGTTTTCCGGCGACGGCGCGGCGCAGCGTCTTGGCGGCGCATCGCCGTTCGGCGAGATCTGAGCGCTGACAAAAGTTTTCCAGACGCTGCCGCAAGTCCGCCAGGGCCGAGCCGAGCTGGCGCGCGTTGCTTTCCTGCCATGAAGTGGGAGGCGTCATGGGATGGTTACCTTTTGCGACGGTTTTGAATTGCGGCGGCTGGACGCTGCGATCGATCAGCAGGCTGTCCACGCCGTCCACGCGGAGTCGCACAAAATAATCACCGGCCGCGAATTTTCCGGGCGGATCGTCCACCGCAATGAACGTCAGACTGCCGGTCTTCGCGGGATGCGGTTCGGCCGGCACTTCATCGCCACCGAGCAGCAAAGCGACACGTTGCTCCGGCAACACTTCCGGACTGCACGAGAGCGTCAGCGTGATTTTATTACCGTTGCGCGCGGCGTTGATCGGCGGGTTCGACAGAATCTGCGGCGCGAGCGCGAACGGCAGCGCGTTGGACGTTCGCTTCAGGGTTTCGTTAGGCCGAATGACGGAAATCGAAATCGTGTAGATGCCGGCGGGAAAATTCTGCGGTTGATTCGGCAAATTGACCGTGATGGCCGTGGCCGTTGCGCTCGAAGGCGCCGGCAAGGGAACCGGATCCGGCAAACGCGGATGCGAAACTGCAGCGGAGACGTTCGTGCCATCGAGATCGTGACCGCTGATGAGCAGATCGTTTCCCAGCACCGCGCTGGTTTCCGAACCGGGCGGTTGCACGACTGGACTGACATCGGTGAGGGTGGGAAACGGCGGGATCAAATCCGCTTGCGCGTTCACGCCCGTGTCGTCCGCGCCGCGAGTGAGGACAGGCAACGGCGTGCGCGAAGGCAGCGTGCTGTCGATCAGCACAACGGAAACGTGATAAGCGGCGGAGATGCGATAGCCGACCTGAAACGTCGTCCAGAGTTTCGAAAATTCCTCGACCGACATCGTTTGCGGCGTGATGCGAATACGCTCGATCTGATCGGCGAGATCGTTGTTGGCCAGCGCCGCGCGAATTTCCTCCGCGCCGAGCAACGGATGATCATGCAACACCCGCATCGCGCGGCCTAACAAACGATGGGCCATGACCGAAGGGTCGCCGTCGTCGCGTTCGTAGGCGGTCAGCAGATAATACAGATCGAGCGCGAGCGGCGGCTGGCCAGTCTCGTTAGGCTTGATCTGGCCCGGCATGTCCATGTTTCGCCAGGCGGCGTTGATCTGGGTTTGATACAAAAACAGATTGACCCTGCCCGGCCCGTCCGCCTGGCCGAAGATTTGCGCTTTTTCCGGCGCCAGCGTGGTGGCATGCATTCCGCCGCCTTCCTCCGCGATGGCCTGATCGAGCAAATTGCGCAGCGTCGCGGTCACGGCGCCGATGGCGAGCGTATTGCTCATCGTCCGCCTCCTTTGGCGCGCTGGCGCAGGTAATCTTCCAGGCTCAAGACGTTGGCGGATTTCGGTCGCGCGCGCTGTGGCGGCGGCGGTGGCGACGTGGCGCGAATTTCGACGCGACCGATGGTGACGTTGATCGTGGGGCGGGGCCGGCGCCGGAGCCGGCGGAAACTGCGGCAAGCTGCGGATGGCCGGAACGACGGCTTCAACTGCGCGGATTTTTTGCGCGCGCGAGCGGCCGGCCTAACGAGGCTCGGACTTCTTTGGTTGAGAGTCTGGAGTTGAGAGTTGAGAGAGTGAAGTTGGAGCTTCGCTCGCCCGAGCGCGACGCGATGCTGCTTTCGCGCTGAGCCGCGCGCGAATCATTCTTGCGCAATTCCGGCGCGACCGGCTCGACGTTGGTTTCGGCTCGAACGGGAGCCGACCTGGACTCGCGACCGTTTGCTGGCAGGCCCGGAACGATTCTCAGGCGATGGCTTCGTGTTTCAGATCGGCTGAGCGGATTCGCTTTCGGCGGGATATTTGAGAGCTATTGGTTCGGGTTCGCGCAACACGGATTGCGGCGGCATCTGCCGCGCTGCATCCAGCGAACTGTGGCTGGCGCGGACTTAGAGCTCGACTTCGTGCTGCGGTTCTGACGTCGTCGAATGCGTGTTTGGCTCCGGCAACGGCGTTGGTGGCGTGCTCGGAAAAGCTTTCCTGCTCGAATTCCAATTCGGATCTGATCTGACCACTCGCCAGGATGGCTCAAAGAGCGACGGCAATTGCGGACGCACAACCGCCTCGGGAAATCGTTCGCGTGACCAGATTGCCAAGGTAGTCGCTCATTGTTCGATCAATTCGAGATAGGCCTGTCGCCGCCACGGACTCAGCGCGAGAATGTCCGCCTCGCGCCAGCCGTAGCGCGAAGCCAGACATGAACGTCGCGCAGCAGCCGCACGGCCCAGCGCGTGAATTTCGCTCCAGATGAAAGACACGATGTCGAGCGGCGCGTGCCACTGATGGCTGCATTGCGGGCAGGTCAACGCGAGCTGCACGTCGCCTTGCGGGTCGAGTTCGGACATGCGCTCGGACAAGTGCACTGACAGCGTTCTCTCGGCAATTGATCCGCTGCGAGCGGCTGGCCGGCGCGTGTCGCGTTCAGGACGCAACGCTGCACAAGGCGGCGCTTTTGCGTCGCAACATCCTCGCCGGGGACGAAGCGTCGCGAGGTCACTGCTGTTCGGCAGGCGAAAACCGATTTCGTATTCGCCGAAAGATTGTCGGTGAAATGTTCCGCCGGCTCCTCGGCGGCGCGGCCTGGATTTCCGCGACGCAAAGTTCATTTCCATCGGCTGGCCGCACGCCGGACAGTCGGCCCGGCCGGTCATGCGCGATCCGAAAAGTTTTTCGCGCAGCTTTAGCAATTCCGCGTCGCGGCGGCCGATGCCGAATTGCGCGAGCTCTTCGCGCGAAGCCCCGTTCCGCCGAGGCATCAGCAACAGCGCGCGATCCGCCGGCGAAAGGGACCGCGCCCGTTCCCAGACGTTCAGCAATTCAGCGGCCGAGAGCGCATGTTCCATGGAGAGATTCATGCGAAATCCTCACGAGCGGAAATTTGGGCCGCGACAGCGCCCCTCCGCTCGCGATGAATTTCCACGGCACATCGCTAATCACGCCGGTTCAGTGAAGGTCGGCTCGCTCGGTTCGGGCACTTCGACGTCCCGCTCCCAGCCTTCGTTTTCCAGCTTGATGTGCTGGATGGCGACGGCATTGGCGTTGGCGTCGAGATCGGCGAGCGCCTGAAATTCCGAGACCCAGCAGCGATAAACCTTGTAGCTGATCGCGAGCTGTCCCGCTTCGTTATAAACCTCGATGATGAGGTCCTTGCGGAAGTCCTTGAGCGAAACTTCCGCGCCAAGGCCGGAGCCAAAGTTCCAGACTTTGTTCGCCCATTGCTCGAACTCGTTGTCGTGGGTGACGCCGCGTTCGAGCGTGATCGCTTCGTATTCCGTGCGGCCCGGCGATTTGCGGCTGCTGCTCGGGTCGCCGCCTTCGCGGTGTTTCACGACTTCGGTCGTGCGTTTGAGCCGCCGACTTTGCTGATCCCGCGACATATTTGCCGTCCCATTTGACCCGGAACTTGAAGTTCTTGTAAGGATCGAACCGCTGCGCATTGACACTGAATTGAGCCATAATGATTTCTCCTTTGCGGTTGGTATTAGGTTTCAATTTGACCGGCCATTTGTTGAAGCTTGATGACGACGAATTCGGCCGGCTTTAGCGGCGCAAAGCCGACGACGATATTCACGATGCCGAGGTTGATCTGATCCTGCGGCGTCGTCTCCTTGTCGCACTTGACGAAGTAAGCGTCCTTCGGCGTCTGCCCTTGGAACGCGCCCTGGCGGAACAGCCCGTGCATGAACGCGCCGACATTGAGACGAATCTGCGCCCACAACGGTTCGTCGTTAGGCTCAAACACCACCCACTGCGTGCCGCGATACAGACTTTCCTCGATGTAAAGCGCGAGTCGGCGGACGGGAACTGTATTTGTATTCGTCGGCCAGTTGATCCGCGCCGCGCAAAGTGCGCGCGCCCCAGACGACGCGGCCCGAAGGCGGGGAAGAAGCGGAGGCAATTGATCCCGAGCGGATTCAGCATGCCGTTTTCGGCATCGTTGAGGTTGGCCTGCAAACCCTGCGTGCCGTTGACGACGCATCAGTCCGGCCGGCGCTTTCCACACGCCGCGCTGTGTGTCGGTGCGCGCCATGACTCCGGCGACGATTCCGCATGGAACAAAGGTGTCGAGCTGTCCGTCCAACATCGGATCGGACTGGATCAACCCGTGGAAAATAAAGAGCGGCGTTGCGCGCTTCGACGCCGGTCAAGCCGAGAGCGCAAAATGTGCTTTGGCGTTCGCGGCAGCGGTTTCCTTGTTCGCGCCCCAAGCGGCAGGCGGATCCACGATCAGCATCGCGCGGCGCTCAGCGCAGTAGGCCATCGCGCCTTGATAGACGCCGGCGCTCGTATCGCCGCCGCGCGTGTCGGGCGGAATGCAGAGCAGATTGAACAGGTCGGCCTTGGCCAGCGCATACATTCCGGTCTTGTTGTTTTCATCGCCCAGAAAGGTGTCACATCATGGGTTGGCGTCGCTGTCGGTGCCGCCGGAGAATTTCTTGAACTTGGAAGGGTCGGCCGCTGGGTCGGACGGATCTTCCTCGGCCGCCGAATCGCCCGGACGCGTGGTCAGAAGATCCGGCGTTCCGTCCTCCTTCAACTGTACGCGGGCGAGATTGGATTCGTCTGGCCAGAACGCGGTCGAATCGCCGGGACCCCGCGCCGTCGGTGACCGCCACATTGAGGAAACGTTCGACGGACCGCTGCCGGGATTCTTCGTAAATGAGTCAGGTTGAACAGATCCGTTCTTCGCGATGCCGAAGCGTGCGGCAATATCGTCGGTAATGCCTTTTGAATCGACGACGTAGACCATGGTATTGCCCCAACTCGCCGGGGCTCGCGGCCTCCAGGTTGACGTCGTCGTTCGTCGCCGGCTTCGAGTTCTTTTCGAGCCGCACAATGATGGCCTGGCTGCCGCCATTGAGATAAAAATCGCGCACGGCGTAACTCAACGGATAATCGACATCGAGCCCGCCGAACTGCCGCTCGAAATCGCCGAAACTGTTGATTGTGATTGGCTCGTTAGTCGGCCCGCGCGGCGCTCGGCCGAGGAACGCTGTGATGGAGGTGGCGACACCCGTGATGGTTCGGACGCCGCTCGGGATTTCTTCAATGTAAACGCCGGGGTAGGTGAGTGTGGCAGGCATTGGTGAATCTTCCTTTCTTTTTTGTTAGCTGACTAAACGAAGTGGTCTGACCAGGGAAAAACGCGAAAGAAAAGCGGAGCGACAGGGCGCGATTGAAGGCAGGCGGGGGAAAGGCGCGTGACTGGTACCCATCCCTTCCGCGCGGCGATCCGCGCAGGCGCAAGCGGCGATTGGTGCTGGGGTGATCATCGAAATCAGGAGCCCACTTCGCGCCCTTACCTTATTACGCGGCACTCTTCGGGCAACTGCCGAAATTCTTTTCGGCACCGACGAGATCGGTCAAGACAAAATATGGAACATTTTTTGTAACATTGCTTTTTCCTTCTTTTCGTCTGCGCGCGAGGTCGGGACGGTACCCTCCATCCAGATCGCGGCGACGGCAGAATTGCGCGAGTTGGCAGAGGAAGGGCGACCGATTATGATGCGTCGCCTGCCAAGTTGGCGGCATTCTAATTATGAACGAATCCATTGAAAGCCAGCGCGCGGCGGAGCCGGTGGGGGCATTTCCTCACGCCAAACGAGTCGGCGATCTACTTTTTCTCTCCGGGATCGGGCCGCGGGTGCGTGGGAGCAAAGAGATTCCCGGAGTCACCCTCGATGCGGAGCGAAACGTTGTGACTTACGACATCGAAAAACAATGCCACGCGGTTTTCGAAAACGTGCGCCTGGTCCTGGAAGATGCGGGTGCAAATTGGAACGACATCGTGGATGTCACTGTCTTCTTAACCAACATGAAGAAGGACTTCCCGATCTTTAACCGCATTTATCCGGAATACTTTGCCGGGTCCGGAAAACCGAATCCGACCCGTACGACGGTTGAGGTCGGGGCGTTGCCGACGCCGATTGCGATCGAGCTCAAAGTAATTGCGCACTGTAGCCTGGATCGCTGACCCGTCTTTGCGCAGCGCAGGGCTTTGCCGGCCCCCACCAGCACCCGTGCTTTTTTTCTGCTTGTCATCCCGAGTCGGCAAAGCGCGGCGAGGGACCCCACCCAAGCTCTTCAGTAAACGAAATGGCTGAAGATGATCGCAGACCATAGGTGAGGTCCCTCAGCGCGCTGCGCCAGCTTCGGGATGACAGTCGAATGAAGCGCTGACGGGGTTTCTTGTCAGCCGCGTAATCGCGAGCGCGGGGTCGGCTGGAGCCGCAAGATCTCGGGCGCTTGTTCCAATCGTCCCGCAAGTTCTCCGGCAATGTTTTTCCAATGGGCCGATTCTGCGCGAGCGGCCACGTGACGTTCATACGCCGCTGCGTCCGGAAAACCTGAAAACCAGACGAAGACGTTTGCGTTCTCGCGCACCGGCAAGGCCGGAAAAGTGTTCGGATGATTTTCGGTCACGAAATAGGCAGCAGCGGCGAGGCCCAGTGTTCAGTCAGTTCCGGCTGAATCGTTCGCTCAAAAAAATCCATCAAGTCTTCTCGGCGATCCCGTCTTTGAGATGGCAGATCGTGGCCTCCACCAAGCCCGCGTCCATTCTCCGTCGCTCCCTTTGGTTGCCGTTCGCTTCTCGAGCGAAAATCCCGGAGGCGGGTCGCGCGGGGCGAAGGAGCAGCACATTGTCGGAGTCAATCATCGTCTTGTTCGCCGCCTCGCGATGCGCTTTCCAAATCGGCCCGCCATAGAATTCCTGGAGACGCCTGCGCACGGGTCGCCATGTCGGGAAAACCGCGCAGCCAGACAAAACGGTCCGGATTATCCAGATCGCGAAATTGTCCGACCAACGTCATGCCGAGCGCTTCCTGGCTCTCGACAAATTCCCTTTCGAAAAGCTCGATCAACACCTCGCGCATGCCTGGATGCAAAGTGTATTGGCGCAATTCCAGAACCGGGCAGCAACTTGGCGCTTTCATGGCAGTCATCTGAATCAATCGTCCAATCCGGACGGACATTCAATTCGTTAGGCAACCGGGTCGTGGAAGGCGGCGATCTGTTTGCGTGAGGCGAGCCGAGCGCCAACACCCTATAAATTGTTTGTCATCCTGAGTGGAACGAAGGATCTCAAATCCTTTCTGGCTTCGGGAGCGTCGGGGAAAAGAAATAGTCAGAGATCCTTCGTTTCACTCAGGATGACATTGCTGCTATTTTGTTAGGTAGCTTAGAGCAACGCCTCATCAAAAATGAGCACTACGCCATTCCGCATTATCGCAGCCGATCACACCGGCATCACCGTCGCGAATCTCGAACGGTCGCTCGCTTTCTGGCGCGATGTCCTGGGGTTCGAGTTTTCGCATCGGACCCATCACACCGGAGACCTGGCCGGCAAGGTCACCGGAGTGCCCGGGGCGGAGCTCACACTCGCCGTCCTGAAAGCGCCCGGACACAAGATCGAGCTGCTGGAGTATCATGCGCCACCCGATCGGATGCGCCCGAAGGTCCGACCCTGTGATGTCGGTTCCGTTCATGTCGCCTTCACGGTCGATAATCTCGACGCCGTGCTGGAGCGCATCGCCGCCTCCGGATGGAAAGCGGAGGGTAGTCCGCAGGCCCTAACGAGTGGTCCCAATGCCGGGAAGCGTGTCGTCTACGTGCGCGATCCTGACGGCACCACGATTGAATTCATGCAGCCTCCGCCTAACGAAGGCTGATCATTCGCAGACTTTGCAGATGAAGCTTCCGGCCTGATTGCAATTCCTGCTTTTCTGCGCTCCTGATTCATTCTGTCTCATGGGTTCCTGGCTTCCAGATTCTTTCTCTCCGGACGAAGACTTCGCCCTGCAACAGGATCGCGAGGATGGGCTGCGTGCGTTTCGCGACCGCTTCCACATTCCAGCCGGCCCGGATGGCAAACCGCTTATTTATTTTGTTGGAAACTCGTTAGGCCTGATGCCGAAAACGACCCGGAAAATCGTCGAACAGGAGCTGGACGATTGGGCGCGATTCGGCGTCGACGGACACTTCGACGCCGCGACTCCCTGGTATTCCTATCACGAAACCCTGCGCGAGCCCGCGGCGCGTCTGGTGGGCGCCTTGCCTAACGAGGTCGTGTGCATGAACAGCCTGACGGTCAATCTGCATCTGCTCATGGCGACTTTTTATCGCCCGACGAAAACGCGTCACAAGATCCTGATGGAGGACCCGGCCTTTCCTTCCGACACCTACGCGATCAAGTCGCAGATTGCGCATCACGGCCTCGCGCCTAACGACTCGCTTCTGCTGGCCCGGCCGAGGGCAGGGGAGGAGACGATTAGAGAAGAAGACATCGAAGCTCTGCTCGAAAAGGAAGGCGATCAGATCGCGCTCGTTCTTTTGGCCGGGGTGAACTTTTTCACCGGCCAACTCTTCGACATCGCGAAGATCACGGCCGCAGCCCAAACCCGCGGCTGCATCGTCGGGATCGATCTCGCGCACGCCGCCGGGAATGTCCCGCTCGCGTTGCACGATTGGAATGTCGATTTCGCCGTCTGGTGTTCCTACAAGTATCTCAATTCCGGTCCGGGCGCGGTCGCGGGCGCCTTTGTCCACGAGCGGCACGCGACCAACCCCGAACTCCCGCGGCTCGCCGGCTGGTGGGGAAACGATCCTGCGACGCGTTTTCGCATGCATCTTCTGCCCGATTTCGTCCCGTGCCTTCCGCCGACTCCTGGCAGTTGAGCAATCCGCCCATCCTCGCGATGGCGCCGCTCCGCACTTCCCTGGCGATTTTCGATGAGGCCGGCGGGATGGAGGCGCTCCGCGCAAAATCACTTCGACTCACCGGCTACCTGCAATTCCTCCTCGGCCGCGCGCCCTCACAGCTCTACACCGTCATCACTCCGGCCGCCCCTAACGAACACGGCGCTCAACTTTCCATGCTCGTGCACGAACATCCGCGCGAGCTATTCCAGAAACTCGAGGCCGCCGGGGTGAAGACCGATTTCCGCGAGCCGAATGTCATCCGCGTCGCGCCGACCCCGCTCTACAACACCTTCCACGAAGTCTGGCGTTTCGCGAAAATTCTGGCCGAGCACAGGTAGGCCGTTAGCTGAGTAATTCCCGCACGCAGTTGATCAAGCCGCCGATCGGGAAAGGCTTCACAAGAAATTTGACCTCCTGCTCGATGAGGAAATGCCGGACGATAGGATCGGTCGCGTAGCCGGTGATGAAGATGAAACGATCCCCGAGACTCGGCCGGATTTCGCGCGCCTTGAGATAAAGCGCGTCACCTTGCAATCGCGGCATTTTCAAGTCGCAGATGATGACGTCGTAGTCGTGCGCCGCGATTTTGAGGAGCGCTTCTTCGCCGTCAAATGCGACGTCGACGAGGAAATTCTCGTCCGCCAGGATCCACTGCAAAGCCGAAGCAAGCTGCTTGTCGTCGTCCACGAGGAGGACGGCTCTGAGTTCAAATGTCTTTCCTTGGGGCTTGGGATCGCCTGATTCGGGCGCAGGTTTCATCGGGATGTAGCATGCCTTGAGCAGTCGGGGTGCCAAGCGCGATTTTTTGCGTCTCTCGCCCGGGTCGAACATGCGATCGGCTCAGCCGTCGGCGAATCCTCCGCGCTTGGCAAATGGCCGGAAACGATCACGGTAGATCCGGCATGGGAACAAAACTGGCCCTGATCGGCAGCGGACTGGCGGGTGGATTACTCGGCGCCTTCCTCGGGAAGAGTGGTTACGAGATCGAACTCTACGAGCGTCGCGCCGATCCCCGCGCCGGCAATACCGTTGGCGGAAGGTCGATCAACCTCGCCCTTTCCACCCGCGGGATTCATGCCCTCGCTCAGCTCGGGATTGCCGATGAAGTTCTCCGCCACGCCATCCCCATGCGCGGCCGAATGATTCACGATAAAGCCGGCGGACTCCATTTCTCGCCCTACGACCGCGACCCGAGCAAGTGCATCAACTCGATCGGTCGCGGCGCGCTCAATACCGTCGTGATCGAGGCCGCCCAGCGTTACCCAAATGTGCGGGTGCTGTTTAATCATCGGTGCCTCGACGTCGATCTCGACGCGCCTGCCGCCCAGTTGCTCAACACCGAGACGAACGAGATGACGCTTGCTCGCGCCGAGGCAATCATTGGCGTCGACGGCGCTTTTTCCGCCGTGCGCCGCTCCATGCAGCGGCTCGATCGTTTCGAGTACAGCCAGAGCTACCTCGCGCACGGCTACAAGGAACTCACCATCCCGCCGGCCGCCGACGGCGCGTGGCGGATGGAAAAGAACGCCCTCCACATCTGGCCACGAAAAAGTTTCATGATGATCGCGCTGCCTAATCCCGACGGCTCTTTCACCTGCACGCTCTTCTGGGAGTTTGACGGTCCGCGCAGCTTCGCCAGCACCAAGACCGACGAGGAAGTGCGCCGCTTCTTCGACGAAGAATTTCCCGACGCGGTCCCGCTCATGCCGGCGTTGCTCAGCGATTTCAACGAAAACCCGACCGGTTCGCTCGTTACCGTCCGTTGCGCGCCCTGGTATTACGGGGACAAGGTCGCGCTCGTCGGCGACGCCGCCCATGCCGTGGTGCCATTCTACGGGCAGGGGATGAACGCCGCCTTTGAGGATTGCGTTACTCTGGACGAATGCCTGACGGAGTTCCCTAACGATCGCCAGCGCGCTTTCGCCGAATATCACGCGCGGCGCAAAGCAAACTCCGACGCGCTCGCCGACCTGGCCCTGCACAACTTCATCGAGATGCGCGACAAGACAGCCTCGCGCGCTTTCCGGGCAAAGAAGAAGCTCGATCACGCGCTCGAAGGCCTGCTCGCCGGCATTTACCTTCCGCTCTACTTCATGGTCTCATTCACCCGCATTCCCTATGCGGAGGCGGCGCATCGAGCGCAACGCCAGGATCGTATCGTCTATGCCAGCCTGGCATTCCTCTGTTTGTTAGGCGCGCTCGTCATCATTCGCCTGATTTTCTAAGTCTCTGCGTTAGACGTTGGATGTTTCTTCCTCTTCGCTGATTCTAACGTATCTGTTTAGCGTCTAGCGTCTTTTGTCTAGCGAACAGTTTTTTTCTCGCCGCCCTCCTTTGCTTGTCATCCCGAGCCCGCGAAGACGGCGAGGGACCTCCCCTAAGGTCTATAAGTCACGGAAAGGAGGCGGCGTCATCAAGACCTTTGGTGAGGTCCCTCAGCGCGCTGCGCCAGCTTCGGGATGACAGCCGAAGAGAGCGCTGGGAGCTAAGTCGCCGGCCGACATCGCGGTTCACGCTGAACAGATACATTCTAACTGGCCCAACCCATGAACAACACAACCACGGCAAAGGTGTCGCTGATGCCGTGCGCCAGGATTGCCGCCCAAAGATTTCGCCCGGAGAGCAGGTAAACGCCGCCTAGCACCAGACCGGAATAGGTGCTATCGAGCACGCCGGCCGGACCTTTGTAATAGTGCCCAAAACCAAAGAGAACGAGCGACCAGGACCATGGCCAGGAAATAGGCCATGTTGGACCTCCCGAAAACGTCCGCAGCGCGCCTGAGAAGGTAGCCGCGGTATCCTAGCTCTTCCCCAAACGCGGCGAAGGTCCAGATGATGAGCAAAGCAGTGAGCGCTTGCTTCCATCCCAGCCCGGCTGACGCCAGCGTCTGCGAGACGTGTTGTGGCGCGGGCCAAAGGCGGCTCGCGAGTGGACCCACCACCATTTCGCTACCCAGTTGCAATACCGCCGCGCCGCCAACCGCCAGTGCCACTGTTTTCCACCACGAATTCGGACGCCTCAGTCCGACGGCCTTCCATCCGCCGTCGCGCAATCGCAGAGAGATCCAGCCCAGAACGAAGAGAATAGGCACCTCATTGGGCAGGATGTGCCAGACGTTGTGACCAACAACAATGAAGCTCCCAAGAACAAACTCAAAAAGAGAAAGGACGACGCGCACGCGACGATAAGGATGCTTGCACAGTCAATATTTGAGCAGCTCGAGGATCTATTGAAGACGGGACGGCATGACTCTTAAGGTCGGGAAGATCGCTGCGAGAGTTTGACTCCCAGCATGCCTGAGGGCGCGCCGATCGCGCCGGCAAAAATAGCGATTATCACTAGCTCGACCATCCAAAGATACCAACCGTTTGGAGTATCACTACCCAACCCCTTGCTAGCCAGGAGCGGCGGCAGTCGATAAATATTTTCGGGGCGCCAAAGCTGCTCGTGCATGAATTGGACCGCGACCTGATTGAGCGCAATGGCTGCGATCGTGCCGAAAAACGCGCTGCAAAACCCCAGCCGCGCTCCTTCCGTGAGATCGAGGCGCCGCTCAACATGGCTCAGCTCAAACCAGACACCCGCCAAAGGCCCGAGGACGTAAGCAAGAATAAAGATTCTATTCACGTAAGGCAAAAGCAAAAGCAACGCCGAGACCCCTGCGCCGACGTAAATGCCGGCTCTCAAGCCATTCGAGTTTTTTGACTCTTTCATTGCGTGCGGATACTTCTTTAGCGTTTAGGACACAAGCTCAATCTCTGTTGCCTGCGCGACTCGCGCCGATAGAAGGCAACAGAGTGGCCCGAGCAAGTGCGTTTCCAACGCACCGGGAGTGATGTTAGCTTATCAATCTGGATGTTCGCGCAGTCGCCCGTGAGACCCACCCTCGCGGGTGTTTTTGCTTTGGAGCAGACCTATTACTGCGCTCTGGTAATTTCACTTACCGTTCCGTTGGTGGAGCATGCCACCCAGATGCTGGTGCCATCGTAGATGATATCGTCTGGTTGGAATCCGAGGGCGAGCGTGCCCATGTAACGGAACTGCGCAGACTGCAAGCCAGCGAGCGCCAACCGCGTCGTCCAGAACAATCGATGAATTAGAATGGCGTCGGAAGTAATGGTGTATCCCCGAATCGTGAACAAAGCGCCCCCGCCGACGATGACGATCGGAAGAAGGGCTGGCCAGTGGGACATTCCACGACCAGTTCGGATCGCGCTAACCGCAATGCCGATGCAGAGAAGAATAACGAGAAATGAGATGACGATGAGCGACGCGCCCCATGGCGCCTTGTAGTGTTTCATTTGGTTTGCGTCAATCACTTCAAGATCAGTTCGCGAATCAACTCACTGCCAAGCACTTTTCTGTAGTCACTCCGCTCTACTCTGGCCTTATTCTGGACGTCGGCGCTGCCGATCACCTTTTCGGCAACAACTTCCTCCTCGGCAGCTCTGTCCAGTCCTGCCATATTTTTATAGGTGAGCATCAATATTACATTTGGCTCATCCGGTGTTTTTGGCCTCGCCGAGAAAACCTTGTAGTCGACGATCAACCCCGCCTTTTTCTTGGCTTCCATCGTGGGCTTCCAAGTGGAAGTAAGCCATTTTACATAGTCATCAAGCTTCCCATACTCGATCTTCAGATAGGTTACCGCAGTGACCTGCCCCTCCTCGTATGTTTGGCCAACTTGAGCCTTTGCACTGGAAACGAATACGAGAACGGCGAGCACAAGCAGCTTAGCGATAGTTTTGTTCATCGAATTGATCCTTTCGCGAAATTTTCCTCTTAGCTCTAACGAGAACAAGATGAGCTGCCGCGAGCGAGGGCGCGCGTGGCAGCAGATTGACGGGTTGAACTCATGGAAAGCTGGATAGTACGGCGGCTCGTCGGTCAGCTCGATCGTATAGATGACATGATGGGAGTTGCCGGGTGCGGGTCTGGGACCTACACCCGACAATATGAATAATTGTGTTTCCACAAAGATGTCCTCACTCGAGGAAACCCGCGGAGAATTTAATCCCCGCCGGAGCGCGATCAAGCTCGGAATCGACGTCCATCAGGAATGTTACGTTGTGGTGTGCCAGGAAGGAGGAACCAATCCCAAGCCGGCACAGCGCTTCAAGAAGGAAGCGTTTCTGTGCTGGGTGGCCAAGCTCAAGCAGAAGAGCGGGGCGGAGATTCATGCCGTCTACGAAGCGTGCGGGTTTGGGTTTGGATTGCAGAGGCAATTGGCCGTGCTGGGGATCGAATGTCAGGTGGTCTGTCCGCAGAAACTGGATGAAGCCAATCAGCGAGTGAAGACCGATGGGCTCGACGCCAAGGCGCTCTGTTTAAGACTGGATCGGTATGTGGAAGGCAACCGCTCGGCGCTGGCGGTGGTGCGTGTGCCGAGCGAGCAAGAGGAACAACTCCGTGCCATTCACCGGCAGCGGGAACAACTGGTCAAAACGCGCAAGCGACTCGAAGCCCAAGGACGCAGTCTGATCGTTAATCACGGCTTCGAGCCAGTGCAGAGTTGGTAGAAGCAGCGCAGTTTTGCTGCGCTGACGGTGCCGGAGTGGCTGAAAGAGTTGCTCTCGCATAGTCAACCGATTCTGCTTTCTCTGGAGGAGAGGATCCGCGCCTTGACCGTGCAACTCCAGGCGGCTGCTACTCCTGAGCAACCGCGCGGCTTTGGGCTATTAACCAGTGTGGTGATCGATCGGGAAGTAGGAAGTTGGGATCGCTTCGCCAATCGCAGGCAGATCGCTAGCTATACCGGGTTATGTCCCGGAGAGCACTCCAGCGGCAAGACCCGATTCAAGGCTGTATCACCAAACATGGCAACCCGCGTTTGCGCGCGGCCCTGGTCGAACTGGCCTGGCGGCTGGTCCGTTTCCAACCCAACTACAGACCAGTCCTAAAGTGGCGAGAGCTGCTCGAAAAAGGAACGCTCAGCACTGGCGCCGCCCGCAAAAAAGCCATCGTCGCTCTGGCGCGCCAGCTCGCGGTTGATCTCTGGCGCATCCGGACCGGTCGTCTCCACCCTGAGCAGCTTGGACTAAGCATTTAACCAATGAGTTCGAGGGGAACAGAAAGGAAATCCACAACCATACTGAACACCTAAACTGCCTGATAACGCTTTGGAACGTTGCGGCGTGCCCGAGGTCTAACCTGCTCCGAGAACCTTCGCGAGCGTCGCTTTAGATTGGGCCGCCGCAAAGTTCCTCTTCCATCAGATCGCATTGATCATATGGTGCTGCGGCTGCGGCCGGACGCACAGTTGCACTACAAAGTTGAGCCTAGGTTGCTTCACGATCCATACGTGTTGACGAAGTCGTACATTACAGCGGAGAAGCCGCAAATCCACAGTAAGATCGATGTAGCAATGATTAGAATGCGATGCGCCGTTGAAGGCGAGACGCTAACGCCGAAGTAGGCTCCAAACGCAAAACCGATGACGAGGATCGCAGTGGCAACGATCCACGAAGGCTGCCCAAGGACGCGAGAAAATCGAAGGCTCACCAACGCAGTCGCCAAGCTGACGACGTCGATGGCTGCCACTCGCGTGATAGCCTGCTTAGCTGAATTCGCCATGCGATCTAACGAGAATAAGATGAGCGACGGCTGGCGGGACAGCGCGCCGCTGCGGATTGAGGGTGGAATTTCATCGAAAGTGAGGAGCCAGAGCTGCCAGCTGTTAGAGTCATGTAGGCTTCCAGGACAGCACCCGAAGGTGCCATCCTGGAAGTATCATTACTTACGAACTCAAAAATAACATCGTTGCCCATTTTCCTGCAATCTTTAAAGGACTTGGGTCCAAACCGAGTGTGATTCATATGGCGCTCGATGTCGAGCTCCTCGGCGCAGTGCTCGTGGTGCGAGTGGCCGGGGGCCGGCCCATCCATTGCGGCAAGTGCACTCGCCGCACCATGGTTGAGCTTGCCCGGGAGTTGATCCAACGCAAACACCGCGTTGTCCTGGTGGAGGAGGCGTGCGGATTTGGCTACGCGTTCCATCGGCAACTGCGCCAGATCGGAGTGGAGGCTCATGTGGTGGCGACCGAAATGCTCAACCGCAAACGCAAAACCAACCGGCGTGATGCCGCCAAGCTGCTCGACCAGCTCTACGATTTCGATGTCAATGGGCACCAACGGGCCTTGCGACCGATCCGGGTCCCCACGCTAAAGGAGCAAAAGAGCCGCCGTCTGTGCCGGATGCGCTCTCAGATGATTAAAGTGCGCAGTATCATGGAAGGACAAGGCCGCGGACTGATGTTCGATTTCGATTTTCACGACGTGCCTCCAGGTTGGTGGGGACCACGCAAATGGCCCAAGCTGAGAGCGAAACTTCTGGAGCATGATCCATGGCTGATTGGAATGCTCGAGCACCACCAACGTTTGCTCATCACCCAGCAAAGGCGAATTGCTGAACTGAGGAACGGGAGATTGCCCAGGAGAGTCGTCCAGAGCGCGAACAAAGTGGCCAAGGGCTTGGGACAAACCACCTTTGATTCTCTGCAACGCGAAGCGATCAACTGGAAGCGCTTCGGCAATCGAAAACAGATTGGCAGTTACATCGGATGTTGTCCGAGCGAATTCAGTACCGGAGGAAACCAAAGGCTGGGCAGCATTGATCGAATGGGTAACCGCCGCATGCGCACCTTGTTAGTGGAAGCAGTCTGGCGCTTGCGAGAAATGGAACCCGGCCTGGCGCGGTTTTAAGAAGTTTCCACATGTTTTCGGGCGCAAGGCCACGGCCCGCGGAGCCACCCGAAAGAAAGCTGTCGTAGCTTGTGCGCGTCTGCTCGCGATTGATCTGTGGCGACTGCAAACCGGACGCGCCACTCTCAAGGATCTCGGCCTCAAGCCGGCTCAAGCCCAATGAACGCCGACTATTGCATTGATCGCATGAAAAAAAAAAAAAAAAAAAACCCCCCAATGCTTAGCGAAACTCACCAATGAACACTTTGGACAGTTGGGCGATTGATCGAAGTTATGGAGCTGGCCGACCTTTAGGGTCTGGCCGCCCTGTTAGAATGGTCGTCGTCCCTGTCCTCCCTCTTGATACGCGTCGCATGAGACACATTGCACTGCCCCATACCGGGCATGTGCGGATAGGAGCTTGTCTCGCATCCTGCCAAGGAATAAGCCGAAACTTAAAATCGAGGGAGGAGCTGATCCAAAGACAACTAACTCTCAACCCATGACCTAAATCTCTTCATCCACCCAACGCTGTCCCGCGAATCACACTTGACCCTCATAGGCGCTCCATCGCATGGTTAGATTGCACGCGTTGCAGCACGCTGGGCATGGCGAAACTCTTTCTCTGCTTCTGCGATAAGGGTGGCACGCGGCTTGACCGATTTGGTGGCTGCTGACTGCTTGCATCTCTTCAGGCGCCATGTGATCTCAGCGCCGTCAACAAGGCCATCGTGTATGAGGCCGAGAGAGGCAACTCCCACAAACTTGCAGAGAGCGGGCTTACCCGCGAGCCGAAGCGACCCCCGACAATCGCCTGCGTCTGCGCGACCGATCTTTTCTGCTTTGCCAAGCGCTTCGCGCGGAGTGCGAGCGCGAATGATGATGAGGTTCTCCCAGACCTCGCATCGTGAATTCGGGTCGCGCAGCTTGGCCTTCTGTGCAGTGGCCAGAACTGTCCACGCCCAGAACCAATGCTGCGCGTGCGACTTTGCCATCTAACGAGAAGAGCTGAGGTGCTGCGAGCGAGGGCGCGCTTGGCGGCGAAGCGACAGGATGAAATCATCTCAAAAATTGGTCATAACGGCGGCTCGCAGTCAGCTCCAGCGCTTTGTTAGATGGTTTGCTCGGCATCACGAAAAGCGGATAAAGAAGAGCCAGATACAGCCGCCAAACCAGAACGCGCAGCTCGATCGCATTGTTAGATGGTGCGCGCACGAATTCCTTTTGTGTGATGAAGACACCGCCACACAAACAGATAAATACGAGCGCCACTACGGCCTGTTCGATGATGAATCGCTGCCGTCCGGCAGCCGTCGCATCGCTAACCTCTTGGCGTGTCGCTTCTGTGGGATTCATCGCCTTGTGAGCGATAGCGTGTGCAAGTCGAAAATCGTCTCTTATGACGTGACCGCTGAGATCAGTGATCACCAACAGCAGCACGGCGAGAATCCCAAGAACGAGAAAAAACCCGAACCGCTTGGAGTAATGTTACCATCTAACGAGAACAAGATCAGCTGCTGCGAGTCCAGGGCGCGCGCCGCGGCGGGCGAAGGAGTGGAAGTCATGGAAAGTGAGGCCGTACGCCGGCTCGCAGTCAGCTCCAGCGTCTAGATGGCATGTAAGGGAGCGGGCGAGTTGTTAACTCACCCGCTCTGATGAAAAATACAATCGTTCATCACGAAGGGACAACCTCACTCGAGGTTGCCGTTAAGAAGATAAGACTTTCCGGCTCGGTCATCAAGATCGGTCTGGATGTTCACGCGCGGCTCTACGTGGCGGTAGCGCAATACGATCAGCTCTTGCCCAAGCCGGCACGGCGCCTGGCACCGTCGGAGTTTGTGCCTTGGGTGGAGCAACTCTTGCGGGCCGGGCACACGGTGCATGTGGTTTATGAAGCGTGCGGGTTTGGGTTTGGTCTCTATCGGGATTTACAAGCTGCCGGTGCGTACTGTTACGTGATCGCGCCGCGCAAACTCGACGAGCAATCTACTCGGGTAAAGACCGATCGGCGCGATGCCACCACGCTCTGTCAGCGTCTGTCGCGCTACCTGGAAGGCAACACGCGCGAGCTGGCGGTGATTCGGGTGCCGACGCAAGCGGAGGAACAAGCCCGGCCCACTGGTGGAAAAATCAGACCTGGTCGCGTTTAAGTAAATTGCTGCCAGCCTGGATCTGTCTTCGTTTGGAAGTTCACCGGCCGGCCTTGTTAACACTCGAGCAACAGATCAACGCCTTAAGCGCGGAGTTGGAAGCGACCGCTCCAGCCGGTCTTCCCGCAGGCATTGGCAAACTAACTACCGTCGTGATGACCCGCGAGATCTGTTCGTATCGCTTCACCAATCGACGCGCGATCAGTTCCTACACTGGGCTATGTCCGGGCGAATACAGT
>CAVYVJ010000024.1:0-138588 GCA_963771865.1 uncultured Verrucomicrobiae bacterium
ACCGCAGTGGCGCCGGCCGCAAGAATGAATTCCTGAAGTGCGATTTCCTCCTCTTCCAAGGTGCGCGCGACCCCTTTACCGCTCCTGCCCTGCCGCGCAGCACGCGCTTTGTCGAAGCTGGTGTAATTGCGAATGACATAAAGACGTTCGCAATTTTCCTTCTCGGCGAGTTGCAGGGTGCGCCGCAAGGCGCGTTGCGCGTGATCGGAATATTCTGCCATGAAGACGATGTGACGGAACGGTTTTGGCTCCAGTTCCGGTTGCGTGAAGAGCATTACCGAGCATGCCGCTTCACGAACCAGCCGTCGCGCCACGTCACCGAGGAACTGGCGATGGATCGGTTTCGTCTCCAACGCGCCGGCAATCAAAAGCTCTACTGACAATTTTCGCGCCCCGGCCAGGATACCGCTGGCCGGATCGCCTTCCTCATAATGCACGGCGGAATCCTGTGGCAGCTTCAGTTTCACAATGGCATCGGCAAATTTCTTCGCCGTCGCCGCATCGCTTTTCCCGACATAAATCATGCTCAGCCGGGAACCAAAGCGCTCGCGCACGCGGTTCGCTTCCGCGAGGACCTGGTGGAAGCGCGGCGAAAAAGTCGCGGCCACCGCAATAGATCGGTAGGGGGTTTCGCTCATTGGTTCCTGCTACTGTGGAACAGCGCACGCTGGAGGCAACCTGCGGTCGGGCTTGTCGCGTTGAATTTCGCCGGTCCTCTGCGATTTTCCGCCCGTGCGACGCGCGATTTATCCCGGCAGTTTCGACCCGGTCACCAATGGTCATCTCGATGTGATCGAGCGCGCGCGGAAGCTTTTTGACGAAGTGGTTGTGGCAGTCGCCCATAACGATCAGAAGCAGCCCTATTTCACTCTCAAGGAGCGACTCGCTTTTCTGGGCAAGGTAACCGCTTCGCTCAATGGCGTGAAGGTGTTGCCGCTCGATGGATTGCTGGTCGAATTCGCGGTGCAGCAGAACGCGCACGCTGTCGTGCGCGGGTTACGCGCGGTCTCGGATTTCGAGTTCGAATTCCAGATGGCGCTGATGAATCGCAAGCTGGAAGCGACAGTGGAAACCATCTTCCTGATGCCGAAAGAGGAGTATACTTATCTCAGCTCGCGGATCGTGAAGGAGATCGCGCGGCTCGGCGGCGATGTCGCGCAGTTTGTCCCCGCTTGCGTAGTCGAAGGTTTTGCGAGGAAATTGGAGCGATAAAATCTGAAAGGATTCGCGAGTGAAAATTCATTTACGCCAGATACCGGCCGAAGGATTGCATCTGGCTGGCGAAGAAGATTGCCCTATTCCCCAGCTCGATCCGGAGGAGGCGCAGTGCGCCGGGCCCCTACGCTACACCCTCGACGTAGGGATTTCCGAAGGCGCGCTTTGGGCAAACGGAGCATTGACGCAGCCGGTTGAGCTGCGTTGCGTCCGCTGCCTCGAGTCGTTTCTGTTCAACATCGAGGTGAACGAGTTTGCCGTTCACACCGAGCTAACCGGGCCCGAAGTGGTCGACCTTACGCCGTTCATGCGAGAAGACATCCTGCTCAATTTGCCAGCGTATCCGCACTGCGATCGCGAGGGCGGGCGCGTCTGTCCAGTGCCGGTGGCGACAAAAACCGACGAGGGCAAGGGCGTGCTGGAGGCGCGTCCGCCGGACTGGAGCGCGCTCGATAAGCTGAAAATCCGTAAATCGTAAATTGAGATTCGAGGCGTAACGCAGTTTCCGTAGGTCCGGCCAGGCCAGATTCCCATCGTTAGAGCCGAAACTCCCGATCTACGATTCTGGCGCCTCGAATCGCGCTTCTGCCGTTGCCTTTTCCTGATTTCCTGCTTTCCTGATCCGCTCTTATGGGAGTCCCAAAACGCAAAACCTCAAAGATGCGCTTGCGCACGCGCAAGGCGTCGCATCGCTGGCAGGCGCCGCAGCTCAACAAGTGCTCGCAATGCGGCAGCAGCGTCCCGTCGCACACCGCCTGCCCTTCCTGCGGGTATTATAAGGGCCGACAGGTGCTGACGGTCGACGCCGGCTAGTTCAGAAGGGGCTTGTCTGCCCCGCTCTTTGGCCCTCGAATATTCAGACCTGCTCTGGCTGCGAGGCGGCTGTTTCCGCATTCAGATTTTGCTTTTGCATTCGAGCACTGAAAATCGCAGATTGGCGCCTCAATGAAAATCGCTCTGGACGCCATGGGCGGCGATTTCGGGCCACCAAATCTCGTGGGCGGCGCCGTTTTGGCACTGCGCGAATATCCGCAGATCGATAAACTCTTTCTCGTCGGCGACACCGCGCAGATCGAAGCCGAGCTGAAGAAGAACAAATGCAACGACCGCCGAGTCGAGATCGTGCATTCGACCCAGGTTGTCGCGATGACGGATGGCGCGGTCGAATCCGTCAGGCGCAAGAAAGACTCGTCCGTCAGCCGTGCCGTGGATCTGGTCAAAAAAGGAGAAGCAGCCGCGATTGTCAGCGCGGGCCACACCGGTGCCGCCGTCGCCGCGACGACGATCAAATTGCGCACCCTGCCGGGAATCGATCGTCCGGGCATAGCCGCCATTTTTCCCTCCGAAACGAATATTTTTGTCCTGATCGATGCCGGCGCGAATAGCGACGCGCGGCCCGAACATCTGCTCCAATACGGGATCATGGGCTCGGTCTATTCGCGCCACGTGCTCGGTTACAAGAATCCTTCGATCGGCTTGATGTCGATCGGTGGCGAGGATGTGAAGGGCACCGACCTAACGAAAGAGGTTTTCAAGATGCTGAAGCGGAGCGCGCTCAACTTCCGCGGCAACATCGAAGGCCACGATCTTTTTGCTCATCCTGTCGAGGTCGTCGTCTGCGACGGCTTCGTCGGCAACGTCATTCTCAAGACCTGTGAATCGGTCGGCGACGCCATTTTCAAATGGCTCAAGCACGAGCTCGTCAAAAGCAAGGTGCGGATGGCCGGCGCCTACCTCGCACAGAACGCGTTTCGTGCCATCCGAAAGAAAATAAGTTACGAGGAATACGGCGGCTCGCCGCTCCTCGGCGTCAACGGCATCTGCATCATCGCGCATGGTTCGAGCACCCCGCTCGCGATCAAGAATGCGCTCCGGGTTGCGGCCGAGTCGATTGAACAGCAGGTCAATCCACATATCATCGAGGAAGTCAGCCGCTATAATGAAACGAACGCCTCGCTCGAGCCCGCGGTCCGCTAAACCGCAGCGCACTGTCTCGATCATCGGCACCGGTAGCTACGTGCCGGAAAAAATTCTCACGAACGACGACCTTTCCCAAATCGTCGAGACTGATGACGAGTGGATCACCACCCGCACCGGCATCAAGGAGCGCCGCATCGCCGCGGACGATGAATACACGAGCGACATGGGCGCCAAAGCCGCCCTTGCCGCGATGGAACAAGCCGGCATCACGGGCGATGAAATCGATCTCATCCTCGTCGCTACGGCCACGCCCGACATGGTATTTCCCGCCACGGCCTGCTTTGTTCAGACAAAGATCGGGGCGAAAAGAGCGGCTTGCCTCGACATCTCGGCGGCTTGCGCGGGATTCCTTTTCGCGGTCGAAATCGCGCAGCAATTCATTACCTGCCACACCTACGACACTGTCCTCGTAATCGGCGCGGAAAAACTGACCACGATCACCGATTGGACGGAGCGCAACACCTGTGTCCTCTTCGGGGACGGCGCCGGCGCCGCCATCCTGCGGCATCGCGACAGCGGCTCACACGGCCTCATCAGCACGCATATCGCGAGCGACGGTAAATTTGCCGACATCCTTTGGATGCCCGGCGGCGGTTCGCGCCATCCGATCACGCGGGACAACGTCGACGATCACCTGCAGACAATCAAAATGTCGGGCAAGGAAGTTTACAAACAGGCCGTCATCGCGATGGTCGACGCCGCAAAAAAGGCTCTGGAAAAAGCTGGCCTGACGATCGACGACATCGCCTGCGTCATCCCGCACCAGGCCAATGTCCGCATCATCGAAGCGATCGCCGATCGCTTGAAGATCCCGGTCGAAAAAGTTTTTGTGAATTTGGATCGCTACGGCAACACTTCCGCGGCTGCCGTTGCCATCGCCCTCGATGAAGCGAATCGCAGCGGCCGAATCAAGGCCGGCGATTACGTGCTGATGGTTGTTTTCGGCGGCGGACTGACCTGGGCCGGATCGGTCATCGAGTGGTAAATAGTGGCGAAGGCGGGGCCGTTCACGACCTTCGCGACCGAGATGCAGACGCCGCTCTCAGGCCGTCTCACCATAGACGGATTGCTCGACTAGAGCGTGAACCGCCGACTTCAACTGGGCCAGTCGACATCTCGAAGTCATCCGCGGTTTCAGAAAATACTCGAACAGATCGGATGAGAAAAGGCGAGGAGCGGCTTTAGTCTGCCTATGCTTATCGATACCCACGCTCACCTCGACTACCCGGACTTCGCAGCTGATTTTGAGGACGTCCTCGCACGCGCTACCGAAGCCGGCGTGACGCGCATCCTAACGATCGGCACTTCGCTTGAAAGCAGCCGGCGCGCGGTCGAGCTCGCGGAAAAGTATCCGAATGTTTTCGCGGTCATCGGCGTTCATCCCAATTACGCGGAGGAGGCGGGGGATGATGTCATCACGCCGTTGCGCGAGTTGGCGAAAAGTCCGCGGGTCGCCGCGATCGGTGAGACCGGGCTGGATTATCATGATCTGCCGAGTGCGGCAGTCGCGAACGAACGCAAAACGCAGGTGATTTCACGCGCGCTCCAGGCGGAGACGGACGACGAGATCGAGAGCGGAATTCACGATGGCGCGCTCAAGAGCAAACAGGCGAGCCTCTTTCAGCAGCAACTCGATCTTGCGGTCGAGCTCAAGCTGAATGTCGTCATTCATCAGCGCGATGCCTGGGCCGATACTCTCGAAATCATGCGCGATTACGGCCGCACAGTGAGCGGCGTTTTCCATTGTTTCGGCGGCACGCGGGAGCAGGCCGAGGAAGTCATCGCACTCGGGCACCTGGTTTCGTTCACCGGCATCGTGACTTTCAAAAACGGCGCGTCCGTGCGCGAGGTCGCGGCCGGCTTATCGTTAGGCGAATTCATGGTCGAGACCGATTGTCCATATCTCGCCCCGGCGCCTTTTCGCGGGAAACGCTGCGAACCTGCGCACACGCGCCTCGTCGCAGAAAGCATCGCCGCCGCTCGCGGCATGTCGCTCGAAGAATTGGCCGGCGCAACGACCCGAACGGCCGAGGAATTTTTCCGGCTCAACGGTACATGAGCTGGCGTTTCCCTGCCCACATTTTCGCCGCGCTCGCGCTCATCTCGTTCGGCGCTTCCTGCACCAGCGTCGATCGCCGTCATCAGGTGATCATCAGCATTCCGGAGCAGCGAATGGCGTTGCTGGAGGATGGCGCGCCGCTCGCCACCTACCCGGTCTCGACTTCGAAGTTCGGCCTTGGCGACATTCCCGGGAGCAGCGGGACACCGCTGGGTGCGCTCGAGGTCGCGGAGAAGATCGGCGGCGGCGCGCCGAGCGGAGCCGTTTTCAAGGATCGACGGCCGCACGGGCGAGATCGTAGCGCCTGATGCTCCGGGACGCGATCCGATCGTCACCCGCATACTCTGGCTGCGGGGCGAAGAGCCGCAAAATGCGCGAGCCTATTCCCGCTTTATCTATATCCACGGCACGCCCGAGGAGCGGAACATCGGACTTCCGGTCAGCTACGGCTGCATCCGGATGCGCTCCCGCGACGTGATCGAACTTTTCGACATTGTCGGGACCGGAGCGCAGGTCAGGATCGAAAACCAGCCGCTCGAATCGCTCGTCCCGGGCATAACGCCAGTGGCGGACCGTTTCGTTTCCACGCACAATTTCGCCCCGAGCCAGATTCGTTAGGCCGGGCGCCACAAAATACGGTCAAGGCAATTGCCCGAGGTGCTTCCGCGCCGTCGGCTTCGCCAACAGCTCCATGTCGGCATCGACCATGATCTCGACCAGTTCGCGGAAACGCACTTTCGGTTCCCAATCGAGAATCTTCTTCGCTTTCGCCGGGTCGCCGATCAGGAGGTCGACTTCCGCCGGACGCTCGTAGCGTTCGTCGTGCTTCACGTATTTCTTCCAGTCGAGATCGACGCGGCCAAACGCGATCGTCGAGAAATTCGCGGATGGTGTGCGTCTCGTTCGTCGCGAGGACGAAGTCGTCGCCTTCGTCATGCTGCAGGATGCGCCACATTCCCTCGACATATTCCGGCGCGTAACCCCAGTCGCGTTTCGCATCGAGGTTGCCGAGGAAAAGCTCCTTCTGGAGGCCGTGCTTAATCGCCGCGACGGCGCGCGTGATCTTGCGCGTGACGAAGGTCTCGCCGCGGCGCGGGCTTTCGTGGTTGAAAAGGATGCCGTTGCTCGCGCAGAGCCCGTAACTTTCGCGATAATTCACCGTCGCCCAATAGGCGAAAACCTTCGCCACGCCATACGGGCTGCGCGGCCAGAACGGCGTCGTCTCCGTCTGCGGCACCTCCTGCACTTTGCCAAACATCTCGCTGCTCGAAGCCTGATAAAAACGCGAACGGATGCCGGTTTCGCGAATCGCTTCCAGAATGCGAATCGTGCCGACGCCGGTGACGTCCGAGGTGTATTCCGGAATGTCGAAGCTGACGCGCACATGGCTTTGCGCCGCGAGATGATAAATTTCGTCCGGCTTCAGATCGTAAATCAGCTTCACCAGATTGACCGAATCGCTCAGGTCGCCGTAATGCAGGAACAGCCGGACGCCGTTGATGTGCGGATCGGCATAAAGATGATCGATGCGCGCCGTGTTGAACGTGCTGGCGCGCCGGATGATGCCGTGGACTTCGTAGCCTTTCTCGAGCAGGAGATCGGCGAGGTAGCTGCCATCCTGCCGGTGATCCCGGTGATTAGTGCTCTCTTCATCGCGAAGCCCCGCTCTAGCGCATTCGGAGAGCGCGGCAAACATTTTACCCGGCGACGCCTGGTTCGTCGCCAGCACCGCCCGCTGCGCCGCGATCAAGTCGGCAATGCCCTTTCGGCCTAACGACAGCATTTCCAGGAGCTGTTCGTGCGAAAAGGTCGCTTCCTCGCCCGCGCCCTGCACTTCGACAAGCGCACCGTCCTCCGTCGCGACGAGATTGAGATCGACCGTGGCCGCCTTGTCTTCCTCGTAATTCAGATCGAGCAGCGCGACGCCGTCGATCACACCCGACGCTGACCGCCGCGACAAGCTTCTTGATCGGCGATTCCGCGATTTTTCCTCTGCCATCGAGCCGCCGGCAAGCGACCGAGACAGCCAGGCTCGCTCCGGTAATCGCCGCCGTCCGCGTCCCGCCGTCGGCTTGCAGCACATCGCAATCGACCCAGATGGTGCGCGGCGCCAAGTTTCTCCAGATCGACCACCGCGCGCATCGAGCGGCCGATCAGCCGCTGGATCTCGCTGCTCCGGCCGTCGAGCCGGCCTTTCGCGATGTCGCGCGGCTTTCGGGTCAACGTCGAATAGGGCAGCATCGAATATTCGGCCGTCAGCCAGCCGCCGGTGACGCGCTGATCTTTCATCCAGCGCGGGACGGATTCCTCGATCATCACGCCGCAGAGCACCCGCGTGTTTCCCATCGACACCAGGACCGATCCGCTCGCGTGCGGCGCGATGCCGAGTTCGAAATTTACCGGGCGCAATTGATCGGCTGGCGGTCGTCAAGGCGATTCATCCCGCCCAAACTAGATGAAGTCGCGTCGATGCGCTATCGCAAAAATCGCGGTCGCCATAACCGGTCCCACGCGTTCGGCGCGCCGTGTTCGCAGGTGTCTTGGATGGCTGAAAAGGCCGAAATTGCGCCGCCGCTGCCGAAAGATTTTTCGAAAAAATCGCTCTTCCCTGTTGACGAAGCGGCAAGCGGGGCTATTTTCGTAATCCCGCCGGAAGCGGGGCTTCCCAGTCGAGAGACAGATCGAGGTGGTTCTCGCATTTTGGGACTGCAAATTGGAACTCAATTTTGTCCCGGCATGATCGCGACATCGCTTCGGCGAAGGCGGACTGAATTATCGTCGGCGACAGGATTGAGTTTTTTTGACGCCCGGAAGCTGCGCAGAACCGCTGGTTCTTTGAAATCTACATACAGGGTAGTAAATACAACTTTTTAGAGCTGAGTCTGAAAATATACGACCGGAAGGTAAGATCTCCGGTCCGGAGAGTTTCAGTTATCAAAGATTTCAGCGTCCGAATCGGCAGCGATCTGGCATCACAGATTGATCAAGCTACAAAGAGCACATAATGGATGCCTTGGTGCCAATAGGCGATGAAGGACGTGGCTAACTGCGATAAGCCTCGGAGAGCGGTAAACACGCTTTGACCCGGGGATTTCCGAATGGGATAACCTGAGTGGGATAATACCTGCTCGAGTTTGTGTGAATACATAGCACGAACATCGCGACACCCGGTGAAGTGAAACATCTCAGTAACCGGAGGAAAAGAAAGCGAAAGCGATTCCGTCAGTAGTGGCGAGCGAAAGCGGAAGAGACCAAACCACCAGCTTGCTGGTGGGGTTGTAGGAGCCCGATGTGGTAGTGCAACGATTAGATGAAGCGAATGGAAAATCGCTCCAGAGAGGGTGACAGGCCCGTAATCGAAAATCCGCGCACGCCTAGGGATTTCCTGAGTAATACGATGCACGTGAAACTTCGTATGAATCCACGCCGACCACGGCGTAAGTCTAAATACTAATTGGCGACCGATAGTGAACAAGTACCGCGAGGGAAAGGTGAAAAGAACCGCTGTGAGCGGAGTGAAATAGTACCCTGAAATTATGTGCTTACAAGGTGTCAAAGCCCGCAAGGGTGATGGCGTGCCTTTTGCTTAATGAGTCTGCGAGTTACTGTCAGTGGCGAGCCTAAGGCGTTCTGCGATGGAGGCGAAGCGAAAGCGAGTCCGAAATGGGCGACCATAGTCGCTGGCAGTAGACCCGAAGCCGAGGTGATCTACCCATGAGCAGGTTGAAGGTTGCTTAACCGCAACTGAAGGACCGAACCCGTGAAGGTTGAAAACTTCTGGGATGACTTGTGGGTAGGAGCGAAAGACTAATCAAACCCGGTGATAGCTGGTTCTCCCCGAAATAGCTTGAGGGCTAGCCTCGTGTGCTGACCTGCGGAGGTAGAGCACTGGATGAACTAGAGCCCATACCAGGGTATCGAATTCAATCAAACTCCGAATGCCGCAGGGTGTAACACGGGAGTCAGTGCGTGAGGGATAAGCTTCACGCGCGAGAGGCAAACATGCCAGACCAGCAGCTAAGGTGCCCAAATACCGTTCAGTGGAAAGGATGTGAGGTTGCTTAGACAGTGAGGATGTTGGCTTAGAGGCAGCCATCATTTAAACAGTGCGTAATAGCTGACTCATCGAGCGATCTCGCGCCGATAATGATTGGCGATAAGCGGTATACCGAAGCTCTGGAAGACGTTCTGGTTTCGCCAGGACGGATTGGTAGGGGAGCGTTGTAGCGACATTGAAGCGGGAGCGGAAGCGACCGTGGAGTTTCTACAAGTGAGAATGCAGACATGAGTAGCGACAAGCCAGGTTAAATTCCTGTCCGCCGTAAACCCAAGGTTTCCTGGGGAAGGTTCGTCCTCCCAGGGTTAGTCGGGACCTAAGTCGAGGCCGAAGGGCGTAGACGATGGACAGCAGGTTCAATATTCCTGCACCGGCTGTGGTTAAGTTTAGTTGTGACATATGAGTGGAGAGCAGGCCGTCGATTGAAAGTGACGGTCCCGCAAGGGGACGCTGAGGCCTCGGCCAAGGTGGATCTGTTAAAACTTGTATCAAGAAAAGCAATTAAATGTTCCCACGGTTGCCCGTACCGTAAACCGACACAGGTGGGTGGGTAGAGTATACTCAGGCGCGTGAGTGAAACCTCGTTAAGGAACTCGGCAATCTAGCCCCGTAACTTCGGAAGAAGGGGTGCCTCCGCAAGGTGGTCGCAGTGAAATGGGTCAACCGACTGTTTAACAAAAACACAGCACTCTGCTAAGTCGAAAGACGACGTATAGGGTGTGACACGTGACCAATGCGGAAAGATTACGGTAAGAGGTTAGTCGCAAGTCGAAGCTTCGAGCCCAAGTCCCCGTGAATGTCGGCCGTAACTATAACGGTCCTAAGGTAGCGAAATTCCTTGTCGGGTAAGTTCCGACCTGCACGAATCGTGTAACGAGTTGACCGCTGTCTCAACGAGGAGCTCAGCGAAGTTGTAGTGGCGGTGAAGATGCCGCCTACCCGCAGTAGGACGGAAAGACCCTATGCACCTTTACTACACGCTGTTACTGTTGTTTCGATTTTGATGCTTAGCGTAAGTGGAAGACTTTGATTCATGCCTTTCGGGGTGCGATGAGTCGCCAATGAAACACCACCCTTCGAAATTGGAATAACTAACCTCTTGCCCATTATCTGGCGGAGGGACACTGGCAGCCGGCTAGTTTTACTGGGGCGGTATCCTCCCAAAGAGTAACGGAGGAGTACGAAGGTTGGCTCAACCTGGTTGGCAATCAGGTGACGAGTATATGGATATAAGCCAGCTTAACTGTGAGACACTACAAGTCGAGCAGGTACGAAAGTAGGTCCAAGTGATCCGGTGGTTGAATGTGGAATTGCCATCGCTCAACGGACAAAAGGTACGCTAGGGATAACAGGCTGATCCTGCCCAAGAGCTCATATCGACGGCAGGGTTTGGCACCTCGATGTCGGCTCATCACATCCTGGGGCTGGAGAAGGTCCCAAGGGTCCGGCTGTTCGCCGGTTAAAGTGGTACGCGAGCTGGGTTCAGAACGTCGCGAGACAGTTCGGTCCTTATCCACTGTGGGCGCAGGAGAATTGAGGGGTTCAGACCTTAGTACGAGAGGACCGGGTCTGACGAACCGCTGGTGTTCCAGTTGTCGTGTCAACGGCAGTGCTGGGTAGCTATGTTCGGAAAGGATAAGCGCTGAAAGCATCTAAGCGCCAAGCCTATCCCAAGATGAGTTCTCCCTGAAGAGTCGTGGTAGACCACCACGTTGATAGGTTACTGGTGTAAGCGCAGTAATACGTTCAGCTAAGTGATACTAATAACTCGTTCGGCTTGGTCATTTACTTTTCTATTAACCCGCCGCGTCGGCGCAAGACCGACGCGGCGGCAAATAGAGGGGAATGACTTTTAAATCAAAACGAAGCCTTAAACTGTTGGAATACTTCCTGTATGTAGATATCAGAGAATCAGCTGTTCTTTGAGATTGTAGCGATCGCTGAGATCGGCTGAGTCTGCTGAATCGTGATGCGAGTCACCAGAGATCGGCGCGACGTCACGCGACCAGAAATCTGCCTCGAACGTCTCGAGCTCAGCTTTCTGGTGATCATAGCGCAGTGGCCCCACCCGTTCCCATTCCGAACACGGAAGTGAAACGCTGCAGCCCCGATGGTAGTGCACGATAGGTTGTGCGAGAGTAGGACGTCGCCATCGAGCCGGCCTTTCGAGATGTCCCGCGGTTTTCGGGTCAACGTCGAGTAGGGCAACATCGAATATTCGGCGGTCAGCCACCGCCGTTGACCCGCTGATCTTTCATCCAGCGCGGGACCGATTCCTCGATCATCACGCCACAAAGGACCCGCGTGCTTCCCATCGAGACCAGGACCGAACCGCTGGCGTGCGGCGCAATGCCGAGTTCGAAATTTACCGGGCGCAATTGATCTGGCTGCGCGATCGTCCAGGCGATTCATTCCGCCCAAACTAGATGAAGTCGCGGATCGGCGCTATCGCAAAAATCGTCGCGTCGCCATCAACCGTTCAGCCGATCGCTTCCGGGCAGCGCCTGTCTTCGCATCGGATGTTTCTGTGGATCCGTCAGAGTGCCAAGAGCTCCGAATTGCTGGCGCGCTGCCGATCGAAAGATTTTCCAAAAAAATCGCTCTTCCCTGTTGACGAAGCGCAAGCGGGGCTATTTTCGTAATCCCGCCGGAAGCGGGTCCCCGAGAGACATTTCGGGCTGGTTCTCGTAATTTTGGGACTGCAAATTGGAACTCAATTTTGTCCCGGCATGATGCACGGCCACTCGCTACGGCGGACAGGCTGTGGATTATCGTCGGCGCCAGGATTGAGTTTTTTTGACGCCCGGAAGATGCGCAGCAACCGCTGGTTCTTTGAAATCTACATACAGGGTAGTAAATACAACTTTTTAGAGCTGAGTCTGAGAAATACGACCGGAAGGTAAGATCTCCGGTCCGGAGAGTTTCAGTTATCAAGTTTGAGCGTCGAATCGGCAACGATTTGGCGTTCTACAGATTGATCAAGCTACAAAGAGCACATAATGGATGCCTTGGTGCCAATAGGCGATGAAGGACGTGGCTAACTGCGATAAGCCTCGGAGAGCGGTAAACACGCTTTGACCCGGGGATTTCCGAATGGGATAACCTGAGTGGGATAATACCTGCTCGAGTTCGTGTGAATACATAGCACGAACATCGCGATACCCGGTGAAGTGAAACATCTCAGTAACCGGAGGAAAAGAAAGCGAAAGCGATTCCGTCAGTAGTGGCGAGCGAAAGCGGAAGAGACCAAACCACCAGCTTGCTGGTGGGGTTGTAGGAGCCCGATGTGGTAGTGCAACGATTAGATGAAGCGAATGGAAAATCGCTCCAGAGAGGGTGACAGGCCCGTAATCGAAAATCCGCGCACGCCTAGGGATTTCCTGAGTAATACGATGCACGTGAAACTTCGTATGAATCCACGCCGACCACGGCGTAAGTCTAAATACTAATTGGCGACCGATAGTGAACAAGTACCGCGAGGGAAAGGTGAAAAGAACCGCTGTGAGCGGAGTGAAATAGTACCTGAAATTATGTGCTTACAAGGTGTCAAAGCCCGCAAGGGTGATGGCGTGCCTTTTGCTTAATGAGTCTGCGAGTTAGTGTCAGTGGCGAGCCTAAGGCGTTCTGCGCCGGAGGCGAAGCGAAAGCGAGTCCGAAATGGGCGACCATAGTCGCTGGCACTAGACCCGAAGCCGAGGTGATCTACCCATGAGCAGGTTGAAGGTTGCTTAACCGCAACTGAAGGACCGAACCCGTGAAGGTTGAAAACTTCTGGGATGACTTGTGGGTAGGAGCGAAAGACTAATCAAACCCGGTGATAGCTGGTTCTCCCCGAAATAGCTTGAGGGCTAGCCTCGTGTGCTGACCTGCGGAGGTAGAGCACTGGATGAACTAGAGCCCATACCAGGGTATCGAATTCAATCAAACTCCGAATGCCGCAGGGTGTAACACGGGAGTCAGTGCGTGAGGGATAAGCTTCACGCGCGAGAGGCAAACATGCCAGACCAGCAGCTAAGGTGCCCAAATACCGTTCAGTGGAAAGGATGTGAGGTTGCTTAGACAGTGAGGATGTTGGCTTAGAGGCAGCCATCATTTAAACAGTGCGTAATAGCTGACTCATCGAGCGATCTCGCGCCGATAATGATTGGCGATAAGCGGTATACCGAAGCTCTGGAAGACGTTCTGGTTCGCCAGGACGGATTGGTAGGGGAGCGTTGTAGCGACATTGAAGCCGAAGCGGAAGCGACGGTGGAGTTTCTACAAGTGAGAATGCAGACATGAGTAGCGACAAGCCAGGTTAAATTCCTGGCCGCCGTAAACCCAAGGTTTCCTGGGGAAGGTTCGTCCTCCCAGGGTTAGTCGGGACCTAAGTCGAGGCCGAAGGGCGTAGACGATGGACAGCAGGTTCAATATTCCTGCACCGGCTGTGGTTAAGTTTAATTGTACATATGAGTGGAGACAGTCCGTCGATTGAAAGTGACGGTCCCGCAAGGGGACGCTGAGGCCTCTGGCCAAGGTGGATCTGTTAAAGCTTGTATCAAGAAAAGCAATTAAATGTTCCCACGGTTGCCCGTACCGTAATCCGACACAGGTGGGTGGGTAGAGTATACCCAGGCGCGTGAGTGAAACCTCGTTAAGGAACTCGGCAATCTAGCCCCGTAACTTCGGAAGAAGGGGTGCCACCGCAAGGTGGTCGCAGTGAAATGGGTCAACCGACTGTTTAACAAAAACACAGCACTCTGCCAAGTCGTTAAGACGACGTATAGGGTGTGACACGTGACCAATGCGGAAAGATTACGGTAAGTGGTTAGTCGCAAGCACGAAGCTACGAGCCCAAGTCCCCGTGAATGTCGGCCGTAACTATAACGGTCCTAAGGTAGCGAAATTCCTTGTCGGGTAAGTTCCGACCTGCACGAATCGTGTAACGAGTTGACCGCTGTCTCAACGAGGAGCTCAGCGAAGTTGTAGTGGCGGTGAAGATGCCGCCTACCCGCAGTAGGACGGAAAGACCCTATGCACCTTTACTACACGCTGTTACTGTTGTTTCGATTTTGATGCTTAGCGTAAGTGGAAGACTTTGATGGAGCCCTTTTGGGGGTTCCTGAGTCGCCAATGAAACACCACCCTTCGACATTGGAATAACTAACCTCTTGCCATTATCTGGCGGAGGGACACTGGCAGCCGGCTAGTTTTACTGGGGCGGTATCCTCCCAAAGAGTAACGGAGGAGTACGAAGGTTGGCTCAACCTGGTTGGCAATCAGGTGTCGAGTATATGGATAGAAGCCAGCTTAACTGTGAGACACACACGTCGAGCAGGTACGAAAGTAGGTCCAAGTGATCCGGTGGTTGAATGTGGAATTGCCATCGCTCAACGGACAAAAGGTACGCTAGGGATAACAGGCTGATCCTGCCCAAGAGCTCATATCGACGGCAGGGTTTGGCACCTCGATGTCGGCTCATCACATCCTGGGGCTGGAGAAGGTCCCAAGGGTCCGGCTGTTCGCCGGTTAAAGTGGTACGCGAGCTGGGTTCAGAACGTCGCGAGACAGTTCGGTCCTTATCCACTGTGGGCGCAGGAGAATTGAGGGGTTCAGACTTTAGTACGAGAGGACCGAGTCTGACGAACCGCTGGTGTTCCGGTTGTCGTGTCAACGGCAGTGCCGGGTAGCTATGTTCGGAAAGGATAAGCGCTGAAAGCATCTAAGCGCCAAGCCTATCCCAAGATGAGTTCTCCCTGAAGAGTCGTGGTAGACCACCACGTTGATAGGTCACTGGTATAAGTGCAGTAATGTATTCAGCTAAGTGATACTAATAACTCGTTCGGCTTGGTCATTTACTTTTCTATTAACCCGCCGCGTCGGCTTCAAAACCGGCGCGGTGGCAAATAGAGGGGAATGACAATTTAAACAAAACGAAGCCTAAACTGTTGGAAACGCTTCCTGTATGTAGATTTCAGAGAATCAGTGTTCTTTGAGATTGTAGTGTGCGCTGTCTCAGCGCATTGTTGCTGGAGAAGTCCGCTGGGATCAGCGGACGCTACAGCCGCCAGAAAACTGCTCTCGCGATGCCTCTCGGGCAGCTTTCTGGTGATCCTAGCGCAGTGGCCCCACCCGTTCCCATTCCGAACACGGAAGTGAAACGCTGCAGCCCCGATGGTAGTGCATCTATAGGTTGTGCGAGAGTAGGACGTCGCCAGAACTTACGCCCGGCATCTTGGAAACAAGGTGCCGGGCTTTTTCTTTCCCGGAAAAGAAGCTCGCATTTCTTCTCCTCCGCCTTCATTTCTCTCCCGTCATGGCTCATGCCCTCACTCCGATGATGCAGCAGTATCAGCGGCTGCGCGCCAGCGTCCCGGCCGATACCTTGCTCCTCTTTCGGCTCGGTGACTTCTACGAGCTCTTCTTTGAAGACGCCAAGGTCGCCTCCGGTCTGCTCAATCTCGCCCTGACCAAGCGAAACGAAGTCCCGATGTGCGGCATGCCGTATCATGCGGCACCGGGTTACATCGCAAAGCTTATCACCGCCGGTCGACGCGTCGCGATCTGTGACCAGACCAGCGAACCCCAGCAGGGCAAGATCGTGACCCGCGATATCACGCAAATCATCAGCGCCGGGACGGTCAGCGATCTCGACCTTTTAGAATCGAAACGCGCGAATTATCTTGGCGCGGTTTTTTTTGACGATGGCATTTTCGGTTTTGCCTACGCCGATCTGAGCACGGGTGAGTTCCGCCTCATGCAGGTCGCCCATTTGCGCGCGCTCCTCGACGAGCTGGCGCGAGTTGCCCCGTCTGAACTTCTGATCAGCGACCAGCAGGCCCACCAATTCCCCGGAGTTGAGCATGCCCTGCCCTACGACCATTACGCTTTCCTGCCGGAGAACGCGCGATTCACTCTCTGCGAGCATTTTAAGGTAAAATCCCTCGACGGTTTCGGTTGTTCCAATCTGCCCCAGGCGATCGGCGCCGCCGGCGCGATTATTCATTACCTCAAGCATCAGCTCCGCAGAAAGATCGATCATCTTACGGCTCTGCGTTGCGAAGCGCCGGCCGACCACGTGGTGCTGGATGCCGCAACGCAGGCGAATTTGGAGTTGGTCAGCTCGCGCGGAGCTCGCGATACCAGCTTGCTCGCCGCCCTTGATCGAACCGTAACCCCGATGGGCGGGCGCAAACTGCGCAGTTGGATTTTGCAGCCGATCCGCGATCTGGCGGAGCTCGATTGTCGTCAGCAATTCATTTGCGGATCTTTTGCAGGAGCCGGACCTGCTCGCGTCCCTGCGCGAAGTGTTGAAAACGATCCGCGATCTCGAGCGAGCCTCCGGCCGACTAAGCCAGGCGTCGGGAAATGCCCGTGACCTGGTCGCGCTAAAGATTTCTCTGCAACAAATTCCTGAGCTCAAGCGCGAGCTGCAAAATCTCCTCGATCGACTGGCATTTGGGGCAAATCGACTCGAGGAAACGGCCGCCACGGAGCTGCTCGCCGCGCGTTTGCAGAAGGAACTGCGCGAAATGCCGGAGCTGGCGGCCAAGTTGGCGCGGGCCCTGGCTGACGGCTCCCCCGCTCGCGCTCAAGGAGGGCGGAATTTTCCGCGACGGTTTCGATCCGCAGCTCGACGAGCTGCGGCAGGCTTCGCGCGACGGAAAAAAATGGATCACAGAGCTGCAGGAACGGGAAATCGCGAGCACCGGGATCAAGTCCCTGAAAGTTCGCTTCAATTCCGTCTTCGGCTATTTCATCGAGATCACAAAATCAAATCTGGCCAGCGCGCCCGCCCATTACACCCGCAAGCAAACGACCGTCGGTGGCGAGCGCTTCATCACGCCCGAGCTCAAGGAAATGGAGGCAAAAATTCTCGGCGCCGACGAACGGGCGCGGCATCTCGAATATCAACTTTTCCAAACGCTGCGCGAAGAGACGTTAGGCGAACTGGCGCCAATCCAGCAGACCGCCAACGCGATCGCGATTCTCGACGCCATTTGTTCACTGGCGGAAACGGCCCGGCTCTTCAACTACTGCCGGCCCAAGCTCGATACTCTCCTTGCGCCTTTGCTCTGAAGGACGCGCGCCATCCCGGTTCTCGACCAAAATCTGGCCGAAGAAAAATTTGTGCCTAACGACACCGACCTGGACGGCGAACAGCTGCGGCTGGCCATTATCACCGGCCCAAACATGGCCGGAAAATCGACCTACATCCGCCAGGTGGCTCTGATTGTCCTGATGGCGCAAATGGGCAGCTTCGTCCCGGCGGCAAGCGCCCAGATCGGCCTGGTCGATCGCATTTTCACCCGGGTCGGCGCGAACGATGATCTCTCCCGCGGCCAATCGACCTTCATGGTCGAAATGAACGAGACCGCCAATATCGTAAACAACGCGACCGAACGCAGTCTCGTCATCCTCGACGAGATCGGGCGCGGCACCTCGACCTTCGACGGGCTCTCAATCGCATGGAGTGTGGCGGAATTCCTCCACGACAAGATCAAGGCGCGCACCCTTTTCGCGACCCATTACCACGAACTGACGAAGCTTGCGGAAGAGCGCAGCGGAGTCTGCAATTTCAACGTCGCCGTGCGCGAATGGAACGAGCAGATCATTTTTCTGCGCAAAATCGTCCCCGGCGGAGCGGATAAGAGCTACGGTATCCAAGTCGCGCGCCTGGCGGGCTTGCCCAAGGAAATCCTCGAACCGCGCCAAGGATGTCCTGTCACATCTGGAAAGGCCAAACGGCGTCAGCGAAAAACAGGAAATTCGGCGCAGGAAAAGAGTTAGGAAGCTGCCTCCACAGAGCGAAAAGCCGCAGTTGGATCTGCTTTAGCGTCGGGCAGGCAATCGGCCCTTGCAATTTTTTCCCTGACGAGCCGCCGCAGGTTTAATAGTAACTAACGACTCCAACCATGGCAGTAAAGAATGAAAAGGACCTGAGCGACCGGTTGCGTGGCTACTGGCTTAAGGCCGTGGCGGCGATCGAGCTGCGCAATTTTGGCTACGCGATTGATCTCCTGCAAAACCTGCTCAAACAGGAGCCAGAATTTCTCACTGGCCGCCAGATGTTGCGACGGGCGGAAGTAACGCGGGTCAAAACGGAAAAGAAAGGCTTCTTCAACATCTCGACCGCTCCACTCGCCGTCATGAAGGCCCAGCGGGAACTCAAGAAGGATCCGGGAAAGACAATCGAGCTTGTGGAAAAGGTTCTGGAAACCGGACCTTACAACCTGCAGGCCAACATGCTCCTGAAAGACGCGGCCGTCGCGGCGAACTATCCGGAAATCGCCATTTTTGCGATGGAGACTCTACTGGAAAACGATCCGCGCGACGTCAAGGTTCTCCACGAACTGGGCCGTCTCTTTTATCGGTACGACCAAAGCGACAAGGCAGTCGAGATTTACAACCGAATCTCGGAGGTCGATCCGCTTGATCT
The DNA here is from genome assembly GCA_963771865.1 of uncultured Verrucomicrobiae bacterium. GTDB lineage: Bacteria > Verrucomicrobiota > Verrucomicrobiia > Chthoniobacterales > UBA10450 > Palsa-1392. The sequence continues at coordinate 18,730 of CAVYVJ010000024.1, forward strand.
GGATGCGGTCAAACTCGGTAAAGACGCTTCTGCTCGCGCCTCAATGAAGAAAGGCGGGTGGGCGGAGGCTGAAAGCTATCGCGATCTTATCAAGGACAAGGAAATTGCTGTTTCCCTCGAGCAGCAAAGTCGCATGCAGTTAAGCGACGAGTCTCTTGTCCAACAAATTGACGAAGTCTTCGCGCAGCATGAGGCCGAGCCGCAGAATGTGGACCTGGCGAAACGTCTCGGCGTTCTCCATGATCAAAAGGAGGATTTCGAGGGCGCGATCGCCTGGTATCAATACGCGGTTGAGCTGACCGACAAAAGCGATCCCGGCCTGGTGCGAAAAGTAGCCGACCTTAAAATGAAACAGCTCGACCGGCAGATCCGCGAAGACGAGCAATATCTCGCCGAGCACCGCGCAAGTGATCCGCAGTTCGATGAGAAGAGCGCTCAGCTGCAGGCGGCGAGAAAACAACGGTCGAACCTTCTCATCGCCGACGCGCGCAAACGACTCGATCGGAATCCGACCGACCTGCAATTGCGCTACGAATTGGGTGAGCAGTTGACGAACGCGGGCGAGTACCGGGACGCCCTTCCCGAATTACAGCGCGCCCGCCAGAATCCGAACGCACGGTTGAAGGCAATGAATTTGCTCGGCCGCTGCTATCGCGAGCTCGGCATGCTCGACCTCGCAGCCAGGCAGCTCGAAGAGGCCGCCGGCGAGATGGTGGTGATGGACGCGGTCAAAAAGGAAATCGTTTATAATCTGGGGTTGGTCTATGAGCAGATGGGCGATGCGAAAAAGTACGTCGACGCCATGAAGAAGATTTACGAGGCCGACTACGGTTATCGTGACGTTGCGGCGCGGGTCGAGAGTTCCTATAGCGGGACGGCTGGAGAAAGCTAAGCCTCGATGCGACGGCAGGAACATCGCCGAGTTTGAGAAAGAGGCTAATGACTCGGGAACCAAGGAGGATTCCGATGTAAAGGCGTTCGCGAAGAAGACTCTTCCGACTCTGAAGGAACATCTCCAGATGGTGGAAGATGCCCTCGCCAAAGTGAAGTAACCGAGGCTCTCCTTCGTACGAGCGGTGTCTCAGCGTGAGGCGCCGCTTTTTTCATGAGTCGCAGCAGAGCACGAAGAAACGGTTTCCACCTCCCCGCCCCCGCGTTACCGTGCGCCCGTCTCCTCAGGGTAGGATTGTGCTCGTTAGGCAATGAAATTTTTTAAATCGCTCGTTCAGAAATTCACCGGGAAACCGGTCGACTGGGACGAACTCGAAGAGATGCTGATCCGGAGCGATCTCGGCGTGCCCATGAGTCTGCGCATCGTCGAGGCGCTCCAAAAGCGGGCCCTCACCCAAACGATCACGGCGCAGGATGTGGTGGAGGTTGCGCGCGAGGAAATTCTACGTGTTCTCCCGATTCAGCCGGCATTGATCCGCCCCCTCCCTGCCAAGCCCAAAGCGATCTTGATCGTCGGTGTGAACGGAACGGGCAAGACCACCTCAACGGCCAAGCTGGCCTATTACTTTCAGCGCAACCGGCACTCCGTTTTACTCGCCGCTGCCGATACCTTTCGGGCGGCGGCGATCGAGCAACTCGCAATCTGGGCGGAGCGATTAAAAATTGAGATGATCCGCGGCCAGTACAACGCCGATCCGGCCGCGCTTTGCTACGAAGCCTACCAATCCGCCGACCGGCGCGATATCGAATTCCTCATTTGCGACACTGCCGGGCGACTTCACACCAAGAGCAACCTGATGGCTGAGCTGGAGAAGATAAAACGATCGCTCGCCAAACATGATCCCCAGGCACCTCACGAGCGGCTCCTGGTAGTCGACGCAACGACAGGCAGCAACGCCCTCAGCCAGGCCCGCGAGTTTCATGCCGCGGTCGATCTCACCGGTCTCATCGTGACCAAGCTCGATGGCAGCGGAAAGGGCGGCGTCGCAATTGCCATTCAGCATGAGCTCGGGATTCCGACACGCTTCGTCGGAACAGGCGAAAAACTGGAAGATCTCGCGCCTTTTGAAAGCCGTGCATTTGTTGAGCAGATGCTGTGATCCAAAACCTCAACTTCAGTTTTTTTGGCTTGTGTTCGAGATTGAAAAAGCCGGATATCGCGACTGTGAACGAGACGGTGTGGCGAACGTAATCGAGAACGAGAATATGCGACGATTATCGACTATTCTCGCTGCCGTATTCCTTTCTCACCGGGACCGCAGAAGGACGGATCGGCGAGACTGAAGAGCAAATAGGAGCGCGGTATGGCAAGCCAATTACCGTCCTGCCGGCAGGCACCCCGGGCGTTGGACTGACGAAATGTTATTCGGCGCAGTCTCTCCTAGTCTCCGTGACCTTTCTCAACGGACGGAGCGTTCACGAGACGATTGCAAAAGCGGACAAATCCAGGATGGCCGACGCCGAGATTCGGAGCCTGCTCGAAGCGAACGCGAGCGATTCTTCCGCAGTCGGGCCGCACATGACGGGTCCGAGAACCATAACGGCGGGCGTGCAGGAATGGCGCAGCGTCGATCAGCCATCGCGAATAGCTTTTTACGATTCGCAGACGCGGGCTCTTTTTATCACGACCCAAAGGTTCATCGACCTGACGAATGCAGGAAAGCGTCAAATCACGATGAGGGATGGAGGAGGTTTTGGGGCAAGGGGTCAGCCACGCCCGAGCCTGAAGGGCCTCGAAAAAAGCAGCGCAATCACAATGCGGCGCGGGCAAGAGAAACCCTCCGGCACTCCCGCGAGCAAGTGAAAAAGGGGCCTGTCTTGCCTTCGCCAGACGCGCGCCGGAGGGAAACGAGCCAAAGCAAAATCCAAAGCAGATAGCCCCGCCCATAAGCGCTTCACTTGCCACGCCTTCGGTCCCTCAATCTCGCCGCTTTGAGCGAATAACGTTCGATTCCCCACACGACACGTCCGTTATTTTTTCCACGAAATGAGCGTCGGAACGAGATTTTGGTCTATTAAGATATGAAATTATTTTATGGGTTGCTAATCACAGCGGTCATCTGCTGTCTCGGGGCAAATTCTGCTCGGGCTGGAGCGGGCGGGACATCGCGGTATTCGTCGTATGCGCCAGCGAATGCGTCCCTCGTCATCAAGCGGTCGCCCAATTTCGGCAACGAAACGCATTTCAACATCTATATTGACGGCATCTGGGTGGACAATCTTAGCTATGGCGAGACTTACCGGGGACTCGTGCCGGCTGGAGAGCACCTGATTAGAATCAAGCATGCGCCGCACTTGAATGATGCCTATCCATACTCCGAACAGCGAATCTGGCTGGCGCCAGGCCGCACCTCGGTTTACACGGCCACTTGGACAAATGCCGGCACTTGGATTGCGCTCCGGTCGACGTAATTCGGTTCAGTCATTCGTTCTGCGGACAGGTCGTTTGAGCGGATTTCCAACCTCAGACTAGCTGGCTGAGAATTTGCGTCACAGTAGATGGGCTGTGTTGGTCGCGACGAGGCGACAATCTCAGCTTGCAGGAGACCTGCGTTTAAGAGCGATCATATTGGCTCCGAGCCAATACGTGTGAGATTGGCTCTTCCGTGGCCATGAATTCTGCTAATTCCTTTCCGCAGTGATTCAGACCACGAAAGAGAACACAGCCGCAATCTTGGACGATACGCCACATGAGAAGACCGGCTTCGCCGGCTTTTTCGCCAAATTCACTGTGCTCAAAGGAGCGCAACGTGAGTTGTGGCTCACGTTCCTGATCAAGTTCCTCATCTACACGGCCTACTCGGTCACGAACAAGACCATGGTGCTGTGGCTCTCGCGGGACCTGGGCTTCAGCGACCAGGCGGCGGGGGCATTGGTCGGCTGGGTTTGGGCGCCGGCCATGACGGTGTTCACTCTGCTCGCCGGTTCGCTGACCGATGCGATTGGCTTGCGGCGGACGTTTTTTCTCGGGGTCGCCATTTGCACCTTCGCCCGGAGCGTCATGGTCGTGACCACGATTCCCGCTTTGGCGCTGATTTGCGGTGTCCTTCCGCTCGCGGTGGGCGAGGCGCTCGGAACGCCGGTATTGCTGGCGGCGACGCGGCGCTATTCCACGACGCAGCAGCGCTCCATCTCCTTCTCGATCATCTACATGGTGATGAACATCGGTTATGTCGCGGCCGGGTGGATTTTTGATTACGTCCGGCAGCTGGATTTCCGGATCAGCCTTTTCGGTTTCCAACCAACCACACACGAGCAACTCTTCCTCGTCAGTCTCGCGATCGAGGTCGTGATTTTCCCCGCAATTTATTTTCTCCGACGCGGAGAAGAGGAGAAAGCTCGAGAAGAGCACATCGCCAGAGCAGCGTTCGGATTTTGGCACCGTATTGCGGAAACAGTGCGACGAAGCGCAACTGATACCCTCCAACTCTTCCGGCAACTCGTCGGGCAATCTTCTTTCGCCCGCATCCTCGTCTTTTTTCTGCTGATCGGATTTCTCAAGGCCATCTTCCTCCAAATGGATTATGTCTTTCCGAAGTTCGGTGATCGCGTGCTGGGCTTTCACGCGCCGGTCGGCAAGCTCGCCAACATCAATGCGATTCTTATCATCCTGCTCGTGCCCACGATTGGGGCGCTGACGCAGCGGTTCGCCGCGTATCGCATGGTCGTTATTGGCGGTGCTATTTGCGCGACGGGCGTTTTCATCATGGCGTTGCCACCGCTTTGGTTCGTCCCTTTGGCAAATGGTCCTTTCGGTCAATGGCTCGGGCACGTCTATCTCGGACTGTCGGGAAACATTAATCCCTACTACGTCATGGCGGCACTCTATCTCAGCGTCTTCTCAGTCGGTGAAGCCTTTTATTCGCCGCGGGTATACGAATATGCAGCCGCGATCGCGCCCAAAGGTCAGGAAGCGTCATATGGCGCGCTGGCCTACCTCCCATTTCTCATCGGTAAACTCCTCGTCGGCACCGCCGGTTGGATCCTGGCCGCCTTCTGCCCGGCGGAAGGTCCCCGCCGCCCGGCCATGATGTGGCTCATTTTTGCGCTGGCGGCCTCGGTCGCGCCCATCGGACTGCTCCTCTTCCGTCGCTATATCCGGGTCCCCGAGGCCGGTCGACCGGATTTCGCCTGACGTTGCGAGCATTGCCGGGAATAAACCCGCACCGTAGTTTATCCTACCTCCGATGAACGAAACCTCACTTTATCAGCAGACGCTTGATCCCCGTCGGAACCGCTCCGGCATCTGGATCGGCGCGGCTGTTCTCCTCTTGGTTGCAGCTACCTCCGTTTATATGGGGCGCGCCAACGACAAGGAGGCAATACCAGCAAATATTGTCGCCGTCGATGCTGCAGCGAGGCAGCCCGCGGCGGCAGATTCAGAAGCAAAAAAAAATAACAGCACCAACGCCATGTCCGACACCGAACTACGAAAAAAACTTACACCCGAGCAATATCACGTCACCCGGGAGAACGGGACCGAACCTGCCTTCCGCAACGAGTTTTGGAACAACCACAAGCAGGGCATTTACGTCGATCTAATCAGCGGCGAAGCGCTCTTCGCCTCGACCGACAAATTCGAGAGCGGCACTGGTTGGCCAAGCTTCACGAAGCCGATCGACCCCGCCCACGTCGTCGAGAAGACCGACAAGACGCTTTTTATGGAGCGCACCGAGGTCCGCTCGAAGGCGGGCGACGCGCATCTTGGCCATGTGTTCGACGATGGCCCGCAGCCGACTGGCATGCGCTACTGCGTCAATTCAGCCGCGCTGCGCTTCGTGCCTGTCGAAAAGATGAAAGAAGAAGGCTACAGCCATTACCTTTATCTTTTCGACGAGAAGAAGTAAAAGCTGATTCAGATTTGGCGTGGTGGGCGCCGGTGCTGGTATTGTGATGAAGGCTCCTTTTTCTCTCGGCACGGTCGGTCATTTCGGCCTGGCCGTGCGCAGTCCAAAAAGAAGCGCAAAGTGGTTTGAACGGGCGTTGGGACTGCAAAAACAGTTCGAATTCGAGAACGGGGTCGCGGTTGGAAATGCCAATGTCACGATTGCCCTCTTCAAAGGCAAGCCGTCGCCGGGAACGATTGATCACATGTCGTTTCACCTGCCCAATTTGGCAACCCTGCGAAGGGCGCTCCAACACCTCAAGAGAATTGGTGCAAACATCGAAGATCCCGGGGACGAAATCGGTCCCGAAGCGCCAGGCTCTCCGCACCTTGGCCTCTGGCTGCACGATCCTGACGGTTATCGGTGGGAATTATCCGTCCAAGGGCGAGATGTTTAGCTGGATATACCGCGCAATTGGTCCCGGATTCTTTTTGTCGAGAGACACGCAAATCCACGGCAGCCATCTGTCGCCTTTTGCTGCGAAAATTTGAGCGACTGACTTGCGCCGAGAGATCTAGGCGTGATTGGCGCCAATCGCACGTGAACTTAAAAGCACTAGTGCGCCTTCCGGCGGGCGGCGATGGCGCAGAATGAGCGGATTCGGAGAGGCAGCCTTGCTGGATTTCAGCGCCACAAGAGTATCCCAAATCCTCACGCAAGCCAGGGAAACCGCCACGAAAGGGAGTGCCACAAGCCAGAAGATCGCAACAGCCACGACAAGGAAGGGCTCGACCAGAGTCATGTGCAGTAAGCCAGATTGAGAGGTTGTGTTGGGTTCCAATGTGGAGTCAAAATACGCCGCGTTCATATAACCACCATAAAAGTAAGCATATCCCATGCCGAGACTGTCTCGGTCCTCCCTTGGTCCTCGTCGACCCAAGCCAAGTTTCGGGCTCCCTCCATCCGTCTGGCGTCTTGGGTATAGCAATTGCTGTTAACTATGACCGTTGCAGGCTACTCCCGGTCCGCAATTCAAACCACAGTAATTGCACCATGACAACCCTTCCTCACCCCCTTCTCTCACACGCCCAAGACCCATTTGGAATCGCGCAGGTGCACGCAGCCCTGCTCGAGTCCGTTCGCGTTATGGTGGTCGGTCTCTTTTGGCTCGCGGCTTTGCCAATCGCAGCCCTCTTCTCCGTCGCGGCATCCCTTTACGACAGGCTCTTGTTCCTCCGGTCGACGGCATTTCGATTGCCTTATCTGCGAAGTCATCTTGCGATCAAACCGTTGGTGCTTAGGCATAATAGTTTTCTTGAGGTCGAAAAAACGAGCGTCCGGGCATCCGATCACCGGCAAGCCGTCCGGGGGTAGCAAAATCGCTCGATTCGGACTAACCGGTTGCGCATCTAGATCCGGAGCCAACCAGGTTGCTGCCAAGCTTTCGTTCACCGACCAGAGGGCGACCGAACTGAATGATTATGCTCGACAAATAGATCGGGGGCTCCATCATGGAGAATCCCCGACGGTGTAAAACTGTCTCCGATAAATCGCGGGACCAAGCAGCGCACGACCTATGGCAAACAAGGAAGAGGAGGAAGAAGGCTTGCCGGCCAAGCAAAAGAAGGAGCCGACAATCCCAATGCGCGACCTTAAGGCGAAAAAAGAAATAAAAGGTGGCGCCCGCGACGGCAGCAATCGCGAACAACGGCCTCCAGCGAAAACCGGCGAAATAGATTTCATGAACTGGGACTAACGAAACCTGCGCTGGTCGCGCTCCCCTCTTCTTATACTGTCGAAGGCTCCGAGACTGTCGAAGGCTCCGGGTAGCTCACGTCGGTGATCCATCGGTGATTAACCTCGCAAATGCCCGGCGACAAAGTCGTTAGGCGAGAATGCTTAATCCTGACGATTCCCCTTTCCGGCTAGACCAATTTCCGACTGGGCCACTCAAAATGCTGGTGTTGGCGCGCACCGCCGAACAGCCGACTATCCTAGATGCGCTTTGACGTGGCGATTATTGGCCTGGGCGGAATGGGCAGCGCGACTCTCGCCGAATGTGCTCGACGTGGAGCTTCCGTGATTGGCCTGGAGCAATTCCCACGCGGTCACGATTTGGGTTCATCGAGTGGCAAGAGCCGAATGATCCGCAAGGCCTACTTCGAGGATCCTGCCTACGTGCCTCTCCTTCTTCGTGCCTACGATTTGTGGCGCGAGATCGAGCGCGAAACAGGCACCGAACTTCTGCGGATCACCGGTCTGCTCATGGTTGGTGAGGAACAGGCTGAAATCATAACCGGGGCGCGCCGTGCCGCGGATGAACACGACCTTCCCCTCGAATCTCTTTCCGCGCGGGAAATCAAGAAACGATATCCAACCCTCAAGGTCCTCGAGCAGGAAGTCGGCGTTTATGAACCTGACGGCGGTGTCCTCGTCCCGGAAGCATGTGTCGAGGCGCACCTGAAAGGGGCGAGCGCCGCCGGTGCCGAAATACGTTTCGGCGCCGCCATGAAAGGCTGGGAACCTACCAATAAGGGCTTCCAGATTGAACTCAGCGACGGCACAAAAGTGGAAACCCGCGCCCTCGTGCTGTCGTTAGGCGCATGGGTCAAAGAAGCATTCGCGAAACTCGGGGTTACAATCCGAGTGCAGCGGAATGTGCAGGCGTGGTTCGGGCCGACGACTAATGAATACAGCGCGGACCGCTTCCCGCCGTTTCTGCTCGATCGCAGCGGACTACCGGCGCCGCTTTACGGTTTCCCCGATTTTGGCGACGGCGTCAAAGCCGCGTTTCATTCTCATGGGGATTTGACGGACGCGGCGCTGCTCGTCCGTCAAATTGACGAGGAGCGCGACATTGCCCCGATCGTTAAGGCAATGGATGACTGGATGCCGGGTGCAGCCGCTGCCTTCCGCGCCGCCAAGCCGTGTCCCTATTCGTTGACGCCAGATGGACATTTCGTCGTTGATCGACATCCGGACCATCCGAATCTCGTGCTCTGCGGCGGCTTCTCAGGCCACGGCTTCAAGTTCGCTCCGGTCATCGGCGAGATCTGTGCCGACCTCGCCCTCGAGAACGAGTCGCGGCATCAAATCGACTTCCTCTCCCTGCGGCGATTCGCCAGACGCGCCGAGCAAAGGTAGAAATAGCAATGGCAACGAGAGCGCAATTCGCCTCGGAACAATCAGGCACCGGAGAATTCCACCGCCAGGAGGACGCCTTTCGCGATTGGATTTCTGCGGATAGTTCGACGGCTTATCCGGCCAAAGCAGACCGCTATCATCTTTATGTCTCGCTCGCCTGCCCATGGGCCAGCCGCACCGTTATCGTTAGGCGCTTACAGGGATTGGAGGAGGTGGTTGGAATGTCCGTCGTCGACCCAGTGCGCGATGAACGCGGCTGGGCTTTTCGCGACGGGCCCGGCTACAGCCAGGATCCGATCAACGGATTCAGTTTTCTGGCGGAAGCCTATCATGCGACCAATCCAAACTTTGACGGCCGCGTCACAGTCCCGGTTCTGTGGGACAAGGACACGCGCCGCATTGTCAATAATTCCGAGGACGACATCTGCCGGATGTTTTCCAGCGCTTTCCGCGAACTCGCTACCCGCGATGCGAAACTATTTCCCGAAGATATCGCGGAGGACCAAACGGAGCTTTCGAGATTCATCCACGACAAAGTGAACAACGGCGTTTACCGCGCCGGCTTCGCCACTCGCCAGGGGGTATACGAGCGCGCCTGTCGCACGTTGTTCGAGGCGCTCGACGAACTGGAGTTCCGCCTAACGAATAGGCGTTACCTGTTTGGCAACCGCATCGTCGAGTCTGACTGGCGCCTCTTCTGCACCCTCATCCGTTTCGATGTCGTCTACTACATCCACTTCAAGTGCAGCGTGCGCCGTATCCTCGATTACCCCAGTCTCCAAGGCTACCTGACCGATCTTTACCAACAGCCTGGTATCGCCGAAACGGTCAACTTCGAGCACATCAAGAATCACTATTATATGACGCATGATGCGATTAACCCCACTCGAATGGTGCCGATCGGTCCCGTCCTCGACCTCACCCAGCCCCACGGTCGCGAGCGGCTGTCGCGCAAGCCGGAGTAACCGCGCCCTGCCATAACGAACGATCGAACTCTCGGCTCTCGGAGATTGACGCTATCGACGCCGGCCGCTAAACCCGGCGTATGACTAACATCCACGTTAATCGCGGCGAGACGAAGCTCGGTCTTTTTTCAGAGGAAGAAATTCGGGAGGGTTTGGCTAGCGGGCGCTTTCTGCCAAGCGATCTTTTCTGGCGCGAAGGGATGGCTACCTGGCTGCCGCTGGCGCAGTTTCCTGCCGCCGGCAGCGCGGACGCTCCAGCTCCGGGCGTTGCCATTGTTTCGCAGAATGGCCTTCCGTGGGAGCGCCGTCAGGAAATGGGCTTTTTGCCTGCATTCTTCGAAACGCTAAAGCTCGTCCTCCTCAATCCGAGCGTCGCGTTTGCGAACATGAGACCCGAGGGCGGACTGGCCGATCCGCTCATCTACGGCGTGCTCGGCGGAAGCGTAGGCTGGCTCTTCTACTTTATCTTTAGCCTGTTTCTCGGATCACTCGGGACGCTGGGTAATCACAACGCGCTCGGCGGTCTCGTGGGTCTCGGGCTTGGTGGGATCTTCGGGTTGATCCTCTTCCCGATTGCCCTCACAATCGGGCTCTTCATCGGCGCTGCGCTGGTGCATCTCTGCCTGGTGCTGGTGGGTGGAGCGAAACGGAGCTATGAAACGACCCTCCGAGTTCTTTGTTACTCGGTCGGGTCGACTTATCCGCTCATGATCGTGCCCGTGTGCGGCGGCGCCATCGCCGCAATCTGGTGCTTGATCGTGGAGTGTGTTGGCCTCGCCAAAGCGCATGAAACTGCCACCGGCAAAGCGGTGCTGGCGGTGCTTCTGCCGGTCATCGTCTGCTGCGGCGCGGGCTTCGTGCTTGCAATCATGTTTGGCACTCTCGGCGCGTTGATGGGTCGCCATTGAAGGCTCGATCGATGCAATATTGCCGCCGTCGACTCACACCTCACGAGATCGATCATGAGGTGCTTTGGCTCCTGATCTCGTTAAGCGCGTTCCTCGGTCTCTTGCTGTGGTTGTCGGCGGGGCTGGCGACGCCCCGATGCGCCTTTCGCGCCCTCACTGGACTTCCCTGCCTCACGTGTGGTGCAACCCGGTCGGCCTGGCAATTTCTTCATGGCCATTTCCTGACTTCCTTGCGCTTCAATCCCCTCGCTTTCCTCGGGTATTGCGGTATCGCGATTTTCGACCTCTATGCGATGGCGGTCCTGATCACGCGCACTCCGCGTCTGCGCTTGAGTAATTTCACCCGCATTGAAAAACTGGCTGCTCGCATCCTTGTCGTCGCCCTTCTTTTCGGCAACTGGCTCTACCTCGTGGTTGCCCGACCTTTCTAAATCTGGCGTCCGCGTTTGGAGGCACCCTGCCCGGCGGCCTGCAATCAACGTCAGTAGCTCTCGACGGGCGAGCGTTTGCCGTCCTCCGGGCTACGCTCAGCTGCGCGTTCCTCGCCCAGCACCGCGACTCGGAGATTCCATATCTCCGCATTTAACTCGGCGAAGGCCGTTCCAGAGAATTCGTTAGGCGCGCGCAAACCGGCTTTGCAACGGGCAATGTTGCCGAGGGCTCGCTCGATTTGATCGTCGGGAAGTTTCGCGATGTATCCTAACGCTTCCTCGATCGCGGGCACGCGGTGACAGATCATCGCGAGATCGTTCCCGGCGCCGATCGCGCGGCGGATGGTTTCCTCGAATCCGTACTCATTCAGAATCGCGCCCATGTCGAGGTCGTCTGTCATAATCAGGCCATCGAAGCCGACCTCGCCGCGGAGAAGTTGGGTCACAATCCGATGCGAAAGCGAGGCGGCGGTTTTCTGAGGCTCGAAACAAGGATACCAGCCGTGACAAATCATCATGCTATCGACGCGGGTCGCGAATTGGCGAAAGACGGCGAGCTCGTTGGCTTCCAGCTGGTCGCGGCTGCGTTCGATGAGCGGGAGATCATGGTGGGCATCGACAGTGGCGGCGGAGTAGCCGGGAAAGTGCTTCCCGCAGCTTGCGATCCCCTGCCCGCGCAGCGCGTCGTTAAAAGCGCCTCCCAGCCTAACGACCTCTGCAACGTCGCGTCCGTAGCAGCGTCCGTGCAGTGAATTATCCGCCTCGTCGTCGAAGGAAATGTCGAGCACGGGGCAAAGATCGAGATTGAAGCCAAAGAGGCGCAGCAAACGCCCCGTGATCTCGCCATGCCGCCTGACGAGTTCGATATCGCCCTTATCGCGCAATTGTTGGGCGTTGGGTGGCTCGCTTCCAATAAGACGCAAACGCGAAACGCGGCCGCCCTCCTGGTCGATCGTGATAATCGGTTCGATCCCGCTCAGGTCGCGCAGGTCGTCGATCAGTTTTCGCAACTGCCGCGCGCTTTCAATATTGCGGCCGAAAAGTATGAACCCTCCCGGTTGCACTCGGCGAAAGAGAGCCGCGGTCGCGGAATCGATTTCTTTGCCGGGCACGCCGGTAAGGATCAGTTGACCCAGGGAAGTGCTCTCCATACTGTCGGACGGTAGAATCGATGCCGAGAACGCGAAACAAGAAATGGCTCGTTAGGCTGAGCGCGCTTCTTCATTGCGCGGTGGCCGCTCAGGACTCGGTCGCCGCGCAGAAGTTTCGGCGCTGTCACGCGCCATATCTGCTCTACTAATTCCGCTTGAAAAAGACCGGCATCTACGGCGGCACGTTCGATCCGATTCACCACGGACATCTCATCCTCGCCCGCGAGGCGCTGGAGAGCCTTCGCCTGACCGAGGTGATCTTCGTCCTGGCGGCCCAGTCACCTCATAAAACGACCCTCTGCCCCGCCAGTGCAGCGGCGCGATGGGAAATGCTCATTGCCGCGACCGCCCAAGAGGAAGGCTTTACGACTTCCCGCCTGGAGCTCGATCGCCCGTTACCCTCCTATTCCATCGACACGGTGGAACAGATGCGCGCGGAGAGAAAAGATACCGAATTCTTTTTTCTCCTCGGGGAAGACAACCTGCCGAACCTGCCAAGCTGGCATCGATTCGAGGAGTTGAACCGCCTCGTCCAGTTCGTCATCCTCGACAGATCCGGCGAGACGGTGGAAGAAACCTACCCCGTGGTGCGAAGGAAAATCGACATTTCGGCGACCGCGATCAGAAATCGGGTTGCCAGCGGACAATCGATTCGTTATCTCGTGCCGGAGGCGGTCGAGCAAATCATCCGCCGCGAAAATCTTTATCAAGGAGCGAACCGATCACACCTGAAGAGTTAGCGAAAATCGCCGCCACGCTCGCCGCCGACAAGAAGGCGGAAGACATTGTGGTGCTGGATCTGCGCGAGATTTCAACCTTCACGGATTTTTTCGTTATTTGCTCGGGGACCTCAGAACCGCATCTCAAGGCGATTGCAGGCGAGATCGAAACGCGGCTACGCGAAGATCACAAGACTCGGCCGGCGGCGGTGGATGGCTTCCCGGCGAGTCAATGGATCGTGCTCGATTACATGCAAGTGATCGTGCACGTCTTTCATCGCGAGAAGCGTGATTTCTACAGCTTGGAAGACCTTTGGAGCGACGCACCACGACTCCCAGTTCCGGGTCTCGGCTAAGAGCCCGATTCTGTCGTCCAGAATCGCTAGAGTGAGGACCACAGCTGCGCCACCGAGCGCGACCGTTGAACCTACGGTTTCTTCGGCGAGGCCGCAGGGGTCGCCGACGCCGCCGGTTTCGGCGGAATGGCTGCGCCCGGCTGGCCTGCCGGACGACCAGCATCGTAGGTTGCAGGTTTCGGTGTCGGAGTCGTTCCCGCTGGGGTAATTCCGAGCAACTCCACGTCGAAAATCAGCATGGCGTTCGGCCCGATATCGGACCCAGCGCCGCGTTCGCCATAGGCGAGATCCGATGGCACAAAGAACTGGTACTTGGAGCCAACTTTCATCATCTGCAGGCCCTCCGTCCATCCCTTGATGACTCGATTGACCGGGAAAGAAGCCGGCTCACCACGTTTGTAAGAACTGTCGAACTCAGTTCCGTCAATCGTTGTTCCGCGATAGTTGACTTTCACTGTGTCGGTTTCTTTTGGACTGGCGCCGCTGCCTTCTTTGAGAGCTTTGTATTGCAATCCACTCGCAGTCGTTTTTACGCCTTCTTTAGTCTTGTTATCGGCCAGAAACTTCGTCCCCTCGGTTTTATTCTTCTCGCCCGTGGCTTTCTTCGCAGCGGCTTGCTTTTCCATCATATCCTTCTGGAAGGTCGCCATGGTCGCCTTAACCTCCTCCTCATTAAGGAGCGGCTTTTTGCCGGTCAGCCCGTCTTGAATCCCGGTGTTCAACAGCTCCGGGTTGACGTCGATGAGCTGGCGTTTCAGGGTGGTGCCAATGTCGAGGCCAATGCTATAGCTGACTTTGTCTTTCTGATCTTTCAATTGGGCATCGGCCGCCAATGCGAGGGGAGAAAGGAGAAGCGAGGTGGCGACGATGAGAAGGGAAGTTTTCATAATAAATATTTGCGATGATTTTGAATGCGGTCAGCGCCGTTTTGGGTTTGCCGCGCTGAATTCATCCACGGGGATTGCACCCGCGTCAAGCGCACGAAATCCAGACCGATCCGCCGCCATCAAGCGGGGGGCGATCTATTTCGCCGTCGTCGGACTCCTCGGCATCCTGGCACCCTCCATATTTGCCGCTGTTTCGCTTTCACACCAGGACGCCATGCGCGTTGGCAAAAAGATTTGGCAGAACGAATGCGGAGGGTACCTTTGCCGGTCTCACCTCCTGGAATGTCGGGGAAAATTTTGCTTCACTCGGGATCGGACACTTCATTTGGTATCCGGCGGGCGCGCGCGGCCCCTTCGAAGAAAGCTTCCCCAAGTTCGTTCTTTACGCAGAGCGGCGGGGAGCAAAACTGCCTGAACTGCTCCTGGGGCCCCAGCCGAGACCTTGTCCATGGAACTCGCGCACGGAATTTCTCCAGGCCGAGTCGGGCACGAAGATGAAGCAACTGCGGCATTTTCTCGCGGATACAATCGACTTTCAGGCCGATTTCCTGGTCGAGCGGCTGCGCGAGGCGTTGCCGAAAATTCTCGCCGCTGCGCCGCCCTCGGAACACGGAAAGATCGAGGAACAGTTCAACCGCGTCGCGAGCAGCGCGCAGGGGTGTTACGCGCTGATTGATTACGTCAACTTCAAAGGAGAAGGCGTCCTTGTTACGGAACGCTATCGTGGACGCGGCTGGGGACTAATGCAGGTGCTCGAGGCGATGTCCGGGCGCGGGAACGACGGGGCCGCGAATGAATTTGCCGACGCGGCTGCAATCGTCTTGCGACAGCGGGTGGAAAATTCGCCGCCGGAACGCCAGGAAAGTCGGTGGCTCGGCGGGTTGGCTGAGCCGAGTCGCAACCTACCGCGAGTGACTTCGTCGTCAGGCTGGTGCACGATTGGACCGCCAGCGGAGGAACACAAAAGTAAGAAGCGTTAGCCCCAATAATACCAGCCACGCGCGCCCACGTCTTGCCGACTCAGGCGGAGGCGCGAGCGCCACAACCGGCGATTCCCACAAAGTCGCGCCGTCCGCGCCGATCGCGATAACGCGCAGCATGTGCCGTTGTTTCGGCTCGAGGCCTTTAATTTGGGCAACGACCTCATTCCCAAGTGCCGCCGTTTCCAGCGGCTTCAATTCCCGCCAACTCGTCTGCAATGCACCTGCGCTATCGAGCGAAACAAGGCGTTCGTCGATCCGATATTTCGTGACCGGCGTTTTTGGTTGCGGCCAACGCAATTCCCAGCGCGAATCATCCACACGTCGGGCCTGAAGCGCGACGGACGCTGCACTCGCCACTTTGCGGCGCTGCCGACGGGGGCGAGGCATCCACAGGGATCGTGATCGGATTGGGATTGGTCGTCAGCGATCCCTGGCTGCGGCGGATGCCGCTGCCGACGGAAGAGCTGTCGGAGAGACGCTCCGGCGAAACGGGTTCCTTGCTCGAGCTCCATGGGAGCGAGCGAGGTGGCGGCCGCATCTACATGCAACGGGACCTTAAATCCGGCGGCGACAAAGGCGATATCCTCATGCAACGGAACCTCCAGTTGTGACAGGACGAAGATCGGAACTTTCTTCTTTTCATGCGGAGCGAGCGTGACTTCTGGAACGTTTGAATGTTAGAGCCGGCCTCCAACTTAAGTGTGCAGAACACGCTCGGTTTGATTCGTTAGGGAAACGAACCCGACCCGCGGGCCATTCTCCACATTCGACGCGCCGATCTCGAGATGATCCGGCTCCGCCCGCACGGGCGCAGTCGCCGCGCCCGCCAGTTGCACGCTGGTCTGCAGTCCCATCCACGCCGGTCAGTGTGATCTGCCCGATAAACTGCCGTCCTTCATCAGGCTGAAAGCGGACTGGAATGGTTTCGGTCCGGCCGGATTTCACTCGATAGTCCGCCAAGGCCAGCTGCCAGGGGGCGGAGACAGTTAATCGGCCTTCCAAGGATGCCGCCACCTTCATTCGTGATTGCCAAGGACCGGCTCTCGCTCTCACCTGCCATGATCTCATCAAATTCGATTCTTCCCGGGACGACCATTCTCGGCGGAACATCTTCCACGGTGATGCGCACTTCGGCCGGCGAGGAGGTGCGGCCGTCATTCGTCTTAACCACGTAACGAAAGCGATCGCTGTTGCCCGATTCCGCACCGTCATTTTCGTAGGCGATTGCCGCGCGATTTTCCCCGATGAGCTGAAGCTGGGAGAGCTTTCCGTGCTCCGGTCGTTGCACAATCCGAAAAGGTCAACGTCCCCCCGCCGCCCTGGTGTCCGCGCAACGAAATCGTCGTTTGTTCCCCCCGCGAAACTTGGGCCACTTTGCGGGTCCGCTTGCGGCGGAGCCTGGGTTGAAAGCGTAATGTCGGCCTGCAGACCTGTGGCAAGAAACGAAAGAAGCGCGTTTGAGCCAGAATCCTGTCTCTTCAAATGCCGAGGGATCGGTCTGCCAGCGTCTTGCATATGACCGGGAGTGGCAAATCAATCCGCGCCATGCAACAATGGCGAGCAATTTCCACATTGCCAGCAGTTGGGCAATTATTCATTTTGCATCCGTTACTTGGTTGAATTCGCTACACTTTCTTGATTTGTGATCGCCCGGTTTTCAAAACTTTCGCCGTTTCTGGCTATTGGCCGCTGTTGCCGCTGGTCGATCTATACGGCGCAGGTTCCGCGATCAAGCTTCCGTCCTTACACGCGTCCCCAGCCCGTTACCCCGGCGCGGCCGATGAAGCCGGCGAGTGAGTTGATCAAGCGCCAGGACCCGATGAACGTCACGGCCCGTCTGCTCGACAAGACCACGCCCGACAATTCGCACGTTAGAGTTTCGCTCTCGAAACAGCGCGCCTATCTCATGCTCGGCGACGAGATTGTCATCGACACTCCCATTTCATCAGGCAAACGCTCCCGCATCACTCCGAGCGGCAGTTTTCATGTCCAGGAGAAAGACAAGGACCACCATTCCAGCATCTACGGTGATTTCGTGGACTCCTCTGGAAGAATTGTGCGACGCGGCGTCAGCAGCAAAATCGATTCGGCACCGAGCGGAACACATTTCGTCGGCGCGGCGATGACCTGGTTCATGCGCTTGACGGATGAGGGCGTCGGGATGCACGTGGGCATTCTTCCGGGCTATCCGGCCTCCCACGGCTGCATTCGGATGCCATCCACGGCCGCCGAAATGTTTTACAATCGCGTCAAGGTTGGCACGCCGGTGGTGGTTGGCGATTAGTGGACAACGCCAGGAACGCTTCGAGTCAATCCCGGCCTAACGAGCTTCGTTCGATCTCGGCCAGCCGCTCCCGCAAAAGATTGAGGGCGGTTTGCGTTACGAGTTGTTTGAAGGTTTCGCGGTCGGTTGGGAAAAAGAGATGCCGCACATTCGTCTCGCCACCGCCGGCCAACCCGAGGAAGGCGGTTCCCACCGGCTTGGCCTTGCTCCCGCCGCCCGGGCCGGCAATGCCGGTCGTGGCGAGCGCAAAACTTGCGTTGGAATGCGCGCGCGCACCTTCCGCCATCGCTCTGGCCACCGGCTCGCTGACCGCGCCGTGTTCAGCGATCAGGTCCGACGGAACGCCGAGTGAGGAGATTTTCGCTTCGTTCGAGTAGGTCACATAACCGGCAAGAAAAACGTTGGAAGCGCCGGGAACATTCGTTAGGCGATGCGCGAGGTATCCGCCGGTGCAGGACTCGGCCACCGCCAGGGTTGCATGCTGCTCCGCGAGTTGTCTCACAATGACGGTCTCGAGATTCTCGCTCGCAGTGGAAAAGATCGAAGCTCTCCAGTTTGCTCCGAACGATCGCATCAGCTTTCTCCAGCACTTCGGGCGATCCGATCAACCGCAAATCGACTTCACCCATCCGCGCGCAGTAACCCAGCTCAAGGCCAGGGCAGGGCGAGCAATTGCACTCCGACCGCCTCTTCGACATAGCGATTCTCCCATCCCGACAATCCGGTAGCTCCAGCAGGCAAATGTTTCCGTTTGCCTAACGATCCCTCGAAGGATTGGGCATAACGAATTCGGCTGAACATCGGCTGCAGTTCGCGCGGCGGTCCGGGGAGGAGAAACAAATGGGGCGTTGGATTACCCAGGTTATCCGACGCCGCCAGATAAAGTCCGGAAGCCGTCCCGTTTTCATTCGGTAAGATCTCCGCTCCGCGGGGAACCTGCGCCTGGCGTAGGATGCGATCCGTTAGCCGAATCCTCCGTCGGAGCAATCTCTCAGTGATCGTCGCCGCCAGGATCGGATCAGGAATCAATTCCAAGCCAAGCAAATCGGCCGTGATTTCGCGCGTGATATCGTCCGTCGTGGGGCCCAGCCCGCCGGTCACAAAGATCAAATCCGCTCGCGAAAGATTTTCCTGCAGGGCCTCGCGGATGGCCGGTCCGTCGGGCACGGAGAGCTGGCGTTCGATCCGTAAACGCAACGGAAAAAGCTCATGGGCGATGAAGGCGAGGTGCGTGTTCAGCACATCGCCGAGGAGGAGCTCTGTGCCGGTGTTAATGACGACGACTCGCACCGGAAACCATTCGCGCAGGCCATTACCCCGCGCCACTGCGAAGACGACCAATCTCGCCTAACGATCAGGCGGCGTCTTTGTCCTGCTTCTTGCGGATGAGCGGAAGTTTCTTCCCCTCAACAACGGCGCGATTGATTGTGACCTCCGCGATATCCTCACGGCTGGGCACGTCATACATGATGTCGAGCATGATCCGCTCCAGCATCGAACGCAGCGCACGCGCCCCGGTCCCTTTCGTCACCGCCTGCGCGGCGAGAGCACGCAAAGCGTCTTTCGTGACGGTGAGGCGGACGCCTTCCATCGCGAAAAGCTTGGTGTATTGCTTGATCATCGCGTTTTTGGTGTCGGTCAGGATCATGACCATCTCTTCCTCGGTTAACGCATCGAGTGCGCTAAGAACGGGAAGGCGACCGATGAACTCGGGGATCATGCCGAAGCCGAGCAAATCTTCCGGTTCCACCTGGCGAACCGCCTCGCGTCGCATGATATCCTCATCTTCCAAAGTCGGGCTGCTGAAACCCATCGTTTTGTTGCCGATTCGTTTCTGGACGATTTTCTCCAGTCCGACGAAGGCTCCCCCGCAGATGAACAGGATTTTTTCGGTGTTGACCTGGATGTATTCCTGATGCGGGTGTTTACGGCCGCCTTGCGGTGGCACATTGCAGGTGCTGCCCTCGAGAATTTTCAGGAGCGCCTGTTGCACGCCTTCACCGGAAACATCCCGCGTGATGCTGACGTTGTCGGTCTTGCGACCGATCTTGTCGATCTCATCGATGTAGACGATGCCGATCTCCGCGCGCTTCACGTCGTAATCGGCGTTTTGCAGCAGGCGGAGGATAATGTTTTCCACGTCCTCGCCGACGTAGCCGGCTTCCGTCAACGTCGTCGCATCCGCGATGCAAAATGGCACATCGAGAATTTTCGCGAGTGTCTTGGCAAGAAGCGTCTTGCCTGAGCCGGTCGGACCGATCAAGAGAATATTGCTTTTCTCGATCTCGACATCGGCAAAAGGGTCGGGCTGAAACGCGGCGGAGGTGTCGGACGGCGGCGCGCTTTGCAGGACACGTTTGAAGTGATTATGCACGGCGACGGAAAGCGTCTTTTTCGCCATGTCCTGTCCGACGACGTATTGGTCGAGAGAGCGCCTGATATCGGCCGGCTTCGGCACTCGAATGGTCGAAGACTGCCGGCGCGCGTCTTCGTTCAGCTCCTTATCGAGGATGCTCTTGCAGACATTAATGCAACTGTCGCAAATGTAGACGCCAGGCCCGGCAATAAGCTTGCGGACCTCCGCGTGGCTTTTGCCACAGAAGGAGCACATGGTGAGGTTTGAAGCCCGGGCCATAATCGTCTCCCCGTAGAGCAGTTCCTATTCCTCGATTTTCTGCGGAAGTGCCGCTTCCGCGACGGCGGTGGAGCGGTCGTTCAGGGACTTATTGGAGCCCTCACCGTCGAGTAATTTGGCCTCCTTCCGGGACTTTATCACCTCGTCAACCAGACCGTAGGCCTTCGCCTCGGTCGCACTCATGTAGTAATCACGGTCCGAGTCCAGCCTGACCTGATCCTCCGGTTTGCCCGTGTGCTGAGAAAGGATGCGAATGAGGCGCTTCTTGAGCTTGAACATGTATTCCACCGTTCGCTCGACATCGCTCGCCTGACCCTGCGCGCCACCGGAAACTTGGTGGATCATGATATCGGAGTTCGGCAGCGCAAACCGCTTGCCCTTCGTTCCGGCGCTGAGCAGAACCGCGCCCATGCTTGCCGCCATGCCGAGGCAATAGGTGGTCACGTCGCAGGTGAGAAACTGCATCGTGTCGTAGATCGCCAGGCCCGCCGTCACCGATCCTCCGGGCGAGTTGATATAAACATTGATGTCCTTCTTCCCGTCTTCCATTTGCAGAAAGAGAAGCTGGGCGATGACGAGGTTGGCGATGTGATCGTCGATCGGTGTCCCAATGAAGACAATCCGGTCTTTTAGTAGTCGCGAGTAAATGTCGTAGCTGCGCTCGCCCCGGCCGGTCTGTTCCACGACCATCGGCACGAGGACGGATTGAGAAAAATTGGAGTCGTGATTTGTGGTCATGTTAATTCGTTGGCGCCCTCGGAAACTGGCGTCGCTGGTGCGCTCTCGATGGTAGCATTCGACCCGAGGAAATCAATTGTCTTGGCCAGCAGGACCTGCTCGATCAAGCCATTCATGCCGTCGTGTTTTTCAATTTCCTCCCGCATTTTTGCGGGCGTGACGTTTCGGTGCATCGCCTCGTGCCTGATGCGCTCGTCCATATCGGCGCGTGTCACCTGAATCTTTTCCTTCTCGGCAATGCGGTGCAGGATGAAATTGGTCTTGAGACGGTGCGCGGCCAGCCCGCCGGCCATCCGGATCAGCTCTTCCTCCTTTTCCTTCAACATCTCGTCCGGCACCCCGCGTTCCCGATTACGTTGCACCAACTCAGCCAGAGCGCTGCGCGTTTCCTGTTTCAACAAGCTCGGAGGAAGTTCGAAGTCTACGCGCTCACTGAGAAATTTTAGCACCTGGCCTTCGCGCGCGCGCTCGACTTCGTGGCCTTTTTCGTGCTCGATTTGGTGCTCGAGCGCGTGACGTAAATCGGCCAGCGTCTTCTCCGGCATCCACTTCGCCGCGAAAGCGTCGTCCAGCGGCGGCAGAACGCGTTGCTTGATCTCCCCCAAGGTCACGCTGTACTCGGCCTTTTTTCCGGCCAATTCCTTGACCGGGAAGTCAGCCGGAAATTCTACTCCCACCGTGCGCGTCTCGTTAGGCTTTTGTCCGATCATCTGCTCCACAAACCCCGGTAAAAAGTTATCCCCCGCGAGCCGCAGCCAGAACTTCTTGCCACCCTGAAGGTTCTTGCTCGCGTTAGGCACGAGTTCGGCGATCGATTTGCCGTCGATCGTCCCCTCGAAATCAATCACCACAAAATCGTCCAAGGCAGCCCCCCGCTCCGGGACGTCAACGAAATCGGCGGACTGCTCGCGCAACCGTTCGACAGCGGCATCTATCTCGGCCTCCGTCACTTTCGTATCCGGCAACTGCAGAGGGATTCCTTTGTAATCGGGCAGCTCAAATTCCGGCGCGGTAACAACCGTGGCGCGAAAGCGCATGGAGCGATCTTCCCCAAACTCGACCTCCTCCAAGCTCGTTAGGGAAACAACCCGCAGCTGCTTCTCGGCAATCGCTTCGTGATAGCTTTTCGAGACGAGCTTTTTCGTCAATTCATCCTGGATGTCCTTGCGAAACTTCGCCTCGATCACCCTTTTGGGGGCTTTGCCGGGACGGTACCCGGGGATCCGCGCTTGTGACGCAAAACTGTTCGCGATCGCATCCCACTCCTTCGAAACTTGCTCCGGCGGCAGCTCAATCTTGAGCGTGGCGACGCAGTGGGGCTGGTTCTCAACTTCGACCTTCATGAAGGCCGCACGGTAAAGGTGCGCGGTCGCCTTCGCAAACCACGGCCAACCGGCGCACTCCCTCTTTGTCATCCTGAGCCGGGCAGCGCGGCGAAGGACCCCACAATTGCAATCTGCGATTTCTCGGTCGCCCAAATGCGTGGACTACGTAGAGAGGTCCCTCGCCGTCTACGCGACTCGGGATGACAAGATTTGTGGCTTACCGTGCACGTAAACGGAATCGATTTGTGGAAGGCCAAACCAGTAGGCTATCTCTCGGTAATCCACACAATCGAAGACGCTGAAGTTGCCGCTTTTCCCTACCTCGAGTGAACCGACCTGCTCGCCGCGGCCCAGGCTATAAGCGGCGTTGATTGTGGAAGCGGTCACGCCCTCTGCCGGCATCATTTTCATCTGTGTAACCGCGAGCGAAAGAACCATTGGCATCGAAGGCGTCGGTGATGAGCCCGGATTAAAATCCGTTGCCAAAACAACCGCCAGACCAGCATCGATCATCGCGCGGGCCTTTGGATAACGGGTTAGCCCCAGCGCATAAACAGACCCAGGCAAAAGCACAGGCTGCACCCCCGCCTCGGCCAACGCCGTAATCTCTGCAAGATTGGCCTGCTCCAAATGATCGGCCGTAGCCGCGCGCAGCCGCGCCGCGAGGAATGCTCCGCCCGAATTCGTGAGCTGATCGACATGCATGCGCAGCTTCAGACCGAGCTCCTGTGCCGCCCTCAGGATCTTTTCGGAATCGGCCAGATCGAAGTAGCCGCGCTCGCAAAAAATGTCGCAGCTTTCCGCCAGTTGCTCCTCCGCCACGCAGGGCAGCATTTCGTGAATAACGAGCGCAACGTATTGCTCAGGCCTGCTCCGAAACTCTTCTGGAATGGCGTGAGCACCAAGAAACGTCGGCACAAACTCAATTGGCGTTGTCTCATTCAGTCGCCGAATGACGCGCAGAATTTTTAGCTCTTCATCGAGTGACAAGCCGTAGCCGGACTTCGCTTCCATCGTAGTCGTCCCGCAGCGTAGAATCTGCCTGGCCCGCCTTTGCGATTGCTCGAGTAAATCATCCTCGCTCGCCGCCCGCGTCCGGCGAACGGTCGAACGGATGCCGCCCCCAGCGGCCGCAATCTCTTCGTAAGTGGCGCCGCGGGAGCGCATCTCGAACTCATCGACTCGATTCCCGCCGAAGACGGGATGGGCATGCGCATCCACGAAACCCGGCAGAACCACGCGCCCCCCCGCGTCCACGACTTCGATGTCGTTAGGCAACTGCCGCTCGATTTCTTCCGAAGGGCCGACCGCAGCAATCACGCCATCCTGCACGAGCATGCCGCCCCGCTCGATGATGCCGAGATCAGCGAGTTCCTTCCCGACCCGCGGCCGTTTGGGACCGACCATGGTCACCAACTGCGAAATGTTTAAGACGGCGAGTGATCTCAAGAGGTGGGCTTCACAATTTGCCTTCGACGATCTCTCGCACTGCTTGAAAATACTTTTCGGACTCGCGGCTGAGCTCACTCATCTTTTCATGCAGAGCCGTCTTCACCTTTTCGTCCTTCAAGCTGGACAAATTTATTCGCACATTCATCGCTGCACCCTCAATGCAGGCACGCGTTGCGAGCAGGCCAACTCCCACATCCGAAATCGAGGCCGGGTTTCCTTTCTCGGCCATTTCCGCCAGGAGTTCGTAGGACTTGCTGGCGGTTTCCATGACCCGAAGGGGAATCTCCGCGGCATACTTGTTCGCCGACTGGATGGCCTTGGACCGGGCTGCCTTTTCTTCAGCGGAATCTTTCGGCAGACCGAAGGCGGCCATCACTTTGTTAAAAGCCGCCGTGTCTTCGTCGACCAAAAAAAGCAACTCATCTTTCAGACGCTGCCCCTTGACCGCCCATTCGCTGAAATATTCCAATTTATCGTCCCAGCCTCGCTTAGTCGCGGAAAGGTTCGCCACCATTCCGCCTAACGAAGCCCCCAGAGCGCCCATCAGCGCGGCGACCGAGCCACCGCCCGGCGCCGGCGAATCGCTTAGCGTTTCGTTGCAAAACTGACGCAGATTCAGCTTGATGAGCGATTTCTCCGCTGCCTTCTCGATCCGGTATTCGATTACCTTTTCCTTCGGATCAAACGGTTTCAGCTCGCTCAAACCCATCGAACGAATCGCCAGATCGATCAGCTCCTCCTCCGCCGCGCCTTCCGACCATTGTTGCTTGCGCAGAAAATATCGTCCGGCGTCCACCAGGCATTTCTTCGGCAACATCCCTACGACTTCAGAACCGGTCACGCGCATCCCGCGTTGCTCGGCTGATTTGCAGCAGGCATCGAAGGCGGCGTGCAGCGGCGTCTCGCTAATGTTGGTCAGGTTCATCGAGACCTGAGCGATGCCGTATTCCTCGACAAACCAGCCGATGCCTTTCAGGTGCTTCAACATTCCCGGGATGCGTACCGGCTCACCTTTTTCGTCCAACACCTTCTTGCCGGTCGGCGTGCCGT
Source organism: uncultured Verrucomicrobiae bacterium (assembly GCA_963771865.1). Taxonomy (GTDB): domain Bacteria; phylum Verrucomicrobiota; class Verrucomicrobiia; order Chthoniobacterales; family UBA10450; genus Palsa-1392. The sequence continues at coordinate 43,535 of CAVYVJ010000024.1, forward strand.
CCTCGGTCTTGACTCTCCCGTTCTCCCGCACATCGAAAGCGACGGAATTCGCCCGACGCGCCGACTTGGTATTGAGATTAACGTTATAGGCGACCAGGAAATCCCGCACCCCAATGACGGTCGCACCCGATTTTTCATTGAAGATCGCCGGTCCGATAATCTGGTTTCCAAGCGGGCTGTTTGATCTTCTCGAAAAAACCCTCGTATTCGCCCGCCCGAATGATCGACAAATTCGAGGGCCTCCCATCCTTCGCTGCTCTTTCGTAGAGGTAGACCGGAATTTTCAGTTCGTTCCCGACGCGATTGCCCAACTGGTTTGCACAAGTTATCGCCTCCTCCCAACTCACGTCGCTGACCGGAATGAACGGGCAGACGTCAGTTGCGCCCATCCGCGGATGCGCGCCCTTCTGCTTGCGCATGTCGATCAGTTCCGCCGCCTTTTGGATTCCGCGGAAAGCCGCCTCCACCGCGGCTTCCGGCGAGCCGACGAAGGTCACAACCGTTCGATTCGTGCTCGCGCCGGGATCGACGTCGAGAAGGGACACACCATCCACCGTTTCAATCGCGGCCGTGATTTGCTTGATTACGTTCAGGTCACGGCCCTCTGAAAAATTGGGCACGCATTCGATGAGCTTTTGCATTGTTAGGCTTCTCCTCTCAATCCCGCGCCTTCGGCTCCATCGGAATCTTGATGTCGTGCTCTTGTGCGAAATCGATCGCCCGAGAATAGCCGGCGTCGGCGTGCCGGATCACTCCCATCCCAGGATCACTCGTTAGGACACGCTCGAGCCGACGCTTCGCGTTGTCGGTTCCGTCCGCGACCACCACCATCCCGGCGTGTTGTGAATAGCCGATCCCAACTCCGCCACCGTTATGAATTGAAACCCAGGATGCGCCCGCCGCCGTATTTACGAGCGCGTTAAGCAACGGCCAATCGGCAATCGCGTCGCTACCGTCAATCATTCCTTCGGTCTCGCGAAACGGCGACGCCACCGAACCAGTATCGAGATGGTCTCGACCGATCACGATCGGCGCGCTGATTTCACCTCGCCTAACGAGCTCATTCATCGCCATTCCAAATTCGGCTCGCTCACCAAAGCCGAGCCAGCAAATGCGCGCCGGCAAGCCTTGGAATTGAATTCGCTCCTGCGCCAGCTTCATCCAGCGCGAGAGAATCTTGTTCTGCGGAAAAAGCTCGAGCGCCAGACGGTCGGTTCGTGCGATATCGTTAGGGTCACCGCTCAGCGCGACCCAACGGAATGGCCCCTTCCCTTCGCAAAAGAGTGGCCGGATGTATTCCGGGACAAAACCTGGGATATCGAACGCCTTTTCGCAGCCGGCTTTTTTCGCCTGGGTGCGAATATTGTTCCCGTAGTCGAAAGTGATCGCGCCTTTTTTTTGCAGCGCGAGCATCGCCTCGACGTGCTGCGCCATCGCGGCCATCGACTTTGCCACATACTCATCGGGGTTCTGCGCGCGCAGACGCAGGGCTTCCACCAAAGTCATTCCGTTAGGCACATAACCGTTCAATGCGTCGTGCGCGCTTGTTTGGTCGGTCAAAACATCCGGCACCACGCCACGCCGCACCATTTCTGGGAGGACATCGGCACAATTCCCGACGAGGCCAACGGAAATGGCCTCGCCTTTCGTGCGCGCGTCGTCGAGCAACTGCATCGCTTCGTCGAGCGTGTGCGCGATTTTGTCGCAATAACCGCTCCGCAACCGCTTCTCGATTCGTGCGGGATCAACCTCGATCCCAAGGCAGAGCGCGCCAGCCATCGTCGCGGCGAGTGGTTGAGCACCGCCCATTCCCCCAAGGCCGCCGGTGACAAGCAACTTGCCCTCGAGCGATCCGCCAAAATGTCGTTTACCCGCCGCGGCGAAAGTTTCGAAAGTTCCCTGCACGATTCCCTGGCTCGCGATATAAATCCACGAGCCCGCGGTCATTTGGCCATACATCGTTAGGCCAAGCTTTTCGAGCCGGTTAAATTCGGGGTAGTTCGACCACTGGCCGACGAGGTTCGAATTCGCGATCAGCACCCGCGGCGCTTCATCGTGGGTGCGAAAAATTCCAACTGGCTTGCCTGATTGGACGAGAAGCGTTTCGTCATTTTCGAGGTCGCGCAACGAACGGACGATGGCGTCGAACGCATCCCAGCTTCGCGCCGCCCGCCCCGTACCGCCGTAGACGATCAGGTTGTCTGGGTTCTCCGCGACGTCGGGATCGAGATTGTTCATCAACATCCGCAAGGCGGCTTCCTGGTGCCATCCTTTGCAGCTCAGTTGACTTCCGCGGGGGGCGCGAATCGTTCTTTTATCAGTCATAATGCTTCTTCTTCGCTGTCGAATTTGCCCTCCCGGATCGCGGCGGCCACGCGCTCAATGTCGGAAGAGAGGGCTCGATCTTCGTCCAATCGCGGCGCAAGGGCGCGCAACGTTGCGAAGGCGCGCTCTACGCCGAGACCGGCCTTCAACGGGCGTCGGAATTCCAGACCCTCCGCGCCGGCGAGGAGTTCGATGGCGAGCACGTTTTCCGCGTCCTCCACGATTGTGCGCAACTTTAGCGCGCCGGTCATGCCCATCGAGACGTGATCTTCCTTCCCGGCGGAAGTCGGCAGGTTATCAACACTCGCGGGATGAGCCAACACCTTGGCCTCGTTGAGCAGCGCAACCGCCGCAACGTGTGCGATCATGAAACCGGATTGCATCCCGGGATTTTGCGCAAGAAAGGCCGGCAACCCTTCACTCAAGTCCGGATTCGTTAAACGATCGATCCGCCGCTCGCTGATGCTCATCAAATCCGTTAGCGCGATCGCCGCGTAATCGAGCGCAAGAGCGAGCGGGGCACCGTGGAAATTTCCACCTGATAGGACATCACCGTTATCTGAAAAAACTAGCGGGTTATCGGTCGCTGAGCCGGACTCAGTGGCGAAAAGCTCCTCGCAGTGATGGAGGGCACCGCGGACGGCGCCATGAACCTGGGGCATGCAACGCAAACTGTAGGCATCCTGGACCCGGGGGTCATCCTGCGCGTGCGAGGCCCGGATTTCGCTTTCGCGCAAGAGCGCGAGGAGATGGCGGGCGACTGCCTGCTGGCCAGGGTGAGGACGAGCGCGGTGGATGCGCGCGTCGAACGCGACCGGCGTCCCCTTCAGCGCTTCGAGAGTCATCGCGCCCGCGATATCCGCGACGCGTGAGAGTCGTTTTGCCCGGAAGAGGGCGAGGCCTCCGACGGCGTGCATTGCCTGGGTGCCATTGAGTAGCGCCAAGCCTTCTTTTGCCTGGAGATGGATCGGACGGAGTCCCGCTCTTTCCAACGCTTTCACACTTGGCATGCGTTCGCTTTGAAAAAAAGCCTCGCCTTCGCCGAGCAAGGAAAGCGCGAGGTGCGCCAACGGCGCAAGGTCGCCACTCGCTCCAACCGACCCCTTCTCTGGAATGACGGGCCAGACCCCGCGATTTATCATTTCCACGAGGAGCTCGATGACTTCGAGGCGAATCCCGCTAAAGCCAAGCGTGAGCACGTTTGCCCGGAGCAGCATCATCGCGCGCACCTCGGGTTCTCCGAGCGGACGTCCCACGCCACAGGAATGACTACGCACGAGATTGACCTGAAGCTGCTCGAGCTTGTCGGGGGGAATATTGACGTCAGAGAGTTTTCCGAAACCGGTGGTCACACCGTAGATGACCTCACCGCGCTCGACGATCTGCTCGACGACACGTCGAGAAGCGAGGATGGCGGGATGCGCCTGCGGCGCGATCTCGACTCGCTCGCGCTCCAGTGCGACGCGAGCGATTTCGGCCAGTGACAAAGGTTGTCCGCGGAGCTGAAGCATTGGAGCGAATACTACGAGAAGCGCTCAAGAATTCCACTCCGCGTCGAGCGATGTTCTCGATCTTGCTCTTTACGCCTGGTCCGGGTTGGCGGGACAGGCGAAAACAGAAAAAGGCCAGGCCGACAGGTCGACCTGGCCTCTTAGGTTAAAGTTGTCCGGTCGGAGGCGAACCGCCGGTGAAGACTATTTCGCGGATGTCGGCGCTGGCGCGGGCGCCACCGTCTCTTTCTTCTGTGCGCAAGCACCCAGGCTCAGCACGCCGGCCGCCACGGCCACGATCATGATCATTTTGACTAATTTCACTATAAACTCGCCTCCTTCCTTAGCAGGTTGCTGCCGACTAGTTAGGCGGGGAAACCAGCGCTTGCAACGAAATTCTCGGCCTTTTTTTCTAGGTCTCGATCACGACCTCTGCGCCCAGCGGGACTTGGTCGAAAAGCGCGATCAAATCGGTGTTCCTCATCCGAATGCAACCGTGGCTGGCTGGTCGCCCAATCTTGTCTTCGTGATTGGTGCCGTGGATGTAAATGTAACGCTGGCGGGTATTCGCGTTGTGGTCCTCGAGGCCATCGAGCCAGAGAATGCGCGCCATGATCATATCTTCGGTCGACGGTCGCGGGTCCTCGGGCGCGAGCGGAATGCGGCCGCGAAAAACCGTATCAAGCGGAAGCCCTGAGCCAATTTTTTCGCCGACCTTGAATCGGCCGAGCGGCGTTTTCCTACTGCCCTCCTCCGAGCCCAGACCAAATCGGGAGGTCGAGACTGGATAACTGGCCAGGACACCACCACTGTCGCCGAGAAGATCGAGGCGTTGGTCGCGCACGGAGATTCGGATGAGCGGCTCGGAAGTTTGCATCTCGGGATGCGGGCGATAAACTGCGCCCACGATGCCGAAAAATTATCACGTCGCGATTGTCGGCGCGACCGGCGCGGTTGGAATCGAACTGCTGCGGGTGATGGAACGGCGGGATTTTCCGGTAGCGGACCTGCGGTTGCTCGCGTCTCCACGTTCCGCCGGGAAAAAACTCGCCTTCCGGGGGCAGCGAATTCTCGGTCTCCGCGCTCGAGCAGAATTCGTTCGTCGGCATTGATCTCGCGTTTTTCAGCGCTGGCGCTGGAACGTCGAAGCAGTTCGCTCCGATCGCCCAACGAACAGGCGCGGTTGTGATCGACAACTCATCCGCTTTTCGAATGGACGAGGCGGTCCCACTCATCATTCCTGAGATCAATCCAAAGGATGTCCGCGCGCACCGCGGGATTATTGCCAATCCGAATTGCACGACTGCCGTCGCCTTGATGGCGCTGTATCCGCTGCATCTTGCCTTTGGCTTGCGTCGCGTTTTTGCCGCGAGTTATCAAGCGGTCTCCGGCAGTGGCGCGCGGGCCATTGCGGAGTTGCAACGGCAGGTTGAAGCGACGGTACGCGGAAGTGAAGATGTCGCGGAAGTTTATCCGCATCCAATTGCTTTTAACGTTCTTCCCCACGTCGATTCTTTTCTTGAGAACGGTTACACGCGCGAAGAGATGAAGCTTCAGAATGAGGGGCGAAAGATGATGCATTTACCTGATTTCCAGGCGTCGGTTACCTGCGTCCGCGTCCCGGTTTATCGGGCCCACTCGGTGGCAATGAGCGCCGAATTCGAACGTCCGGTTTCTGTGGACGGAGCGCGCGATGTCCTGGCAAAGGCGCCGGGCCTGGACTTGATCGATGAGCCGGCTCGCCAATCGTTATCCAATGCCGCTAAACGCTGCCGGCAAAGATAATTGCCAGGCCGGACGGATACGCCTGGATTGCGCGCTAAAAAATGGACTCGCGCTCTGGGTCTCAGGCGATCAGTTGCTCAAGGGCGCCGCGCTGAATGCCGTCCAGATCGCAGAGTTGCTCTGAAAAAAAGCGGCCCCGAAAATTTCTCTCGGGGCCGCTGATTGAACATGACCAGCCTTAATGGGGCGTCGGTTGCTCGTCGCCAGGCTTTTTCTTCTTGTGTTCAGCGCTCGGGCTGTTGATCCCCCTGTGGCTGCACTGGATGGGCCACCGGCGGTCGCTGCTTTAGCTCCGGATGCGGCGCCTGTTCTGGCTGGGGCTGATGCTGAACAGGCTGGGCCTGCACGGGCCGATCCGGTTGTTCCACCGGACGAGCGTGTTCCAAGCTATGTTGTTGTTGTTGCGCTTGCTGGGCTCTTTGCAAACGGTCGGCGCGTTGCGCTTCCTGCGATTGCTGAGCGCGCCTTGCTGCAGCGGCACGCTGGCTTTCCTGAGCTTGCTCAGCGGGCGGTTGGCCACGCTCTGGCGGTGGCGTATAAGGGGATTGAGCCCGCCTCGCGGCCTGCTCCTGATCAGCGCTGCCCTGAGGATGCGGTGGGGGTTGCCGATACAGCCGCGCATTCCGTGCCGCTGCCTCTTGCTGCGCGGCTCTTGCCGCTTCCTGATTGTTAACCGGAGAACTCGCCGGTCGAGTGCGAGCGCTTTCATTAGGCGGCGCAGCGGTGGCGTTATCGATTTTCGGGCCTTTTTGTGCCTCGAAGTTCGGCGGCAATATCTTTCTCGGGTTCTCCTTCTTCATTTCCGCCTCAATTTGTTGCCGATTGGCCACGCCTTGCCAGCCGCGTTCGACTTTCGGCTTTTCGACCTTCGCCTTCACCTGGCTTGGGGCGACCTGTTGCGGCGATTTCTGGATTCGAGGCGAAACAACCACAAACTGGTTGCCATTGACTCGATTGAAATTTCCGCGCCGGCCGCCCTGACCGGCGTTCGCTGGAACAGTTGCCTCTCGTTGGAGAGTAAGGTGCTGAATCGGACGCGCGGAGAATTGATTCACGCGATTCAGATCAGGTCCGTTATTAATCACGATCGAATTGTTATATGTGATGTTGGTGACGTTGACGGTGTTGTTGATGATCGTGACATTCCGGGCTGGGCTCGATAAGACGTGCGCGCAAGACGGGTTCACCGATATAACGAATGTCGACAAAGTTATAATAAAGCGGCCCAATGCCGAAGCTGACATCGACCGCCCCGGTAATCGGGCTGCCCTCATAGACAACCTCATCTGCCTGCGGTGGCAGAGGAGCCCAACCGACGTAGTCGCCGCCAGTGCGCCATGAAACCCAAGCCGGGCCCCACTCATACCCTGGAACCCAAACCCATCCGTAGTCGGCCAGCCGGCTCCAACGGCCGTAGTGATAAGTGGCCCAGCCGAAGTCTTCGTAAGAGACCCACGTCCAACCAGCATCAGTGTATGCCCAGTAGCCGTCGGCGTAGGGTCGCCAATTGGGGTCACTCACGGCTACCGCCGGTTGGAAGCAGTAACCGTAGTCGCCTACTTCAATCCAACTACCTTGATCAGAGAGATTGTCGTAAAAGAAATTGAGTGAGACCTCGGTCTCAGCCTGCGCGCGCGTGGCGAGCGGGAGCAGGAAACCGACCATCATTAATGCGAGTAGGATTGGTTTCATGGCGTTATTTCAGGACTTTGGACTTCATTAGCCCAGCGATTATTCACAGATTCGGAAGTGACCGAGGTCTTGCGTGGTTGCAAGAGCCATTTGCTGCGCCGTTCGGCAACCGTCAGCGCGGTTTTACAACAACAAATGATCGACTGCGTTGACGGCAGACTGAGAGGACCTGCGGCTGACTGGGATCGAGCGACTGGACCGCTTCCTGATAGTCCTGGATCGAAGTCACCGGGTTCTGGTTAATCGCCTCGATTACATCTCCGGCTCGGAGCTGACCACCACTAATTTCCGAGCCGACTCGCGCGATCACGACTCCCCGAACGCCGGAGGGCACCCCCAGCTTGCCCGCCAACTGCGGAGTTAAATCCTGCACTTCGATCGAGCCCAGGATTCCGCCCGTGGCGGGCGTCTGACTTTGATCATCCTCTGGTTCGTTAGGCTCGGGTGGTGCAGGCCGGCCCGGCTCCTCGGGGAGCGCGCGCGCCACTCCATATCCAGGAGGCTGTTCCTTGATCTTGGCGAACACGGTGATCGGCTTGCCAGCACGCGCGACTTGCACCTCCACTTTCTTATCCAGCTCCACTTGCGAAACAAGCCGACGCAACTCAAGGATGTTGCGCACTTCATGACCGTCAAACTTTTGGATCAAATCTCCCCGCTCGATGCGGGCTTCCGAAGCGGGCGAATTCGGCACCACCGCCGCAACTACGACTCCGGCATTGTCATTCGCGCCGACTTGCCCAGGCTGAGGAGCGGCCGTCTCGATGCCCAGATAACCGCGAATGATGCGGCCTTGTTTTAGGAGGCTTTCCAAAGCCATTCGCACCGTATTGGAAGGGATGGCAAAGCCGATGCCCTGTGAACCGCCGCTCCGCGAGATGATGGCGGTATTTATCCCAATCACCTCGCCGCGAAGATTGATCAGCGGCCCACCGCTATTCCCGGGATTGATGGCGGCGTTCGTTTGCAGGAAATCACCGAAACCATCGACTCGATTAGGCCGTCCCTTCGAGCTAATGATACCATCCGTCACGGTCTCTTCGAAGCCGAACGGATTTCCCACCGCGAGGACAAAATCGCCCGCCTGCATCGCGTCGGAGTCGCCGAGTTTGAGCGGCTTCACGCCCGGTTCGTCCATTTTCAGGACAGCGAGATCAAGCTCCGCGTCAGCCCCGATTAAGCGGGCTTTCCGAGTCCGGCCGTCGCTCAGCTGCACCTCAATTTCGTCCACTTGATCGACAACGTGATTGTTGGTGATGATGTGGCCTTCATTGGTTACGATCACCCCGGACCCGAGCGAATTTTGCACTAATGCCTCGTCCGCCGGACCGCGAAACTGGCGATAATTACCCCGGAAAAAATCGAAAGGATCGAGGCCGTATTGCCGGCGTTGAATCCGCTTCGTTGTCTTCACGCTAACGACTGAAGGAATAACACTTGCCACTAACCTGCGTCGTTCGTCGCTTAGAGAAGCGAGACTCGCGATCGTTTTCGAGTCGACCGTCGCGCTCTCTGCCAGCGTGTATTTCTCGGGTGTTTTGCGCTCGCTCAGATTAAGCCGCCCATGATGCAGTTGATAATCGTAGAGAAGCGAAACGCCGGCACTAAGAACGAGAACCAGCAAAAAGAATTTGAGCAAATTTTTCATTAGCTGACGTGGGAAAAGGTTTTTCCCTCTTCTTCGACAATCAAATGCCGGAAACGTTGATTTTCCGGATTTGCGAGCTTCGGATCATCGCGAAAAATCTGGGTCGCCGCCGAGCGCGCCCGTTGCATGAGTTTTGCATCCAATCGCAAATTTCCCAGTTTCAATGCCGATAATCCACTCTGCGCGGTTCCAAGCAGATCCCCCGGGCCCCGCTGCTCCCAATCAGCCTCCGCCACGACAAAACCGTCGTTCGTTTGTTCGAGCACCGCCAGCCGGGCGACCGTCTCCGGCGAGGGATCGGAGCGTAGCAGAATACAATAGGATTTGTGCTGGCCGCGTCCGATCCGCCCTCGCAGTTGATGCAGTTGCGCAAGTCCAAAACGCTCGGCGTTTTCGATCAGCATAACAGTGGCGTTAGGCACATCGACGCCCACTTCAATGACCGTGGTGCTAATCAGCACGCTCGTTAGGCCACGCCGAAACCGTTCCATGATTCCCTGTTTTTCCTGAGCTGGAATCCGCCCGTGGAGCAATTCACAGGTAAAGGGCCGCAATCGCTCGCGCCATTTTTCGAACTCGGCGGCAGCCGCTTTCACCTCGAGTTTTTCGCTCTCCTCGATCAGTGGATACACAATGTAGGCCTGTCTGCCGGACTCGAGTTCTCGTAATAAAAAAGCGAGCACATCTGGTAATTTTGTTTCTTCTCGCGCCGCCGTCACAATTCGACCGCGATCTGCCGGCATCTCGTCGATCGTCGAGACGTCAAGATCGCCGTAAAGACTCATCGTCAGGGTGCGCGGAATTGGCGTTGCCGTCATCACCAACACATCCGGAACCGGCTCATAATTCGTTAGGCGAGCGCGCTGCGCGACGCCGAACTTGTGTTGCTCGTCGATCACGACCAGTCCCGGCCGATCGAGTCCCTCCGGCTCGTAGAGCAGCGCATGCGTGCCGACGAAAATCTGCGCGGCCGCGTCTCCTTCGAGCAGCGGGAGGAAAGCTCTCTTCCTGCCGGGCAGCCGTCCGCAGCGCGATCCTGACGCCAAGCGGTTCGAGCCAGCGACGCAGGACAACATAATGCTGCTCGGCAAGGATCTGCGTCGGCGCCATCAGCGCCGCCTGAAAACCCGCTTCAACCGCGAGCAGCATTGCGGCGATCGCCACAACCGTCTTCCCTGACCCAACATCGCCCTGAAGCAACCGGTTCATCGGAAACGTCGAGCAAAGATCGGCCCGCAGCTCCTCGATCACCCGTGCTTGCGCATTCGTCAGGTCAAAGGGAAGGGCGCGCAGAAAAGCATCGAGCAATTTCCCCTCGCCTCCATGCACAGCGCCCGCGCGCGATCGAGAACGCGCCCGCCGCGATGAAAGCTGCATCTGCATTGCGAAAAACTCTGCCAGAACCAGCGTCTCCCGCGCCCGCGCGAGCGCCTCCTCTGTTGGAGGAAAATGGATGTCGCGCCACGCTTCTGCGGATGCGACATCGGTAAGATCCGCCGGCAGCACTGTCACCAGATCGTCGTCTTCGTATTCCTCGAGAAGACGATAGATCAGACTGCGCAGAACCCGCTGAGAGAGCCCTTCCGTCGCCGGATAAATTGGAGTGATGCGCCGAAAATGAATCGAGATCTCCTCGTCATTTTCGATCACCTCAAATTCGGGATGTTCCATGCAGAGGCGCTGGCCACGTTGGCGTGGTTTGCCGAAAACGACCAGCCGTTGTCCGGTCAAAATCATTTTCTGAACGTAATGGAGATTGAACCAGCGCAGAACGAGCGGTTGGCTCAAGGCATGCGCATCGCTTTCCTGCAAAGTCGCCTCAAAGATCCTCTTTCCGCGGCCGAAGCGATTGAAGCGCGTCTTAATCACTTCGCCGCAGAGGCAGACGGCCTGGTCGCTCTCCTCCCGCGGAAAACCGGCGAACTCGCGCCGATCTTCGTAACGTCGCGGATAATGGGTGAGAAGGTCGCCGACGGTTACAATACCGAGACGCCGCAACTGCGTGCTGCGCGCGTGGGGAATCCACCCGATTTCGCCTAACAAATCCGCACTGGTCAGGCTCATCGCTCAATCGGGACAGAGGAGCGAAGAGCCTCCACCTGACATTTGGAGACGAATCTCGCCTTCGTATTCGTCGCTGCTAATCCGAAAAGCCACATCCCACGGCGGCTCGGGCAGCGGCTCTTCCGCACCGCCAAAAAAAATCGCCCGCTGGAAGCGTCCATTCTGCCGCAAACGCAGGACAAGATGCTTCTCTTTCAACGTTTGGGGCGGCGCGACAGGCTCGACGGCGCGCGCGAAAAAGAGGGGCTGGGGGTTGCCCTGACCGAACGGTTGCAACAGCTCGTGCCAGCGAAGCAGGTTCCAGTTCAATTGGTCCAGGGACAATTCCTCATCCAACTGGAGAGTGGGCTCGAGTTGTTCCGCGGAAAGCAATGCGCCGCAAGTTTCTTGAAATGCCGCTGCTAAAGTCCGAAAAATTTTCTTCACGAATCGTTAGGCCAGCGGCCATCTCATGCCCGCCGGACTTCTCGAGGTGACCGGCACATCGTCCCAGCGCCGCGACGAGCGAGAGGCCCGGAATGCTTCGCCCGCTCCCTTTCCCTAGTCCCGCTTCATCGAATCCGACAATAATCGTCGGCCGGTGGTAACTGCGCGCGATACGCGACGCGACGATGCCTAGCACCCCCGGATGCCAGGTCCGGTCGCCCAAAACGATCGCCGGGGATTCGCCCAAACTCTCCTCGGCGATTTTGGCTTCCGCTGCCTGAACGATTTCGCGCTCGACGTTTTGTCGGTCGCGATTCTGCCCGTCCAAATCGGCGGCCAACGCGATCGCCTCCGCCGAATCCCCGGTAAGGAAAAGGCGTAACGCTTTCTCGGCTGTCGTTAGGCGACCAGCCGCGTTGAGACGGGGACCGAGGCGAAAACCGATATGCTCGGCCAGAATCGGAGATCGCACCGCGGCGACGTTCAACAATTCGCTTATGCCTAACAATCGCCGCCGCGCGATTTCGTGCATTCCATGATGAACAAGAATTCGATTCTCCGCCTCCAACGGCACGATGTCGGCCACCGTCCCAAGGGCGACAAGGTCGAGTCGCCGGCGCAAGTCGAAATCCGGAAGGGGGCGGGTCTTGAGGAGCGCGTGACAAAGTTTAAACACGATCCCGACACTGCATAGATAACCGAACGCGAAATCGCCGGTCGCCTTCGGATTGACGATTGCGACACAATCCGGCAAAGCGGCCTTCGGTTCGTGATGATCGAGTACGATCACGTCCGCCCCACGGGCACGGACTTCAGCGACTTCCGCGCACGAACTGGTCCCGCAATCAACCGCGATGAAAAGCTGTGGCTGGTGCGCCTGCCAGCAGCGCTCGATTCCTTCGGCGCTCAAGCCGTAGCCTTCCTCCATCCGCGAAGGCAGGAAGAGCGCGGGCGTAGCTCCATAGGCACGGAGCATTTCGTTCAGGAGAGCGAGCGAGGTGACACCGTCGACGTCGTAATCGCCATAGAGAACGATCCGCTCCTGTTCGCTAATCGCGTGCAAAATGCGATCCACCGCAATCTTCATGTTGGGAAGCAAAAAAGGATCGCTCAGCCGCCGAAGGCGAGGCCGTAGAAAGGCGCTCGCCTGCTCGTCATTGACCAAACCTTTGCCCTGCAAGAGACGGGCAATGGAGGGCAGGCCGCAAACATCGTCAGAGAACTTCACGACGGCGCCATCGTGATTCGCAGAAGGTAAGATCCAACGCCGCGCCCGCTTCATCTCGCGGTCTTGTCAGGCAAGACGCTTGGCCAGGCGTTGCGCATCAAATGGAGCGTGAACTTTGGCATCGCTATCAAAGTAGACGAAAACACTGACGCCGCCTCAAATTAGCCGAGGAGCGACTGGCATAGCCGGGAGCAGGCCGTGCTTTACGCATAATTTAGCAAATTTTTGGAAACCCTGTTTTTCTTCCTCCCCGAAAGCGAAGCGCAAACATTGGCGGAAATAAAATTCACAAAATGTCCGTTTAGACTGCGGTTGTTTCGCGATCAGCTCATCGAGATTCTCGAGATTTCTTTTAGCCAAACGATCGCAACGCATTGGCTACTTCCTTTTCATCGGGATAATCGCGCCGAATGAGCCAGAGCGCGTAAACGAAGGGCAGCCCGACCCTCTCCTTCCAAGCCGCCCCCAGATCGAGAAATCGAATGTTATTCGTCCGCCTGCTCTCGAAAACGAATCGCCTGATCGCCGATCAGGAGTTGACCTCGGGTCGGACTCAGGTCGCCGGCGGAAACAAATTTGGCCAGAATCCCACGTTCGCCTAACAAACAATGGAGCAGATTGATGGAAGTGGCAGAGGCCGGATCGCCCACCACTTCACGCAACGTTTCCACCGCGTCGAGGTACGCGAGAATCGACGCTGTAGACAGGCCCGTCGGACGCGATCGCGAGGCCGTCGATTACCGAGTAAACCGGGTTGCGCAAGTATTCGAAGCTCGATACGAGCGCCACATCCAACTGGCCGGCCGCCAGTTCACGGCAAAGAGCAGACGGGTGATCGAAACGAACCGCGCCACCCCACCCATCGATGAGCGGAAGCGCGTTGAGGTACCGGACGCAGCCGAGCCGGAGGGAATCGCCTGCCTGCACCTCAGGCGCAGACCAGTTCGCCGGCGGCACGCGAAGCGGCCTGGCCCGGGAGGTCGGATTCAGGCGACCTGAGGTGATTGTAATAACTGTCCCGTTGCACCGGCTCACGCCCGGCCTCGCGAATAGCGTGGCGCAGGGCTTGGGCGGTCTGCTCTTCGGGCGTCGTCACTCCCGCCATGTGGAAAATCTTTTCGCGCATGATGGTGCCGTGCAGGTCATCCACTCCGTAGCTCAAGGCCACTTGGGCAAGCGGAAGTCCCATGCTGACCCAATAGGCCGTAAGGTGGTCGAAGTTATCGAGATAAATCCGACTGACAGCAAGGTTACGCAGCTGCTCAAAAGCCGTTGCCCGTGGAATATGGGAAAGAACCGTGCCTTCCCCCGGCTCGAAAGCGAATGGGATGAACCCGGTGAAGCCTCCCGTCTCATCCTGCAACTCGCGCAGCTGCCGTAAATGATCGACCCGGTGTTCGTTAGTCTCGATGTGTCCGAAGAGCATCGTGCAGGTGCTGCGTCCACCCATCTGGTGCCAGGTCCGGTGGACCTCAAGCCATTCCGCCGCGCTCTCTTTGCCCCGACATAATTCATCACGCACACCCGGATCAAAAATTTCCGCCCCGCCGCCTGTGAGCGAGCCGAGGCCGGCCTCGCGCAGAGTGGCAAGCGTTTCGGCGATCGACGTTTTAAAAATCCGCCGCGCCATGTGCCGAATTTCGATCGCGGTGAAGGCTTTCAGTTGCAGATGAGGATCAAGCGCCCGAAGGCGGGCCAGCAGATTGAGATACCAGTCCTTATCAAGCGTAGGATGAAGCCCCCCGACCATGTGCACCTCCGTGATGCCGCTGGCCAGGGCTTCCTGCACCGCGGCGACAATTTCGTCAGCGGAGTTTTCGAAGGCGTGCGCGTCACGTTTCTTCGCGGCGAAAGCGCAGAACTGGCACGAGAGCACGCAGATGTTGGAATAGTTGATGTAACGATTGAGGATATAGGTGGCGACATTGCCGTTTTTTCGCTCACGCACCGCGCTCGCCATGATCCCAAGCGCGTTCAGATCGTTCGACTGATAAAGTTGCAGCGCGTCCTGCTCAGAAATCCGTTCGCTCGCGGCGATCTTCTCGGCGAAGGGCCGCAGGGTGTCAGGAATGAGCGAAAGTTTCATGAAGGAAAGCGCGTTTCATGCGGAGAAACGCGGACGAGTTATGATGCACAGGGCGATGCGTTCGTGCAAGTGCTGTAGACGCTTCGCTCTGCGAAGCGCGAGAGGAAGCGGCGCCGCCGTCAGGCCAGACCATTAGCATTGCGCTGGGTTGCGCTTCGCAGAGCGAAGCGTCTACAAGACAAAAGGGACGGAGGTCTTGCGACCATCCGCCCCTTCAACCCACAACAAAAGTTTCTCTAGAAATCGCGATCCTTCGCCGTGCTCCTAAAAAGCAGTTTAGACGGCGGGGGCGCGACGCCGGGTTTCGGTATGTCGGCTGCGAGTTGCCGATTCGAGGTCGGGACCAGGCGCACCGCGCCTTTGGCATTGTTCCGCCAACCGTTTGGGTCCGCGTATTCCTCGCCGGTCTGATGCAAGCCGGTTACCTGATCTTCCAAGCCGGTGCCATAGCGCTGCTCCAAGATCGTGGGTGTGACAAAGACCAGCAGGTTGCGTTTGGTCCTGGCGTTGAGGTGCTCCTGGAAAAAGTAGCCGAGTACCGGGATGTCTCCCATCACCGGAACCTTATTTCGGCCTTTCGTTACTTCGTCCTGAAGCAACCCGCCGATCGCAAGAGTGTCGCCACTCTTGATCAAGACATTTGAATCCAGGGTTCGTGTGTCGATGATCGGACTCGCCACCGTCGCGCCAGCAAAGACGAAGGTCGCGTCGGCAACCTTGTTACTGATCTCTGGCTTAACGCTCAGAGTAATGAAATCATCCTTATTGACCGATGGTCTGACGATAAGCGTATTGCCAAATTTCTTGTCCAGAAATCCGCCGAAGACGGCGGTTGCGGTCTGCTCATTGAAGTTCAATTGAGGGACAGGCTGATTACGGATGATCTCGATTTTCGCCTGTTGATTATCGGCCGTCACGACTCGGGGATTGGCGAGGAACTCCGCGTCGGAATCCTCATTCAGCATCCGCAGAGTGATCGACATCTGCGGCACAGAAAGAATCGCGAGTTGGTTCATGCCGAGCGCGCTACCCAGGAGTTTGCCGAAGTTGTCGCCCGCGTTTCTCTGCGAACCCGAAAGCGCGAAATCGTTTGTGATGATATGCCCACTGGGATCCGTCTCGATCGTGTACTTCCCAGTCGTCGGATCAGGGAAAGCGCTGGCCCCGTATTTAATGGTCTGCGGCGAGGTCGCGCTTCCCACCACGCCGGCCCAGTTGATGCCATAGCTTTGCTTGGGATTGGCGTTTACCTCGACCAGGCGCGCCTCAATCATGACCTGTTTGGTCGGTTTGTCGATTTGCACCAGCATCTTGCGAACGTTGTCGATGTTGCTCCGGGTCTCGCGAAAGAAAATGGTATTGGTCCGCTCGTCGACCTGCGGCGCCTCCTTGCTTGAAAGCTGCGCCTGGAGCAGCGGCGCGACGTCTTTCGCGCGGGCGTAGCTAAACTGGTAGCTGTCGCTCTCAGTCGGCTCCGCTGTGCGTTCAGCAACCGTCTTGATGTAATAGACGTTGTCGATCTCATCCATAAAGAGGCTCTTCGCCTTCACGATAATGGCGATCGCCTGCATCGCGGTTACGTCCTCGAGCCGCATCGTCACGGTGCCCGCGACAGCTTCACTTACGACCATGTTGATTTTCGCCTGACGGGCAAGAAGACGCAGAACCTGGCCGACATCATCGCCCTGAAACTCACGAACCCCGACGCCACCATTTTCGATCACTGAGTTGACCGCCGTGGCAGGAGCTGGCGAAGCAGCAGTCGACACCGCGGGCGCGGGAGGCTGGGCGGCCGCGGGTGCCGCTTGCACGAGCGTCATCGGAGTCGGCGCCGCACTGCTTTGGGGATCCGGGCTGCTGACGGCTGTCACCGACGCGGTCGTTTTCACGGGTTCCGCTGCAGCGACGCGGAACTGCTGCGCGGAAGACAGAATCGCGCTGGTCAGCAAAGCGGCGCACGCGCAGATGAGTTTATTGGTCGGTGTGGACATAGGATTAAGGCTAGGGTGTGTAGACTTCGGAATGGTAAAAGCAGGAACCAGACCAGCCTCCTCCGCCCTTTCTGGCGAACCGCGCTGCGCTCGGCCGTCAAGAAACGACACGAAATCTCACCGACTTAAGAAAGGGGGATTCTCGCTGGACCGGCCTTGCAGAGCAGCGCCGTTCCGCTGCGCCAGCGCGGAAGTTACGACTGCAAACCCGACACGGCGCCAGTCGAGGCGGTTGGAGCGAAGCCGAGTGCCGTCTTGCTGAAATCCGCGACCGGCATTTGCCTAACGAGTCGCACGATTCCGTCCTGCCACTTGCGGCTGATCTCCTGCAAATAGGGATCGTTCTGCTCCAGGCGGGTGCGCATTTTCACCTGCAGCGAGTCGGTCTTGTAGCAAAGAATGTCGATCGGTGGGCCAACAGCAACATTGCTTTTCATCGTCGCGTCCATCGAGATAATACCGAACTTCAGCGCATCCATCAGCGTGCTTTCGTAACTGAGGCCGCGATCAAGAATTGGCTTGCCATACTTGGAGTCACCAATCTGCAGAAATGGACAATCGCGGCTCGCATGAATGCTGTTGCCTTGCGGATAAATCGAATGCACCTCCGGCCCGAGACCGGCGATTTGGCCGCCCACAATCAAATTGATATTGAAATCGAAGCCGTCGGCCTCGAGCGCAGCCCGATCCCGCTGCTCCACCTCCCTGACTTTCGTGCCGACATAGCGGACGGTTTCATAAAGCGTCGCTTGATTCAGGAGGTGATTACGCGCGGGATGACTTTCGTTGAGATGCAGATCGTCGTCGATCAAGGCCAGGGTGGCCTGGGTGAGTGAGAGATTTCCCGAACTCAGGATGCAAATCACACGATCTCCGGGCTTCTCGAAGATCCGCATCTTGCTGCGGACGGTAATATTGTCCATCCCAGCGCTGGTTCGAGAATCGGAAAGGAAAACAGCCCCCTTGCGGCAGAGCATGCCGAGGCAATACGTCATGACTGGCCCGGCTTGCTACTTCCAACGATGCGGCCTCTCACCTGCCGCATTTGCGTGTGATGGGTTAGCGGATACACGCGTCCGTCACTGCCGCGAAAGAACGCGCTCAACATCCAGCTCACGAGGCTGATCAGGATCGCGCCCCAAAAAGCGCTCCGAAAGCTGTCGACATGAAAGCCATGCACGAATTGGTGTACCAAGAAAAGCATCAGGCCGTTCACGACAAAGATGAAAAGACCGAGGGTGAGAATAATCAGTGGCGCCATGAGCAGGAGTAGGATTGGACGCAAGAACGCGTTCAAAATTCCCAGGAGCAACGCGGCGCCGATAAGCGAACCGACGCTATCGTATCGAATGCCACTGTTAATCGATGCGGCGACCATGACGGCCACGGTCGTGATTGCCCATCTGAAAACAAAATGTCTCATCAAAACATCACTTCCATCCGAATGCGGTTTTTCGCTTGCCAGCACGCCCTCTTGTGGGTAAAGGCTTGGCCGACCTAAGGCAAAAGTAAATGGCTGAAAACTTCAAAAAAATCCAAAGAGAACGCGTTTCCGCCGAGTGGACCTACCCCAGACTCTTCGGCGACAAATATCCCGGGCAAGAATAGGGCCGGCGGGCCGGCGATCGGCAAGATTTCAGCAACAAAATCGACCAAGTCGACGGGGCAGTCGAGAGGCGCCGCCAAGCGTGGCAGTCGTGCCACAGGCAAGACCTCGAGAACAGGCAAACCACGGGCTGCGACCGCAATTGGGAGTAGTCGCCGCCCACGGCAGGTTGTGATTTCCGACGATGATATCCGGCTTCGAGCTTATTTCATCGCCGAGCGGCGGATGCAGACCGGAATGCCGGGAGATTCCACCCATGATTGGTGGGAGGCGCATCGGCAGTTGCTGGAAGAGACTACGACCCGGCAACTGCGGGAAAAAGCCGGGAACAACTAACCAGTTTGCGTTTAGATTTACGCGACGGCTCGCGTGTCCGGCAGGGCTTCCTTCACCTTTTCGAGAAGCCGGTTGATCGTAAACGGCTTCGGCAGAAACCCGCAAACCCGCGCCTCCCGGCGCAATTCCCGAGCGCGTTCATCCGAACCCTGACCTGAGACGAGAAGCAATGGAGGCATCTTCCGAGGAGGCACACTATTCTCGTAGACTTTCGAAATCAGCTCGAAGAGCAATGCCCCGTCAATCAGCGGCATTGAGAAGTCGAAAATCATCAGATCGTAGGTTTTCTTCAATGCCAGCTCAAAGCCGTATTCCGGCTTGGGGGAAGTATCTACTTCCCAGTGAAGCATACTCTGGAGCGCATCCCGCATGATCCGGAGGACTGACATGTCGTCATCGACGATCAGCACACGTTTTGTTTCGTCTTCTGCCATCCCGCAGGCTTGCGCAAAATTGCGACCTCATTCAAGCTTTAGTTGCAGTCTTTGCAGGAAATTCTGCATTCGATGAACTCGCCTGAAACCCGATTGGCCGCGGCCCTCCGCGAACGGCTCACCCTTATCGGCGACACCACCAGTCGCGGCGATCCCACAGGGCATCTCGCGAAATTGCAGGCTGTGTCGGAAAAAATTGCCGGCTTGGAGAAGGAACTCCCACCATCAACCGACCCGCAACTCAGGCATTTTTTGGCAAGGTGCAGCTACGATAAGGCTCTCGCCTTTCTCGAGCAGGTCTAACGACTCACGAAAAACAGCCTTTGGTCGACTAGCGTGAATACAACTCGACGATCAACTGCTCGTTGACGATCGGTTGCATCTCTTCGCGCGACGGGATATGCGCTACCTTACCGGTTAAAGCGTCACGATCGACCGTCAGCCAGTCGGGGACCGGAGCGATCTGCGTCAACTCCATGTTGCGCTGAGCAAGCTGGCGCGATTTCGGACGGTCCTTCACCGTAATCTCGTCGCCTGCCTTCACATTGAATGAAGAAATGTTGACGTTCTTGCCGTTGACCTGAACGTGGCCGTGCGAAACCAACTGACGCGCTGCGCTCCGCGTGTTCGCGAGGCCAAGCCGGAAAACGACATTGTCGAGTCGTGTCTCGAGAAGTTGCAACAGCGTCTCACCGGTGACGCCGCGGCGTTGCAACGCGGTCTCAAAAATCCGGCGAAATTGTTTCTCCATCAGGCCGTATTGGAAGCGGAGCTTCTGCTTTTCCCCGAGTGCGATCGCGTAATCGGATTGCTTGCGCCGGGAACCTTTCGGTCCGTGCATTCCCGGCGGATAATTTTTGCGCTCGAGCGACTTGGAGGGCCCGAAAAGAGGCACGCCATAGCGCCGCGCGATTTTGGTTTTTGGTCCGGTATATCTGGCCATCGAAAAGTTGAGAGTAGTTAGTTGAGAGTTGAGAGAAGGTCAGACGCGGCGTTGTTTCGGCGGGCGACAACCGTTGTGCGGCACCGGGGTGACATCCCGGATCACGGTGAGATCGAGACCAATCGCTTGAAGCGCGCGGACAGCCGACTCACGGCCTGCGCCGGGTCCCCGGACGAGAACTTCGACTTCCTTCAGTCCATGCCCCATGGCCTGGCGAGACGCATCTTGCGCCACCATCTGGGCTGCATAAGCAGTGCTCTTGCGCGAGCCCTTGAAACCGACCTTGCCGGCGCTCGACCAACCGATCACGTTGCCCTGCAGATCAGTGATGGTGACAATGGTATTGTTAAACGTGGAAAGAACATGCGCGAAACCTGAGTAAACGTTCTTACTCCCTTTCGCTTTAATGATCTTCGGCTTTTCAATGTCGTTCGGATCGAGCGAGAGGTTTTCCTTCGGTGGCTCAGCCGCGGGAGTTTCAACTTTTTTGGCGGCCTTTTTTGCGGCTTTCGGTTTCGCTTCTGCTTTTGCGGTTGCTGTTGCGGGGGCGACTTCCTCCTTGCCCGAAACTTCGGAAGGTTGCGCCGCGGCAGTGTCGGCAGGCGCAGCAGTTTCGGCAGGCATCGCAGTGCCGGCAGGCGCGACAGTTTCGGCAGGCGCGGGGGATTCGGTCACGACTTGCGGGACAGTTTTCTCGGATGGTTCCGCCGCGGTCGTTTCAGGAGCGGGCGCTTCCTCTGGTGTTTGGTTTTCGGAATCTTCGGCCATGTCTCAGTTCGTTAGGTTAAACTTTGCCGGCTTTCGCATCCTTGTTGCGAATCACACCGACTGTCTTGCGCGGCCCCTTGCGGGTGCGCGCGTTGGTGGAGGTGCGTTGACCGCGCACGGGGAGTCCGCGGCGATGCCGGATGCCGCGATAACAATTGATCGCCTGCAAACGCTTCAAATTACTTTGCACTTCGCGGCGAAGATCGCCCTCGATGGGCAACTTGTTGTTCGTGATCATGTGAATGATGTCGTTGATCTGTTGCGGGGTCAGATCTTTGGCGCGCAGGTTCGGATCGATATTGGTCTGCTCAAGAACACGCTTCGCCGTGCTCGGCCCGACCCCATAGATATAGGTCAACGACGCTTCGATGCGTTTCTCAGCGGGAATTTCAACTCCTAACAATCTCGGCATAACGATCTCCTATCCCTGACGCTGCTTGTGGCGAGGGTTCTTGTTGCAAATCACACGCACCACGTTCTTGCGCTTCACGATTTTGCACGCTTCACAGAGTCTTTTGACTGACGGTCGCACTTTCATAGTTCACGAGACGAAAAACGCGGAGCCATTCTCCGCGCTACCGATGGCGAAAAGTAATTCGCCCTTTCGACAAATCGTAGGGGGAAACTTCTAGCATAACTTTGTCGCCTGGCAAGATGCGAATGAAGTGCATGCGCATTTTCCCCGAGATATGGGCCAGGACGCGATGGCCGTTGGGCAATTCCACCCGGAACATCGTATTCGGCAGCAGCTCCACCACTGTCCCTTCTACCTCAATTGAGTCTTTGCGCGCCATGTCAGGATTTCGGGTTCTTCTTTCGTGATCAAGACCGTGTGTTCGAAATGCGCCGAGGGCAAACCATCCGAAGTACAGACCGTCCAACCATCCTCGAGCAAACGCACGCCCGCCGCGCCAAGATTGATCATCGGTTCGATCGCCAGGGTCATGCCCGGCTTGAGTCGCGGCCCACTTCCATGCTTGCCATAATTCGGGACTTGCGGCTCTTCGTGCAACTTCCGTCCCACACCATGGCCGACAAATTCCCGCACCACGCTAAAGTGGCTGCGCAGCGCTTCCTCCTCGATCGCCGCACAAAGATCCCCAAGGCGCGCGTCGGCACAGGCGTGATCGATTGCCCGTTGTAACGCGCTCTGGGTGACCGCGAGCAACTTCTCGATCCGTTCGTCGATCATCCCAACCGGGATCGTCGCCGCGGTGTCCCCTACCCAGCCGTCCTGCACGACTCCGATGTCGAGCTTCACGATGTCTCCGTATTGGATACGTCGCTGACTGCCGATGCCATGGACGATCTCGTCATTGAGGGAAATGCAAATGTTGCCCGGGAAGACGCGATGGCCGAGGCGATAGCCAAGAAACGCGCTCCGCACCCCGGCATCGGCCATGAGATCCGCGGCGGCCTGATCGATTTCCTTGGTCGAAATGCCAGGCCGGATCAGCTCACTCACTTTTTCCAGGACGTCACTGGCGGTGCGGCAAGCCAGCCGCATTTTCTCAATCTCCCGCGCCGATTTGATCGGGATCATTGCACCCGCTCTTCGATCAAGGCCGCAATATCCGCAAAGACGGCGTCGCGATCCCGATTCCCGTCCACGCGGTGTAAAGCGCCATCTTTCTGGTAGAAGGAAAGTAAAGGCTCAGTCTTCGATCTGAACTCTGCGAGTCGCGTTTGCAAGACCGACGCGTCGTCGTCCTCGCGCCGGATCAGTGGCCCATCGCAATAGGGACACACCGACCTTTCGGCAAAGCCGGCACTCGTCAGGCTGGTTGTGAAACCGCAACGCCGACACTGCAATCGGCTCGAAATTCGGGCGCGCACGGTCTCCTCGGAAACCTCCAGCCAGATTGCCAGTGCGAGCGTCGTTCCCAGTTTCTTCAGGATTTCATGCAATCGCTCCGCCTGGATTATCGTGCGAGGGAACCCGTCGAAGACAAACCCGTGCTGACCATGCCGGTTCAGCCAGTCTTCGATCAGGCCGACGATCACATCGTCAGGCACAAGGCCACCGTGTTTCGAGATTTCGTCGGCCTCCACTCCGCGAGGCGTGCCGAGGTCACGCTCGAGTCGCAGAATGGTCCCGGGCGAAGTCACCGGAAGAGCGAAATGCCGCGTGATCATCTCCGCCTGTGTTCCCTTGCCAGAACCCGGCGCACCGAGGAGCACAATTCGACGTTTCACCTAGCGCCCGTAAAGAAAGATTGCCACGCCCCCAATTACCAGAACAGCGATCCCGACGTAAAGCCACATCAGTGTCCCCTCCTGCGCCGCCTCCCCCCGACTGTAGGCCGTGCGATCGAAAGCCCGGCCGCGAATCCGGCCCTTGCGCAGGAAGCCATCGTAGTGGCGCTGGATTAAATGAGTCTCAACCTGGCGCATGGTATCGAGAATCACGCCCACAATAATGAGAAGGCTGGTGCCGCCAAAAAACTGCGCAGTGATCGTCGGGACGTGCAGTCCCTGGCTAAGCAAACTGGGCAGAATTGCGATCAGGGTAAGAAAAATCGCACCTGCAAAAGTCAGGCGGGTCATCGTGAAATCGAGGAAATCCGCCGTCGGTTTGCCGGGACGCACTCCTGGGATGTACCCGCCGTATTTTTTCAAATCATCCGCGATCTGGGCGGGCTGGAATTGGGTGGCGACCCAGAAATAACTGAAAAAGAAAATCATCGCCGCGAGAAAAACGTAATGCAGCCAGCCATTTGCGAGCATGTCAGAAATCTGCCGAGCGGTCGGGCTGTTCTTGAAGGCGAGGCCGACGATCGTGGTGGGAAAAAGCAAGAGGGCCCAGGCAAAGATGATTGGCATGACGCCCGCGTAGTTCACTTTCAGCGGCATATACTGCGTCTGCCCGCCGTACATCTTTCGACCTACGACCCGTTTCGCGTACTGCACCGTAATCTTGCGGACGCCTTGCGTGACGGCGATGACCGCCGCGATGACAATGAAGAGAAACGCCACCATCAAAACGAGAATGGCCGGGTTCACCTGGCTCGTCCCCGTTTGCGCGGAAGGAACAAAAGTCTTCCATGCCTGCGCGAGAGCAGCGGGCAGGCGCGCCACAATCCCGATCGTGATGATCAACGAGATACCGTTGCCAATACCTCGATCGGTTATTTGATCGCCCAACCACATCAAGAAAAGCGTGCCCGCGGTCAGGGTGAGAACCGTGATGATCCGGAAAGACCATCCGAGATTATCGACCAACGGGATCCCAAGCCTCGCCGTTGTCTCGGTAATACCGGGAAGCATGGTGTGATACGACTCCGGATGCTGAAATGACACCGCGAGCAAGTATCCCTGGAAAATGCAGAGCACGACCGTGGCGTAACGGGTGTACTGCATGATCTTCTGCCGGCCGCCATCTTCGCGCGACAAGCGGCTGAGCGAGGGAATGACCGCCGTCAGCAACTGCAACATGATTGAGGCGCTGATGTAGGGCATGATCCCGAGCGAAAAGACGGCGCAGTTCTCGAGCGCCCCGCCGCTGAAAAGATTGAAGAGCGCCGCGACACCGCCGCCCGCGCTCTGTGATGAAGTGCGAAACCAGTCTTGCAGCACCGCTGGATTCACTCCCGGCGTTGTAATCGCAGCGCCCAACCGGACGATGACAATGACCGCAAGGGTAAACAAAATCCGCCGGCGCAGCTCCGGGATTTTAACGCTGTTTAAGAAAGCCGAAACCATCCGCTCAGTCCGCTTTAGAAGATCCGCTTATTTAGCGGTCTTCTTCTTCTTTTTCGCTGCCGGTTTCTTCGGTTCGGCGTTCGCCGCAGCCTCTGCGACCGCGGGGGCTTTTTCCTTCGCTTCTTCCGAGCCGGATCGCTTGCCGCTGGTCAACGAGGGGCGCTGCCGCAACGTGACGGTGCCACCAGCCTTCTCGATTTTTTCCCGCGCAGATTCGCTGACCCGATCGGCCTCGATCGTCAGGCCGTGTTTTAACTCGCCCCGGCCGAGGATCTTTAACCCCACGACATTCCCGCGAATATGTTTCGACTCGCGCAAAGTCTGCTCGTTGACCACCGTGCCCGCCTTAAAATCGCTCAGATCATCCAGATTGATCAGCGCATAATGTTTCTTGAAAGCCGCGTTGTTAAACCCGCGCTTCGGCAAACGGCGGATCAACGGCATCTGACCGCCTTCGAAACCAAGTCGAATGCTGCCACCAGAGCGTGCCTTTTGGCCCTTGTGACCCTTGCCGCTCGTCTTGCCGTGGCCGGAGCTCTCGCCGCAGCCAAGCCGCTTCACGCGATGCCTCGAACCAGGCCGCGGTTTGAGGTTGTGCAACCGAATCATGACTGCTTCGCCTCCTCACCGTTGCTGGTGCTCGCGCGAATCCCGCGCGTTTTCAGAATTTCGTCGCGGCGACGGAGGGAACGGAGCGCTTCGATCGTGGCCTTGACGACATTGGCGTGATTGCTCGAGCCTAACGATTTGGCGAGCACGTCGCGAATTCCGACCGCCTCCACGACCGCACGGACGCCACCACCGGCAATCACACCCGTTCCAGGTGACGCCGGACGCAGCAAGACGCGTCCACCGCCGAACTCGCCAATGACTTCATGGGGAATCGTATTCTCGCGCAGCGACATTTTTTCCATCGATTTGCGCGCCGCCTCGGATGCCTTGCGAATCGCTTCCGCGACTTCATTCGCCTTACCGAAACCGCAGCCGACTTTACCGTCGTGATCGCCCGCCACGATGAGAGCGCTGAAGCTGAAGCGACGGCCGCCTTTCACGACCTTGGCGCAGCGATTGATGAAAACGACTTTCTCGGTCGTGTCGCCTCTTGCCGGAGGCGTCCGGTCCGTGGTGCGTGAGTCGCTTCGTCTGCCTTGGTTGCCTGCGTAAGCCATATTAGAGTTTGAGTCCGCCTTCGCGCGCTGCGTCGGCCAGCGCTTTCACTTTCCCGTGGTAGAGAAACCCACCACGATCAAAAACTGCTTTGTCGATATTCTTCGCGAGCAAGCGCTCGGCAATCAACTTCCCGATCTTCTCCGCCGTCGCTCGATTGGCCGCGTGTTTTCCTTTTCCACCGACTGCTTTCTCGGTCGTACCCGCGGAGACAAGCGTCTGGCCTTTCTCGTCATCGACGACCTGGGCGTAAACATGCTTTCCAGAAAAATAGACGCAGAGCCGGGGTCGTTCCGCCGTCCCGGAAACCTTCCGCCGAATGCGGTCATGAATGCGTCCGCGAATGACCTTTCGATTAATTGCAGCCATGGCTATTGAACAGTCTTGCCCTCCTTGCGGCGAATTTGCTCGCCCGCATAACGGACGCCTTTGCCCTTGTAGGGTTCGGGCGGATAGAACCCCCGAATGTCCGCCGCGACCTGACCGACCGTTTTCTTGTCGGCGCCCTCGATCGCGATCTTGGTGTTATCCGTGACAGTAATCTTGATTTCGGGGGGAATTGGGAAAAGCACCGGATGCGAAAAGCCAAGACTCAGATTGAGGTTTTTTCCCTGCACCGCAGCCTTGAAGCCAACGCCCTCGATTTCGAGCTGCTTCCCAAAACCCTGGCTCACACCCACGACCATGTTGTTAATCAGGGCGCGCGACAGCCCGTGCAGCGCCTTCAGACTGCGCGTTTCGGCGTCGCGAACCAGCGAGACCTGATTGTCGGCCACCTTGGCCTTGATTCCCTCCGGTAGAGTCCAGCTAAGCTTCCCTTTCGGACCTTCAACCGCGACTTTGCCGTCGTCGTCGATGTTCACTTTTACTTTGGCGGGAATCTCAACCGCCTTGTTTCCAATCCTTGACATAACACTCCGGTTACCAGACGAACGCCAGCAACTCCCCTCCCACTTTTTGTTTCTTTGCTTCGCGTCCGGACATCACACCTCGTGAGGTGGAAAGAATGGCGGTTCCCATCCCGCCGAGCACTCGCGGAATTTCATCGGCACCCACGTAGCGGCGCAAACCGGGACGACTGACGCGTTTTAACCCCGTGATGGCGCCGGTGCGATTCGAAATTTTGTTGGTGATCTTGATTCGCGGGTGAGCCGCGGAGGTATCAAGGACGAAGTCAGTGATGTAGCCTTCTTCCTTCAGGATGCGAACGATCTCGCTCTTCACTTTCGAGTAAGGAACAAACATTTCGGGTTTCTGCGCCTGGGTGCTGTTTCGCACCCGGGCGAGAAGGTCGGCAATAGGATCGGTGACTGTACTCATGAAATTTAGGCGGCTTGGGCGACGGACTTCTTCGGCCGGTCGCTGAAAGGCATTCCCAATTCGCTCAAAAGCGATTTGGCCTCTTCGTTCGTGCGCGCGGTGGTCACAATCGTAACATCAAAACCGATGTTGCGCTTGATTTTGTCCAGCTCGACCTCGGGAAAAATCGACTGATCGGAAACGCCGAGAGTGTAGTTGCCGTGGCCGTCGAATCCTTTCGGCGAAACGCCGCGGAAATCGCGGATGCGCGGGAGCGAAGCCTTGATCAGGCGTTCCATGAATTCATACATGTGTTCGCCCCGCAGGGTGACCTTGGCGCCGATCGCCTGCTCTTTACGTAGCTTGAAATTGGAGATGCTCTTCTTGGCCCGGGTCTCGGCTGCTTTTTGACCGGTAATGAGAGCGAGTTCCGCCTTCGCTTCTTCCAGCGCCTGCTTCACATCCGACTGCGAGCCGACCGACGTGTTGATCACGACCTTCTCCAGCTTCGGGATCTGGTGATCGTTCGTGTAGCCATGGTGCTTGCGCAATGCCGGCACGACGCGCTCTTTATACTCTTTGTAAAATTCGTTTTCCATTTGCTAACATCTCTCCCTCTTTGTCATTTCGAGTCGGCTCGGGATGACAAAGCTTCAAATTCGTCACTCGTCTTTCTTAGTCTTTTTCTCCTTCGTCGCTTTGGTTTTGCCCTTTTTCTTCCCCGCTTTCTCGCTGCGTTCGACCACTTTTACGTTCGAGATGTGAATCGGACCTTCGCGCTCCGCGATCGAGCCGGAAGGGTTGTCCTGCGACTTGCGGAGGTGTTTCTTGATCATCCGCACGCCTTCGATCAGGACGCGCTCCTTGCGAGAAAGCACTTGCAGGATCTTGCCGGTGGACCCCCGGAAATTCCCCGAGATCACTTCGACCTGGTCGCCTTTTTTTACGTGGTGCTTGATCCGATTCATAACACTTCAGGCGCGAGCGAAACGATCTTCATGAAATTGCGCTCACGCAGCTCCCGGGCGACGGGACCGAAAATACGGGTGCCGCGCGGATTTAGATCCTTGTCGATGATGACAATCGCGTTGTTGTCGAAACGGAGGAGGGATCCGTCATCGCGGCGAATCGGTTGTTTCGTGCGGACGAGGACCGCGCGAACCACTTCGCCCTTCTTTACCGTTCCCGTTGGGCTGGCCTCTTTCACGTTCGCGGTGATGACGTCGCCAATCCCGGCACATTGTGCGCTCCCTTTGCCAATCACGCCGATCATCGTCGCCATGCGGGCGCCGCTGTTGTCGGCCACGTCCAATCTGGATCTCAGGTAAACCATAGAGTTCTCCTTATTTTTGGACGACCTCGACGAGGCGCCAGCGCTTCAACTTGCTCAACGGTCGCGTTTCCATGATGCGCACGGTGTCGCCGAGCTTGGCTTTGCTCTCTTCATCGTGAGCGTAAAATTTCTTCTTCTGCTTCACAATCTTGCCGAAGGTCGCGTGCGGCACGCGCGTGACCGTCCGGACAATAATTGTCTTGTTCATTCCGCTTGAAATGACTTCGCCGACGCGCGTTTTGCGCGTTCCGCGCGCCTCGTTGGCAGCCGGCGTTTGTTCTTTGGTCGCTTCGTCCATGATCAATTACTTCTTTCCTGTGGACGGCTCCGCCGCCGGTTGCTTGTTGCGTTGCGAGAGCACTGTCTCGACCCGGGCGACTTCGCGCCGCAGGAGCCGCATCCGGCTCGGCTGTTCCAACTGTCCGCTCTGTTGTTGTAGACGGAGGTGGAGGCTTTCCTGGCGCAGGTCGCGCTTCTTCGTCAGAAGCTCGTCCGTGCTCATTTCCTGGATCTCTTTAAATTTCATTTCTCGTTAGTCGTTAGGCCGCGACGTGGTGGCGGCTGAGGAACTTGGTCCGGACCGGCAGCTTGTCGGCGGCAAGGCGGAGCGATTCGCGCGCGACTGACTCGGGCACGCCGTCCAGCTCGAACAAAATGTTGCCGGGCCTGACCGTCGCCACCCAGTACTCGGGCTGGCCTTTGCCTTTACCCATCCGGGTCTCGGGCGGGCGCGAGGTGACGGATTTGTCGGGGAAAATCCGGATCCAAAGCTTGCCTTTGCGTTTCATGTTGCGGGTCAGGGCGACACGGGCGGCTTCGATCTGGGTATTGGTGATCCAGGCGCGTTCCAGCGTCTGAAGGCCAAATTCGCCAAAGTCGATGCGGAGATTGCGCGAGGCCGTGCCCTTGCGGCTTCCCCGCTGGCTCTTGCGATACTTGACGCGTTTGGGCATTAATGGCATGGCGATCTCTCCTTAAAATTCGTTAGGCTGCAACGGGCTCGGCCGCGGCCGGCGGCGGTGTGGCAGGCGCCGCGGGGGCTTCTTCCTTCTTACAAATCCAGCATTTTACACCGATCTTGCCGTAAACCGTGTTCGCCTCGGCGAAGCCATAGTCGATCGGCGTTCGGAGCGTGTGCAGCGGCACTTTGCCTTCGCGATACCATTCCGAGCGAGAAATCTCCGCGCCATTCAACCGACCCGAGCTGCGCAACCGGATTCCCTGCGCCCCAAAGTCCATCGCGATTTGCACGGCTTTTTTCATCGCCCGGCGATAAGCGATTCGGCGCTCGATTTGGAGCGCGACGTTCTCCGCCACAAGCTGGGCGTCGAGTTCCGGCGTCTTGATTTCCTGGATGTCGATCTTGATCTGTTTTCCCTGCGCCATCTTCGAGATTTCCTCGGTCATCTTCTCGATTTCAGCGCCTTTACGTCCAATCACGATACCGGGCCGGGCAGTGTGAATGGTGACACGGATACTGTTCCAGGCGCGCTCGATAATAATTTTCGCGACCGCAGCGAACTGGAGCTTCTTCTTCACGTAGTCCCGAATAGCGAGATCGCCTGCCAAAAACGCCGGCATTTCCTGGGGCGAGGCGTACCAGCGCGAACGCCAGTCGCGGTTCACACCGAGACGAAAACCGATTGGATTAACTTTTTGTCCCATGAATTAGCTTTCTGTTTCCTTCGTCGCAGTTGCCTCGGCGGCTGCTTCTGTTTTCGACGCAGCAGTCGCCCTCGTTTTCCCGCTTGGCGCCTTTTTCTTCTTCGCGCCGCCCGAACCCTTCGCCTTCTTTTCGCGGCGCTTGATCTCTATTTCATCGGTTAAGACGATTCGAATATGGCTGCTCCGTTTCCGGATCGTGCTGCCGCTGCCGCGGGCCCTTGTCATCATGCGCTTCATCGTCGGGCCTTCACCCACGATTGCTTCCTTCACCACGAGTCCGTCGACGCGCAGGTTGGCGTTGTTCTCCGCATTGGCGATCGCGCTCTTCAAAGTCTTGCTGATCATTGCGGCCGCCTTTTTCGGGCTGAACGCAACAACGTCGAGCGCGGCCGAAACCGGCAGACCCTGAATGGCGCGAGTGACCTCGCGCGCTTTGAACGCCGAAATCTTCGCGTAACGATATGTCGAGCTAACTTCCATTTACTTTAAACTTGCACTTTGGCGCGCATCCACCTGGAGGCGATCGCCTACTTTTATTTTTACTTTTTCCGAATCCAATTCCTGAATGACCGCGCCGCTGATCTTTTCGCGCACGTCCACCACCCGCAGGGTTGCGACCGTTTTACCGGCCCGCACCACTCGCAACGGCATCCCGAGCTTCACTCCCTGCCGGGCCCCGAGGTTGCCCACCACCAGCGACCATTCTTCCTTCACGCTCAGGACCTTGCCGTCCATCAAGTCGGACTCGGTCCTTTCGTTAGACGAATTCTCGTCCTTCGCGATCAGGAGCTGGTTCGTTCCGCGCAGTTGCGCTTCAACCTCCGCCCGCGCCTGGGGATCTGCGCTCGGCGTGCTCTTCACGTAGCGGAGCATGGTCTCGCTCAACTTCAGCAATTGCTCGCGATACGCTTCCTTCTCCTTGTTCATGAGTTGAAGGTCGCTGACCGCTTTCAGCAGACGCTGCTCGAGTTTCGCCCGGTCTTTGCTGACCGATTCGACCCCAAGAGCGTCCATCCGCAATTGCAGCTCGGAATATTTCCGGCGAAACAACTCCGCTTCCGCATTCGAGACGACGAGACTGTCGGTCAACGTCTTCTGCGTTTCGCGGTCGAGCGAAAGCTGTTTGCGCAAGAGATCATTCTGCGAAAACAACGTCTCCGACGTCACTTTCGCCTCTGCGGTTTCAAGATTGGAATCTGACAAAGAACTATCTTCTGCCGCCAGCCCGGAGGCCGACCACAGACACACCAGCACAATTGAGAGCCGGAAATTGAGAGCGGAGACTTTCATCTCATCCTCTCATTCCGCAACCATCGATTGAACTACTTCGTCACCTTCGCGGTGTGCGACCCGTGCTTCTTAAAGATACGGGTAGGTGAAAACTCGCCGAGTTTGTGGCCGACCATATTTTCGGTCACAAACACGGATTGAAAAATTTTGCCGTTATGAACGAGGAAGGTGTGACCCACAAAGTCCGGGGTCACCATCGAGCGGCGCGACCAGGTCTTAACCGGTTTCTTCACGCCCGAACTGTTCATCTTATCGATCTTCTCGAGAAGATGCGGCTCTACAAAAGGTCCTTTTTTTAGCGATCTGCCCATAAACTATTTCTTCTTCCGGCGCTCCAGAATGAAACGATTGCTCACCTTGCGTTTGTGGCGTGTCTTAAAGCCTTTCGCAAGCTGGCCCCACGGACTCACCGGGTGATGTCGTCCGCCGCCGCCCTTTGATTTGCCCTGACCGCCACCCATCGGGTGATCGATCGGGTTCATAACCATGCCACGCACATGTGGGCGGCGACCCTGCCAGCGTGTCCGCCCGGCCTTGCCGCTCGCGACGTTCATATGGTCGACATTGCCGACCTGGCCCATGGTTGCATAGGCGCTCTCGTGGATGCGGCGAATCTCGCCGGAAGGTAATTTTACGAGCGCATAACCGCCTTCGCGGTTGCTTAACGTTGCCTGCTGGCCCGCGCTGCGCGCAATCTGTCCACCCCGACCCGGCATAATTTCAATGCAATGAATGTTTGCGCCCAACGGAATCGCCCGGAGAGGCAGGGCGTTGCCGACGTTCGGCGGCGCGTCATCGCCGGCCGTTACCTTGGCGCCAACTTGCAGACCGTCCGGCGCGAGAATGTAGCTCTGCTCGCCATCGCTGTATTTGATCAACGCGATTCGCGCGGTCCGATTCGGATCGTACTCGATCGCGGTGACCTCAGCCACGATGCCCCGTTTCCGGCGCTTGAAGTCGACCTTGCGGTATTTCTGTTTGTGACCGCCGCCGATGTGGCGCGAAGTCAGGCGACCCCTGTTGTTGCGGCCGCCGCTTCTTTTCTTTGGCTCGGTTAAACTCTTAACCGGCTTGGACTGCTTTTTGGTCACCGCCAGAAACATCGGAAGCGCCTTAAAACGCAGTGCCGGCGTGAGTGGACGAAAATTTCTTAAAGGCATAACAGATTAAAAATTCGGATTTCTGGTCGTTAGACCAGATCGATCTTCTCGCCCTCCTCCAGAGTCACGATGGCTTTCTTCCAGTGCGCCTTTCGGCCAAAATCGGCGCGACGCTCGCGCCTTTTCTTGCCCGCGTAATTGCAGGTATTCACGTCCACCACCTTCTTCTTAAACAGAAGCTCGATCGCCTGCTTAATCTGGATCTTGTTGGCGCGGGGATTTACCCGGAAGACATATTTGTTGAGCTTCTCGCTCAGCAAAGATGCCTTCTCGGTCAATTGCACCGTCTGAATCAAATCGTAAGGCTCGTTCATGAGCTTGTCCTTTCAGCCAGTTGTTCCAGCGCCTTTGGGGTGACAATAATCTTGTCGAATGCCAGAAGTTGCTCCGTGTTCACATCGGCCGCCGTTGCGAGCAGGACCGGTCGAACGTTCCGCGCGGAACGATAAAACGTTTCTTCGAACGAATCGGAAATCAGCAGCACCTTCTTCGCGTCGGTGTGGCCTTTGACCAGACTAACGAATGCTTTGGTCTTCGGTTCCTTGATGCTGAAAGCGTCAACCGTCAGGACGTCACCGGCCTTGATCCGTTCGCTCAGAGCTTTTTGAAAAGCGAGCCGGCGGACCGTCTTCGAAACCTTCTTCGTGTAATCACGGGGTTTCGGGCCAAAAACAACTCCGCCGCCACGCCAAATCACTGACGACTTGTAACCGGCCCGAGCCCGGCCAGTGCCTTTTTGGCGCCACGGTTTCGCGCCCGAGAGATTGACGTCTGCTTTCGTCTTTGTGTTGGCCGAGCCGGAGCGGCGCGCCGCGCGCATCGCCACGACGACATCATGCATTGCCTGGGTCCCGCGCCCGTTTTCGATCAACGCGATCTTCGCGTCCTTCGCTGCCTCTGCTGTTAAAACTTTTGCGGCCATCTGTTATCGAACGGTTATCGCGGGCTTCTTCGCCGCTTCAGCTTCGTCTTGCTTCCGGTGCGCCTCATGTTCGGCAAGCACCCTCCCCGGATTTTTGATCGCCGGCCTAACGACAACATAACTGCCGTTCGCTCCCGGGACCGCGCCACTGATCAGAATGACTTTGTCGGCTTCGCGGACCTGCACCACCTGGAGGTTCTGCACCGTCACACGTTCGTCACCCATGTGACCCGGCATTCCCATGTTCTTCCAGATCCGACCGGGAGTGGAACGGTTGCCGATGGCGCCGTTGCGCCGGTGAGTCTTCGAACCGTGCGCCGCGCCTTGTCCGGCAAAGTTGTGCTTCTTCATCACGCCCTGGAACCCTTTGCCTTTGGAATGGCCAATCACGTCGACATAATCGCCCGGCTGGAACTGCGTGACCGCGAGGTTGATCTCGCCTTCCGGCGCATCTCGCCTAAGCCGAAATTCCCGGACAAATTTCTTCGGCTCGGAGTTCGCCTTGCCGAATCCGCCGAGAAGCGCCTTCGTCACGCGCGATTCCTTTTGCTTGTCGAAGCCGACCTGGATGGCCGAATAACCGTCGTTTTCGCTCGTTAGGCGACGGAGCAGCGTGTTATCCCCGGCCGCGATCACGGTCACCGGACGCAGCTTGCCCTCGGCGTCGTAGACGCTGGTCATGCCGATTTTCTTTCCTAAAAGTCCGATGCTCATGGTCGATTCTTGTCATCCTGAACGCAGTGAAAAATCTCTACCTGCGCTGAAATTTCGTTAAGGGATTCTTGGCTTCGCTCAGAATGATAGTTTTTAAAGGTTAAATCTTGATCGTGATATCCACGCCGGCGGGGAGGTTGAGCTTTTTCAACTCGTCCACCGTCTTGGCGGTCGGCTCGATTATATCCAGCAAACGTTTATGGGTGCGAATCTCAAATTGGTCCATCGACTTTTTGTCGACGTGGGGGGAGCGATTGACCGTGAACTTCTCGATCAAGGTCGGGAGCGGAATCGGGCCCGCCACCCGGGCCCCGGTGCGCTTCGCGGTCTCGACAATATCGACCGCGGATTGATCGAGCATTCGATGGTCGAATGCCTTCAAACGAATGCGAATGCGTTGCGCGTCGGCCATATTACTTCGTTTCCTTCTGGTCGAGGACGGCCGCGACGAGCTGTTGCGGGACTTGTTCGAAATGAGACGGCTCCATCGAGTAACTCGAACGGCCTTTGGAAAGCGAACGAATGGCGGTGGCGTAACCGAACATTTCTGCGAGCGGCGCTTCCGCGTTCACAATCGTAAGGTTGCCACGCGCTTCGATGCTGTTCACTTTGGCGCGACGGCGATTCAAATCGCCGATGATGTCGCCCTGATATTCTTCCGGGGTCGAGTTTTCGACCTTCATGATCGGCTCGAGCAGGATCGGCTTCGCTTTTTTGAACGCGTCCTTGACCGCAAAGATGGCCGCGAGCTTGAACGCCATTTCGTTCGAGTCGACGTCGTGATATGAGCCGTCGACGATATCGACATGGGCGTCGATCACCTGGTAGCCGCCCACCACGCCGTTGAGCATCGCTTCTTCGATGCCCTTCTTGCACGCCGGGATGTATTCCTTGGGAATGTTTCCGCCGACCACCTTGTTCTCGACCGTGATGCCTTTGCCGCGCTCGTTCGGGTGCACCTTGACGATCACGTGGCCGTACTGACCGCGGCCACCTGATTGCTTGATCAGCTTGCCTTCGCCGTCGGCCGGGTTGGTGATCGTTTCGCGATAAGCGATCTGCGGTTTGCCCGCGTTCGCGTCCACCTTGAATTCACGGAACATGCGATCACGAATGATCTCGAGATGCAGTTCGCCCATGCCGGCGATAATCGTCTGGCCGGTGTCTTCGTGGGTGAAGACCTTGAAAGTCGGATCTTCTTCAGACAAACGCTGCAAGGCCGTCGCCATTTTTTCCTGGTCCTGCTTCGTCTTCGGCTCGATCGCCATCGAGATAACGGGATCAGGAAAGGACGGTGGCTCGAGGAGAATCACGTGGTCCTCGTCGCAAAGCGTGTC
This sequence comes from uncultured Verrucomicrobiae bacterium, assembly GCA_963771865.1. GTDB lineage: Bacteria > Verrucomicrobiota > Verrucomicrobiia > Chthoniobacterales > UBA10450 > Palsa-1392. Next base: position 78,946 of record CAVYVJ010000024.1, read on the forward strand.
GCCGGTTGTGATGTTCTTGATCCCGACAATGGCGGCAATGTCGCCCGAGTAACACGTCTCGATATCTTCCCGCTTATCGGCCTGAATCTGAATCAAACGCGAAATGCGCTCGCGCTTGTTTGTGCGCGGATTGTAAACTGTGTCGCCTTTCGAAAGCGTGCCGGAATAAACGCGGAAGAAAACGAGCTTTCCGACGAAGGGATCGCTCCAGAGCTTGAAGGCGAGCGAGCAGAAAGTTCCGTTGTCGTCCGTCGGCGCTTCAATCGGCGTGCCGTCGTCCGGGTCCTGACCTTTGGCCGGCGGAATGTCGAGCGGACTCGGCAAATAATCGATCACCGCATCAACGAGATACTGCACACCCTTGTTCTTAAACGCGCTGCCACCGACGACCGGCACAAATTTGTTCGCGATCGTTTGCCGACGAATTCCAGCCTTCAACATTTCCGGCGTGACTTCACGTTCTTCGAGCACGGCTTCCGCAACTTCGTCGTCAATGTTGGAAATTTGTTCGACGAGATCGGCATAAGCCTTGTCGACCTCGGCTCTATTCTCTTCCGGAAGCTCGCGCACTTCGTAGACCGACCCCATCGAGTCGTCATCTAGATAGAAAACCGCCTTCCTGTTCACGACATCGAGCTGGCCTTTGAGGTAATCCTCTTTGCCCAACGGAATAAGAATCGGCCAGGCATTCGCGGCCAATTTCTTCCGCATCGAGTCGATCGAGGCCTCGAAGTTCGCCCCGACGCGGTCCATTTTATTAATGAAAGCGATTCGCGGGACCAAATATTTGTTCGCCTGACGCCAGACGGTCTCGGACTGCGGCTGCACCCCGGCGACCGCATCGAAAACCGCGATTGCGCCGTCAAGGACGCGAAGCGAGCGCTCCACCTCCGCGGTGAAATCCACGTGGCCGGGCGTGTCGATGATGTTGACCCGCATTTTGATGTCCTCAAACATCTTGTAAACGCCAGGCTCCGGTTTCTGCGTCCAGGCGCAGGTGGTGGCGGCCGAAGTGATCGTGATCCCGCGCTCGCGCTCCTGCTCCATCCAGTCGGTCACAGTCGTGCCTTCATGCACCTCACCGATCTTGTGGATCATGCCGGTGTAAAAAAGAATGCGCTCGGTCAGGGTCGTCTTGCCGGCATCAATGTGCGCCGCGATTCCGATGTTTCGCGTCCTTTCGAGCGGATACTTGCGGTTGGGCGAATTCGGATTCGTCATGACAGGTCTTTCTAAAGTCGCGGAGGCCATAACGGAGAATTCTTTACCAGCGGAAGTGAGCGAAGGCCCGGTTCGCTTGCGCCATCTTGTGCGTGTCGTCGCGTTTCTTGATCGCGTTGCCTTGACCGGCAGCCGCGTCGCGCAGCTCGTGAGCGAGCGCTTCAGCCATTGGCATGCCGCGCCGGTTGTCGGCGTAGGTAACGATCCAGCGCATCGCCAGCGAAATCTGACGGGAAGGGGTGACCTCCATCGGAACCTGATAGGTGGCGCCGCCTACCCGGCGGGATTTCACCTCGAGACGGGGGCGCACATTTTCGAGCGCCTTGTTCACGACTTCGAGCGGGTCAACCGCATCGGAACCTTCGCGGGATTTGTCGATCGCAGTATAAACGATCCGTTCCGCGAGCGATTTCTTGCCGCGCTTCATCACGGTGGAAATGAGACGCGCGACCGCCACGCTGCCGTAACGGGAGTCGACCTTCTCTTCTTTCTTATAAGTTCTGCGACGACGAGACATGGGAAAATCTGGTTATTTCTTCTTCGCGGCCTTTTCGCCTTCCGCGGCGGCCTTCGGGCGTTTCGCGCCGTACTTCGATCGGCTGCGGCGGCGGCCATCCACGCCTAACGAGTCGAGCGTTCCGCGCACAATATGGTAACGCACCCCCGGCAAATCCTTGACCCGTCCGCCGCGCACGAGGACGATCGAGTGTTCCTGCAAATTATGGCCTTCGCCCGGAATGTAGGCGATGACTTCCTGGCCGTTCGTTAGGCGCACTTTGGCCACTTTGCGCAAGGCAGAATTCGGCTTCTTCGGCGTCCGCGTCATCACCTGGGTGCAGACGCCGCGCCGCTGCGGACAATTTTTCAGGGCCGGTGATTTTGATTTCACCGAGACCTTTTTTCGTCCCTTCCGAATAAGCTGATTGATCGTTGGCATTTTCGTACATTCGAGCGGCAAAACCGTTAGGTTTCAGCCGACAAAAAAACCGCTCAAGCCGTGTCCACCTTCCTCACGCACCTGATACGGAGAGCGCGCAATATAGGAACAAATTATGCCCTCGCAAGATTATTTTAGAGCGAAACGCAACGCCTGCGACAAATATTGAACCGCTGCGTTGCGCCTAACAAAAATCGCCTAACGAGCCGCCTCCGCGGAGCATTGCCAGAACGGCACTGGTTTTTTTCAAAATGTCAGGCGAGCGCGGCAGCCAGAATGCTCAATTCTTCCCAACGTGCATATAACCGCGCCACCTCCGCCCGCGCCGAGCGCAATTCCGCATCCACCTGCGGAAATTCAGCGGCGTGCTGCACGAAAAAATCCGGGTCGGACAGACGCGCCTCAATCCGAGCGACCTCTTCTTCCGCTGCGAGAATCGCCGCCTCCATTCCTTCCAGCTCGCGCTCCTCTTTCCATTTCAGTTTGCGCGGCTTCCGGTTGTAGCCGGGATCGCTCACCCCGGCTTTGGGAGCGCTTGCCTCCGGACTGGGACCGGGATCAGCGATCCCGGCTACAACCCGTTTTTCGAGGTAATAATCGTAATTGCCGACGGAATAGCGCAGCAGACCGTCGCCTTCGAACGCGAGAATCGAGGTGCAGACACGGTTCAAGAAGTAGCGATCGTGACTAACGACGACAACGCTCCCGCCGAAGGCGACGAGCGCTTCCTCGAGCAGGCGCAAAGTGCCGAGATCGAGATCGTTTGTCGGCTCGTCGAGAATGAGCACATTGCCGCCGCGCTTAAGGATTTTCGCCAGCAACACCCGGCTGCGTTCGCCTCCGCTGAGTTGATTGATTTTGGTATTGATCCGTTCCTCGGTGAAGAGGAAGCGCCGCAAATATCCGCGCAGCGTGATGTTTTCTTCACCCAGGCGCACGTATTCCATCCCCTCACCCACCTCTTCCCAAACCGTCTTTGCATCATCGAGGAGCAGGCGATTTTGATCGACGTAGTTGATCTCGGTGCGCGTGCCGATCTCGACTTCACCAATCGTCGGTTGGAGTTGGCTGAGCATGATCCTGAGCAGGGTCGATTTGCCGAGCCCGTTGCGTCCGACAATTCCGAGCCGCTCCCCGGCCTTCAAGCCTAACGAGACGTTGCGGAACAACCAGCGCCCGCCCAGTTCGATCCCGACATCGCGCAATTCGATCACGCGATTGGCCAGCTTCGGTGCCGGTGGGATGATCAAATCCACTTCGAGTTCCGCTTCCGGCCCCTCCTGCGCAGCCATTTCAAAATAGCGCTCCACCCGATCGACTGATTTTGTCCGCCGCGCCCGCGGCGCCTTGCGCACCCAGGCCAACTCGCGTTTCAGAAATCGCTGGCGCTTGTGCTCCTGCATCTCTTCGACCGCCGCACGCTCGGCCCGGGCCAGCAGATAATCCGTGTAGTTTCCGTCGTAGCTGTAGAATTTCCCACGCGACAACTCGATCACCCGCGTCGCGATGCGATCGAGGAAATAGCGATCGTGCGTCACGAACAGACAGGTTCCGCTGTAACGCGCGAGAAAATCCTCCAGCCATTCAATCGAGCCGGTGTCGAGATGATTCGTGGGCTCGTCGAGAATGAGAAAATCCGGCCGCGCGAGCAAAGCGCGGCAAAGCGCAACGCGACGTTTCTCGCCACCGGACAATGTCGCGACGGCGCGCCCTGGATCGGGCGCGTGCAGGTTCGTGATCAGGCTCTTGATGCGATGCTCAAGATTCCAGCCGTCGAAATGCTCGATCTGCTCGAGCAATATCCCACTGCGCGCACTTTCCGGCCGAGCGTCTTCATATTCGCGGATCAAATCCAGGACCCGTTGCGCACCGGCAAGAATGTTCGCGTGCACGGTCGCGGTTTCATCAAGCTCAAACATTTGCGGCATATAGCCAACGACAAGGTCGCGACGCCGATTCAACTCGCCCGCATCAGGCTGCATCACTCCGGCTGCGATTTGCAGAAAAGTCGATTTGCCGGCGCCGTTGCGCCCGACCAACCCGATCCGTTCGCCTTCCAAGATCGTAATCGACGCCCGGTCCAAGATTACCTGGTGGCCGAACCTGACGACCAGTTCACTCGCGCTCGCAATCGTGTTTGGGGAGGCTTCGGCCATTCCAAGAGATAGCACAATCCGACAAGCCGATCAGTCGTGTCAGCGTCCGAAGGTGAATCGACTCGCGAACAATGGCCGCGCGCACATTGAAGTTGAGAGATCGGCTACGTGGCTCAGAATGAGCCCCGTGTTTCGTAACTCAAAGAGGGCCTGCCTCGGCGGTCTCCTCATCACGTTTACGTCTTGCGGCCCGGGCCTGGCGGCCGAGCCAGAGCGCCGCGATTTCATGCTCGGGGTCGACGCCAACTACGCCCTGGACATGGAAGCACACGGCTCGCGCTGGAAGTGGGATGGGGAGGAGCAGGAGCTGTTTGCCGGCATGGAAAAAGCGGGAGCGCGCTGGCTGCGTGTTCGCCTTTGGACAAGCGATGAAGGAGTCAATGGCAAGGACTACGCCACCGCAGAAGTCGAGCGCGCAACGAAAGCGGGCTTGAATCCTTACCTCGTTATTTTTCTGAGTGAAAACTGGGCCGACCTCACGAAACAACCCGCGCCCGCCCCGTGGAAAAAATTGTCCCTCGAGGAGCGGGCCGAAGCGGTGCGCAAATACTCGCGCGATATCGTGAGCCATTTCTGCGCCCATGGCCTAACGAGTCATCTTTACGAGATCGGGAACGAGATCGACTACGGAATCTGTGGCGTTTTCCCCGGCAAACACGCCAAAAAAAATCCGGAGCATCTGAGCAATCGCGTCTGGCCGGATGCAGCGAAATTGATCCTGGCCTGCCAGCGCGGTGTGAAGGAGGCAGATCCTAAAGCGAGATTCATCCTGCACATCGCGCACTGGTGGGATGCAGACTTTTCTACCGCGTTTTTCCAGATTCATGCTCGATCGACAGGTTCAAATCGACTTTGCCGGCATCACTTATTTTCCGTCCTCGAATATCGGAAACTCGCTGACCTTCGACCAATTCGGCGCCGTCATCGATCGCGTCACTTCGGCGATCCATCGGCCCGTGATAATTCCCGAAACGGGATATCCGAGCACGGCCGATTTTCATGGCCAATTTGCCCGCTGGCGCAAGGAAGTTCCGGGCTACCCGCTCACCCCGGAGGGTCAAAAACTCTGGCTGACGGATTTCCTGAAATTCTGCCGCGAAAAATCCGACGGTCGCCGGTGTTTTTTACTGGAGTCCGGAGTGGTACGGCGAGGGAATGTGGAAAGCCTTCGCCCTCTTTGATGTGGACGGCAATGCGCGACCTGCCTGGCAGGCGTTTCGGTCAATCGAAAGCCCGACCCTCTCTCATTGATCAACCCTGAAGTTCGGTCGCATGTTTCAACTCCTGCAAACTGACGGAAAAGCGCGACGCGGCCGCCTCACGACTGCGCACGGCGTGATCGAGACGCCGGCTTTCATGCCCGTCGGCACCCAGGGCTCCGTCAAAGGCGTGAGCCCGCGCGAGCTGCGCGAACTCAAGGCGCAGATCATCCTTGGCAACACTTACCATCTTTTCGTTAGGCCAGGACTCGATGTGCTGCGCAATTTCGGCGGGCTGCACAACTTCATGAATTGGAACGGCCCGATCCTGACCGACAGCGGCGGTTATCAAATCTTCTCGCTCGCGAAAATTCGCAAGATCACGGAGGAAGGCGCGCATTTTCAGAATCATCTCGACGGCACGCCGACTTTTATTTCGCCCGAAATCGCGATGGAAATTCAGGCCACGCTCGGCAGCGACATCGCGATGGTGCTGGACGAGTGCCCGCCTTATCCGTGCGAGCATGAGTATGCGGCGCGCAGTTTGGAAATGACCGCGCGCTGGGCGCGGCGCTGCAAGGAAGCGAACGTTCATCCGCCTGAGGCGGACCAAAGTTCAACTGAAGACGGATACGCGCCGGCTCCTCTTTCGGAATCGTCCAAGGGCGGAACCTTCGAGGATCTCCGCCGGGCAAGCGCGGAAGCGACGGTGCAGATCGGATTCGATGGTTACGCGATCGGAGGCGTGAGCGTGGGCGAACCGGAGCCGGAAATGATGCAGGCGGTGGAATGGAGCGAGCCTTTTTTGCCTAACGACAAGCCGCGTTACGCGATGGGCCTCGGCACCCCGCCGCAAATGCTCGAGCTGATCGCCCGCGGGGTCGACATGTTCGACTGCGTTTTGCCCACCCGACTCGCGCGCAACGGCACCGCCTTTACTGCCGGCGGCACGCTCAACCTAAAGAACGCCGAGTTCATAATGCAAAAAGGCCCGATCGAGGAAGGTTGCCTTTGTCCCGCCTGTCGCGAGTTCAGCCGCGGTTATTTGCGCCATTTGATCAAGGCGGAAGAAATCCTCGGGCTGCGCCTGGTGACCCTGCATAATCTTCATTTCTATCTCAACCTGATGGAACGGGCGCGCGCCGAAATCGAAAATGGTTCCTTCGACACTTTTCGCCGGAGCTTTGTCGCCGGATATCGGGTCAACGCTGGCCTCGCGACTTCTCCGGACTGAGCCGGCTATTGGCCCGCGCGAGGTTCTAATTCGTCTGCGCTACCTGAGCAGCCGCGTTGGTCGGCGAAAATCTTATCGAGCTCGGCGAGGACGTGCTGCGGGCCGACATACTTGTCGCCTTCGTAGCTGCTCGCAACCAGATGGCTGCTTTGATCGACCACGAGGAGGGATGGAATTCCATCGCCGCCTAACGACCTAACCTGCGCAAGGTCCGCGAGCTGATCGTAATCGATCGCCAGCCACGGCATGCTGGTTTCGTGAATATAGGTTTCCCAGGCAAAACGCGAGCGGTCCGCGCTCACGAAAATGATTTCGAATTCCGGATGGCTGGGCGCGACGAGGTTGTAATATTGCACCAACTGGGGGGTAAATTTTCGGCATGGCGGCGCACCAATGCGCGGAGTAATAAAGCGCGACAAATTTCTTCCCTTCCAGCTCGGAGCCGTTGCCCCGGCTGACCGTTCCGTCGTGACAACGGACGAGTTTTTGTTTGAGCGATTCGAGCAAGAGCGTTCGCACCCGGCGGCGGCGGAGCGGCTTTGCCGGATCCGGTCTTGGAGCTGTGCCTGATGGAGGGTGCTGAATTTTTTATCCTGCTCGATCTCCGCCGCTCTGCGGGCAGCGACTTCGGCTTCTCGCTGCTTCGCCTGATTGGCGACCGAAGAAGAGACCACATACTTGCCGCTCTCGAGCGCCGCGACCAATTGCGGGTTCGCTCCGAAAATGAGGAGCGACTTTTTTGTGGCCGGATCCAGCGCTTCGAGCGCGCCCCGCGTCGTGATCTCCGTCAGGACGGCGTCGCTGGTATAGCCGGAGCGGAGCATAAGGCCGATCTCCTTGTTCGACAGCGGCAGCGATGCCGCCGCCGCCGTCACAACCAGCGCGCCGATGAGAACGAGGAACAGCCTGGGCACATTTCCCTGAGAAGCAGAAGATGCGCCAATGGAGCCCTTTGCCTTCACAATCACAGGCGCAACATTGTCGGCGGACTCAACATTTGTCATCCCGATCCGGCGCAGCGCGGAGAGGGACCTCACAATTGTAATCACACGTCCTCTAACCAGAAGCCGCGGATAGCAGTTGCGAGGTCCTTCGCCGTCCTACGGCGGATCGGGATGACAACGAGGGCGCCGAACGTCATGCCGAGCGCCAAGCCTTAAGCATGCTATTTCTTTGCCGCGGGAAAAAAGCGCGGCAGCAAATCCCGGAAATCAGATTTCGCTGCCGCGGCTTTTTCCGCCAATTCGTTCGCCGCCGCCGTTTGTCCAGTCTGCGCCGCGAATATCGCGCTCAACCATTGCCGCTCGGGAATGTCAGCGACCCCAGGCCGGATGAAAGCCATCGACATTTTGAGGAGCATTTCCGGCGAAAGATTGAGCCAGCCGGTCATGACGCTGCCGTAACGCGTTTTGAGTTCCAGTTTGTCTTTGGTCGCCCGTCGGACCGGGCCGTCGTAACGCACGCCGTGAATGTCGGTCACGACTCCACCATAACCAATGCCATTGATGTCGCTGATCAGTTTTCTTTTCCAATCAGCCAGCCAACCTGCCCGCTGTAGTTCGGCGTTGCGGTCCGGTTGGAGCGAGGCAGCGGTGACGGTCGACTTTCCGAGAAGAGCAACCGCGTTTTCGAATTCGTAGGCGGCCAGCAACTTGCGCTCCGCGACCAGCGCTGCCTGCCAGCGAGGCGCTTCCTCCGTGGCGCGCCGTTTCTCATCCGCCGCCTTTTTTTGGGAAACCTCCGCGACTTGCGCCGCGATCTTTGCCTCCTCGTCCGCGAGCTGAAAAGCGAGCGCGCCCTTCGCTTTCAGTTTCCCGGACAGCTCGCGAATCCTCTGCAACGCCACTTCCGGATCCTTGCTCGCATCGCGCGTTTTCTGCCACTCGGTGTAGAGCTGGTAATCATCCAGACGATTCTGGGCAAGTGGCTTAAAGTCGTTCAGCCAGGCAAATTGCCGCAGTGGCCTGATCTCGAGAAAGTGCCGCAACGCCGTCGCAGCCTGCGCGAAATCTCCACGCTCCCAAAGTTGCAGGGCCGCGCAAAGTTCTGCCGCCGGTTGAACATTAGAAACACTCAAGCCGAGCTCGCGAAAAAGGGCTTCCGCCGTCGCGTAATGGCCGGCCTCAAGCTCGTGGCGCGCGGATTCCAACTGTGCCTGCAGATTGGCTCGCGGGCGTTGCCGTTGCCTCCGATCGCGAGATTCGGCTCCGCGCTCTGCGACGGCAGATGCCGCACGCTAAAGATTATTCCGAAAAGAATCGCGCTGGCACCAAGCAGTGCGCCTAACGACACCAGCACGCGCATCGGCCAGCTCCAGCGCCCGCGCAATTCCTCCTCTCGCGCCAGGAGCGCGCTCCGCGCCGCCTCCAGTTGCGCGATCAACTCCTTGTAGGAACTCTGCCGCTCAGCCGGTTCCGGACGCAGCATTTGATCGATCACGGCCGCGGTCTCATCAGAGACATCGGACGCCACTTCTTTCACCTTAATCGGATTCGACTTCAGCTTCTTCAGCTCCGTGGCCGACTGGGTTTCAACTTCAAAAGTGGGTCGTCCCGAGATGGCATGAAAGAGGGTCGCGCCCAGACTGTAGAGATCGCTCCGAAAATCCTCCGGTTCACTCGTTAGGCGCTCCGGCGCGACGTAATAGGGTGTGCCCCAGATTTCGTTTTCCGTCCCGGCATGTTGCGCGGCGAAAAGCGCGAGACCGAAATCGACGATCTTGGCTGTGTTGCGATCGGCAAAAAGGATGTTGCCCGGTTTGATGTCGCGATGAATCAGCCCGGCCTTCAACGCTGCCTGCAAACCTTTCGCCACCTGGATTCCGAGCTCGAGCGTCTGCAATTCCGAAATGCGCTTTTCGTCTTCCATCCGATCATCGAGACTGCCGCCATCGACCAGCTCCATCACGACGTAGAATTGCCCGTGATCTTCGCCAACCGAGAAAACTTCGACGACATGCGGATGTTTGATCGAGGCCGTGATGCGCGCTTCCTCCTTCAGCTTCGCCGTGAAGGAGGCGTCGTCAGCGAACTCCTTGCGCAAAAGCTTGAGCGCGACGAAGCGGTTCAAACGCGCATCACGCGCTTTGTAGACGGAGCCCATTCCGCCGGTGCCAAGCGGCTCGACTACGGTGAAGTGTTCGAAGACCCGCTCGACCCGCAGTTGCTTTCCGCAGGCCGGGCAATTGACCTTGCCGAACGGTTCAAGGCCGGCAGTCTCGACCGGCCCGCCGCATCCCGGACAGGATTGCACCTGCGCGCCGCTCCCAGTCGAGGCCATTGGCCGGATGATAGCATTCCAAGGGGAGCGCCGCGATGATAGAATTGTCCGTGCCTAACGAGCACGCGGGCTTGCGGCTCGATCGCTACCTGGCGCTGGCGCTGCCCCAGTTTTCCCGCGCGCGCTTGCAGACTTTGATTCGAGCGGGCGACGTCCAGTTGCAAGGGAAAGCGGCCCGCCCGCGCGAGACCGTGCACGCGGGCGATGTCGTTAGGCTAAATGAGCCGCCGGTGGAGGAAATCGAAGCGCAGGCAGAAAAGATTCCGCTCGAGGTTCTTTTCGAGGACGACGATTTGCTCGTCCTCAACAAGCCCGCCGGCCTCGTCGTTCATCCCGGGGCGGGCAATCAAACGCACACCCTCGTGAACGCGTTGCTCCATCATTGCACGAATCTCTCCGGGATTGGCGGCAAGCAGCGTCCCGGTATCGTCCATCGCCTCGACAAGGAGACGAGCGGCTGCCTCGTGGTGGCGAAAAATGACGCGGCGCACCAGGAACTCTCCCGCCAGTTCGCGGACCGTGAAGTGAAAAAAGTTTACCTCGCGCTTGTTTCCGGGACGCTGAAACGACCGCGCGGAACGATCGAGGCGCCGATTGGCCGGCATCCGGTCCAACGCAAGAAAATGGCGGTCAATCAGACGCGAGGGCGAGTGGCAAAAACGGATTATCGAGTTCTCAAGTCAGGCGGTGGCGTGAGCCTGGTGGAATGCGCGATTCACAGCGGGCGCACCCACCAGATTCGAGTGCACTTGCACCACATCGGCCATCCTGTCATCGGCGATTCGCTCTATGGAAAGAAAGTCGCCGGGCAGCGTCAGATGCTGCACGCCTGGAAGCTCGGGTTCACCCACCCGCGCACGAGCGAGCGGCTCGTCTTCGAAGCCCCGATCCCGGATGATTTTCGTCGGCTGAAGGAAACTGCTTTTCGTTAGGTAAAGAGATCAAGCGCTCTTTGGGTGCCCGGGTAGCGCTTCTTCTATTTCGGTCGGCCGGCTCCGCCTGTCGCAGCGAAAGAAGCCCAGACACGACCGGCGGAATGAAAATAAAGCCGCGCAACCACGGCTCCGAGTGCCACGGCAACATGAAAAGCCGTTCGTCCCAGAACAGATAATAGGCGAACACCGTGACCGAGAGCACCTGCCAGGCATCAACCCGGCGCCAGGCCGCCAAGGGCAAAATCCAGGTGCAATACCAGGGGTGCAAAACCGGGCTGAGAAAAAGCGCCGTGCCCATCACCCAGAGCAACCCGCGCTTCCAATTGCGGAGGAAAAAGACCGACACGATCAGCACCGCGACGATGATGATGACGTTGTAATGGTAATTCTTCTGGTGCGGATTCGGCCAGACCGTGTCCTCGATGATCCACCAAAACATGTCGTTCAATCGGGTCACATAAATGAAGCGGCCTAACGAATTCCAAATGGCGACATGCGGGAAACCAAAGGGCAGACTGAGTGCCGCTGGAATCGCGAGGCTGATCCCGAGCGCGAGCGCGCGCCGCCCGAGCGCGAAAGCGCACAGCGGCAGGAGAAGGACGGGAACCAATTTAATCGAGATGGCGAGACCCATCGCGATCGCGCCCAGGATTGCCCACCGCGTTTGGCTGGAGGGCGACGCTCTGTCGTCGCCAGGGTCGCCAGGCAAAGACTTGTCGTCATCGCGTTCGCCAGGCGGAGACACGGCAATGACGGAGCATTGCCCTCCAGCGCGCACGAAACAAAGAATGGCGGCGAGCAGCGGCAGGATCATCAAACTGTCGAAGTGCGCCGCGCCGGCGAAGCTGTAAACGACCAGTGGATTCCAGGCGTACCACGCCGCGTCAGCAAAACGCGTCGCCCCACCGATCAAACGCAAAAGGACCGCGATCGCCGCGAGATCAGCGGCGGCAAAGAGAAGTTTGTAGGCGAGCGGACCCGCCGCGAAACGACTGAGCGCGGCGAAAAGCAACTCCGTTCCCGGCGGATAAATCGCGCTGAAATCGCGGTGATTGATTTGGCTCCAATTGGCAAACTCGGCGCGGAGCGGAACAAGTTTCTCATCGTTAGGCGCGAGAACATAAGGATTAAAGCCGGCGTTCTGCACCTTGCCCTCCCACTGGTAACGCCACAGATCGTCCCCCGGCTCGATCGGCAGCGCGACGATTCGCAAGAGGATCGCCACGACCCAAAAAGTCACGCCCGCCCGCCGGCCCAGAGAGACATGGGCGAAGAACGAGGCGGCGGCGAAAAAGGCGATCCCACTGAGCACCGCCACCTCGACGAACTTGATCGGCATGTCGGCATAGCGCCAGTCATCGAAACGATGCAGCGCCGCGAGGAGCAGAATTTCGGCAAGAAGCGCAACCCAAAGGCGCGCGTGCCGTTGTAGCGGCGGTCTATGACCGCCGGGCTCGCCAAGATTGTCGTGGTCCTCCATCAAGGCGGAATCGGCGGTCATAGACCGCCGCTACAATGCTTGCTTCTTTCCCACCCGTTGCAGGCCGAGACGGAACGCCGCGACATCCACGAGCTCCGCTACCCGCTGTTTCAGCCGGCGCGCGCGTGACCCGAGGAAAAGGAGAAAGAGGACGTAGGGAATAAGAATGCGCAGATCGACCCCGGCGCTGTTCAGTTGCCGATAGATGATCATCGCGAGGATGAACAAATTGATGATGACGGTGGTCGTGACGAAGCGATAACGCAGGCGCACCCTCGTCAGGCATTTCAGTCCGCCGTGATACTCGGTCACGGTTTGCAGGATGATGCTCCAGAAGAAATTGCCATAGATCTGGATGTCCCATTCTTTCCAGCCGGTATCGGCCGAATAGCTCCAGCCTTCTTCTTCGAGCAGTTGGAAGGTCGATTTGAGGAGCGCATTTCGCTCGACGCCTTCTTCGCTCCAGTAATTGCGCCGGCTCAGTTTGCCGCGCCCCACCGCCTTCGACGGCATTTTCTCGTGTGTCCCGAGGACCCCGCGCGGCGTGCGCTTGAATTGCAGCCAGGTGAAATAGCGGTTCCAACCGCGCACCAGCGGCTGCGCAAAAGCCAGCGCCATGACGAGCAATCGCGCCGGGGCGGTGTCGAATCTCGGTTCGATCCGCGCCCGCAGCATATAGGAGAGCGCGACGCAAAGCGTGCCGCCAAGCATGAGATACGGCACGATGCGCAGGATCGGCAGGAAGATTCCGAGGCCGAAAAGAAAGAGGGTGAGCGCGAACCACTCGACGCTGCTCACATAATTGGCGATTTCCGATTGCTGCGACGGATAGATCGACTGGAAAAAGCCTTCGCCGAAGATCCCGTGATAAATGATCGGCTGATTGATGAACCAACTGAAGCGCGGCGAGCCGTAAATTTGCCCGCGCCATTTCGCCGTGCCGGTCGGGCCGAAAAAAATAAGATGCTTGAATCGGAGCATCGATTCCGCTTCGCCATAGCCGGCCTGTTGTTTGCGAAATGCGCCTAACGTGAAACGCCGATGATGCCAGACAATCGCCGTCGGGCTAAAGGCGATGACGTGGCCTTCCTGTTGCAGACGCCAGCAGAAATCGACGTCGTCGCCGGCTTTGCGATACTCAATGTCGAAACCCCCGACGGTGTCGAAGGCCCAACGATAAAAGGCCATGTTACAACCCGGGATGTGCTCCGCCACCGTATCGGTTAGGAGCACATGGCTCGGACCGCCCGGCGCCGCGGCCACACACGCTTGCACCCAATTTTCTGCCGGCGGCGAGATATTCGGCCCGCCCACGCCCGCGTAATCGCCGCTCACGAGCGTGCCGATCAAATAATAAAGCCAGTCCGGATCGGCCATGCAGTCGGAGTCGGTGTAGGCGAGCACTTCGCCCTTGGCCGCGGCCGCCCCGGCATTGCGCGCGTAGCTCAAGCCGTGGTTGTCCTGCCGGATATAACGAATGTTTGGATAACGGGCCGCGATCTCCGGGGTGTTATCGGTCGAGCCGTCATCGACGAGGATGGCTTCGTAAGCCGGATAATTGATTTTGCCTAACGACTCGAGGCATGCCGCCAGCGTCTTGGCGCCATTGTAGGAACAAACGATGACCGAGACCAACGGCGTCCGCGGCAGATCGCGATGCGGGAGCGACGCATCATCCTGTCCAAGTTTTTTCTGGAGAGCGAAAAACGATTTCTTCGGCGTGCGATCGCGCTGCACGAGCCCGAAAGACCAGTCGGTGATCTCCTGTTCGCCGGTGTACCATTCGTCGGTCCAGGCGAAAAAGATCGTTCCGGCCAGGCCGCAGCGCACGACGCTGTCGACATGCCAGCTGAGCATTTCGGCCTGCTCGTCTTCGCTGTGGCGAATCGTGTCCATCCCGAATTCGCCGAGCATGAGCGGTTTTTCCTCCGCCAGGTTTTGCAGGCGCAGAAGGTATTTCTCGAAATCGCGCTGGTCGTGCAGGTAAACGTTGAAGCAGCAGAAATCGACATTCTGCGGGAGGAGATATTCCGTCGGCGGATAACTCGCGTAGGAAAAGAGAACATTCGGATCCGCCTCGCGCCCGACCCGGATGAGCGTCTCGATGAATTCCGTCACCCGCCACACGCCCAGCCAGCGCACCATCGTGGTGGGAATTTCGTTGCCGACGAGATAGCCAAAGATGGCCGGATGCCCCGCGTGCTTGGCGACAGCAGCCCGGACCGACTTGACGATCTCGCGCCGCGTCTTTGCCCGCACGAGAAACTCGACATGTTTGGCCCACGGGAGAGTGATCAACACCCGGACACCCGCCTCCGCGCAACAATCCAGAAACCAGCGCGGCGGCAGATGATAGATGCGCGCGACGTTGATCCCGAGCTCGCGCATCTGGGCGAGATCGCGCCGCGCCTGCTCCTCCGTGCCGAGATAATCGCCCGCCGCATCCGGCTTGAACGGCCCGTAGGTGGCGCCCTTGACGAAAAACTTCCGGTCGCCCTCGAAGAAGAACTTGGCGAGAGCACGGACGCGGACCGTTGGAATCAAGCTCACAAGGAGCGTTTCCTAGTGCACGAGAGGGCGGGACGCAACCGCGCCGGCTTAACGAACATCGCGGGCTGCAAGTCGGACAATCCAAGCGCCATCAGAAATCAGGTCCGTTGTAGCCGGGATCGGTGATCCCGGCTGGTCTAGGCGACTTGGCCAAGCCTCGCCGGCCGGGATCAGCGATCCCAGCTACAGCTAAGGCACAACCGTGAGCGTGAGATCGTTCCCATCGCCGCCTTCGTAATTAACTTGGAAGGTGTTGCCGCCGACCGCGATTGTCCCGCCATCGGGGAGGTTGGCAAACACCCCGCTGATCGGGATCGCGCTCGTATTGCTGATGACAGTGAAGCTCATGCCAACCGCTAGAGTCGTGGTGCCTTTGCCGCGCAGAAGAAATTTCGCGCCGCTTGTGATGCTCACTCCGTTGGCGACCACCTGGTCGGCTTTGGGATTGCGCGTCAGCGCAAGCTCGAACGTGTAGCTCCCGTTGTTCTTGAAGGTGAGACTCTTGAAAATCGTGAGTGTGCCCGGTCCCTTCACACCTGGGGCGAGGAAGGCTCTCCCGCTCGTCCCGTTACCAATCGTCACCGCACCACCAACATTGCATGTTCCTCCAAATATTCCGCCACTGACTGTTATGTTACCTGACCCGGTAGGAAAGCCACTAGCCGCTGCAACGAGTAACGTCCCACTGTTCACAGTCGTGCCGCCACGATACGTGCTGGCGCCACTTAGTGTCAAGGTTTCGCTGCCAGTCTTTACTAAAGAGCCACCACCACTCATCGTTCCCGCAAACGTGGTGTTCAGAGCGTTGCCGCCAACGGTGAGCTGCTGCGCGCCGAGACTTACGAGTCCCGTGCTGTCTCCTTCAAGAGAGCCGATGGTCATGGCCGAAGTAGTGACGTGAGAGACTAGATCCAAAATTCCACCGTTCACCAGCTTTATCTGGGCCGAGGCACCGGTAGATTTCCTTTCAAAATGAAGCTTTCCACCGTCCGCGATCAAAATAGCATCGGCGGCGGTAGCGGAATCAAAAAAACCGTTCACTCCATTGTGATAAGTCACTAATTGTGCTATTTCCGGCTGAGGCGGAATCGGAAAAGTCCGTAACGCCACCTAACGTATCGCCTTCTTCGTTGATGATTATACTGTTCGCAGCAGTTGAAAAGTCGTTGAATTGAATATTACCTTCGAGAAACCCCCCTCCGTTCCCTTTGTTTACAAAGGTTGCGCTCCCAGCGGTGCTATGATCATTAAAAGGGATCCAGAGCGAGAACGCACTCCCCCTGTCTTGGTTGGTATAGACGACATTCACGCCAGCAGTCGCGGTTCCGGTAAACGCGAGTCCATTAAACATGTCGAAATTCTGTGTCAGACCCGAATTGTTTATAACCCCCGCTCCATAAAAGGCTATGTAGCCAGCCGGATTCTCGCTGACGTGAATCGTATAGGCGCTCGCGCCGGGATTGAAAACGATACTATCGAGGCCGAACTCATTAGCTATAGAGACGTCCGTTACATTTGATATATCAAACGTCGCGACATCAGTGTCTTCGTCTGGCACAGTTTCTGGTGTCCAATTGCCGGCCGTGTTCCAGTCATTGCTGGTTGGACTAAAGCTCCAAGTCGCGCTGTCTGCGAGGGCGCAGATTGGCAGAAAAGGCGAGCAAGCCAGCAGAATGACGGCATGGAGCGCGGGGATTCGCACTCGCCCGTTTTACGGCCTCGTGCCCTGAAAAGTAAAGCCAAATCGCACCCCATTCTTCGGTGGAGAACTGAAAACTACCACACCACCCCGAGGAAACATTTCCGGGTCTGACAAAGACGACGAATCTCAGCCTTTGGATTATTTGAGCCAGTTTTTGACTTGCCGAGAGCGACAAGACTGAACAGGATGGTCGGGATGAAGCCGTGTTCAACGAGTGGTTGTCTGGGCGACAAGCAGATTATACAGATTTTATCTGCCTTTAATTGCAGATTTTTGGGGCCGAAATACTCGTTAGGCCTATGACGCTTCAGGACTGGAGTAATTTCGCACAAGTAATTGGCGCGATCGCCGTCGTCGTTTCGCTATTCTACGTTGGATTTCAGATCAAGAGGAACATGAGCGCGGTTCGCTCCGCTACGGCGCAAGCAATTCACAACAACTATGCTGATTGGTATATGAATCTGATGGGCGATGCCGAGCTCAATCGAATCACACTCAAGGGAGTGAGAGATTACTCGTCACTCGATGAAATAGAGAAGGCGCAATTCATTGAGACATTCATGGCATTTATCTCTTTTTCGCAGAACGCCTTCTACCAGTGGCGCGCAAAGGCGTTGTCTTCCTGGCTTTGGGATGGCTGGGAATTGCACGTGATGAATTTTCTTTCTGCTCCTGGCGGAAAAGGGTTTTGGCAGGAACGCGGTTATGTTTTCGGGAAGGAATACCGGGACTATGTGGAGAAGGTCATCATGACGAAGAAGCCACCTCCCGAGGCCAGGCCCTTTGGCGTTTACAAGACCGGCTAACGGGCGGCCCGTTCTTATGTTCAGCTTTCTACGTTTCACCAAGTCAATCGCGACTCGCGCGGTCGCTGATCTTGAGTCTTGTTAACCTGCGCAGGCCCAGCACACTTCAGGAGAACTTATGTTTGACCACGTCAAATTCGGAGTGAGCGACTATGCAGCGAGCAAAGCGTTCTTCCTCAAGGCGCTCGAACCGCTCGGCGTAGCTGTTGTCCAGGAGGGGCCGCCGACCTACGGGGTCGAGCTTAGCGCAAAGGATAAGGCTTCATTGTGCCTCTACCAAACCGAGGAGAAGCCGGCGTATCTTCACTTGGCGTTCACGGCCGAGAATCGCCAGCAAGTCGACGCTTTCTATCGCGCGGCGATGGAGGCGGGTGGCAAAGACCATGGTGCGCCTGGTCTGTGCCCGGACTACCACGCGAACTACTATGCAGCTTTCGTCATTGGTCCGGACGGCCACAACATCGAAGCGGTTTGCCACGAACCCAAGGCCTAACCCTTCCATCGAGGGGACGTCCACAAGCGGGCTTCGCCCACTTGCGGCCGCCCCTCATGTCAAACGTTAGATGAAATCTAGCTCGTGAGCGAAGAACAATCAGTCAGCATGGAGGAAATACTCGGCAAGCGTGTTCTCATCGGCATAACACGCCTCGACCACAACGGCGAGCTCATCCGACAAGAGCAGCATCACGGCCGCGTCACTTCCGTCGGGAAGTCTATTCATATCCAGCTCTCGACCGGACGCAATTACCAGCTTCCACCAGACACTCGCTCGTTCCGTCGCGCTCCACCGGGCGAATATCGTCTCCGTTCCACTGGAGAGGTTGTCGTCGATCCCGATTTCACAACATCCTGGACTGTTAACTCGCCTCCACCGGATTTTAAGCCAGACAAAAGCGTCTCATCAGATGCCGCCCCAGACATCTAACTTATTTGCGTTAGGCGCTCCCAGACGCTTCAATTGAGCGAAAGCCGATGACGTTGAAAAAAACCACCATGGCCAGCCTGGCAACGCTCGGTCTGGGTGCGTTGTTCACCGGCGCCGCCTTCGTGCAGGCGGCCGGCTTCTCCGCGCTGCTCAGCGGATTTAGCCTGTTGGCACTGAGCCCTTACGCGGTCTTCGGCTGCGCCTGTTTTCTTGCCGACAGCAGCCGTGGCCGAGCCATCGCCACGTTCGTCGTTTGTGCTTTAGCCACCGCGTTCGCGATCGTCTCTTATGGCAACCTCATCTTTCTCCACCCCGGTTCGATGAGCGGGTTGGTCTTTCTCTTCGTGCCCTTTTACCAGCTTCCCGCCGCGATCCTTCTTCTCGTCGTGGTGTTTTTTACCCGGCCGCGCAGCCGCAGCAGCCCCAACGCCTAAGCATACATCTAAGGTAGCCCGTCAGATAAGTTGTTGGGGTTGGGGAATTGGGGTCAGCTTCGGAATCTTGCTCGCCTTCCTCGGGCGATTGCATCGAGAGGTCATGTCGGAACAGCGAGATTCTGAAGCCGCCCCTGTGCACTCTACCCCTCGCTGCCACCCCTCCAAGGAGAAAGGGGTGACCGGTACATGGCCTGATCTAAAGTCCGGCTCGGGCCCGACTCTTACGCCATGCCAGAAGTCCTACGGCTCCAAATGCCAGCCCGCCGAGTGACTCTAGCTCGGGCACATCGTGACCCATTTTCTGACCGGCTTCGATTGTGTCACCCACGTCGCCATAGGCATAGTCTTTTAAAACGAATGCGGCGCCAAACGATGGGTGTGTCTGAATTCTTACCCAGCCATATTGATCGCCGCTTCCGTTATTGAACTTAAACCCAATGTAGCCAGTGCCCCTAAAAAACCCACCGAATTGATTGAAACTTGCGGTGTGGGCTGGAACAAACGGTGCGTTCGATATGAGTTGACCCCGCTTCACGTTGGATGCCTCGGGCCATCCGTTCGCAGTAGAAAAGCCCACCATAGATGCTCCGGCGAGACCGCCCACTGCAAAGCGATCGTAGCCGGCATAGGCTGTCCCGGTCGCATCGCTCAAACGAATGAAATCACCCTTCTGATCCAATCGGAAAACGAAACGATCGTTGCGGTTAATCACTTCGTTGATCGGTCCGCTGTAATGGATCGTCCCCTCGGCGGAGGGCGTGCAGGCGCATGCGCTCGCTATTCCTGCGGTTGCATAAGCCAGCCAACGGGGGTTTGGAATCGATGCGGATTTGCGCTTAAGGGCTTTCATGCAGCGAGCTGAATGGAAAATCGAGAAGGAGTCAAGACTTTTTGCACCGTCTAGACCGGACCATACCATTAAACAATTTGTCCCAAGCATCCCACCACCACCGCCAAAGCAAATACCGGAGGGTTACGACTTACGCGGCGCCCGCACCAAACACCTAAGCCGAAAGGATTCGCTAGTATGCGGCGATCCCTACCTTAATTTTAGAAACCGATCAGTCGTTGACCACTATCCGTGGGGATCCCTTGTGTTTAAAGATCAGTCTGGTTTCTTTACCGGATAGTGCCAAGGACATAGGCCGTGTTTAACCTTAACCGCAGGTCTCGACCCTAAGACCTTTTCCAGCAGCGTTACTCTTGGAAGGCTAGAAAATTCGGGATGCCGGCATCGCTGACGAAGACGGTTGACTCGCCATCCAGCTTATAGTTTAGGATTTGACCGGTGCCACGGTCGGCGACATAGAGGCTTCTGACGCTACCCTCTCCCGGGGCAAGCGCCAGTCCGTTTGGATCGGTCAGCTCGGAGGCGAAGCGATGCGTGCTGCCACTGGAAGAACGGAGAATCCAGATTTCCCCATTGCTAAGGCTGGTGTAGACCAAGGTCTCGCTGGTGTCGGGTCGGCGAAACGCACGCACTCCCTGCGGGTTCGCATTAAAACCCCAGACCGAGCTGCCTCCAGTGATAGTTAACCTTTCCAGGATGTTGCTGAAGGTAAAAAACGGGACGTGTCCGACCACGGCTACGTCCAAGATGGGATCGGCGATTGAAACCAAAGTCTGCGCCGGACCGCCGCTCAGGGGGATCGTCAGAATCTCATCGCGTGCGCTGTTTGCCACCAGCAGGTTGTTGCCGTCAATCGCCAAACCCAGAGGAGTAAAAAGCCCACTATAGAAGGTTGTCTGATGGCCAGCCGTGTCATACTTATAGATCTCGCCCGCGACCGCATCAGCCACATAAAGATTCTGCTCGCGATCGAAGACCAGTCCTTGCGGACTGCTCAGACCGCTGGCGAAAATCGATTTGGTGCCATCGGGCGTATACACATCCACAGAGTTAGTTGCCAAATTGCTGACGTAGAGATCGCCTCGTGCGGCGAACAGATGAACGGAAGAGGCGGCCAAGAGGACTGCCGCAATCAGGAGAGACGTTCTGGTTACTTTCATACTCCCGGGTCATTACGGTAGTTGTCCTTTGCTTGTCAATCTCAAAGCTCGCCTCTCGCTGTCGTTGCTGGAGGGCACCCATTGGCGATGCCGACGCGAGCGACGCCCACTTCCCTCCAAGGGTTTGTATTAAATGAGTGAGTTGGGGTGTCAGAGATAACGTCGGTGTCGGATTGTGTCTTAAGCTAGTTGGTAGCTGCCGGGTTCATCCGGTCCAATCGCTAAAGCCTAATCGCCCTGTGGGTGAACTCTCACGAGGACCTCGTTCGAACAGTTGCTTGAGCCCGCTACGCAGACCTGATAGACAAACGATCCGGTCTGGGTCCCGAGCCGATCCCGGGCTGATCCGTCATCGTCCGTGGTTGCAATAACCGCGCCATCTCGAATCACGTCGATCCTGCCGCTACCGGTTGAGTTCCATGCCAACGAGACAACGATATTGCCTGCCTGCCGATGTTTGCTGGCGGCGAGAGTAAGGGTGGGACCGCCGTTACTGGTATTGGCACGGACGAGGAAGTTGCCGACCAGGCCATAGGTTTCAATCGTAGCGACCGGCAGTTCGTTGTCGGTCAGGTCCATGATATTCCCGTTGCCGGGGGTACTGTCTCCAGCAACATAGCTCCGGTTCGAGAAGGTTGGGTCGGTTTCATCGAATGCCGCAGGGAATTGTCCAGCGGCATGCGTGATCAGTAAGCCGACGAAGAAGTTTGGCGTCGTGATCGTCGCGCTGATGTTCGTCGTGATGAAGGTATCTGTCCCTGGTCAGCAACGACACCACTGGCAGTTGTGAGCAACGGCGTCGTCAGGATCTCCGTCGCCATTCGGATCGCTCCAAATCGCCACCGTGTAGGGCAGCCCATCCAGAGAGGGATCAAAGAAGACCGGCGTGCCCCAGGCAATATCAACTGAAGTAATTGTCTCTGAGCCCGGAATGACCGCGAACTCATTTAGCGCAATGGTATCGCCGCCAGCACTCAGCCCAATTGCGTCTTCGGACGTTCCGTCATCGATCATGTAGGTGTCAGCCGGAAAGAGCAAATGGTGGATTGGATTAGTCGCATGATTAGATCCATGCGTTTGCCTGGCGGTTGACAGCCCTACTGAGGCTGCCTCTGCGCTCAGCGCGAATGAGCTTAACAAGGCCGCAGCCGTTAGTGTCACATTTTTCGCAGTTAAATGCTTCATAGGACCGCTAGCAGACCCGATCTCCGACGGAAAAGTCAAGCTTTTTCCGATTCGCCGCTCCAAAGCCAGCTTGGCACGCGAATAAAGATCAATTATCCGCCACCACACGACGGAGCGGGAGTCTGTGTTCTAAGCTGGTCATTTACCTTTTGAATTTGCACGGCTTGAATTGCCTTAATTGCTTCCATGAGGGCTTGAATTTCCTTTTGTTGCTGCCTCGATGGTCTTTGCGTGTTTCGCAGCAGTTGACTTTACATCGGCCATGGCTGCTTCCTGTTCCCTCATCTTGCCTTCTTGCGCCTCCACCTTGCGGTGTTCTTTGAGGAATTCATTGAGCAGCATCGCGTTCACGGCCTCATAGCGAACCGTGTATGGTTTGCCCTGGTCGTCCCTCACCACCAGATCAGAGTTGACCTTTTCGACCTGCTCGGCGACGAGGCCAAACTGGGGAATACCTTTCGGGTCCAACTCTTTCTTGTAACGAAAGCGCACTGGCTGTAAGGAAAGAATCGCTTCGCTCGAGTGATCCATTGGCTCGACTCCTTCCTTGTAGCGTGCTGACGAGGTGACGGTGCCAAGGTGTCCGTCGGCGCCCACCACCACGGTCACGCCGTCGGCGACGGTAGCTCCGCTGATGCCCGCAATATAAGTGGCCGTCTGAGTTTCAGGCTCGCCAATACGGATAGTGTTTGACTCGCCGGGGAGACCAGCCGCGCCGATGTCGATGTTGTTGCTTCCGGTCGCGAGCCTCCACCCTGCGTTAGACCCGAGCGCGATGTTATTGCTGCCGGTGGTGATGTTAAGTAGCGACGAATTACCATAGCCGGTGTTGTCGACGCCGGTCGTGTTATTGAAGAGAGTGTTCGTCCCACCGGCAGTGTTGCGGGCGCCAGTTGTGTTGACCTTCATCGCAAACTCGCCGATTACTGTGTTGCTGGATCCGGTTGTGGTTTCGGCGAGCGCATAAGCGCCGATCGCGGTGTTGGAGTCCGTGTGGTTGGCATTGGAGAGCGCTTGGAAACCGATGGCCGTGTTGTAGCCGCCGGCGCCAAGACTTTCCAGTGCGTTGGCACCCACCGCCGTGTTGCCGCTCGCCTTTCGCGTTGTGGTCAATGCGTGAAAACCGATCGCGGTGTTGGACTCTCCGCTGCTCAGCTTCAAGAGAGCGTCCTCGCCTTCAGCAGTGTTGGCGTTAGGATAACCTCCGTCCGGCGGCGGGTCGACCGCGAACGCGGCTGATGTTAGCCCAAGACAGGCGGTGGCGGCATAACAGACGAGTTGGATTCGTGGATTTGGATTTTTCATAGGGTTGGTTTTCTTCATTGACGCTCCTATTGTAGCGGGATCGCTAAAGGATGGGCATGGATAAACACGACATTCGTTGCCCGACGGTTTCTTTGATCGGCGGCCTTTGTTGTAGCCGGGATCGGTGATCCCGGCGGCGAGAGACTTGGCCAAGCGCCAGGCCGGCCGGGATCTGTCGCACTTGGCAACGGCTGGAGGGACGGGCTCCGTCCCGTCCGAGTCTAAAGTCGCAGAGAGAACCACGGACGGGACAGAGCCCGTCCCTCCAATCGCAGACGCGAGGCGCGGAAATCGCCTAACGACTGATTAAACGAAGTCCTTCACTTACAATCTGCACGGTCGCCTCGATCTGGTCCGGCCGATGTGCGGTTGAGATGAAGCCGGTTTCAAACTGTGACGGCGCAAAATAAACGCCAGCGTCCAAACAGTGATTGAAGAAGAGAGCGAATTTCGCGCGGTCGCTGCGCTGCGCGCTCGCCAGATCGGTCACTGGCCCGGCGGTGAAAAAGAGGCAGAACATCGAGCCGATCCGATGAAAGGTCGACGCCACCGCGGTTTTGCCTAACGACTCGCGTGTCGCCTGTTCGAGCTGCGCGCCGAGATTCTCGAGTTGTTTCCAACCGTCGATCCGCTCCAGCTCGCGCAATTGCGCCAGACCCGCCGCCATCGCCAGTGGATTACCGGAGAGTGTGCCGGCCTGGTAGACCGGGCCCAAAGGCGAAAGCTGATCCATGATCTCTGCGCGACCACCGAAGGCGCCGACGGGCAAGCCGCCGCCGATGACTTTGCCGAGCGCTGTGAGATCAGGCCGCACGCCGTAGATTTCCTGGGCGCCGCCGCGCGCGACCCGAAATCCAGTCATCACTTCATCGAAAATCAGCAGCGCGCCTTCCCGAGTGCATTCCTCGCGCAACGCTTCGAGATAACCAGGCTGCGGAAAATAAAGGCCCGCGTTGGCCGGAATCGGCTCGAGAATAATTGCGGCGATTTCTTTTGCATTCGTGCGGAACGCCTCGCGCACCGCGGCGATGTCATTGAAGGGAAGCGCAATCGTGAGATCGGCAAATTCCTGCGGCACGCCGGCGCTGTCAGGTTGGCCGTGGGTAAGTGCGCCGCTCCCCGCTTGGACAAGGAGGGAATCGACATGACCGTGATAACACCCCTCAAACTTGATAATCTTGTCGCGCTTCGTGAAACCGCGGGCGAGTCGCAAACAGGACATCGTTGCTTCGGTCCCGCTGTTGACCATCCGCACTTTTTCGATCGAAGGAACCCAGCGGCAGATCAGTTCCGCCATCTCCACCTCGAGAGGATTGGGAATGCCAAAGCTCACTCCGCGCGCGGCCGCCTCGCGAACGGCATCGATCACGACACCCGGCGCATGGCCAAGGATGGCCGGGCCCCAGGTGCCGACGTAGTCGATGTATTCCTTCCCATCGACATCCCAAATGTTGGCGCCCGCGGCGCGCTCGACGAAAAACGGCTCGCGTCCCAGCCCGCGAAAGGCGCGGACCGGTGAGTTGACGCCACCGGGAATGCGGCGCTGGGCGCGGGCGAAGAGTTCAGAAGAGCGGACGGTCATTCGCCTAAGATTCAACCCCGAAAGCTTTCGGGGTTCAACATCTCTTGCTCCTGCTCGCGATCGTAATCGTAATTGTGCTCGTTTCCCATCGGTTGTTTCGATTACGAGCAAGATCATGAGCACGAGCAAGAGGAACCATTCGCGTTCGTTGACACCCCCCAGGCGCGCGCCTACGCTCCGTTTCGCAATTCGGCGGGGTAGCCAAGTGGTAAGGTCGGGGTCTGCAAAACCTCTATTCGCGGGTTCGATTCCCGCCCCCGCCTCTCTCCTAATTTCGATTTGCGCTTTCTTTCGAATTGAAAAGCACCGCCCATCGCGCTTTCGAGAAACTTCGCAAACAGATCCAGGAGGGTGGCCTCTTCCGGCCCTGGAAAGGAGCGGCTTACCGCGTCACGACGCTCGATTATCCGAGCCCGAAAAGCATTCTTCTCGGGCAGGGAAGCTTCCTCCACGGCGGGCGATGGAATGCGGTCGGCTCATTTCGCGCAGTCTACGGAAGCACCGAAGATACCGTGGCGGTCGCTGAGTCGCGCGCGACGGCCGATTACGCGGGAGTTTCATGGCCGTATCGCACTCCTAGACTGCTGGTGGCGATCGAGCTTTCGCTCCAGGCGGTTCTCGATCTTACGGACACGTCGATTCGGACAAAACTCGGCCTGACCATGGAAGGACTGCAGGAAGAGGATTGGCGAAAGACACAGGAAAGAGGCGAGGAAAGTTTTACGCAGGCGATTGGAAGGGCGGTCTTCGCAAATGGCGGCGAAGGACTGCTCGTTCCTTCTGCGCGGGTGCCCGCCGGAGTGAACGTTGTCTATTTCCCGGAGAACCATCGCAAGACCAGCCGGGTGACGGTTTTAGAATCAGAAAAGCTTGAGCGGGTTCGCCTGGCCTAAAATATTCATGTAGATTTGCATGAATAAATACTTGCATAATTGCAGACGGTCGACTATTCTTGTTCTATGAAAGCGAAGAAAACCACCACCCGGAAAGCGGCGAGCACTTCAAGAGTGAAGGAGGCAGAGGCCGTTTATCATCCGGCCCTAAAAGTCGCCGAACCGGTGGCAATCGAGAAGATTGCGAACAAATTTGGATTGCGGCAGGAGACGCTCAGTCGGATGACGGGATTCTCGCTTCGTGCCGTGGCGAGCTGGAGTAGTGGAAAATCACCGTCCACACCGGTCCGCCGCGCTCTCGTCGAAATGGATCGGCTACTCGACAGCCTCGCGCGATTGATGAAACCGAAAGATGTGGGCCGTTGGTTGAAGGAGCCCAATCCTGCGTTCGATGGTTCCACGCCGGTGCAGGTGATCGAGCGCGGCCAAACCGATCGCATTTGGCGGCTGCTTTATTTTCTCGAATCCGGCGAGCCGGGTTAAGAAATGTTGTGCCCGCCGATATGGATGGCAGGCGCTTCGACAGTTGCTCCGCTGACCGACACTTATTCGGCACCCGAGACAATCCCCGGCGCGGGTTGGCCGGTGGCCATCGTCGCGCTCACCTTGCGGATGACGGACGCCTGCTCCTGCAGCGCTGACTTCAACTTCGCGACACTGGACTTTAGCTCCGCGATTTCGTCGCCTTGCTCGGCAACTCTGTGATGCTCTTTCAGGAACTCATTAAGCAACATTGCGTTCACTTCTTCATAGCGGACGGTATAGGGGTTTCCCTCCCCGTCTCGGGCCACCAGATCCGAATCAACCTTTGCCACTTGCTCGGCCACCAGGCCAAACTGCCGGCTGCCTTCGGGATCAAGCTCCTTCTTGTAGCGGAAGCTGACTGGTCGCAGCGCGAGGATCGCCTCGCTCGCTTTATCCATTGGCTTGATCGCCTCCTTGAATCGCGCCGAGGAAGCTTTGACCCCCAGTTGTCCATCGACCGTGATGCCGACTGCCACCCCGCCAGCAATTGGTGTTTCCCGAATGCCTGCAACAAAGATCGCGGTCTGGGTTCCAATGGTGCCAACGCGGGTGATCCCGGACTCTCCCGCAACCCCGGCGTTTCCGATATCGATGTTGTTATTGCCCGTGGTGAGATTTGTTCCGGCGTTAAAACCCAGGGCGGTATTGCTGCTTCCGGTTGTGTTGTGTTCGAGCGCATCGACGCCGCTGGCTGTGTTGAAGCTGCCAGTGGTGTTGCTTTGGAGCGAAGGGGCACCGCTCGCCGTGTTGCTGCTGCCGGTCGTGTTGGCAGGAAGGGCGCCCCAACTGCTGGCCGTGTTTTGGTTGCCGGTGGTGTTTTGTCCAAGCGCACCAAGACCGCTGGCCGTGTTGAAGTTGCCGGTAGTGTTAAGAAAGAGTGCGCCAACGCCGCTGGCTGTGTTTTGGTTGCCGGTGGTGTTGCTTTGGAGTGCATTAGTGCCATTGGCCGTGTTGTCGCTGCCGGCGGAATTGCTGAAAAGCGCGTGATAGCCTGCTGCGGTATTGCTCCCGCCGGTTGTGAGGCTAAAGAGCGCGGAATCACCCTCAGCCGTATTGGAGCCCGGGTAGCCTCCGTCCGGTGGTGGATTGACCGCCCGAACCGCCGGGGACAATGCAAAATAGGTGAGCGCGAGGCAAGTAGCTGCGAGAAGGTTGATTAGTTTGATTCGTCGAAATAGGTTTTTCATTGGGTTGCTCCTAACGCGCGTTGCATGAGGTTTGCGCGGACCACTTTGTTGAGCAGGATGTCTGCCCGCTCCGACCAAGAGACATGCCACCACGGCGGTGGAATGGCGCTAAGAATGTGCCGTCACTTCCAATCAAGATCATCGGCGGGATTGGACGACGTCGTGCTTCATCGCCCAATGCCGTGAACCGATCGTCGATTCTGCCGCGCTACTTTCTCGCGATGCGGGGATGCATAAATTGCTCGTTAATGCGAACGTCGTGAGTCCAGCATGCGTATTACCAGTTATGAATGACCGATCGCACTCACCGCACGGAAAGATCAATCTTCACGGAAATGGCCTCGGGGTCCCCTCTCCTGAGACGGTCGAGAAACGGGCGCGCGAAATTGCGATGATCGATGAACGCAATCCGGACGAGTTCACGGAAGAGGATTGGCACCAGGCGAAGAACGAATTGATCGGCGTGGCAGCGGACCATGCGCCGGAAGTCGCTGATGACGTGGACGAAGAATTGAGCGAGCGCGACGACATTCCCGGTGCCACCGGTCATCACACGCCCAACAGCGGCTTCGCGGAAGATACGGTGGGCGAGGAACTCGTCAGTGGCGGAATCGAGGAAGCGGCCCACGATCAGATGGTGGAAGCGCGGCGCGAGGAGTTGGATCAGGAACGCGAGCAACGATGAAGAGCGACTCGGTTATCGCTCAGCGCGATCCTGCTCCAGCGGAAGAAATTTCCGAGGGCAACGATCGGGCCGCCGACCTCCTGGCGCGTTATCGTCAGATCCGCGCATTCTCGGAGAGCCTTTGTGCGACCCTTGAACCCGAAGATTGCGTGGTCCAATCGATGCCGGACGTCAGCCCGACGAAATGGCATCTGGCCCACACCAGTTGGTTCTTCGAGACCTTCATCTTGAAGGTTTGGATGCCGGGCTACGAACCGGAGGTGCCGGAGTACGCCTATCTTTTTAACTCCTATTACAACGCCGCTGGCAGCATGCACCGGCGCGATCTGCGCGGTTTGATCTCGCGACCGACCGTTGCGGAAGCTTATCGGTTTCGGCACTCGATCGATGCCCACATCGAGGAACTTCTGGAAAACGCCGATGACGAATTGATCGAAGAAATCGAGCCGGTCTTCACGATCGGGCTTCATCACGAGCAACAGCACCAGGAGCTCCTGGTCACGGACATCAAACACGTTTTTGCGCAGAATCCGCTCCATCCGGTTTTCCGGCAGCGCGACGAACGGCCGGAGCGACGAGAAGCGCCGCCCTGCGGCTTCGTCGATTTCGAAGAGGCGATTATCGAAATCGGGCACGACGGTCGCGGTTTCAGCTACGATAACGAAGGGCCGCGTCATCGCGCGCTCGTGCCCGCTTTTTCGCTCGCCACCCGGCTGGTCACGAACGGCGAATATCTCGAATTCATGAACGCGGGCGGCTACACCCGTCCGGAGTTTTGGTTGTCGTTAGGCTGGACGACCATCAACGATCCTGCCTCAGGTGGGTGGGAAGCGCCGCTCTATTGGACGAAGCGGGACGGCGTTTGGTGGAATTTTACCCTTTCGGGAATGCGACCGGTCGACGAAGCGGAGCCGGTCACGCATATCAGTCATTTCGAGGCGGACGCATTCGCCAACTGGAGCGGGGCGCGTCTCCCGACTGAATTCGAATGGGAACGAGCCGCGATCGGCCTTCCCATCGAAGGCAACTTCGTCGATCGCGAGCGCTTTCATCCGGCGCCGGCTCCGAGTGCGCCTAACGGAAAGCTGGAGCAAATGTATGGCGACGTTTGGGAATGGACGCGCAGCGCCTACCTCCCCTACCCCGGCTATCGCGCCGGCCCGGGCGCCCTTGGCGAGTACAACGGCAAGTTCATGAGCAACCAGATGGTGCTGCGCGGCGGTTCCTGCGCCACTTCCCAGAACCATATCCGGCCGACCTACCGCAACTTTTTCCAACCGGAGAAACGCTGGCAATTCACCGGCATCCGGCTCGCTCGCGACGCCGGATGAAGCGCTCATCCGGCGCAGTCCCGGTTCTCGATCTCGAACCGGACGCCTCCGATTTTCTCGCGCAGGCTATCGCGGGTTTGTCCAGCTCGCCGCGTACTTTGCCGAGCAAATTCTTCTACGACGAGCGCGGCTCCGATCTCTTCCAGGAAATCTGCGAGCTGCCCGAATATTACGTCACCCGCACCGAGACTGAGATCCTGCGGCGTCATGCGCCGGAAATGGCCGCCTCGATCGGCGAAAATGCCGAGCTGGTCGGGTTCGGCACCGGCGCGGGAGTGAAGACGCGCATGTTGCTCGAGCACTTGAAAGATTTGATCGCTTATGTGCCGGTCGACATTTCCAAACAGCGCCTGACGGAATCAGCCGAGGCCCTGAGCCGCGAAATACCGGCGCTCGAAATCCTGCCGGTCTGCGCGGATTATCTGCAACCGTTTGAGCTGCCAACGCCGTCGCGCCAGCCCGCGCACATCGCCGTCTATTTTCCGGGCTCGACGATTGGCAACATGGAGCCGCATATCGCGCGTAATTTTCTCGGGCGCGTTTCCCGTCTCTGCGGACACAGCGGCGGACTCATCATCGGCGTCGACTTGCAGAAATCGAGGGAGGTTTTGGAGGCAGCTTACAACGACAGCGCCGGCGTGACCGCAGCCTTCAATCTCAACATGCTGGAACGCGCCAACCGCGAACTGGGAGCCGATTTCGATCTTTCGCAGTGGCGGCACCGCGCCATCTACAACGAAGAGGCGCACCGCATCGAGATGCATCTGATCAGCGAGCGGGCGCAAACTGTGAATCTTGGCGACCGCGAATTTCATTTTGCCCCGGGCGAAAAGATCATCACGGAATTCTCCTACAAACACACCATCGAAGGCTTTAGCGCGCTCGCCGCTTCCGCGGGGTTTCAGGTCGCCCGGGTCTGGACCGATCCGGCCAAGCTCTTCGCTGTTTTCCACTTCACGACGTTGTAGCCCGTTGTAGTCGGGATCGGTGATCCCGGTCTGCGAAACGACAACCAAAACATTGTAGCGGGGGCGTTGACCCCGGCCGAAGCATGGAACCGTTGCCGCGGTCACCGACCCCGGCTACAAATGCGGCTCGCCCATGGCTTCACTGGTCCAACTCATCGGTGTCAGCAAAAGCTTCGGCGGCACGATTGCGTTGCATCCAACCGATCTTGCATTTCAGCCCGGCCTAACGACGGCGCTAATCGGGCCGAGCGGTTGCGGAAAATCGACCCTCCTGCGCTTGCTCATCGCTCTTCTCTCGCCCGACACCGGCCAGGTCATTTTCGACGAGGTGGAAATAACCGACGCCAACGCCCAGGAAATCCGTCGCCGGATCGGTTACGTTATCCAGGAAGGCGGCCTCTTCCCGCATCTCACCGCGCGAGCCAATGTTCTCCTGATGTCGCGGCATCTTGGCCGCCCTGTTTCCGAGATGGAGCAGCGGCTCGAGGAACTCTGTGCGCTCTCCCGGTTTCCGCGCGAAGCGCTCGAGCGTTATCCGGCAGAGCTGTCAGGCGGGCAACGCCAGCGCGTCAGCCTGATGCGAGCCCTGATGCTTGCGCCGGACGTGCTGCTTCTCGACGAACCCCTCGGCGCGCTCGACCCGCTCGTGCGCTCGGCTTTGCAACACGACTTGAAAGAAATTTTTGCCCGCCTCAAGCAGACCGCGATTCTGGTCACCCACGACATGGGGGAAGCGGCCTATCTGGCCGACGAGATCGTCCTTATGAATGAAGGCCGGATCGTGCAGACGAGGAAACGCCGCGGACCTGCGCGATCGCCCGGCAAACGAATTCGTGACCGAATTCATCAATGCGCAAAGGAGTGCGGCGTTTTGAAAATTGCGCTCCTCTTCAGCCTGGCCGCGACCTCCGCGCTGGCGGCGGATCCGATCGTCGTCGGCTCCAAGAAATTCACCGAATCCTACGTGCTGGGCGAGATCGCAAAAACTCAGCTCGAGCGTTCCGGCTTCACCGTGCAGGAGCGTGCCGGAATGGGCGGCACCATCATTCTCTGGCAGGCATTGCGCGGCGGACAAATCGATCTTTACCCGGAATACACCGGCACGATCGGCGAAGAGATTCTGAAAACGAAGGAACATCTTTCCGAGGAAGCGATGCGGGCGGCGCTGGAAAAACTCGGCGTCGGCATGTCGGCTGATCTCGGCTTCAACAACACCTATGCGCTCGTCATGCGCCGGGCCGAAGCAGACCGGCTCGGCATTCGCACGATCAGCGATTTGCGCCGACATCAGGATCTTAAAGTCGGCCTGACCCACGAATTCCTCGACCGACAGGACGGCTGGCGCCCGCTCGTCGCGCATTATGGCCTAACGATGCCTAACGTCAGTGGAATCGACCATGCGATTGGTTACGCGGCACTCGCGCACGGCTCGATCGACCTCAAGGATGCTTATTCGACCGACGCGAAGATTCAGGAAAACAATCTGATCGTGCTGCGCGACGACCTTCGTTTTTTCCCCGAATACAAAGCGGTTTTTCTTTATCGCCTCAAGCTCGACCCGCGAGCCGTCAGCGCACTCAATCACTTGGACCGCATCGACGAAACAAAGATGATCGCGCTCAATGCCGCGGCTGAGCAGACGAAGAACTACGGCCATGCCGCCTCCCTCTTCTTTGGGACTGCGCCTAACGAGTCGGTCCCACAGCGCGATTTCGCGCCGAAGTTGGCCCGCTGGATCGGCCGTCACCTCGAGCTGGCGGGCATCTCGCTTCTTCTCTCGATCCTCATCGGGCTGCCGTTAGGCATCGCCGCCAGCCGGGGCGGCCCGATTGGACAGGCGATTCTCGCCGTCGTCGGCATGATTCAAACCATCCCTTCGCTTGCGCTCCTCGCTCTTCTCGTACCGGTCCCATTCCTCGGAATCAGCGCGACGACTGCAATCGTCGCGCTCTTTCTCTACGGACTTCTCCCGATTGTGCGCAACACCGCGACCGGGATCCAGGACATCCCCCCTGCGCTGCGTGACTCTGCGACTGCGCTCGGTCTCGAACCGGGAGCGCGGCTGCGCAAGATTTATCTCCCGCTCGCCTCGCGCACTATCCTCGCCGGAATAAAAACCAGCGCGGTGATCAACATCGGCACCGCCACGCTGGCGGCGTTGATCGGTGCCGGTGGCCTCGGCGAACCGATCCTGAGCGGGCTCAACCTCAACGATAACGTCACCATCCTCGAAGGCGCCATCCCGGCCGCGCTCCTCGCGCTTCTCGTGCAGGGATTATTCGACTTGCTCGATCGCTTTCTGATTCCGCGCGGTCTGCGGTTGTAATGGACCGCTTCACCACTCGCACTGTCATTCTCGCACCGTCATCTCCGCACTGTCATCCTGAGCGGAGCGAAGGATCTCTGACCCTCTCCGGGATCGTGGCACTGCCGAGAACAGAAATATTCAGAGATCCTTCGCTCCGCTCAGGATGACAATTATGGCTCAGGACGACAATTAGCAGGCTGAGTCCGCGAAGCGGCTCGGGACAAGAATCGCGTCGCGCATCCCGTGGAGAAGCTTCTTGTCCGGCGGACAAATCGTCGCAAGCGCGCCCCGCAACGTCACGTGATCGGGCTCGACGAAATAATACGGGCAGAGCCGGACTCGACCGCGCATCGTTTTCAATTCATCCGTTTCGGCATCCCAATAAGGATGATCGAAGAGGCGCCCCTTGTGAAACCGCTGCATGATCGTCGGCTCCCGCTCAAAATTCTTGAGCCCATCCACGATCCGCTGTTGCCACTCCGCGTGCGGCAGATCGGAACCGAGCGCAACCCCGCGACTCCCCCAGCCTAACGGCGAGAACCCGCTGATCTTCAGCAAAAGGTCGCGCTCTTTCTGGCTGAACTTCGCTGCATCCAGCCAATCGCGAATTTCCAGCCGCGGGATCACGGCATGCTGCGGGAGCGGCGTCGGGTCGAGAATCCAAGTGTAAGGGAGGATTCGTTGGAAGGTGCGAAAATATTTGTCGCCCAGCTCGCGCCGCCAAAAGTCCCGCAACGGCTGGAGCCAGAAAAGCGCGAACCACATTTTCTCCTCCAGATAGGGCTTGAACGGCGGCGATACCGTCAGCTCATTGCGGCCCGCTGCCTCCATCAGGGCGTTGATCCCGGGAAGATTCGGGAGATCAAATAATTCAAAGAAACGGTAAACATCGCGTCCCGCTTGCGGCTGATAATTTTCCGCAGAGGCAACGTTCCAGGAACGCTCGGGAAAGCGCGCATTCAATTGCCGGGCGAGCCACTCCATTTCCGGCCGGTAGGTGGCCGATTCTTGCGAGACGAGAATGTCGCCACCATGCGGCAGAACCGTGGCGAAGCCGTCGAGCATCCCATCCGTGCCCCCGATGACGTCGGAACCGAGCCCGACGTAGGTCTGATTCAGCCAGCCGGTTAATCCGATCCCGCCCGGAACGGAATCGGTTTCGGCGATCGTCCACCCCTCATCGTCGAGGACAAGATCTGGCCGGATAACGCGGGGGAGCGCGTCGCGAAATTCCACTCGGCGCGAATACTCGACCAGTTCCGGCGGCTTCCCGATGTCGAGGTAACGCGCAACCCATTCCGGCTGCTTCCCTTTGATGCTTTGCTGGTAGAGCTGATTACAGGCGCGTTGGAAGACGAAAAGTTGGTGTCCCAGCCGTTCCAGTTTGTCCCGAAGTCTTGGATCGATTGCGAACGGCTCCGGGGAAATCAGCCATTCCTTCTCGGCAAAGAGGCTGTCTTCGGGCCGCGCCTCGCGGATGGCGGTGAGACGATCAATTTCCGTGAGCATGAGGCAGTGCGGCCGGGGTACGTTCCACGCTCACGGTGCAACGTTCAACTCCGAAAGCGGTCGGGGTTCACCAGATTCAAAGCAAAGTGCCTTGAAATCGCGTCAAGTTGGCGGTTAAGGAGCAACGAATGACAAGACTTTCATGCGCAGGCAAACATGTCCTGATTCGATTGATGCTCGTCTGGGTCTTGTCGCCGCCTGGTCTGCCTTGCGCCAATGCGGCTGATGACCCCGCCGTTGCGACCCGGGCGAGTCTGGAGCGCATCCAATCCCTGCGCAAAGAGCGCCCTAACGATGGCGTGCTCATCTTCTATCAAGCCTTACTCCAGCTCGAACTTGGCGAACGTGATCCCGCCTTTAAACTGCTTCGGAGTCTGAGGGGTCGGAAACTTGGTCTCGTTCCGTATCGCGATTCCGGGTTCGATAAGGTCTGGGATGATCCAAAGTTCCGGGAAATCCGCGAAACGCTTTCCGATGAGGAACCGCAAACAGCAACCTCTCCCGTAGCCTTTCGACTCGAGGATGCGAACCTGATTCCGGAAGGCATTGCCTTTGATCCGAAGAGCAATCGCTTTTTCATCGGAAGCATCGCGCAAAGAAAAATCGTGGTGACAAATGGCAAAGGTGAGACGCGCGATTTTTCCAGCCCGTCCGACAAACTCGACGGGATCCTCGGACTTAGGATCGATCCGGTGCGCGATCAACTTTGTGCAGTGAGCACGAATGGCTCGGAAGACAGCGCCAAGAAGGAGCGCCGCAACGCGGTTGTCCGTTACGACTTAAAGACCGGGCGAATGATCGATCGATTTTCTGCGCCGGAAGCGATGCAACTGAATGATCTCACCGTGGCCGCGGACGGCACGATCTATGTCACCGATTCAGAAAGTGGAACTCTGTTTCGCCGGAAACCGGGTGAAACCGCCCTTACTCGCTTTGGCGCGGCCGGGGCGCTGAGAGGCGCCAACGGAATTACAATCAGCGCTGACGGGACCTTGTATGTAGCACTCTCGACCGGGATCGCGCGGGTCAATATTGTTACCGGCGAACCGACAAGACTGCCGCAGCCGGATACAGTCGTGACCGGAGGGATTGACGGTCTTTACTGGTACGAAGGCGACTTGTTAGGGATACAAAACGGTCCCAATCCCGGTCGAGTCATCCGCGTCGCCCTAACGGATAAAGGCAGTCGTATTGCCGGGCTTACAGTCTTGCAGTCGCATCATCATCCGGCCTTCGATGAGCCGACGACGGGTGCGATTGCCAATGACGCATTGTATGTCATCGGCAATTCCTATGTCGGGCATTATCAATCTGATGGCACGATCAGGAACTCCAACGAGCTTAAAGGCACTGCGATCGTCGCCGTGCCGCTGCGCCGCTAATTCTCGTCGATTTGCAGTTTGTCATCCCGAGGCCGGCGCAGCGCGCCGAGGGACCTCACCAATGGTCTGGATCACACTGCGACCTTTCAGCGTCCTTTGCGATCTCGAGGAAGATTACTTTTCGTCTTCACGCGCCCGGAGTTGGCCGCGGCCGCGAGCCACCCGGAGGGACGTGCTTCCGCACGTCCATGGACGAGCAAAGCTCGCCCTCCTCTACTGGTTAAATGAACGCAGCTCCTCAAGATGCTGCCGCAAATAATGAAGCAAGTGCCTTCTCCGTTCCCCACCCCAGTCCACTTCCACGGGTATCTCCGTGATCCGGAAGTCGTAGATCAAACGAAGACTATGAATGATTGTCCCGCCGATGTAGGGCAGCAAACAGACTCGCGCAAAGGTTCTGTAATAGAAAGAACCCATCTTTAGGTATAGAGATCCCTTTATGAACTATCGATATTACACTTGCGACGTGTTCACTGAAACTCGTTTCGGTGGGAATCAGTTGGCCGTGCTGCCTGATGGCGGAGGGCCTTTCCGATCTTCAGATGCAACAAATCACACGCGAGTTTAACTACTCGGAGACGGCGTTTGTTTTCCCGCCGGAGGCAGGCCAAACGCGTAAGGTGCGAATCTTTACCCCTGCCCAAGAGGTGCCGTTCGCGGGTCATCCGAATGTCGGGACGGCCTTTGTGCTCGCGAGCACGGGAGAATTCGGCGAGCTTCAATCCTCCCGGCAGTGTGACCTTTGAAGAGAAGGCCGGGCTGGTTCCGATCAGCATCGAGGTTGTGAACGGCAAGGTCAGGTCCTGTGAGCTGACGGCTCCCGAGTCGCTTTCCTTCGGGCAGCCGGTCCCCACCACGCTCGTGGCTGCCGCGGTGTCTCTCAGTGAGGAGGACATCGTGACACACGCGCATCAACCACAAGAGGTCTCGGTTGGTCTTCCTTTTATAATGACCGAAGTGAAGGACTTGTCGGCATTGGAACGCGTGCGGGTGAACATGAAAGGGTTTG
This sequence comes from uncultured Verrucomicrobiae bacterium, assembly GCA_963771865.1. GTDB lineage: Bacteria > Verrucomicrobiota > Verrucomicrobiia > Chthoniobacterales > UBA10450 > Palsa-1392. The sequence continues at coordinate 115,686 of CAVYVJ010000024.1, forward strand.
AAGAACTCCGCGATCTCCTCCAGGGCGAAAGCGACCGAGCCTCGATCTACCTTTACACCAGAACTACCGGCGATGTAACTCTTCGCGCTCGTATGCTGGCGCCATTGAGTGGTGCCGCGGAGGATCCGGCCACCGGTAGTGCCGGTTGCGCGGTCGCCGGTCTCCTGGCTCACCTCCACGAACAGGCGAACGGCGAATTCACCTGGCGCATCGCCCAGGGAGTCGAGATGGGCCGGCCGAGTATTCTCTGCGCTCGGGCCGAGAAGGCCGGCGGTGTCGTTAGGGCAACGCATGTCGGGGGAGCTTGTGTCCTCGTAAGTGAGGGCTCGATCCAGGTTGACGACTAGCTCGGATCAAATCCCCGCCTGCGACCAGAGCGGGCCTTACCGTGCGGAGCGGTCTGCGTCCTGCCTGGAGGATGTTCTCCATGCCTCGGCCCGCTCAACAGTGGGTCCGCCGATTCTGCTTTGGTGGACGTTCGCCCCGCCAGAAAAACGGTCAAATATACCCTTTTAGGGGTCTAGACAAGACATGGCGTAACCTTTACAACCTGTACATAGTCTGTACCGGTGGAGAGATTTTCTGCCTGGAGTCTCCCTCCCATTTAGACTCTCGAATAAACATAAGTTAAACCAAGTAGAAAAAGGAGAATCCAAATGAAAATCACGCACTGCCTTATTGTAGCCAGCGCCCTCGTCTTGGACTTTGCGCACTTCACTGACGCACAGTGTCCACAAATCTGTGACAGTAATCAAAATACGGCCCTGGGAGATTCTGCCTTAGTCAGCCTTACCACCGGATCGGCGAACACTGCGGTGGGCAATATCGCGCTTCAGAACAACACAGAGGGCTTCCAAAACACCGCTAGCGGTTTTATTAGCCTTTTTACCAATACAACCGGTAATAGAAACACAGCCACTGGTGGATACGCACTCTTGTCCAATACAACCGGCAGCGACAACACCGCCAGTGGTGCAAATGCGCTGCTGAACAATACCAACGGGATCCAGAACACGGCCAGTGGCGTCAACGCGCTCTACAGCAACACCAGCGGCAATTACAATACCGCAGATGGAGATAACTCGCTCTTAAGCAACACGACCGGAATCAATAACACAGCCGAGGGTGGTAATGCGCTTCCCAACAATACAAGCGGCAGCAACAACATCGCAGTAGGATTTTCCGCGGGTTCCAGCCTTACCACCGGTAATAACAATATTGATATCGGCAACGCGGGGGTTGCCGGAGAATCCAAAACGACTCGTATCGGGACGAAAAATACTCAGCGAGCGACCTTTATTGCGGGCATCAGCGGAGCAACGGTGCCCACGGGTATACCCGTGATTATCGATAACAATGGTCGCCTCGGCACCACCACCTCCTCGGCGCGTTTCAAAGATCAATTCAGCCGATGAATAAAGCGAGCGAAGCCATTTTGGAGCTCCAGCCGGTTACGTTTCGTTACAAACACGAATTGGATCCGGCGGCGGTTCCGCAGTTCGGTCTTGTGGCTGAGGATGTGGCCAAGATTGACCCGGACCTCGTGGATCGCGACGACGAAGGCAACCCCTATACCGTCCGCTACGAGGCGGTGAACGCGATGCTCCTTAACGAGTTCCTCAAAGAGCATCGCGCGATGCAGGAACTAAAGTCGATTGTCGCCAAACAAGCAGTGACGATTGCTCAGCAACAAGAAGACTTCGAAACAACGTCTGGCCAACAGCAGAAGGAAATTAGAGCCCTGACAGCGACCCTCAAAGAGCAGGCAGCCCAAATTCAAAAGGTGAGTGCACGTGTTGAAGTGACCCAACGGGCACCGCAAATCGTCGACAACAAGCGGTAAAATACCAAAAGCCCGAAATCCATCGCACAAAGAGTGAACTCCTGATTCCAGCGTTTGGAAACTTGACCGCTTTAAGCGGTCAAGTTTTCTTCCATCCAAAGGTGATATTGCGGGACGTCTCGTTTTTTAGAAAGGTGCCTCGTATCAGCCGAAACTGACATTCTGTTCTCGGCCGACCCTCCCGCTGGACAAGCAGGGGGTCCTTCGTCTGCACTCAATGATATACGTGACTCACGTATGTCATCATCGCTAGCGAAACATCCGATTCAGCATCACGAGGAGATCAGACAAAGCTCTCGTTAGGCTGAGTCAATTCCGGGAGGACCGCGGCGATCGCGGCGCGATCTGGCTCGAGCCATGGAGGGAGGACGAGTGTTTCACCGAGTGTCGCCATTTCTTCATCGACACCGAAACCAGGGCCGTCGGTCGCGAATTCGAAGAGCACACCGCCTGGCTCGCGGAAGTAAACTGATTTGAACCAGAAGCGATCGATCACTGGAGTGGGATGCGCGCCGTTCCGCAGAACCTGGTCGCGCACTTCGGATCTGGTGCGCCTCGTCGGCCATTCGCCAGGCGAGATGATGAACGGAGCCTGTCCCCCACGCGCCGCGGTGCATTTCGGGCGCAGCACGGAGATCGACGTATCGGCCGGAGGGGCGTAGCCCGTCCACGGCGCCGACGGCATAGCGATGCCAGCCGTTTTCTTCGCCAATCTTCCGAAAGCCGAGACCGTCCACCAGGAATGCAACCGTCTCGTCGAGATTGTGTTCCACCATCCGCGCGCTTTCCAGCCCCCGAATTTGATGTTCGACCGGGATCGGACTGCGCTCCCAGGGAGTAAACGGCCGGCCGAGCGAACTTTCGCTTTCCGTTAGGGCGATGCGCAACCCGTGCGGATCAGCGAGCGGAATTACGCGCTGTCCAACACGCGTCTCCACTTCGAAAACACGCGTGCCGTAGCGAGCGAGGCGCGCGCTCCAGAAATCGAGGCTCCCCGGCGGGACCGCAAGCCCAACCTCAGTGCTCAGCCCGTATCCATCGCGATGCGGAGCGAGCTGCGCCCACGGGAAAAAAGTCAGATCGGTTCCGGGGTGGCCTTCGGCGTCGGCGTAGAACAAATGGTAGGTGCCGGGATCATCCTGGTTGACGCTCTTTTTGACGAGACGCATCCCGAGGACGCCGGCGTAGAAATCGAGATTCTCCTGCGCGGGACCAGCGATGGCAGTGATGTGATGAAGACCGGCGATTTCTTTCATGCAGGGCCTTTCGGGATTTGAATCAAAAAAGGTAAGCGGTTTTGCCGGACACGCTAAGGAATCCGCCTCTCGGAGGCCGGACCTGAATATTTTGCTTGACGACGACTATATCAATATGATATCACTTCGATATTACACATCAACTTATGTCTGAACCAACTCGAATCGATAACAGCAGTCGCGAGATGATCCGGTCCGCTTTCAACGGCTGGTTCATGCTCTTTTTGAACCTGGTCTTCTTCTTCGGCGGGCCCGCGCTCATTGTGCGCGAGTTGCAGCGCAGCGGCGGCGAGCTCGGTTTTAACTGGCTCATCCTTCTCGGATTTGCCCTCCCAATCCTCGCCGTCATTTTGCTGGGCGGACTCTTCACGCTCCAGCCTAACGAAGCCCGGGTGCTGATCCTCTTCGGCGCTTATCACGGGACGGTGCGGCGAAGCGGCTTCCTGTGGGCGAATCCGTTCTACTCCCGCAGCCGCGCTGGCGGGGGAGTGTTGGCCGACCTTGCGAAACGGCGCGGCCTGAGCGCGGCGACGTACGTCGCAAACTCCGAGCACGAAGATTTCGTTGCGGGCGCGGAATTTTAACAGCGACAAACTAAAGGTGAACGACAAGCGCGGGAACCCGGTTGAGATCGCGGCCGTGATTGTTTGGCGGGTCGAAGACACGGCGAAGGCTGCCTTCGATGTCGATGATTTCGAGAGCTACGTGCAGATCCAGAGCGAATCGGCCATTCGCCACGTTGCGAGCCTCTATAGCTACGATCGCTCCGAGGATGACGGCGAACCGACCTTGCGCGACAGCGCGGATGAAGTCGCCCAGGGTTTACAGACCGAACTGCAAGTGCGCCTCGCCAAGGCGGGAGTGACCGTAGATGAAGCGCGTCTCACCCATCTCGCCTACGCGCCGGAGATCGCGCAAGCGATGTTGCGGCGGCAACAGGCCGAGGCCGTGATCGCGGCGCGGACGAAGATTGTGCACGGCGCGGTCAGCATGGTCCACATGGCGTTGCAGGAACTTTCGGAAAAGGAAGTTGTGACGATGGATGAAGAGCGCAAGGCCGCGATGGTGAGCAACCTGCTGGTCGTGCTTTGCGGGGAGAGCGAAGTCACGCCCGTGGTGAATACCGGCACGCTTTACACCTGAACCGGATGGCTGGCGCCGAAAGAAAGCCGTTTCTGCTTCGGCTCCCGCCGGAGCTGTGGAAGGACCTGGAGAAATGGTCCGCCGATGAACTGCGGAGCGTGAATGGTCAGATCGAGTATATTTTGCGGCAGGCGGTGGCGAAACGAAAGGCGGGGACTGGCAAGAAGACGGTTTCATGAAGAGAACGACATTGACGGAAAGATTGTCATCCCGAGCCGCGAAGATGGAAAAGAGGGCTTGCACTGAGGCGGAGCGGAACGTGGACCTCGCAATTGCAATTTGGCGCTCGCACTCGACCAAAACGCGCTAGATTGCAACTGGGAGGTCCCTCTCCGCGCTACGCCGGATCGGGATGACAAAATGGAACGTCGCTCGCAAAACGCATCGTTAGGCCATCGTAGCAAATGGTGGCTGTTTCTTGTCGTCAACGCGTTCGCCTTCGCCAGTGCATCGCAGGCCCAGCCTCCGGTAATTTTTCTCGTCCGCCACGCGGAGCGCGCGGCGGTCAGCGGCCATGTCCCGTCCGACACCGGTCTCTCCCGGGAGGGAAAAGAGCGCGCGGAAGACCTGGCCCGGGCGCTCAAGGACGCGCAGATCACCGCCATTTACACCACCGAATATAAGCGCACGAGGGAAACGGCCGAGCCCCTCGCGCAGTCGTTAGGCATCCGGCCGGAAATTGTCCAGAGCGACGATTTCAGGACGTTGATCGCGAAGTTGAAAGCGCTCCGGGGAAATGCGCTGGTCGTTGGGCATTCCAACACGTTGCCGCAAATCATCAACGAGCTTGGGGTCACCTCCCGCGTGACCGTGGCCGAAACCGAGCACGACAATCTTTTCATGGTCGTGCTTGATCAGCCGCCGCGGCTGATTCATTTGCACTATCGTTAGGGCATTCCTGTAGACGCCTCCCTCTGGGAGGCGCGGGTGTCAGCGTTGTTTCAAGTGAGACTTGCTGGCGGCATAGCCGACGCCCGCGCTTCGCAGAGCGAAGCGTCTACATATGCGATCTTACTTCTGCTCGAACAAGGTGTTGCGCTGAACACGCTCGCCTTTTTGGAAAACGTTCGAGATCGAAGAAAGCGCCCGCACATCCTGCAACGGATTGCCATCCACGATGAGCAATGACGCCTCCTTCCCCTTCTCGATCGTACCGATCCGATCGTCGGCGCGGAGCAGCCTGGCGGCGTGCGAAGTCGCGGATTCGAGCGCGATCTCCGGTGGAATCCCTGCCGCCACCCAGAGTTCGATCTCGTGTTGCACAGTCGGTCCATGCAGGACGAGGAAGTTGCCGGCATCGGAGCCGGTCACGAGCAGCACACCGGCCCGCCACGCCTTGAGCAAATTGCGATTACCGAGCTCGATCGAGAGCGGGTAATGGCTCAGGCCCTCTCGCATCGATTTCATTTCATTATTAGTGGCGGCGTGCTCGGTGCCGGTGAGCAATTCCTTCGTCGTCACCTGCTGGACTAACGAACGCTTGAGCAGATCGGTCTTCCCTTTGGCAAAATCGGAGAGACCCTCCACGACACTCAACGTCGGATCGAACGCGATACCTTTCGTTTTCATCTCGGCGATCGTCGCGTCCGGAATCTCGTCGCGGAAGGAGCCGTGCTCGACCGAATCAGTGCCTAACGACACCGCGTCGATCACGTCGCGGCTCTCGCCGGTGTGGATTGCGACCGGCAACTTCTTCGCGTGCGCCTCTTCCACGACCGCGCGCAAAAGCTCGAGATTCATTCGCTCAAAACTGTAACCGGGCACGCCCGCTTCGAGGATGCCCTTGATCGCGTCGACCTTTTTCGCCGCCAGCTCATCGACCTGCTGGCGCGCTTCTTCCGGCGTTTTCGGGATGCGCAGGAATTGCGCATCAAAACCGGCGCGCGCGATTTCCGGCATTCGCTTCGAGTACTCGGTGCCGTGTCCCCCTTTCGCCGTGAAAAGCGGGCCACAGAGGAAAAGTTCCGACCCAAGTTTCTCGCCGCTGTTGAAGAGCTGCCGCAACTTCAACATGTCGTCCACCTTGTCGCCGGCACTGCGGACTGCGGTGACTCCGCAGTAAAGATATGCTTCCAACTCGCGCTCGCAGGCCTTGTTCGGGTCGTACTTCGACCAGTCATCATAGAAGCCGCCGGGACCGCCGAGATGCACATGCATGTCGATCAAGCCCGGGAGAACCGTTTTGCCGGCGGCATCGATCGGCTCCGCGTTGAGCTTTTTCGCATCAGGAAAAGCGCCGTCGTAAACCTCGGCAATCTTGCCACCCTTCACGAGCACAGCGCCCGATTCGATCACCTTGCCGTTGCCGACAAAGATGCGCGCGTTCTGAATCAGCCAGGTCTGCCCGCGGCGCAGATCACGCGCCAGAATCCGCGCCTTGACCAGGTCATGCTGGCTCCAGGCCTGATAGGCACCGAGGAAGAGAAACGGCAACAGCACGACCAGCACCCAGAGCTTGGCTGAAGCGCGCAGCTTTTCCTCCTTCTCCCAGCGAAACAATTTCGTTGCGATAAAAGTCGCCACAACGGTCGTAAGCATGAGAGCGATGACCGACTGCCAGTTGGCGAGCAAGGTCTCGCCGCGCTGCAGGATGCCGCCGATGCCGGTCATGAGATAGGTCGCGGGGATGAACTGGGTGATGTTCTGGAGCCAGTGCGGCATGAAGCTTATAGGGATCGTCGCTCCACTCAGGAAAAGCATCGTCATGTAGATCGGCTGGATCAGGATGTTGCTTTCCTGGGAGGAATTGACGACCGCGGCGACAATCAAGCCTAACGAGCGAAAGGCGATCGAGCCGAGGCAGACGAAGATGAAGAGCGAGGACAACTGCGCCGGAATCGCCATGCCGTAAAATTGATGAGCGAGAAAAACAATCAGGATGACACTCGGGACAAAAAGCACGACCCCGGTGATCATCGACGCCGCGAGCAACGGCACCGGCGTGATCGGCGTCACCTTGTAGCGGCGGAGGACGTTTTCCTCGCGTTCCTGGACCGCGCGCATGCCTGCTCCAAATAATCCGTTCCCGAGAATGCCGAGCACGATCACCATCGCCACCACCTGGAGAATGGCTGCGCCCTGCTGGGCATCGTAGAGCTGCGCAAAGATGAAAAAGAAGGTGAGCGGGAAAAAATAATTGAAGAAGAGAACGGTCCGGTTCCGCCTCGCCAGCTTGAGATCGATTTTTAGTAGGGCGAGAAATGCTTTCATTCGTTAGTCTGCTATTCCCGGCCGCGCGAGGTAGCTGCGACGCCTTCGTCGCAGGAAGTGGCCGCGGCGCCCTCGCCGGGAAGCAGGTTCGTCTCCTGGGTAGCAGAGACTGGCGGCGAGGGCGCCGCCGACAACATCTGCGACGAGGGCGTCGCAGCTACTTCGCCGTCTGTCGAATTTCAGCATTCCACGATCGATCTATTCACGCAGTCTTTTGCCCGTCAGCTCGAGGAAAACGTCCTCCAGCGTCGGACGATTAAGATGCACGTCTTCCAGTTCGAATCCCTGGGCGTCGATCCATTTGATCAACTCGACGAGAGTCTTGGGCGGCCGGCTGGAACTGACGGAAACATGTCGCCGATCATCGCTCACAATCGTCCGCACCGCCTCTGGCCAGGCCGGCAATTCTCCAGGCGGCAAAGGTTCGCCTAACGAAATCTCGATGCTCGATTGGGTCGCGCTTTTCTCCTGTAACTCGCGGGGCGAGCCAATCGCGATGATGACCCCATTGTCGATAATGGCGACGCGATCGCAAAGTCGCTCCGCTTCCTCGATGTAATGCGTCGTCAGCAGGATGGTGCGTTTCTCCGCGCGCAATTCCTCGATCAGGTCCCGAATCTCGAGGCGCACCTGCGGATCGAGTCCGGTCGTGGGCTCATCGAGAAATAGCATCTGCGGGTCGTTGATCAGGGCGAGCGCCAGGGCCAGGCGCTGCTTTTGTCCGCCCGAAAGGGTTGCGTAGCCGGCCTCGCGTTTTTCCCACAGTTGCAGACGCCGCAGGATGGCATCGCCATCGAGCCGCTTGGAATAAAACGAACCGAAGAGTTCGAGCGCTTCGTGCACCTTGATCTTGTCGGGAAGATTGGTCGCTTGCAGGCAGACGCCGATCCGATCCTTCAACGCCTGCTTTTGCCGGTCGGGGTCAAACCCGAGCACGGTCACATCGCCGCCGCTGCGCGGACGCAGCCCCTCGAGAATTTCGACGGTGGTCGTTTTGCCGGCGCCGTTCGGTCCGAGCAAACCGAAGACTTCGCCGGCGCTCACCTCGAAGTCGATCCCTTTCACCGCTTCGAGCGACCCATATGATTTGCGCAAACCGCGCGCGTAAATCACGGAGTCGTTCTGCATTGCGCGAAACTATGCACTGAAAACCGGACGTCGCGACTCTCGCTGTAGCTGGGATCGGTGATCCCGGCCTGTGTTGGTATCGCAGCTGCCGGGATCACCGATCCCGGCTACAACCGCCTAACGAATTGCGGCAAGCGCACAAGCAGAAAGAGAAACACTAACCCGCCGCACATTTTTGCAAAAAGCTCGCCGTGCCGGACGTAAAAGGTGAACTCGCCGCTGCTCGGTACCTCGACCGTGCCGCTGAGCACCCCTTCCGTGAACTGGCTGCCTTTGCCATCGAGCAGCACCTGCGTCACCCGGCCGAAGCGATTAACAAAACAGGTCACGCCTGTATTTGCGGCCCGCACCATCGGCCGGCGCGTTTCCACGCAACGGAAGATTGCATTCTCCAAATGTTGCTGTGACCCCGCCGAGCGCAGGAACCAGCCGTCGTTCGTCACGTTCGCGAGCAGGTTCGCGCCGCGCAAAACAAACTGCCGGGTCAATTCGCCGAGCGTGTCTTCGAAACAAATCAGCGGCGCGACCTTCACCCGATCCGTCGTTAGGCGAAATACCACCGGCTCTTTTCCTCGCGTAAAATCGCCCGGCACCTGGTCGCCCACGATTGCGCCGATGAACGGAACCGTGTTTCGCCCCGGGACGTATTCTCCGAACGGTACCAGATGCAGTTTGCGATAGACCTGAACCTCTTCGCCGCTCTTCGAGACGAGCAGCGCGGCGTTGTAATCGCCTTCCCTGTCCGCGTCGATCGTCCCGAGGAGAAGGTCGGTTTTGCTCGAGGCGGAGAGCTCCATGACAAAGCGTCTGTTCTCGGCATCGAGCAGCGCCGGCGCCGGGGTGGAACTCTCCGGCCAGACGATCAGTTGCGGCGGTGGCCGGGTCGCGAGTGCGACCTGGGTCAGGCGGGTGAATTGCTGAAATATTTTCTCCTGAAACTGGCGATCGAATTTTTCCTCGCGCGGCACATTGGCCTGGAGCGCCGCGACGCGCAGCGGCTCGAGCGGGATCGTCATTTGCAAGGCGCGAATCCCGTAGGCGGCGAGGCCAACAATCGCGGCCATCGTCAGGGTGAAATCAAAATGCGGCCGTCGCACCTGAACTTTGGCTTCGAGCATAAAGCGCCGGACGCTCGCGACCGCGATGACGTTGGCGAAGGCGACGACAAACGAAAGACCCGCCACTCCGGTGAATTCTGCGACCTGGATAAGAGGCAAGATCTTGTGCAATGCGACCCCGAGACCGTTCCAGCCCCAGCCGCTGAACATCCAGCCGCGCACCCATTCCAGCGCGGTCCAGGCCGAGGCGAGGACAAGCGCGAGCCAAAGATTATGCAGCGAACTGAGCCAGGGCGAGCGCGCTTCCGGCGATTCGTTAGGCTGCGCGTCTTTCGCCGCAAACCCGGTCCGCATCTGCGCTGCGTCTCACGCGCGCGCGGACAAACAAACGCCCGCGAGCCAGCTCCAAATCGCAAAATAGACTCCCATGTAGAGCCCGACGAGAACCAGCCCCGGCACAGTCACGGTGTGGAGCCACGACAGAACCCCCCAGAAAAAAACAACGCCCGCCACGTAGCCAAGGAAGAGATCGCGCAGCCAGCGGCGTTTACTTTCCGCGCCGGAGAACCAGACGGCTGCGAGGAGCGGCGTAAGCGCGATCCAGCAGACCCAGTTCTGTTCGAAGGGCGCGAAACAAATCGTCGCGAGCAAGCCGCTCAAGACGGCGGCAAGCCATGGCCAGAGCTTCCGCAAACTTCCCCGTCGCGAATCGCCGCTCACTCGAAATTCTAAGAGCGTCGCCGACGCCGTCCGGTCTCCGGCTTCTTCCGGGACGGATAAACTGCATCGCGCAAATCACGGGCGTGAGCGGGATTGACCCGGAAGCTCGCCTTCTTGACGTCATCCATCGTGCGAACGTTGACCTTGTTGGAGGTGACGTAATCCATCGACATCAAGCCCCCGAGTGTGTCGAGAAATTCCGCCCCTTCCATTTCGTCAACTCGATCGGCCAGTTGCTCGCCCCCCATCGTGGCGCCACTCAGTCCAAGCGTTTTCAGGATCGTAATCTCACCACCGTTAAGACTGATTTCGCTCACGAGGGAATTGTGGCCGCGTCCGGCTGAATGTCGAGCGGCGGGTGGAAAATTTGCGATGTGTCTGTGCGGTGGCGGAGAAGGGCCAGTTTCCGATAGTCCTTCTCCGTGTCCCCGAAGAGCCGACCTTCTAAACATCTGATTCGAGCGGGGGTCCGAGCACGCCCCTTGTCATCCCGAGCCGCGAAGACGGCGAGGGACCTCGCAGTTGAAATCCCCGGTTTCGGATACGAGAGCGCGTCGATTGCATCGGGGAGGTCCCTCCCCGCGCTGCGCCGGCTCGGGATGACAAATTGGGTTGGCGGTCGATGCAATGCGCGCGGGGCCGCTGCCGGTTTACGAAGAGCCGATGCGAGTAGCCGCATCCGCCTGCAGCCACTCCCAAAGCGCTTCAAGTTTCGCGGCAATCTCCGTTTTGATCGCCGCAAGCTCCGCGCTGGTGAACCCGGCGCTTTCGGGCCGGCGCTGCGCGAAGAGGTAATATTTGATCTTCGGCTCCGTTCCCGACCCGCGCACCGCAATCCGTGTCCGGTCCGCCAGTTCGAAGATCAGCATTTTTTCCCGCGGGATGGTGTCGCCTTCGACATCGCGGATTGTGTCGGTTTCAAAATTTTTCACGCCCGTCACTTTGCTCCCGAGCATTTCGTTAGGCGGATTGCTGACATAGGTCGCGAGCAGCCGCTGGATTTTCGCCGCGCCTTCCGCGCCTTCGAAAGTGAGCGCGCCGTTCTTCTCCAGATAAAATCCGATCTCGCAATAAATCTGGTCGAGCAACCCGTCGATCGTCAAACCGAGCGACTTGGCGTAAGCCGCCACTTCGCAGAACATGATCGCCGCCCCGTTCGCGTCCTTGTCCCGAACGAAATCCGCGCCGCTGTAGCCGTAGCTTTCTTCGCCGCCAAAAATGTAAAAGGCCGAGTGCTCCAGGCGCAGCCGGCGTGTCTCCTTCTCAGGCAAATCGCGGTAGTTCGCGACTGCATCCGGCGGAAGTGCGCGCTCATATTTCTCCAATTTCGCGCCGATATATTTGAACCCAGTCAGGGTTTCGACACAGCGCAGACCGAACTTTTCCGCGATCGCTTTCTGGAGATCGGTCGTGACAAAAGTCTTGATGATCACGCCCCGGGAAGCGTTCGCCGCGTTCAGCACGCCCTGCTCGAAAAGTTTCTTCGCCCGGTAATACGCGAGCAGCGAACCGATCTGGTTCCCGGTGAGCAATTTCATCTCGCCTTGCGCGCTTCGCACCGCCACACCCATCCGATCGCAATCAGGATCGGTCGCGATGACGAGATCGGCATTGCGCTTTTTCGCCAGTTCGATGGCAAGTTTAAGCGCTTCCGCGTTCTCCGGGTTGGGCGATTGCACCGTGGGGAAACGTCCGTCGAACTGATCCTGCTCCGGCACAACGTCGAAGGTGAACCCGAGCCGCTTCAACATCGGCTTGATAATGACGCCGCCCGTCCCGTGAATCGGCGTGAAAACGATCTGCAGCTCGCGTTGCGCCCGCACCAGCGCGGGATCGAGCACGAGGGTCTCGAGCCGCGCCATGTAGGCTTCGTCGAGGTCGCGACCGAGGCTCGTAATCTCGCCGTGAGAGTCGTTAGGCGCAGCCGTCCCAGCAGCGTTCACCTTCGCGATGATGCCGCTGGCGTGCGGCTCAACCACTTGCGCGCCGTCGCCGAAATAAACTTTGTAGCCGTTATCATGCGGCGGGTTGTGGCTCGCGGTCACGACCACGCCCGCGCTCGCGCGCAAATACCGGACGGCAAAAGAAAGCTCCGGAGTCGAGCGCGGACCGTCGAAAATGCAGGCGTCACAACCGTTGCGGGCCGCAACTTCGGCCGCCAGTCGGGTGAAATCGGAAGAGAAAAAGCGCGGGTCATGCGCGATCACCACCTTGGGCCGACCGGTCCGACGCTCGCGCGCGAACCATTCGCACAGATATTCGGCCAATCCCTGGGTGGCGCGGGCGACGCTGTCGAAGTTCATCGCGTTCGTGCCGACGCAGGGATATTGGGGCCGGCCGAGATCGTTAGGGGTGCCCTGCTCCGCCCGGGTCACAATCTTGCCGATCGTCCGCCCGCGAATTCCGCCCGTCCCAAAAGCGAGGGCGCGATAAAAACGGTCATTCAGTTCCGTCCACTCCCCCGCCTCGACCAATTCGGTAATTGACTGCGCCGCGATCGGCGAACTCGTGCTCGGCAAGCGTCAGCCGGATATTCGCCGCGCTGGATTCAAGCAACTTACCCGTCGCCATCGCGTTCTCGACTGCCGGCAGCAGATCCATTCGCCACCTTTCCGGCGCAGCCCGCGCTTTGCAAGTTGTAGCGACGCCTGACTCGCGGCACAGCTGGACATTACGGGCTCTTCCCGCCAAGAAAGTGCGATGCTGAAGATTGAGGCGGTCTCGAAACAGTTCCGTGGCGGGCAGTTTGGGGTACGCGATGTCTCGCTCGACTTGAAATCGGGCGTGATCGGGCTGCTCGGCCCGAATGGCGCGGGCAAGACGACGCTCATGCAGATGATCGCAACGATCACGCGTCCGACGAGCGGTCGAATCTTTTTCGAAGGCGTCGATGTGACCCGACGCCCTAACGACGTGCGGCGAAAGCTCGGCTACCTGCCGCAGGACTTTGGGGTTTACGAAAATCTCACCGCGATCGAGTTCCTCACCTACTTCGCCGCGCTCAAAGGCGTGAACTCGAAAAAGCGTGTGATGCAGATGCTCGAACAGGTGAATCTGCACCAGTCGGCGGGTCGCACCGTCGGCGGATTCTCCGGCGGGATGAAGCAACGCCTCGGTATCGCACAGGCGCTGATCAACGATCCCGCGCTCCTCATCGTGGATGAACCGACCGCCGGGCTCGACCCGGAGGAGCGGGTCCGTTTCCGCAACGTTCTTTCCGAGATCGGCTTCGGCAAACTGGTAATTCTTTCGACGCACATCGTCTCGGACATCGAATCGATTGCGACCGAGATCGCAGTGCTCCGAAGCAGGGGCGCTCCTCACGATCGGCACGCCCGAGGCGCTGCTCCGCACCTGCATCGGTAAGGTCGTGGCGCAGCGTGGTCTCGTCGGAGGAATTCGACCAGCTGCGCACGAGTCTGAAGATTTCAAGCGCGGTCCGCAAACCGGATGGCGTTCATATCCACTTTGTCGGGCCAGCGCCGGCGATCGCCGCGTCGGCCGCCGAGCCCGAACTGGAGGACGCGTTTCTTTATTTGATGAACTTCGGGACAAGCGGGGAGATGGCGCGATGAGCGGCCGCCTCACCCGCCTCGCCGCCATCGTGCGCGTGGATTTTCTTGTTCGTTTCCGCCGCGTCTCGACCGTCGTCGTGTTCCTGCTCCTGAGCGCGTTTGCTTATGTCTGGATCCCTTCGCCCGCGACCGGTCGCACGCTCATCCAGATCAACGGACAGCGCGCGATCTACAACTCGGGCGCGATCGGGATGGGGACCGCGTCGCTCGGGATGATCTTTGTCGGGCTTGTTCGGTTTTTACGTGATCTCGAGCGCGATTCGTAAAGATGTCATCTCGCGCTGCGGATTGGTGGCCGCTTCCACGCCGATGCGATCGAGCGAATACCTGCTCGGAAAATTTCTCGGCAATGTTTTGTTTCTGACCACATTTCTCGGCGGATTCATGCTCAGCTCGATGGCGATGCTAATCGTGCGCGGCGAGGCGCCGATCGAGCCGTTCGTCTTTCTCGAACAATATCTCCTCCTCACGCCGGCGGCGGTCGTCTTTGTCTCGGCCGTTGCAGTTCTGTTCGAATCGATCCCGTTCCTCTCCGGGAAACTGGGCGATGTCGCCTATTTTTTCCTTTGGATGGCGGGCATCGGGCTCGTGGTAGGCGACCAGACCAGCCATGGGGGCATCAGCTGGGCGCGCTACTTCGATTTCACCGGATTTGGATTCATGATCGACCAACTGACGCGAACATTGCACACGGACGCGATCGCAATCGGCGCGTCACCTTTCGACCCGAAGAAGGCGTCGATTGTTTTCCCGGGGCTAACGTTGACACGCGCCTGGGTGCTGCCGCGTCTCGTTTCGACGCTGGCTCCGCTGCTTTTTCTGCCGCTGGCGGCGTTATGTTTCCATCGCTTCGATCCGGCGCGAACGAAGCAGACAGCGGGGAAGTCGCAGCCGCAACTGGATTGGACGGCTGCAGAACCTGTTCAAACCGCTCAGCCGGCGAATCGTCGCGCCACTGCTCCGCCCAGCGCGCCGGGGCTCGCTCGTTGCCGCGATGTGGAGCGACGCCGCACTCACGCTGACGCTCTATCCGCTGGTGCTCGTCGCTTTCGTTGTGATCACGATCGCGACCATGAGCGCGCCTCTCGCCGGCCTCATGCCGGGGGTCTTTGCCGCACTCGCCATCGTGGTCTCGGATGTGGCGACGCGCGACGCGCGCGCGAACACGATCGCCATGCTCTGGGTGGCGCCGCGCCTGCGCGAGAATTTCGTTTGGTGGAAGCTCGGCTCGACGATGCTCCTCAGCCTTTTCCTCTGCGCGGGCCCACTCGCGCGCGTCGCGACTCACGGCGCGGAACCGCTCAGCGCGCTGCTGGTCGGAATCGCCTTTGTCGCGGCCACGGCGACTTCGTTAGGCGTGATCACCGTCAACGCCAAGACCTTCATCGTCGTCTTCCTCAGTTTCTGGTATCTCGTGGTGAACGATCACGGGGCGAATCCATGGCTGGATTTCGCCGGTTTCTACGGCGGCGGAAACACGAGGACGATGCTCGGCTACGCGGCCCTCGGCGCGGCTGCGATCGTGCTCGCGGAGGGGCGGCACCGAATGCGATTGGCCGCGGCCTAACGACGCCGTTTGGTTGCCGGGTTTCGGGCCGCGACGTTTTCCCAGGCGCGCCGGAGGATGGGCCGGAGGGCAGCGACCGTGATGGCGGAGAGAAGGACGACTGTGCTCCCGCTTCGACCCCAGGCGCCTGCGGCCGGGCGAAATAATTCCGGCGCGGCGCGGAGAAGTTCTCCCTGTTGTTCGGGCGTGAGCTTGACCATGCCCCAGCGCGGATCGGGATAACCGAGGGTAGCGAAGATCTTGTTTTGAACGCGAAAGTCCGGGTGGTTGACGTGCGAGCTTTCCACGACCCCCGGCAGGCTGAGAGCGACCTTGCGAAACTGATTCGCGGTCATTGCGGCGACGCGACTGCGATAGCAAACGTGACGAAGACGCAGATCACGACCATCAGGAGCAGCGCGACGATGAAGACCGCGTCCGCGAAACGTTCGACGATGTGCATTCGGCGGCGGCTGCGAGTGCGCAGCGCCCAGTAGGACGCAAGGCACGCCGAGAGGAAAAGGATGGCATCGAAGGCGAGCAAATTGTCCGCCACGGTGTCCGCCTTGCGGAGCGCGATGAAGACGCGCAACAGGCCAATCACCGTCAGGCAAACCCCGACCATGCCGGCCGAGACAGTGAAGATGTGAATGCTGATGTCCTCCTCCAAGCGATCGTCAGAATCGGAAGTTGCCATCGCGCAAACTAGGCGACGGGCGCCTTTGGAACAAGATCGGTGCGGGAGCGGCGGCCGATCCGGCAATCAACGGCGGAGAGTAAAACGATTGTTAGGCGTTTCCCAGAGCCGGAGGCGCACGAGCCGGTCGATCGAGCTCGCGAGTCAAACTTGGGCCAGAGCGCGCGCACGATGTTTTCTCCGGTCGAAGGGCTTTCCCGAAATTCCTCCGTTTCGAGATCGAGATGTTTGTCCTGCCAGGGCAGGAGCGCGCGCTCGACGCCGTCGCGGAAGCAAGAGAAAGTTGTAAAGCGTCCCGCTGCGCTCGTCGTACGGCCCGCCGATCGTCGCCTCCGTCAGATAGCGATGACCGTGTCCGCGCGGGTTATGGCATTTGCCGTAGAGGGCTAGATTTTCCGACTCAGAAAGGCTGGGCGCGTGCAAACGATGAGCGGCATGAAAGGCTCGTTGCATTCCAAGGAAGTAGTCTCCGCCGTCCCAATACTCCGCGAAGAAATCCTCGCGTTCGTGCAACCGCACCCGGTGAATTGGCAGCATGGCCGCAACACGCTCGTGGAGATATTGGGCCAGGCTTTCCGTCGTCTTTGGACGGTTCGTTAGGCCAGGGACTTCGTGATTGAGATTCTTATGGTCCAGTTCCGCCAGGAGCGATCCGAGACATTGCTCGAGGTCGGCATACGGAATAACCGGTCGTTGCTCCCCTTCCGCCGCCTCACGAAAGGTGAGACGCGCCCGATAGTGGTGGCCGTGACCGTGCGGCGAACTCGCGCTTCCAAAAAGCGATTCATTTTCAGTCGCGCTCAGATGCGGCGACATCGTTTGCCGCGCGGCGGAGAACTCGAGCCAGTAGTTTGCTTCGCTCAAGCCGCCGGCATAAATCGTCGCGCTTCGTTCCGGCGTCTCGACAAGATGGCAGGCGACCAGTCGCGCTGCGAGATCGATGGAAGAGCGGCTCGACTTCCGCAAAGAGCTGGCGCGCGACGTTCTCCGCAGTCGGCGGGACATCGCGAAAATGCGGATGATCTTCGTTTAGGAATTTGTGATCGAAGCGCGCGTGCAGGACGCGTTCAATCCGCGCCTTGATTTCGCTGATGTTGACCAGCATGCCGTTGGTCGCATCGACTTCGCCGGTGAAAACAAAATAGGCGACGTAGTTTCGCCCGGTCCCGTAGCGGGCAGCGGATTCGGGCCCGAAGGCGACGAGGTTTTCGGCATCCGACCAACCGGGATTAAAGAGGCGACGCGAAGCGGAAAACTCCAGGCGCTTGCTGACCGTCAGCAGCATCGGCGCGTTACTGTCTAAGGAGCGAAAGAAACTCCGTACGGGTGCGCGCGTCCTCTTTGAATGAGCCAAGGAGGCATGAGGTCGTCATGACCGAGTTCTGTTTTTCGACGCCGCGCATCATCATGCAGAGATGTTTCGCTTCGATCACGACCGCAACCCCGCTCGGATGCAGTGTCTGCATGAGCGCGTCCGCGATCTGCGTGGTCAGTTGTTCCTGGATCTGCAAGCGACGCGCGAAGACATCAACGATGCGCGCAACCTTCGAAAGACCTATAACCTTGCCGTTGGGGATATAGGCAACGTGCGCTTTGCCGATGAAGGGCAGCAGATGATGTTCGCACATCGAGTAAAGCTCGATGTCTTTGACGAGAATGATTTCGCTCGCGTCCGAAGTGAAGATCGCCCCGTTAACAATGGCATCGAGATCCTGGCGATAACCGTTCGTCAGAAACTCGAAGGCCTTGGCGGCGCGAATGGGAGTCTTCAGCAAGCCCTCGCGCTCCGGATTCTCACCGACCGCTTCGAGAATTTCGCGAAAGGAAGTCTGCAGGCTTTCGACGCGCGCGGCGCCGCAACGCGGAATGCTGCGCATCCGGCGTTGCGCTGCTTCAAATTCGGTTTCGTGATTTTGTAACACGCGATTGATTCGTTAGTCGAGCCAGCTGAGCGGGTAATTTGGATCGTCCAGGGCGAGAGACTCTTCGGTGAGCTCGAGGGTGTGCGCCGTGTCGAACATTACCGCCAGCTCCTCGGTCCGTAACGCATCCTTGCTCGCCATGATCGTGCCCGGATGCGGTCCATGTGGAATCCCGCGCGGGTGGAGCGTGATCGAACCACTTTCGATGCCGCGGCGGGATCCAAAGTTTCCTCGGACATAAAACAAAACCTCGTCAGCTTCCACGTTGTCGTGCACCCACGGAATCTTTACGGCCTCCGGGATGCGTATCGAGGAGTCGCGGCGCGAACGTGCAGATGACGTAGCCGCGCACTTCAAAGGTCTGATGAATGGGTGGCGGCTGATGGACCGTGCCCGTAATCGGTTCGAAATCCTGCGCATTGAACGTAAAGGGATAGAGATACCCATCCCAGCCGACAGCATCGAAGGGATGCTGGGCGAGGGTTACGCGGGTGAAACGCGAGCCGTCTTTCACCAGCACGTCGACGTCTTCGTCCTTGTCGATCGTGAGGATCTCCTTCGGTCCATGCAGGTCGCGCTCGGAATAGGGCGCACCCATCTTGATCTGGCCCTCGTGATTGAGATACCGCTTCGGAATTCGGACTGGCCCGGCCGATTCGAGGATAAGATAATCTTCTTCCTGCACATTGTCGGGCACGAGCCGGTAGGTAATACCGCGTGGGATGACGATGTAATCTTCCGCGCGATAAGGTTGTCGGCCGAAAACAGTCTCGAGCGTGCCGCCACCCTTGAAGACGAAGATAACTTCGTCCGCGCCGCCATTCTTATAGTACTCGAACTTGTCGTAGGTCTTGGCCGGCCGCGCGCGGTAGGCGGTGATGTCCTGGTTGAACAACATCGGAATCCGGCTGGTGTAAAGATCGCCCCGGCGCGGAATGTCGGCCGTTTTGAGATGATGATGCCGGAGCGGACTATCGGTGACTTTTTTCGGCTCCCAATGCTTGATCAGCTCGACGTTGCGCACCCGGGTGGGCGGGCGCAGGTGATATACGATGGAATAGGCTTCATCGAATCCCTCCGTAGTGAAAACGTGTTCGTAGGCGATGCCTTCGTTCTTGTAGGTGGGCGCGGCACCGTTGCGATGAAACCAGATGTGATGCTTCTTCGGCATCTGCCCGAGTCTTTGATAATACGGCATAAGTCTTTTCCTCTTTCAGTATGTCATCCTGATCCCGCAACGAGAAGGATCTCTGACTATTTCGGCCCTCAGTGTGCGGAATTGGCAAATTCGATGGGTTACAAATTACCCCGAAGTTCCTGTTCCTTTTCCAAAGCTTCGAAGAGCGCCTTAAAGTTACCCTTGCCGAAGCTCTTCGCGCCCTTGCGCTGGATGATTTCGAAAAATAGCGTCGGCCTGTCTTCCACCGGCTTGGTGAAGATTTGCAGGAGATAACCTTCGTTATCGCGATCGACCAGAATCCCAAGGCGCTTGAGCGGCTCAAGATCTTCATCGATGTGCCCCACCCGCTCTGGCAGCGTGTCATAATAGGTTGTCGGGATGTTCAGGAACTCGACTCCGCGCGTCTGCAGATCGGTCACCGTCTTGACGATGTCCTTGGTCGCGAGCGCACAATGCTGCACCCCTTCGCCATCGTAGAAATCGAGGTATTCCTCGACCTGCGATTTCTTCTTTCCCTCCGCCGGCTCATTGATCGGAAACTTCACAAAGCCGTTGCCGTTGCTCATGACCTTGCTCATGAGAGCTGAGTATTCAGTCGAGATATCCTTGTCATCAAAGGTAAGGATGTTGCGGAAGCCCATCACATCCTCGTAGAACTTGACCCACGGGTTCATCTGGTTCCACCCGACGTTGCCCACGCAGTGGTCGACATACTGAAGACCGGTATCCGACGGGTTATAGGCCGACGTCCATTTGCGGAAGCCGGGCATGAAGACACCGCGATAGTTCTTGCGTTCGATGAAAAGGTGCACCGTTTCGCCGTAGGTGTGGATGCCGCTCATGACGAATTCGCCATCGGCGTCCTTCAGCGTCGTCGGCTCCATGTAACTCTTCCCGCCGCGCTTGGTTGTTTCCTTCCAGGCGGAATTGGCATCGGGCACGCGCAAGGCCAAAAACTTGACCCCGTCGCCGTGCTTGTTGATGTGGTCCGCGATCGGCGTGCCAGAGCGGAGCGGTGTCGTCAGGACGAAGGTCAATTTATTTTGCCGAATGGCATAGCTGACCCGCTCCTTCACACCGGTTTCCGGGCCGGAATAAGCCAGGCTTTGAAAACCGAACGCAGTCTTATAGAAATGCGCGGCCTGCTTGGCGTTGCCGACGTAAAATTCAACGTAGTCGGTCCCCTCCAGCGGCAGGAAATCGGTTTCAGCGGCCGCGTTTTTTGGTGCTTCGAGTGTTGTTTCCATAAGCCTGTGTTGTTCGTTGCCCGCCTAACGGCATGCAAGGCGCGCTCCCGGCAATTATAACGGCGGGCGATACCGCCTGCAATCGTTAGAATGCAAAGCCAAAACTAAAATGAAAAGCGCCGAAGGCCTCGTCGGTGTGCGGGTCGGGATTGATACCGTAATCAAGGCGGATCGGGCCGATCGGCAGATTGTAGCGCAACCCCACACCGATCGCGTAGCGCATGTCATTCAAGCCGGGAGAACGCGCGTCCGGCAGGAGGTTGCCGGCATCGACGAAGAGCGCACCCAGCAATTCCTGATAAAGCGGGAAAGTGTATTCCACGTTGAAGATGGTGAAGAACTCCCCGCCAATTGGGTTGCCGCCGCGGTCGTGTGGCCCAAGGTCGCGTTCATCGAAACTGCGCACAGTCGTGCTGCCACCGCTGAAAAACCGCTCATCAATTGGGATGGCGAGCGCCGTGCTCGTCCCGCCGGTTTTAAGTGGATAAACAACTCCGCTGCGGGCCCCAAAGGCAAGCAAAGTGCGCTCGAACCAGCGCTGAAAGGGAGGTTTATCCAACTCCTCCCCAACCAGTGCGACGGGATCCGGGGCAAAGGAGCGGTAATAACTGAGCCGCGCGGTCGCCCGCAAAAAATCGAGATCACTCCCCACCGCGCTAGTCGCCAGATCGACCGTGTTATCGAAGACAAAACCGCGCGGCGCCACGAGCGGGTTTTTTCGCAGATCGAGCGTTTGAGTAAATCCAATCGAGCTGACGAAGTAAGAGGTGCGGCCAAGGAATGTTTCATCGATCGTCGCATCGGTCACTTCGACATGTCGCGGGGAGAAAACGAAACCGACCTCGTATTCGTCTGTAATCTTGCGACTGAGAGAGAAGCGGCCGCCCACCTCAAATTTCGAATAGCCATCGTAATCGTAGGTCAGCGCCGAGAGTCGCATCTTGTAGGCGTAATCCGTGTCAAAAAGGTACAGGATCCTCGAAAGTGAAGTCCGCCTTGTAACCGCGCTGCGAATACTCGAGGGCGGTCGTGATCGGCCGGCCATATCCAAAAAGATCGCGATTCGCATACGAGGCCCCGACGATTGCGCCATCGAAGGAACCGTACCCAATGGAAAAGCCGAACTCCTGCGGCTTCGCTTCTTCGACGTTGATGTCGAGACGCAGCAGATTGCCACCGATCGGTGTTGGCTTGATCTGGAGGATATTGAAAAGGCTCGTCCGCATCAGCTCGCGGAATCTCTTGTCGAGCACTTCCGGACTGTAAGGCTGGCCGTGGAATTTTCGGAACCGTTTCGCCAGGTAGCTCGGGTGCAATTGCCTGGTCCCGCGCACGGTCACGCCGTCAAAGCGATAGACCGGGCCAGGCTCAATCGTACTCGTACCGGCACGCGTCCGTGCAGGGCAAGGGTCGGCTCCCCGACCGCGTCCACCTTCACCGCGAAGTAGCCGCGAGTTTTATAATAAGACTGCAAGCGCCGCGGGATATCGGCCAGACGCGCCTCGGTGTAGGGCCGGCCAATGAGGTCAAGCATCTGGCCGCGCAATGTCTCGGGGTCATAAATAGTTGGGCCGACGAAAATGGTGTTGCCGAAAAAGTATCGTTGTCCCTCGTGAACGACGATCCGAGCGTTAACCAGATCAGGCCGGGTGTAATCGTAAACCGGCTTCTCTAGGGTACAGATCGATGAATCCTTCCGAAGCGTAGAAACGCCGCACCAAGTCAGCGCCTTCCTCGACATCGGCGGTTACGAACGGCAAAAGCGTCTGTGTTTTGGAAAAGCGTTCCTGGGTTGGCCGGACTGCATATTCAAAAAGTTTCTTCTCCGGCAACTGACCAACGCCGACAAAATTAATCCGGCCAAGATGGACGAGCGGGCCTTCCACGATGTCGAGGCGGAGTCCATTCCCGCCCACCAGGGCGTAACTCACCTGCACCTTGGCGTAGCCGTGTTTTTTATAATAGAGCTCGAGAAAAAAAGCCGCGTCATCGCCGCGCGCAGTCGTTAGGCCGTATTGCTCGATGGTGGCAATCTGCTCCTTCAGCTGCGAGCGCAGCGTCTTGTCGTCGAAGGCTCGGTTGCCCCTGATCTCGAGTTGGCGCGTTGCGCAGTCTTTTCCTGCTCCTTCGCCACGATTTTTTCCTGCTTTTTCTTTTCCTTCTGCTGCGGAAGTTCGGTCGCGTTCTGCGCGGAAATCGGGGCAATCGTTAGGCCAAGTGTCAGCGCGACGCAGGACGCCTGCGTAAAGGCGTTGGATTTTGGTCGTAGCATCGCTCGAATGTTCAGCGGAAACGGATGAATACTTCACCAAGCCGCGAAAATCGCCACCGACCCCAATGTCACCAACCAGGACGATGTTATCCGTCATCTTGTAGCG
>CAVYVJ010000025.1:0-132142 GCA_963771865.1 uncultured Verrucomicrobiae bacterium
TGCAAGCTGACGACAGTCTCATTCCGAAGAATAGGACCGGGCGCCTCAACCAAACCCCGAGCGGCGCCCGATCCCTCACACACCAATCGAGCAATACTGAAAGCGCGATCCGCAGGGCAAGCAGATTCGTCGCGTAAATTGGGGGATACTACTACGGACCGGGGGACTGCTTCTCATCGATCGACGCATGATGGCAAGGTTGCCCGTTTTGCGGATATACGACTTTGGAAAATCGCGTGCCAGCCACCGACGGCGCTGATGGAGCCCCGTGCTGCCTTTATCCGGCCGCCGCTCAATGGGAAACTGGTCGTGTGTCCTGCTCCCAGATAACCACCATCAGCCTTCCACCGCGATGAAATTCAAGCGCTTCTTGCGATTCTCAGCTGCGCCGTCCCTCGGCGTTTCCGCAGTTCAGGCGGATAGCGTCTTCATGGCCAATTCCGGGGTCAATACGTGGCTGGTCGTATCTTG
The DNA here is from genome assembly GCA_963771865.1 of uncultured Verrucomicrobiae bacterium. Taxonomy (GTDB): domain Bacteria; phylum Verrucomicrobiota; class Verrucomicrobiia; order Chthoniobacterales; family UBA10450; genus Palsa-1392. Next base: position 472 of record CAVYVJ010000025.1, read on the forward strand.
TTATTCGGGTGAGTTTGGGGTTTGATCTTCTCGCAGCGCGGCAAACCGGAGAAAACTTCAAGCTACCGCGCTTACAGCGACCGCGAATCGTCATGGGACTAAAGTCCACTATCGGGCGGGACTAGGTTGAATAGGCTACGAGTTGCTCTTGAGAGCCGCTCGAGAAGCCGAGGCGCAAGGCGTCTTGGCTAACGAATGGACTATGGCAACAAGGCGACGCTCTGGTAGAGAACTCGGCAAGGATGACTGAATACTCATTCTTTTCCACGCTGGTAGCGCTCCTGCTTTTCCTGGTCCACCTCGCGGTGATGGCGCGGGTGATCTGCGGCCCCACCGGGAACCGGCCTCGCGGGTGGCCTGGATGGTGGTGATCATCGCGCTACCGGTCGTGGGCATCGTGGCCTATCTTCTCCTGGGTGAAACCAATATCGGCCGCCGTCGGGTGCGCCGCATGCGCGAGGTGCTGGCCGGTCTGCCGGATCCCGCGGAGGCGCCGGGAGCGAAGGCGGCAGCTCTCAGGCGCAAATTCCGGAACGTTACGCGCCGCTGTTCCGGGTCGGTCATTCGGTGAACGGTTTTGAACCCGTGGGTGGCAACCCGGGCGACTGCTGCCGGATTCCAACGCGACCATCGAGTCCCTGGTCGCGGACATCGATGCCGCGAAAGATCACGTGCATCTGATCTTTTACATCTGGCTGCCGGACAACAACGGGCTCAAGGTGGTCGAAGCGCTGAAGCGGGCCGCGGCGCGCAAGGTCGCCTGCCGGGCCATGGCGGACGGTCTGGGCTCCCGGATCCTGATGGACTCCGAGCATTGGAAGGCCATGCGCGATGCTCGCGTGCATGTCGCCACCGCCCTGCCGATCGGCAATCCGCTGCTGCGGCCGTTGCAGGCCGCATCGACCTGCGCAACCATCGCAAGATCGTGGTGATCGACAATTGGATCACCTATTGCGGCAGCCAGAACTGCGCGGACCCGGAGTTTCGCATCAAGGCGAAGTATGCGCCCTGGGTGGATGCGATGATGCGTTTCGAGGGCCCGATCGCCCGGCAGAACCAGTACCTGTTCGCCAGCGACTGGATGGCGCAGGTGGACGAAGACATCCGCGAACTCCTGCGGCGACCGCTGCCGCCCGGCGAGCCGGGCTTTGCCGCGCAGGTGATCGGCACCGGGCCGACCGTGCGTAATTCCGCCATGCCGGAGGTGTTCGAGACGCTGATGTATGCGGCCCGTCGCGAGCTGGTCATCACGACGCCTTATTACGTGCCCGACGAGGCGATGCAGACCGCGCTCTGCGCCAGTGCTCGTCGGGGCGTTGAGACGACGATCATCTTTCCGGCGCGCAACGACTCCTGGATCGTGCGGCGGCCAGTCGCAGTTACTACGCCGACCTGCTGGCGGCCGGGGTTCGGATTTTCGAATACGAAGGCGGGCTGCTGCACACCAAGTCGCTGACCCTGGACGGCGAAATCACCCTGATCGGGTCCGCCAACATGGATCGCCGCAGTTTCGACCTGAATTACGAGAACAACATCCTGTTCTACGATCCCGCCCTCACCGCCGAAATGCGCCGCCGCCAGGATGCCTACCTGGCCCAATCGCACCCGGTGACCGCCGAGATGGTTGGCCAGTGGCCCATCACGCGCCGGTTGTGGAACAACGCCATCGCGATGCTCGGTCCGGTATTGTGAGCCCGCGACCAGCACGGTGGGTCTGTTCCGACAGGGAACCCCCATTTCCCGCTGGGATGCCCTGCTGCCTATTTGAGTGCGAAGGCGACGTGGCGAAATTCGTTCGTGCAACGCTTCCGCAAGCCCGTTGCAAAACATCGCAGCGAGGCGTTTCGGACATTGGAGCCGTATGCGCTGCCAGCGCTTCTTGAAGGGAGCCGGCAGACGGATTCGATTTCAGCTCGATCGAGGTTTACGGACAGAACCGACAATCCTTGCGAGAATCAACATCGCCTCCACGCAAATGACCGCGAGCTAGTCCCGAGAACTTGGACGCCGTTGTCCGATGGCCGCGATTCCCGCACGCATTTCGCACATCTGGCTGGGTTGGAAGCGGGACGCGAAAGCCGGGAAGCGCCTCGCATGGCGTTGAACTGAAACGCCGCGGAAGCTGTGGCAAAAATACTCGGCGATTGTGATTTATGTCACCTTATCCGGTTGACAAATCCGTTAGGTGACTCCAAACCGGCCACCTAACCTCTTTCCCGCAGGGTTTAACCGTGAACGAAGGCTTTCGTTCAGACAACTTGACGTGGTGGGTATGAAAACCAGGCAGAAACTCTAAGCGCGGAGCGTCACATTTTCCGCCGAACTCATCCTCTTTTCTTCAGCTCTCCGCACTTTCTTTGCAATTCCGTGCGTTTTTCGCTTTTGGAAGAAGTGAAGACAAATCCGTTCAATTAGGAACGGACAAACCTAGAAAGAGATATCCAATATGAAAATCAATCCCCTGAGAACAGCGACGTTTCTGACAGCAAATGTAATTGCGGTTGTGAAATGTCTTCTGCCTTCACTGCTCGTCCTTTGCGCTCTAGTCCCATCTGGCTGGGCCGCATCTTTATTCGTTGTCACGCAAGATTCCAACAGTGTTGCCGTGATCGACTCCTCAACTGACGAAATTCTCACACACATCGCCATCGACGCCGCTCCGGTTCGCATCTGCATGTCACCGGATCGACTCAAGGCCTATGTTTCTAACGGAATGTCTGGAACCGTGTCGGTTATCGATGCGGTCACGCTCCAAGTCACAGCTACGATTGCCGTGGGCGACCGCCCACAGGAGAACGCAGTCACACCGGATGGCAAACGGCTTTTCGTTGTCCATCAATCGAACCTGCCCGGTTACCGTCATCGATACAGCGACTAACCAGATTATCCCCACTAATATCGTTATTGGCGGGAACGAGGCCAAAGATATCTTGATCACCCGAAACGGACGCTACGCATACGTCGCAAATTATTCCGAAGGAACGGTCAATGCAATCGATACCGCCACCTACCTGGTAAAGACCATCCCCACTGGAGGCGGCTCCCGTCGCCTTGCCCTGTCTCCCGCGGGCGACCGCGTGTTCGTGACCAACTACCTGGACAATTCCGTGTCCGTCATCGAGACCCGCACCCGAAAGTTAAACACAACAATTCCTGTCGGCAGCAATCCAAGGGGAATTGCTATCACGCCCAATGGCGCCGCGATCTACGTGACCAACGTGACGGATGGGACTGTCTCCGTCATCGACTCCGCCGAATTGACGGTGACCAACCAATTAGGGTGGGAGACACTCCGTGGCAGATACTAATTACAAGTGATGGAACAAGCGCATTCGTATCCAACTCTAAATCTGGAACCGTTTCGGTAATCGACACCGAGACCCAACTAGTCACCCATACGCTCCCTACCGGAGTGGGTCCCTTCTTTTCGGTGATCAATCCGGAGCAGAATAAACTTTACGTGTCCGATAGCAGAGACACGACCGTAATGGTTTTTGACATTCCCCAACTGACCACGGTGAAGACGATCGCTGACGTAGGGTCATCTCCCTTTGATTTGGCATTCGGTCGGTAACAAAGGCGAAGGCCAAGGTGGTATCGTTTAGTGGATTCCATTTAGTCTTCCGTGAGTTTGAGCTTGCATCTCACCATCGATATATCAACAATGATTTCAATAGCGGTCAAAACGTCTGAAACGGGCGCCGAAACTTGTCCTGGGATTTCTGCGCTCTTCCAGATGCGGTCGGGTAAGAAACCACCAGGTAAAGGAATCAATAATATGTATGCAACAAATAGAATCATAAGAAGTATCAGTCTCATTGGTGCAGTCGTTCTCGCTGCTACGACAACGCGAGCAGTTGACCCACCACCGGACGGTGGCTATCCCGGTGAAAACACGGCGGAGGGTGAGGATGCGCTCTTTACCTACGACACCTCAATACAGGGCGAGAATACAGCGATCGGCCATGATTCGCTCTTCAACCTCACCACCGGCATCTTCAATACAGCGGTGGGTGATGATACGCTCCTTGCTAGCACAGGCGGGAACAACAACACGGCCTTTGGTTGGCATGCAATGACCGGCAACACGACCGGCAGCACAAACACCGGCATCGGGTGTGATGCGATCGAGTTCAACACGACCGGCGGCAACAACATTGCCGTCGGGTTCAGGGCCGGTGTCAATTCTATCACCGGGTCTAACGATATCTATATCGGCAACCGAGGAGGAGTTGCTCAGGAGTCCAACACTATTCGCCTCGGCTCTAAAGGGATTCAGCAGGCCACCTATATTGCCGGCATTAACGGCAAAACTGTGGCGGGCGGCGTAGGAGTGATTATCGACGGCAATGGCCATCTGGGGACAATCGTTTCCTCGGAGCATTTCAAGGACGCCATCAAGCCAATGGACAAGGTAAGTGAAGCAATTCTTGAACTAAAGCCGGTGACCTTCCGTTACAAGCATGAGCTTGATCCAGAAGGCATCCCGCAGTTTGGCCTGGTGGCCGAGCAGGTGGAGAAGGTGAACCCTGACCTTGTCGCCCGAGACGAACAGGGCAAGCCCTACACCGTCCGTTACGAAGCCGTGAACGCAATGCTGCTCAACGAGTTCCTCAAAGAGCATCGCAGCGTGCAGGAATTAAAAACCACTCTCGCCCAGCAGCAGGCACAAATTGAGGCCCTCACCGCAATGCTTAAAGCGCAAGCAGCGCAAATCCAGACGGTGAGCGACCAGTTTCGGACACAGGCTCCGACTTCCCGTGTGGTGGCGAACGACTAAGAATGAAGATCTGGATCTGGCGCGGGAGGCTTGTCCTCGGGGCCCCTGCGCTCTTCCAGACCTGTCAGTCGCAGATAAACCACTAGGCAAAAGGAACCAACAAAATGTATTCGACAAATAAAATCATTAGAAGCATCAGTCTCATCGGCGCATTCGTTCTCGTTGCGTTTGCGCTCTCGCCCGCAGCGCGGGCGGTTAATCCTCCGCCGGACGGAGGCTATCCCAATCAGAACACCGCCGAGGGTGAAGATGCGCTTTTCAGTCTGACCACCGGCAGCACAATACGGCAGTCGGTGAAGATGCGCTTTTTAGCAACACCACCGGCAGCAACAACACGGCCACCGGTGTTAGTGCGCTCCAAAGAAACACGACCGGCGCCAACAACGCGGCCATCGGTGTTAGTGCGCTCCGAAGGAACACCAACGGCACCTGCAACGCGGCCACCGGTGCTTATGCACTCTATAACAACACGAGCGGTAGTTACAATACGGCCAACGGTGTAAAAGCGCTCAATAGCAATTCTACTGGTATCCATAATACAGCTGACGGCAATAGGGCGCTTTATAGTAACACGACCGGCGACGACAACACAGCGATCGGTATTATTCGCTCTATAGCAATGTTACCGGGGCCAGGAACATCGCGTTGGGAAATAAGGCCGGATTCAGTTCACGACCGGCAGCGATAATATCGATATCGCAAACGTTGGTAGTGCCGGAGAAACGGGCACTATCCGCATGGGCACCAACGGAACGCAGAAGCAACTTTTATCGCCGGAATTAGCGGGGTTACTGTTGCAAGCGGCGTAACAGTTGTTGTAGACACCAACGGCCAACTCGGGACAATCGTCTCCTCGGCGCGTTTCAAGGACGCGATTAAGCCGATGGATAAAGCGAGCGAAGCGATCCTTGCCCTGAAACCTGTCACTTTTCACTACAAGAGGAATCTGGATCCCAAAGGCATCCCGCAATTCGGCTTAGTGGCTGAGCAGGTTGAGAAGGTCGACCCGGACCTGGTCGCTCGGGATGAACAGGGAGCCCTACACCGTGCGCTACGAAGCCGTGAACGCGATGCTGCTAAATGAATTCCTCAAGGAACACCGCAAGGTCGAGGAGCTGGAAGCAACTGTCGCGCTGCAACAGAGAGACTTCGAGTCAAAGTTTGCGGCCCTCACCGCCGCCCTGAAAGCCCAGGCCGCACAAATCCAGAACGTGAGCGGCCAGCTGAGGAACAAGCCACTGCTCCTTGTGTGGTGGCTGGCGATTGATCCGTTGTCCACCTAATTGGGTCTAACGACCCGCAAATTGGGCGACCGACGAGGCGAAAAATAAAGACGGGATCCGCGGATTACCTCAATCCGCCGAGACGGTTCGCGCCAATGCCTTGGTAAACACATCAACGTCCAGCCGCGGACGGGGGTAATTGCTTAAACTCTATGCTGATCACGTGGAAATCGCCGGTGCCAACGTTTTCGAGTGAATGGGGATTCAATGCAGGTGAAGCTGATCAGGGTTTTCAACGGGCATGAAATCGAACGGTTATTAGAAGTTCGCTCAGGACAGCCAGATTTTTTCCGCGATTGAGGTGTTTTTCTGATCCCAAAAACTTAAGATTGCCAGCGAAGCGCGGGTGCCGATATGCTGGTTGGCATGTTCAGAGATTTTCCTCTCACTTCCCGGGAACACAGGTTTGATAGACCGAATAATTCCGCCTTTAATGGGCGACCAATTCGGTCTACTTCTCGTTAGGTCTCACATGTGGTCTCGTAGGACGCCCGCAGAAATCAAAGTCCGGACCCGTCAGATGCGAACGGTGGCGGCAAAAAAGCGTTTAAATCCGCTTCCCGCTCTATTCGCCGCGCTACTCCTTGCGACCGCATTCTCTTTCTCACGACACAGCGGTTGGAGCGGGAAGTTTACCTTTGCGATTCCTGCTGCTGGCGCACTTCGCACGATCGGCTGGCCCTGGTGGTTCATCTCCTGGTTCGTCACTCTCTACGTGATCAGTTCGATCTCAAGGCGCTGCATCGGGGGGGGAATAAGAAGCCCTTAATCTGTCCGTTATGCCTGAGGTGCGAGGGAGCCGGAGCCAGCGAAGTGTGCTTGCGCCGCCGCGCCAGAACCGCTGAGAAACTGGCGATGGATTGAGGATCCCCGCGATGGAGTCGTCTAAACGGCCTAACTAGGCGAATGCAGCTGACGCCGGGCCGTCGTATTATCCGGAATCGAGCGAGTGACCCCCACCATTCCCAGCGTGCCGTTTGCAACCAGACTCGACGCTTTCTCGATTCTCGAAGGCCCGGGCGTTGGTCGAAGGTGGGGCGGAGCCCGGCAACTGTACCAAAAGACGTTCCTGGTTGTGGCCTTGAGCACAATCGACGAAATTTCAAACAGCGGTGTGAACTCGACCGCGGCAATCTGGAAACGCTTTCATTAAGCGCCAAGTATCTTTTCCTTTACGCGCCGCAAAAGTGCGCTAGTTGCACAATCCCACGCACTCTAATCACCATGTTCCGCGCTTTGCGGCCTCTTTCGGTTTGTGGAAGCCGTTTCGTTCCTCAATCAGTTGTTCCACCAGAAATACTATCCGATGGACTGCGCCAAAAAAGTAGCCTGGTCGCTTCCTCTGGTGATTAAGCAGGGCTGTAGTGGCATGTTCGCTGCTCTAATTGCACTTCGTAACATAACTAACGGAGCCGGGCATCGTCGATTGTAGACGGTCGGTGTCCGGCCTTTTGCTTTTGTAACGACTCGGCTTCACGATTCGCAATTAGTGTGTCTGGGCCGAGATGTCCCTGATTTGGAATTCGAATACCCGGAAAGTGGGACAACTCTTCCGCGAATCTACAAATTATGTCCCCGGTTTCTTATAGATTATTGTTCTGCCTCCCTTTCCGCGCTCCGCGACGAGAATCTCTTTCTCGCGCAAAAGCCGACGCATAGCCTGCGAGACGGAAGCTCGGGAAAGACGCCTGTCCATCGACGCAAGCGCCTCTTCAACATCTTTAACGTCATAGCGACAAACGCATCGGTGGATCGCCGCCCGCACGGAATCCAGAACATACGCGTAGTCTGATTCGGCAATCGTCCCTGGGCGGGAACGATTGGTCCCCATTCGCATTCAGCATCTCCTCGCTCCCTTGCTTATCGACCAGCCGGTTTCAGTAACAGACTTGTTACATGGGATTGCGCCGCTAGGGCCATCTAGAGGCAGTCCGCGATGATGATAAAGCACGGTTCCATACAGATTCGTGTTCGGGCCGCCAATTGGTCGTGCGGTTGCGCCGAAAAGCCCTTAAGCGAAAGCAACCGAGGAGATTGGTTACTGCGTTGGAATGTGCTGCCGCGCTCCCTGAGTTTCAATCAGACGCAGCGCCGAGACCGATGGTTTCCGTGAGTTGCGCTGCGGTCTACGCGAGCAGGAAAGGGTCGAACAATTTCGGCAATAATTCGAATGGCGCTGAAACCTGGATTTCTGAAGAGACTACTTCTTTACCGTAGTCCGCCGAAACAGCCGAAGACGAGAAGCCAAGGCGTTCCATCTGAGCTGTCTCTCATGTTGCCTACGGGCTCGCATGTAGTTTCGATGGACAATCGTCCCCTTGAGGAGCGGCGCTTTGCCGATCGTGAACACTGGCTCCTGGTGACGAATTGGGCATCCTAACGAAGACTACCAGATTCGCCCGAAAGCATGCAACGCTTTTAATCACCGCCGACCTGGGGACACTGCCCGCGACCGTCCCGTCCTAATTATTATGGATTGTAGGGAATTATTAGTTCAGGGCATTTTTGCTGCTTCTTTCTTATGGGGATCGGCATCCACATCAACAGCTTATGCAGTTCAATGCGACAGAGATTTTTGTTTACGGCACGATTGGGACTTCGTTGACCGGCGGTATTGTCTGGCTCGCTGCGAATGACCCCAGTCAAAGCCCATAGGAGGCATGCGGAGGGAATCGCCAAGTCCGAACGAAGAAGCAATTTCCTCTGGTTTATGGACGGATGGAGAACCGAGATTGAAAGGGAAAATATTAGCATAACCGCCAGTGAGTTTAACCATACGTGTGCCGACTTTCGGAGAGAGGCGGCTAAGATCCGCTTGGACTATGGGGCAGAGTTCTGGAGACTGAGCAATAGCCTGTCCAATCTGCACTCCGGCGCGATCGAAGAAGGCGCTGGACAAGAAAACCCAGCCGGACGCGACAAACTTCTTACGCGGCTTGATGCTGTCGTAAACTTCGTGAAGGCAAAATGACCCAAATCCGGTCTTTGCGATAACTTCAAGAGTGGATAGTGTTCAATAGAACCTCGCCTTTTTCGCCTGGCTTGCGAGCAGCTACCATCTCCGCCGTATTTTTCCCTCGGGCGCCCGTATGTCCACCGAATCGCGGCGAAGGCCAAGGCTACGACTTCCATCGGAGAAATGCCTAAGATTTTAGATGCAAGTCCCTAGTCGTTCTTGGACATCTTTAGGAATCTTCTAAAGCGAGAGCTGCAACAGTCTGACAAAGAGAGCAAATTCTTTCATTAAGGCGATTTTACCTATGAAGGATTTGGCAGCGCATACAGGATTCGAACCCGTTTTGAACTGTTCGCGACGTTGCGAAATTTCAGCGCAATCCCTGCGCGGCGTTGCATCTTAGAGGGAAAACTGGCATTTCGTCGATTTGTCGGATTCGCGCAGAATTACGCAGTTCGAGTGTCCGAATTTGTCCGAACGCTTTTCTGCCTCGCGTGGACCGCAGCGGAAATGCCGGAAACCCCTACTGGCCTTCGTAGGCGCCCATGTCGATGGTGGGGGTGCCGTCATCGTTTCCGTCGATGATACGCGGCTTTCCGGAGAGGTCTTTCCGCGGCAACAGGGGAGCGGAGTTGGTCCCAGCGTCAATGGCTGGCGAGCACGCCTTGAGCCTCAAGTTGGAAAAATCATTCACGAACTTGGGGTCCGCCGAGATATTGCCATTCTGTGTGGCTTGTCCAACGCAAACGCCGTCGAGGCCCGTACCACCGGGACTAAAAGCGTCGGAATTTGAAACAGTCGGCGGCTGGCTGCTATAGCTGCCATCGCAGAAAACAGCACTCTGCCCGCGCTGTCCGATCAAGAGATTGTTGAAGAACTGCACCAGGCTATCGAAGCCATCGGCGTAGACGGCGGAACCCTGCTGCGTTGTCGCGTTGTTGTTAGCGATCGTATTATTCACCAGCGTGGGGCCGCGACCGCCGCTCGGTACCAGAAGTAAATTCCGCCGCCATCGCCCGCGGTATTTTCGTAGATCAGGTTCTCGACGATGAACGCCGGAGAATCGTTCAATATGCTGATTCCTCCGCCCCAAGCCGCCGGGATCACGCCACTGGCCGAATTGCCGTTGATGATGTTGCCCTTGATGATGACGGGACCGGAGGCATTCAGGGCGATTCCGCCCCCGAAACCGCTCGTCCACGCGTTGCCCGAGATCACGTTGTCGATTATCTCTGCCGTACATTTCCGCCCACAAAAATTCCGCCTCCGCCCCCTCCAGTACAGTCCGCCTGCGAATTGTTCAGAATCATATTCTTCCGGATTCGAGGCGATCCAAACACAACAGCCACTCCTCCGCCTTCAAAGCATGCGGTGTTGTCCTGAATGATGTTCTCCGAGATTGTAGGCGAACTGAAACTGATGAACACCCCGCCGCCTGAATACTGCGTCTCGTAGGTGGATGTGCCATGCTGGAGGGTGAACCCCTTGAGCACCGAACTTCGTGTTTCAAAGGTGGAGAACCTGGCGACTGGCGCGAGGTTGCCGCCGTCGATTATTGTCACGGCAGGGCCGCTGGCGCTGCCCACGGTGATTGCTTTCCCGCTAAAATTGATGTTCTCGAAGTAGGTTCCCGGATCGACCATGACGGTGTCGCCGATGGCGGCGGCGTTGATTCCAGCCTGGATCGTCGGCTGGTCTCCAGGCACGTAGATGACGGATGCCTGGGACAAAGTGGCTACCACGAAGGCGAGCGGAACGGTGAAAATTGGGAAGGGTTTCATGTGGGTCTACTTGAGCAATATCGATACCTTCGTATGGGAGGCTTAATGGCGCTGGAAGATCCGATGAGCAGAGGACTGAAAATCTAGTGTTTCGCCCTCAGCGGCATTCGCTGCCCTTGTCAGTGTGCGAACCGAAGCGACGATTTGCGACGCAGAACGACCGTCATACCGTCAATATAATGTCAACAGGAGCTAGCCGCGCCTCGTGTGGACTGCGGCGGAAATGCCGGAAACAATCAATCGCGCATCGGACCAACCCCCAAGAGTCGTTCCCATTCGCGAAGGTCGCCGCGGAAGTCCAGTTCGCAGGCTTCCTGCCAGTTGAGGCGAGCGATTGCGTTCTTTGGCTCGCCATCAAAAAAAAAAAAAAAAAAAAAAAAAAAAAAAAAAAAAAAAAAGGGTTTGGGGCGATTCGACTTCCTGCCTTAACAGCCGAGCAGAACGAGGAGCTGGTAATTACGCCACCTGATGGGTTGTTGGCTTTGCCGATGCTTCCGCCGCGGATGGAGTTTAACGTGACCGGCATCGCTGGGCACAACCTTCGGTTGCGCCGCGAACGAAGGACTAAGCGCAAGGCACAAAGCGAAAATGGATAAACAGATAGGTTGGAACCGTGCCAGATTCCTGGACGAGAATCGTATAATTGGCGCCTCAGCCATCAATATGAGCATCGTTTACAGGCGAATTGTCATACGAACTGGCATTCTAGCCATGATCTTGATCGTTCTGTGGGCAGTCGCTATCGGTCCGGAGCCTCCGGGACGCATCATCATTTCGCCTGATGAACTGGTGCGCGCCGTCGCGCTTCAGTGCGATTCGCTTGTCAATTTATGTCTGATGGAACACGTCGATCCGAACGGACGTGACGGGCAAGGTCGCACACCATTGTTGATCGCGACGTCGCAACAGGATTCGAAAACGGCGCGCCGGTTGCTCGATGCGGGAGCGGCTGTTGATCTCGGAGACAAACACGGATTTACGCCAGTAATGGCAGCAGCGATGCACGGAGATCTGGAAATGTTCCAGTTGCTCCTGGCGCACTCAACCAATCTTCACCCGGAAAAGCCTTGTGTGGACGGACAAGACCTCCTGAGCTTTGCGCTCGATGGCGGACGTCCTGAGATCATTAAAACTGTGGTGCATCGTTTGCCGATGATGCAGAAATGGACGACCAGCAGGCGGCGCGCTTTGTCCAGAGCGCTGCAAGCGGGCAAGAACGATGAAATTCGGTTGCTGCTCAGCAAGCACTCGGCGCCGCCGACGCCCGAGGGGAAGAGCGTCCCGTTTCTTGCCTACGCCATCGCCAGCAGCAACGTGTCTCTTTTCAACACACTGTTGAATTGCGGAGCAGATCCCAACACGCTTCTGCCGTCGCATTGCGACAAAGATTTTCTGGCGTTGCTCCCCAACGGATTGCGCAGTTATATCGAAGAAGATCGCAGCGTGACGATGCTGATGCTCGCCGCCGGTCTGGGCCAGGTCGATTACTTGAAAGCTCTGATCCACGGCAGAGCAAACCGGACGCGCCTAACGAGCCGAAATAAAATGTCGGCATTAGATCTTGCAGCGGAGACCGGGCACTGGCGTTCCGCGCAAATTCTTCTCGGCGGCGGACCGGCGCCAGACAAATTGCGGATCGAAATTTCTCTGGCGATGCAAAGCGTCGCTCTGGTGAGGGACGGCGTCCCGATCTATTACGGACGATGTTCTACCGGTCGGTCGGGCTACTCGACTAAGCGGGGCGAGTTTGTGATCACCAACAAGGAACGCAATCATCGCTCCACGATTTACCACGTCGAGATGCCATATTTCATGCGGCTGAGTTGTCTCGATTTTGGAATGCACGCTGGCTATGTGCCGAACCATCCGGCATCGCACGGCTGCATCCGGTTGCCCGAAGATACTGCGCGCAAATTTTTCTCCGAAATTCCAGTCGGCACAGTTGTCGCCGTGCAATAACATTGAATGCACAGGGGAACGGATGGAACACCACTTCAGGAAGCCAGGAAGGGGGTTGCTTCTTCGCAATCTGGCGTTGTCATTCCCCGCCTTTGTTTGGCCATCACTCTTTGTGCGGTTGGGCGTTCAGTTCAATTCGTCTCTCAAAAGAAACTTGATCGGCCCGTGGATACCTGACATTTGGCTCACTCAGCTCTCACAGAGGCGAGCCTCGTTACTTAATCGTGAAGGTGAGCGCGTTAGAGGTGCCGCCGCCGGGTGCGGGATTGCTTACGATTACCGAGGCCGTTCCTGGGTTGGCAATGTCCGCGACGGTGATCGCCGCCTGCACCTGTGTACCGCTGAGAAACGTGGTCGTCCGGTTCGAACCGTTCCACGTTACCTTCGAGGTCGTAACAAATCCGGTGCCGTGTACCGTCAGGGTGAAGTCGCTGCCGCCGTGACTCTTGTTGTTCGGTCCGAGCGACGTGAGATTCGGTGCTGAGTTATTGATGGCAAAGGTCACTGAGTTGGAAGCTCCGCCACCTGGTGCAGGATTAATTACCGTTACCGAGGCAGTTCCCGCGTTCGCGATATTTGCAGCCGGGACAGTAACTGTAAGCTGGGTATCACTGATAAAGCGCGGATTGTTCAGCAGAGTTCCATTCCAAGTGACCGCTGAGGTCTGAACAAAGTTGGTTCCATTTACGGTCAGGGTGAAAGATGATCCACGGGCGGTGGCATTGTTAGGCGAAATATTGTTGATGTAAGGGACAGGATTGTTGATTGTGAAGGTCAAGGCGTTTGAAGTCCCGCCTCCAGGCGTTGAGTTAAATACCGTCACCGCCGCCGTGCCCGCCTTGACAACATCGGTGTCGAGAATGGAGGCATTCAAGGTCGTGCTGTTGACAAATGTGGTCGTACGGTTGTGTCCGTTCCACTGCACCTTTGAAGTTGCAACGAAGTTCGTCCCGGTGACCTTCAAGGTGAACGCACTGCTACCGGCTAACACGCTCGAAGGAGTTAACGTTGTAGCGATCGGTACCGGATTGTTGGTCGCAAAAGTGAGCGAACCGGATGCGCCACCACCGGGTGAAGGATTGGAAACGGTGACGAAGGCTGGTCCGGCAGTGGCGGTATTCGCCGCTGGAACGATCGCGGTAACGATTGTGCTACTAACGAACGTGGTGGTGAGGCTCGCGCCCTGCCATTTGACCACGCTGCTTTGAACAAAATTAGTTCCGTTGACCGTAAGGGTAAACTGTGGCCCGCCCGCTGTGGCGCTGCTCGGTGATAGCGAGGTCGCCGTTGGCACTGGATTATTGATCGTGAAGTTCTTGGGAGAGGACGTCCCGCCGCGCGGCGCCGGGTTCATCACTGTCACTGGTACAGCGCCGCCATTGACAATATCGGAAGCGCTGATGGTGGCCATAAGTGTCGTGCCACTGATGAAGGTCGTTGGTCGGGCCGAACCATTCCATTGCACCGCCGAAGTAGAAACGAAGTTCGTGCCGGTAACTGTGAGTGTAAATGCCGAGTCACCAGCCGTCTTACTACCCGGTGATATTGAGGCTTCGACCGGCACAGGATTGTTACCGGGGTAGGGGTAGGGGTGGGTGTTTGGGTTGGGGTCGCGGTTGGCGTTGGGGTTTCGGTGGGACTTGGAGATGGAGTTGGGGTTGGCGTGTCAGTCGGAGTTGGAGTTGGGGTCGGGGTATCGGTTGGGGTCGGAGTTGGGGTTGGCGTGTCAGTCGGGGTTGGGGTTGGGGTCGGGGTATCGGTTGGGGTCGGAGTTGGGGTTGGCGTGTCGGTCGAGTCGGAGTCGGGGTCGGGGTCTGAGTAGGGGTCGGAGTTGGGGTTGGCGTGTCGGTCGGAGTCGGAGTCGGGGTCGGGGTTGGAGTCGGGGTTGGAGTCGGCGTACCGGCCATTGCCGAAACTTCGTTTGAGGGCAAACTTTGCCCGCCCTCGGTGTCGTAAGCTGTGACCACGAAATAGTAGGTCACGCCCCCGGTCAGATCCTCAATGGTGGCCGAATCGTCGTTGGCGAGATAATCACGCACGTCGGTGTAGTCGCCACTCTGGGTCCCGAACCAAACCCGGTAGCCCCCAAGATCAGTTTCAGTGTCCTGGCTCCAGGAAGGGTGATGTCGTCGGCCGACGCGCTCCCAACAAGCAAAGAAAAAGAGGTGAATAGAGCCAACAGGCGAACGAAAGGCGCATTATTGTAGTAACGGTGACTATGATAATTATGAGCACCTATTGAGCCAGCTCTCCCGTTTGGGAGCAAGCAGCTCTGGTTTGCACAAGCGTAATCGTTTTGCGTTGAGGTTGTTATCTCACGCCGGACGAAATGTTCTGAGATTACCGATGGCGAGACGCCCAATGGGTAGAGGAGGTTCAACGCAAGTCACCAGGAGGGGAACCCGATTTGACCGCTTCGCGACACTGCGCGATTTCAACGCAACTCTTCGTGGCAACGCATCTTAGAGGGGAAATGGCTTAACGAGTGATTTGCAGGAATTGTGCAGGAATACGCAGTTCGAGTGTCCGAATTTGTCCGAAACCAGGTTAGAACACGAGCCGCTGCTCCTCGGGTGGTTGCGCTTGATTGATTCCTTGGCCGACTGACGAGACTAGTTGGGTT
The DNA here is from genome assembly GCA_963771865.1 of uncultured Verrucomicrobiae bacterium. Classification (GTDB taxonomy): domain Bacteria; phylum Verrucomicrobiota; class Verrucomicrobiia; order Chthoniobacterales; family UBA10450; genus Palsa-1392. The sequence goes on from CAVYVJ010000025.1 coordinate 15,854, forward strand.
GTTTCTCCGACGAGCAAGCTGATCGGCTGCGTGATCTACTTTCCCGCCCTCCGGCCACTAGTGAACGGTCTAAAGCCCGGGAATTAGCGCCCCCATTATCTCACAACGTAGCGACCGTGGACCCAGACCCTTTGACCGTTGCGCCGGGCCCAATGTCCCGGGCGCCAGACGTAATAGGAACGGCCCACGTAATAGCCAGAGCCCCGAGTATAGTATGGCCGATCTCCAATCTCGACCGTAACAGAGCCTGGATAGGCGCCATAACCGGGGCCGTACGGACCATAACCGGGGCCGACCATAACCAGGGCCGTTGGGACCATAACCCGAATAACCGGGGCCGTACGCAGGATTACCGTAATAATAATCAGTGCATCCGTTTGCGCCGAAGGCGACAGAAACTAGAAGGAGCAGGAGAGTCGGCCATTTCTGTTTCGTTCCAGTCTTCGCGGAGACATTCTTCAACTCGGCGTGATCAACAATCTTTGTTCCCATAATAAGGAAGGGTAAGGGAAAAGCGGCCCGGTGCGAAGAAAATTCAGATCAGGGAAAAATCTGGCCATTTCGACTGAACTTTTAATATCGTTCGATTCCATGCCCCTCGAAAACCCCGATCAACTGCACCTGCGGGCTGCGCACGGCTACATCGAGCTTGGGATGTTCGACGCCGCCAATGCCGAGTTGGAGGAGATTGATCCGCTCTGCCGACATCTGCCGGAGGTCCTGATGTCCCGTCTCGCCATTTATCACGGCATGGAAAAATGGGAACTGCTGGCCGTGATCGCAAAAAGGCTGACCGAATGGAATCCGCAGGAGCCGGGCTATTTCGTTGAGCTCGCCTATGCAACGAGACGCGCCGAATCGATCCACGCGGCCCACGCTATTCTGACGCAAGCAGCGGGTCTCCATCCAAACGACGGGATGATCCAGTTTAACCTTGCCTGCTACGAGGGTGTCCCAACCGGAAAAGTCGCCCCACCTTCTAAAACGCGGGGGCCGTTAATCCGTAGCAAAACCGGTAGCAAAATGCCCGTGCCAATCGGCAAGTAACCTATTCGTAGTCAGATGTCTGCTGCCCGCTAAATTGGTAGCGTATTCGGCAACATCCACGTTTTTGATTCGTAACTACGTTGGTTAAGAGTCACTTGCTCTGCCAATTGAGCTAGCGGTGCATTTCGCGAGCGGAATTTTCCCCTCGAATCGCGCAAATCGCAATCGGTAATTGATTCCCTCCTCCCCGCTCGGTCACGCTTCAGGCTTCGCATTTGTCGCGTCGCCCCGCGGGCTCCAGCCACCTTTGTTTTACCTGAGAAGCGCTGAACAAGGGCCGCTCTTCTACCTTCTCCGCCCTCCCGTTGACCAATGATCAAAGCACCCCCGGGACCGGGTCGAAATCATGGAAGACAACAAACTCTTCCGGCGCCGGATCCGGCTCCTCGGCGTTGTGACGCGGGTGGAGAGTTCGACCAGAGCCAATGGGCTGGATTTGACTCGGCGGGCCTTTCTTTCGGCATAAACATTAATGGGTCGATCAACCGGGTTGGCCCCATCTTGCCGGTGACCCGGCCTCGCCGACAAGCCGAAGACAGCACCTTCAATTCCTTTAGCAGGTCGGTCCAGAGACTCATAGGTTGTTTATCGTGTTAAGAAGCAGAAGGATTCATCGCAAGAAGTCAGTGCGTTTAATCGTTGGGCACAATCAGACTACTTGGCTTCGTTTGTAGGAAAGGTATCGTGGTGAACCTTGAGATACTCGATCAGGGCCAGCCGGTCGTCCTCGGGAAGCTGCGTGCCCCACTCGTGGCCGGTGTTTAAGTTGCCCGGCAGCGTGGTATCCATCTCGAACAAAGTCAGAGCCGTTTGCGGCGTGATCTTCGCCGGATCGATCACGAAACCCACGTTGACCGGGTCGAAATCCTTTTGGCCCACAGGAAACTTCTTGGGACGCTGCGCGGCGGGAAGCAGAAGGTGATAGAGAGTCGGGACCGAACCATTGTGCAGATAGGGTGCCGTGGCCCAGATACCTTCGAGCGGTCGGGCTGGATACACGGGGCCGCCGGTCGCCTTCATAGTGTCCCGCCATTTTACAGGAGTTTGTTTGGCTTCGAGTTTGTCCATCAGGTCCTGATCTTCCTTGGACATGGCGGCTTTGGCTTTGGCTTGGAGCCTGGTAAGCAGGTCTTTGCTCGCCGCTGCGAAACTCACTGTCGAACCATCTGAGTTATAGGACCGGCCGGTCAAAGTTAGTCGCGTCGTTCGGATCGGTGCCTGCCTCCTCAAGAGTGCTAAGTCGAAAAACCACCAGGCCTTTATCATCCAGTTGCTTTGGAGCATGGCAGCCAGCGCAACTTGCCAAGAAAATGCCGCGGCCCTTTTCGACCTTGATTGCGTCCGGCTGGCCAAAGATCTCCGCGGGCCATTTCGGCGGTGTCAGTTTCCTGACCTGCTCCTCGATTCTTATCTGGTTGACGATATCGACTGAGGTCGCGTCGGTCTCCAGGTTCAAAGTGGCACCCACGCCGATCGCTTCGCCGATGCTTCGCTGGATGACGGAGTTGGTATTCGCGTTCCAGTGCAACCAGGCATACTTATCGACATTCCAAATCGGCGGTATGCTGACTGGCGCATTAACGGGTACTTTGTTTTTGTCGTTCTGCTTGCCGAAGAGCTCGACCCTTGCCGTTCCGAAATCATCGGCTCGTCCGTAACCGGCTGGCAGTCGATGGGTCGGGTCCGAGGATAACCAGTCGCGCATCTTCAGGAAATCGAGGCGATAGCGCAGCATGGTAATGGCCTCCTCGATGTTAGCCAGCAGTTCGCTTCCGCCCGCGACCTGTTTAATTACCCCGATCGTCTTCTCCCGCAAAGAATCGTCGAGCGGCAGGGTCGTTCCCTTGCTGCTCTTCATGTCCGCCAGTAGCTGCTGAGACCTAGCGTGGAGATGATCGAGCAGCGCCTTGCGGAGCGGTAAATTTGGGTCCGAACCAAGGAACTTGCCAAGGCCGGTAAGTATCGGGAGCTTTAGCTTTGATTCCTGGGCAAAGCGCTGGAGAAAGGCAAGAAACTCCTCGGGATCATTCAGCGTTGCCTTGAGCGAGTTACCGATTTGGTCGCCTAGTTTATCCACATAGAAGAGGCCGGAACCGCCATCGACGCGCACGACTTTGCCCTGATAATGGAGATCGGAGGTGTGGCAGGCCGCGCAGGTAAAGCCGAACATCTCAATCTCCCCATCGGCCACTTTGATTCTGTTTGTCACGATTCCGACGGGAAAGCCATATGGGTTGCGTTGGGATGTTTCGCCGGGGACCAGGCCGAAGCGTTCAAGATTCTCGAGGAAAGGCCGGCCGGTCTCGCTATCCTTAAGTGCGCGTACCACGCTCAATGGAAAGAAGCCGCTGCCCTGGTCGGTATAATGAAAAAGATCGGCATCGAAGCCCTCGGAATGGTTCTCGCCTCTCGGGACGCGTGCCAGCGGGCTTTTGGCGTCTGCCTGCGGTGACTCGGCTCGAGGTTTGCAACCGACGGCTGAGACGGCGAGGGTCGCGCAAAGGCACCACTGAAGGAAAGCGGAAATCTTCATGGGGCAGACCGGGTGAAGTCAGAGTCGCGGGAACACTGTTGGGCTGCTGCCCAGTCGGGGGTGGGGATGCTCATGCGGGGCGGTTTGTCTTGGGTCTTGGTCTCTCGACAATAGGACGTTTTTGAGTCGCCCTGAATTTTCGCCGTATCTTTGTCTGCCTCAGAGATCATGGTGGGTAATTGTGAAAGTATGGGTCGTTCATGCGTTGGTGGCAGTGCAATCTTTGTCAGCCTGACCGACGAAAAAGGTTGGAGGATCGCGGGGCAATTTTTAGTGTTTGGATAGCCTCCTTAGGTTTGTAATCGCGGGTTGGTATCCTTGATTGGCCGCTCTTTGGCAAAGTTCTGGTGCTTTTCCCAAATCCTTCGGCACGCCTTGCCCATCTTCGTAGAGCGAGGACTGAGGAGGTTTCATACCGATACCGAAGTTTCGGCGGGAAGAAGGTCAGACGCTTGGCGGGAGACGCCCAACGGACTTGACGCGAGCCGCAGAATCGCAAATCACAAAAATAGGCGTCAAGCCTTTATTCCGAAGATTTTGGCGCGACTTGCCTTTTTCCGAAGAAGCTTCATTTCGCCGGCTAGGACAGCTCCCCTCAGAATTTGCATCACTCGGGGCGACAGGGCCAAATGAGGATTGCGAGAGACGCGGTTGTGGGCTTTTGTGACCCAAGCAAGATAGGTAGGGCCCGTAACAAGCAGCAGGAGAAAGGGTAAATACCATGCAGCATCCATTCGATCCCGGTTATTCGGCGGAACCGTTCCGCACTTTGGTCCGTAACTTTCCAGAGGCGGATGTTTATCCACCCAGTCAGTTTCGCCTCGAGTGGGGCCCCATTTTCCATCGCGGTCGCCTGGATGGCTCGGCCCGGGTGCTGATAATTGGCCAGGATCCAGCACAGCATGAGACAATCGTTCGACGCATCCTGGTCGGCGAAGCCGGGCGGCGTGTCCAAGGTCTCCTGGCGAAGCTTGGGATCACGACAAGTTACGTGCTGATCAACACGTTTCTTTACAGCGTCTATGGCTCGGTCAAAGCCGCGACAGAAAAAGCCCCCGCTCATCGCCTACCGCAATCAATGGATTGATGCCATCATGGACGGGGCCAATGTGGAGGCGGTTCTGGCGCTGGGCACCGCTGCTAACGAGGCGTGGCAATTTTGGAAGGCGACGCCGAAGGGACAGGCGTCCAACATTGCCTTCGCGCCGATCACTCACCCGACACAACCGGAGAGTTCTTCCAAGAATGACAAGACCAAAAAGGCACTGGCCACGAAAAAGATGCTCGCGAATTGGAACGTCGGGCTTCAGACGTTGTCACCCGCGATCACGCATCCGGATAGGGGCGTTCCATTGAGACTTTACGGAGAGACATGGGCTGATGATGATCGTATTCCTGTGCCGGAGGGGGATTTTCCGGCCGGGTTGCCGGCGTGGATGCATGAGCAGGATGGCTGGGCGCAGCGCAAGGGAGCCGACGATCTCGCGAAGCGCCGGAATATCACCATCACCATACCGAAGGGGATCATCTCATGACAGCCGGGCGCACTTGGTTTCCGTTAACCGGGGCGGTCACCCGTTCCCGCAGCGCAGCCGGTCGCGGCGGCCAAGAAAAAAGGACCGATTGATCCACTCTCCGGTCCAAAACTCGCGCTCGCCGGGCGCGTGGTCACCATGGATGAGCGGTTCTCGGTTAAAGTCGATGCGGTCGTCTATATCGAGAACGGGGCCATTGTTGCGGTGCAAGAACGCGCGAAGCCTGCTCCTGCATGGCTTCGCCGGCGTGACGATTGTTGAAAGCGGCGGAACGATTTTCCCGGGCCTGATCGAACTCCACAATCATCTCAGCTATAACGCACTCCCGCTGTGGTCGCCAGTTCCCAAACGCTTCGAAAATCGCGGACAGTGGCCCAACCACAAAGACTATCGTCCGCTGGTCAGTGGTCCCATGACGGTCATCGGGCAATACAAGGACGCGACACGGTCAAGTTTCCGCTCCTGCCGCCGCTGATCCGCTACGTCGAGTGCAAATGTCTGCTGGGCGGGGTTACCACCAGTCAAGGCGTCAAGCTCGCCAGCAATGCCGGCATCCAACGCTTCTACCGAGGGAATCGTTCGCAACGTCGAGCAGACTGACGATCCGGATTTACCCGAAGCGCAAGGCCGCATCCCCGATTTCGAAGCCAAGGACGCCGCGCATTTCCTGGCCCGTTTGAATGCGGCGAAAGATAGTTGCTTCCTGTTGCACCTAAGCGAGGGCGTGACCGATCCCGCCCATCCGCTTTCTGCGGCGCGGAAACATTTTCTCGCCCTCGAAATCGCTCCGAACAAATGGGCGTTGAGCAATTCGTTCACCGGCATTCACGCCGCTGGTCTGCTGCCAGAGGATTTCGATGTGCTCGCGAGCCACGGCAGTTCGATGGTCTGGTCGCCGCTCAGCAATCTGCTCTTATACGGCGGCACCGCGCGGGTGGACGCAGCCAAAAATGCAGGGGTCTTGATCGGGCTGGGCAGCGACTGGTCACCTACAGGCAGCAAGAATCTCCTCGGGGAACTGAAGGTTGCGTGGCTTTACAACCAGAAACAATCTCAACGGCCTATTCAAAGCCCGGGAAATCGTGGCCATGGCCACACGGGATGCCGCGCGCATCTTGAAATGGGACAAGGTGGCCGGAACGATCAAGGCGGGAACTCGCGCCGACCTGCTCGTGATCGATAGCATGGCTCCCGACCCCTACGAGGCTCTCTTACATGCCCGCGAAACGGACATCCGATTGGTCATGATCAACGGCGTCGCTCGCTACGGCTGGCCCAAATTGATGACCAAACTGGTGCCTAACGACCAGACGATCAGTGTCGGCGGGAAAACGCGGCGACTTTTCTTGAAACAGGAAACCGCCGACCCGGATGTCGCCCAAGTGCCGCTGAGCAAGGCTACCGACTGCGCTGCGCGACGCGCTTCAAGAATATCGCCAAACTGGCAAAAGAAACTGAGAAGCCGAAGGGCAAGGCTCCGCGCGACGCTTGCTCGACGCCCATGCGGAGCCGGTTTGGTCGCTGGCGCTCGATGAGATTTGCTCCTGCGGTGTCGAACTGGCGCCGCGTTTGCCCTTTGCCGGGCCACGCGACTTTACCGGTCCGGCGCGGGCTCCGCACGCCCTCGCCAAGGTCTGCTCAACCTCTGTCAACCATCTTGAAGCCGGTGAAGCTCGACCCTCTGACCGTTGCCGATGATCCCGATTTTCTAAATCTCCTCACGCAACAGCCGAACGTCCCGGACAGAATCAAGCAAGGGTTGAGCGCACTCTACTGAATCTTGAGTAAGTTCGCCATCGGTGGTGACCGCGCGGGCGGTAACCAAATTACTGGAAAAAAACTGCTGCTACGGGTCCAGCTCCGCGAGGCACCGGTAACATCTGCGTCGCGCTAACCAGCAGGAAAGTTTGGATCCTGGATACTTTGCGTCTCAACGTGTCGGCAGCTTAAACGTCGGACGCTGCAGCTTGGCGATGCAACTGGTATCGAGGTTCTTCGTCGTGCCCGAGCGGAACAGGGCATGGCGGATAGACCGGGTGCAGTCGTTCTCGGGTGTGTGAGCACCGCCGGGCACGATCACGTGAATGGCGTTGGGCATAAACGACGCGACCTCCTTACCCCACCTTCCATTTGAGCCGGTGGCGTCGGCTTCGCCTGAGACGAGTAGGGCCGGGACATCCAATTGGAACGGCTTGAAATAGTCGCTGGGTAACTCGGTCTTGGGCCAGCCCTGACAGGCTGCCATCTGGTCGCGCACTCGCCACGAGCCCAGAAAGCTCCCTTGCGTCGCGGGTTCCACTTCTTCCGGCCGGATTCGGCTAACGAATTCATTGCAGGTGATGGCGTAATGTAGCCCTTCTCTGGCTCCCGTGTAGATATTGCGGTTCGCCCGCAGCGCCGCTTCGGCAAAGGGGCTAAAGTCACCGGCCATCGCCTGCTCGATGAGGAACGGAATCTCATGCGCGCTCGGACTGCGATACATCATCACGCGAAGGCCATCACCAAAGGCGCGCTCACTTAAGTGAATCTCGGTCGGCGCGCCGGTGATCGGATGGCGAACCGAAGTGAGGACTGGGGCCTCATGTAGTTTTTTCCTGAGCGCCGCAAAGTCTGCTCGCAATCGCGGATACGCCTGGTGACAGGCGGCATCCTCGTCGCATTCTTTGAAGAGCTCGTCGAGCGCGACCTGGGCTGCTTCGGCGTGAAATAACGGCACCCGGTTCGAGAGCGGAACCAGACTGCTAAGATATGCAGTGCGCACATGGTCGGGGTGACTGCGCATGTAAATTAGCGCGGCGTAAGTCCCAAACGAGCCGGCGCTCAGGTTAATCTTGTCGTAGCCCATCGCGGCACGCACCTCGTCGATGTCTGCCACGAAATTTGGCGTACTATATTGGGTGAGATCGTACTTCTGTTGAAGCTCGTCACGGCAAGCGCGAGCCGCGACCGGATCGAAGGGCCCGTTGAGGTAGGCTTCGAGATTGTCATCGGAGTTAGGGGCAGGGCAATCGAGTCGGTGACCGTCACCTGTGCCGCGTTCATCGACGAGCACGACATCGTGGTCCTCCGCGTCGCCAAACTCAACGATCAGATCGGCTAACTCTGTTGCGGTCTCACCGGGTCCGCCGGCCATGTAGAAAACCGGGCCATCACTCGGGTGCGGGTGCTTTGCCGAGAGGACGACGATTTTCAACGGAAGCATGCGCCCTTTTCGTGTCTTCCGGTTTTCGAACACATTGTAAACACCGCAGCGCACCTCTTCCTTCACGCCCTCGACGCGACATGGCTTCAGCGTCACTCGAGGAGAGTTTTCGTGGGTGGCCGGAGTCGCATTCTGCGTATTGAGTGCCGCGATAAATAACAGGCCAAAGACCAACGTGATTGCTGCCAGCGTCAATTTCCTCATAAGACTATTAGATTTGCGCAGCCCTTGAGATTCGCAATTTATGGCTTGGGAGAACCATCGGAGATGAAGGGCGCTTCTGCAGGCGTTGGCTTATTTCTTTGCGAAGGCAGTAGCGCGAGGCATCGAAGCGGGCCGATTGCGATTTACGCAGCGATCACTGCCTGGCAGTGCTTTTTCGCGAGTGAATTTCTCCCTCGAATCGACGAGGACCACCCGCGTTCACCAGTGATCAAAGCGCCCACGAGACGTGTCGAAGTCATGGAAGACAACGAACTCTTCCGGCGACGGATCCGGCTCGTCGGCAACGGCGGATACGGGTTCACCTCCCGCGGCGGTTCCCTGGTTCAGCCGTTTGCGCCCGGAGCGATGAAGGCGACGCTTCAACTGTTCGCGCGCGGAACGATCGATTCTACGATTCTGTGCGTTGCGAAGCCCCCAAACGACGATCACGCCCAGGCAGCTTGCTGCTGCCAGCACTAGAACCGGCATCCAGCGACCCCAGAAAACGAGACCGGAAACAATGACCCCCGCAGTAAAGCCAACCGCAAGCGACACATTCCGGTCCGCGACTGCGATCTTCCTTGCCATGGTAACCTGTACTGCGAGTTCCGTGCCACGGCGTCGACCCACAATCAAGCAACTCCTCCGCTCGGCAGCGCCCCGGTAGATTTTTTCCCGACAACGACCGAGTGGATCTTGTCTTGTCATTCGGATGAGGTTAAGTGCCGCGGGTTTTCATCTTCCCGCAACGCCGCAAGCCTCAAAGCTTCTAACTGTCGATCCAAGGCGGAGCGCCAACCAGCGCGAATCCCGCGCGGAACCAACATGGTTTTGGCATCTGAATTCGTCGGAGCCTTAAGCCCGGCTCTGGCTGGATTTACCCCCTCCTGTCCACCATTATGATTCATGGGCCAGCCTACCAGATTGATGTGCCGCCTTTGTGGCAGCGCAGTGACAATCAAGCAAAAATTTCACGCCAATAGGACCACACGCGGTTTTCCCAAGCAGCTATCAGACCGGCCGTTGAAAGACTGCGCGGAAGATTTACAGAATTGCTACATCGTAGCCATCTCAATGTCACTGATAAGGCCCAAAGTGAAGGCATGGATGTCAAAATCTCGCATCGAACAGTTACTCAGATAAGAACCGAACCGTCAGTGCCACTCCGGATCGATTCGAAGCAGATCAATTCGCCGTCGATTGATCGTCCGCAGAGAAAGATTCCCTACCGCCGGCAACGTGGAAAACTCAGCGGTTTCTTTCAAGCACAGCGGAAGAACCTTCTTGAGCTGCGAGCTTCACTTGTTGATTCACTAAGCGGGATCGCGCGGGAGGCGCGTCAGGACAAGTCGGACAGCTCAGCTCTTTCCACCCATAGTGCCGACGCCGGCAGTGACGCCTGCGACCGGGACTTTGTTCTCTCTCTTCTCTCGCAGGGAACGGATGCTCTTCTCGAGATCGACGAAGCTTTAACGCGGATTGATGCGGGAACCTACGGCACTTGCGAGATGTCAGGCAGGCCTATCCCCCTCCCCCGGCTCCGGACCATTCCGTTCGCGCGTTTCACAGTAGAATGCCAGGCGAAAATCGAAAATCAAAGAAGGTTGCATCGTACGCGCAACGTTTCCTTCGCCCTTTTCACTCGCTGATGAAGAGGAAAGCGATGAGGACGCAGAAGCGTCTGGTTGAGAGTCAGCGGAGCCTTTTCTCGCAGTCCGTGGAATGAGTCAGCAACCACGACAGACGTAACATACGAAGAGCTCGCGTCTAACCCGCCGCACCGGAGCGACGTGCTTCTGCACGACCACGTTTTCTCCCTCAACTCCAGTCTCCACGACCGGAAGTGCAGAAGAATGTCCCTCCGAAACAAAACTTAACACAATCGTTACAGAGGCGTCGCTAAACTGAAACAAATTACTCCGCATACTTCCACGCTTTTGACACTGTAATGAAACGCAAAGTTCTAGTCGTGGAGGATGACAACGATGTGCTCGAGCTCTTGCGCAATACCTTTGCCAAGACCGGAGAATTCGACACCCTCATGGCCCGCGACGGAGCCGAAGGATTGCGTCTGGCCCGAGGAGACAATCCCGATGTAGTTCTCCTGGATCTGATGCTCCCAGGCATGACAGGTTTTGAAGTTTGCCGCACCCTGCGAGCGGATCCCGCCACCAAACTCCTGCCGATAATTATGCTTACAGCGAAGGCGGATGAGTTCGATCGCATCAACGGCTTCGAGTTAGGCGCCGACGATTATGTAACAAAACCGTTCAGCCCGCGCGAGGTTTTACTCCGTGTCAGGGCTGTCATGCGACGTCACGAACCGGTTGCGGCCGATGTCCCGGATCTCAAAGCTGGACCAGTCATCCTGGATCGGGCCCGACATTTTGTCTCGTTGGATGGCAAAGCGCTGACCTTGACCACCACGGAGTTCAAGCTTTTGGCAGCGTTGATTCAGAGTCGCGGACGGGTCCTCGGACGAGGTCGGCTTCTGAACGAAGTCTGGGGTTATGAGGGCGATTTTAACACTCGGACAGTCGACACTCATATGCGACGGCTGCGCGAGAAACTGGGCAAATTTAGTTCCCAAATCCAAACAGTTCGAGGCTTTGGATATCGGATGAAAGACACTGATTAAATGGAGTCTTTGCTGACACGCTATGGCGATTCAGGTGCAGTAACTAACGTGCCACCTAACCGTCACAGGAATGTAACGTTTTCCTTTTCGACTTCGACTATTAGGATCAGTAGTATTTAGCCCTATGACACTCCGAAACTTTGCTCTTATTGTTGCTCTCGCCGGGTCGACTGTTTTCCAGTCGTCAAATGCTGGGACGGTCCCGTTCCCCGCGGACGGAGATCTGTTCATGGGGTTTCGCTCGACGACGGCATCCAATGAATATCTTTGGGATATTGGTCAATATACTCAGTTCGATGGTAAACCCGTGGGATATCCATCTTACGCTGGCTAATATCCAGGCCGATCTGACTACGGTGTTTGGCTCCAGCCTGGGCGACGGATATCAACGTCCAGTGGGGCAGCGCCGGAACTTTGGATGCCTCCAGCATACTCTTTGCCAGCAAGGCGGAGCCAAGCGTGGGCGTTTTCGCGCAGCCTTGGACCCGACAATCGACTTCTTCGCAGAATGTGACCGGCAGTAACATTGACACGATGGCATTCGGTGACTTCGCCGGACAAACCGCGACCGCGAACAACCCAAATGCGGTTATTCATTCGACCACCGGCTTGAGCTGGGCGTCGTTCAACAACGGCGCGAATAGCCCCGGCGGCAGCTTTGGGACATGGGTGCCCACGGTCGAGGCACCGCAGGTACCCGGTGGAGGCACTGGGATCGCAACTACTAAACTCGATCTCTTCCATATTGATCCGGATAACACCGGGACCAACCCGCCTTCCACTTACATGGGAACCTTGAGCATCGACACGGCTGGCAACGTCAACTTTGATGTTAAGTGCACCCTTGCCGACCGTTACGATGGTCGCGACCGATGCCAGTGCCTCCGAAGTTCCGTCGACCGACACGGGCACGATCCAGATCACTCGCACACCCGCTACGACCAGTCCTCTCACTGTTTTCTACACGATCAGCGGCACAGCGAAGAATGGCCAGGACTATACAAGGCTACAAGGTCGTGCCGTCATCAAGGCCCGGAAAACCTCGGTCAACGTCGTGATTCAGCCAATCGATGATACAAAACACGAGCGTGACGAGACCGCCATCCTCACCCTCTCGACGAACACGGGTTACACAATTGGTTCGCCCAACACCGCCACGGTCGTGATCCACAGTAACGAGTAGCTCGACCTTGAACCTTAACGCCACGCTCTGCGACCGCAGAGCGTGGCCGCACAACCTAATTCAAGCCTTCTGAGAATCAGAAACGTTATCCTTGTTACTGTTCTGGCTCTGGCCGGGTCGGCGCTCTTCCAATCGGCCGATGCCGACCGATGTCCCGTTTCCCACTGACGGTGACGTGTTCATGGGCTTTCGCTCAAGCACGGCAACCAACGAATATCTTTGGGATATTGGTCAATATACTCAGTTCGATGGTAAACCCGTGGGATACCACTGCTTCGCTGTTTAATATCCAGGCGGATCTGATTACGGTATTCGGGGCCAACTGGGCAACGGACATCAACGTCCAGTGGGGTAGCGCCGGAACCCTGGACGCGGCCAGCACAGTCTTTGCCAGTGAGGCGGAGCCAAGCGTGGGCGATTTCGCGCTTCCGTGGCCGCGCCAATCTACTTCTTCGCAAAATATAACCGGTAGTAATATTGACACGATGGCATTCGGCGACTTCGCCGGGCAAGACGCGACCCCAAACAACCCCAGTGCCGTTATCCACTCCGCCACCAGCTCAGACAGTTGGGCGTCATTCAACAACGGCCCGAACAGTCCCGGCGGCAGCTTCGGGACATGGGTTCCGACCATCGAGGCGCCGCAGACTCCTGGCTCGGGCAGCGGCATCGTAAATACCCGCCTCGATTTTTTCCGATATTGATCCGGATAACACTGGGACCAATCCGCCATCGACTTACATTGGTAGCCTGAGCATCGATACGCTTGGCAACGTTAGCTTCGACGTGTTCGATACGTCGCCGAGACCGATCGTTACGACGGGAGTAGCGACTGACATAACTAAAACCTCGGCTACCTTGAATGGCACAGTTAACCCGAATGGGAGCGACACAACTTATCAGTTTGAATACGGTCTCACCACCAGCTATGGCAGCACAACAGCCGCCACCGACGTGGGCGGTGGGACAAATACGGTGCCGGCGACTGCGGGCATATCCGGCTTAACGGCTGGAACGTTGTATCATTTCCGAATCACCGCGACCAACGCCATCGGCACCTCGACTGGCGCGGACGCTATCTTTACCACGACGAGTCAAAATCCAACTCCGACGCCAACGCCGACTCCGAGCCCTACGCCGACTCCGACGCCCACGGCTACACCGAGCCCATCCCCAACTCCGACCCCAACGCCGCCGCTCGAGGGAAGCTTGGGGAACATTTCGACCAGACTAAGCGTCGGCACCGGCGATAACGTTTTGATCGCTGGATTTATCATTAGCCCCACCACCGCGACGAAGGCGCCGGTGCCGCCGAAGAACGTAATCATTCGCGCCATTGGACCGTCGCTACCCGTTCTTGGCGCAATGGCGGATCCCACCCTTACGCTCTACGACAGCGCTGGCAAACAGATCGCGTTCAACGACGATTGGAAGACGAACACCAACTTCCAGGAAATCATCGATAGCACGGTCCCGCCGACTAACGATAAGGAGGCTGCCTTGCTTTTGCCTCTGCAGCCGGCGGCTTACACAGCTATCGTTCAGGGTGCAGGAGAAACAACGGGTGTCGCGCTCGTGGACGCGTACGACCTGGATGGCGATGCCACGTCAAAACTGGCCAATATCTCGACTCGGGGCTTCGTGCAGACGGGCGACAACGTCATGATCGCGGGCATAATTGTGACTGGAAGCAGCCCCGCCAGTACGATGGTGCGTGCGCTCGGTCCAACTCTCCCGCTCGCGGAAGCGCTGCTCGATCCTACCCTGGAGATCTACAATAGTTCCGGGATGCTGATGTTTACGAACGACAACTGGAAGAGCGATCAGCAAGCCGCGATCGAGGCGACCGGACTGGCGCCAGATAACGACATGGAATCCGCCATTCTGACGGATTTGGTCCCTAGCAACTACACGGCCATCGTTCGCGGAGTGAATGGAACAACTGGCAACGCCCTGGTGGAAGTCTACCGACTAAATCCGTAAAAGATTTCTGGGTGCGGACGAGAATCATTTCATTTCGTCGCTAGGATCGGCGCTGAAATTTCGCATCGGATGAAATATCAGTTGGTAAAAGCGAACCTGAAGGCTTGGATCTCGTTTTGTCTGCCACTGGCCATCGCCGTCGCTCTTTGGGTTAGACTCGGGAGCGCTGGCAACCTTGATCTTAAAGGTCTACAGACTGCGGCCGAAAAGGGCGACCCGGAAGCGGAGTTCACGCTGGCTCAGGCATACGACACTGGCAAAGGAGTGCCGGTCGATCAAAAACAAGCGCTGCAATATTACCGGCGAGCGGCCGAACACGGTAATGCCAAGGCTCAAAATAACCTCGCCTCTTTTTACGCCACCGGGACCGGGGGCGTAGAGAAAAACGAGCTCGAAGCTCGGAAATGGTTGCGTAAGGCGGCTGAGCAAGGCGCTGCTCTGGCTCAGGACAATTTTGGCCTGATGCTGGCCCAGAAGAACGACTTGGAAGCGTTAAAGTGGTTTCAGAAAGCCGCCGAACAGGGGTTAGTTTCTGCGCAACTCCATCTGGGTAATATTTATTACAACGGGAGCAACGGTGTCTCGCGTGACTATGTGCAAGCTTTTATCTGGCTGAAAAAAGCGGCTGAGCAAAATAACCCCTGGGCCCAAAATATCCTGGGTGTGATGTATCAGAACGGTCAGGGAGGCAAGTCCGATATGGCCCTTGCGATGCAATGGTTTGAGAAAGCCGCGGAGCAGGGTAACGCCAAAGCGCAAAGCAACCTGGGCCAAATGTATTGCCTGGGAAAAGGCGTCGTCGAATAACCCCGTCGAGGGTTACAAATGGCTCACCTTGAGTATGGAGCAAGGTGAGGTAACGGCCCAAAAGTTCCTTCCCGAGTTTGAGGCCAGCCTGACGCCAGCGACAGATTGCCGCTGGTAAAGCGCTAGTCGAGGAGTATAAACGGCGTACTCTTAGGTCGCCGATGCCCGCCAAACAATGGGCCTGCAAGCTATCTCAAGATAGCCATGCGAATTGGGTCATCCGGATCCGCCTGAGTAGAGCTCAGAGTCTTCGCTGCGCTTCGAATCAGGGCCCGGGCGGGAGTTACATTTCCGGCCGCTTGAGCGCGTGCGTCAACCAGGGCTTCATAGGCGCCATCTCCTGATACGGCCCGGACTTGCTCGTCAGCCAGGTTCCGAAATTCCTCGTAAGTCGTGGCATAGGCCGGGTCAGTTGGCGCTTGACCTGTCGCGGCCACCGCCGCATTGAACTGGCTGGCAATCTGCGCCAAGTCCGCGGCCTGTGCCTCATTGAATCCGGCTTCCGCCGGCGGTTGAACAAAAGCCAGCGGCACCGCCAGCGCCTGTTCCATTTGTTCAGCCGTCGGCACAGGCAAAGCGACAGCGACTATTGGGCGAGAGCGTTCACTTCCATTGCGCACGACCGCTGAGCTAGCGTGCCTTTCAAGTGCCGGCGGGCGCTCAAAGTTTATTCGATTATCCGCGGCCGATGCGACTGGAACAGGCGAACTGAAATCGATAGTCGCATTGGTCTGAATTGCCGTGGTGCTATTGGCTTCACTCTTTAATCGATCAGAGGCCGGACGCGAGATGCGAGTCCCTGAAGCGTCGTTGTCCGCGACAGTCAAACCATCCGGGAGCGCGGACGAGGGCTGTTCCGCTTCGTGATGTGCCGGGCGCCAGAGGGCAAGGGCACAGAGCACGGCAATCTGGACGAAAGTGAAGCCTATAAGAATGCTTTTAGTTTTCAAATCCGTAACTCTTCTCAAGACACGCCAAGAAAAAGACCAGTGCGGGACTGGAACCCGCACTGGTCGCAATCTAAATCCCCAGAGTTGCCTGAGGTGAATGAAGATCACTAGTACTTCTGAACCACGGTGCCGCCATCGGTCAAACGGCTGACCTGCATATCGTTGTAATGTGGCAGCGGCGCATCGGTGTTGAAGATTTGGAGCGCGAGGGTGTCCGCGGTGGATTCGACGACACCGGTAGACGAATCCCGATAATAGAGGTGCTCATAGCCCCAGAACGTATAGGCGCCTTCCGAAATGAGGGCGGTGTTCTCTGGTTTGCCGAGTTTCACACCGTTGTAGGAAAGCTCCGTGACGCCAGCCCCGATCTGTCCGTCCGCGTCATTCGTGCCGAGGTAACCGACGAGAAGCGAGTTCGCCGGCGGAGTGTTGTTTATGCCTTTCGACATATTGCCGCCGCTGCTATAGCCGCCATTGCCCGGGCCGTAAGGAATTCCATTGATGCTGCCAGCCGGGGTTAGTGCCAAGTGATCAATTGTGCCTCCCGCGGTGTTGATGACGTTGTTCGAAGAGTCATAAGGGAAGTATTGCTTCACCACCGCTTTGGCGCCGACGCCGCTCTCGGCGAAGGTTGACAGACGCGTGCCGGAGTCGAAGTCCCGACCGATCGCGTAAACGCTCGTGCCGTGATCAGCGTTGAGGCCGGTCCAGAGCGCGAGAGAGGCCTTTCCTGCACCGTAGAGATCGCGGGCGAGCTGACTGGTCATGTTCGTCAGACCCGCCGGGATGCCGGGTCCGGCAACCCACTTGAACTGGACAACGCCAACAACCTGACCAATCGGCAGACCAGGGGTTGTGTTGGTCGCATTCAAGGCTGGATAGTTAACGCTAAAGTAGTTGCCAAAGAAGAACGATGAACTTTGGAAGGTATCCGACATCGCGATGTGCGGCACCTCCATGGGTCCGGTTCCTGTCGGGTCAGGCAGGTTCGCCGTTCCACCACCACCGCTCGTCGTCGAAGAATTATCCAGGAATACGATTGGAATTTGCCCCGCCACCGTCTGGTTGCCGCCTTCCGATCCAGTGAAGTGCGTTTT
This sequence comes from uncultured Verrucomicrobiae bacterium, assembly GCA_963771865.1. GTDB lineage: Bacteria > Verrucomicrobiota > Verrucomicrobiia > Chthoniobacterales > UBA10450 > Palsa-1392. The sequence continues at coordinate 33,033 of CAVYVJ010000025.1, forward strand.
GATAATAACTGGATTTGCCCCGACGTTGCCTTTGATAATTGCATAGGTCGAGCCGGTGTAGCTCGTCCCAACATATCCGTAGGTAAAGCCCGGGGCCATGATGTTGAGGATTGCTGTCAGGGTGTTCGCCCGAAAAGCGGTCGAACCCGTGACAAGAACTTCTGTCTGCGCCTGAGTTGCGCTGACGAGACCAAGGGCGAGCATGGCCGCCAGGAGTGTTTTGATTGCTTTCATGATATTTTGGCTGATTCGATGAGACGTTGGTTTGACTTTTGATTTACTGTTGTGGTTTGAGGGTTGGTTAGGCTTTGAGCGAGCGGCTGCGGAAACGCAACAGCACGAGGAGAAAAACAAATCCTGCAACCAAGCAAGCGTAGGTCGAAGGCTCAGGAATTACGTCATAACTGACATTGCCGGAGGCATCGATGCTGAAGGTACCAATATATTGGCCGAAGAGTGTGCCGCCAGCGTTGTTTGGATCAAGTCGGAACAGGTCGAGCTGGCTGCTCGGAATGCTGTTCCCTGGAAGACCAGGAATCTGTGGCCCCTCGATCGTCGGCACCCATGTCCCAAAGCTGCTGCCGTTACTGTTCGCGCCGTTATTGTATGACGCCCAGCTTAATCCACCGGTAGAGTGGATAACTCCTCGCGGATTGTTCGCGGTCGCCTCTTGGCCGGCATAATCGCCGAATACCATCGTGTCGATGGTGCTGCCACTGTTAGTCTGGGAAGCGGTGGACTGGCGGACCCACGGCTGCGTCGCCCCGCCCGGTGCCCTGAGCTTGCTGGCGAAGAGTTGACTCGTCGCGTCAAGCGTCCCCGCCACACCCCATTGGGCGCTAATGTCGCTAAACCAATTACTGCCCAATGCGGCGGTCAGGTCGGCTCCGAAATTGCCCAGCGATAGGTGAAAACCAATCGGCTGATTGTTGAAAAGCGAGAACTGACCGATGTCGACCAGGTATTCGTTGGCTGAAGTGGAGTGGAAGCCCATGAACAAGTCACCGTCAGTAGGAAAGGGGACGGTGGCGGCGTTGGTGGACTGGAACAGTGCGGTCCCGGCCAGAGCCAGGGCGGCGATGAGTGCGAGTTTAGTTAGTTTCATTTGAGGTCTTGTAATTTTTAAACACTGAAGCTCTTTAACTGCCTGATTCTCGGCCACCCTCGCGTCAGTCCGTTTGTGAAGGACCTCAGTTTGTGGTTGCCTTATGTGCGTCATCTTAGGACCTAGCAATATGATGTCGAGGAAATTAGAGTTACGTTTCTGTGACATGAGGGTCCGCTATGTTACGGTCATGTAACAGCCGATTCACTGTGTGGATCAAAAGCAGAACACCACTTGCTCCCCAGCTCGTTCAGACGGGCATTGCTGGGACTTTTAAGAACGGCTATGCGCTTGGATCCGGTTCATCCTCACGTGGGCCTGTTGGCAGTTGACGCAAGCTAGGACGAAACGCGACGAGCTGGCCACCTCTTGCGCCAGCTCAAAGCAATGAAGCCCACTCCGCCCAGAGTAAACAGGCTCCAAGTGGCAGGTTCAGGAACCGTCGCGCAAAAGAAAATATTGTTGATCCGGAATTCGGTGCCGGGGGTGGTCGTGGCCAGGGAAATGATCACTTCGTCGAGGTGGGCAAAATCGAACCCCGCGAAACCCGGGTCACTATAGCTAAAATAGTAGCGGCCGGGCTGATTGAAATCGATCAGGTCGATTGAAGTTGCGCTCCCGCTGTAACTGCGGAGCGTCAAAGTGAATCTCCCTGAGCCGAGAGATAATCCGTCGCCCGAGTTTACCTGACTCACATCAATTCCAATCGCGTTGTAACGACCGTTGTAACGATTATACGAAGGGCCGTCAGCCCAGTCACTGCCCGTCCCATAATCAAGAGTCAAAAGCGCTGATGTGTTTGCATCGTTGCTTAATTCCAGAAAGGAGTCGGAGTATTGTTTGGAGGAGTAAGCGCTGGTCCCTCCATTCAGGTCCAGCGATATATCTCTTCGTCCCCGAAAAGTCGATCGCGGGTCGATTTCGGTTTCTGTCAGGCTGGCGCTCGGCTGACCGACATTCACGCTGAGGAAAAATTGATCTGAGAATGCGGGCGAACTGGGGTCGATTCGATCGATGAGATTCGCTTCGGCAACCAATGAAGAGCCAATAAACGTGACGGCCGCCAACGCCCAGCAGGAATGCCGGCAATTTATTGACACGACTGTCAAGCGCGATCCGAATACAAATATCCGCAGCCGGTTCGAGGACTTGGGATGATTGACTATGCTGGGCCGACTTCGCACCGCGCCACTCAATCATAGCGACGTGTCAATTGATGGTCGCTGCAGTGACAATTCTGCAACGATTCTGCAACAACTCCCTTAATTTATTAGTCGGGACGGCAAGCACACATGGACGCTAGGCTTAGCCGCGTTTGCGACGGACGCGTTCGTCGTCGTCGTTGCTATCACCATTACCATAGCCAAGGACCTCCACAGTCACAATTGATGGAAGGTCCGTCTGCTCGGGTTGAGCCGCTGCCTGTTTGGCAGCAGCCTCAGCAGCACTCGTAGTCGCACCGACGGTATTGGAGGCTGCGGTCAGGCCGGCTAAGTTAGGAGCGGCCACTGTTGGCACTCCCGCGCTGCTTCCGGCAACGGAAATGTTGCCCGCATTGAGCACCTGGACGGCTGAGATATTGAGGTTACCGGAAACCCGAATGCCTGCGTCGCCCGCGTCAACCGTCCCGGCCGGCGCAATCAAGTCCACATCACCGGGCGCTACGCCGGCCACGGTGTCAAGCACGCCGATGCCGCCGCCAGTCGCCAGACCCGCCAAATCCGTCTTCACATCAGCGCTTTGCGGGTCGATCAACACGCGAGTCGGTGGCGCGGACTGGACCGTTTTGGAAGAAGCGCCTGCGGCAATGTCGCCCGTGCTTGACCAGATAATTTCGTTTCCACCACGGAGGGTGAAAATTCGCGACGTGCCGACAGCAACACTTAGGCCGGTGAATATACCGATATTTCCGCCATCCTCAGTTAGAATACCTTGATCGGCAGCAGGGACGGCACTGGGAAATCCGACTGTCAGTCCGCCGACGGGAGCGAGAAGGTCAATGTCTCCCCCACTCGCTGTCTTAATCTCGCGCGAGGGAAGAGAGATGCTACCCTCCGCCGCAGAATCGGGGAAAAGAGCCGCGATCGCCGCGAAGCCCGCATCGTAAGTCGCAAAGCCTGCTGTTCCCTCGTTGGTACGGTCGCGCGCCGCATCTCGCAGAACATCATAAAAGAGCTTTAACGCTAGCCGGTCCTGTTGTTCGACTGGCAGTTGACTAAAGGCCGACCAGACCGACGTATCATTTGATTTATCCAAACCAAGGAGCAGTCCCAACTCAGGCAAATAGCGCGCTCCTCCATCGGAAGCTGTTGCTGGATTCAGGAAGAGATTATTGAAGCTTGTGAAGTCGAGCTGGCTCTGGGCGAGACTGGAAGAAGGCCCGATGCCGGCAGTGGCGATGATCTCCGCACCCTGGAACGGAAGATAAGGATTTCTCGCATTGCCAAGGCTGGTCACACCGACTCCGGTTCCGTCAGCGTTGTTTGGACCTATGCCAAGGTCGAGATTGCGACCCGCCAGGACTTCAAGTGCGCCGGGTCCAGTAATCTGAATGTCGCCGGCTTGAGGTGCATCCGGCACATCAAGCACATTTCCCTGCGACAAGGCCGTGCTGCGCAGCGGAGAACCTGGGGCATAAGCGATGATATCCCGGCCAGCCGTCACCGTGCTGATATCAGATGGGTCGGTATTTTGAATATAAAGTGAGACATCCGTCAGGTCGTTCCCGGCGGCGATCCTCGCTGCCTTAGCTGAAAACAGAGTGAAACCAGAGATGTTGCCAGTCTCCGAGTAGAGATGGATCGGATCGGGATCATCAGCATGAAGAACACCAGCGGCATGGAGCGCCTGCTTGGTTTGCAAAACACTTTGCACGCCGGCAGTCGACCCGGACTCCTGGAACAATTTGTTGACGGCAGCGAGGACGTCGGATGGGCTGTCGACGGCCGAGGGAGTTATTCCCGCGATCGTCTGAAAGGCGAAAGGCGACGTAGCGCCGGGGACGAATGCGGGGTCGGCGTCAGACAAATTGATAAGGCCTGAGTTATACGCGTTTACGGGAGTCGGGACGTTGACCAAAGTGACGAGACCACTTTGCTGCAAACCGTTGATAGCGCCTGAGGCGGCGAGGTCGATCGTCCCGCTCGGCGCAGGTGAAAGAAGAAGCTGGCCGATGAAATTCAGGTCGCCCGCATAGGCGGTGGCGCGCAGGGTACCGGGCTGCAACGCCGCCACCGTGCCAAACCCCGCGGCATTAACCTCGTCGAGCCGCAGCCACGGCTGGAAGTAGGCCGGAGTCTGGACGGCCAAAGAGAGAAGAAGGACGTCCTGCTCCCACGCGAGAAGAAATGGATCGGGAGAGACCTTCGTCGGCAGGGTCGTGCTTTCACGTAGTGTAAGTGTGCCGGTGAGAGAGGAGACGTCAACTGAGTCTGAAGCAGCATACGTGGAAAAATAAGTCTTGTACCAAAACGTGTTGCTATAGCCGCCAGGAAGAAGGAATGGATTTGCCACCGGCCCCAGAGTTAGATCTCCGGTCGCCTTCACCGTGAAGCTTCCCTTGCCAAGGAAAAGCGTCGTCGGCAGCCAGGTGTCTTCAGGGAGCGGAGCCTCGTTCGTGATCGTGGTCAGGGAAGGAGAACGCGTGCTGTTGGTATGAATGCTATTACCCGCGCTCAACTGGCCTTGACCGCGCTCGACGTAGTAAACTCCCGCGTCGATATCGTTGCCCGCGCGCAGCACCAGGTCGCCGCCTCCCAGCTCTACAAGGTCGCTCGCATTCAACGAATCCATCGGCAGCCGGGCATTTGTCGGCACGACTGCATCCACGTTTTGGATATCGTGCCCGGCGATCAGCGTCACATTACCTCCCCCGAGTGCCCCAACCCCCTCGAAGAAGTTGCCAAAGTCCACCCACCAACTCGTCGAGGCAACGTCCCCATACTTGGCCACGCCGAATGTCCCGGTCGCCGGATCCACATACCCGCGGCGAAAGAGCCAGTTGTTCGGTAACTGACGCTCGGAATCCAGGATCACATTTCCACTGTTATCCTCGGCGAGATGGAGAATGCTGCCATCGGCCGCAATAGTCAGATTGCCCCCGCCCGAGCTGTATTGTGCCGGATAGGCCGGGAATTCCTGAACCGCACCAAGGGCCATTTCTCCCCCGGAAGCGTCGAGGCGCGGGAGATCGAATTTTCCGTCCAAAGTCGAATCGGCCACTTGAGCTCCAGCCGTATAGATAGTGGCGAATTGATTCTGCAGTTTAACATCACCATTGACCGAGATCGAAATATCTCCCGTGCCGGTCCGAATGACCTGATAATGGCCCGCTAAGGCGGTGATTGTAAGTGCGTCGTATCCGCCGAAGGCGACAGAGCCGCCAAAAACCCCTAACGCGAGTGAGCCGGCCGGAGTGTTAAAAGGCGGCGCCATCGTTTTATGATAATCGACCGCCTGAAAATCAGCGCCGGCTGTGATCCGATAGCTCCAGGACTGCTGCGAAGTTCCGTCGGCAAAAGTCGGAAGCAGGGGTGATGTCCAGCGCGCCACATCGCCAAAAAGATCATATGGAATATTGCCTGTGCCATCGCCAAACCCGTCGGTCAGGGCGCCATTGAATGTGATCGAGCCCTGCGCGCGAAGAGTCAGGATCCCAGGCTCCACTCCGGCGAAAAGAGGATTGCCATACTGATCGAGGAGCGGTGCGCCGAGCTGGTCCACGAGTGGCTTTCGATCGCCGGTGCGATAGGTAGAAAGGTCCCAGTCGTTATTCAGGATAAGATCACCATTCGGGTTAACGATCTCGGCGCCCGGCCTCAGATGAAAGAGCGGAGCGAAAGAGCCATTCACTCCCAGGACGCGTGCCTCGATCGGCAGGGTGCTGTTGGCAATAATAATTCCATTGTAAAAGACCGCCGACTCCTGGCTATCAATAGAACCTGTGGGTCCTGTATCAAAGATCTTGTAAGCCTCCGCAATAATGCTACCTGGATTTAAGAATCTGCCCGTCAAGGGGAGCTACACTGAAGTCCGTGGAATCGGCGTTTTGCGGCGCCCGTAAGTGCAAAGTCCCGCCAGGTCCAATACCAAGCGAGAGATTGATCACAGAGCCTGCTTGAACATCAATCTGCCCGCCATTGTTTCCCCTCGTCTCCAAATCGACCAATCCGATCTTGCCGGCCGCATCGGGTGTTATCGCCGAAACATTCAACTGCCACCAGGCGCGATGGTGAGGGATCCATCCGCGAAAAGCTCAATCGTTCCGCCGTGGTTCGAGTAAGCATCGATGCTTCCGGTAACCGTGATGGAACCGAGGTCAGCGGAGAGATTGAAATCCCTCGTCGAAGCGCGCCCATTGATTAACACATCCCCATTTCTGACGCGGAAGATACGACTCTGCGAGAAGCCACCGGCATCGAGCGTTGCATTTAGCCCTGCGGTTTGAGCCAAACGACCAATGTCCAGGCTGAAGTTACCACCATCGCCGCCAAACCCGGCTAGCGCCCCCGAAGCTGTAATATCTCCAGCCAGCGCACTGATAGCGACGAGGCCAGCGTTCCCGCCACCTGAATTTGCGGCTACCGTGATCAGACTTGTGGAATTCAAGACGACGTTGCCAGTGTCGGCGTTGAGATGCACCTCACCGCCGTCCGTGTATTTCGTTAGGTCAAAAAAGCTTTGCGCCGTGCCCGCAGTAGAAAGAGTTCCCCCAACTATTAACGCGCTCCCGGGAAGTGCGCCGTTGGCGTCCAAGGTGATTCGTCCGCTGGGTAAAATGATGTCGCTGTTCTCCGTCAGGCTCGATCCAACCAAAGTCATGCTCGCACCCAGACCGCCCGAGACGGCGGAGGTCGCTGCTCCAGTCGGACGGCTAACAGTTAAACTTCCCGCCGCGGTCAAAACATAACTCGACCCAGTCGTTCCAGTCAGAACCGGAGCGGTAATGGCGACGCTCCCTTCCATGCTCAGCCCACCTCCGCCTTCAAACAGGATGCCTTGGGGCGCGATAAGGTTCGTGTTAACAAATTGATTAATCTGAAGCGCGCCGCCGCTCAGATGAATCGTGTCCGCGTCGAACGTCAAAGTGCCTCGCGTCGCGGCGGTGGAACCAAGCGCCCGACCGTTCGCGCTATTGTCCAACAGAATGTCCTGCGCTGAAAAGGTAATCGTCCCGCCGTTAGTATTAAATCCGCGAATGTTTCCGGCGTGCAGCGCCAGGTTCGCCACCGCCAAAGAACCGATTTGACCGGTGCCGTAGAGGTCGAGAGAAGAATAACTCAGTAGAGACAGCGACTGGGCGCTTTGTTGTAAACTTGCCAGAGCCGGGCCGGAAAGAACAAGCCCCGTGGTCGGCTGAAGGTCACCGGGGTTATCAAGAACCAAACTAACCTGACCACTGTCCAGTGCAATAGAGTCGCCACTCAGGGTCGCGAGGGGGTCGAGCGATGTCGCTGCCGTCGAATCGATGATCACGCTCGCTCCACTAATCGTTGCGCCCGCACCGATCGTGAAACCGGGAGCGGTTGAGTTGTCAACGCCACGTCGGGAGATCAATGCGTTTGAATCAGTGCTGACTCGCAGGAGCGCGCCGTTTCCGCTGCCGACCGTGCCGTCATCTCCCAAAAGCAGGGTATCGGCGGTCGCGAGAGTGCCGGAGGCTTCGATAACTGAGCCGGGCGCGAGTGTTATATTGTCGTTCGCGACCAGGATAATGCCGGAACCGGTCAAAGGGCTTCCGGCGTTGTTAACAACAACGCTGCCAGTTGATACCGAGACGACCGTTCCTTCTGTCGTCGTCTCTCGCAGGCCCCCGATCAAGAGACTCTCAGCGCTAAACGCACTAAGCTGAGCGGCATCCAAAACGAGTGAACCAAGAGGGCCGACACTATTTGCCCCGGCGATGAAGATGTCGCTAGGACTGTTGATATCGACCAATCCGCCGCGGCCGCCGGTCGGCGCCTGCGCCAGGACATTACCGCGAATACTAATCGCGCCAGTAGCTGCCAGCACCAGTTGACCCGAATCCATTGGCAGCCGAGGCACCGCGGCATCATTGGCCAGGGCGCCAGATCTGAGAAAGGTATTGGCCGAGTAAGTGTCGTACTGAGCACGGTTTTCTACGACCGACTGCGGAGCAACTTCAAACGCGGTCAAGAGTGGCTGCGTCTGCGGTTGCCCGGTGAAAGCATTGAAGCGGTAGCCTGAGACGAGGCTGGACCCATCCGGACGCACCACCGCGTTGTTGGGCACAGTGCTCTGCGCGGTTACAAGCAATGCGCCGGGTAACAAAGCATAACGTGCCGGGAGCAGAGTATAGATACCGGCCGATAAGTGCCGGGCTGGCATTTAGATAGATCTCGTCTCCGAGTCGAAGAGTCGTGTTCGCGTAACCGGGGTCGTAGGGGGCGTAACTCATTCCGTAGTCCGGCACGATGGCATAACTGCTGGACGACCCAAGGATATCAATGGTGCCACCGAGACCGGCGACAAATCGATACGCTAAAAGGTCGCCTCCCCCCCGGATATCAATCGTGGATTCGGCGCCATCGATCACAGTCGTTGCCGTGAGCGTAATCGTCTTACCCGGGACGCCGCCCGCGGTAATGTCCAGTCCGGTGGGATCAATCCAGGACGTGCCATTGTTGTTCGTCCCGTATGGGATCGTCAACGCCTGACCGCTGACCGGATCTACCGCAGAAACTGAGGCGACACTCGTGGGCGTGACTGTCAATCGTTCTGTTGACACAAATGGCAGGTTGGAAATCGGGTCCGTCGACTGCTTGCGTAAACTCACTTTGACCCACGTTGATTGAGCCAATTGGGGCGCGCAATGCGCCCCCCTGATTAATCGTCCTTGCAAATATGTTGAGCTGACCGCCCGCGGAGAGCGGTAAAGGCCGTTCTCCCACTGCTGCAATAGTCACAGAGCCACTCTGAGTCTGGCCATCTAAGTCATAATCAAACGCCGCGATGTTGAATACAACCTTAGTCGCTGGATAAATCTGGCCGGCGGTCATAACGAGATCGCCCGCTAGCTCAAAGGTTCCATCACCTCTGACGTCACCGTTTGTTGCCGTCAGGTTGGCCAATCCGATATTTTGCAAAGACAAATTCCCGACATTGATCAGGCTGGCGGAAACGTTGAGAGCCCCCGTGCCGTGGGTTGGCGAGAAGTAAAAGGGCTGGTTGTTAAGCGTAAAAGGAGGCACCTGGTTTTCCGGTGCGACTGGAGGTAAGAACGGCTGTCCGAGAGTAACAGACGATCCATTGAGATGCACATCCGCCTCGGCGAAAATCACCCCGCTGGTCCCGACCGCAAGATTCCCACTGGCACTTACTGTCACAGGACCGGCAAACGAAACCGTGCCGCTCAAAGAGAGTGAGGTAAGGCTGCTTTGGTTGAAATCGGCCGCCGCAAAGTGACCAAAACCGGGGATAACCTGCCCTTGGTCATCAATCACTGCGTGTCCTATCGCAGTCTCTCCGGGACCATAAAATGGAACCGGAATTGTCGGCCCTTCTTGCGTAACTTCAAGATTCACGTCAAGAGGTGTCACTACTTCGCCGGAACCCGGCTGCACAAATCGGTTTGACGAGAGCGTCAAGGTGCCTCCGACGGCAGATGGCCCGCCTGGACCACCGATCAGCGTTGCATCGGTAAATAGCTCCTGTTGGCCGGTAAAGGTGATTGAGCCGCCATTACTGTCAATCCGTGTTCGAACATAAAGGGGCGAGGCTGGATCGGTCGAGACGGGCACACCGGCAAATCCTGGCACAACGTCCAGAGAGTCCGTCGCGCCCGAAACATCCAGGACCGCGCCCGCTTCCGCGACGATGTTGCCTGACAGGCTGATAGTACCACCGGCGAGAACGGTTCCAGTCCGAAATCCAAGAGAATTAGGAGTAAGAAGGGTAACACCGGCGGTAGAGAGGTGGCTCTGCGGTCCGAGATCGACCGTTGCCAGCGGATCCCCAGTGTGACCTAAGAACAGGCTACTCGAATTTCCGCCACCAGTCACACTAATCGATCCGGCCGGCGCAGTGATTGTTCCCAGAATGGCTGTTGTGTTGCCGCTAATAGAAACGCTCGCCCTTCGGGTCCGTGACAATCGATGAGCCATCCTCCATCATGAAATCACCTCTTACGACAAGGGTACCGCTGGTAAAAATGTCAGTAACTCCCGGAGCCTTGAAGCTAAGGCTCACCGGTGTGCGCAACGCCTGCGGCAACAGGGTTTGCGTCAGGACCAACTGATCGTTGATCGCAATATTCGGGTCAATGAACTGGCTCAGCGCAACCGGGGTAATCGCGGTTCCGGCAGCGATGGTGACTGCCGGATTATAGACATCGATCGTTCCGGTCGGTGATCCAAGGCCGGTCAAGGTAAAGCTTCCAAAGCCTCCAAGATTGAAGAAACCCGGACTGACCAGGAAGGTGTTGGGGTCGGTGGTCTGGCCGCCCACCTGAATGGCCGGCGCGAGAATGCCAAGAGATCCACCCAGGCTCCCGCCACCATAACCGCTCAGGTCCGAATCAAGCGTGAGCGTTCCACCAAGCAGGCCGGCAATATCCAAATCCTGGCCCGCCTGGATGACGATTGCGCCGCCCTTTCCATAGGTCGCAAGATTGGCGGAGTTCACCTGCACGCCGCCCGAAACGTTGATCCGACTGCCTGGCTGAAGATCGGCGCTATAACTCTTGATTGTGACAGAGCCGCCATTAGTAAACAACGGAAAGGTCTCAGGGGCAAAAATTCCTGATCGATCGTCTGCCACGAGACCGGAAACATCCAAGATCACATTCCCGCCGAGTGTGAAATGACCACGAGTCGGGTCCGCAGGCGGGATAGCTCCAGCCCCTGGCGTGAGCAAAAGGATATTGAACTCGTAGGGCGAGAAATCGTAGACGCTGAAACTTAAGGAGCCGCCTGGCGCCGCGATGTTGCCCTCGATATCCAGATTGGCAGCCGAGACCGAGATCGATCCTCCAGTGGGCGCAACGAGGGAGCCATTGGACGGCACCACAACGTCACCGTCACTGTTGGTAATCGAAAGATGTCCAAAACCGTCCTTGGTCAACAGGTCGGGAGAAAGAACGACTGAAGCCTGACGATCTTCGCGTAGTGGCAACGGCTGACCGTCGCTATCCAGAGCAAAGGCATCGGCCGGCACCAATGTCGTTCCGTTTTGAAAGGATATTGCGGGTGGCTTTGGTGCGACCAACGGGTAAGGCGACATGGAAGAGAGTCGTGATTCGAAGGCGAGTGAGAGGGTGCTAAGCGTGGGGGCAAAAGTGCGCTGACGCGGTCCGACGATTGTTGTCCCAAGAAACAGCCCATCAAGCGCCATGCTTGGAGCACTAATGGACAGAGAGCCGCCGTTGCCGCCCTGGACATAACCGGCCTGATATTGCCCGGAATTGACCAGCATATTCGTCGTCGTTTCAGAGATTCCCCACTTCGGATGGTTTTCGGTGCCACCATTGTAAATGCCCTGATAAATCCGATCCGGAGTTGCCTGAGAAATATCGAAGATCTGGCCGTCGGAGATAACCTTTGTAGTTGCGACATCTGCACCGGAGTAGTTGATCCAGCCGCCGGACACATTCACCGTTGCGCCCGGCTGGATGACAACCGAGTCCCCCGCCGTCAAACTCACGTTCCCTCCGTTGGTGGTTAATTCACCGGCCGTGCGCTGGATGAGACCGACATAACCCGACGTATCTGCGAGAGGCGTTCCGACCCAGGGCAAGCCGTTATAAGATGCCCGTCTGCCGGATATCGATTGTAATGGTTTGCCCGCGCAAAGCACCGTCGCGCTGCAAAGGATAATTTGCGAGCTCGGCTCCCCGGAGCTGCACTTGGATGATATTTTCGCTGACGGACGCCGCTACGTCGCCGATCCGGAGACGTCGATGGCAGGCCCCTTCGTCGAGATAAATCTGTCCGTCCGTCGCAAAGAAGGAATAGCCGGCGTTAAAAGGAAGCCAGCTCCCGGCGCCGATCGTGACGTTGGCGTTCGGCGCAAAGAGAAGCGAGTCGTCCTCGAGATGCACCACTTTGCCTTGCACATTGACCTGGGAAGCCAGAGCCAACTGCGTCCCAACTATCCGGTCCGTGCTGCTGAGCTCGGGGAGGATTGCGGCAACACTATCTGCGCCCAATGTGACAAGGCCAGACGCCGACGGAGTTAGAACTACGACAGGGTTCACGCCCGGCGGGATCGACGGGACGGAATTGTAATCAGCCAGGAGATCGATTCGTCCATTGAGAGCTACGGAAGTGGAACTGCTGATTACTCCGAGCTGACTAACATCCTTACCGGCCAAAGTAATATTGGCCCGCGGCGCATCGATCAAACCTCCATTCGTCGCATGCTTCCAAAAGGTCCTACCTGACCGATATAAGTGTCCAGCCCACGCAGACTCGGATCAGTCGTAGGATGGGCGACGAAGCCGACTTGTTGCCCGGCGGCCAAGATGGATTGCCCGTCAGGCGTAGAAATCGTGCCGTTGTTCGTCACATTAAGTCCGATCAAGGCAATCCGCCCGCCGACGTGGTCTGCTGTAGTCGGACTGGAAAGTGTAGCGCCAGCCTGCACCGTCACATCGCCGACCAACCCGCTCGGTGTATTTGGCGGTGGCGGGGGATCAAAGGCTGGCATCGTTCCACCATTCGGCAGCACCGGTATGGAAAGGGCCGAGAAGAGAAATTGCTCATCCGGGTTATTAAGCAGGCCGCGACTAATGAGGTTGGTATTGATAGGTAAGGAGGACGCCACCAGGGTATGAAGATTGATCGCGGACGATCCTCCAAAAATGATCCCATTCTGGTTTAGAAGGTAAACCTGGCCGAATGCGTCGATCGATCCCGAGAATCTGAGACGGGCGGCCCGAAGGGTCGGTAATGGTGTTGAAAGCAATCCATTCGCTCGCATTCGCCCCGCCCGCTGTTTGATCAAAGTTAACCTTCGTCTCTTTCCCGACGTTAAATGTTTCCCAGTTCAACAGCGCTTGTTGGGCGGTCTGCTTGATGTTCACCGTGGTTTGGCCGCTCGTAACTGTCTGTGTCGGCAAAGTCGCGCCCGTCCAAAGAGTTGGATCCTCGCCCGGCGCAGGCGCGGATAGGTTAACCGGAACGCCAGGTGCGACGCGGAGACCTCCCACGGCCAGACCATTTGGCACATTCGGGAGCGTCAATCCCGGATGATTCGGATCGATGCCGAGATTAGCCGCGCCACGAACCGCCGCGTCGTGCGCAGCCGCTTGCATGGCTTTCACAGCCTGCAAAGCCTGGGCCGTTCTCGCTAATGAATCCTGTCCAGCTCGTCGCCGCATGTGTGGTCAAGGCGGCGGTCCCTCCGCCCGTCTGATTTGCAGTCGGCGCCGCGCCAAAGGTGGCTCCGCCCCGCAAAATATCACCGGCATCAATCGCCTGAGGCGGCGCAATGACGACAAGCAAGCCAATGACAACACGAATAATGACATTCGCGACAGAGGAAGGAGAACGCGTCAAAGAATCAGGCATGACAGAAATGGCGACAGATCCGGCGGCCCAAACACGCCTGGCCTGGCTGCTCTTGAGCTTCGTAAGTCCGGACCGCAATTCAATCCGCTTTTTGTTACGATTATGTAAAAACGTCTGCGATTATCCGACCTACTCAGGGTTTGATCTTTTGGTCCGCGAGTTTGTCTCGATAATCCTGGACGAGGTTCTCGAGTTTCACCCGGGTGATACCGACAAAGGGTTCCTTCGCGTGAAGCGCATCGCCGAGACCGAAATGCTCGTAACGCGTGAGGATTTCGTTGCCGGTAGCGAACAACGAAGCGTTCTTTCTTTGCAGATCCTCAACCTGGCGCTGCAGCAAAATGACATTCGCCGCCAGCTTCGCCCCCTCTGATTCCTTCTTGCTCGCGAGATCAGTCGCCTGCTGATAAGACGCCTGCCATTTTTCAATCGCCGCTTTGAATTTTTCGATCTGGTCGGCCTGCTCGGCGACCGTCTTTTCCGCTTTGCTGCTCTTGGCGGCTAGGGAATCCGCCTTTTCGGTCAGACGCTTGTTAACTTCGTCGGCCTCGACTTTGCCAGCTTGCAAGGTGGCCTTCTCCGTCTCACAACTCCGCAACTGTAACATCGTATTGCGGAGCGCGTCGCGCATTCGATTGTCCGCCGATGGATCAGCTGCGATTAGCGGCCTTGCTTCGATTAAACAGAACGTTCCGACGGCGATTACTAGAAAGATGAGGCGATTAGGCATAACTAAAACTTGGCATTAACATCGAACTGAACAATGTCGTTCTTATAAGTTGGTCCGGCGATGCTATCCGCACTCAGCCAGCGCAGAGTCACCCAGGCGTGCGGCGAGAGCGCCAGTGAAGCACTTATGGTATAACCCTTTAGGTTCGTGCCGCCACCGCCAAAATCCGAGTCGGTAAATCCATCGACAACTGAGTCGGATTCCACGTAGCGGTAGCCAACCGCGACGTTCCAGGCCCAGCGATGATCGAGTGCCGGCGCGCCCGCCCGAAGCTCTACGAACGCCGCTTGATCTCCGCCTTCAAAGTTGCCCACTGCCCCGGAGGCAGTGTTTGGTCCGCGATTATTCACGGCAATGGCGTTGATGTCATTCGAATCGAAAGCGAGGTTGGTTACGTACTCGCCCTGGATCGCGAAGTGCACCGGATCGTAGTGACTGAAGTCCACTTGCCCGGTGATTGCCAATTCATGAAAGGGTGTGGCCAGTCCGAAATACTGAAATTGTTTGGTCGTGCCAAAATTGTTATCGGCTGTCGGCACAATATTGCGAAGCGGGAAGTAAGTGTTTCCTCGCTGCGCAAAGGAAGGCCGACTGTCGTCCGTATTACCCTGATCGGAAGCCGTTAAAGGAGTAAACGGATCCGATAATCGCCCCTCGACATTTTCGAAATGGTAGTAGGCAACTGCCAGTTTAACGGAAAAGTCCCGGTTGATCTGCCAGGTCGTTCCGATTTGCCCGGCGAATAGATATTTGTCTTCGCTGGGGAATTTGTCCGGCCGATTGGTCGAGAAGTTGAGATCGGTGTTAAAAACCGGGAAGGCGCCGGCGGCGATAAACGGAGTAACACCTTTGACCACTTCGTATTTGCCCTGAAAGCCAATCCCGTCGAAGCCGATGTCGTCGTCCCAAATCATGATGGTTGAGAAAAATGGGTTGTCGAATCGGCCAACACTGGCGACGAAATCTTCCTGCGGCGTTCCACCCGCCTCATAACTGATAAAGGCTCGGTCCAGCCAGAGGTCGAACTTGCTGAAGTTCCCGCCTTGCTGGTTGTTAGCGGCGCCGAGAGTCTGGTTGGTGGTAACGGGCGACTTATCTTCCCCGGTTGCGATTCTCAGGCCCGCGTAAAGTCCTTCTCCCAAGTCTATGCCGGCGCCGGCGCGCGCTCGCAATCGGAAGCGATTCCGATCCTGGTCAACATTGTATTGCGGTGAAAAGACCGTCCCGGTGACATCAAAGGGAGGACCGGTGTTGATGGCATTGAAGTTTGGGAAAGCGCCGGTGTTATCATTGCCGGAAGGGTAAAAATCTCCCTCGTAACGGACCCGGATATCACCAAATACCCGGAAACGTGAAACCCACTCGGGGATGCTATTGGGAGTGGCCCAATGTTCCTCCTTTGCCTGGTCGATTACCTCCTGTTTAATTTCATCGCGGATCTGCGCTTTCACTACCTCCGGCACATAAGTCACGCGCACTTCGTCATCGGCTGGCGGCGGCGGTGTCGGCGCTGGCGCCGCTGCTTGCGCGCGGGCGACAACGGCATCCTCTTCCGCTTGCTGGATAAGCTCAGCGGCATCCTCCTTTGTGAGCACGCCGCGTTGGACCAATCGGTTGATTAAGTTAATCGTGACATTCTGCGAAGGTGCCGTGGCGGCCGGGCCGGCTGCGGGCGGGGTACGTCATGGAGGGAGGATCGATAGCCTCCTTTGCTGGGGTCGGGCTTTGCTGCGGCTGCGACATTGCCTTTGGTAGCGGCATCGGGTGCTGCGTCATTTTCGACCACAGTATCTCCGACTGAGACCGGCGCTGACAATAAGTCGGCCGCAGAGGGAGACGGTTTGGGTTCGGCCGCACTTGCGGCCAAGCAAAAGCTCGCTGCGGTAATGGCCGTGATCGCGCGCCAGAAACAATGACTCTTGAGATAAAGCATGACGACAAATTCCGAACACCGCGAATACCTACCGCGGACGCCTTGCCGTTAAGCGCAAAAGGATCGGCATCGGCATTCCTTCCGGCGGCCCTTCGCTTAGTTGCAGCCCCGTCAGGACTCTGACTTCTGAGAGTCTCATCCAAGGATGGATCGCCGGTCGATCCGGCTAACTCGGCGCGCGCAATGCGTCCACTTGCGTCCGTCCAGACCCGAACCTTGACGCTAAGAGAGGCCTCTCGTGTCTTGCTGTTATTTCGCAAGGCGTCGGCGACCCTTCGTTGCACCTGTCCCGCGTACCAGTCAAATTGGCTTCCCCCTCCCCCGCCAAATCCGCTTCCTCCTGATCCACTCAGACCAAAGCTATCACCCTTTCCGTCGCCCTTGATGTTGGTCCCGATCGGCGGCTCCGGCGGTTTCGGCTCGTCCTCCTTTGGCTTTTCATCGGGCGTCTCGATTTTTTGCTCGTGCTGGTCGATCATCTTTTCCTCAGGTGTCGGCTGCTGTGGAGGAGTTGGCGGTGGAGGCGGAGGCGGGAGCTTGATCATAACAACCTCCGCTGGGTGCCGTTGCGTGCTTTCCGGCACCCTGCATGAATTTGACGGCGAAGAAAGCCAAGCCGGCAAGGATGAAGACGGTGACGACGACGCCAACGCGATTTTGTCGCAGGAAACTGATCTCTTCGTTGTCGTCCTTCTGCATGAACTCGAGACACGCCATTCTTTCTCGGCCTTATTTCTGCTGAGGCTTGGTCGCCAGGCCTACCTGGCTAAGTCCGAGCCGGCCCAAAACATCAAGCACGTCCATAACTCCCTGGTACTGCGTCAGGCTATCGCCTCGCACGATCACCGGAAAATCTGGCGTCTGCGCCTTTTGCTGATTCAAGCGCTGCTCCAGCTCCTGCAGAGTGACCGGCACCGTATCGAGAAATATTTTACCTTGATTGTTTAATGTAATGGCCTTGGTCTTTGGCTTCGCCAGGCTGGGAGATGAACTTGCTTTCGGAAGATTTACTTTCAGTCCTTGCACGGTCGCCGTCGTCATCAGGATAAAAATGACCAACAAGACATAGGCCAGGTCCAACATCGGAGTGATGTTGATGTCATCGTAGGGCTTCTCGTCCTGGATTTGCATCGGCTTGGCGTCCTCGCTGGGTCAATTAACGCTTTCGTGAAAGAATTCGGATCGGCTTGGATAAGGTTGGGGCGTTTCGCGATAGAACTCCGCCGTCTTCGTTACGAACTCATCGATAAAAATAGCCATGTCATCCTTGGCATCCTTCACCCGCGAGATGATGTAGTTGTAACCAAAGAGAGCGGGAATCGCGACCGCCAGGCCCGCCACCGTGGCGAGGAGCGCCGCCGCAATTCCGGGCGCGATCGCGTTGACATTCACATCCCCGGCCGCGGCAATCGCCGCAAAAGTAATCATGACCCCAATGACAGTGCCGAGTAAGCCGAGGAACGGACCGCCGGAGATACAAATGGTAAGGAGGACGATAAGCCGGTTAATCTTCTGGGTCTCACGAATCAGGCCACCGTCGAGAGTCGCTCGAATCGCCTGAATGGAACGACCGGCGAGGCCTTTGCGAGTGCCTTCGGCGGCGTTGTCTGCCGCCAGCCGGTGCCTGATTTCTATCACCCCAAGGTGATAGATGTGGTAAACGGACGCCTGACGAATCGCACGCTGGCCCTGCGGATCGATCCGGCCGCCCATCGAGCGGAAATGGTCGCCCTCGTTTTCGTCGAGGATAGTCAGGTCGTCGGCCACCCGTTTCCATTCCTTCATGAAAAGCGCGTTGCCTTTGCTGATGGCGTTCAGGTATTTGATCTTGGTGATCATTACCCACCAGCTCACACAAGCCATCAAGGCCAGGACGACAATGACGATCCAACCATCCACGGTCAGGGAACTAACGAGAACAGATAGAGTGCCGCCTCCACTAAACCAGGTGGTTTTTTGCTCGTCAGTCTCGTAGGTGATCAACTTGTTGGCCTTGTCACCACCCTGCTCAATCGCCTGGACTCTGATGAAATCGGCGGAGCGCGCGACCTTCGAAATCTCGAGTTCGTCCATCTCCCCGCTGAACCCTGGCCTCCGGCGTCTGCTGTTTCGGCGCTGGCCGACTCACCGCCAATCGAGGCGGGTGAGTTCATCGCGGGCAAGCGCGGCGATAAGCGTCGCGTATGGCTCACCATCGAGATAAAGTGTCACCTTCCCGCTCGTCGCAGTGACCGCGACATGGTGCCAGCTGTCGGCCGCAATGGGCGCGCCCGCTCCGCTGCGCTGGCCATTGACTTCGACAAACGGAATGCCCTTATCCATTCCGATGAGAAAGCTGTTGGACCCCTCGCGGCGACGTAAACGAGACCATTTGCCTGAGCGCCTGGTTTCAGCCACGCCGCCCAGGTTATCGACCCTCCTTCAGACCAGGCCAGCGAAGGAGACGGGGGAATGGTGACCGCGCTACGTCCCGTCAGTCGTAGCCCGGTGCCGATCATTGATCCTTCGGCCGGGACTCCGTTGCCCTGCCCGTTGTTTCCGGCCGCAGAGGAATCATTCGGCGGGCGCGCCTTTCTCGGCAAAGTGATAGACCAGGACCGTGTCGGCATCGAAGGTTCCTTTGGCGTTTTCCGCCTTGATGGCGGTTCCTCCAGTGTTGCCGTAATAGAGCGAGAATGACGTCGTTGAGTCCGGCTTTACGTCAGGCACTCGCACCCAGACAAACGCTTCTCCGAGAAGGGAGTCGAACTTTTCGATGTGATAAGTGAGGAGGGTTTTATCGTCGGCGGCGACAAAGCGGAGATCGCTCCCATCTTCCTTGGCCGCGGCAAATTGAAAATCCCCGTCGTGCAGGCGGATGAGGATCGCGTTTGATCCGATTGCTTGTGCAATCGGAGTCCCTTTCGCGGTCATGTTGAGAGCGATCTTTTTCCGGATCGTCCAATCGCTGTTCCACCATTTCGCATCGACCTTCGCGGTAAGATTCACTATCAGAAAAATGCCCAGGACTGGAAAAAAATGATTTGTTTTCATGTTTCCCTTTCTCAAAAGTCCGCCCAGACCCGGAAGGTGAGCAGAGGATCAAAGGCATCTGTCTCGGTTTGACTGATAAGGGGCACTCCCAAGTCAAGCGCGCCATTGAAATGGTTATAAAGGTGGAACCGAGTGCCAATCCCAAGGCTGGCCAGCTCGAAAGCATGACTGCTGGTCGGGCAAAGGAGTATCGACGAACACGGCGCCTCCTTCCGCAAAGGCATAAACTCGCCACTCGTTCTTTTCCGGAGGCCCCTTGATCAAGCGACGGACTCCGCAGCTCGATCGTTCCGACGACAGCATCGTCTCCCAAGACCTCGGATTCGAGATAGCCGCGAACCGTCGCCAATCCTCCGGCACTGAATTGCTCGCTGTTAACCAGCGGCTGGTCTGAAACCTGGCCCGCTACTTTACCGAAGACCTGAAAGCCTTTCGGGAGATCGTGGGTATGACCGACGTCTCCTCGAAAATAAAGAAAGTTACCGCCGGCTTTGAATCGATTAAAATCAAACTCCGCCTCGCTACTGCCAGCGCCTCGGACAGCAAAGGTTAGACCGGAATTCAACGCCGTCACCGCGCCCTTCTCCGACCAGGTCGCACTATAATCCACCGTCAATGGATAATAGGTGACGGGAGTAATGAGGGTCTGGCCCGCCACGAGCAGGTTTTGATCGAAGTGCTTGTAGTCCAGACCGAGAGTAAGGTTTTGGTAGAAGTTCTTTCCGGTGGGAAGGGCAATGATCGCTCGTCGCGCCCACTATCTCGCCTTTCCCTGCGACCGCGGCCCCGCCCAGAGTGGAGACATCGCTATCCTGCTTGGTCCCTTGAACCATCAGAGCTCAACCAACTGGCGTCAGGAACCCGGGCGAGATAGTAAGCGGAAAATACCTTCGCGTCGTCGAGACGTTCCGGCGCCAACTGAAAGCTGAACCCGATAGAATGACCCAACTGCCAGAGATTGTTATAGCTAATGGCGCCGTTCAAACGTAGCTCCGTTGTTCCGGCGCTATAACGGTTGTTGAGTTCAAGACTGCCATGCAACGGCAAGGTATCCTGCACCTCGAGATCAATATCGACAGTTCCCGGCACGGCTCCGGTGCGAAGCGATGGTGTCACCCGTCGATCTGCCAGCTGGTTTAAGGCGACAACGTCTCGAGTGACCTCATTGAAGTTAGGAACACTTCCTTCTGCCAATGAAGGCGCCTCCTTTTTAATTTGCGGAAGCGAGAAATACCGAGATCCCCGGACCCGGAGACGGCCCACCTTGTTCTCCACGACCTGGAGAAAAACAACCCCACCAGCCGCGGATTGCGGTGGAACCTGAACGACGACCGTCTGAAAGCCCTTTTCTTTATAGGCCTTTTCCAAAGCCGCACGCGCATCTTCAACATCCGCCGGTGTCCGCCCCGGTCCCAGAAATGGATAAACTGCTTCCTCAATCTCGCCTCGTGACAGTTGGTGGGCGCCCTGAACGCGATATTCGCGGATATAGGTCGAGCCAATTTCAGGCGTCTGACCAGCCGCCGGAAGCGGAGTCGGCGCCGGCACCGTGGCGAACGAAGAAAATTGTGACGCCGTCATCAAACAAATAAGAGTGACAATGACAAGTTTCGGTCGGTTCCCGTGGCGATCGCTCTGAGAGAAGCAACCGCGATCTATGCTCCACGGATACACGGCGTCATTATGATTTCAGGAGCGACAGCCTCAAGTTCCGTATTGTTACGTTTGCATGACAAAGGTTCGCCATACCATCTAGGTCTGTTAAACTTCTGGAACGTCAGTTAGCAGAAATGTTCCAATCAGGTTACAATGGTGTTCCAAATGAGTTACTATTGAACACCAACCTATCACTTGCCGCTGTCGAACTACTGTAAGCCGGACAACCGGATCACTGTTCTTATTGCAGAACGCTAGAAACGCGGACGTGACAGAGCACGTCCCTCCAGATTGACCGTGGACTCGCAGCGGCGAATCCCTTTGGCCAGACAAAGGCCAAGATCGCTACCCAACCGCGTCCGGTTGCGCCACCGGTCCTGCGATCGGCACTTCTTCAAACTTCAGTTTTCGGCCAAGTTCCCGCCGAAGGAGGAGCAGAATCAGGCACGCCTGGATAACCTGCGAAAATCACCGATAGATACCATACCTGCCTGATTTGAAAGCCTGTTCGATGTGAGAGCAAGACCGCAGGAAGCGCGAAGAGCAACAACCGTGAACCGGTCATCAGGAGCGGCGGCACGGTATTACCCAAACCCTGAAAGACGCTCGAGCTGCTAAAGGCAATTCCCGAGGCGAGAAAGTTCAGGGATACAATCGTTAGGTATTCGCTTCCAAAAGCAATCACCTGAGGGTCGCGCGTAAACCCCCGGATCAACCACGGCGCAAAGAGCCAGACCGTGGCCGTCAGCACTGCCATCATCGCCGACGCCAGCCCGATCGCGGCAAAAACCGAATGCCGCACCCGGTCCGCGCGCCGTCCCCCATAGTTTTGCCCGACTACCGGCGAAACCGCAAAGCTCAGGGCCAGCACTGGCAGGAACATCGCCTGCATGACCCGCGCGCCGACCCCAAATCCGGCCTGGGCCGCCGCGCCGAATTGCCGGATGATCGCATAAACGATAAACATGTAGACCGAGAAGAGCGCGAACTCCGCGCCCGCCGGCAATCCCACCTTGAGCATGTCCCACCAGACCTGCATTTGCGGGCGCCACTGCGCGACCCGGAAACGGAGATAATGATATTTCTTCTCGAAATAGAGGAGCATCAGGACATCGGCCGACGAGGATCGAGATAAATGTCGCCAGCGCCGCGCCGGTCACACCGAGGCTGGGCCACGGACCGATCCCGAAGATGAGCAAGGGGGCGAGCACGATATTCAACAGCACGCTGAGGACCTGCAAACCCACCGCCGGTTTGACGATGCCGGTCGCGCGCAGGGCCGACCCAAGTGTCACGAGTGGGAATTGCAGCATCAGCCCTGGGATGAACCAGTTCAGGTATTGCTTCGCCAGCATCGCCGTCACACCATCGGCAGTCAGCGCCCGGCAATAAACATCACGCAGGAGGAACCCCGCGATCCCAAACGCCAGCGCGATGCAGAGCGACATCACAAGCGACTGATTAAAGGCCCGCTCCGCATGCGGCTGATCCTTTCGTCCGGCGGCTTGCGCAATTAGCGCCGTCGTTCCCACCCCCAGCGTCTGCGTTAAGGCCAGCACCACCATCGTCAGATTGCCCGCCACGCCCACGGCGGCGATCGCCTCTTTCCCAAGGCGGCCCACCCAATAAAGATCAGCCAAGCAGATAAAGCGTCTGCGCCAGCATGCTGACAGCGAGAAACGCCGCCATGTTCAGCAGATGCCGAATCACCGAGCCTTGAGTCAGATCTTGCATTTACGCATTAACGCTTGTCCACAATCCATCTCATAAATCCCAGGGTCTGTCATCCCGAGGACGATCCCGCGTTTGTCCGGCGCGTCGTCGCGCAAGCCGATCGAGAAAACGGACGCCAATACGCGCGCGGTCTTCGGCGATTACATTAATACGTACGACATCCAGCGCGCTGTGGCCGACGAGCCGACGGCGCTCGGATTCTCCAAGCAGGCGAATCAGCTGACGGGCGAAGAAGGTCGGCGATCAAAATCGCCTTGCGTTGTTTCCACGTTTTGGATACAACCCCGCGAAACAATGCGATTTTTGACTTCCAGAACGATGCTGGCCGCAGTGATTGCCGGTCTGATCGCGGTTGCTCAAACGCGTGCCGCCGCGCCCGCAAACGATAGCGCGGCGGATCCTGCCTATAACTCCGGCTGGCCGGACGGCTCGAATGGCGGCTTCGGTTTCACGCCGTGGACTTTTCACCCGCAGGGGAACTCTGGCGATTTCATCGGCGACTCCTCCGGAAACGGCACCGCGCCCTCTGGCAATATTAATACCAACGACCGTGCCTTCGGCTTATTCGCCAATGGAGGCGGCAGCATTACCGAGACTCGCTCCTTCACTGTGGGTGGGCCGAATGATTCGGATACCCTCGGCATTGGACAAACCTTTTCCCTGCAAATGGATAACGGGTTCATAGATGGTAGCGGGAATGGTTTTGTCGGCTTCACCCTGCTAGATACCTTTGGGATTACAGTCTTTCAATTCGGCTTTTTTGGAGGACAAAACACCTATGTCTACTACTCAGCGAATGGCGGCTATATTCACACGAATATTCCTTTCACAACGGACGGTCTGACCACCTCACTCTTGCTCGGCACCAATAACAGCTTCACTCTTACCGTGTCGTTGAATGGCGGCGCTCAATACGTCATGACTAACTCCTTCGGCAATCCCAACGGCATCACGGCCGTCCAGCTCTTTAACGACACCGCCGGTGCCGGTTCGAGCAATGATCTCTTTTTTAACAGTCTATCTGTGACTAGTGTCCCTGAGCCAGGCTCCGCGGCGCTAGTCCTGGTGGCCGCTAGCTTCGCTGCGGCGGTCCTCGCTGTTCGTCGCTTCCGGCCCCTCGGGCTGCGCCCTGCTTCGCACGTTTCACAGCGAATGTGCCGAACACTTACGTTGACCCCACATCGCTAAGCGACTATCCTGCGGTTCACCGCGGAAAAGAAGATTTCCACCAATAAGCGGCTTGCCGCGCACGGCATCGAGCCCGTGGTGCCTCCGGCGAGTCGCCGCTCATTCCCGCGCTTCCACACTCACAATGGCCTCCCGTAAAGAGGGTATCGACGACCTCGCGCCACACCTGCCAAACGACACTTCTGCAAGACAAGGCTGCAAACCGGGTTGTTCCTGTTACAAGCAAATCTCAAAAAAATTCAAAAACCTGTCATCCTGAACGAAGTGAAGGATCTCTGAATATTTCCATCTGTCTCGGGCAAAAGAAACAGTCAGAGATCCTTCGCTTCGCTCAGGATGACAGAGCATTGTGAGATGGCTCGACTTCTAGAACCGCACTGAGAAGGTACAGCCCGGCTTGCTGAAGACGATGAAGAAAATTTGATGACCCGAACATTCCGCGAGGAAGAGGAGCGCGTTGAGGCGCGGAGCGCAGTCTTTAAAAAAGAACTGGGGCTGCGCGATCTTGTCCTGACCCAGATCGTATTTGTCGTCGGCACATCCTGGGTCGGCACAGCCGCCAAGCTCGGTCCATCGCAGACAGTTTACTGGCTCCTCGCAATTCTCCTTTTCTATCTGCCCATCGCGGGCGTCATCATCTACCTCAACGGCATCATGCCGCTCGAGGGGGGTCTTTACCAATGGGCCAAGCTTGGGTTCAACGAATTCATGGGGTTCATTGTCGCCTGGAATCTTTGGCTGCTCGGCATCAGCGTGATGGCCGGCACCGGTCTCGTCATTGCGACCAATCTCTCCTACGCGCTCGGCCCAGCCACGGTTTGGATGCCAGGCAATCGCCTCTTTGTTTCCGCGTTAAACGGAATCCTTTTCGCCAGCCTCATTCTCGTCACCATCCGCGGACTCAGCCTCGGCAAATGGGTGCACAATATTGGCGCTCTCCTTCTTCTGATTACCTACGGCGCTCTTATTGCCCTGCCCATGATTGCGCGGGCGATGGGCAAACTTCCCAACTATCACCCGATTGAATGGGTCCTGCCGACCGCCTCGCTCTTCAGTCTCAATATCTTTAGCAAGATGGCGCTCGGCGCGCTGAGTGGGTTTGAGTATGTCGCCATCCTGGCTGGCGAAACACGCGCACCGGCAAAAAACATCGGCCGCTCCGTCCTCATCGCCGCGCCCATCATTGCCGTTATGTTTATCCTCGGCACCAGCTCGGTCATGGCTTACACGCGGTTCGCCGACCTCGACCTCATCGGACCCGTGCCGCAAGCTTTAAGTGCCGGTGCGCGGGCCTTCGGTGCGGGAACAACCGTCGCCTCGATCGCTATTCTTATGCTGGCCGGACGCTCCATCGCCATTGTCAGCATTTATTTTACCGGCAACACCAGGCTACCGATGGTGGCGGGCTGGGATTCACTCCTGCCGGGTTGGTTTACCCGATTGCATCCGCGCCACAAGACACCGGTCAATTCAATTCTGTTCGTGGGAATCGTCACCCTCATTTTCGCGATCGCGAGTCAGGTCGGTGTCGGCGCTCAGGAAGCTTTTCAGCTCATCGACAACGCCGCCGGAATTTTCTACGGCGTTGCCTATCTGATCCTCTTTGCGATCCCGATTTGTGGATTACGGGCGCTGCCTTCACGCGCCCCGATGTGGCTGAGAACCGGGGCGGCGGTAGGGTTCTCGGTCACTGTTCTCTACATTGTTCTGACGATTTTCCCGATCGTGAGCGTCGAGAGCTCGACCGCGTTTGCTGCCAAAATTATCATCGTCCCAATCGCCGCGAACCTGTTCGGCGCGCTGATCTTCATCGCCGGCCGGCGCCGCTCTCGGGACCATTAGGAACAAACGTGTCCGGTCGATCTTTCTTCGATCTTATTTGCTAAACGCTTTGCTTTGTGATGCTTAGATCGACTCCCGCTTTCCTTTTCGCTACCTCCTTGAACTGTCCTCAAGACGTTTACCTTTTTTGCGAGAAAAGTATTGACGAAGATTGAGCAAATTGATGGAATCATCACCGCTTTGCCGGCCCCTTAAGGGCGCGCCTGGATAAGAGATTATCCTAGAAGCCTGTGGAGAAATTCGATACAATTTGCCGAACACCTGCCGCCCTGTGAGTTTGTCGAAAATTTTTGCCCAGCAATCACGCGATTGGATCTTTGGGGAAATGATCGCGCACCGTCCTCTTCATCGGGGCGCTCGACTTCGCTACCGGCTACCAGATCCGGGTTCTCCCATTTTACAGTGTGCCGATCTTCGTTGCAGCATGGTTTTGCGGCAAGAAACGCGGATTCCCGGTCGCGGCTGCTCTCGGGCGCGGTTTGGTGGTACGCCAACTGGTTGACCGGCGATCCAGATCTTCACATCCCCAGTTGGATCCACGTCTGGGAGGCGTTCAGGCACATCACGTTTTTCCTTGTCGTTGCCTGGACGGGAGGAGCCTTACGCGCAAAGAGCGATATCGCCTTGGCGCGCATTGCCCTTTTGGAACATTCCCAGCGTTTGGAACACGAGATCGTGAATATTAGCGACGCTGAACAGCGCCGGATCGGACAGGATTTGCACGATGGCCTTTGCCAAAATCTCGCTGCCCTCAGTTGCGCCGCGACTTCGCTGCGGAATGATTTGCGAGACTTACAACTTTCTGCTGAAGCCAACCTGGCCGGTGACCTGGCAAACCGGCTCCGGGATGCGGTTGTGCAAACGCGCGAGCTGGCGCACGAACTTGTTCCAGCGCATGTCGCTGAGGTCGGGCTGGTTTTGGCCCTGGAGTCATTGACCCAGTCGGTCACCCAATTGCAGGGAGTTAGCTGCACCTTCGAGGTCCCTAA
The DNA here is from genome assembly GCA_963771865.1 of uncultured Verrucomicrobiae bacterium. GTDB lineage: Bacteria > Verrucomicrobiota > Verrucomicrobiia > Chthoniobacterales > UBA10450 > Palsa-1392. The sequence goes on from CAVYVJ010000025.1 coordinate 59,770, forward strand.
CTCGATGCCCGACTGCGACGATCATACCGCGACCCATCTCTACCGTGTTGCACAAGAGGCAATCAACAATGCAACCCGGCATGGAAGAGCAAGTCACATCGAAGTTTCTCTCCAAGCTTCGGATCATTTAATGACCTTGCAGGTGTTGGATAACGGAATCGGCATCCCTGAGTCTAAGTCAAATGGAATAGGCCTGGCGATCATGCGTTACCGAGCCCGGCTCAACGGCGGCGAGCTGAGAATTGAACAACCGGAAGCCGGCGGCACGATGGTCTGCTGCACGGCACGAATAGGTGATCAAGTAACTGAAAGTGCAGCCGCCTAAGAAAATCAGCGTAGTCCTCGTCGAGGACCATCGAATGTTCCGCGAACAGCTCGCGCATTTGATCAACAAGGCGGACGATATGATGGTCACCGGCGAAGCCGACAACATTCGCGACGGCTTCGCCCTGATTCAGAAAACCCAGCCGAGCATCGCGATTCTCGATCTTACCTTGAAAGGTTCGAGCGGCCTGGAGTTGCTCAAGGATTTGCGGGCCCACGGCATCGACATCCCGGTGCTCGTGCTCTCGATGCATGAGGAATCCAACTACGCGGAGCGCGCTCTCCGTGCCGGCGCGAAAGGTTACATGACCAAGCACGAAGCCTCCGAGAACGTGATGGTCGCAATCCGCGAAGTCCTCAAGGGTGAGGTTTATCTGAATCCTCGTTTCATGTCCAAGCTCATGAGCCGAATGATGGGCGGCCGGGATAGCTCAGCCGCGCCGATCGACCGCCTGGCCGATCGTGAGCTCGAGGTATTCGAGCTGATTGGCCGCGGCCTAACGACACGCGAAATTGGCGCCCAGCTTGGCCTTGGCATCTCCACGGTCGATACTTACCGGACCCGGATCAAAGAGAAATTGAATCTCGAAAACGCGGCGCGCCTGCGTTTTGAGGCCAGCCGCTGGGTCCAGCAACGCGAAGTGAGTCCCTAGCGTCGTGCGATTTTGGCGGGCGGCGCATTTTTGTCCAGAGATCCCCGCTAAGCCTCATCACATGAGGTTATTGTGAGGATTCACCTCTTATCTTTAAGTGATACATAGGAATCCGGTGCGTCTTATTGTCGCGTTTATCGCTACAGCTTTTGTCTGATCCGCGTTGCCCTCTTAGGCTTGACCCAAAAGCCGAAGATCAATTATCACTCGTGCCCAATTCGGCAATCTCCCTCCGAAAAAAAGGCCCCGTTATGAAGAAAAAAAACAACCACCCTCAATCCGCATTCTTTAATCTCCGCGTGCTCATCGGCTCCGTTCTGTGCGTGTCTGGTCTCGCCCTGTCGCTCTTTGCCGCAGGCGTGATGCCCGGCAACTCCTCGTCGGGACCGCGAAAGCAAAACCTCCATTTGCGTGCTCTTGCGCCTGCACTTGCTGTCGCCGCGACCTTCGAGGACAACCAGAGCTTCGAGCTCATGAAGCAGAAAGAGGCTGCGGTTGCCGCCAACAACAGAGCTTCCGCGCAGATCACTGAAGAGGATGCGTCGCAACTGATGGCTGCTCCTGTCGGTGCGTCGCCGCTACGTGAACAGTTCTTCTTACCCGCCGTCACCTGCGGTGCGGGCAACGTGAGGGTGGAAGCCACCAACAGCGGCAACGACGCCAACTACGCCACGCTCACGGCTGCTTTTGCGGCGATCAACGCCGGCACGCACACCGGCGTAATCAACATCGGGATCTGCGCCAATACAGCCGAGGGAACGGGAACCGCAGTGTTAAACGCCAGCGGCAGCGGCTCGGCCAGTTATTCTTCAATCCTGATCACGCCCACCGGCGTGCGAACAATCTCCGGCGCCACGACGGCGGGCAATCCGTTGATCAATCTGAATGGCGCCAGCAATGTAACTGTCAACGGTCTCAACTCGGGCGGGAATTCGTTAACGATTTCGAACACGACCGCATCGGCAACGGCCAGCACCAGCACCATCCGCTTCATCAACGGCGCCTCGAATGACATCATCACGAACTGCACAATCCTGGGCTCGGCTACGGCGACGACGGCAACGGCCGGTGGCAACATCTTGTTCAGCACCACCACCGGCACAGGCAACAGCAACAACACGATCTCCAATAACGACATCGGACCGGCCGGAGCGAATCTGCCGACCAAACTGATATCAGGTCCTTGGCACCTCGGTTGAGTCCGAACAACAACAACAATCTAATCGACAACAACACATGCTGCACGACTTCTTCCGCGCCACCACGACGGCGCGGTGACAGCGATCGATGCACCAACAACGCAACAATTGGACGATCTCCAATAACCGGATATACCAGACAGCGACCCGCACCTTTACGAGCAGCGGGACGTATGCCGGTGTGAACATTAGTTCGAGCGGGAACTTCTTCACGATAAGCGGAAACATCATTGGGTTTGGTGCGGCTAATGGCACCGGAACAACGACCATCGCCGGCGTTAGCAACCTGATTCGTGCGTTGAACCCGCCAGCAGCAGCACGCACCGCGACCAGCGTCCAGGGCAACATCATTTCCGGATTCACTCAAACATCGAGCCGGTTCCTCCCCATTCCGTGGCATGTCGCTTGGAACAACGACCGGGTTATTCAACATCGGCACCATAACCGGCAATGCGATCGGCAGTTTGGACGGGTCTTCCACGATTGTGGTCAACGCCACCTCGACGACCTCTGGGAGCGTCGTTACGGGTATTTTCGACAACAGCTTCGTCAGCGGCAGTAGCATTAACAACAACCAGATCGGCGCGATCACGATCAATCCGGCGGCACAGGCACCACCACTGGTTTCAGAGGCATTTCTATCAGCCAGACCACAGGTGTAGCGGAGACTTGCAACAACAATACCATCGGCGGCCCGGGCGCGAACTCGATCACAGACAATATCGTGGGCAGCTATGCCATGTACGCGATTCAAGATACAGCGCGAACGTCACTGCGATCGGCAACCTTGTTCGAAACATGACTGGCAATTCGAACGGCGCGAGCCTCATTGTCAGCAGCGGCTTTCTCTCGACAGGCAGCACCGGCGTAAACACTGTTTCGCGAAACACTGTTCATTCTCTGAGCAATAGTTCCGGCGCAGCCAGTAACTCGATCTATGGGATTTATTGTAGCTTCCACCGCGACGGCAAACGTCGTGGAGCAGAATTTCGTCCACTCATTCTCGATTACTTCTACTGCCACGACCTCCCAGTTAGTCGGTATTTTGCCTGTTGCCGGTAACGGCACCTACAAGAACAACATGGTGCGCCTGGGAGTGGACGCGAGCGGCACTTCGATTAACTCCGGCTATGAGATCTACGGAATGTTCGAAATAGCCGGGCATAAACAACATCTATTACAATAGCGTGTATATCGGTGGCACCGGGGTGGCAATCGTCGAGAACACCTTCGCCTTTGTCAGCAACGTCACTACCGGGCACGCGCAATTATGATGATAATATTTTCTGGAACGCCCGCAATAACGGTCTGGAACGGGCAAGAATTATGCCATCGCGTTGGCGGTCCCGGATGCACCTCCAATTACAACGATCTTTATGCCCCCGGCACCGGCGGTTTCGTCGGATCATTCACCACAGATCAGCTAACCCTGGCCAACTGGCAGGCCGCCACCGGCCAGGATGCAAACAGCATCTCGGTGGACCCGCTGTTTGTTAATCCGAACGGAAACGCGGCGACGGTTGATCTGCACATCTTGCCGGGCAGTCCATGATCGCGATGGATACTACCGATTGCCGGTATGACCAATGACTTTGACAATGATCTGCGCCATCCGTGCACGCCTGACATCGGCGCGGATGAGCGCACCTCATACAGCGGTCCGCCTATTACTACTGTCACCATTACCAAGACGGCCGATGCCAACACGGTCGCGTATGGCAACCAGGTCGGCTTTGTCGTAAAGCTTACTAACACGACCGCCAGTACCGCTTTCGGACTCACCGTTTCGGACAACTTGCCGGCCGCACCGGGAGTTACCTGGACGATCGACGCCGGCGCGACCGACCCCGGCTGGTCGGTTGTTGGCGCTCCGCCGAACCAGGCCTTGCAATACAGCTCGAGTACCCTCGCTGGTAACGCCACGACTCAGGCACACGTTGTTAGTACCACCGACGCCAGTACGTGCGGCTCGACCCTGAACAACACCGCGTCCTTTAGCATCAGCAATGGTTGCCCCGGAAGCAATAGCGGCATGGCCTCAGCTTCCATAAGGTCACTGGGCCGGGCGGCCCCACTATTATCTTAAGCCAGAGGCTTCGAGAGTGGCTTGGCTCGTGGACGACGATCAATAACACGACTGGAGGCACCGATCCTGCAGCGCTCGCCTGGACGTTACGCCCGAATCCCTACACCTATGCGGGTGACCAGCACCGATGTTCAACAGCCAAAGCGGCTCGCAGTTCATAAGTCGAATTCCGACGCCGGTGGCAGCAGCAACAATACCCTCACCATCCTGCAATCGCCGGCATTCAGCACAACGGGAGACACATCCGCCAGCCTGAGTTTCAGCCATTACTATAAGTACTGGTTCACCGGCGACGTGGCCGCAGCTGTTGAGGTCTCTACTGACGGGTCCAACATGGACAACATTGAAAAACTATACTTCTTTGGCGACTACCAGGGCGCGCCCACGGCCTTCGCCTCGGACACCATCAGCCTGAATGCTTATGTCGGGAACCCGGCGAATGTCTCCATCCGCTTCCGATATCAAACCGGTCTGGGATACTACTGGGCGATAGACAACATGGTGGTGACAGGCGTGCAAGCCCCGGCACAGCCATGCCCGACGCCAACCCCAACACCGACACCGACACCAACACCGACACCGACACCAACCCCAACTCCGACTCCAACACCTACTCCGACCCCAACTCCGACACCGACACCAACTCCAACACCAACACCAACACCTACTCCCACACCAACCCCGGCACCTGTCGTAACGATCGCTAAGACAGCCGACGCTGCTAGTGTGAACGCCGGCTCGCAGATCGGCTTCACAGTCACCTTAAGCGACAGCACCGCAGGCACAGCGACCGGGCTCAGCGTGACGGACAACCTGCCTGCCGGGACTGGGGTCAACTGGACGATTGATGCTGGCAACACCGACCCTGGCTGGTCAGTCAGCGGCTCACCGCCGAACCAGAGCCTGGTCTATACTCCGACCACCCTCGCCGGTAACACGAGCACGACCGCGCATGTGGTCAGCAGCACCACAAGGGCCAGCTGCGGCACCTATAACAACACCGCCAGCTTCACCACTGGCAATGACGGCTCGGGTTCCGACTCGGCATCGACGACGGTCAATTGCGCGAATGTCAGCATTACCAAGACAGCCGATGCCGGCAATGTCAGCGCTGGGCGCGCAAATTGGGTTCACTGTCACCCTGAACAATAGCGGGGCTGGCACCGCGGCCGGATTGAGTGTGAACTGATAGCTTGCCCGCCGGGAGCGGGAGTGAACTGGACGATTGACGCTGGCAACACCGACCCTGGCTGGTCAGTCAGCGGGCGCGCCACCGAACCAGAAGCCTCGTCTACAGCCCGACCACGCTGGCCGGCAACACGAGCACGACCGCGCATGTGGTCAGCACCACCACGAGCGGCAGCTGCGGCACTTATAATAACACCGCCAGCTTCACCACTAGCAACGACGGCTCCGGGTTCCGACTCGGCTTCGACGACCGTCAATTGCGCCAATGTTAGCATTAGCAAGACAGCCGATGCCGGCAATGTAAGCGCGGGCGCGCAGATTGGTTTCACTGTCACCCTGAACAATACCGGGGCTGGCACCGCGGCCGGATTGAGTGTGACCGATAGTCTGCCCGCCGGGACGGGAGTGAACTGGACGATTGATGCTGGTAACACCGACCCGGGCTGGTCCGTCAGCGGGACGCCGCCGAACCAGAGCCTGGTCTATACTCCAACAACGCTTGCGGGGAACACGAGCACGACCGCGCATGTGGTCAGCACCACCACGAGTGGCAGCTGCGGCAGTTACAATAACACCGCCAGCTTTACCACGAGTAATGATGGCTCAGGATCCGACTCGGCTTCGACGACCGTCAATTGCGCCAATGTTAGCATTAGCAAGACAGCCGATGCCGGCAATGTAAGCGCGGGCGCGCAAATTGGTTTCACTGTCACCCTGAACAATACCGGGGCTGGCACCGCGGCCGGATTGAGTGTGACCGATAGCCTGCCCGCCGGGACGGGAGTAAACTGGACGATTGATGCTGGCAACACCGACCCGGGCTGGTCCGTCAGCGGCTCACCGCCGAACCAAAGCCTGGTCTATACGCCGACCACGCTCGCGGGTAACACCAGCACAACGGCGCATGTGGTCAGTAACACCACGAGCGCCAGCTGCAGCACTTATAATAACACCGCCAGCTTTACCACAAGTAACGACGGTTCGGGGTCCGATTCGGCTTCGACGACCGTCAATTGCGCCAATGTCAGCATTAGCAAGACAGCCGATGCCGGCAATGTCAGCGCGGGCGCGCAAATTGGTTTCACTGTCACCCTGAACAATACCGGGGCTGGCACCGCGGCCGGATTGAGTGTGACCGATAGTCTGCCCGCCGGGACGGGCGTAAACTGGACGATTGATGCTGGCAACACCGACCCTGGCTGGTCCGTCAGCGGCTCACCGCCGAACCAGAGCCTGGTCTATACTCCGACAACTCTCGCGGGTAACACGAGCACGACCGCGCATGTGGTGAGCAACACCAACGTCGGCAGCTGCGGAACCTACAATAACACCGCCAGCTTCTCCACCAGCAACGACGGCTCCGGGTCCGATTCGGCTTCGGAGACAGTCAGATTGCCCGACACCGACACCAACACCAACACCAACACCGACACCAACACCGACTACCAACACCGACACCGACTCCGACTCCAACACCGACACCGACACCAACACCAACACCGACACCGACACCAACACCGACACCGACACCAACACCAACACCGACACCGACTCCAACGCCAACTCCGCCGCCAACTGTTACGGTAAATATCCGCACCAAACCCGCTGGCCTCTCCTTCACCGTTGACAGCATCACTTATACGACGCAGCAACAGTTCATCTGGGTATCCGGGTCGAGCCATACGATTGCCACAACGTCGCCTCAGAGCGCGGGCCCAGGCGCCCAGTACCTGTGGAGAAGGTGGAGTGACAATGGCGCTATCTCCCACGTCGTTGCTCCCACGACGAACAAGAACTACCAGGCGATATTCGGCAAACAATACTTCCTGACAATGAACGCTGACCCGAACGGTCAAGTGCTGCCGGTGAGTAGCTGGCAAAATGCCGGCACCAATGTGCACAATCAAGGCAAAGGCAAACGCCGGCCATAGCTTCACCGGTTGGACTGGCAGTGGCCCGGGATCGTTTACGGGACCAAGTAATCCAGCGTCAGTCTTAATGAACGGACCGATCACCGAGACGGGTCACTTCTCTCCTTGATGCGAGCATTAGTAGCTCGAACGCCGACCTAAAGCAGGCGTCGAATCCAAGAGCCAGCCGAGCTTTGGTTGCAGCGACTCTGCTGGACGACGACGCCGGCGGGAGTCGTGGCGGCGATACTTGAGCCGCCGCAAAATCGCGGAGGATTGCCGCGGCCCGGATTTGCCCGACGAATCCGAAAATGCCACGCCGAGGTCCGGCGCAGGAATGATCCCGACGTCCGTCGGACCGACTTTCGTCTTCCTGCCCTGCGCTTCTTAACGCTTGGCCATTTCTCGCAAGGAACTCTTCTTCAAGCGGTGGTGGATCGGAATTGTGAGGTCCCTCGTCGTCACGTTTTTCGGGATGACAAGTTTGTTTTGAAAAACTCGATAAGGAGTAAGCCCGTTAGAGATCGCAATCGCGAACTTTTCCTCTGCCTCGCGCTGCCTGCGATGGGCCGCTTCCTTCGCAGTGATCGCGCCCCTCATGACCGACCGGTTTCAGAACATCCGGGCCGGAGACGGTGAAGCGATAGGTGGAGACAGGGAGAGAAACGTGTTTCAGAGTCATCGACTCAGTCTGTTCGAAGACGGCTCGCGTCTCCGATGAGAGGATTTCGAAGAAGGATTCGCTCACCAGGATCTGCCATTTCTCGGCTCGATCACAAAGGCGTGAGGCGAGATTCACGGTGTGGCCAATCGCGGTAAAATCACGGCGGGTATCGGACCCAATTGATCCCACAACTGCGCGTCCGCGATGGATACCAACCCCGAGAGCGAGCGCCCAGCCTTCCGTCTCGATTTCCTGCCGGATTGCCGAAACCAATTCTCTCGCGCAAGTGAGGACTTTCTCCGCGGAGTCTTCGCTCCCGAGAAAAACCGCCATGACGGCATCACCGATAAATTTGTCCACGTCGCCGCCGGCCGAAACAACCGCGTCGGCCTGCACCGCGAGAAGCCGGTTGAGCTCACGAACAAGGAAGGAAGCTTCGCGCGTTTCGCACCAGCTGGTGAAACCACGCAGGTCGGCAAAGAGGACGATCACGTCTTGTTCCATTCCCGCGAGCCATTTCGGATCTTCCCGACTCCGTCGCACCGCCTCGGCGGTGAACCGCGAGACGTAGGGCAAGAGAGCGAGTTTTTCCCCTAACGAGATAATCATTTCGTTGAAGACCTTGCCGAGATTTTGCAACTCGTCGCCGGTTCTAACGTGCACTTGGACGTCGTGTTCGCCGGCCTGAAAGCGTCTAATACCGGCGGAGAGTTTGTTTAATCCACCGGTAATGCTGCGCGCGAGGATGAGACCGGGAATCATCGCGACGAGGAAGGCGCCACCCCCGATCGCAAGCGCGAGCAGGAGCTCATCGCGTTGCCGTTCGAGGAAACGGCTAATCCGAGCGTCCGCTTCAATCATTGCGACCGGTTCGCCCCCGCGATTGAGAACCGGCGCATAGCCACTAATCCAGCGACCATTTTCGTCTTCGTAAGCATCGCTGCTCGTTGGCATCTTTGTTTTCCAAGCCTCGAGAAATTGGGTGCGATTGGTGATCGGGACAGTGTAGCGACTGCCGATGAAGGTCTTCTTCTGCAACATCACGACGAATTCCGTTTCAAACGGCAAAACCATACTGACTGGTCGCAGGATGTACATTTCATTTTCGGCCAGCCCATTCACCTGCCGCGAATGCTCCAGAACACTTTTCGCCTCTTGAAAGGCTGGCAAACTGGCATCGTTAGGCGAGTGAATTGAACTAACCGCGTCACCATCGAGCGCGAGCGCGGTGGTACCCGCCGCCCCACGAACGAATGCCTGAAATTCCTGGAGCAGTTGCGCCCTCCGGAAATGAAAGTTCGTGGCAAGAATCGCGGTAACGACCAGCGCCGCCACGCTCGCCATGGCGAGCGTAACTTTGGTGCGAAGCGAAAGTGTAACAGCCGCCATAGGTTTGAGTACTGCCAAGCCGATTAACGATCACGCTTTTCGAAACGAAAAGTCGAGCACGAAGGCATTCACTGACTAAGGGAACGTAAACTAATTCGCGACCAGAGATTTTCTCAGCATCTTCTGCGGTCGGAACTTGATCGCGCAATATTTCCTCTTCTTTCGCTGGCATGTGCTCCGCTACCTCGCCCGGCATCCGTTGTTGGCGATTCTTAATGTCATCTCCGTAGCGCTTGGCGTTGCCCTGTATGTCGCGATTCAGATCGCGAACCACAGTGCCAATCGCGCTTTCGAGGCAAGTGTGGACGTCGTTGCGGGCAAAGCCCAACTCGAAGTCAGCGCGCCGGCGGGCAACCTGCGCGACGATCTGTTTCCGATTGTGGCACACCACCCGGGGATTGCCGCCGCCACGCCCATCGTTAGGGGATTTGTCACGCTGCCTGATTTCCCCGGGGAATACCTCGACCTGCTTGGAATCGATATTCTAACGAACGAGCCTTTCCGCACTTTCGATTTGACCGACTTTCAAACGCAGCAATTCGACATCCAGAAGTGGCTGCGCGGCCCTCGCATGGTTGCGGTGAGTGAGGAACTGGCGGACCAGCATCATCTTCGCGCCGGCGACACGATGAAGGTGCAAGTCAACGGCAAGACGACTGACCTCACGATCGGGTATCTGCTCCGCACCCGCGGGACGAGCGCGAACGCCAACCCGCACTTCGCGGCAATGGATATTGGCTGGGCCCAGGAGTTCCTCGCCCGAGCCGACACGCTCAATTCAATCTCGCTTCGGCTTGCACCAGGGATCGATCTCGAAAGGATTGTTGCGGAATTGCGGCGAAAACTTCCACCTGACACGACGGTGGCGGCGCCGGCGCAACGCGGAAGAGAAGTGGAGAAGATGCTGGCGGGATTCCAACTCAACCTGCAGGCGATGAGTCTCGTTTCGCTGCTCGTCGGAATGTTTCTAATCTACAATACCATCGAAGCCTCGGTCGTTCGCCGCCGCCATGAGATCGGCATTTTGCGTTCGTTAGGCGCGACGCGCGGCGAAGTGCGGTGGCTTTTTCTCGGCGAAGCGGCCGCCCTTGGTGCGATCGGAATTGCTCTCGGGTTGGCCGGCGGTTACCTGCTCGCGCGCGCTCTCGTCGGCACCGTCGCAGAAACGATCTCGTCGCTTTATGTTCTCCTCAGCGTGCGAGAGGTCAGCGTCGCCCCGTGGATCTGGGGCAGCGCGGTGTTCCTTGGTTTTGTTTCAGTGCTGGCGGCGGCCTGGTTCCCGGCCCGCGCCGCAGCGGCGCTTAATCCAGTCGACACTCTGCACCACGGCCTACGGATCGAGCAATCCATCCGGCTTTCGCGGGGATGGATTCTCGCTGGAAGCTTGTCGCTTTTGTTGTCCCTCCTCCTTTCGGCTCTTGCGCTTCGGACTGGTCCGCCCTGGCTCGGTTTCGGGGCAGCATTCTTTGTTCTGGCCGGATTCTCTTCCATTGCTCCGGTAATCACAGCCCGCTTCAGTCGAACGGCGGCTGAATTCATCCATCAACGCATCAAGGTCCGGTTGGCCGCGCAAAATCTCGGTCGCAACCTGCTTCGCAACGCGGTCACGATCGCGTCCCTGGCTGCGGCCGTGGCCATGACGGTTGGAGTTGCAGTGATGGTTTTTTCATTTCGTCGGACGGTCGAAGAATGGATCAACCAGACGTTGATCGCTGATCTCTTCATCGGACCGGCAGCAAACGAAATTGTCGGCCCGACTTCGTTCGTTCCGCCGTCGGCAATCGAGTATTTGGAAAGAAATCCGGCAGTCGAGGAGGTTGATACTTACCGGTCAGTGGAAGTGCCGTTTCGCGGTCAGACCATCGCGCTCGCCATCGTTCGCGGGAGCAGTCGGCGCAATCTGCGCTTCCTGAGCGGGAGCAGCGAAATGATCATGCGACGCTTCTATAACAGCCAATGCGTGTTGATCTCAGAAAGCTTTGCGCGCCGATTTCATCTCGCTGAGGGCGAGACGCTGAAACTTCCTTCCCCGCAGGGCGACGTCGCTTTCTCAATTGCCGGCGTTTTTTTCGACTACACGCGGGACCAGGGCACCGTATTCCTCAGTGCGACGAACTTCCGCAAATTCTGGCACGACGATCGCATCAACAGCCTCGCCCTTTACTTGAAAAAGGACGCCAAACCTGAGGCCGTGGCGGAGGAATTCCGAAAACGCTTCAGCCAAAGCGGCGAATTCTCCGTCTACTCCAATCGTCTGCTCCGGACGCGTATTTTTGAAATTTTCGACCAGACCTTTGCCGTGACCTATGTCTTACGGACAATCGCGGTGCTGGTCGCGGTCGTCGGCATTTTTCTCGGCCTGACGACACTGGTGGCCGAACGTTCTCGCGAACTAGGGATCATGCGATCGATCGGCGCGTCGGCCAAACAAATCCGGCATCTCTTGCTTTGGGAAAGCGGGATGATCGGCGCGCTCTCCAGCGTGCTCGGAATTGTCTCGGGACTTTGCCTGGCTGTCGTGCTCACCGGTGTGATCAATCGCGCCTTTTTTGGCTGGACCATCCAGCTTGCTTTCCCCTGGCTTTCGTTGGCTTGGACTCCGATCTGGATCATTGCGGCGGCGCTCGGGGCTGGTTGGATTCCGGCGTGGCGCGCGGGTCGGTTGAATATCGCGGAGACGGTGCGCAGCGAATGAAACGCTCATCATTTTGGACAGCGCTCGGGGCGCTTCTGTGTCTGGCGGCCGATTGGCAGGTGGCCGAGCCCGGCTGGCGTCTACGAATTTCCGCGCGATCATCATTTCCACCAGAAGTTCAAAACCGAGTGGTGGTATTTCACTGGCAACCTAACGAATAGCCGGGGACGCCGCTTTGGTTACGAGCTCACTTTTTTTCGACAAGGAATCCGGCCGGTAACGGGTGGAAATGCGACGACCTCGCGCTTTGTGGTCGATGATTTGAAGTTCGCCCACTTCACTGTGACGGACCCGGCGGGAAAAAGATTCCCGGTTCACGCGAAAGTAAGTCGCGGCAGTTTCGGCGAAGCCGGTTTTGGCACGGACAATCGCCTCGCCTGGATCGATTCCTGGACCCTGAAGCTGAATGATGACGGTTCCTTCGATCTTGCAGCGGAGGAGACGGATGCCGCCGGCCAACTGCACCTCGTTCCGCAAAAACCGCCGGTCATTCATGGCCGGGACGGGATCAGCCAGAAGGCCAAAGGTGATGGCCACGCTTCTCATTACTACTCCATTACGCGCCTTGCCACGACCGGCCGGCTCCGTGCCGGGGACGAAAACTTTACGGTTACGGGAGAGAGCTGGTTCGATCACGAATGGGCCACGAACCAGCTCGCGGCCGGACAGGCAGGGTGGAATTGGGTCTCGGCCCAGTTTGATGATCAAAGCGAGCTAATGCTCTATCAAATGCGCCTGACAAACGGCGGAATCGACCCCGTATCGAGCGGGACCTTCGTGCGCGCGGACGGCAGTTCAACGCCCTTGACGAGCGCGGATTTCCAAATGACGCCAGAGACGTTCTGGCAAAGCGAAAGAACGAAGGCCAATTACCCGATTGGCTGGCGGATTGCGGTTGCCAAAGAGAAACTCGAATGCACCCTGCATCCGGTCATGCCGAATCAGGAGCTAGTGCTCGATCCGTTGATCTACTGGGAGGGGGCTTTCGATCTTGAGGGCAGGCACGTTGGAAAACCGATCCGCGGACACGGTTACCTTGAGTTGACCGGATATGCGGCTCCTCTGCAGGAGCTCAATCGATAGGCGAAAGCCTAGGCCTTGGTGTGCCGGGCGAAATGCACTTCAACGCCCTTGGGCAGAAGGCGTTTCCGCCCCCGCTGCCGACGCCGGGCCAGAGTAGCGCGCCCGCCTTTTGTGCTCATACGCGCGCGAAAACCATGCTGTTGTTTTCGAGTTCGCTTGGATCGCTGTAAAGTGCGCTTCATAAGGAAAAATCCCGCTGGTCGGGCGTTAAAGAGCCGTTACTTTAGGAGCAGGAGCCGCGTTGTCAACGCCGCGGCGCGGGTTCCACGCAACCACCGGCCCCGTGCCGCAAGACGAGCCAACGATAACCGCATTGCCATGGTTGGCTGATTATGGAATAACCATTTGCGATGAACAACGTGGTCATCGAGGCGGCGATATCGGAAGACCTTGACGAGTTGTCGAGTCTCCTTGGCGAACTCTTCAGCGAAGAGAGCGATTTTCGACCGAACAAGGACAAGCAGCTGCGCGGGTTGCGCCTTATTTTCGAGCAGCCCAGCCGCGGGCGCGTTTTTGTCCTGCGGCGCGATCGCAGCATCGTCGGAATGATAAACCTCCTCTTCACCATCAGCACGGCCGAAGGGGGGTTTGTCATCCTGCTCGAAGACCTCGTCATTCACAAAGAACATCGTGGCCACGGCTTTGGCTCCATGCTGCTGGATTACGCGATTGAATTTGCGCGACAGAAGAACTTTCGGCGCATCACGCTTCTGACCGACCGACCGGAACTGCGTTCACAGAGTTTTTTCCGCAAGCACGGCTTTTACGAGTCGCCCATGCTCCCGATGCGCCTTTTACTTCCGGCGCAGAGTGAACAAGCAGACGCGCCGCTTTGATGCGGCCACGGCCGGGCTGCGCTACCTTCCCCCATGCCGACATCAGGAGGTTCGATCCGACTCTTTCGCGTGGCGGGGATTGAGGTCTTTTTGCATTGGTCCTGGTTCCTCGTTGCTGTCTATGAAGTGCAACAGTGGCGCTCGATATTTTCCTCGCCGGTCTGGGCAGCCGTTCTTTACGTGGGACTGTTCGTTCTCGTCACGATGCATGAGTTTGGTCACGCCCTCGCCTGCCGGCAGGTCGGCGGTCAGGCGGAACGAATTGTCCTCTGGCCGTTAGGTGGCATTGCCTTCGTCAATCCCCCACCCCGCGCCGGCGCCATGCTCTGGAGCATCGCCGCGGGCCCGTTGGTCAACGTCGTCCTCGTCCCGATCTTGACTTACGCGTTGCATGTTGCCGCAGGCGCGGGATGGATGGAGACAAACCGCGATGCTTACCTCGTTGTCCTTTGGCTCCGGCGGATCAATCTGTACATGCTTCTCTTCAACTTGTTGCCCGTTTATCCCCTCGATGGCGGTCAGATTCTGCGCGCGGCTCTCTGGTTTCCGTTAGGCCAAATTCGGAGCCTCTTTATTGCGGCCGGGGTGGGGTTCGTCGGCGGCGCGGCGCTGGCACTCTTTGCGTTCTACAAACAATCAATCTGGATTGGCTTTATGGCCTTTTTCCTCCTCAGTCAGGCCGGACGCGGTTGGCGACAGGCGCAGGATTTGAAAATGGAAGCGGCCGAGCAATTGCGCGCCGTTCCAGACGATTCACAGCTCCCGGAGAAGAAAGCAATCTTGTAGCGGCCGCCTTGTTCAGTCCACCGGAGTGCAGCCAACTGCTGCGCTCAGAATTATTGCACAACGAGCAAGAGCAATAACTGTCCGGCGCCGATCTGCGGTCCCTTGATCACAAGGGGACCGCTCTGGCTGAGAGTCGCGTCTGTTTCCAGCAACAACTGTCGATCCTGAAACAACTGGAGATTGACCCGATAGCCATCGCGCGAGATACCACGCGGATCGACCCGGAGCGAGAAATGTTTGCTTGTAGCCAGCCAGTTTGTCTCGTCGCTTTGGAGCGCCTTGCGCGAAACGCCAATTAGTTCGAATTGATTGTAGCCAAAGGTGCGCTGCAACGTCTGATCGAAACTATGCATCTCAACCGGCGCTGGTCGCGGCCTTGGGGCATTGGTGGCCATGACGAGGCCGCTCCAGACTTTTTTTCCGTGCCGCACTGGCTTGTCAGCTCTGGCGGGCGCCGCGATCGAAACGAGCAAAGCGGCCCCAGCAAGAAAAGCGAAAAGAGTGCGGCGCATCGTTATTTGGCCGCGTAATCACTCGGCAAGGCCTTCAGGCCATCCACCCAAAGGACAGTTACGCGATCCTGCTTCGTCTGAAAGATCGAAACGGACGCGTTGGGATTGGCACCGGGATCAACCCGCGCGTTCAAGATTTGAGTGAGATACTGCGACTGATCTGGCGGGCGGCTTTCCCGCATCACAAAAAACGCGCAGATCGCAAAAACAGCGAGCGATGAAGCACCGGTCCAGAGCAGTCGACGAATCGTCCACCACGGTTCGCCCTGCGGAGTCGCCGAAGGTGACGGCCGGCTGGGAGACTCCGCCTCGATTCGGCTGCGCAACTGATGATGAAAGAATTCCTCATTGCCCATGGCGGGCGCATGCAACTCCTCCTTCAGGAGCGCACCCAGTTTCTGCGCCTGATTTTTTTCCGCCAGCGCCGCGGCCCGATCCTCGAGCGACGCTTCGAACTCGACGCGCTCCGCGTCGCTCAATTCGTCATCGATCCAGGCGGTCCATTTTTCCTCAAACGTTTTCATAAACATCTCGCAACAAATTCTGAAGTTTCTTGCGCGCATAAAACAGGCGCGACATCACCGTTCCAATGGAACAGCCTAACGATTCCGCGATTTCGTGATACTGCATGTCTTCGATCTCTTTCAGCAAAATGACCGCGCGATGCTCGGGCGAAAGCTGGGCAATCGCAGCGTCAATCCGTCGCCGGATCTCACTTTGCTCCATCCGCTCGTGCGGGAGGGCAGCGGGATGCGGCACCGTGCGCGAGGCAGGATCAATTTCCTTGAGCTGGACCGCATCATCAAATTCCCCGGCCCCGCCCCGGATTTGCTTCTTGCGCAGCCAATCGATGGTCACATTCGTGACGATGCGATAAACCCATGTATAAAAGGAAGATTGCCCCCGGAAGCGCGCGATTGATTTCCACGCTTTCAGAAAGCTGTCTTGAGCAAGATCCCAGGCATCCTGCTCGTTATGCACCATGTTGTAAATCATACCAAAAACCCGGGTGCGATATCGACCCACGAGCTGATCGAAGGCCCCGGTATCGCCCGCCTGCGCCTGCTTGACGAGGTCGAGATCGGAGACATCGGCCTGAGCCGCAGTCGCTTCCGTGTCCATATTTAGACGGGGGCGAGCCCGATTCATTCAACGGTGCTAGAGGCTGCCGTAGCGGCGCAGCCATTCACCGCGGAACTCGCCCATCAACAGGATGATGCCATCACGGACCTGGAAGATCCGTTGCTGCAAGGCAGAATACTGCTCTCGCGTGACCGATTTTTCCTTGATGAGTTGTGCGGCTGCATCCAGAGCGACGGTGATCGCCTTGAGCGAGCGCTTCAGGTAGGCGATGGTCATGCCAAGCTCCTCGGCCTCCTCATCGCTTAAGGCGGCGGCGAGTTTCGCGCTCGCCAGTGCGGTGTGGGTCGCCAGCTTGACTGCGGCCGGGTTGTTCTGGAGTGCGGCTTGGGATTCGAAGAGGCGATCGATCCAGATTGTCAGGGAGAATGCGGCGCGATAAAGCACGTGCTGCTCAAAACTTTCCGCGCAGCTGCTGACCAAATCGGCGGCGGACTCCTCTTCCTCGAGGAATGATCCGGTTTCTTCATCCCAATCATCGCCGCCGTCGCTCAGATGGGTCCAGCCCATCTCGCGCGCGACAATTTCATCGCGCTGCGGATCGTCGATATATTTTTCGAGCAGCTCCATGTATTTCTCCGTCTTCTGGTCCTGCTGCTGGAGAAACCGTTCCCACTCGTATTCATCCCAAGCGCGGTCTGAGTCGTGCTCGGCCATACTCCTTATTTAGGGCAGCTTGAGAAGCCGTGCAAAAATTTTCGCACCATTTTCGCCCTGAAATCTAACCGGCAACCGCCGGCTCGCTCTCCGCTCGCTTGGTCTGCAAGCGCAGTTGTCCACAGGCGGCGTCGATATCATGGCCTTTCTCTCGCCGCAAAGTCGCGACCGCACCGTGATGGCGTAAAATTCGCAGAAAGGTTTCCTGCCGGTTCCGCGAGGGCCGCGACCACGCGAGTCCTGCGACAGTGTTGTAGGGAATAAGATTGACCTTGGCGGAAAGGCGAAGCGCATGACGCGCCAGTTTTTGCGCCTGTTCGTCGCTGTCGTTCACCCCCGCGATAAGGATGTATTCAAACATCAGCCTTTTCTTGTGCGCGACGTAGAAATCGCAGGCCGCAAGTAATGTGGCCAGATTGTATTTCCGATTCACTGGCATAATCTGGCTGCGCACTTCGTCGGTCGCGCCGTGGAGGGAAATGGCGAGCCGAAATTGTGTCGGCTCGGTCGCGAGCTTGCGAATCTGCGGGGCGAGTCCGCTGGTCGAGATCGTAATATGGCGCGCCCCGATCTCGAGACCCCACGGCGCGTTGATAATTCGAATGGCGCGCAGCAAGTTCGTTAGGTTGGCGAGCGGTTCGCCCATGCCCATGAAGACGATGTTATCGATCTTCTCACCGCTTTCTTTCTCAATCGCGAGCAACTGATCGACGATTTCGCCCGGCTCGAGGTTGCGCGAGAAACCGTCCATCCCGCTCGCACAAAACTTGCACCCGTAGGCACAACCGACCTGGGTCGAAACGCAGGCCGTCCGGCGGTCAGAAGTCTCGCCGTAAAGGGCCGGCGAGGCGGGAATAAGGACCGACTCAATGAGGTTGCCGTCGCTCAGACGGAAGAGAAACTTGCGGGTCGTGTCCTTCGAGCCAAGGATCCGGACCACTTCTGGCCGAACGAAACTAAATTCACTCGCCAGGCGACCACGCGTCGCTGCCGGCAGGTCAGTCATTGCGGCAAAGGAGTCGACGCGTTTTTGATAAAGCCAATCGGCGACTTGTTTTGCCCGGAAAGGTCGCTCGCCTTGGGTCGCAAAATAATCCGCCAACTCATCGAGCGTGAGCGATTTGATCGAGCTTTTCGACACGAGCTAATCTAATGGCGCGGCCAGCCTTGTCACTTGCGCGCCACGAGAATGCCGTCCGGCTGCTCTTTTGTGTCCGATTGATCAATCTCAATCGTGTACCCGGCTGCCTGCAGGAGGTCGCGACATTCTCGGTGCAAAGTCAGGCCGATCATGCGTCCATGGGTCCCGATGAGGAATGTTCGAATCGAGCCTGCCTTGATGCTTTCGGACGCGCCTTTCAGGACCTCAACCTCCAGTCCCTGCACATCCATTTGCAGAAGATCGATCGACCGGCCAATCCGCCTCACCAAGGTATCGAGGGTGATCGTCGGGATGGTCAGGATGGCGTTCTTTGGCTCTGCGCAAACCGATCGATTCCAAGGAATCGTTTCCAGCGCGCGCTCAGGCTAACGTTTTGCTTTTCGCCGACCGGAGCGAGCCGGCTGCTGTAGCCGCGATCCATAAAAACCTCGCTCCCCTCGGACGATGTCAGGGCTTCCGGATGGATCGTAAAATCGCCTTCCGTGAGGCCATTCAGAGCCAGGTTTTCACGCAAAAGGCGCTGGTGACGTTCCAACGGCTCGACCCCGTGAATCTCGAGACGCGGCGCCAGTTTGCGTCCGAGGATCAGATAATATCCGATCGCTGCGCCGACATCGACATAACAACCGTCCGGCGGAAGCCTCCGAATCAGGTCGACAAAGATGTCTTCTTCTTCCGCCTCGTGGACATTGCGCTTGCGATAGCGCGCGCGTTGGCCTTCCCAAAGCTGGTCCTCAAAAACGCGCACGCCATTGTCAAAAGTATGAATGGCACGGGCCATGATCGAGCAACGTTTACGCCCGCCGGGCTCTCGCTCACAAGCAGCCATCGCCGAGGCGAGAGCGGAAGTCGACTAACGAATCGCGCTGACCCTCCAAAGCGTGCCATGCGCGTCTTCGCTAAAGAACAAGCTGCCGTCTTTCGCGACCGTGAGGCCAACCGCCCTGCGCCCTTCCCTGGCCGCCGAATTCAGCCTAACGAAAGATAAAGGAGCTTTTTTCCTTGGCCTTCACCAATTGCTGGTCCCCTTTTCGCTGGTTGATGACGAAAGTGTTGTTGTCCCCGAGCTTGGCCCAGGGACCGGGCGGAACTTCGCTGAACTCGACGAACTTCCAATCGGTCACATCCGTATCCTGCAGACCCAGATAGTCGCGCACAGCCGGAGAGACATCGAGCCCGGCACCGCGATTCAGGTTCGGTTTGGGACGCTCGTTACCAAAGACGTATTCCCAGTGGTCGGTCCGAAACGGCCCGGCGTCCTCCCACTGTGCGTAGACAGTCCGGTTGCCTTTGCGGATCGCGACCCAGCGACCCTTGCAGACGGACACCCCGGGCCCTTGGTAAGCTTCCTTAAACCAAGGTATTACTCTCGGCGCTTCCGACCGATGGCCTTCCCGCGCCTTGTCGTTGTAGGGCAACGCGCAGTAAAATGGATTTTGGCGCGGAGTGAATTTTACCGGAATGTAATTCTGACGACGCGCCGGGTTGGGATCGTCATATCCACCGTAACTCTTCGCCCAGGTCGGGTCCCAGCTGCTGGCATGGTTTGGAACTGGATTGTTCCCGCTGGGGTTTTCTCCAATCCAGAAGACGGTTGTGACAATTTCGTTTTTCCAAGGGAAACGCGCTTCACCCTTTGGCGCGAAAAGAGTCGGTGGCGGAGTATATCCGATCGGATCAACTTTGAGCAGAACATCTTCGTTCAGCCGATTCTGTTTCTTGCTGAGCTTGATCTTGGCCGTCGGGGCTTGCGCCGGGGCCGAGGGCGCCAAGACAGCCGAGACTGACGATAACAAAACTGCGATAAAATGAGTAAATGGTCCTGGTTTCATCAAAAGCACCGCTCCAGCAATTTGGCCGGAAACTAGGCGCCCCCTTTTTGTGATTCGGTCGGAAGACCGGAAATGCGCCTAAAGTGAAGTGGCTGAAGATAGCACGACTTCGCCAGCAATCAACCGTCAGCCAACAAATTTTCCAGGATTCAGAACATCCAACGGATCAAGCACTTGCTTCAAGCGTTCGTGCAGCGCGCGCACTGCGTCACTCGTCGCCTCCGGCCACCAGCGCTTCTTCGCCAACCCGATCCCGTGTTCACCGGTAATCACCCCGCCCCACCTAAGTACTTGAGCGAAAAGATCATCGAGCGCTTGGTCAACCCGGGCGCGCACTGTCGGATCATCGTAGTTCGCAACCATGATGTTGACATGAATGTTGCCGTCACCCGCATGACCGAAGGTGGCGACTGGAAAACCATGGCGAACCTGTAGATCGCCAGCAAAATTGACCAAATCGACCAGCCGGCTCCGTGGCACAACGATGTCCTGGTTCAATTTCGTTAAACCTGTGGCGCGCAGTGAGTTACTGAACTCTCGCCGCAGCGCCCACAATTTCTCCGAACCCTCCTCGGTCGTCGCTTTGGTGAGAGAATTTGGCTGGAGACCCGCAAGCAGCGCTTCCAGGGCCGCCATTTCGCTCCGCACGCTTTCCGGCTGGCCATCGACATCGACGAGCAGATGAGCGTTGCCTTCCGGGATAACTCCGCGGCCATGCTCACGACGCGCCGATTCGAGGGTAAAGTGATCTGCGATTTCGAGGGCCGAAGGGAGGAAACCAGCGCCGAAGATTGCTTGGACCGCAGCAGCCGCCTGCGGCATTGCTGCGAACGAAGCGGAAAGAGTGGCGCGGGCTGGCGGTAACGGCAGGAGTCGCACCGTGATTTCGGTTACCACGCCCAACAAACCCTCCGAGCCGACGAACAGTCCAATCAGGTCAAAGCCGGTCTTGTTCTTGTGCACCCGCCCGCCGGTGCGAATGATTTCCCCGCTCGCCAGCACAACCTCGAGCCCAATGATGTAATGGCGGGTAACGCCGTATTTCAGACAACGCGGACCACCGGCGTTCGTGGCGACATTTCCACCGATCGTGCAATCATGCAGGCTCGCGGGATCGGGCGGGTAAAACAGCTTCTGCGCGCGGACGGCACTCTGCAGCTCGCCGGTAATCACGCCCGGCTCCACGATCGCGATTGCGTCGCCAGGATGGATCTCCTTAATCCGATTCATCCGCGCGAGCGAAAGCGCGATACCTCCTTTTACGGGCACGCAACCACCGACGTAGCCGTAGCCGGCCCCCCGTGCGGTAACGGGAATTTTGTTGGCCGAGGCGAATCGCAAGAGCCGGCTGACTTGCTCGGTCGTCTTTGCGAAAACAACAATATCGGGGGTGTGCTCGGCGAACCATTTGTCGCCCCGATGCGCCGTCCGGGTCCCTTCGTCAGCGGCGACGGGATCATCGCCGAGGAGGGCGCGAAGTTCGGCGGCCAGGTTCATTGCACCACCTTAAGCGGTGGTTCAATTACTTCCACGCGCGTTCCAACGCTGGCCGCATCGAAAAAGTGCTTCGCCATGTTCTCGGGCATGCGGATGCATCCGTGCGAGGCCCGGTAACGCGGGACAAAACCGGCATGCATTCCGTAGCCGCCAGTGAAGCGCAAAAAATACGGCATCGACGCGCCAACAAAATGAGCGCCCTTGGGACACGGATCTTTATCGAGATCCGCGTCGCGGACCAGGATTGCGCCGGATCGCGCCACATACGAGCCATACTGACTCGAGACATGGTGTAGATCCTTCTGGATGACATGATAGCTGCCGGGCGGAGTCTCGAAATCCCGGCGGCCCGAGGAAATGTTCGTCCGGCCAACTAAAAGTCCTCCGCGATAAAAAAATGCCTGTTGGCTTGTAAGATTGATTACGATCTTCGGAGCTCCCTTGGTGGAGGCGGCGTCGTTCCACGAAGAAGGGATTGGATGATGCGACGCCAAACGGGTCTGGCTCGCGGTAGAGCGATGGTGGTGGACGCCGATGTCGTTGGGTAATTCCGTGCAGCTGGAGAAACCCAAGGCAATCCCGGTCGCGAGGAAAAGGGCACGACCTGGGGAAATCTTCAACATTACCCGAGTGTAACGTTAGGCCACGGTTCGCACAACGCCCCTGAGCCGCTGCATAATGAGCGCAGGATTTTACAGGATCAGGTTTTGCTTAGGCTTCGTGACTAGTTCTTCGGTGCGCTGCCTGTCGCGGCCGGGTCCCGGATCGTGTAACCGACATAACGTAGCGTCTGGATGAGCGGAACGGCGAAGCCGCTATCCACTTTCTTCCGCAAGCGGGCGATGAAAATCTCCACCGTCCGAGTGTCATATTCATGCTCGCGTTGCCAAATGCGTTCGCAGAGCTCGGTCCGCGAAAAGACGCGCCCCGGCTCCTCCATCAGAACTTGGAGAACATCGAACTCACGGGGTGAAAGCGCGATTTCCTTGCCGGCCCGCGCAACGTGGCGGTGCTGGACGTTCATGTGCAGGTCTCCGACTTTGAGCAGATCGGCCGCGGTCGGAGTGGCCGCTCTTCTCCCCAAGGCTTCGACGCGCGCCATGAGTTCATTTAACGAGAAAGGCTTCGCGAGATAATCATCCGCCCCCGCCTTAAGGCCTTTCACTCGATCGCTGACACCGCCGAGGGCGGTGAGGATCAGAATCCGCGCAGTGGAATGCGCTGCGCGCAAACGAGCAAGCACCGATAATCCATCCAGGCCCGGAAGATTCAGATCGAGGATCACGAGATCTGGCGGATCCAACAGCGCCGCCTCCAAACCTTCTGCGCCATTGTTGCAGGCGCGGGGTTCATGATTATTGCGCTGCAGTTCTCGCGTGATCTGCCGGGCCAACCGAGGATCGTCTTCGACAACTAGGATGCGCATTCAATTTTTGCAGTACCCTGCATACTGAGGAACAAACCTCAAACGCCAACGAATTCCAAATTTAAACCGAGGTCCTTCTGGCAGCCCACAGCCCGAGCCCTAATTTATCCAGCGGTTTAAAGGACGGTCTGGAAATCGCTTCTGGTTCGGAATACAACTGGTCTTGTCCATGGGCTCGGAACCAATCATTCAGACCATCACTTCGGGGAGCGAGCCCATGAATGTCCCCTCTGTCACGGTAGACAACTTCTTCAACGACCACGCCAAAATATTGCAGCTCAAGCTCGAGGGGAACCAGGTCGGTTTCTGCCGCCGTATTCGCGAGCCGACCATCAATCGTCCCGGCCTCGCGCTGGCCGGGTTCTACGAGTATTTCGCGGAGAAGCGAGTGCAAGTGCTGGGCGCAGCGGAGCAATCATATTTGAAAAGCTTATCCGCTCGTCAACGCCAGGCGCGATTTCGCGCCCTTTGCGCGCAGAAGATCCCTTGCATCGTTGCCTCGCGCGGCTTTCACCTTGCCCCGGAACTGCTGGCGATCGCCGAGGAAGCCGAGATCGCGGTTTTCCGGACACCGATGATTACGATGAAGTTCATCAACGCTGCTACGATCGCGCTCGAGCTCGATTTCTCACCGACCGTCACGGAGTTCGGTAGCATGGTCGACATCCTTGGGGTCGGAGTTTTGATTCGAGGCGCCAGTGGAGTCGGGAAAAGCGAGGCCGTCCTGGGTCTGATCGAGCGCGGCTACAGTCTTGTCGCCGACGACGTCACGAGGATCAAATCAGTGGAAGGTCGTGAACTGATGGCGACCGCTCCGGATTTGACTCGCTATCACATGGAAGTACGCGGGATCGGCATCATCAATGTCGTCTCCATTTTTGGCATCGGCGCAATCCGCACCGAGAAGCGACTTGATCTCGTGGTCACTTTAAAGGACTGGAACGAGTTGGAAGAAGTGGATAGAATCGGATTGGATCGAGAGCTCTACGAAATTCTCAAGATTCAGGTTCCGCACATCACGATTCCGGTCAGACCGGGGCGGGATATTGCACGACTAATCGAGGTGGGGGCGATGGATGAAAAGCTGAAAGGCCTCGGCTTGAACAGCGCATTGGAATTTAACGAGAAGTTGCTCGGTCTCATGCAGACGCAAGACACATAATGGGATTATTAAATCGACGCTCAGCACCGGCATCCGGTGAGAAGGTGGAGAAGGAGATCACGATCGTGAATCGACTCGGTCTCCATGCTCGACCCGCGGCGATGTTTGTCCGGGTCGCCAGCCGGCACCGTTGCGAGATCTGGGTCGCGAAAGAAGGCGAGGAGATCAACGGAAAAAGCATTATGGGCTTGATGATGCTCGCCGCCGGCCAGGGCTCGAAGTTGCGCGTCCGGGCCGAGGGTCCCGACGCCGCCCAGGCGCTCCAGGAAATTGAGGAATTAATCCAGTCGCGCTTTAACGAAGAATAGTTGACGCTCCGGATATTATCGTACCGGAATGAGCAGCGACCGCGGCCCAGAAGAAATTCGTTGTCAAGGTGTGCCCGCTTCATCCGGGATCGCGCGGGGATCGATTCACGTCTTCTCGATCGAATCGGACGACGTGGCCAAATATCAAATCGACGCGGCGCAGATCCCCGATGAAATCGCGCGCTTCGAGAACGCGCTCATCCAGACACGCGCCCAGATCCTCGAGATGCAGCAGCAAATCGCGGAAGCGATTGGCGCGAAAGACGCCGGTATCTTCGATGCCCATCTTCTGGTGGTCGAGGACCAAACACTGATCGACGAGGTCCTGCGCAAACTCGAGGCCGACCATTGCAACGTAGAGTTTGTTTTTCAGGAAGTCGCGAGCCGCTATGTCGAATCGCTCAGCCGAATCGACGATCCCTATTTGCGCGAGCGGGCACTCGACATCCAGGACGTGACCCGCCGTGTCATTCGCAATCTCCAGGGCAAATCAGCCCGGCCTTTTCTCTCGATCGACGAACCGCATCTCTTGGTCGCTCATAATCTCACACCCTCGGATACCGCGACCATGAATCGCGAACAGGTCCGCGGCCTGGCCCTCGACCTCGGCAGCCGCACTTCGCACACCGCGATCATGGCGCGATCGTTAGGCATTCCCGCGGTCGTGGGTCTGCACGATGCGACCGAGCGGCTGCAGACCGGAGCGCCGGCCCTGATCGACGGTTATAACGGGTTGCTCATCGTTTACCCGAGCGAGGAAACACTGCGCCAATACGAGGCGCTCGAACGGCAAAAGGGCGCGATTGCGGAAAGTCTGACCCGGCTGCGTGAAACCAAATCCACCACCCGCGACGGACGCCACATCGTTCTTTCGGCCAATATTGAGCTCCCGGACGAGGTGGACGCGGTCCTCTGCCAACGGCGCGGAAGGCGTCGGCCTCTACCGCACCGAATTTCTTTACCTCAACCAGGCAACGCTCCCGACCGAGGAGGAGCAATTCACGACTTACCTCAATGTGGCGCAGCGGGTTGCGCCCGATCCGTTGATCATTCGCACCCTCGACCTCGGGGGCGACAAACTCACCGACAACATTGAGAGCGGCGACGAACTCAATCCATTTCTCGGCTGGCGGGCGATCCGTTTTTGTCTCGAGAATGTCGAGATCTTCAAAACCCAGCTGCGCGCCATTCTGCGGGCGAGCGTCTATTCGAACATCAAGATGATGTTCCCGATGATCTCGGGCTTGGACGAAGTGCGGCGTGGTTTGCAGATCGTGGAAGAGTGCAAAGCTGAATTGCGTTGGGAGGGGATAGTCTTCAACGAAGCGCTCGAGGTTGGCGTCATGATCGAAGTGCCGACGGCCGCGATCATGGCGGATCTGCTGGCGCGGGAAGTCGATTTTTTCAGCATCGGAACAAACGACCTGATTCAGTATGCGGTCGCCATCGATCGGACGAACGAACGCGTCGCCCACCTCTACGAGCCGAGCCATCCCTCAGTCGTTAGGCTGCTCAAGATGGTGGCCGATGCCGCGCACGCCAACGATATCTGGGTCGGCGTTTGCGGCGAGATGGCCGGCGAAGTCTTGTTTACGCCGCTCCTCCTCGGTCTCGGGATGGATGAACTGAGCGCCAACGCGTCCGCTCGTCCCGCGGGTCAAAAGCGCAGTTCAGCGCCTAACGATAACGGAGTGCCGGCAGTTGGTGGAAGAGGTCTTGTTACTGGACACGCCCGCGGCCGTGCTGGCGCGTTGTCAGGAAGTGGCGCAACGAAACTTTCCCGAGCTGCTCGCCTAATCGTCCGCTTCCGCTTCGCCTTCCGGCTCAATATCCGGTTTGATTCCGTCTTCTTCCATCTTGCGCAGGACGTCGCTCATATCGTCGACTTCGTCCCAAACCTCCTGGCTGACGTAAATCTGCGCTTTTTGCTGCACGGCCATGGCGATGCAATCGCTCGGCCGCCCATCGAGTTCGATAATTTTTTTCTGCTGCAACTCGTTCTCGGCCCGAATAATCATCCGCGCGTAGTAGGTCGCGTTTTTCAGATCGTTGATGATCACGCGTTCGACCTTCGCTCCCGAGCGCGGTCATGAGATGGCCCATTAAGATCGTGCGTGAGTGGTCGCTCTTTGACCGTCCCGCGCATGAACATGGTGATCGCGCTCCCGACGCTTTGGTCGACATAAATGATGAATACTTTGTCGATGTTCCCGAGGAAAACCGCGCAACCGCCGCTCGTCGGCAGGACCGCTCGCACTTGCACCTCCATGACTGTTTTATTCATCAAAAAAACCGTAACAGACCGATTTCGAAAAACAAGAGGGTGGCAGCAGCCGTGCCATAGCGGGTCTCTTTAATTCTTCTTTCTGCCTGCCGCGATCTCTTTCCTGAGGCCAATCTCTCAATTGAAATTGCAGATGGTGCCCTACACTGCGCCTCAATGACGAGACCGGAGTGGGATATTGATGCCGCGATCGCGACCTATAATGTCGACGGCTGGGGCAGTGGATATTTTTCCGTCAACAGCGCGGGCAACGTCATCGCCAAGCCGGTGAAGGAAGCCGGAGGTTCGATCGACCTGCTCGAAGTTGTCAACGAGGCCCGGGAGCGCGGGCTCGGTTTCCCGCTCGTCATTCGATTCCAGGATCTCCTGCGGCATCGGGTCGAGACGGTCAATCGCTCTTTTCAGGCGCCATGCAGGAATTCGGATATCACAACGACTACCGCGGCGTTTTCCCGATCAAGGTCAACCAGCTGCGCGAGGTGATCGAAGAAATCGTCGACGCCGGCTCGGAATTTCATTTCGGCCTGGAAGCGGGAAGCAAGCCCGAATTGATCGCCGCGCTCGCGATGCACAAGGATCCCGAGAGTCTCATCATCTGCAATGGCTACAAGGATCGCGCCTTTATCCGCACCGCCATGCTCGGGCGGCGTTTGGGCAAATCGGTCATCATCGTCGTCGAGAAACTCGAGGAGTTGGAGCAAACGCTGCGGATTGCGAAAGAGATGGGCGTCGAACCTCACGTCGGCATCCGCGTGCGTCTGCACAGCAAGGGCGCGGGGAAATGGACGACGAGTGGCGGCGAAAATGCGAAATTTGGCTTGAGCACGACGGATCTGGTGGCGGCAAGCGAAATGCTGAAAGCCCACGGGCTGGCGCATTGCCTCAAGCTCGTGCATTTCCACGTCGGCTCGCAGGTGCCGGATATTTCCACGATCAAGCGCGCGGTGCGCGAAGCGGCGCGCTATTACGCGAAGCTTTCGAAGATGGGCCATGAACTGGGCTACCTCGACGTGGGCGGCGGGCTCGGCGTCGATTATGATGGGTCTGGCACCAGTTTCGACAGCTCGACGAATTACTCGCTGCAGGAGTATTGCAACGACGTCGTTTACAACATCATGGAGGTCTGCGACTCCGAAGCGGTGGCCCATCCCGAAGATCGTTAGCGAAGGCGGCCGCGCGATCGTGGCGCATCATTCCGTTCTCGTGGTGGAGGCTTTCGGCTCGATTGAAAAAGATCTGCGGGACGACCAAAATCGAAGCCGCGGCTAACGATCCCAAACCGCTGCGCGATATCATCGAGGTGAAGCGCCAGCTCAAGCGCGGCAACCGGATCGAGACACTGCACGACGCGCAGCAAATCAAGGAAGAGACGCAGCAACTGTTCAATCTTGGCCTGCTCGATCTCGAGTCGAAAGCCAAAATCGAAGCCCTCTATTGGCAGCTCGCCCGCCAGATCGTGGCCCTGCATCGTGGCCTGAAGTATGTGCCGGAAGAGGTGAAGGAACTGGAGACGTCGTTAGGCGATCAATACATCTGCAATTTTTCGATTTTTCAGTCGCTCCTTGATCATTGGGCGCTCGGCCAGCTTTTCCCGATCATGCCGATCCATCGCCTAACGACGGCACCCGAGCGGCAGGGAACGCTGGTCGATATCACCTGCGATTCGGACGGCAAAATCAGCAAGTTTACCGACCTGCAGGACGTGAAGGATACCTTGCCGTTGCACAAAATCATGCCCGGCGAACTCTATTACCTCGGGGTTTTCCTGGTCGGCGCCTATCAGGACATCATGGGCGATCTGCACAATCTCTTTGGCCGGGTGACCGAGGTGCATGTTTTCCTCGATGAGGATGAAGAATCCGGCTGGTACATCGAAGAAGTGATTGAGGGCAGCACGATCGGCCAGGTCCTGGCGCTGACGCAATGGGACAAGATCGAGCTGATGCGTCTCGTAAAAATGCAGGTCGATGCCGCGATCAAGAGTGATCGGCTCAAGCCTAACGACGCCATGAAAATTCTGGCCGATTACGAACGCGGCCTCCAGGGCTACACCTACCTTTCGCTCGAAGGCGCTGCCGCTTCGAACGGAGCAAGCGCGTCCGCCCGCGCCGCACGACTCTGACTCGCGGCGAACGACGTTCTCGCTTCGACGCCAAAGGTCAACCCGGGGCAAAGATCGCCTTACGACAATGACGGCGAATCGCGCCGGCAGCGCTACTTCTTCTTGCCTTCGCCGGGACGATAATCTTCCTCGGCCGCCTCGAACGCTTTCTCGAGGCCGACCATGTCTTCGCCCGGGCGGAGATTGTCGAACGCTTCCGATTCCTTTCGGAGTTCTTCCTCGGAGTAATTCGCGGCCTTGATCGATAGACCGATGCGCCGCTCGACTTTGTCGACCTTGATGACGCGCGCTTCGACTTCCTGGCCGACCTTGAGCACATCCTTCACTTTCGCGACGTGGTCCTCGCTCAGTTGCGAGATGTGGACGAGGCCATCGATGTCATCCTGCAATTGCACGAAAGCGCCGAAGCTGGCCAGCTTGGTGACTTTGCCGGTGACGAGATCGCCGATCTTGTATTTCTCGTCGATATTCTTCCAGGGATCATCGCTAAGCTGTTTGATGCCCAGGCTGATGCGCTGATTGGTCTTGTCGATATCGATCACTTCCGCTTCGACCTCGTCGTTCTTTTTGAAGACCTCCATCGGGTGATTGATCTTGCGCGTCCAGCTCAGATCCGAGACGTGAATCATCCCGTCGATGCCGTCTTCCAATTCAACAAACGCGCCATAAGCGGTCATGTTGCGAATCTGGCCCTTGACCCGGCTGCCGATGGTAAATTTCTTCTCGATTTCATCCCACGGATTGGGCTCGAGCTGGCGCAAGCCTAACGAAATTTTCTGCTCTTCCTTGTTGACGCCGAGCACGACCGCTTCGACTTCCTGGCCAACCGTCAGGATGTCGGACGGACGCATGATGCGTTTCGTCCAGGAAAGCTCGGAAACGTGAATGAGTCCTTCGACGCCTTCTTCCAGCTCCACAAAAGCACCGTACGGAACGAGGTTGGTGATCTTGCCTTTGACTCTCTGTCCGGCCGGGAATCGCTCTTCGATTTGGTCCCACGGATTCTTCTGGGTCTGTTTCAGACCTAACGAAACGCGCTCTTTCTCCTTGTTGATGTCGAGAACGAGGACTTCGAGTTGCTGGCCGACTTTGAGCAATTCGCTCGGGTGACCGAGCCGTCCCCAGGTCATGTCCGTAATATGGAGAAGGCCATCCATGCCGCCCAGATCGATGAACGCGCCGAAATCGGTCAGATTCTTGACCGCGCCCGAGACCGTGTCGCCAACGTTGACGCCTTCGAGGAATTTCTGGCGTTTCTCGCTTCGCTCTTGCTCGATCAATTCGCGCCGGCTGAGAACGACGTTCTTCCGATCATCGTTAATCTTAACGATTTTGAAATCGTAGGTGTTACCGACAAACTGCTGGAGGTCACGCGGCGGGATGATGTCGATCTGGGACGCGGGCAAGAAGGCTTCGACGCCGATGTTGACCATCAGGCCGCCTTTGACGACGGATTTCACCTTGCCTTTGATCAATCCGTCGCCGGCAAAGACCTGCGCAATCTTGTTCCAATTCTGGCGGTAGGCCGCTTTCTCCTTGGAGAGAACAACCATGCCTTCATCGTTTTCGAGGCGCTCGAGCAGCACTTCCACTTCGTCGCCGACTTCAAGCGACTCGATGTCGTCAAACTCCGCTGTCGGGATCACGCCCTCCGACTTGTAACCAATGTCCACCAGCACTTCGCGTGGCCGAATCTCCAGAATGCGTCCTTTGACGATGCTGCCTTCCTTGAAGTCACGCATCGACTTCGCCATCAAATCCTGCATTTGCAACATATACGGTAAGGTCTCCTAAAGATCCGGGGATCGGTGGTTGAACGCAGCGGCGGTTGTCGCCAGCTGTTCCCGCGGAAAGGGGAAGGAAACTAGCCACGTTCTGGGGCGCGGTCAACTGCCACCGAGAATGGGTTTGCTCCTCGTCCCCGCCGCATATAGTTTTCGCCCCATTATGAGTTGGAGCACGAGTGAGGCAATGACCGACCCGGCGATTCGCGAGCCGATGGCTTTTCGTTCGGAGTTTAGATTCTTTCTGCGCGACATCCCGGTCGAAATAACGCTTCGCCTCTACAGTCCGATTCACTCGAGCTCGATCGTCGTCCGGAAAAGTCATCGCCTTTCGATCCCGGGTTTGGATGAACAGAAGCGAGCCAGTGAAGAGGACCAGACGGAGGAGGGCGAAGTGTTGCAAAACGTGATCTGTCAATTCGTCTTCCCCTACAACGCGGCGATCGGCAAGGGCCTGAAGCCAGATCCCTCCTGGTTGCAACAAGATCCCGAGTTTCCTTAAGTCCGCACCGGCGGCGACGTCCCGGACTTACGCCCTCGGTCTCTTCATGTCGTTTCAGCAGAGGCATGACAAGAAATTCTTTTGTCCTCTCTCTCGCTGCGAGCGTTTATTTCCTCGCGCTTGTTGGTAGCATCCCCCGCCGAAGAGCAAGTCGCGGAAGCGATCAAGGCTCAGGACGTTAGTATCGTCCACCTCTGGGCGCCTTGGTGCTCCAATTGCCAGGCTGAACTCAAAAGCGGCGGCTGGACGAAGGCCGTGAAGGACAATCCTGAGGTGAAATTTTATTTCGTCTCGGTTTGGAACAGCGGCGAAGACGGGCGCGCCATGCTGACCAAGTACGAGATTGCCCAGCAACCAAACGTGACCATCCTAGCGGATCCCGGTCCCCGCGGCGCCGAGCATATCAAGCAGTTTGCCGGGCTGCCGGTAAGCTGGATTCCCACGACATGGATCTTTAAAGGCGGGGAGCTTCGCTATGCCTTGAATTACGGCGAAATCCGTTTCCCCGTGCTGCAGCAGTTCGTCGCTGACAGCAAGTCCGACTGGTAGAACCGAGGCCCACGCGCGAAATTCGGGTTGCGAGAGGAGGAGGGGTGTAGCATCTTCCCCGTCCGCTGCGCCGGTTCGGCCGGCGTTTTTTACCTATGTCTAATACGATCGAATTAGTCCCCGAGCTGCTCGAAGCCGGCGTCCATTTCGGCCACCAAACGAAGCGGTGGAATCCGAAAATGAAACCGTTCATCTTCGAAAAACGCAACGCCATTTACATCATCAATCTCGAT
Organism: uncultured Verrucomicrobiae bacterium; assembly: GCA_963771865.1. Lineage (GTDB taxonomy): Bacteria > Verrucomicrobiota > Verrucomicrobiia > Chthoniobacterales > UBA10450 > Palsa-1392. The sequence continues at coordinate 91,753 of CAVYVJ010000025.1, forward strand.
GAGACGGTGAAGCAGCTCCAGCGTGCGACCGACTTTCTTCGGGAGGTCGCGCAACGCGGCGGGAAGATTCTCTTCGTCGGCTGCAAGAAACAGGCGCAGGAAGCGGTCAAAGAGGCGGCGGTCGCATGCGGGCAGTTTTACGTTAACCAACGCTGGCTCGGCGGGACCTTGACGAATCTGACCACAATTCGAAAAAGCATCGGCCGGTTGAAGTTCATCGAAGAGATCGAGGCTTCGCCCGATTATAAGAAGATGGGCAAACAGGAGCTTGCGGCCTTGAATCGCGAAGCCGCCAAGTTGCGCCGCAACCTTGAAGGCATCCTCGAGATGTCGCAGCTACCCGACGCCCTCATCATCATCGACACGACGCGGGAACAAAACGCCGTCAACGAAGCGCGCCGGCTGGGCATTCCGACAGTCGCAATTGTCGACACGAATGCAGATCCCGAAATCATTGATTATCCAATTCCAGGCAACGACGACGCGATCCGCGCGATTCGCGTGATGCTGCAAAAGCTTGTTGATGCGATCGTTTCGGCGAGCGGCGAAGCGCGCTTGCGTGAGGAAGTCGAGATGGCAGGCGTTTCTGCCTAACGACGACGCCGGAGTCGGCTGCGGCGCTTAATCGGGCCGCCTTTCGAATTTAACGGTCCCCCAACCTTTTCAGACTTAATATTTTCCCATGGAAATCGATCCTCAACTCGTCAAACAACTTCGCGAAAAAACGAATGCCGGATTCATGGATTGCAAGCGCGCCCTGACCGACGCGGGAGGCGATCTCGACAAGGCCGAAACCCTTCTGCGCACCAAGGGTATTGCGAGCGCGAGCAAAAAATCTTCACGCGCCACCAAGGAAGGTATTGTTGCCTCCTACATTCATCTCCAGGGCAAGGTCGGCGTCCTTGTTGAAGTGAATTGCGAAACCGATTTTGTGGCCAAGAACGAGGGCTTTCGCGCTTTCGTGAAGGACATCACCCTTCATATTGCGGCCGCTCAGCCGCTTTACGTCAGCCGTGATGAAGTTCCCCCAGCGACCGTTGCCGCTGAGCGCGAGATTTATGCCGCGCAGGTAAAAGGCAAACCCGACAATGTCATTGCCAAGATCGTGGAGGGAAAGCTCGATAAGTTTTACAGCACCGTCTGCCTGCTCGAGCAGGGCTTCATCAAGAATCCCGATCAGACGATCAAGGAGTTGATCGCATCAAAGATCGCTGAGATCGGCGAGAATATTGTCATTCGCCGATTCACTCGTTACTCCGTGGGCGAGCCCTTCAGCCAGGATTCGAGTCAGGTTCGCCCCCGGCGTCGCAGGATGGCGCGGAGGCGCGCGGTTAGCACACCGGCACTTTCTCGTTCGCCTGAGCGAGATCGGGTCTTGGAAAGCGAAACCCGCCAACCAACGTTTACACGTCAGCGGGCGGGCACTCGCAGTCGAAGTTCGGTATTTCGTTAGGGGCTGGTCGGGCCCACCTCTGGAATAAAAGTGAATGGGGGCACAGGCGGCAGCGCAGGCGGCGGACCTTCCCCCGGTGCTGCAGGACCTTCAGCAAGCGCCTCTTTGCCCTCTTTTCCATCGAGAAAGCTCTTACCGTCTTTCCCATCCGTTCCCTGCACGGCGGTGTCGTGTTTCGATACGCCGAAAGCCGCGACCTGCGCGATCGAGAAACCATCAGGCTGCTGGCCCGCTGGCTGCCACTTGATCATGACATAGCGACCAACCATTTCCGGGAAATCCACGGCAGCCCGTCCTTCATCCGCGCTCACGACCGACCCGACCGGCTTCAACTTGGCGAACGTCTTCTCACTGATCTTCAGGGATGAAGGGAGGTCCGTCCCCGGTCCGACATTCGCGACCTGCTGAACATCAGAGGCAGCGCTGTCTCCTAACGGAAGACTTGGCAGGACGTAGAAATTAACGCTTCCGGGCTGCGCAGCATAAATGGCCGAAAGACGGGTCAGAGACCGTTCCCTACCCAGGTCGATCACGGCCGTCGGCGCTGCGTCCCCTGGCGCGAACTTATAGGAAGTCGCGGGCTGGTCATCGATCATGTTGTTGGCCTGTGCGGCGTCACCCGAACTGACATAGAGACTGCGCGCTCTCGCATGCAGGTCACTCAAGTTTGAACTGATCAACGCGAAAGTCGCTGACTCGTCCTCGAAGCTGACCTTGCGCGGGCGAGGCATTGTAAAATCCGAGAGAGCGGGCGTCGCATAAACACCAAACGCGGCAATACGGCCTGGATGGCTAATCTTTAGATCCAGCTTGACGTATTTCGCCTCGCCCGGTCCGATCTTGGTCGATACGGCTCCCTGAGACATCGCACTCTGTGCGACGCGCTGCCATTGCCGATTGCTATCAGGCATATCGGCATTGGACGTAGAGACTGTGTAACTCGCCTTGTGCCCCGTCGTTGAGAAAAGAGATCGTCTGAATGTTTTCGATGTTCGCCAGCGAAACCAGAATGCTCGATACTCCGGCCGGAATTTGATAACCCGTCGTCGGATCATCGCAGAGCAAAGCAGCTGCCGAAGTGTTCCGATCAACCCCATTGGAACTCAGTTCCAGTTTCGCAATCGAATCATTTTGCGGCATCGCCTTCACGGCGGCCCCGAAATGGTAGCGCGCCAAATTCTCCGGGTAGGAAGGAGCTTGCCGGACGGTTAAAGGAGGTGCTTTTTGGAGCACAACGTCACCGGTGGCTCCGTTGGAGGGAGCAACCACGGCAAGGCAAATGGCCGATGTTAAAAAGGAGGCAAGGAGTCGTTTCATATAATTTCCATATCCACAAAAACACATCATAGAAAATTCGGCTGCATTTGGCAACTGAATTTTCGCGATGCTCGCGGAAAGGATCTTCCACGACGACAGACGCGATTGCAAGGAGGAAGAAGCGGGGAAAACGACTAATTTTGAGCCAGTAGCGTAGTCGGCGCGGCCCGAAATTTTCTGGCCCCTTCGAACGCATAAAATGGCACGTAAGAGCGACGCCTGACATCGCTTGTTCGGAGCGCCTTCCAATTTATCGTCGGATCCAATACGTAGCTCCCAGCGTCGGAATCCCATTCAAGCCAGGCGTGCGTCGAACGGCTGGTAGGGGCGCGCCTACCGATCACCAATCGCAAATTGCTCGCCCCATGTTCAAGCATCGTCTGATAAAGCGCCACCGACTTGGCCTTGCAATCCGCGGCGGTGCTGGACTGGGTTTCCGCGGGAGTTTTCCACTCTTTGGTGAATCCGTATGGGATCGAGCGCAGATCACCGATCCAATGATTGACCATTCCAAGGGAAACTTCTTCCCGGCCGGAATGGCTCTGGGAGAGGAGAAGAACAGGCCGAATGCGGCTCATCTGGATGTCATAAGGCGTGGATTTCACGCTCATAAAGACGGCGTCCCCAAAGCAGGAGGCGCAGGACAGCCCAATCAACGCCAGGAGAAAAAAGAAAAATCGTTTAAGAGCAAAGGGATTGATGCTTATGAAAATCATATGATCTATGTTTTCTATAAGCACCGCCCATGCCACAAGGCGCGGGATGCGCGTCCGCTGCATTGCCGGACCGCCGGTACCTGTTATCCTTGCCACCAACGCTGCCCCGGCTGCGCGTTCTCGCCCAGCCTCCGAGGCAGTGGCAAGGACTACTGTCAACGTCGATTGACGGGCTCACGTGAGGACGCCGTAAAATGCGTGAAACTAGATGCGCACGACGCGCGCACCGATGGCGAGCGCGTGTAAAGTCTGACCGAGCCCGCCGAAAAGCTTCCGCAACTGGCGGCAGATCGCGAAATTGACCAACCTTCCGCTAAGAGCGGAGCCTGTGAATTCTAGAAGTATGTGCTACGGCCTCCCGGGTCCGTGAGAACCCGATTATGATCGTGACAGACGGGTCCTGCGCCAAAACACCCTCGGTGGTAAACCGCCCGATTTTATCCATTTCTTCCCGGTGTATAGACGCGAATCGGCGATGTCGTATTAGTGCCGATAGACTTTACCTCAATTCGCTGTGGAATGCGCGAGCCCGTCACGAAGACGAGCTTTTCCTGCACGTTTTCCTTTTTCTTCCGCATCCACTGCTTTAGCCGAAGGATCAGCGGTGACGATTCCGCTCCCGACGAGACTCACGACGGCAATGCCAAGAGCCAGTTGCAATGTTTTCATGTTTTAGCATAAGCCCAACCTTGGGGTTGCAAGCCCAGCCACCTGCAGGCTTCCGCTCGGCAGAATTCGTTGCAGATCTCCGGCCAAGGTCATCAGCCGAAACGGTTGGAAAAACAACCTGCCTTCCGTATTCTTCAGTCTGCCCAGAGAGGCGGCGAGGAACGAACGACTCGAGCCAAAACCGATCCTCTCTGGTAAATCTACGCCAGACCTTTGAAACTGTCGGAATCGATCGCCAAAATCGGTCAACCGCTCACTTACCGGCGTGCCTGGCGTCGTGCGCGTCGAGTCCTGCATCCCGTCCGGATTGCGCCACTGCTCGCGAAAATTGATCACGACCGCCTCGCTTCTTTGCAGGCGCGATATGGCGCTCCCTCCTCGGATACGCCGGCCATGTGGCGTCATTATTCGAAATACCTCGACGTGAAAAAACATCTGCGGCTGAACATTCAGCGCGCTCAGGATTTGAATCTACACCGCCTCCCGCCACAGGAGATTTTGGATATCGGTTGCGGCGGCGGTTCTTTCCTCTATGTCGCGAAAGCTCTCGGCCACCACGGACTTGGCCTCGACATCGGCGACATCCCGTTTTTCAATGATTTGGTCGATCTCCTGGGGGTAAATCGCACCGTTTACAAGGTCGCGCGGCTTTGAGCCTCTGCCCGATTTTGGACGCAAACTTTGATTTGATTACGGCTTTCGCCACGGCGTTTCACGGCAGCCGGGAAGACACTTGGCGATGGAGCGAGACGGAGTGGGATTTCTTTCTCGCCGATTTGAAAAGCCGCCTCAAGCCCGGTGGCCAAATTTTCTTCGACCTTAACGCGGCCTATCACGGAGAGTATTACACTCCCGAAAATCCTCGACATTTTTCTTCAGCACGGTGGAGTGATCGAGCGGGGCAATGTTTCCTTTTCCAACCAAAATACAGACGCTGGCCGAAGTCTCGTGCTTGCGCCTGATCGGCGAGGATCCTAGTTCCAATCACTCCAACACTGTTCAATCTGCGAAGGCACGCAGAGAAAAGAGCCGATCGTCCGGCTAAGCCGGCATTAATTCATGTTTCGACAAAAATCACAAAAAATAGAGCGCCTGGACTTCATCATCGCCGGCACCCAAAAGGGTGGGACAAGTGCGCTGCACTATCATCTGGACCAGCATCCCAACATCACGATGGCGCACAGTGAGGAAGCGCACATGATCGATCATCCCCGGCGTCATTTCTTCGACGATGAGGAGCGGTTTGCGGGCGAAGTTAGCTACGAAATTCTACACGAAGGAATCAGACTCAAGCGTCAATCACTCATCGTCGGTTCCTGCACTCCAATTTACACTTATTGGAAACCGGCGATGGAGCGAATCAGGAACTACCACTCCGGGATCAAGCTTATCGTTCTTTTGCGCAATCCGATCGATCGGGCCTTTTCGCATTGGAACATGTATCGGGAGCGAAAACAGGAATCCCTCGGGTTCCTCGAGGCCATCGCCGAGGAGAAGAATCGGATTCGCGAAGCGCTGCCATTCCAACCTCGCCGGACCTCCTATTTGGATCGCGGCTTTTATTGCGAGCAAATAGAGCGGGTATTTCGTTTTTTTCCCCGCGAGCAGGTTCGCGTAATTAAGTTTGAGGAATTTCGAGAAAAAACGCCGGAAGTCGTAAATGAGACTTTTGCCTTTCTCGGGGTCAAGCCATTGACCAAGGTAAAAAATAGAGAACAGAACCGAATCCCGTACGAAAGAAAAATTACTTCGGAAGAAAGAAAGTATCTCTACGGGTTATACCAGGAAGACATTGCCCGGCTTGAGAAACTGCTGAACTGGGATTGCTCGGATTGGAAGCAAGTGTAACCGGGGCTAGTGCGAAATCAGCGAAAGCCGAAACCTCGGCGAGTCAGCTTTATGCTCGCCGCACCAATTTTCTGGCCCAATCGTTTGCTGGAAGAGACAGCGTTATGTCTCCGCTGCCTTCCGGTATACCTTCTAGAACTTCTTCGTGAGCTGCACGTAGACGAAGCGTCCCGTCGAGTCGTACAGGAAGTCCGGGTATTTCGTGCCACTGCCACCGAAGCCGTAGGCATCCGGAGGATCCTGGCCGAAAATGTTATCGCAGCCAACTGTGATTGACGTGCCGTTCAAGACACGCTTCCAGATCGGTAGGCTATAATTGGATGTCTGGCTGGCCGCGGATTCGGTTGCCTTCCCGTCCTTGCCCGTGGACATGCTTTTTGCATCCTTCGAATAGCCCGCCACCGGTTGGTTCTCCACTGGGGCAACGAAGGTGAAATCATACGAGGCCTGCCCGTCAAAGACCCAGGTTTGATTTGTATAGTGAATGGTTCCATTCGATTTACGCTCGTGGAAGCCGCCCGTGTAGCGCACAGTGCCAATAATATCTATTCCATTCCAGGCCCAATCGAGCCGCGAGATACCCTTCCATTTGACGTAACCATCATCGGTAACAAATGGATCTGTCGTGTAACCCGCCAACTCGACTTCCGCTGCACCTGGCGCACTGGCAAACTGAAAGGAATTTAGCCAGCTAGCGTTGGTATATGAAGTGAAGGTGCCGAAGGAGGTCGGATAGGTATATTGAAGACCAAAATCAATCCCATTCGCCTTGAATGATCCGCTGTTCACAAACGGCGTGAAGATACGCTGAATGAGTCCGGTCGGGTCGCGCTGGACAATCTCACCAGGCAACAGGCCCTGGCCAGTGCCAGCGGCGCCATTTAGCTCGCGTTGAAGGACATCACCAACCTGAGACTGGGTCACGACGCCAGTGCGCTCGATATCCCAGACGTCAATCGAAAGCGTGAGTCCCGGAACGTATTTAGGCGTATAAACTATACCACCGCTAAAGGACCGTGAGTCCTCAGGCTGGAGGACCGGGCTGCTCGTGATAACAATCCCCTGTTCTGGCTCAAAACGAGCAGGGTTGAGGATGCCACTGCCGTTGGGGGCAGGAGCACCGGTAGCGGGATCGATGCGAACCGGAGTAGCCGGGCCACCAAGGTCGGGCCGAAATCCACCCTCGTTAGGCCCGGGCAGGATATCCTGGGAACCAGTGAGAGCGGACGTCGGACTCGCATAGAGTTCGATCAATGACGGCTCGCGGAAGCCTTCGCCGATGGTCGCTCGCACCGTCAGGGTCTCATCAAACGGCTGCCAACGGATGCCGAATTTCGGCACGGCGACATTCGTATCGTTATTTTCAAACGCTTCATACCGCACCGCTGCTGTCAGATTCAAGGCGTAGAAGCCAGGGAAGCTGAAGGTGGGGCTGAAGATCGGAATGTCGGCCTCCGCGTAGAAGGCGTAATCCTTTCGGCCCGCATCGGTCGTCGCCGCCGGTGAGTTGCCGGGCACGTCTGCGAGAATATTAATCTGGTCCACATCCTGGGTTAACTGTTCACGCCGGAATTGGCCGCCAAAGGCAAAGCCAACCCCACCAGCCGGGAGCTTGAAGAGCTCGGTCGTATAGATGTTCAGGTCCAGCGTGGCCAGCTCCGAGGTATCAACGTCCTTGGGATGCACCACGGCGTAAGCCACATCGGCCGCGTTGGTCGCGATCGTGGGACCTCGCAGAGCATCGCCAAAGGGATTGAAGGCAATCCCCCCGGCCAGAGCACCGCCGGGCGCGAAAACCGGATCGGCTTGGTTCACGATCTGATTGAAGCGCGAGGTCGAAGTTTGACTCGATGCGCTGGTTTCTTTGACGTTGCTGTAGCGAAAGCCGGCATCGTAACCCCACGTTCCGTCAAACAGCTTGTCCCCCCTCACTCCGACCGTCGCCATGAATCCGTCGGTTGTCGTCGTCGCCCAAGCGGTTGCCGAATTCGAAGAGACGCGCGCGGCTGCCGCCAGAGATGATCTGATTGAACGGGTTAAACGGATTGAAGGCTCCGGGTGTAACACCAGTCTCCGCGTAGGTCGGGACCGCCTAAGCCGGTCGGCGTGGCATCGCCACCCGGGTTTGGAACCGACGGAGGAATGGCCAGCGTGACCGAGCCGGGTGTCTGAAAATCCCCGGTCGCGCCAGCCGCCAACTCGTTGTGCGTCGTCGTGTTCTGATAAAACAAATCTCCATAAAGGACCATTTGTTCTCCGAAAAGCTTGTGAGTGAACGTGACAAATCCACCGTAGTTCTCGATATCCGGGTAAGAGCCTGCAAACTGGTTGTAGTTGAAGAAGGAAGAGCGATCTACGCTGTAAGTATAGCGTGCAGCCGGGCTCGAACCGTTCGAGCCGAAGGGGGCATGCGCGAAGAAGATGTCTCCGGGGCCAAACCCTGCTGCCGCCGCCGCTGCTCCGCCACCCGCTGCCGCGACTGCATCAAAACTTAGCTGCAGGTTCTCCGGGGTCGAGTTCGAGCTCAAAAATGGAGGCACCGCCGAGTAACCGCGATCCTTGGTAAAGATCGAATTGCGATGATAAAAGTTCATCACGCCGGTGACGTTGGTATTGCCATCGCCCACCCCAAAAATAAGCGACGCACGGGTATTCGCCGGAATCCTTGTCCAGTCGTATTGCCGTACTCGATCGACGCCTCGGCGCCTTGATAATCTTTCCGCAGCTTGATGTTGACGACGCCCGCGATTGCATCCGCACCGTAGGTGGTGGACGCACCGTCTTTCAAAATCTCAATGCTCTCAATCGCCGCTTCCGGAATGGAGCGCAGATCGAAGAACGACGAGGTGCCGCCATTGCCGATCGGGTAAGGCGCGATGCGCCGGCCATCAATCAGCACGAGGGTGGCCTCGGGGCCGAGACCGCGCAGCGAAATCGCCGAAGCACCCGGCGTGAAACCAGTGGCGTTGTTGGAAATCGGAACACCGCCGCCGTTCGCCACGGGAAGATTCTTGATCAGTTCCTCCGCGGTGCGCTCGCCTGATTTGTTGATCAGGTCGCGGTTGATATTCAAGACCGGGTTCGGTCCGACTTCCTGTGCGGTCGGAATGTTGGAACCGGTGACAATAATGCGCTCGGCTTCAGCCGTGGCGCCGGCAGGTTGATTCGCGGCAGGCGAGGGCTCTTGAGCAAACGCGCCGCTACCTGCGAGCATTGGAATTGCCGCCGCGACCGCGAGGGCCGAACGAACAAATCCAAACTTCGAGATTACAGTTCTGATCATTTGTTTCTCCCCTTGTGTTTGGTTAGGTCCGGCGACGAGCATGAGAGATAAATCGCGTGCCGTGACAAGCATTTCTTTTGGCTCTCGAACGGCCTTGTCGCCAGGGGTCACAGAGAGACGACAGACGCTAGACGTGTTGAATGACCAAAGACCCTGCGCCACGAGGCGCGCTTATCCTCGGCCTCCAGAAAGCAAAAGAGGCAGCGGTCTGAACCGCTGCCTCTTCGCAGATTCCGCTTATGAACTCAGCTTAGAACTTCTTCGTCAGCGACACGTAGACGAACCGTCCCTGCGAGTCGTAGAGGAAGCCCGGATAGCCGGTCGAGTTGCCGCCGAGAACCGTAGGCTTTCGGAGGATCCGTGCCGAAGATGTTATCGCAGCCAAGCGTAATGGACGTGCCGTTCAAGACACGCTTCCAGACCGGCAGGCCATAGTTGGATGTCTGGGCGGCGGCAGATTCGGTCGCCTTCCCATCCTTACCGGTCGACATGCTCTTTGCATCCTTCGAATAGCCAGCCACTGGCTGGTTTTCAACCGGTGCAACGAAGGTGAAGTCATACGAGGCTTGACCGTCGATGGTCCACGTCTGTTTCGTCCAGTGCTCTTGGCTATTCGGCTTACGATCGCGGAAACCATCGATATAGCGCACCGTGCCAATGATGTCGAACCCGTTCCACGACCAGTCGAGTCGGGAAATGCCCCTCCACTTGATGAAACCATCGTTGGAGGCACCGGGATCTGTCGTGACACCGGCAAACTCGGTTTGCGGTCGCACCCACCGCAGTGGCCGACTGATAGGAGTTCAGCCAGGAAGCGTTGGTGTAGGACGTGAAGGTACCGAAGGAAGTCGGGTAGGTGTACTGAAGCCCGAAATCGATGCCGTTCGCCGTCGTGTTACCGCTGTTGATGAACGGCGTGAAGATGCGCTGGATGTTTCCGGCCGGATCACGTTGAACAATTTCACCCGGATTCAGGCCTGGACCGGTGCCCGCGAGGCCCTGGAACTCACGCTGGAGGACATCGCTCGTGAGGGACTGCTGCACCAGACCAGTTTCCTCGATATCCCAGATGTCAACCGATATAGTAAGTCCCGGAACATACTTCGGCGTGTAGACAATACCCGCGCTAAAGGAACGTGAATCCTCTGGCGTGCAGGGCCGGGCTGCTGGTAACAACAACCGGCGTCTTCCGGCTCAAAGCGCGCTGGGATCACCCACCGGCGTGGGACGGCCCGCCAAGCGAGGTCGGCAATATGTCGGTCGCAGCGGCCAAGCCCAGAGACCGGGCTCGCGAAGAGTTCGATCAGCGAGGGCTCGCGGAAGCCTTCGCCAATCGTCGCTCGCACCGTCAGTGTCTCGTCAAACGGCTGCCAACGGATGCCGAATTTCGGCACCGCGACATTCGTATCGTTGTTCTCAAACGCTTCATAGCGAACCGCCGCCGTCAAATTCAAGGCATAGAAACCAGGAACGCTGAAGGTCGGACTGAAGATCGGAATGTCGGCTTCCGCATAAAACGCGTAGTCTTTCCGACCCGCATTGGTCGTCGCCGCCGGTGAATTGCCCGGCACGTCGGCGTCAATGTTAATCTGGTCCACATCCTGGGTTAACTGTTCACGCCGGAACTGGCCGCCAAAGGCAAAGCCAACCCCACCAGCCGGAAGCTTGAAGAGCTCCGTCGTGTAGATGTTGAGATCCAGCGTCGCCAGCTCGGAGGTATCAACGTCCTTGGGATGCACCACCGCGAAATTCACGTCAGCCACATTGGTCGGGATCGTCCCGCCGCGCAGCGCATCGCCAAAGGGATTAAACGCAGTTCCGCCTGCCAAAGCGCCACCGGCCGCGAAGACGGGATCTGCCTGGTTCACGATCTATATTGAAGCGGGAGGTCGAAGTTTGACTCGACCCGCTGGTCGCCTTGACCTTGCTGTAGCGGAAGCCACCATCGTAACCCCACGTTCCGTCAAACAGCTTGTCTCCCCTCAACCCAATCGTCGCCAGGAAGGAGTCGGTCGTCGTTGTCGAACAAGCGGTTGCCGAATTCAAAGAGACGCGCCCGGCTGCTGCCGGAAATGATCTGATTGAACGGGTTAAACGGATTGAAGGCTCCGGGCGTAACACCAGTCTCCGCGTAGGTCGGGCCGCCTAAGCCGGTCGGCGTAGCGTCGCCGCCCGGGTTTGGGGTCGTTTGGCGGGATGGCCAGCGTGACCGAGCCGGGGGTTTCGAAGTTACCCGGTAGCGCCAGGCGCCAACTCGCCATGCGAAGTCGTGTTCTGATAGAACATATCTCCGTAGAGGACCATCTGTTCTCCGAAGAGCTTGTGGTTGAAGTTAACAAATCCACCATAGTTCTCCTGCTCTGGAAACGAGCTCGAGAATGTGTTGAAGTTGAAACACAGACAGAGCGACCCGCCTGAATAGACATAGGCTGCTAGCAGGGCTCGAACCATTCGACCCGAAGGGCGCAGTGCGAAGAAGAGATCGCCCGGACCGAAGCCCGCTCGGAGGCGTTCCCGCCCGCTGCCACAACTGCATCGAGGACACCTGGAGGTTTTCCGGCGTCGAGTTCGAGCTCAGGAATGGCGGCCTCTGCGAATAATCCGCGATCCTTATTGAAGATCGAGTTTTGGTGGAAGAAGTTCATCACACCGCTGACGTTGGTGTTGCCATCGCCAATTCCGAAGAGGATGGAGGCGCGGTAGAGGCCGGCATCCTTGTCCAGCGTATTGCCGTACTCGATCGTCGCCTCGGCGCCTTTATAATCGTGGCGCAACTTGATGTTGACGACGCCCGCGACAGCGTCCGCACCGTAGGTGGTGGAAGCGCCGTCTTTCAGAATTTCAATGCTCTCGATCGCCGATTCCGGAATGGAGCGCAGATCGAAGAACGATGAAGTGCCGCCGTTACCGATCGGATAGGGCGCGAGACGCCGGCCATCGATCAGCACGAGGGTCGCTTGCGGGCCGAGGCCGCGCAGCGAAATCGCCGAAGCACCCGGCGTAAAGCCGGTTTCGTTGTTGGAAATCGGAACACCACCGCCGTTGGCCACGGGAAGAGCCTTGATCAGCTGTTCCGCAGTGCGCTCGCCTGATTTGTTGATCAGGTCGCGGTTGATATTCAAGACCGGGTTCGGTCCGACTTCCTGTGCCGTCGGGATGTTGGAACCGGTGACAATAATGCGCTCGGCTTCAGCCGTGGCGCCAGTCGGGTTCGGTCGGCGCGCGGGCGGTGGGCGCACCGGCGCTCCGGGGTTCCTGCGCTGTTGACCGGCATCGGCGGCAGGCGAGGGCCTGGCGAACGCACCGGAACCTGCGAGAATTGGAATCGCACGCCGACCGCAAGGGCCGTGCGAACAAATCCAAACTTCGTGATTATAGTTCTGATCATTTGTTTCTCCATTGGTGTTTGGTTAGGTTTCGGGGTGAGATTTAAAGACGAATTGGAACCTGACAAGCGTTTTTTTCATTTTTTTCAAAATATTTTTGAACGCCCGTCAGGGCTTGTCATGTCATCTCTCATCCCGAAAAATAGCAGCACAGCCTGTGCCTAACAATCCGGGACCTGCTCCGAGCGGCTCAAATTCGGCGGGGCTGTGCCGATTGCACAGAAAGGTCCGGCGACCAGTCAGATCGAGACGGCGGAGCCGAAATTCTCCGCCGGATTTACCCGCGAAACGAAGAATCAGGTTCGCAACCGACCGCGACGATCTTTCGAAAGACGCGGAACGAGAGAGGTGTTCGCGATGGAACGTTGATTTTTTCGCGTGATCGGCAGAATCTAGCCACCGAAGCAAATGCAACTCGTTAGCGCCTTTTCCCAGCCGCAAACGTCCCGGCCGTTCCGGTCAAGGCGCCCAGCAAGAGTCTCTGGATTCTAAGCAGTTGGCGCGATCTGATTCTTTACGTCGGCACGCCACTTTTGCTCGTGCCCGATGTTCGCGCTCGCGCAGACGCGCTGGAGCGCCCAGGACATTTATCTTTTCGTGGCGGCGTTTGGCGCGATGGGGCATCACCTGCCGGGAATGATCCGCGCCTACGGAGATCGTTCTCTCTTCGAGCGCTTCAAGTGGCGCTTTATTTTGCGCCGATCTTTCTTCTCGCTGTCTGCATCGCTTTTACCTGGTGGGATCTGAAGGGCATCGTGCTGATTGTTTTCTTTTGGGGCGTCTGGCACGGGATGATGCAAACCTACGGGTTTTGCCGGATTTACGATGCGAAGACAGGCTCATTCGCGGCCTTGACCCGCCGGCTCGATTTCGCCACCTGCGCGATCTGGTTCGCGGCTGCGGTGCTGCTTTCTTCGTCACGGATGACCGATACACTGCGAGCGTATTACGCGAGCGGCGCTCCCTATATTCCGCCCGGGTTTCTCCACGGCTTGCAGCAGGCAGTGCTCTATCTCCGCGATCGCGGTGGCAATTCTTTTCCTGCTGAATTTTTCTCGCATGTGGGTGCAGGGGAAACGTCCCAACCCGGTGAAACTGGCCTTGCTGGCCACCAGCATCAGCTTTTGGTGGTTTTGCAATAATGGCGTCACAAACATTCTCGCCGGGATCGCGCTCTTCGAAGTTTTCCACGATGTGCAGTACCTTTCGCTCGTCTGGATCTACAATCGAAACAGGGTCGAAAAGGACAGCTCGATCGGCGGCTTCATGCGGTTTGTCTTTCGCCGGAGCGGTTCGTTAGTCGGACTCTATATCGGTCTCGTCTTCGCTTACGGTTCGCTCGGATATTTCAAGGACCACATCGACATCGACACGGTTAAACGGGTCCTCACCGGGGTGGTGGCGGCGTCGGGCTTGCTTCACTTTTATTATGATGGCTTCATCTGGAAAGTGCGTGAGCGCTCCACCCGCGAGTCCCTCGGCTTGAGTGGGGGCACGGCCTCCGAGAGGATCGACCAATTTATTCCCGAGTTGGTTCGTGCACGGCGCAAAATGGGTCGCTGCATTTGTGATCCCGTTAGGCGCGCTTTGGATCGGACAGACACGCGGGCCAGCGCCCACCCTGCAACGCGCGGAGTGGATTGTGAGCGACATTCCGGTTGGGTCAATGGCACGCTGTGATTATGCCGCCAGTCTAAAAGAAGCAGGCCGTCTTGGATGAAGCTGCTGCGCAGCTCCGCATCGGTCTCCGCTACAATCCAAAAGATGAAAAGGCGCATTACACTCTGGCCAATTTGCTCATTCACCAATCGAAGGTAAATGAAGCTGCTCCCCATTTGGAACGCGCGCTGCAGCTCGACCCGCGGATAGGAGATTTTCATTCCGATTACGGGTACGTTCTCGAACAGCAAGGGCGCAAAAGAAGAGGCGTTGGCACAGTACACGAGCGCGCTGCATTTGAGCCCGAAATCGCCCCTGGCCCATTACAATTATGCGATGTTCCTGGGACGAGAGGGCAAAGTAAATGAAGCAGCCACCGAATTTCAGAAGGCCCTTCAAATCGATCCGAAATACGCCGACGCGCATTACGATTTCGGTAACCTCCTTTATGGGAGAGACGATTTGGAAGGCGCGAAGCAGCATTATCTCGCCGCCATTCACGCTGCCCCGAGACGCGGGACCGTGCACAACATGCTTGGAATTGTCTTGATGCGTCAGGGACAAACCTCCCAGGCGATTTTGCAATTTGCCGAGGCCCTGCAGCTTGCGCCTAACGACAAATACGCGGCCGAAAACCTGCGTCGCGCGCAGGCGATCGACGCCCGCCTCGGAACGGGTCTGAGCCTCCCCCGCTAAGAGAAATCGTTCGGTTCCCGAAAGTGCACCGTGGCGACGGCGGTTATAACTTCGGACGGCGTGCAATCTTTCAATTGCACCCGAGGAAAATCAGCTACCCTGCAGACGGGCAAAAATGTTTACCGGACTGATTGAAGCCGTCGGGCACTGTGCGCTGGATTCGCCGCAGCGAACGCAGCACACAATTGCAGCTCTCGGCGCCTGTCATCGCGGCGGACCTGCGCGAAGGCGACAGCGTCGCGGTGAACGGCTGTTGCCTGACGGTCACAGCCATTCGCGAGGACGGACTCACTTTCGATCTGCTCGAGGAAACGCTGGAACGAACGAATCTGCGCGACGCTCCGTCCTGGGAGCACGGTCAACCTGGAGCGCGCCCTCCCCGCTGACGGGCGGCTCGGGGGCCACTTCGTTCAAGGTCACATTGATTGCACAGGCCGCGTCCTCGAGTTCAAGCCGAACGGCGCCGATTATCGGCTGGAGGTGGAATTACCCGACGACTTCGCGCACTACGCCGCCTTCAAGGGCTCGATCGCGCTCAACGGAATCAGCCTAACGATTGCCGAATTGCTTCCGGCAAGTTTCGCCGTCTGGATCATTCCGCATACCCGACGCGCCACCAATCTCGCCGAACTGCAACCGAACGATCTCCTGAACATCGAGTTCGACCTCATTGCCAAATATCTCGAGCGAATGCTGCCGCGGACGATCTCGCCGAGGGCCGCGCCGCTACTTCGCCCCGAGACCAAAGAGCACCGTCGGGATCGTCCGGAGCAGGATTCTTAGATCCAGGCCTAACGACCAGCGATCGATGTATTCCAGATCGAGCTTCACCCAGTCGCTGAAATCCTTCACCTGATTGCGGCCGCTGATTTGCCAGAGGCAGGTCAGCCCGGGCTTCACGCTCAGCCGGCGGCGTTGCGCCGTGTTCTCGAATTTCTCCACCTCGTAGAGCGGAAGCGGGCGCGGTCCCACCAAACTCATGTTTCCCTTGAGGACGTTGAAGAGCTGCGGTGTTTCGTCCATGCTCGTCCGCCGCAGCCACCGACCGAACGCCGTGATTCGTGGATCCTCCGCCACTTTGAAAACCGGTCCACGCATCTGATTGAACGGTTCCAACTCCGCCCGGCGCATCTCCGCATCATCCGACATCGAGCGGAATTTATACATCACGAAAGGCTTCCCGTGTTTGCCGGCCCGCTCCTGCTTGAAGATGACCGGGCCCTTTCGAAGTGAGGCGGATCCCCAGAGCGACGATCGACATCGGAATCGCGAGCATGATGAGGCCGAGAAGGGCGCCGAGGCGATCGATTAATCCCTTGATCCGAAACGCCCACGAAACGTCCGGCGTCGAGCGGAAGACCAGCATCGGCCGCCCGCCAAAGGCATCGAAGTCCGGTTTGGCGATCGCGGTTTGGATGAAATTGGCCACCAGCCAGGCCGGCACGCCCTCCACTTCGCAGGCGCCGATCGCCTGTTCGACCCGATTGAGCTGGCCGTGCCCCGCCGCGAAAATCACTCGCGACACGCTGTGACGATGCATCGCTTCGACCAAGTCGGCGATCGGCTGTTTTTCGATATCGATTCGCTCGACCACCTCCAGCAAAATGCTCTCCTCCGGCGTGAGCGATCCCTCCAACGCCGCGATATCCTGCGGCACGCCCGCGAGCAGAACCCGCTCCCGCACCTCGCCCCGTGCAATCCGCCGGCGCATTCGCCTAACGATGAATCTTTCCTTGAGGCAGAGAACCGTCGTCGCGATGAAAATGAAAAGCAACGGGACTGCACGACTGGTCAAAGGCAGGCGCAGAAAGATCACGCACACGCTCACCAGGATGCTGAGGTAGATCATCGTCCGCGATGATCTGCACGAACGACTTCCAAAGCGTCTTGTTGAAGGGCGATTGATAAAATCCCTGCAGATCGAGGATGATCGGTCCGAAGGGCATGATCACGATCAGGAGCCACTGATAGTTCTCGAAGGGATCGATCGGATAGGGCAGATTGAGCCAACCCGTGCCGTAGAAGCGCAAGGCATGCGCGGCGAACAACGACAAGCGCCAGAAGCAATGCATCGAGCAGCTGGTGAAACTGGGTGTTTAGTTCCTGTTGCCGGGCAAGCATGGTAAAGGTCGCAGCGGGACCGCAGGCCGTGCCTCGCAAGTCGCGCCTCCCGAAGGCAAGATATATGATGGGTGTAAACCGGGTCAAAGAAGGCGTGTCCGCGTCCGAACTGGTCGCTGTCATTGCTTCGTCAGCGGCACTTGCCCAGGCGACGCGCCTCCGTCATCCGCCCGATCTGTTCGAGCTGCGGCTCGACGCCCTTCGCCACTCGTTAGAGGAGGTGGACCGCGCAATCCCGAAATTGCGCGCCCCGCTCATTCTCACCGCGCGCCACCCGGCGGAAGGGGGCTTTGGAGGGCTCGGCCCGAACGCGCGGCGAGCTCTGCTTGAACGCTTTCTTGAGCACGCCGCCTTTATCGATCTCGAACTCCGTTCCCTCAAACAAATGAAAACGCTCATTCGCAGGGCGCAACGTCAGCACATCGGCCTGATCGTTTCCTGGCACGACTTCCATGGCACTCCGGCCCGAGTCGGCGCTGCTCCGCAAGACGAAATCCGCCGCCGTCAGCGGGAGCCGCGATCTTCAAAATCGCCACCCGCACCGAAACTCCGGCCGAGCTGGCGCGGCTCATTTCCCTTTTCCAAACGACACCGCGCATCGCTCCCGATTGCCGCGATGGGAATGGGAAAGCTCGGTCGCGCATCCCGGCGGCAGTTGGCGCAGCTCGGTTCAGCCCTGACCTATGTCTCGCTCGGCGAGCCCACCATTCCAGGCCAGCCTTCGTTGAGCCAACTGCGCCGCACCCGAAACGCGTATGGTATATAGAAAACAATCTCGCGCCGCTGATGCCCGAACCCGTCGAATTGCCCAGCTACCGTACCCGTCATGCCCCTCACGGGCGTGCTGCTCTTTCCCCACGCCCTCCTTCCCCTGCACATTTTTGAGCCGCGCTTTCGCGACATGCTCGAACACGCGTTGCATGATGACCGGATGCTCTGCGTCGCACTCGTCCGCCCGGAGTCTTCGCAATGGCGGACAAGTGCCGACTTTTTCCCCGTCAGCACCATCGGCCTGATCCGCGCCTGCGTGGAAAGAAGCGATGGAACATCTGACCTGATCCTGCAGGGCATCAGGCGAGTGAAATTCAGCGAGTTTGAGCAGGAGGCCCCATTCCCGATCGCGCGGATCAAGCCACTCAAAACGCGCGCTAAACCAAGCGTCGAGACCGACGCCCTCGCCGCCAAGGCTCTGGAATATTACACTCAGCTCAAAGAGAGCGGGCGCGAACTGCCGGAAAAGATCGATCGTTATTTGAGTGAGATGTCAGATCCGGAAATGCTCGCCGATTTGATCGCCTCGACTTTTATCAGCGAGGCCGGGCGCCGGCAAAAATTGCTGGAGGAACTGGATCTCAATCAACGCCTGCGCCTCCTCATCCAATTCCTGCGCGAAGAGAGCGGGTTCCACGCCTAACGAAATCCCCTGGACGGACGATCCGTCGGCTGATCATCTAGTCCGTCTCAACCAGTCAGACGCGCGTGCTCTTCGAGCAAATAGCGATCCGTCATGCCCGCGATGTAATCGCACACCGTCCGGTGCAGCCCTTCGCTTTCAATCCGGCGGGCCGCCGCGTCGCCCAATCGTTCCGGCTCGCGCACGAATGCCACAAAGACGGCCCGCAACATCTCGCAGGCGCGCCGGTTCACTTCCGCCACGCGCGGATGATAATAAACGTTCTCGTAGAGAAAACGCCGCAACTCGCGATTCGCGACGCCCTGCTCTGTGCTGTAACAAATCAGCGGCTCTCGCTGCTGGCGCACCTCTTCCGCGCTCGCCGGCGCCGCCGCCGCGATCGAAGCCGCGCTCGCCGCAACCACATCGCGCACCTGCAAATCGATGATGTCGCGAATGATGTTCTTGTGCAGCTCCGTCCCTAACAAGTCCGGATTCCGCGCCGCCACCCGCTGGTGGCTGCGCTGCCAGATCGCGCTCTCGTCCAGCTGATCGCTGTCGAGAATCGCGAAATCGAGCGCGTCATCCAGATCGTGGCTGTAGTAGGTAATCTCATCGGCCAGGTCCGCGATCTGCGCCTCCAGCGAAGGCGACGCGTTCTCGTCGTGTTTCCGCAAACCCTCCAGCACCTCGAAGGTCAGATTCAATCCCGGGAACGCCGGATAGGCCGCTTCGAGCAACTCCACCACGCGCAAGCTTTGCCGGTTATGCTCGAATCCGCCGTGCTCCCGCATGCATTCGGCCAGCATCTCCTCACCCGAATGACCAAAGGGCGCGTGCCCGAGATCATGCGCGAGCGCGATGGCTTCCGCCAGATCCTCATTGAGCGCGAGAGCCCGCGCGATGCGTGCGACTGACCGATGCCACTTCGCAGGTATGCGTCAGCCGCGTTCGCAAATGATCCGCCGTTCCGTTGAGAAAAACCTGCGTCTTGTACTCGAGCCGGCGAAAGGCGCGCGAATGAATGATCCGCGCCCGATCGCGCTGAAATTCCGTCCGGTAAGCGTGCTGCTCTTCGGGAAAATGTCGTCCGCGGGAATCGCCCGATTTTTGGGCAAAGGGCGCAAGGGTGCGCCGTTCGTCGGCCTCCATCTGGGCGCGCGTTTTCCAGCCGGCGGGCGGCAGCTGTGCGCCGTCGGCAGAATTGTTAGTTGGCATCGTCCGCTTCCGGGGGTGTGGAAATTTTCTGCGCCAGCGAGCGCTTTTCCGCCCGCCCCCGCGCGCGGACGAGGAGCAGATCAAAAACCGCCAGGAGGGCGGCCGTCACCGTGATCCAGGCACAAACCAGCCAATAAAAAATAAACCAACCGGGCCGAAGATGCGGATCGAGGACCGGCGCGAGAAATGTCGAGCCGGCGAAGAGGAGCAAAAGCGCGGCGATGACGACGATGAACATCGTCTTGCGCCGGGTATTCTGGTCGCGCAACAACCCTCGCGTGGCGTGAATCGCAAACGAAACAAAACGAAGTTTCTTTTCGTTAGGCGGGGTCGGGCTGGGCGGCGATGTCATCTGCGCCTAACAAGTTCGCCGGTCGATCCGCGAACGCAACCGCCGCGCAAAAGAACCGGGCTAGAGCAGAAGCAGCGATGGATTTTCCAGGAGTTGCCGGAGCGCCTTCAGATAATTGGCCCCGATCGCGCCATCGACCACGCGGTGATCACAGCTCATTCCGATCTTCATCCGGTAGCCTGGAACAATCGCGCCGGCTTCATTCACAACCGCTTGCCTAACGATCGCGCCAATCGAAAGAATGATTGCCTGCGGTGGATTGATGACCGCGGAAAAATAATCGATCCCGTAGCTGCCGAGGTTTGAAACCGTCAGGGTGCCGCCTTGAAATTCCTCCGGCTTCATCCGCTTGTTGCGCGCGCGGTGGGCAAGATCCTTCACCGCCGCGCTGATTTCGCGGAGCGATTTGTTTTGCGCCTGCCGAATCACGGGCGTGACCAGGCCTTCATCGATCGCAACGGCGACCGCGAGATTGATATCGCCGTATTGCACAATCGCGTCGTTGTCGAAAGAGGCGTTCACTTTCGGCTCGCGCAGGGCGGCGACGACTGCCGCTTTAAGAATGAAATCGTTGACCGTGATTTTGCCCGCGTCGTCCTCTTCACCGGCGGACTTCAATTCAGCCCGGACGCGCATGAGCGGCTCGGCATTGATCTCGATGTTGAGATAGAAATGCGGGATCGGGCCGAGGCTGGAGGAAAGACGCTCGGCGATCACTTTGCGCATTCCGCTGAGATTGATGCGCGCGCTCTCGCCAGCGGAGATGGCCGGCGCGGGCGCCTTGGTTTTTGTCGTCGCAGCCTCGACATCTTTTTCGACGATGCGGCCACCCGGGCCGCTGCCTTTGAGATTCGTTAGGTCAATGCCTTTTTCAGCAGCGATTTTTCGCGCGAGCGGAGAGACTTTGATCCGAGCGCCTTCTGGTTTCTCCGCCGGTTCGGGCTCGATTTTTTTTGCCGGTGGCTTTTTCTCGGGAGCTTTTTGCGGCGGTGGCGCTGTCTCTGGTTCTTTCGCCTCGGCGGGGGCGGGCTTTTCGGTTTCTGCCTTTTCCTCTGCTTCTTCCCCCTCTCCGCCAATGAAGGCGATGCGATCGCCCACGTTCACTTTCCCGCCTTCCTCGACGTAGATTTTCTTCAGGACCCCGTCCTCGGTCGATTCCCACTCCATCGTCGCCTTGTCGGTTTCGATCTCGGCCAGAATTTCGCCGGCGTTCACCTGGTCGCCCACCTTCTTCTTCCAGCTGACGAGCGTTCCCTCAGTCATGGTGTCGCTCAATTTGGGCATCTGGATTTCAGGCATGGCAGGATTTTCGTTAGGCCGGGCAGATCTTCTTCACCGCCGCGACGATCTTTTCCGCGCTCGGCAGCACCGCTTTTTCCAGCGCTTCGTTGTAGGGCATGGGCACGTCCTCCTGTGACACGCGCTGGATGGGAGCGTCGAGTTCATCGAAGATCTCCCGCTGAATGCGGTAGGCAATTTCGGCTCCCACGCCGCAGAAAGGTCGGTCCTGCTCCGCGATCACGACGCGATGCGTTTTGGTGACGGAGCCGAAAACCGCCGGCCAATCCAGCGGCTTGATCGAGCGCAGGTCGATCACCTCGGCGTTGATCTTCTCGCCCGCCAACTGCTCGGCCGCGGCCAGCGCCATCGGCACGGTCTGCGCGTAGGAAATAATGGTGACGTCGCTCCCTTCGCGTTTGAGCTCGGCTTCGCCTAACGGAATCAGCAGATCCGTGCCCTCGTCCTCCACCTTTCCTTTGTGGCTGTAAAATAACTCGCACTCAAGCACGAGGACAGGATTGTCGTCGCGCACGGCGGTTTTGAGCAGACCCTTGGCGTCACGCGGAGTGGCGGGCGTGCAGATCTTCAATCCGGGGACATTGGCAAAGAGACACTCGGTCGCGTGCGAATGGGTCGCGCCCAACTGATGGGCCGGTCCGTTCGGTCCGCGAAAGGTAATCGGGATATTGAACTGGCCGCCCGACATGGTGAGCATGTTGGGCGCGTTATTCACGATCTGGTCAAACGCGACTAACGAAAAGCTGAAAGTCATGAACTCAACGATGGGCCGGAGGCCAACCATCGCCGCACCGATGCCAAGGCCGGCGAAACCGTTTTCGCTGATCGGGGTGTCGATAATCCGCTCCGGGCCGAAGCGATCGAGCAGCCCCTGGCTCACTTTGTAGGCGCCATTGTACTCGGCGACTTCCTCGCCCATCAGGAAAACGTTCGGGTCGCGCGCTATTTCCTCGGCGAGCGCTTCATTCAGCGCCTGGCGATAGGTGATTTCTCTCACGCCTTGTCTCCGTTGGCAGAAGCGGCCGTGTCAGCCCCGCGGCGGGATCTGCTGGCGGAGGAACCGCGTTTCGCCGGCTGAGTCGCACGAGAACTTTCTGCCGGCGGTTCACTCTCTGCTTTCTCCTCGGCGTAGGTGTATTTATAAAGATCTTCCAGCGGCGGGGACGGACTTTGCTCGGCGAACTTCACGCTCGCCAGCGCCTCGTCCTTGGCCCGTTTGTCGAGCTGGTCGAACTGCTCGTTCGTCAATTTTCCTTCGCGCGTGAGTTGGGCGCGCAAACGGGTAATCGGATCTTCCAGTCGATATTGCTCCAGCTCCTCTTTCGTCCGATAACTCGCCGGGTCCGACATGGAATGTCCGCGATAACGATAAGTGCGCGCTTCGACGAAGGCCGGGTGCGGGTCTTTCCGGATCGAGGCCACGATCTCGCTCAACTTGTCGCGCACCTCGCGAAAGTTCATCCCATCGACAACTTCACCTGGCATGTCGTAGCCCTCGGCACGGTCAACGATATGCTCGAGCGAACTCGAGCGTTTTACCGATGTGCCCATCGCGAAAAAATTGTTTTCGCAGATGAAAATGACCGGAAGCTGAAAGAGTCCCGCAAGATTCAGGGCCTCGTGAAAGACGCCCTGGTTGATCGCGCCGTCACCGAAAAAGCAAAGAGTGACCCGATCTTCCTTCCGATATTTCGAGGCAAAGGCCATGCCCGACGCCAGCGGCACATGTGCGCCGACGATGGCGTGGCCACCGTACATGTGATGCGCCTTGTCGAAATAATGCATCGACCCGCCGAGACCGTGGGAGCAACCGGTCGCCTTGCCGAAAAGTTCTGCCATGCACGCGTTCGCGCTCGTGCCACGGGCGAGGGCATGGGCGTGATCACGGTAGGCGGTGATGATGTAATCGTCTGGCCGCGTGGCTGCGACGGCGCCGGTCACGACCGCTTCCTGCCCGATATAGAGATGGCAAAAACCGCCGATCTTCTGCGCTTGATACTGCTGACTCGCGCGCTCCTCAAAACGGCGAATCAACAGCATCGTCGCGAGCATCTCGACTTCGTCGCGTTGCTCTGGCGGCGGCATCTTGATTAGTTAGGCAAGGGACGCGCCGCGGCGGCGGGCAACGCGGCAGTGCGCCGGCTGAAGCTCATGCAGGCGACAAAGAGCAAAGTGAAAAGCAGGTCGCTCACGACCGAGTTGCGGAAAAACATCCACGTGGGGGTCGCGCTGAACTGGGGCAGACCAATGGTTAGCGCCTGAATGAAGCCGGCTAGATTCTTCATGTAACCCGGATCGGTCAACCAGGAAAACGCGTTCGTGATGGCGTAGAAAAGAACGGACCCAGCGAGTGAGGCGGGAATGATGGTCTTGAGCGAGACGCGCCGACTGACGGCGAGCCCGAGCAGGCCGACGAGGGCAAAAGCGAAGTAGCGGCAAAGGATCAAAGGATCAAAGAGCGAGGCGCCGTAATAAAGATCGAGCACGAGGTCGGAAACGAGCAGGGCTGCGAACGGCACGGTGAACTTATATCGGCTGGGGAAATAGATGGCGCCGCAAAGAGCAATGGCTGCGAGTGGGTGAAATTCGAAAGCCAGGCAGCGCCGCCGCTCTGCACCACGAGGGCGGTGGCGATCCGAAAAACGACCGTTAAGAAAACCAGAACAAGCGCAGGAATCATAGGCAAGCCTCAACTTTTCTAGGCGAGATGCAATGCAGATTCTTCTGCCTGCTCCTGCTCCTAATCATAAACCCTTACCCTGGTAGGTTGGATCATGATTAAGAGCAGGAGCAGGATTAGGACGGCAGAGCCTTTCGCCGCGGCTTTGTTTAATCGCGCCTTCCGCCGATTGGCTACGTTCTTGTGGATGACTCCCAGCTTGGCCGCCTTGTCGAGAGCGGAAATCAGAGCATGTCGATCTTTCCCACCAGCCGCGGCATTCTGTTTGGCGAGAGAGCGGAGATGAGTGACGACGCTGCGATTGCGCAGAGTCCGGCGCGGACTTTGCCGAGCGCGTTTGGCGGCGGATTTGGAGTTGGCCATTGTGATTTTTTTGTGGACGGGGAGGCTCGCGGACACGTGCGAGCTTGTCAAGGTTGTAGCCGGGATCGTTGATCCCGTCGCGGCCTCTTTTCCAATCGTGGAGGCATTCCCGAGCGCACGCCACATCGCCGAGATCATCGATCCCGGCTACAATGGCGCGGATGGAACTTTTTTGGTGGGCCGCGGTGGTGGTGCTGATGGCAATCGGCCTGATCGGCGCAATCCTGCCAATATTTCCAGGGCCTGTCGTTATTCTCGGCGCGGCAATTTTGCACCGGATCATGCTTGGTCCCGCGAAAAGCATCGGTTGGCTGAGCCTTGCCGTGCTGGTCGCGCTCACCCTGGCCTCTTATACGCTCGACGTCGCGGGCAGCTGGTACGGCGCACGGCGTTTCGGCGCCACCCGTTGGGGTCTGGCCGGCGCGGTGGCCGGCGCGATTATCGGTCTGTTCTTCGGAGTGCCGGGCTTGCTCGTCGGACCGATTGTCGGCGCTTTTGCGGGTGAAATTGCCGGCGGGTAAACGCCTCATCGCCGCGGGTCGGGCCAGCTGGGGCGCATTGTTAGGCAATCTTGCTGGAACGCTCGCCAAGCTGCTGATCGCACTGGCGATGATCTGCTGGTTCCTGGTCGCCGTCCCGGCGCCGTTCTAGAACGTCGCAGTCCCTCGTCCTGAGGAGACCTTTGCGTAAATGCCGATCAACGGCCGTCGCGATGGCGTCGGCGTTCGAAAATCGCTGGCGAAGCCATGCGCGGTCCGAATCTCGACATGGCCGGCGGCGCGGCCTGATCCATAAACAAGCACCGAACCCACCGGAGCCTGATAGGGGTCCCGGGTGGCCAGGCGCTTAAATCCGTAGCGGCTAACCAATTCGTCACCAGCCTGTCGGGCGAGCACAGTTTGCGGATAAGAATCAACGGCACCGGACGCCAGCAAAGCCTCTTTCACGTAGCGCCAGCAGTTTCTCCGCGAATGTGCATGCGCGCGCTCTTCGGCAATGGTAGCAGCGCGGGTCAGGCTCGGATCGAGATGCGGAAAAGAGGGATTGGTCATCTTCCCGGTATAACCGGAGATAATCTTGGCCGATTGCACCTTGCCGTTGCGATCGACATAGACAAAGCGCGTGTCTGAGTTCGAGAGGCCATCCGCTTGAGCGCTGGAGAAGGCGAAAGCACCGAGGCCGACAAAAATAAGGAGAGGCAGAATTGGAAGACGCACGGAAAGAGCCTCTATGCGAGCAAGTCGGCTGCCGCGCAAGCAAAAATTGCCAATTCGAGCAATTTTTTCGGAAGGCCCGAAGGGGTTGACCCCCAATTTCCAAAAATAATTGCAGAAAATTTCACAAAATGGTGTTGACAGGTCCCTTGAAAATTGAGAAACCTCCCGTGCACTTCAAAAGGGAACTCTAATAAAATGAAAAATATCGCTTTGATATTGATGGCGGCGAGCCTCGGAATAACGGGCGCGTTCGCGGCGGACGGGGCGTCAGATAACTCGGGGAATTATGGCGGTGGTTGGAATACCGGTAGCAATGGTGGAATCGGCTTCGGCGCGTGGACAATCAATGACGGCGACGGGGGACACTATATCGGCGGCACGGGCTTGGGGGGGAACACGTTTGGTCTCTTCAACACTTTTACGACTACAACCACGGACGCAATTCGGCCCTTTACCGGAGCGCTTACTGCCGGCCAAACGTTTTCCATCGATCTGGGTTTTTCGGCATTCGCTGCCGCCGGCTCCGTTGGAATCAATCTTCGGAGTGGCACGAACGAAGTCATCACACTGTTCACAACTGGCTCGGGCGATTGGATGCTTAACGATGGCGGTGGGAATTTCAGCGCCGGAGCACTAGCAACATCTGACACTCCATTTTCTTTTTCATTCACATACAATGGAGGGACTAGTTATTCCTTCTCTCTGACCGGATCAGCCGGAGGTATTAATTTCAATTCAGGTAATGCCGGGATCAGCAGCATCGATAACCTCAGGCTCTTCAACTTTAATCAGGGCCCGGGCGCAAACTTCGGGTTCGATAACCTTTCCATCGTTCCTGAACCCTCGAGTCTTGCGCTCCTCGCGGGGCCAGCACTCCTCGGAGCCTGGTTTTTTATCCGACGCCGGCGCAGCGCATAAGAATTTCCTATTTGGTGTGTGGGAAAGCCCGTCATTCGACGGGCTTTCTTTTTGCAGGAAACGGTCGCTCGCTGCGTAGTGGGGACGAGATTGTTAGCCGACCACTCGGCCCGTGACCTCACCAAAGCCAACCCGGTAGTCGTTCCCCTCACACCAGCCGCTAATCGTTAGGCGATCCCCGTCCTCGAGCCATTTGCGGGTTTCCCCGCCCGGAAGTTGCAGGGGATTGGCTCCCCGCCAGGTGAGCTCGAGCATGCTGCCGCGCGCATTTTCCTCCGGGCCGCTGATCGTCCCGCTGGCCAACAAATCACCCGGTTGCAGATTGCACCCGCCGACGGTGTGGTGGGCCAGTTGCTGCGCCATGCTCCAGTAGAGATTTTGGAAGTTGCTCCGCGTGATCGTTTGCGGCGCGCTCATCCGGGCGGTTTGCAAACGCGCTTCCAGCTGAATGTCGAAAGTGAAATCGTTAGGCGCGCGCAGATATTCCAGCGGCGACGGGTCCTGCGGCGGGAGGGGCCGGCGAAACGGCTCCAGTGCTTCCAGCGTTACCACCCACGGAGAAATGCTGGTGCAGAAGTTTTTCGCGAGAAACGGTCCGAGCGGTTGATATTCCCAGGTCTGGATGTCACGGGCACTCCAGTCATTCATCAGGACGAGCCCGAAGATGTGATCAACCGCCTGCGCAATCGGGACCGGCTCGCCGAGTTCGTTAGGCGGACCGATGAAGAAGGCGGTCTCCAATTCAAAATCGAGCGCGCGGCTCGCGCTAAAAACCGGGGCGTCAGCATCGGGCGGTTTGATCTGCCCATGCGGCCGGCGCACTTCCGTTCCGCTCGGCACAATGGAGCTGGCGCGGCCATGGTAAGCGATCGGGAGCCATTTCCAATTTGGCATGAGCGCATTCGCCGGCCCGCGAAACATCGTGCCGACGTTGAAGGCATGATGATAGGACGAATAGAAATCCGTGTAATCACCGATGCGCGCCGGTAATTGCATGAGCACATCCTTTTGCTGATGAAAGGCCCGTTTCCGCAGTGCCTGATCATCCCGCAGAGTGCTCGTGTCGGCCGCGAGAAGATGTTGCAGAATTTCGCGGGTCTTGCGCCAGGCCGGGCGACCAAGCGCGAGGAAAGAATTGAGTGAGTCGCCCGCAAAAATCGGACGGTCGCCAAAATTCAGAGCGCGGAAATAACCGCCCTCTTCGAGGACCGCGAGGTCGAGCACGAGATCACCAATCGCGACTCCGGCACGCGCTTTGCCATCCTGCGGACGAAAAATTCCGTAGGGCAGATTCTGCAAGGGAAAATGCGATTCGGGCGAAACATCGACGAATGAGAGAAGCGGTTTTGACATGATTAGGAATTTCAAAAGAGACCGAGAGCGCGCAGGTCATCACGCGGTTCATCAAAACTGCAACTACCTAAGTGACGTGATCAGTTGGCGACGCTGCGTGATTTTGGCGACGCTAATTTTCCAATCACGCCAGCGGAACATCTCCTCCTCGAAGACAAAGGAGGCGGCATCTTCGTCGGCCAGCATTTCCTGCGTCCGGGCTTTGCTCCAGCGATGTTCGGCCGCCAGCACGCCCGCCCCCAGAACATTAAGGAAACCGTGCATCGTCGTCTCGACGCTCGCGTGAAAATGCCGGACGGGATGGTGCAGGCCGGCGGTAAATTTAATTGGCACCCGATGTTTCACCGCCGCGACCAGAGCGCGGGCGATTTGCGCGCCGCTCGGGAAAGCATCTTTGGTCACACCGCCGGTCCGTAATTTAAAACCCGCGCCGCTGCCGGAGAGCGCCTCGATCGTCGCTGCGGCAGCCTCGGCTGGCGCCTCCCAGAAGACTTTCAACGCCAGGTCACCTAACAATGCGCGTGCCGTGGCCAACGACGTCTCCACCGATCCGGTTGGCAGCGGCATCTCAAATTGCGTGATTGCCACGACACCCTCGTGCTCGGCCTGTAATTCCTTAATCGCCTTCGCCGCCTTCTCCAGCTCGATTCGGAAGTCAGCCGCTTTACTTGTCTTGGGTCCGAGCGCGGAAATTTGCAGCGAATGTTCCTTATCGAATTGCGCCAATTGCGCGCGTGCCTCGCTAAATTTTCCCACCGGCAAGACGAAAGTGCCCAGCATCCAGCGATCCGCCGAGCGCACATAATCTGCCTGGTTGAGCAACGCTGGCTCGAGCGCGAGATCAGCCGGCGGAAAAAGTCCGGCGTAATCAATCGAATGAGCGAGCAGGGCGCGCAGCGAAGGAGGAGACATGGTGTCAAACTCAATGGCGCAATCGCCGCGCTCGTCAACCGGGGTTTTGCGGAGCGATCCGTCGCTAACTCAAAGCGCCGCGTTCACGCGTGCCGAATAACTTCCGAGAGGATCGGAAGGACCCAGATCGAGATTGATCAATTTTTGTGCAAAGAATTCGTGGAGAACGCGTAAATCATCTCCGGCAAACGATTCATCGACACAGTGGAAATCGAACTCGACAAGGCGCCCTCACCGACAAACAACGACGAGAATTCGACGGAAAACACCGTCGTAACGCCGCGGCTCCGGATGCATGAACTGTTGCAGCGGCCATTTAGTGTGCGGTCGTTCGCGATGACCGGCCTTTTTGTGCTCGCGGTTTTTTACACGATCTATTTTGTCCGCTCGCTCCTCCTCCCACTCGTTCTCGCTCTCCTCTTGAGCTATCTGCTCCGGCCAATCGTCCGCGGGCTGGCAAAAGCAAAAATACCTTCGCTGATCGGCGCCGCTCTGGTTCTTCTTACCGTTGTCGGCGCTTTAGGCTACAGCGTTTCCTTCCTGGCCGCCCCAGCCGCCGGCTGGATTGAGAAAGCTCCTTACAGTTTGCAGCAGTTGCAACAGCGGTTGACGCCTTTCAAGAAACCAATGGCCAAGGTCGCACAGGCCGGCGGTGCAATTGAAAAACTGGCCACGACGGAGACCGCACCAGCCAAAACGCCGACAGTCGAGGTCAAGCAGCATCCCTTCATGGAAGCGGCTTTATGCCCACACTTCCGAGCTTCTGGTGAGCACGCTCACGATGATTATCCTGCTCTATTTTCTCCTCGCTTACGATGGGGTCTTTCTCGGGAAGCTAATCAAGTTGATGCCCACGCTCTCGGATAAAAAGCGTGCGGTCACAATCGCGCACGAAATCGAGTCCCAGATCTCGCGCTACCTCTTTACTATTACCCTGATTAATCTCAGCCTCGGGTTCGCAGTCGGAACGGCGGTTGGGCTTCTCGGCTTGCCGAATCCCGTTCTGTGGGGAGTGCTCGTCGCCGTCCTCAACTTCATTCCCTACCTGGGCGCGCTCACGGGAATCTTCTGTATGCTCCTGGGTGCGATGCTCAGCTTTGATAGCCTCGGGTATGCGCTGATTTTTCCCGCCACTTATCTGCTCTTTGCAACCTTGGAGGGAAATTTCATTACCCCTTTCGTGATGGGCCGATCGCTCACTCTCAACCCGGTCCTGGTCCTTCTTTCGCTCACCTTCTGGGGCTGGATGTGGGGCGTGGTGGGCGTCCTCCTCGCCGTGCCCATTCTGGCGGCGTTCAAGATTTTCTGCACTCACCTAGAGCCGATGGAGCCGCTCGCCGAATTCATGAGTTGATGAAATAGTTGCCGAGCGCCGAGCCCGCGCTAAAAGATGCGTGTGATCAACACCGCCGACTCGACAGCCAAGTCTTCCGGAACCTCCGTGGCCGCGACTTATTCCCGCAAGAATCCGTTCCCCGGCCAGATGCTCGTTAATCGGCGGCTCAGCAGTCCGGATTCGGAGAAGGATACACGCCATTTCGAGATTTCGTTCGAAGGTTCCGGGCTCAGCTACGAAGTCGGCGATTCGATGGCGGTCTATCCAACGAATGATCCCGAATCTCGTCGATGAAATGCTCAAGACACTCTGTCTCAAGGGCGAAGAAATGATCACCAGCAAAGATGGAACCAAAACTTTGCGTGAAGCGCTCCTCCGAGATTACGGGATTACCCAGGCGACGCCGAGGTTCTTGAAAGCGATTGCAGGACGCGCCTCCGCCGCGCCGCTCCTAAATGACTTGCTCAAGCCGGATCGGAGGCAGGATCTCGATACCTATCTTTGGGGCATGGATGTGATCGATTTTATCATCGAACATCCTTCTGTAAAATTTACGCCGCAGGAATTCGTTGCCCTGCTCCCCAAATTGCAGCCGCGGCTCTATTCGATCGCTTCGAGCCTGAAAGCGTACCCCAAGAGCGTCCACTTCATCGTCGATGTCGTGAAATACACGAGCCATGGCCGCGCCCGCAAAGGCGTTTGCTCCAATTTCCTGGCGGAACGTTGTACGGACTCGCCCGTCCCGATGTATCCGACAGTTTCGAATTTTCGCCTCCCGGACGACAGCAACGCTCCCATCATTATGGTCGGCCCGGGGACGGGCGTGGCGCCGTTCCGCGCCTATTTGCAGGAGCGCCAGGCGACCGGCGCGCGCGGGAAGACATGGCTTTTCTTCGGAGCGCAGCGCGAGAATAGCGACTATTATTACAAGGAAGACTTCGAGAAGTTCATGGCCGAGGGAGTGCTGACGAGAATCGACACAGCCTTCTCACGTGACCAGGCGCACAAGATTTATGTGCAGGACCGGATGAAGGAATCGTCCGAGGAGCTCTGGAAATGGCTCGAAGCAAGGGGCCTATTTTTATGTTTGCGGCGATGCCAAACGGATGGCCAAGGATGTCGACGCGACTTTGCGCCAGATCGTGCAGGACCAGGCCGGAGTGAGTGTCGAGGAGGCGAACGAATACGTCGAAAAGTTGAAGCGGGAGAAGCGCTATCGCCGCGACGTTTACTAGAGCGTTGCGAAAGAATCTGGAGGTCCGCGATAATTCGTTAGGCGAATACGACGTCTATCTTAGAAGCGGCGCGGAGCGTTTCTACAGAACGACAGGTCGGCCTTCGGTCATAATGAGGACTTTTTCCTCCACTCCATGGGCGCGCGCACTCGAGCGCAACCGTTCCGGCGGTTCCTCCAAAGGCTCGAAGCCGAGGCGAAACGTCCCGTAATGCATCGGCACAAGCGTCTGCGCTCCTGAGCTCCAGAAAAGCGCGCACCGCTTCCTCCGGATTCATGTGCACCTCCCGCTTGCTCGGCGCGTCGTAGGCGCCGATCGGCAGAAGCGCGATTTCAATCGGGAAGCGCGCCCCGATTTCCTTGAAGCCAGGAAAATAGGCGCTGTCGCCGCAATGAAAAATGGAGCGGCCGTTCGCTTCGATGACAAACCCGCCGAAGCCGCGATGGGAATCGTGCAACATGCGCGCGCCCCAATGATGGCAGGGAGTGAGTGAGACCTTGAGCGGTCCCAGCTGCACCTGCTCCCACTCGGCCAGCTCGTGCACAATATTAAAACCGAGATCGTGGACGAGATTGCCGACACCGGTCGGCACGACGACCGGTTGATCGGCGGCCACGCGACGCAACGTCCGGCGGTCGAGATGATCGAAGTGCGCGTGGGTCACGAGGACAGTGTCGATCGACGGCAGGTTATCGATCTGCAAGCCGGGACGCTTGAGCCGTTTGATCACGCTCAGCCACATCGACCAATTAGGATCGATCAGCACGTTCATCCCCTCGAGTTGGATCAGGAACGAGGCGTGCCCAATCCAAGTGATGCAGATTTCGCCCGGACGCATTTTCGGAAAGAGCGGGTTGGCGCGATGGCCGGAGCGCTTGGTGAAAAGCGACGGAATCAGGACCTCAGTCAGGAAGTTGCGCTTGTGCCAATCCAATCCCGGCTTGAGACCGACGCGGGTGGCGGATGGTTTTCCATCTCCGTTTTTCGCACTCGCTCGAACAACATGGGTTCGTTTCTTCCGCGAAAAAGGTGTCGGCACAGTCGGCCAACCATATAAGCTAACGCCAGTGAAGCAATCCTTTTGCGGCGCGGACGAAGGAGCGTGCGTCCGTCTGTCATCTCGGGCGGGCGCAACGCCAAGGAATTTCGCGATCACAATCCCTCTTTCTCCGACGAACATACCTCCGACTGCGATGTTCCTCGCCGTTTCGCAACTCGGGATGCCAATTCTTAGTTTGCCTAACGACCTCGCGTCAACTCCGATGAAGCTTTTCAATTCCCCCCGGCAGCCGTTGCCCGGTCTGGCGCTTGCCGCGATCGGCGGAATCATCGTCGCCGAATTTTTCCCGCGCCGATTGAGCAGGTCTGCGCCGGCATTCTGCTGACGGCCATCGTTAGTCTGATCCGGCCGACTGCATGGCTCACTTATTTCCTTGTCTGCGGCGGCGTTTTACACGCTGCATCTGGTCCAACAAACCGAAGCGCCGGGCAAGGAATTGAGCACGCGAATCGGCGATCGCACCCGGGCGGTTCGGTCATCGGAACCGTCAAGAGCGAACCAAAAATCTCGCCTAACGAATTCACGACTTTTCTACTGCAACTCGACACAATCGAGCTTGGAGGCCGCAAAGAATCGTGCGCCGCGACGGTCCGTGTCCGATGGAAGGGCAATCCCAAACTAGGCGACCGCCTCAAATTGAGCGGCGTGGTGGAGGCGATCCCACCGCCCCGGAATCCCGGCGAGTTCGATCTGCGGGCCTACCTGGCACGGCGCGACGTCTACAATAGCGTCTTCGTCCGCTATTCGGAGGACGGCGTCATTCTCCAGACAGGGGCGGGAGGATTTGTGTAGAGAGCGCCGCGCGAACTCGCGACTGGATGCGAGCGACACTGACTCGCGGACTGGAAGATTCACCCGATGTCGCGGCGCTGATCAATGGGATGGCACTCGGCCTGCGGCACGAGACGCCGGATGACATCGAGGAGCCATTCCAACAAACCGGCACCCTGCATCTTTTCGCTGTCGCCGGCTTGCATGTCGGCATCGTCGCGCAATTGCTTTGGATTCTCGCCCTGCTCCTTCGTCTCCCGCGCAGGGTGGCGGCCGGACTGATCATTCCTTGTCTCTTCTTCTATTCCGCGATTACCGGATTCCATGTCTCCAGTGTGCGCGCGGCGACGATGGCCGCAGTCTTGTTAGGCGGAATATTTTTTGATCGTCCAGCACTTGCTTTGAATAGCCTCGCAGGCGCTGCGCTTCTGATTTTGGCCGTCGATCCCAATCAACTTTTCAGTTCAGGATTCCAACTTTCCTTTGCCGTCGTTGGCGCAATCCTCATCTCGCGAGCAATGGATCTTACCGATTCTTCTGCGGCCGAGCGAATCAGATCCATTTCTGCCGCGCAGTCTCGTGAGTCGAAGCCGCCGGCGTTCGAGCATGCTTATGGCTGGGTGGCCGGAGGCATTTCGGTTTCCACCGCCGCCTGGATCGGATCGTTAGTCCTGATTATGTGGTATTTTTATTTGATCACGCCGATTTCGCTGCTCGCGAATTTGGCCGTCGTCCCGGTCGCTTTTTGCGTGCTGGCGGTCGCGCTCATTTCATTGGTCGTGGCGCCGTTTTCCACTTCCCTTTCGCTCGTTTTTAACAATGCCAACTGGAGCCTTGCGAAAATCATCTTTGGTTTTGTGCAAGCCTTCGCGGTCCTCCCCGCCGGACACCTTTACGTCGCGCGACCACACTGGCCTAGCGGCGCGCACGCGGAGATCACTGTGCTCGACATCGGTGCGGGCGCCGCCGTGCACCTGTGTGCGGGAGGCGCCGATTGGCTCTTCGACACGGGCAGCAGCCGCGACTACGAAAAGATTCTTCGCGGCGCCCTGCACTCGCGCGGCGTCAATCGGCTTGACGGTCTCGTCCTCAGCCACGGTGATTCCTTGCACATAGGAGGTGCGAGCTCGGTCCTGCGCGGAGTTCAATCCCGGACGCATCATCGACAATGCCGCGCCCGACCGTTCAAGAATCCACCAGGCACTAGCGGTGGAGAGCAAGCGGGAAATCGTCGCCACGCGGCACAATTTTCCGAATTTCCAAAAATGTGACAGCGCACGTCCTTTATCCGATCGGCT
Source organism: uncultured Verrucomicrobiae bacterium (assembly GCA_963771865.1). Classification (GTDB taxonomy): domain Bacteria; phylum Verrucomicrobiota; class Verrucomicrobiia; order Chthoniobacterales; family UBA10450; genus Palsa-1392. Next base: position 126,306 of record CAVYVJ010000025.1, read on the forward strand.
TCAAAGCAAAAGCGGCAGACGATCAGACGCTGGTCGTGCAATTGATCATCGAGAAGAAGTTTCGCGTCCTGCTTGTCTCTGACAGCGGGCTAACGACCGAAAATGCGCTCCTTCAACTCGTTCACCCTAACGAGCTGCGGAGCGATATCCTGATCAAGGGCCAGCATTACTCCGGCGAGTCGGGTTCCCCGGCATTCCTCGATGCGGTGCAACCAAAACTGATCGTCGCCACCTCTCGCGATTTCCCCGCTCGCGAAAGAATTTCGGAGGAATGGGCTGGTGGGTGGAGGATTGCGGCATCACACTCTACCGCCAGGATCAAACCGGCGCGGTTAACTTGGAATTTTTCGCAGCAGGAGTGGCGAGCTACGCCTTTTATTGGTCAGACGATTTTCCGCAGCGTGAGCCGGTAAATCGGCGCGCCCGTCCGCAAGAAATCGCTTTTCAAAGGTCGTGAGCGGAAAATCCTTTGCCCGCTCCCTGGGCTCCTCTTTGAAGCCGAAGATCTGCGACCAACTCGCCGAATCGCCGCGAAATAATCCGCTTGGTCAGTCGCGATGCGAAAGAGTCCGTCAGACACGAGCAGACGATGCACCGCTGCGACGAAGTCCTGTCGTCACAATGCGTCGCCGCTCATGTCTTTTTTTCGGCCAGGATCAGGAAAGAGAAGATGAGCCACCGACGTCGAATCTGCGGGAAGCAAATATTTCACTGCGTAAGAAATTTCCACGCGCAAGACGCGCACATTGCTCAAGCTTGGCGGGAAGCGCGATCGCAGGCGCTCCGAACGCGCCCAAACAACCTTTCGATTCCAAGATAATTGCGCTCCGGAAATTTTTGCGCCATGGCCACCAGAAACGATCCGTCGCCGCAACCCAGATCTACTTCCAACCGACCCGGCCGGGCAAAAACCGTCGTCAGATCGAGCGGCGCAAAGTAGTTGGCCGGAACTAATTCGATCGCCGCGGGCAAGGCTTCCGTCATCCGTCATGGGGACGACGGGCTGAGTTGCTGGTGGAATAAGTCCGACGGTTGAATCACTCTTAGCTTGAACCATGTCTAAATTTCTTATTTTCCTTGCCACTGTTCTTTGGCAGCGCGGTCGCAGTTCAGCGCTGAAACCAAAACAGCCATTTTCGCGGGAGGCTGTTTCTGGTGCATGCAGGAGCCGTTTGATCACGTTCAAGGGGTCACGAAAACCGTCGTCGGATACACCGGCGGAAGCAAAGAGGACGCAAATTACACCGCAGTTTCCGCTCACCGAACCCAGCATCGCGAGGCGATCGAGGTGACCTACGATCCGGCCCGGATTTCCTACAGCCAAATCCTCGATGTATTTTGGCACAACATCAATCCAACACAGGCAGACGGCCAATTCCACGACATTGGCCTATCCTATCAAGCGGCAATTTATTACCAGACCGAGGAGGAGAAAAAGATCGCGGAAGCTTCGAAAGAGAAACTTGGTAAATCCGGAAAGTTCGATCGGCCAATCGTGACTGAAATTTTGCCCGCCATGCCCTTCTATCCCGCGGAGGAGTATCACCAAAAATATTACCTGAAGAATCCCGCCGACTACCAAGCCTATCATGTCGGCTCTGGACGGGTCAGTTATCTCGCGAAGATCTGGGGTAAACCGTGATCGTCAGCTCAGGCCATCAGGGCTCTTTTTACCCAAGAGGCGGCGCCGACTCTCGCCGGAGAACGAATGACGCAAGCAAGGTTGGCGCGACCGCAGCGTCAGAATAGCCCAGAAATGGCATGAGCGCTGCTCTAAGAAAGGAGTGCGAGCTGGGAAGTCACTACTGCATAACATAAAGTCACGTAACGTTCCTTAAGCCTTCGCGGCGCGACCAGCAATGGTCGCGCATTTTTTTCGCCCCACAGCGAGCGGCGCGGGCTTAGAACTTGTAGAGATCCGCCTGATGCGGCTCAACAAATTCTGCCTGCGCAACAGTCAGCGGCTGTTTCAGCACTTTGGCCAATTCGTCGGCCAAAACCGCGGCAATAACCTTCGGCTCGCGCGTGTAAATCGGGATGGGAAACGAGCCGGCATTTCGATCATAGCCATAAATCGTCCCCTCCGTTTCCCAAACGCAATAGGCGTGTCCTGCCGGATGATCTTTGTAGCGCACGAGCAGAATCTTTGCCCAGAAGTTGCGGTTCGAGACTGTGCTGTGTTTCGACTACCGCAAGATAATTGCAGGCGGAAATGACGCAGCCATTGAGCACCACAAGATCATTCTCGCTCGGGGAAAGAATGACCTTTTGTTGCTGGCAGGCGCCGAGAGCGAGCGAGGCGACAAGCAAGAAGGAGGAAACGATGAAAACCTAGGTAACGTGCATTAATGTAATATTTATGGCTGTTATATCACCTTCCCTTCCGCGTCTGGGAAGCCTTTCTTTTAATGAAATGGAATTTGTCGCTCAGAGTTAATACCAATCGGCAAGGCGAAAGTCAGCCATTAAATATTCCCGAAGGGTGACCCATTACTGGGATGCCCGTCCCTTGACTTCTTCTTCCTACGGCGGGTAGTTCGCTCTGCTTTGAAGACCCCATTTCCCGTCTCTCGACTTGCCGGATTGTCACTCCTCGCGGCGGTCTTCTTCTTTGCCGGCTGCGGCCCGGGCAGACGATGCCAAAATCACGGTTTATCGCATCCCGAAGGAAACCCAGCCGACTGCAACAGCCGCAGCCAGCAGTTGCCGGGGGCGGAGCGGCCGCAGAGGTCCATTGGAAAGCGCCGGCGTCTTGGGAAGAACAGCCCGCGAGCGGTTTTCGCAAAGGCAGTTTTCTGGTTCGCGGGACGGACGGCAAGACGGCGGACGTATCGGTGATCTCGTTTCCCGCAACGGCCGGCGGGTTGCTCGCGAACCTCAATCGTTGGCGCGATCAGCTGAAGCTCACGCCGATCTCGAATGAAGCGGAGGCCGGCACACCGATAAAGATCGATGGGCGCGACATGTTCTTTGTGGATCTGGTGAGCGAGCAATCGATTTCCCCGGATGGTTCGAAGTCGCGCATTCTCGGAGGAATTTTCCCGATCAACGGCGCAACCTGGTTCTTCAAAATGCTCGGACCCGATCAGCTTGTGGAATCGCAACGGGACGCGTTCAAGGAATTCCTCCAAAGCGTGCAGCGTGGCCGAAGTGTCGCCGATGTTGGCACCGACGACGACTAACACCGGCGGCGACAAAACGAACGCCCCCACCCCGCCACCGATCGAAGCGGCGCAGAGCGCGCCGTTGCACTATTCGCTCCCGCCGAGCTGGCAGGAGAAGCCTCTTTCGCCCATGCGGTTGGCCAGTTTCAAAGCGATTTCGCCTAACGGAAAGGAAACTGACGTGTCGGTTGTCTCCCTCCCGGGAATCGCCGGCGGCGATCTCGCGAATGTAAATCGCTGGCGTGGCCAGGTGAAGCTCCCGCCGATCGATGAGGACACACTGGCCAAGACGGCCCAACGCATCCAGGCAAATGGACACGATTACCTGATGGTCGATCTCGTGAGCGACGCGGCAATCGACGAGGAGCAGGGGAAGCAACGCATTCTCGGCGCCATTTTGGATGAGAACGGTCAGGCGTGGTTTATCAAAATGACCGGCGAAGACGCTGCTGTCGCCGCGCAGAAAAGCGCTTTTGTTGACTTTCTCCAAGGCTTGAAGATTCCGTGAATGACGAAGCCGAATACCGAAGGACGAATGACGAAACCCGAAACACCTGCCAAATGAAGCTGGCAATTCGTCATTCGGGAATTGATTCGTCATTCGTCATTCATGCTTCGTCAATGCCCCCGTCATTAGCCTAACGAAATGTCAACTGTCACCTCCGCTTTCCAAAACTCGCCTTTGCGCATTCTCGCTTCGCTACGTCTGACGGTGGTTTGTCTCGGGATTGGAATGCTGCTGGTGTTTCTTGGCACGCTGGCGCAGGTGAATCTGGGGATTCATGCCGTCCAGGCGCGTTACTTCCAAAGCCTATTCATCTTCTGGTCGCCGCCGGGAGCGAACTGGCGAATTCCAATTCTCCCGGGCGGATACGTGCTGGGGACGGTATTGCTCCTTAATCTGCTCGCTGCCCACGCCACCCGTTTTCAGTTCTCCCGCAGAAAGGTCGGCATCATCCTCCTGCACTTCGGCGTCATCCTTCTCTTGATCGGGCAGCTGCTGACCGGACTCTTCGCGCGCGAAACGCAAATGCGGATAGACGAGGGTCAGACGCTCGGCTATGCGGAAGCTCCCCTCGAGGTGGAACTGGCAGTGATTGATGTGACCGACCCGAATTTCGACCAGGTCGTGGCAGTTCCGGAGAGGGTTCTGGCACGCGGCGGCACAATCCAAAATCCGACCCTCCCCTTCACCTTGCAGGTCCGGCAGTTCCTGCCGAATTCCCGGCTCGACGATGCGCTCTCAGGAGCAGGAAGCGCCTCCTTCACTGGCGACCGCCGGTTTCGGGACGAACGTCATTGTGGCGGAAATCCCGCGAACCGTGAAGGACGACGAGCGCGACATGAGTGCGGCCTTTGTTGAGGTCAACAGCGCACAGAGCTCGTTAGGCACGTGGCTGGTTTCGAACGCCATCTCCGATCCGCAGCCATTCACCTTCAACAATCATACCTACATGCTGATCATGCGGCAGCGGCGGTATTACAAACAGTTTGCGCTAACTTTGCTGCACTTCGCGCATGATCGTTATGCTGGAACGGATATTCCGAAAAACTTCTCGAGCCGCGTGCGCCTTACCGACTTGGAGCGAGGCGAAAATCGCGAGGTCCTCATCTCCATGAACGATCCGCTGCGCTACCGCGGGTTCACTTTCTACCAGGCTGGCTTCGACAAGAACGACAAGACGACCATCTTACAAGTGGTGAGAAATCCCGCCATGCTTCTGCCCTACATTGCCTGCGGGCTCGTCGCCCTCGGATTGATCATCCAATTTTCGATGCATCTGTTTGGCTTTGTGAAGAAAGAGGAGCCGGTGAAGCCGACTCGAACAATCGTTACCTGGGTGATTGTCGCCGCGACACTCGCCTATGTCGTCGCGCCACTTTTCCAGCACGATGACGGCACGGCGGTTTCGAGATGCAGAAATTAGGACGCATCCCCGTCCTGCTCAACGGCCGCATCAAGCCTCTCGACACGGTCGCGCGCACTTCGCTTCTCATCATTCACGGCAAGCAAACGCTCGCGACTGATCAAGGCACTTTCACGGCGATGGATTGGCTGGCTGAAGTGCTGATGAAACCGGACGACGCTAATCAGCGAAAAATTTTTGTGATCCGCAATTCCGAAACGCTCATTGCGCTCGGCTTGAATCCGGAGGCCGGAAAATATTTTTCGTTTCGCGAACTCTTGCCCCACCTGCAGGAGATGGAGCAGCAAGCCACGCTCGCGGACAAAGTGGATGCGCAACTGCGCTCATCGTTTCAGCGCGACATTTTGAAGCTCTATGAGCGGATATCGCTTTATCACCGGCTCGAGAACAGCCTCGAAGTCGCCGGGACCGTTAACTTCAAGAGCCAGATCGATGACCTGCTGAAAAACATCAAGCCATCGCCGGTGCCGATGGAGACGGCATTTCGTCGGAGGCGCTGCAGAGCATCGGGTTCCTCGCTGAGACCGGTTACTTTTTTCCCATTCCGCCTTTTCCGCCTAACGACGATCCTTTGCAGTGGCGCAAGATGGGAGAAAGCCTCCTCATTTTCCTGACCAACGGGAAAATGCACCCGGCGGTCAGCTCCTGGGCAACAATGACGACGGCTTTTGCGGCAAACGATCCGGCTAGTTTTAATAAGACGCTCGACGATTATTCAGCGCAGTTGCAACGGGATCTACCCAGA
>CAVYVJ010000026.1:0-128504 GCA_963771865.1 uncultured Verrucomicrobiae bacterium
CCGGGACAAACTTTAAACCGCTCCGGTTCATGTCCGGCGGCAGAATCGGGATGCCCATCCGTTTGCATTCGCCAACGAAGATTGAAATTTTGTCGGTGTTGTTGATCTCGTTGCTCAACAACCCGGCCATGAATTCGACCGGATAGTGCGCCTTCAAATACGCCGTCTGGTAGCTGATCATTCCGTAGGCGGCGCTGTGACTCTTGTTGAATCCGTAACCGGCAAATTTTTCCAGCAAATCGAAAATCGCGTTCGCCTTTTTCTCCGGGATCTTGTTCGTCCGCGCGCAACCGGCAATGAAGTTGGCCCGCTCTTTCGCCATCTTCGCCTTGTCCTTTTTGCCCATCGCCCGGCGGAGCAAATCCGACTGGCCTAACGAATAACCAGCAAGCCGGTTGGCGGCGGCCGTCACTTGCTCCTGGTAAATCATGACCCCGTAGGTATCGGCGCAGACCTCCGCGAGAAGAGGATGTTCGTATCTGATCTTCGTCAGGCCGCGCTTGCGCTTGATGTAATCGCCGATCAAATCCATCGGGCCGGGACGATAAAGCGCGATCAAGGCCATGATGTCGTCGAGCTTTTGCACGTCCATCTGCTTCGAGACGCTGGTCATGCCGCCCGATTCCATTTGGAAAAGCCCGATTGTTTCGCCGCGGTTGAAAAGAGCAAAACTGGCCGCGTCATCGAGCGGGATATTTTTCAGTGAAAAATCCGGTTCACGCTGGCGGATCAAAGCGAGCGTGTCCTCGATCACGGTCAGGGTCTTGAGACCGAGGAAATCCATCTTGAGGAGCCCGAGATCGTTGAGCGGCCCCATCGCGTACTGGCTGACGACATCGTTGCCTTTCGAGTCGCGGCAAAGCGGAACGTATTCCGAGAGATCGCGGTCGCCGATGACGACGCCGGCGGCGTGCACCCCGGCGTTGCGGGAAAGGCCTTCGAGCAAACCGGCGTACTCCCAGAGCTGGCGAGTGGCCGGCTCCGTCTCGATCGCCTTCTTCAATTCCGGCGTCTTCTCGGCGGCGGCCGCGAGGGTGATATTGAGCTCGTTAGGGATCATCTTCGCGATCCGGTCGCAGTCGCTGTAGCTCAAACCCATCACCCGGCCGACGTCGCGAACGACGCTTTTCGCTTTCAGTTTTCCAAAGGTGATGATCTGGGCGACGCGGCGCTGGCCATATTTCTGCCGGACATATTCGAGCACTTCTCCGCGGCGCGATTCACAAAAATCAACATCGATATCCGGCGGCGAAACGCGATCGGGATTGAGGAAACGTTCGAACTGCAAACCAAACTGGAGCGGATCGATATCGGTAATCTCGAGCGCATAGGCGATGAGCGAGCCCGCGGCCGAACCGCGGCCCGGCCCGACCGGGATGCCGCGCTCCTTCGCGAAATGAATGAAATCCCAAACAATCAGGAAATAGCTGACGAACCCGGTCTTCTCGAGAACGTCGAGTTCCTTCTGCAAGCGGGCGAGGAGTTCCGGATCGCTCGTCGCTCGTTCTCCGAAACGCTTGCGCAAACCCGCCGTGCAAAGGTCGCGCAAATATTGCTCGCGCGATTTTCCGCTCGGCGCTTCGTATTCCGGGAATTTGGATATGCCAAATTCCAGCTTCAAATCGCAGCGCTCCGCTATCGCAACGGTGTTTGAGATAGCCTCCGGATGATCCGGAAAGAGAGCGCGCATTTCTTCGGCGCTCTTGAAATAAAGCTCCGGCACATAACGCATCCGCTTTTCGTCGTGCACCATCTTCCCGGTGCCGATGCAGATCATGACATCGTGCGCTTCGTGATGGCTGCGCTCGAGAAAATGCACGTCGTTCGCCGCGACCAGCCCGAGCCCGAATTCCTGCGCGATCGTCGGCAGGATCGCGGTTGCATTTTCGCTGCGCTTCGAGGCCGTGATCGTGCAGCTCGAGAAAGAAATTCTCCGCCCCGAGGATGTCGCGAAAAGTCGCTGCACTCTCGCGCGCTTTGTCCGAGCTGATCGGCCTGGATTGCCATGTTGATCTCGCCCTTGAGGCACGCGCTCATCCCGATCAACCCCTCGGCGTGGGCCGCGAGCATTTCCTTATCGATCCGCGGCTTGTAATGCATCCCTTCGAGATGCGCGCTCGACATCAGCCTAACGAGATTGCGATAGCCGGCCTCGTTGCGCGCGAGGAGCGTGAAATGATAGGCCGCGTCGCGCTGCGAATTCGGCCGATCCTTGATCGAACCGGGCGCCATGTAGGCTTCGACGCCGATGATCGGCTTGATCCCCGCCTCCGTCGCCGCCTGATAAAATTCAATCGCGCCGAAGAGGTTGCCGTGATCGGTGATCGCGACCGCCGGCATTTTCATTTCGACCGCTTTTTTCATCAGCTCCTTCATCCGCACCGCGCCGTCGAGGAGCGAATATTCGGTGTGGAGATGGAGATGAACGAAGGAATCGGTCGGCATGCGCCGTCACTATAAACTCGGCGAATAAAGCGGCAAGAAATCGGCGCTTGCGCTTGACCCGCGATCTCTGATTCTCTAGCACGAGTCGATTGAAAATTAACGCTGACACCGCCACAATAACGCCCATGAAAAAACTCGAAGCGATCATCAAACCGTTCAAACTGGAGGAGGTAAAAGAAGCCCTCGCCGAACTTGGCATCGAAGGAATGACGGTGACGGAAGTGAAAGGCTTCGGCCGCCAGAAAGGGACACACGGAAATTTATCGCGGGAGCGAATACACGGTCGATTTTCTGCCGAAGGTGAAGGTGGAAGTCGTGCTCGCCGACGAGATGGTTGACAAAGCGGTCAGCGTCGTGGTGAGCGCGGCCAAGACCGGCAAGATCGGCGATGGCAAGGTGTTCGTGTTGCCGGTTGAGCACGCGGTGCGCATTCGGACGGAAGAGATCGGCGAGAAGGCGGTCTGAGGAGGAAATGACGAATTTCGAATGACGAAATCCGAATCAATGACGAAGGTCGAATGACCGAGTTCGAACTGGTGTTGAAGCCCGAATAACCTCGCGGCGGGTTGTTCGGGCTTCGTCATTAGTTATTCCTTCGAAATTAGTCATTCCTCATTCGTCATTCCAACCAACATGCCTAACAAAAAGACTCCATCCGATGTCAGCAAGATGATCAAGGACCACGAGGTCAAACTCGTGGATTTCAAATTCACCGATCTGCCCGGTTCCTGGCAGCATTTCACAACCACGCTGACCGAATACAACGAGGATATCTTTACCGAAGGCCTCGGCTTTGACGGTTCGAGCATCCGTGGCTGGAAAGCGATCAACGCTTCCGACATGCTCGTCATTCCCGACCCGGCGACGGCCTGGATCGATATTTTCAACGCCGAGCCGACCCTTAGCCTCATCTGCACGATCGTCGAACCGATTACGCGCGAGCCCTACAACCGCGATCCGCGCGGCGTCGCGGAAAAAGCGGAAGCCTACCTGCAAAGCACTGGCATTGCCGACACTGCTTTCTTCGGTCCGGAAGCGGAGTTCTTCATTTTCGACGACGTGCGTTTCAGCTACGCCGGAAACAGCGCTTTCTACTCGGTCGACAGCAGCGAAGGGCATTGGAACAGCAACCGCGAAGAGTTTCCCAATCTCGGTTACAAGATCCGGGCGAAGGAAGGCTATTTCCCGGTCGCGCCGGCCGACACGCTGCAGGACATCCGCAACGAGATGTGCCTGGAGCTGGAGAAAGCCGGCATCCCGATCGAGCGCCAGCACCACGAGGTGGCCAGCGCCGGCCAGGCCGAAATCGATATCCGTTTCGCGCCGCTCAAGACGATGGGCGACTACATGCAGTATTACAAATACATCGTCCGCAACGTCGCGCGAAAGCACAACAAGACGGTCACGTTCATGCCGAAGCCGATCTTTGGTGACAACGGCTCGGGCATGCACACCCACATCTCGCTCTGGAAAGATGAGAAGCCGCTTTTCGCCGGCAACGGCTACGCGGGCTTGAGCGATATGGCGCTGTTTTTCATCGGCGGAATTCTGAAGCACGCGCCGGCGTTAACCGCGATCACGAATCCGACCACGAACAGCTACAAGCGGCTCGTTCCCGGATTCGAGGCGCCCGTCAACCTCGCCTACTCCGCGCGAAATCGTTCGGCGGCGATCCGCATTCCGACCTACTCGGCGAATCCAAAAGCGAAGCGGATTGAGTTTCGCACCCCGGACGCGGCGGCGAATCCCTATGTCGCCTTTGCCGCGCTCCTCCTCGCGGGGCTGGACGGAATCCAGAACCGGATCGATCCCGGCGATCCGCTCGACAAGAACCTTTACGAACTTCCGCCGGAAGAACTGGCCGACGTGCCGAGCGTGCCGGATTCGTTAGGCGGGGCGATTGCGGCGCTGGAGGCCGATCATGCCTTCCTTCTCCGGGGCGATGTTTTCAACGCCGACTTCATCAGCAATTGGATTGAGATGAAGCAAAAGGAGTACGACACCCTCCGGCTGCGGCCGCATCCGTTCGAGTTCCAGATGTATTACGACGTCTAGCGTTTTGGCCGGGATCGTTGATCCCGGCCGACCTTGCGCGTTGCCATGGTTTCCCTCGCCGGGATCACCGATCCCGGCTACAACGGCCTATCCGGCCACGAGGAATGAATCGCCTTGCAACCCCGGGGCGAAGGGCGGATGATAGTTTTCGTCATGAACTTCCTCGCCATGCTGTCGAACCTTGGCGGCCCCGATCTGATCATCATTCTGTTGATCGTTCTCGTGCTCTTCGGCGCGAAGAAGTTGCCGGAACTCGCCAAAGGCATGGGTCAGGCGGTCAAGGAATTCCAAAAGGCGAAGGATGAGTTCAGCGACGAACTGCACAATGCCGGCAAAACGCCGGACAAACCGGACGTTCGCCAGGCTGAGGCCACCGTGCCGCGGATAGATAATGCGCCGACGGCGCGCGAAGTGCCGCCCGAGACTCCCGTGTCGGAGGTCCGTCCACCGCGCGAAGTTTGAGTCCGTCGCTTCCGATTGGCGGGCCGATCTAGCGATCATTATTTCTTCGCGAACGTCACGATATTTTTAGTCGATGACAGCGCCGTGCTTTTCGTCTAAGCATAGCGTCCTAAAATCGCCATGGCCGAACCCGATCTGCGCCGCCAAATCAAAGAAATGCTGGTCAAGAACCTGATGCTGCAAACGACCCCCGAGCAGATCGCGGATGACCTCCCGCTCTTTGGCGCCGGCGGCCTCGGTCTCGATTCCATCGATGCGCTCGAACTCGTCGTCAGCATGGAGAAGACTTTCGGCGTCGGCGTGCCGAATTCCGAAGTCGCGCGCACCGCCCTCCAGACGGTCAATTCGATCCACGATTACATCGTGGAAAAAACAGAGCGACCGGCAGCCTGATGTAGACGCTTCGCTCTGCGAAGCGCGGCACAAACCGCCGCTCGCATACAAAACTGCCGGGTTGAAAATCCCGGGTTCGCCGCGTTCTCGGTAACGGTCGAGCGCACGGCCGCGCTTCGCAGAGCGAAGCGTCTACAAGGTCTCCGCGCGGTTGATCGCGTCGATCAACTGCCGATAGCGTCCAAAGGCGTGGCGGTGCGGGGTTAGAATCAACCGCGGCAAATGCGCGATCTCGGGTTGATTCTGCTCCTGAGGCAAAGCGCCTCCCTGCACGATCACACCCTTCCGGAGCAATATTCGCGAACTGCTGGTTTAAGTCATCCAACGCTTTTTGAGTGAGAGGCTTGGAAATGCGGAAGACCAACTGCGACCCGACCCAGCGCGACGAAACATAGTTCTTATAAAACTGCAGAATTTCCGCGACCGCATCCTCGACGCGGTGCGCGATTTTGATCAGATTAAAATCCTCCTCCGAAATCAAACCCTGCTTGAGCAGGTGGTCGGTCAGAAAGCGCATCCATGTTTCCCAGTAACTTCCTTCCGGACGATCGATCAGCACGATCGGAATAATCAGCGCCTTCCCGGTTTGCATGAGGGTGAGCGCTTCAAACCCTTCATCCATTGTCCCGAATCCCCCCGGGAAAAGGGCGAAGGCATGGGTCTCCTTCACGAAGTTCAGCTTGCGGGTGAAAAAGTAATTGAAATTGATCAGCTTGGGATCGCCTTCAATGATTTCGTTGGCGCGCTGCTCGAAAGGCAGCCGAATGTTCAAGCCGAAACTGTTCTCGCGCCCGGCTCCGCGTTGCGCCGCGCCCATGATTCCGTCACCGCCGCCGGTGATGACCATGTAGTGATGCGCCACCATTTGACGGCAAAATTCCTCCGCCAGACGCGCTTCCGGTTCTGTCGACGCGGTCCGCGCCGAACCGAAAACGACCACCTTCCGGCGATCGCGATAAGGGGCGAAGATTTTGGCGGCGTAGCGCAGTTCCTTGAGCGAGCGGTTCATTAGCTTGAGGTCGCCCGTGCCCATTTTGTCGCGCGCCATTTTGAGCGCGGTAATAATCATTTCCTCGATCAGCTCGGGAGATTTCTCAGCGCCCCAGTCCGCAACCAATTTTCTGACGCGCGCCTCGAATTCCGGACGCGATATTCGAAGTCCGCCGGCTCGGCTGATCCTGGGTCGCGTTCGCGGTAAAGTCGTCCACGAAGCAATTGAGCTAATTCTGCGCCGACGGACAGGGAAAACAGAACCGTTAGGCAGATTTCAGGTCGTCGAGAATCTCGCGCATGTGCCGGATCGGGAGCGAATAGTGGCCTTCGCCTTCGACCAAATGGGCGCGGCAGAGAGGCAGCCGATCTGCCAACGATTGGGCGAGCGACCAGTGAAAGCTGCGATCTTTTTTTCCGTGCCAGAGGCGCACCGGAACGCGGATAGTCTCCGGGCTAAATCCCCACGGATTCGCGTAGATCTCCGCATCGATCATTAAGCCATCGACGGAGCCGCGCCACGCCTGGCGTTGACTTTCAAAACAGGCATCAAAGGCCGCGATGTCGCGCATGACGTTGGCGTCGCAGGGCTGGAGAAGTCTTGAGCAACAGGGGCCGGAATCTTAGCGGAAGTTTGACGGACAGAAACGGGCGCGCGACGTGAAATGAGAGGCGGAGCAGCTCCCGATAACGCGGATAAAAAAAGAGCAACCACCGATAGAGCGGCAGCAATCCATTGCGATCCGCCAAATCCGTTATGGGTGGCGCGCTGCTTACGACCGCAATCGCGCGCACCCGCTCCGGCATCGCCCATGCCGCCGCCAGAGCATAGGGAGCGCCGCCGGAAATTCCGAGAACTCGGAACTCGCCGATGGCCATTTTGTCGGCCAGTTCTGCGAGGAGCGGCGGCCAATCGAGCAGTTTTCTTTCGCGCTGGAGAGTGGAATTTCTAATGCCGGGACGATCCGGAGAAATAATGCGCAAATTGAGTTCTTTTGCGGCGGTGTCAGTCAACTCAGCCATCGTGCGCGAACTCGGCCAGCCGTGACAAAAGAAGACCGGTGCGCCGGAGCGCGCGCCATATTCAGCCACCGCGACGGCACCTCCCTCCACGGAGCTTGATTTCTTCGAATGAAGTCTGCATTCCCGCGGGGAAAGATAGCCTGGCGATTGGACGGAGGGGAAGCGCCGCGCTAATTTCAGCGCCGACTTTACCAGATGCCGCAATTTTCCTATCGCGCGCGCAATGCCCAAGGCGGTCTCGTCGAGGGCGTGCTGAATGTCGCTGATCGTTCTGTCGCCATCCGGCAGATCGAGCAGCAGAACTGCATTCCGATCCGCATCGAAGCGATGACGCCGGCGCCCCAGGTGGTTGATGGCAAATCAGCCGCCGCGGTCGCCACGCCGACCCAGAATCTCAAGAGTCCCGCATGGCCAGTTGCTCATTTTTACCGAGCAACTCGGCCACCTTTTGACAGGCGGGAATGACGCTCGACGAAAGCCTCGGCGTGCTCGAGAAACGGCTGAAGCATGCGCGCGTCCAACAGATGACGAAGTGCGCTTCACCAGGCTTTGATCGACGGCCGCAGCTTCTCGCAGGCGCTGCGTGATTTCCCGCGCATCTTTCCGACGCTCTACGTCAGCATGGTCGGCGCGGGCGAAGCGAGCGGCGCGCTGCCTGAGATTTTGTCTCGAGTCGTCCAGCATTTAATGCAGGCGAAAAATCTGCGCGACCGGGTCCAGCAGGCGTTGATTTACCCGGCGTTTCTCGCCTTCGCCGGCGCGGCGCTGATCACTATTTTCATTACTTTCATGGTGCCGCAGTTGACGACGTTCATGTCGCAAATTGGCGGCGCTTTACCCTTGCCGACGCGCATTCTTCTCGGCGCCAATCATCTCATCGTCGGCTACTGGTGGGTCTTTGTCCTTGTCGTCATTGGCGTCATGGTGGGTTTTCGCGCCTTTGTCCGGACGGAAGAGGGACGACTGACCTGGGACCGATTTCGCCTGGTCATTCCCGGTTACGGCCGGATTCGTCTGCATCAATATTACGCCCAATTCTCGCGCACTCTCGGCACGTTGATGGAAAACGGAATTCCACTGCTCAAGGCTCTGGACCTGGTCACCGAGATTGCGGCGAACAAATATTTGGAAGCGAAATTGCGCGATGTGCGGAAGGCGGTAATTGACGGCGCGAATCTCTCCAGCGCGCTCGCGAAAGAGCAGCTTTTCCCGGAACTCTTCACGGACATGATGGCGGTCGGAGAACAAACCGGGCACTTCGCGCGGACCATGCAGACGATCGCCGACGTTTACGAGCGCGAGCTCGATCGGACCGTCAACATCATCTCGGCCCTCATTCCACCTGTCATCATCGTGATCATCGCGATCGTGGTCGGCTTTGTCGTTTACAGCATTCTCTCCGCGGTCTTTGAGATGACACACAGTTTGCAGTTCCGACCGCACTAACGTAATCTCGCCGCCGGAATGCTCCATCGGCTCGTCGCGCTCGCAATTTTTCTCATCTTCCTCAGCGCTGGCTGACGCGCAGCAGGCGTTACCGCCCGCCGGCGCGCAGGTGCTCAAGCCGAGCCAATCGGCGGAGGCCGCGCCGGACGAGCGCCTGGCTCGATCTGCGCCAGAACAGCGCGACCCATTCGAAAATCCAGGCGGCTCCATCCTGGGTGGAATCAATTTCCTTCTCGCCGCCCAGTGCCACACCGGATGCGCCGAAGAAAAGTGTCTTTCGGATTCGCCTGACCAGGCCTAACGAAGACTGCCAGCTGCTGCTTTTTCGGCTTTACTTCGACGACCTGCCGGAGGCGCAGCCGGAGCTGATTGTCTGGGATGAATCGGGCACACAAGTTCTGCGCTCCGGTTCGTTAGGGCAAAAGACCGGTCTCGCAACTTCCTCCAGTACCGTTGTCCCAATGATCGGTGTAAGCGCAATTGACGTCGAGGTGCCGGGCGACGGCCGGTCCGATCCGCGGCGCTTACCTCGACTGGATGAAGATGATCCAGGTGATGCGCCCGATGCACGCCGGGAAGCAGAAGCTGATGGCGGATCCGTTCGCGGCCGAGCCCCCGCTGCGGACCGCGGAAGAAGATGCGGAGGTTTATGGAACGGTCACGGCGCCGCTCACGACCGAGACGATCCCGATCGGATCGAGCATGCAGGACGGGGCCTCTTTCCAGTTCGGTCTCGAATCCCAGCCGCTCATGGCCTTGCTGACTTTTGAAGTGGCGAGTCCGCAGATCGAAGTGCCGCCGGAAATTTACGTTAATGGCCGGGATGTCGGACCGGCCACGCTCGTCTTGCCCGATCTGGCCGACCCCGCCTACCGCGGCCTCTCCCTCTCTCTTCTCCAAACCATGCAATTCCAATACACCGGGTGGGTGCGAGCGCAGAAGATTGTGCCCGCCTCGATCTTGAAGGCGGGGTCGAATGATGTGATTATTCTGGCAGGCGCCGGCACTTCTGCTTCGGCAATCAGGGAAACACAGATTCAGTTAAAATATCTCTGGGATAAATCGGATTACCTGCTCGAACCCTTGAAGTAACCCCGTCTGTCTATTTGCTTATGCGCAAGAATCAAAACGCTTTCACCCTCCTCGAAATCATGCTCGTGGTCTCGATCATCGCCGTCCTCCTCAGTGTCGCGATCTACCGGCTGCGCGGCAACTTGGAGACGGGCAAAATGGTGGCGGTCCAATCGGACATTCAAAGCATCCGGACTCAGCTCAAGGTTTACGAAAGCTTCAATGGCTTCGTCCCGACGACCGAGCAGGGCTTGCAGGCCCTGGTCACTCGCCCTTCGAGTGATCCGCAGCCCACCCGCTGGACGCAGTTATTCGACTCGGTTCCGAAGGACCCGTGGCAGAATCCCTACATCTACATCAGCCCAGGCCGCAAGAATCCCGACAGCTACGATCTTTATTCTGCGGGCCCGGATCGGAAGCCGGACACACCCGACGACGACTGGGGCGGCCAGCAGTAATCAGGTAGTTATCCAAGTCCCGTCGTCGTCGTCAGCGTCGGGCTGAGGGGCCTGAGGGACCTGTTGCTGCTGCTGGGGAGGCACTTTTCTTCGGATGACGGGTCGCCCGTGCGGCGGCGGAGTGGGAATCTGTGGCACAGGCATCGGTCGCTGAATTGTGGCGGCGGCACGTTGACATTCGGCCGAACGTTGGTTAGGCACGGGACGACCGGGAACCCCCTGCGGCTGCATCATCGGGGCGATCGGATTTTGAATCGCCTGGCTGAGAAGCGCTTCGTTGAAAGTGAGAGTCGCAAACTGGCCGTCTTTCGAGATCGTGACCTTGGTTTCTCCCACTCGCTCGGACCACTGGATGTTGGAGATGGAGTAACCGTCCACGGTGTCCTTGGTGTTGAGATATTCCTTCAGGTTTTTGTCCGTCGTCGAAGCGAGCGTCACGAAATCGCCGTCGGTCGAATGCGCGGCATTGGCAACGTAAAGGTCTTTCGCGAAATCCGGCGTGGCTCCGGCCGGCGCCGTGGCGGTGGCGACGGCAAAAGGCGAGCGTTTCAACATCGGCTCGTAACGGGCGAATTTGGCCGGCACCGGCAGATCGTCCTCCGCCCGCGCTGTGTTCGTTAGGCCAAGGAGCGACAGGCTCAAAAGCAAAAGCAGGTTCTTCATCATTTTTTTCCGGAAGGCTTAAACCATTTTGCGACCTTGAACCGGCCTTGCATAACGGTCGCGTCATTCCCGTCCACCATCAAGTTCACTTGCTCGAAAACGGCAAACGCGGTCGGCCGTTGCGCGTCATAGAGAAAATGCACGAGCGGCACCCAGGCGCTTTTCGTTTCAAAGGTGGCGGAGACGGATTGATGAGACGGAGTCGTTTCCACGGCGCCGATTTGCGGATCCTCGATTTGAACGCTGTATTTGCTGGCAATTTCCTTGACCTGGGTCAGGAGAGAGGATGCCTCCGCCGGATTGGTCAGGGCCGGCTGCTCTTTCGCCAGCCAATCGGACCGCTTCTTCCAGGTTTTCTCTTCCTCAAGGTAAATTTGTTGTTCTTTTCGGAGCGTGCTCTGGGCCGCATATTCTTTGCGCGCGCCGGCGCTCATTCCAAGCAGCGTGCTCCAGATCGCGAGATTGATGAGAAGGAAGAGAATGGCTCCGACAGCGAGCGCGAGGGTCCGTTCGCGCTGACTCATCTGGGCCAGCCATCGTGCCATCATTTCGTTTTTCCCTCCAGGCGAAATTGGGCGTGATCGTTAGGCAAAATACGCGGCGTCCCGAGGTCGAAAGTGAACGCTTGCAAACCCGGATTCTTTTTCACTTTCTCGGCAAACTGGTAAGCCAGGGCGGCCGAGGGCGCTTCGCCTTGCACAGAGATATTCTTGATAGACTGGTCGTAGACGGTGATGCGGACATCCGGGTTCGGCAGGCTCTCGAAGAGGTGCAGCATGATTTCGATCGGGTAATAACGCGGATTGATCGCGGGGGCGAGCGCCTTCCAATCAGCCTCCGTTTGCTTGATGAAATCGACTTTCGGGGCGTCGCGCTGGATCGCATTCTTCATGTGACCCACCTGGAAGCGAAGGATCATCACATAAAAAGCAAAAAGGAGAAAGATCGCGCCATAGGCCCCGCCGGCCCAGAGCAGCCGCTTTCTCCATTCCTCTCTCCTGGCGAGTGACGCGCGTTGCTGGCGCCAGGACTCCGGCGTCAGGTCAAGCTTGACCGGTACCGGGGGCGTTTCCATTCCCATCAAACTGGGGCGCTGGGCGAAGGCACGTTCGATCGTGTCGCGCAGCGGCAGGCAGTTTTCATCGAGCAGGACGGTTGGGAACGAGGTGTCGATCCCTTGCAACTCGGCGCTGAGGGCAAGCTGCGGGAGATCGTTTTGCAGCCCCTCAACCTCTTCAGTCCCAAGCGTGCGGGTGAGACTGAGTTTGCCGTTCTCGCTGATTGCGGAAACGAGTTTCGTGCCCTCGCGATAGATGATCAGGGCGCGCCCTTTCGCGGCCCGCGACGCGGCGCGCTGCACCGCATAGACCGTCACCTGCCGCGGAATATGTCCGCGACTGATGAGCGGCGCGGCCAGCTCGTTTAATCGCTGATTGTGGACGGCGACGGAAGAAATGATGCTGTCGTTCTCGGCTTGTTCGATCACTTCGAAATCGCTCGTCACTTCCTCGGGCGGATAGGGAAATGATTTCTCGACCTGCAGGCGCACCATTTCGCCAAACTCCGACGGATCGACCGTCGGGAGACGCAAACGCTGGGCGAGGATCGCACTCACCGGCAAAGAGAGCACGATCTCATCGCCGGCTTGGAGGAGGTTGGCCGCTTCGTTCAAATCGGCGACGGCGCGCACTTCCCACGTGCCGTTGTTGTCGCGCGCGCGAACCAGATTCCAGCCGTGCCCGGAGGGCGCTATAAAAACAGGTGCGGATGCGGCTTCGATATTACAATTCCTTCCAACGAATGATCTGAGGCGTAGCGGTTCTCCGAACTATCATCTGCACTGTCCGCGTTGCGCTGCCGGATTTGCCGACGCTTACGACGCGCATTACCTGATCTTTGAATCCAACCAGGCCGGAAAGCTGCGCAAATTGGTCCGAGGTGAATCCAAGCGCAAGCCGAACCTGATCGAGCGATTCAAAGACTGCATCATCCTCGGTGCCCTCGATCTTATCTGGTCCGACCCGAATTTCGAGATAGCGATCGGCAATTTGCTCGTTGAATCCCGGGAGAGCGAGAAGCACGTCGCGTGAAGCCCAGGCAAGATCGACCGGGCCGCTGCTGTAGAGGGTAAAGTCCGCGTCCCAATCCGGCCGAGCGGTGAAATTCTCCCATCCTTTGACTTGCTTCAGTTCTTCAAGGCGCTGGAGGAGCGCGTTCTTCGGATGATAATCCTGGTCCGACTCCGCGCCGTTGAGCCGCGGAAGATCATCGGGATCGACGAAATCGAGCAGCGTATCAATCATCCGCTCGCGTTCATTCAGGTCCACGCCTTTTACCTCAAGGTACTTGCGCAAAAGATCGAGCCGTTGGGGATTCTCGCCTGCAACAAGCCAGTTCAGATTCAAGCGCCCGCCTTCACCGGTAATCTTTGCCTCGTAGGTTTGATTGCGCGCCAGGGAATGGTGGAGAACGGCCGAGTTCGGTTCCACCGCTGGATCGAGCGCGACTTCCGCGCCGGAAGCAGCCATAGCTTCCGCTTCCAGGACTCGGCTCGAATTGCCGGAAATGGTGATGCGCGAATCGATATCGAGGGCCCAGGCGATAACCATCGCACTGAGCAGAAAAAGCGCCCAGAGGGCGAGGAGCAGAGCCGCACCGGAACGTCGGGCTATGAAGCGAGCGTTTCATCCTTAAAACGGCGTCCGGCGCAAGGCCAGCACGGTCTCCCATGGGACCGGGCTATCCGCGCGTTCAATCGTTAGGCGAACCAAATGTGGCAGCGTTCCCTTGATCGGTCCAGCGATCGACCCAGGCATTCAAGCGCGGATCGAAATAACGGATCTCGACACTGTTGAGGTCGCTCAGCAAAGGAATCCACGCCTTATTTTCATTTACCGGGTTGGCATCGTCCTCTGATTCACGGAACAGCCCAAGTTCCAGGCGATTGCCTTTTGGCATCGCCCGCGGCCGAAGCGTGACCGCAAAATCGCCCGACGCATAACGAGTTAACAATCCCGGGCCGGCCGAACAGATCCACGTCATTTCGTCGCGCGAACGGTTCTCGAACTTGAAAGGTTCGCCCGACAATGTTCCCTGCCCCGCGGGCAGATCGCGCAGTTGTTCGGTGAGCAAACTGGTCAGCCCCTCATAACGGGCATCCGATTCATTTAATTGCGACGACAATCGGACCGCGATCAGGTTTGCGCCCACAAAACGATAAATCGCCAGCGCCATCATGCCGAGAATCGCAACCGCGAGCATGATCTCAAGAAGAGTGAAAGCGCGCCGCCCTGTTTCCCTAGCCCGCTCGGTAAACATAGAAAACCAGTTGCTTGCTTTGTCGCACTCCCCCGCGCGACCACTCCGCCGTCAACGTCACCCGGCTGATGCCGTCGATGATTGTGTTATCCGGTTCCACCAGCTGTTCGGGCACGGTTTTCTGGATCAGCCTAACGACTCCATAACCCGTGTCCACCTTTGTCACCTTCGACGCGTCGGGATGGACCGGGCTCGCCTGCACTTCCGCCATCCGATTCCCGAGGATCTGTCGCACGCGATCCTCTTCCTCGCTCAGCGCGCTGGCATTCAGGCAGTTTTGCACGGCGCGTCCGAGCGACATCACACCGATGACAAAGATCGCCAGGCCCAAAAGCACTTCGTAAAGCGCAAAGGCGAGCAGATTTTTACCGCGCCGCATAACGAACAATCTCCGGCCGCGCGGTCAACGGCGAGTAATTTACTTCCCACGAGCCATCAGGGCTTTTGAACCGCACGTTCGCCGGCTCGCACACGCCCGACGGCCAGAAAATCCACTGCGGAAGCGGCGACTTTTTCCAAGGCGGCTGGCAGGCTGAGGACAAAGGCGTGCCCCCTGTCGAGCGCGAGTCGCGAAACGGGGCTGGCGGATTCCCCTTCCCTGATCGACTCCGGGTGCAAAATAATCGCCCTCCGTTTCCACTCGATCAGATAGGCACGATGCTCCTGCACGCTCCGTTCCTGCGCCTGGCGCACGATTTGATTCATCGCATCGAGCGACGTTTGCAGGCGGCGATCAGCCAGCACTCCCCGCAAGACTCGGCACGGCGACGAGGGTGATGAAGATCAAAATAGCGACCGAAATCGCAATTTCGAGAAGGGTAAAACCTGCACTACGCCGCATGGGTAAATTTTACGACGGGGCCGGCAAATCACAACCGCGACCTCAGGGAAGATCGGAGCCCTGAGCGCAATTTATCGCTAGAGAATAGCAATTCGCCGACAGCGATCGTGCATCTGCTGTGATAAAGTCATGCCGTGATTTCATCCGTAGCGCAGGCGCCTGCACCTCCCGTGGCGACCGATGTTCCCGCTCTTCGGCTGCGCCCGATCCACAGGATTTTGCTGCTCGCTTGCTGCGCTTGTCGTGCTCGGTTTGATGACCTGGCAGGGGCTCACCAGCGGTGGCTCACCTGATCCAACTCGCGCCAATACCAGCCGAAGCGTGGCTGTGCTCGATATCGGTATTCTGGTTTTTCGCGAAGGGCTCGAATGCATTCTCGTCCTCGCAGCCATCACTGCCAGCATGACTGGTCCCCGCAGTCATTGCCGTCGACCGGTGGCATGGGGCGCCGCCCTCGCGTTCCTTGCGACCCTGGTTACCTGGATGATCGCGGTCCGTATCATGAGTGCGCTCTCCGACAATGTTTCCGCGCTTCACCTGCAAGCGGCCACCGGCCTTCTCGCCGTCATCGTCTTGCTCGTGATCATGAATTGGTTCTTCCACAAGATTTACTGGGGCGGCTGGATCCGGGCGCATAATCGTCGCCGCAAAACTCTTCTGACGAGCGACGCGGACGCGGGAGGCGGCTCGCAGGTCAAACTCATCTGGGGCTTGATCCTTCTCGGGTTCACCTCGCTCTACCGCGAAGGTTTTGAGGTTGTCCTTTTCCTCCAGACCTATCACCTCCGGCTCGGTGGCGGCGTCGTTCTCCAAGGCGCTTTACTCGGGCTCGCTCTCTCCGGCTTCGTCGCCATCCTTACGTTCGTTATGCAACAGCGGCTGCCCTACCGCAAAATGCTTATCACGACCGGCATCCTTCTTGGCGGCGTGCTCCTTGTTATGGTCGGCGAACAGGCGCAGGAAATGCAGCTCGCCAACTGGATCTCGACCACGCCGGTTCCCTGGTTGGAGGGAGTGATTCCCGATTGGGCGGGACTTTGGTTTGCGCTCTTCCCTACTTACCAAACTCTGATCGCGCAGCTCATCGCCGCCATCATTGTCATCGGCTCCTACTACGCTGCCCGGCGCGTCCGTTGCACGGCCGAGCCCGACGCCTGAGGCATCTCTCAGCTCTCCAGTCTGATACAAAACGCCGGCCAAACTTTAATCAGGTTGCGTCGTTAAGCTGCTCTGCGATAAGCTCTCCCTCTTTCGACGAAAAAGATCCTGTGAACAAAATACTTCGAATTCCGGCGTCGCTCGCCTTCATCATCCTGCTCGCGCTTGGGCTCAGCAGCTGCAGCAAAGAGAGCCCTGCCGAACCCGCCTCCGCGCAGCCCGGCCGCCCCGCTGACCGAACTCGATCGGATGATCAACGATTACGAGAATGTGGTGGACGAGTACGTCAAGACGTCCAAGAAGCATCAAGCCGGCGACATGGGTGTCACCATGCGACTGATCGACGATGAAGACGCCATTACGCAAATGGCTGCGAAGATTCAGCAGAAATCTGGCGAGATGAATCCGGCGCAAGCGCAGCGGATGGCAGGCATCTCCGCGAAGAAGGCGCCTTACACTGAAGTAATCGCTCACGGCTTTCGAGGCGCGTTCGCGATCGCGTGGGAGCAAATGGAAGTTACCTTCTTTTCGACTCCGGCGGAATTTCGAAAGTGGCTCCGCCGCCATCATGAGACGACGAAGGAGCTTTGGGTTGGGTTTCATAAGAAGCATACCGGCCGGCCCAGCATGACGTGGCCGGAGTCGGTCGACGAAGCGCTTTGCGTCGGATGGATCGACGGGATTCGCAAAACGATCGATGAAGACAGTTATGCGATTCGGTTCACGCCGCGCCGCCGCGGAAGCATTTGGAGCGCCGTGAATATCGGGCGCGCTACTGTCCTGGCTAACGAACAGCGAATGCGCCTCCCGGTCATGGCTGCGTTCAAGGCGCGGATCGAAAACAAGTCCGGGATCTATTCCTATGAACAGCGCAGCGCGCAATTGCCCGAGCCTTTTGCAGGCACTCTGCGCAAGAATTCCGTCGGCCTGGAAGTTCTTCCAGGCCCAGCCGCCTTCTTATCGCAAAGCAATCGGCTGGTGGATCGTGAGCGCGAAAAAGGAGGAGACGCGGCGCAAGCGCCTGGAGAAATTAATCGCGGAATCGGCCCGCGGCCGACGATTGCAATAAGAGTTCGCGCCAAGGACATTCCAGTTGAAGGGCGGCGGAAGAGTTCCACAATACCCGATGCGAAGAATCTTCCCGGTCGCTCGGCGCGCCCTTTTATCGGGTCTATCCGTTTTTTCTCTGGTCCTCAGCCTAACGATCGCCGTTCAAAGCGAGCCGAAGCCGGGCGAATCGCCCAACTCGGATGCGGCGGGGCGCTGGACCTCATCTTTTCTCCAACCCCGAGCCCGGCAGCTTCTTCGGCCAGCCCGAGTAGCACACCGGATCAAGCCAAGTCCGCGGCGGTCGCCGTCGAGCACGATCATCGCGCAAAACCGGGCAGCGGCTTCAGCGGCCAAACGAAATCAAGCCAAGTCTCCAACACCAAGTCCGACTGCTTCACCGGCGACCGCGAGAACATCGGAAGGGAAGTCATCATTTGATCCCAAACTCTGGAGTGGAATGGAGTGGCGCGAGGTCGGGCCTTTTCGCGGCGGACGCGCGATCGCGATCGAAGGAGTATCGGGCGAACCGGACACATATTACTTCGGTGGCGTCGCTGGTGGAGTCTGGAAAACGACGGATGGCGGCGCCAATTGGAAGCCGTTGTTCGACAAGCAACACTCCACATCTTCCATTGGAGCGATCGCCGTCGCTCCGAGCGATCATAACACGATTTACGCCGGCTCAGGCGAGGCCGCCCTGCGCGGCAACATCACTTACGGCGATGGCGTCTATAAATCCGTCGATGGCGGGCGCAATTGGCACAACGTCGGATTGAAAGATACTCGCCATATTGGCGCGCTCATCGTGCATCCGGATAATCCGGACATCGTTTTCGTCGCTGCCGTCGGGCACGCCTACGGACCGAACGCGGATCGCGGGATTTTCCGGACGACCGACGGAGGGAAGACCTGGACGAAAGTCCTGAGCAAGGACGAAAACACCGGGGCGATTGATGTCGTCTTCGATCCGCATAATCCAAACACGCTTTTTGCCGCCCTCTACCAAGTGCGCCGGCAACCGTGGAACCTCTCCAGCGGCGGACCGGGCAGCGGACTTTATCGTTCGATCGATGGCGGAACGACCTGGCAGCAATTGCAAGGCCATGGTTTGCCGGAAGGAATTCTTGGCCGCATTGGCGTCACCGTTTCAGGCGCGGATTCCAGATCGAGTCTACGCCATCATTGAAGCGAAAGATGGCGGCATCTTTCGGTCCGAAGACGGCGGCGATAATTGGAAGAAAATCAACGACGACGGCCGCTTTCGGCAGCGGGCCTGGTATTTCAGCAACATTTACGCAGACCCGCGTTCGCCCGACACGGTTTACGTTTTGAACACTGGGCTCTTCCGTTCCGTCGACGGCGGCAAGACGTTCACCCTCCTCCCGGCGCGCCATGGCGATCATCACGGACTCTGGATTGATCCAAAGAATCCCGATCGGCTCGCGAACACGAACGATGGCGGCGCCAGCGTCTCAATCGATGGCGGGCAGACCTGGACGACGTTGCAGAATCAACCGACCGCGCAGTTTTATCACGTCTCGGTGGACAATGCGTTTCCTTACCACATTTATGGCGCGCAACAGGACAACTCGAATGTCTGCATCGCGAGCCGCAGCGAGAGCGGCGTGATTGGACGCGAAGACTGGTTCGAGGCTGGCGGCGGCGAATGCGGATTCGTCCTCGCCGATCCGCGCGATTGGCACATCATCTATTCGAACAACGAAGGTTTTATCACTCGTTACGACAAGTCGAAGGAGCAATATCAGGACGTCAGCGTTTGGCCGCTCGATAACTCCGGCCACGGCGCGGTTGATCTGAAACATCGCTTCCAATGGGTCTCGCCGTTACTCATCTCGCAGCATGATCCCGAGACGCTCTACACCGCCGGCGAAGCCGTTTTTAAATCCACCGATCACGGTGAAAGCTGGACGGCGATCAGCGAAGATCTGACGCGCAACGACAAGAGCAAACAGCAGCCCAGCGGCGGTCCCATCACCCTCGATATCACGAGCGTCGAATATTTTGACACGGTCTTCGCGCTCGCAGAATCGCCTCTGAAAAAAGGCATGCTCTGGGCTGGCACCGATGACGGACTGGTTCACGTCACGACCGATGACGGCGCGAACTGGACGCGGGTGACACCCAACATGCCGGAATGGAGTCACGTCAGCATCATCGACGCCTTCGCATTTCGATGCCGGGATGGCCTACGTCGCAATCGATCGCCATCGGCTCGACGATTTTAAGCCCTACATTTTCAAAACGACCGACACCGGCCAGAGTTGGACGGCGATCACCACCGGCATCCCGGAAGGCGCTTACGTGCGCGCGGTGCGCGAAGATCCCAAGCGGCGCGGTTTGCTCTACGCCGGCACCGAACTCGGCGTCTATGTCTCCTTTGACGACGGCGCGCATTGGCAGTCGCTGCAAATGAATCTTCCGACCTCGCCGATTCACGATCTGGTCGTGAAGGATGATGACCTCGTGGTCGCGACTCATGGCCGCTCCTTTTGGGTGCTCGATAACTTGACGCCGCTGCGGCAGGTCAACCCACAGCTCGCACAGGCCGAGATGAAATTGTACGAACCGCAGACAGCGGTCCGTCTCCATTATCCGATGGAGGTGGATACTCGTCAGCCAGCGGGAAAGAATCCACCGGCAGGTGCGATGATCGATTATTACTTTAAGACCGCGCCTAAAGACGAAGTTACCCTCGATATCTACGACGCCCAGGGCAAGCTCGTGCGTCATCTTTCGAGCAAGGAAAAGAAGGAGAACGAGCAACCTCCGGAATGGCCGGACCGCGTGGAGGTACCCAAGACCATTCCGGCGAAGGATGGCATGAACCGTTTTGCGTGGAACCTGCGTTACGATGATCCCGTGCAAACGCCGGGCTCGTTTTATTCCGGCGAGGGTCCGGTTGGCCCGCTCGCCCTGCCCGGTGATTACCAGGTGAAGCTGACCGCGAACGGCAAGACCGAGACCGCCCCGCTCCATCTCGTGATCGACCCGCGAGTCAAGGAATCTGCGCTGGGAATCCGGAAGTCATTCGATCTCGCGATGCAGGTGAACGCAGCGGATCTCGCAACTGCACACCGCGATCAATGAAATCCGTGAGACGCGCACGCAACTCGAAGCGCTGCGCAAACGTTTCGGTGACAATGAACGTGTCCAACCGGCGCTGGCGGAAGCGGAGGAAATGGAAAAGAAAATGTCGGCTGTCGAAGAGAAACTCATCCAGGTGAATATGAAGAGCTCCGAAGGCAACCTTGTCTTTCCGAATCAGCTCAATGAAGAACTCGACACTTTCAGCCACGTCATTGAAGCGGATGCCGCCCCCACTCAGCCGCAGCTCGACGTTTTCAAGGTGATAAGTGGACGGCTCGATGAGCAGTTGACGGCATGGGCGCAGATCAAGACGGATGAAGTGGTCAAGATCAACCGCCTGATCAAGCAGGCGGATCTGCCTGCGCTGACCGTGGCGTCTGCACCCGAGGCCACTCCAACACCCTCGGCAGCACGCGCCGGCGGCGATGCCGAGCCCATCGCCAGCAGCTTCAGACTCGCCGCCGCCGAATTAGCCTAACGAGCCTCCCTTATCTCATCGACGCCAAACGAAAAATTTGTCATCCCGAGCCGGCGAAGGCGGCGAGGGACCTCGCAGTTGCAAATTGCGGATGTGCTGACAAGAAGGACGGCGATTCCAATTGCGAGGTCCCTCTCCGCGCTGCGCGGATCGGGATGACAACGCAAAAAGATGGCGTGCGCGAGGATAACGATTGCCATTCATCGAAGCCCCCAATCACGAAGCGATGAGTCATTCGCACCACCATCAGATCGATTTCGGACGCGCCTTCGCCATCGGCGTGCTCCTTAACACCGGCTTCATCGTCGCCGAAGTGGTTTTCGGATTACTCAGCCACTCACTCTCTCTCCTCGCCGATGCCGGACACAATCTCGGCGATGTGATGGGTTTGCTCATGGCATGGGCGGCGACCAACCTGGGTCGCCTCAGCCCGACTGTGCGTTTCACTTACGGCTTGCGCCGGACCTCCGTCCTCGCCGCTCTTTTCAATGCCATCCTTCTTCTCGTCGGCGTCGGAGCGATCGCGGCAGAGGCGATCCGCCGCATCGGTAACCCCGAGCCGGTCGCCGGTCTGACGATGATCGCGGTGGCCGCTGCCGGAGTCATCGTCAACGGCGTCACGGCCTGGATGTTCGCAGGCGGCCGCAAAGGTGATCTCAATATTCGCGGCGCATTTCTCCACATGGCGGCTGACGCCGCGGTCTCCTTCGGCGTGGTCGTGGCCGGCATTGTTATTCTCCGCACCGGCTGGGCATTGCTCGACCCGATCAGCAGCCTCCTCATCGTTGTCATCATCCTTCTCGGCACATGGGGTCTGTTGCGCGATTCGGTCAGCCTCGTCCTCGATGCCGTGCCGCGCGGAATCGATCCGGGCGCAGTTAAAAATTTTCTCGAACAACTTCCCGGCGTCGCCGAAATCCACCACCTCCACGTCTGGGGCTTGAGCACGACAGAGACCGCTTGCACCGCGCACGTGGTGAAACGCGAACCACAACTCGACGATCAATTGCTGAAAGTGATCGCGCACGAATTGCACGAACGCTTTGGGATCGAGCACACCACGATTCAATTCGAATGCGCCGACGGACCGGATTGCCCAACCGAGCACGAAGCGCCCGCTGCCCCGTGAGCACAATTATCACGAAAGCCGTGCTTCTCGCCGCCGGTCGCGGCACGCGCATGCGCGACCTGACGACCGAGTTGCCCAAGCCAATGATTGAAGTGCGGGGCAAACCGATTCTCCAACACATCATCGAGGGCCTGCGCGCGGCCGGGGTCGAGCAGTTCCTCGTCATCGTTGGTTATCGCGCCGAAGTCGTTAGGCAATTCCTCGGAGATGGCGCGCGCTTCGGCGGCACAATTACGTATGCCACGCAGCTCGTGCAGGACGGAACCGGGAAGGTGGTGGAGCTGGCGCGCGACTTCGCCGGAGGCGACGCCTTCGTCCTCAGCTACGGCGACATCATCGTCGAGCCTTCCAATTATCAACGCCTCGTTAGGCTGGACGACGAATGCGAAGCTATCGTCAGCGTCAAGCGCAATGAGGATGTCAGTCAGGGGGGCGCCGTTTTCGTCAACGAGCGCTTCGAGCTGATCGATCTGCGGGAAAAGCCGGCGCCCGGTGAGCCGACCAGTCCCTGGTACAACGCCGGCATCTACGCCTTTCGTCCGAGCATTTTTGAATTCACCGCCCGCCTCGAGCGTTCGCCGCGCGGCGAATTCGAACTGACCGACGCCATTCGCAACCTCGCGCATTCGGGCCGGAAAGTGCAGGCACTCGAATTGACCGGGGCATGGGCAGACGTCCGCGACCCGGAAATTCTCGCGCGATTGAATCGTTAGGGGATTTCCTCGGCTGTCTCGATTTCCGGCGGTTCCTCGCCGATTTCCTCCTCGATCACGCGGCGGCGCTTGGGTGAGAGGAAGGGCCGCAGAAAACCGTAAAGCAGATAGCTGAGGAAAATCACCGCCGCCATCCAGTGATAAAACTTCACGGTCAGGGCGAGGACACCGATCAGGAAAAGGAAACTCGGAATGGAACGCGTCGTCCGCCAGTTCACCGCTTTGAAACTGGGATAGCGGAACTTGCTGAACATCATGAACGAAAGAAAAAGCATGAGCGGCGGGAGCGCGTATTTCCAGCGCCCGATGGTCCGCTGTCCTTCATCGAGCCAGAGGAGGAAAAGAGTAATCGAGGCGATCACGCCGGCGGCGGCGGGAATTGGAAATCCGGAAAAATGTTTGCTCACACCGTTGTTCGGACCCGCCGCGGAGACACAGTTGAACCGGGCCAGCCGCAAGGCGCCGCAAGCCAGGTAAACGAAGGCAATCATCCAGCCAAGATTCTGAAACTCGCCCAGCACGATTTGGTAGACGAGCAGGGCCGGCGCGATCCCGAAGGAAACGATGTCGGCTAACGAATCAAACTCTCGTCCGAAAGCGCTTTCATGTCCGCCCAGTCGCGCCAGTCGTCCATCGAGCAGATCGAAAATACAGGCGGCGAGAATGAACCAGATCGCGTCATGAAATTCGGCCGCTGCCTGACTAAAGCTTGTTTCCTGAGCGCCGTCGTAGATGCGGAGGACGGCGGCGAAGCCGCAGAACAGGTTGCCCGCCGTCATCAGGTTCGGGAGGAGATATATTTTCGGATTCGGCGCGTCGCTCATGATCAGGAAAGGCGGGCGATGGCGCTTGCCCCGCCGGCGACGCGGTCGCCCACCTTGACGAGAATCGTCGCGCTCAGCGGCAAATAAATTTCCGTCCGCGAGCCAAAGCGAATCATTCCGAAGCGCGCCCCCTTTTCCACTCGGTCCCCTACCTGGGACCAGCCGACGATTCGCCGCGCGATTGCTCCGGTAATTTGCCTAACGACAAGCGTGGCGCGCGGATTTTCAAAGGCCCAGGTCATCGCTTCATTCTTCTTCGAGCACTCCGGGTTGCGCGCGTCGAGGCAGAGGCCGTCGTGTTTTTCGCGGTAAATGATTCGCCCATCGATCGGAGCACGGTTGGTGTGGACATCGAAGACGGAAAGAAAAATCGCCACCCGCCGCATCGTTTCCCTAACGACTTCGCTCTCTTCATACTCGGCAATCTCAACCACGACCCCGTCGGCCGCGGCCACCACGATGTCGGAATCAGCCGGCACGGTTCGATCCGGGTCCCGGAAGAAGACAAACGTATAAGCGATCAAGGCAAGAAAAAGCAACGCCAGCCAGAAGGTGAGGAACAAGCTGAGCGCTCCGAGGAGAATGAGCACGAGGAAGATCCAGCGTGCTTCGAAAAGCGTTTGGAAGCGCATGGAAGCAGGTTCGAGTTCGTCGGTAGGCGGGTCAAGTCGGTCAGCGCTGTAGACGCCTCCCTCTGAGAGGCGCGGCACTTGCGCCTGCATCAGAATCCTCGCGTTTGAACAACCCATCTTTACCTCGCGCTTCGCAGAGCGAAGCGTCTACAACCGAGCGCGCCATCATCCGGGGCGTAAGTTCACTGCAGTCCAAGATTCTGCGCACGTTTTCAGCTGACAAAGCGTCCACTCACGCCATCATCCGGGCATGAGCTCGGACGCAGTTCGAATCCTCGACCACCCGCTGGCCGCGACCCAGCTTTCGCTTCTGCGCGCGCGCACGACCCTGCCTAACGAATTTCGTCGCGCCCTGCACAAGCTCGCGCTTTTCCTCCTCGTCGAGGCAACGCGCAATTGGGAAACAAAAACAGTCACGCTGGAAAGTCCGCTGGCCCCTTTTACCGGCTCCTTCCTCCCGCGTCCGATCGTCCTCGTGCCAATTCTGCGCGCCGGCCTGGGATTACAGGAAGGCATGCTGCCTTTGCTCCCGGAAGCCGCCACCGGACATATCGGCCTTTACCGGGATCCGGTGACACTTCGGCCAGTGAAATATTTTAGCTGCCTTCCGGCGAATTTGGCGGATGCCCAAGTGCTTGGTTTTGGATCCGATGCTGGCAACGGGCCATAGCGCCGTCGAAGCCGTCTCGATCGTCAAGCTGGCCGGCGCAACGCGAGTGCAATTGGTTTGTGTGCTCGCCTGCCCGCCGGGCGTCACCGAAATGCAGCGCGCACATCCCGATGTGCCGATCGTCACGGCCGCGGTCGATCCGATCCTGAACGAGCGTGGCTACATCGTGCCGGGCCTGGGCGACGCCGGCGATCGCTATTTCGGCACCGCTTAGGCCTAACGAAAAGCGCGTCTCCCTCTCTTGTCATCCCGAGCCGCGTAGACGGAAAAGAGGGCCTGCACTGAGGCGCAGCCGAACGTGGACCTCTCAGTTGCAACCGGCCGCGTCCTTGTTCCCCAGAAACCCACTCTCTCAATTGCGAGCCCGTTCTCCGCGCTTCGCCGGCTCAGGATGACAACAAGAGTGGCGGTCGTTGTCGCAACGCGCGACGCCTGACCTGCGTGCACTCACTTGTCAGCGCGTCGCGCCGCCAGAAAAGAAATATGATTGCATAAGAATAAGCTTGCAATGGATCTGAAGTGGCTCCCACCATGTCGCACACATTCAGAAAACAACTTCTTCATCAGTTCCAACCCTTATGAACAAAATCGCCTCAGTCCTCATTTCCGCCACGCTTGCGGCACACCTCGGTTCCCCAGCCTCCGGCCAGACAGATCGCGCAAACGCCACTCCCATCCACGCCTTCATTTGGGACGCGACGAACGGCATGCGTGATCTCGGCACCCTCGGCGGCACCATCAGTTACGGCCTCGGCATCAATAACCACGGCTTGGTCGTCGGCTTTTCCTACCTCGCCGACAATGTCACCACCCACGCTTTTCTTTGGTCGGCCGACCGCGGCATGGTCGACATCGGCACCACGCTGGAAGGCGCCAGCTCCACCTGGGGAGTTGGGATCAATGCCAGTGGAACTGTCGCCATCACCGCTTTTCTGGCGAATGGCAATGCGCTCCCCGCCGCCTTCGCCCTCCCCCAGGACCTGGCGCTCCCTCCCTGATCCACCCGTTTCAAACCTAAACCGCAGCTATGGCATCAACGACACGAATCAGGTCACCGGTACAATCGACAACGCATTCCACACCGGTTTTCTCTGGGACCTCTCGACCTCGTCAGTTACTTATCTGCCACCGCTTCCCGGCGGTTTGAACACCTATGGCGTTGCGATCAACAATCTTGGCGAGGTGGCAGGCGCCGGATCGGTCTCGGACAGTTCCTACCATGCAATGATCTGGAGCGCTGACCGAGGCTCTCGCGATCTCGGTCGGCTCAACGGAAGCCAGTTCAGCTCTGGCGGCGGAATTAATAGAAGGGGTGAAGTGGTCGGGTACAACCTTCCCGAACTTGGCGGCTTCTACTGGAGCGGCGCCACCGGCATGCTCGCGTTGCAATCCCTCGGCGGTAGCGTGAGCGCGGCCTTCGGGATTAACAATGCCGGAATGATCGTCGGATACGGCGGCCTCCCCAACGGTACTACCCACGCCGTCCTTTGGAATAATCATGCCAGCGCGCCCCAGGACCTCGGCACTCTCACTGGCTCTGGTAACAGCTACGCTAAGAGCATCAACAGTTCCGGACAAGTCGTCGGTTATTCTGAGGTGCCCTAACCGGTTCAACGCCGAAGGGCTGTTCTCATCTGGGGTTACGGCCTGGCTGGTCCGCACGCTCTCGACTTTTCGGTGGCTGCCGATCTCCCGTCGGCGACAGCTTCTTGGCACGTTCGGCCTAACGAAAAGCGCTCTCCCTCTCTTGTCATCCCGAGCAGCGGAGACGGAAAAGAGGGCCTGCACTGAGGCGCAGCTGAACGTGGACCTCTCAGTTGCAATCGGCGGGTCCCTGTTCCCCAGAAACCACTCTTGCAACTGCGAGGTCCTTCTCCGCGCTTCGCCGGATCAGGATGACAACAAGTGTGGTGATCGTTGTCGCAACGCGCGACCCTGACGACATCTCATCAAGTCTTGCCTTCCCGGCCCAAAACTGTTTGGAATTCTCCATGGATCCAAGTGCAACCGCGCATCGAAATCTTCGCGCCCTTTGGCGAAGCGTTTGAACTGACGAAAAAGATTCTCTTCCAGCCTTTCGACGTCACGAAGTGGCTCGTGATTGGTTTTGCCGCCTGGCTCGCGACCTTCTTTAGTGGCGGCGGCGGCTACAATTACCGGAAGTGGAATAACACCGGAGACTGGAGTTGGAAAGCACAGCATTACGGCGCCCCGTTCTCCCTTCACCACACTCCGCCCTGGGTCATCCCATTGATCATTGTTGGCGCCGTCGTCGCGCTCGCTCTCATCACCGTCCTGCTTTGGTTAAACGCTCGCGGCCGCTTCATGTTTACCGATTGCATCGTGCACAATCGCGGCGCCATCGCCGCGCCCTGGCGCGAATACCGCGCCGAAGGCAACCGCTATTTTGTTCTCCAACTCGTCCTCACTTTTTGCAGCATGATCGCCTTCGGCGCGCTTGCCCTTATTCTTGTCATCGGCCATTACTGGGAAACCCCCGGATTGCCCCTGATATTGGTTATTCTTCTCGGACTTGGACTCCTCTTCGTCGTGATCGTGGTTTCGCTCGTCATGCGCTTCATGGTGCCGGTCATGTACCGCCAACGCTGCGACGCGATCACCGCTTTCCAACAGGTCTGGGCGCTGATCATGGCTAACCTTGGAATATTTATTCTCTTCATCCTTTTCTACATCGTGATCGCAATCGCGGCGGCGTTGATCGGTTGCCTTGCTGCTTGCGCGACCTGTTGCATCGCCGCTCTGCCCTACGTCGGGACTGTCATCCTGCTGCCGGTGGTGATGTGTCTCTATGCCTTTCCGCTTTGTTTCATTCGGCAGTTCGGCGACTCCTACGATGTCTTTGCCGTCGTAACGCCAACAGAACTGTCACCGCCGCCCGCCGCCGCCATCCATCCCGCCGGTCCAGGACACGCCGCCGCCCGCATGAAAGCCTCTCTTCCGGAGGGACGTGCTTCCGCACGTCCTGCACCCAATGCAACACCTAACAGCACCCGAGATCCGTTGGCGCTTGACCTATCTCGCGTTCCTCCCGGTCGCGCTGCTCACCCTCGCTCTCGTCGAACCGGGCTCGTTGCCGAAGTGGTTTCCATTCGCTACCTCATGCGGAGCCATCACTGGCTTGCCCTGCATCTTTTGCGGCACGACCCGCGCGGTCTATTACCTCCTGCACGGCGAATTTGGGAGGGCGCTCTATTATAACTGGCTCGCTTTTCCATTGGTCGCAGGTGCTATCGCGATCATTGGCGTCACAGCACTCGAACTCATACTGGATCGAAACTTCTTTGCCCGCATGCCACCCATCCGCCTGACGCGCGCCTCGCTCAGCGTGCTTGCCGTTTGCCTTGTCCTCCTCTGGTTCTTGCAGGTTTACCTCGCAGTTTCCCAGCATAAGACTGAACTGCTCAACCCAAACGGTCCTCTCTATTCGTTAGTCGTGCATTGAATTTGCGCGTGACGGGGAGCGCGGGCTTCTAGCCCGCACGTGGCGGCATCCCTGCCGTCGCAACAACAACGGATCAAAGTTCGTAACCGAAAGAAGCGCCCTCTCGTCTTGGGGGCGGTCTCCGATGAACCCGAGCGCTTGGCGGACGGAGGCGGGCGAGCCGATTTGGGAGCGGCATGTTATTCCAAAGGTTCTGACGCGCTGAGGTTAATGCCTCACCATACATCTGCGTAACATAAACCAATACCTCTCCTGTTCCGCTTCAAAAAACGTCTCAACAAGAAATGAACGTTTTTTGCCAAAAACTGGTGAGCAGGACCGCGCCGCCGGTTTTGATTGAGACATATGAAAGGCTATTACAAATCTGTTTTAGTTGCGATTCTTGCGCTTCTTCCACTGTCCGGGATCAAGGCTCAAAGTGTTACATTTGACTTCAATTCCGCACCGCAATACTCGCCTTTGCCACTGGACCTCACGGCGGGTGGCATCACCGGTCATTTCAGCGCCGGTTCGCTGTTTTACAACTATTCCATTCAGGCAGCCAACGTCCTCGGGTTTACCCCGCCTGGATTCTCCGGTCTTTGCATTTATCCGAGCCAGGTGTATGCGGTCGATCTGCTGGTTTCGTTCGACACTCAGTTGAACGCGGCCTCAATCTTGTACTCGCCCGAAGAATATGGCACGGACTCTTCCTGTATCATGAGAATGACGGCCTATCTGGGGGCGACTTACGTTGGCACAAACACGCATCAGATTCCTAATGGCGGCACCTGGCCGAGCGGGACGTTGTCATTCAACTCGACTCAGCCCTTCGATAACATCGTGATTCACTATGACGCGCCGCCTCCAACCGGCGGTGATTACGGGCCGATCTTTATGGCCGATAATCTCATAGTGACACCCTTTGGCTCGACTTCGCTCCCAACCGTGACGCTCAAAATCATCGATGCCAGTGCCTCTGAAGTCCCAGCGACCGACACGGGCAGATTTCAGATCACCCGCAGCGGCGCAACCACGAACGCTCTTACTGTGTTCTACACGATTACGGGTACAGCAAAGAACGGCAGGGATTATCAAAGGTTGCGCGGTCAGGCAATCATCAAGGCTGGCGCAAAGTCGGTCAACGTTCAGCTGCGCACGATTGATGACACGATCGCAGAGCCGGACGAGACCGCTATCTTCACGTTATCGGCAAACGCGAGTTATACCATTGGCTCGCCTAGCACTGGAACAGTCGTGATTCACAGTAACGAGTAGGTTGGCGTTGAAAACGGGAGGACAGGTTCGGATGAATTCGTCTCCTATCCGCGCCATGTCCTCTGCGAAACCCTGTCGATGATGTGATAGCCCGGTCTGCGATAACAACTAACTAATCATTACAATTTTCCCGAACGCTCCTGGCTCCATCACGGCGCGATGCGCCCGCGGTGCGTCAGCCAACGGCAGTTCTTTTCCGATCACAGGACGCAAAGTTTCGTTCTCCAGCCCAGCCACGAGCGCCGCATGAATACTCGCCATTTCGGCCGCCGGGGTATTGGGCAGAACCATTCCTCGAATATCGGCGTCGCGCGACATCGTCTCCCGCGCATCTATTTCCACACGACCACGATTGCCAATCACCACCACACGACCGCGTGGAGCCAGAATCGTGAGGTCCTTGCCGAGATTGACGTGCGCCGCCATTTCCAGAATTACATCAAGACCGCGTCCCGAAGTCGCCTCCATGATCTCCGCCAGATAACCAATCGCGCTATGATCGAAAACCGCGTGTGCGCCCTGCTCCGTCACTAGGATCCGTCCTCGCTCGGTGCCGGCGGTCCCGAGGACGTGGAGGCCGCCCGCGCGCGCCAGCTGCACGGCGGCCGTTCCCACCCCGCCGCTTGCGCCATGGACAAGCACTGTTTCGTTTGGCTGCGCCTTCGCCCTCTGCCACAATCCACGGTAGGCGGTCGCGTACGGCGTACCTATCGCAGCACCTTGGGCGAAAGAGGCCGGCTCCGGCAACGGATGCACTTGGGCCGTGTTGCACAATGCATATTCGGTGTAGGTCCCACTGATCGATCCAGCAGTGTAGACCCGATCGCCCGGGCGAAACTTCACGGATTCGCCGGGCAACAGCGGACCCACCTCCTCGATTACGCCTGCGCCGTCGTTGCCGGGGGTGAAAGGCAGTGCAGGCTTCCGGGCGTAGGTCCCGGCTCGAATGTAGGTCTCAACAGGATTGACGCCGGCAGCATGCATTCGGACCAGAACCTGGCCGGGACCTGGTTTCGGTTTCGGCACCTCCACCAACTTCATCACTTCCGGTTCGCCGAATTGTTCAACACGAATTGCTTTCATTCTTTGCATACTGCGTCGCGCATCTGTTTTTTCCAATCTAAACTGATCCATCATGCTCTGTCTCAGCAGTCGGCGTCGTCCTTTTCGAGCTTGACTTTTAGAGTCCGACCCGCAACGCTCTTGGTCACGCGCGAGGTCCTGCGTTTTAGCGTTGGTCCACGGATCGCGCCATCGCCACACACCACCACACATTTCACTACAATGAAAAAACTGCTGTCCGCATTTGCCATCTCACTTTTAGCTCTGACCAGCCTCGCGCCGGCACAGACACTGCAAAACCTCGTTCACCAGCCACCGGGAGGAGCATTTCTCAGTTTTCTCCTGACGGATGGCACCGTGGTATGCCAAGCCAACGTCTCGTCCGATTGGTGGAAGCTCACCCCGGATATCAATGGGAGTTACATCAATGGAACCTGGACGAAGCTTGCCTCGCTCCAAGCCGGCTATGTGCCCGATGATTTCGCTTCCGCCGTCCTGGCCGATGGTCGACTCGTTATCATGGGCGGCGAATACAACAGTGGAAACTTTGAGCTAACGAATTTGGGAGCAATTTACGATCCGTTGGCTAATACCTGGACACCGCTCAATCCGCCCGCCGGCTGGGACTACATCGGCGACTCGCAGTCTGTCGTTCTACCGGATGGCCGCTGGCTCGTCGGCCGCAAGCTGGATATGCAAATGGCCGCACTCGACCCGGCCACACTCACTTGGACTGCGCTCGGATTCACCGGCAAGAGTGATTTCAACTCCGAAGAAGGCTGGACCTTGCTGCGAGACGGCACCGTTCTGACTTACGATGTGAAGAACGCGCCAAACTCCGAACGCTACCTCTTAGGCACGCAAACCTGGATGACGGCCGGCAGCACGATCGTTGACCTGCATTCGCCGTCCACCCTTGGCTGCCTCCCTTACGGTCCGAATGGTGAGTTTTGCTACTATCCTCCGGGCGAAGTGGGGCCTGGAATCCTGCGACCCAATGGGACTGTTTTCGCGACCGGATCTTACTCTACTGCCGGCCCAGGGCACACTGCCGTCTACACGCCTCCCGCGACCATTACCGGGACAGGCACCTGGGCGGTCGGCCCTGACTTCCCAAACTTTGACGACGCTGGGGATAGCTTTGCCGCCCTCTTGCCTAACGGCAATGTTCTGGTGCTGGGTAACTCTGGCCGGCTCTATGAGTTTGATGGAGTCAATCTTATCCCCACCCTCTCCGCTTTCGGATGTTTGATGATGCTGCCGAATGGCCAGACCCTGGTTGCCGGCGGTTCTGTGGTCAAAGTTTATACCTCGGCGAATACGACTTACATGCCTTCCTGGGCGCCCCAGATCAATCGCTATCCACAGAGGCTTAGACGCGGTAATACGTATCCAATCTCAGGCCGCCAATTCAACGGTCTGTCGCAGGCGGCCGCTTTCGGCGATGAGCTGGAGACTTCCACCAACTACCCGCTGGTCAGGCTGACCAATACCGCCACCGGCCATGTCTTCTACGCCCGGACCCACGACCATAGTTCCATGGGCGTCGCGACCGGCAACAAGCGCGTCTCGACGAACTTTGACGTGCCGGCGGGAATGGAGACGGGAAGCTGCACGCTCGAGGTGGTTGCAAATGGAATTCCATCCCCGGCAGTTACAGTGACTGTGCGCTGAGCCAAACGACGAGGCCGATCGTCCTCTAACGCTAGCCCAGTTGTGGTGCTTCGGTCCCGAGCCCGACTCACAAGGACGGGCGATGGTTTAAGGCCGCATTTCAGCCGTCACGATTCGACGCGAACGAACCATGCCGGTTTGAGATGCGCCAGCGGCCCTCGCAGTTTGTCGAGTTCCGATGCCGGGCCGTGCACTTCCAGTCGGGTCAGGTCAGCGATCTTGAACGCTTCGCTCAGAAGCGCTCCGACGTTTTCGAGATGGGCGAGGAGCAGCCTCCGCCCCGGCGTAGCCTTCCCGGCAGAAAACTTCATCTCCGTTGACAGTGAAATCATAGAAGAGATTCTTCTCCTCAGTCGCTGTCTTGTCGCGAAACGCCGGGAGGCTGGCCTTGAACATCTCGATCTTCCCGGGATGCGCCTTAAAATATGGATGAATGCTTACGAAGTTCGATGGAAGATTCATAGTATGGATTTTCGCCGCAGAGAAGTTTTATCGTAATCTCCGGCGCCTTCCTCGAAATCACAGACTCAGGCGCAAGGCGAGGATAGGACACCCCTTTCAATCGGCAAGCCAATTCTCGATCCCAACGCTTCCGCAGTTCGCGTTCT
This sequence comes from uncultured Verrucomicrobiae bacterium, assembly GCA_963771865.1. GTDB lineage: Bacteria > Verrucomicrobiota > Verrucomicrobiia > Chthoniobacterales > UBA10450 > Palsa-1392. The sequence continues at coordinate 32,992 of CAVYVJ010000026.1, forward strand.
AGCATTTTAAATTTCTCCCGGTGTGATTGATGTTTTGCCTCGACTCCTTTTGACGATCAGATCAGCCTAAAGCGAACATGCAAACCGTGATTCAGGTGATCTCAACTGGCACCACTTCGTTGCGCGACGCGATCGTAAACGACAAGCACCTCGGCGACTTCGACCTGGTCATCTCCGAGCACAAAAGGTTAACGCGTCCTCACGGATGGGCCAAGCTGCACATGCGGGACGAGCGCGGAGCGATAAACCTTCAATGGCATGGCGCTTCCCAAACGCTGATCTGTCGGATTGTTACCCGAGGCGGAAAACCGAATGCGATTGCCGGAGCATTTACAAGCTATCTCCTGGCGCGCTTGCCTCGGAAGATCCATTCGATTCAAATCATTCCGGGTTAGAGCCAGTTCAGCCAGGTTGTCCTTCTTCTCCGCAGGCAAAGCTTCGTGAAAACAAAAGCGCCCCGTGTCTTTTGACACAGGGCGCCTCCTAATCTGGCTAAGATTGTTTTCTTATCGATCGGGCGTTGTCGCCATCGAAGAGCTGGTAATATCTTCCGCGCCGGCCTTCTTGAAGATGTCTTTTGCAACGTCTTCACGGTCGCCGTCCGCGTGCACCGCGATCAGGTAGTTACCCGTCTTGAGCTTGTGCTCGTAACGCTTGGCTTCGATTTCTGGGATACCGAGGCCGATAAGGCCTCCGACGATGCCGCCGGTTGTTCCACCGATGGCCGCGCCGCCTAACGCCGCCATGATCGGCCCGGCCGCGATAAAGGGCCCGACTCCGGGAATAGCGAGACTCCCGATGCCGGCGAGCAATCCGAGCACGCCGCCCGTTACTCCGCCAGCAGTTGCGCCGGTGGCGGCACCTTCGGGCGCCTTGGTCGCTTTCACGTGCCCGATATCGTGCTTGCCCTCGGTATCCGGCAATAAGATCGAAATCTCATCGCTCGGGAAACCGGCGGTTTGTAAACGCTCCACGATTTGCTCGGCTTGGAGATGACTCTTTGCGATACAGAATACTTGTGTGTCTGACATAATATTAATGGTTCTTTCTTTGGTTGTCGGATTATTCCGAATTCTTGACTTCGAGTTGATTCTCAATCTTCATCTGGCCGGCAGCCGACTTCGCGAGTTCCGCGATTTTGGTTTTTTCGGCCTCGCTTTTCACGGGGCCGCGCAAGGTCACAACACCGTTCTCGGTGATGATCTTTACATTTTTTGCCGTCATGCTGAGGGAGTCATCCTTCATGACGGCGCGCCGAATCGACGCTGTGATTTGGGTATCCTCCTTGTGTATTCGACTGATCGAACGAAGTCTTCGTTTCGCCGGAGCGGTCTCGCTCATTCCGGGCTGAGTTATCAGCGGCGGGTGAGGATTGATCCTGCGCGAAAGCGGAGAGTGCGATAGCCGAGAGGCATAGTATTGATAAGGTAATTCGTTTCATATTTTGGATGCCGCCGATGGGCGACAACTCTATGAAACGCGGCTGACTAACCTTTCTGGTCTTCTTTTTCCTGTAAAAAGTCTTCAAAGACCTGATCCGGTTAAGGTTCCAATCGAAAGCGCTTCCGACGCGAATTTTACACTCGACAGTTAGTTCAGGCGCGAATCACCGGAAATGCCAACGATGGACTGGATTACGTTTGTGAATTTCGCCTGCTGGGCGGCGTGCTTTTGGTGGATGCACCGCATTTCCAGCCGCCAGAATGTTGTCCTCGAACAATTGACGAGTCAGGCCCACCGGATCGAGGAAATTTCGCGGCAAGAGCACGCCCTCCTCGCCGAAGTGCACCCTAATGTCGAATCAATTCAGAAAGGCGTCAACGAAGTCTCGGAGAAGGTGGCGCGCGTCGAAGGGACAGTTGGCGGGCAGGAAGCAGCGTCATCGCAATAAGTGAACTTGATTCGTTAGCTCACAATTCTGTTCCATTGCGCAGACTACGTTCATGCCACACTTCCTTTCATGACGGCTCAGCGGAAGTAACAGTTTCGTTACAACGTTGCCCTTGCAAAAAACAGAGCGAGCCAAAAACTAATTATAGGAATGAGGCGAATATCATGAATACAAATCGAATCATACTCAGATGTGGCAAAGCAGCGTCCCATTGGCCGCTTTTTCTACACTCTCGGACTGGCTGCCGTTTCGATCGGACTGATCTGCTTCCCCGGCACGAAGCTGGCAAAGGCGGCCGATGGCGTCCTTGATCCGACCTTTGGACGGGGCGGCCAAGTGCTGACTGATCTAAACCATAGCACCGACATCGCAAACGCCGTGGCAATCCAAAGCGACGGGAAATTAGTTGTCGGTGGAACGAGCTATAAGCACAATGACTTCTCTGACGAAGACTTTGCGCTCGCCCGCTACAATCCCGACGGCACGCTTGATCCGACCTTCGGCCGCGGCGGCAAAGTGCATACGGACTTCCCGGGTCTGGCGGCGGATATTTCAGCGATCGTCATCCAACCCGACGGCAAGATTCTGGTCGCAGGCGGCGCCTTCCCGCTCTTCGTTTTCCTGGGCGATTTTGAATTGGCGCGTTATAATCCGAATGGATCGCTCGACGCCACCTTTGGCAATGGCGGCATCGTGACTACGACTTTTCCGGGGCAAGGAAGTTTTGCTTCGGCTCTCGCCTTGCAAGCCGATGGGAAAATTATCGCTGCCGGGACGGACTACGTTGATTTTTCCAGCGAAGACGATTCGGATACCGATTTCGCGCTGGAGCGATACAATCCAGATGGAACACCTGATACAACTTTCGGAAACGACGGCCAGGTTACGACCGACTTTGATGGCTTCAATGATGATGCCTTTTCCGTCTTGATTCAGAGTGATGGCAAGATCGTTGCGGTTGGATCCGCGAAGAATCCCACAAACTTCTACGACTTTGCAATTGCGCGTTATCTGGCTGACGGGCGCATTGACACAACCTTTGGTGTTGCCGGATTAGTGCGCACCGACTTCGGCGATCGCAACTTCGACCAGGCGCGCTCCGCCGTGTTGCAACCGGATGGAAAGATTGTTGCCGCGGGATTTGCAATTTCCCAGAACGGAGGAGTCGAGAACTTCGCCGTCGCCCGCTACGGGACGAACGGCGCTCTTGACCCATCTTTCAGTAGCGATGGGATAACACAAATCGATTTTGGGAGCTGTTGCCAGTCCGCCAACGAGGTCCTACTGCAAACCGATGGCAATATTGTCGTCGTTGGTTATCCCAACAGCGAGTCATCGGACTCGGACTTTGTCCTCGCTCGTTTGACGACGAATGGCTCATTGGACAAGACCTTTGGCGTTGGCGGTAAAGTCCGGACGTCTTTTGGCGATCTGAACGGCGGAGCCAACGGTGCCCTTCTCCAGCCAGATGGGAAAATTGTGGCGGTAGGATTTCAAGCCACGTTTTCCAATAAGTGGTCGGAATTTGCGCTGGCGCGTTACCGTTGACGGTGGCGACGCTCCCTTCTTCTCGCTAATTGCTGCGGGCAATAACGATCGGCGGGTCGGCCCGATGATCGGCTGATTGGGCGACCGATCTGAGATTGGTAGAATCGCGAGCGAAACGATCCCAGCAAACATAGACACCGGCTGCGACGAGGACCGCAAGCAGAGCGAAGGCCACGCGGCGGCGCGCAGGCTTCGAATCTTCTGACGGGAGCGAGTAACCAGCCAAAACCGTATTCCAGCAGTGGAAATAATTCACCGATCGTTTGCCAATTTGCTTCGCCTGCTGGCTTGCATCGCACCCGCCGATGCAAATGGCCCGACCGAAAAAGATGCGAGATTTCCACCGAATTCAATGGATAGCGGAGACCTGGCGCCTTCACCTCGTAAAGTTCCATCCCATCTGGCAAAGCAGAACGAATGCCCATTGCGCACCTGCTCGGGTCCGATTCGCGAAGAGTTCCATTCCCGAATTTCGTCGCCCGGCAGATCGAAAGCGCCGACCCTGTAAATTGCCTGGATCTACTGAGGTGTCGGCTGGGGCGCGGCGCTGGCTTGCGGCGTGACGTCTTCTGGCGTCGTTCGTTCCTCTGATCGCGTCTCGGTGGTGGCGCCGTTGCTTTGCTCTTCGCGGCGTTGCTCAGTCACGACTCCATTCTGCTCGCGCTCGCGCTCCTGCCGGCGTTGCCGCGTCACCGTGCCGTCTTGATTTTGATTTCTGGTCCGCTCTTGGCGGCGTTCCCGATGCCGCCTTCGATGTTTCTTGTGTTCACCGCGATGCGGCGCACCGGGTGACGCGGTTGGACTAGGGGTGGCCAGAGAGCCTATGCTCGGATTGCCTTGCCCAGATGGATCGCTTTGCTGGGCGCCGATGGGGACGACGAGGGCGACGCCGAGGCCTGTTGCCAAAGCCAAACGAATGATTTTCATCATGAAATACCTCTCTCCAGACTGACCTTCGAGCAAGGTTCTCAGATGTTGTTCGCCACGTCAATGGCAGCTGCGAGCACCCGATGATCGACGCACGGAGTTACTTGCCGTCTCCTGCCCAAGCAAAGTGGCCGGCCCAAATTAAAATCTGAGCCGGCCACCGGATCTTAAAGCTTGAACAGAGCAGCGGCTACTAAGCCGCCTCTCAAGGGAGCCTTACTCGTTACTGTGAATCGTAACCGTGCCGGAGTTAGGCGAACCAATTGTATAACTCGCGTTCGGCGACAGAGTCAGGATGGCGGTTTCGTCCGGCTCTGGGAGGGTGTCATCAATGGCACGAATCTGGACGACGACTGAACTCGAGCCAGCCCGAATGACCGCCCGGCCGCGCAGGCGCTGGTAGTCTGTGCCGTTCGTCGCGGTTCCACTGACCGCGTAAAGCACGTTCAGGTCAGCCGTGGTTGCGCCAGTCCGGTTGATTCTGATCTTGCCGACGTCGGTTGCAGGGACTTCGGAGGCGCTGCCATCGGTGACAGTCATCGAAACAACTGGCAGCGACGCACCGTTGACGGTGAAGCTAGCTCCGGCATTGTTCATGAAAATCGCGGCGCCCGTGGTAACATGGTAATCTGCCGCGTTGTTCGTACTCTTGGCGGTCGCGGCTCCCACGAACTGCAAGGCTGTTGCGCCAGTCGAGGGCAGGGCGCTGCCGAATGGCGGACCGAAATTCCCGTCAGCATCATTCGCAACATTGCCATCGTTCGGCCCGGTATAGGCGGCACCGCCCCAGCTCAAGCGCCAATAGATAATTCCGGTATCGCTTTCCCAAACAAGACTGCCCGCCGCGAGATAACTCGCCGGAATAGGATTAGTCATGGTAAAGTCGGGGACGGTGGTCGGCGTGGTATGACTGGGAAAATTCGCACTCACGATAAGAACGTGGCTGCCCACGGCGCCATTGGTCACATTGGTGGTCAGATCGAGGATGGTGACCGGGTTTAGGCCGGCAGCATCGAAAGCGATCAATTTGGCAGAGGAGACAAAATTCTCCCCGGTCGAGCGCATTCTCATTTGAATGGCCTGGGCAGTCGTGTCGCCGTTGACGCCACCGATCACCTGTTCGATTTGCATGAGGTGAAAGTTAGCGTGGGCAGTGGTTTGTAAGGCAAGCACACCGATAAGGGTGAGCAGCGAAGAAATGATTCTAGTTTTCATATGTTAATTGTCGTATCGAGTTTCGAAATAACCGCTATTCAATAGTGTTTCGGTGATTGCTATCGCCGTCGAACACGGTTTCTGTAGTTCCTATCAAAAATGCGGTGAGGTGTCCAGCAAAAAAACCGGAGGCGCCAAAGAGTGAGCTCTTTGAGACGTTTCCTAATGCAAGACACAACGATCGCATGCGCCCACCTGAGCTTATCAGCCGAAAGGGAGCAACTTTCACATCGTAACAAAACTGTTACGGGCCGCAAAGTTTCATCCAAACCTGAAACAGCGCCGCGAGGCCACAAAGGCGTTGCGGCTGCCAAAATTTGGGGGTGCCGCCTGAACCGTGCGGAAATCGGATCGTCTCCCGCTTGCCTAATTCCGCGGAGACCTTCGGCGCGAGATCAGCTACTATTTTCTCGAATTGCGGATCGCCACGCAACGCATCCCACCACGGGTGGAGTTTTAGGTTGCCATAGCTCAAAGTGCCTGGAATCCGCACCGTCGCCCTGATCTGGTTGATGGCCAGCTCTCTTTCCCCACACCAGGCATAAATTACCCCGAGATATTTCATCAGTTCTGCGCCGTCGAGCGCATCTTTCGTGGTCGGCAGCAACTCGACTGCGTGTCGTCCGTCGCGGATCGCTTCTTCCTTTTGTCCGAGGCCAGCTTCGATCAATCCCAGGACACAAAAAGCTGCACCATAATCGGGCTGTTCCTTCACCTGCTTCTCAACTTCGGCGCGCGCGGCGAGGAAAGCAGTTTGGGCAGTGGCGGCGTCCCCGCGGACGCGGGCGACGAGACCCTCGCACCAGGCGCGCGGGAAATTGAGGTCGGTCGAAATCCCGCTTGCAGGAATGGCCGCGAGAGCCTCGACGGCGGCCGACAAATCGCGCTCGCACAAGGCGACATATAACCATTGATCGGCCAGATCCGGGGCCGAGCCGGGATTTTCAGCAAGAAAACTCTTGATGGCATTGTGAAGCGGGCGCGTATCGGCACGCCATTCGAGATCGACCAACGGACGCGTGACGCGGTTATCCAGATCATTTGGAGCCAGGGCCAGCGCGCGATCCATGGCCGCAGCCATCGCCCCGAATTGGCGGGATTCCTGATAACTGTAGGCGATCTGCTGAAGTAGGAAATAGTTGCGCGGATCAAGCTCAAGTGCTCGTTGCAAACTCCGCGCTGACTCGTGCCACAAACCCTGGCGGCGATCGATGTAGCCGGTTAGCTCGAAAATCTCGGAATTGTTAGGAAGCGCATTCTGGGCGAGGGCCAGCTCCGCGCGCGCGTGGTCGTAGTCGAGCTTGCCGCGATAGAAGAAGGTTGCCTTGGCGAAGTGGGTTTCACCCGCATCCGGACGCAAACGAACGGCGGCCTTAAGCATCTCATCGGCTAAAGCAAGCCGAGCCTGGGTGTGGTCGTATCCAAAAAAGTAGAGATAGATGTGCGCCGAAGCCAACTGACAATAAGCAAGGTGAAAATCCGGATCGCGGGCGAGCGCCTGATTGAGCAATTGCACAGCCTGAACCAGTTTCTCGTTGATTTGGGCATTGAATGAAACACTGGCGATGAGTGTTTTGCCGCGGACGTAGAGATCGTAGGCAAGGAGGTCTTTCGTCGGGCTCTCGTCGACGGCGATCTTCTCTTTCGGCGATAAAGTTGGCCTGCATTTGAGAACAGATCTTGCTGCACGATGCCGCCATGCCTGCCTAAGAGGTCAGCGAGATCGCGCTCATAACTGTCGGTCCACAACTTTACGCTTCTGCGTGCATCAGTTAGTTGAAGAGTGATCCGCGCCCTTCCCTCGATGCGCTGGACCTTTCCTTCCAGGATATAAGCGGACCCGAGGCTTTGCGCGATATTGCGCAAATTGCGCGGCTTGCCGGGGACGTAGGTGCTGACTGAGGTGTAGCTGATCACTCTCAAATCCGCGACTTTCGAAAGTGCCGTGAGAATGTCGTCCTGAATGCTGTCGGCCAGAGATAATTCTGGTTTCGGCCCACTCAGATCCTCGAAAGGAAGAACGGCGATACTTTTTTCGGGGAAGGAGGCGACATAGGTCGACTTCGGAGACGTTTGTGCGCTGATCTGCGGAGCCAGTCGACGCGACAAAGTCCACAAGCCAAAACCCAGCGCAATGGCAGCCGCGACCACGACAACAGTCGTCGAAGCCCGCCGACGGTTGTGAAGCGACCGCGAGGAAATGGCCGGCGCTCGCAAGATTGGTCTCGGGAATCAGGGATGGCGTCGTTTTCGTCTCCGCAAGGTCATCAGTGTAGAGATTCATCGAATTGTTGCGCCCCTAGCAAGCAGGACATGTTCCAGCAGGACCGAGCCAAGCCTGGGCCTGGCGGCAGGTCGTCGCCGCGGTTGCTAAATTTCCTCCGTCAGGCGCAAAAGTAGCTTTAAACCATTCCGACATTCCCATGCCAAGCCTGCGCGATCTTCCCATTCGCCGAAAAATCACGCTCATGATCATGCTGATCTCGGGCGTGGTGCTCCTGTCCGCCTTTGCCGCGCTCTTTTGTTTTCAAGCCTACACCCTGCGCCAGCAATCCGCGCACGAACTTGCCGCCGTCGGTGAGGTTACGGCACACAATTGCGCCTCCGCCGTCATGTTTAAAGACGAGGACGCGGCCGCCCAGATCCTCGCCGGGCTGAAGACAATCCCGCAGGTCGTCAGCGCGCGTCTTGAGCTGATGGACCGTCAGGGGCTGGCGTTTTTTGGAGCTGCGCGAGATGAGATCGACATGAGATCGGCCCGGTCACAGGCGGGCTTCCAAATCGACGGAAACCGCATCCTTTGTGCCCAACCGGTTCTGCTCAATGGCAAGCGCGAAGGAACCCTTTATCTCCTGGCCGATTTGCAAGCGACCACGTCGCAACTTCTCAGGCTTTACGGAGGCATCTTTTCCCTCGTCCTCGCCGCTTCACTCCTTTTTGCCTTCGCTCTCTCGAGTCAGTTTCAGCATTTCATTACCGATCCCATTCTCAGCCTCGCCGGTACCGCACGGACAATCGCTGACCATAAGGACTATTCCGTTCGCGCACCCAAAGTGTGCGGTGACGAGCTGGGGGTCCTCACAGACGCCTTTAATCAAATGCTGGCCCAGATCCAGTCCCAAGACAGCGCGTTGCACTTTGCCCAGGAAAAACTGCAGGAGCAAGTAGATAGACTCCAACGTGAGATTCGCGAGCGAGAGCGTGCGGAAGCAGCCCACGCCCGTCTGACCGCCATTCTGGAAGCGACCCCGGATATCGTCATCAGTGCGGATCCAAACGGGAGCGCCTTCTATTTGAACCGAGCTGCCCAACAGGTCCTGGGTTTGGCTGACGACAAAGACATTAGCAGGCTTGAGACTCTCGATTTTCATCCTGAGTGGGCGCGCAAAATCATCTCAGAAGTGGGGTTACCAGCCGCCTTAAAAAGCGGCTCGTGGGCCGGAGAGACAGCCATCCTTAAGAGCGACGGTGAGGAAGTTCACGTTTCTCAGGTTCTCATTGCGCACAAGAATTCGGAGGGCGGGCTGGAATACCTTTCTACGGTGATGCGCGATATGACCGAACGGCGCCAGGCCGAGGAAGCGTTGCACAACTCCCAGCAAAAGTTGCTCGAAACCTCCCGGCTCGCTGGAATGGCCGAAGTCGCCACGGGCGTGTTGCACAACGTCGGCAACGTCCTGAACAGCGTCAACGTTTCGGCGGGCCTGGTCGTTGAAAAAATCAATCGCTCGAAGGTTCCGCAGGTTACAAAGGCAGCCGCACTCCTGACCGGTCGTAATGGCGATCTCGCGAATTACCTGACTAACGACCCCAATGGCAAGAGACTGCCCGATTTCTTCGCCAAACTTGGTGCCTTCCTCGAGGCAGAAAACGCGGAGATCCTGCGGGAGGTCGATCAACTGGCTCGAAATATCGAGCACATTAAAGAAGTCGTCGCGATGCAGCAGAGCTACGCAAAGGTTAGCGGCGTCTTCGAGGACCTTCCCGCGGAACAGCTGGTCGAGGACGCAATCGCGTTAAACATGGGCGCATTCGAACGCCACGGCGTAACCCTCCAGCGCGATTTTGCCCCGGTGACACTCGTCCGCGTGGATCGACATAAAGTTCTGCAAATTCTGATCAACCTGATTCGGAACGCGAAGTACGCGCTGGATGATTCACAACGCACGGACAAGCGCCTCACAATCCGGATCGCGGCGGGAACCGAGAGAAGCGTCAGAGTCAGTTTGACAGATAATGGAATTGGCATTTCCCCGGAGAATCTTACCCGCATATTCGCACACGGCTTCACGACACGACGGGATGGTCACGGCTTTGGCCTTCACAGCGGCGCAAACGCCGCGCGCGAAATCAGCGGCTCACTCACTGCCGCAAGCGCAGGCCTGGGAAAGGGCGCGACATTCACGCTCGAGCTGCCGGCGGCCGCCACTAACTCCATTGTATGAGCCAAAACACCTCCCCTGCCCGCATGACCAGATTTCGAATCCTCGTTATTGATGACAATAGAGCGATTCACGACGATTTCCAAAAGATCCTCGGCCCCACGACTTCATCGCAGAAGGAGGAACTGGACGACTTCGCGAACACGCTATTAGGGGTCGCACCTGATCCTACACAGGACATTGTCTTCGAGATCGACTCGGCTTTCCAAGGACAGGAAGGCCTCGAAAAAGTCCGCGCCGCCGCCGCTGGAGGGCGGCCATACTCGGTCGCGTTCGTTGATGTCCGGATGCCGCCGGGATGGGACGGAATTGAGACGATCACACACATCTGCAAAGAATTTACGGATCTGCAGTTCGTGATCTGCACGGCCTATTCTGATTATTCGTGGAATGAAATCGCCAAGGCAATCGGTCACACCGATCACGTCCTCCTCCTGAAGAAGCCCTTCGACAACCTCGAGGTGACTCAGATGGCGCATGCCCTCTGCCGAAAATGGGAGCTCACTCGGATCGCGCGGCAGCAAATGGACGACTTGGAGAACCGCGTCAGCGAGCGAACGGCGGAACTGCGCGCGGTCAACAAAGAGCTGACGAGCGAAGTTGTGGAACGCACGATGGCCGAGACGGCATTGCGGAACTCAGAGGAACGATTTTCAATGGCCTTTCACGGCAGTCCCGTGCCAATGGCAATCAGTCGTTTGGACGTGGGGGGCTGCCTGGATGCAAATGCCAGTTTCCTGACACTGCTGAGTGCCTCGCGAGAAGAAGCACTGGCGGAAGGCGCCCTCCGATGGGCGGATTCCACGACAGAAACGCAGATTGCGGGACAGCTTGAGGACCGACAACCAATCCGTGAGCTACCGGCTTCGGTTCGAACTTTTGCCGGTGAGATACGCGAGGTCCTCGTCACTGCGCAGATTCTTAAACTCGGAAATGCTCCCTACCAGTTACTGATCCTCCAAGACGTGACTGATCGCGCGCGTCTCGAGAATGAGCTGCGTCAGGCACAAAAGATGGAAGCTGTGGGTCGCCTTGCCGCAGGCGTGGCGCATGATTTCAACAACATCCTCACAGTTATTCTCGGTAACACCACGATGCAGCTTGGCCGGCCCCAGCTCGATGACGGTCTCGTCGGTTCGCTGAGGCAGGTTGTTGCGGCCGCAGAGCGAGCTACTGCCCTCACCCGACAGCTCCTTGCTTACAGCCGCAAGCAAATCCTAACGCGCCGTCCCCTGCGCCTCAACGAGATCGTCGAGCAAACCGCCGGCATGCTCCGGCGGATTATCGGTGAACATATCGTGATTGAGCTGGAACTCGCGCCCGGACTCCCGCCGATTTTCGCTGACTCGACCAATGTGGACCAGGTCATCATGAATCTGGCGCTCAATGCCCGCGATGCCATGATAGAAGGCGGCCGTCTGTACATCTCCCTCTCCAGCGTCGAAGTCGACGAAATGGACCAGTTACTCCGGCCAGGCGCCAAGCCCGGCTCTTACGTCTGTCTGTCCATGAAGGACACAGGGGAAGGCATGGATAAGGCGACATTGGACCGAATCTTCGAGCCCTTCTTTACAACTAAGGAACAAGGCAAAGGCACTGGCATGGGGCTCGCAACGGTTTATGGCGTGCTCCAGCAGCACGATGGCTGGATCGAGGTCGACAGTACGCGTGGGAGCGGCACAGAGGTGCGCGTTTTCTTCCCCGTGAGCAAGAATGCCGTGGTCGAGGAGCACGGCGAGCTCACGACCAACGCTGTCGAGAGCGCTGTGCCAGCGAGTTTCACCGTCCTTGTCGTCGAGGATGAGGACATGCTGCGCGACTTCGTAACCAGCGCCCTCAGCTCAATTGGCTACCGGGTTCTCTCCGCGGCAAACGGCCGGCAGGCATTGGAAATTTGGGAAGAGCATCGCAACGAAATCGACCTCCTCCTGACCGATGTTGTGATGCCCGGAACTCCTTCTGGCCGACAACTCGAGCAACAGCTAACAGAAGAAAGACCTGACTTGAAAGTGATCTTTACGAGCGGTTACAGCGCCGAACTCCTCGGGATGGATCTCAAGCCAGATCGGAGGCACGGTTTCCTCGCGAAACCGTATTTCACTGAATCCCTCGCACGCACGGTCGCAAAACAACTTTGCGCTTCCGAAGGGTAATAGATTCCCCGATCAGGCGAGGCTGTGGGCGCAAGAATTCTTATCGAGGTTGTCGCTCGTTTACCCGTATTTAGCAACCTCCGCCTCGAAGACGGTCAGCTGATTGATTGCGGGGTGTCCCAATCGCATAATCAGTAGAAAGGAACTCTTTCCGACATGGTCGCTGTTGCTGATTGGTGTGCCTTTTTCCATTGAGAGAAGGACCGCCTATCGTTGTTTTTGTTTTTCTGGGATGTCGGCCCGAATTTTTTGTGTTCCGGATGAAGCGCATGCCACATGAAACTGCGGCCCTATAGGGGTTGGTGGGCAAAGCTCCGAGGGTCGTGAGGCAACACCATAGGGTTGGTGGGCAAAGCTCCGAGGGTCGTGAGGCAACACCATAGGGTTGGTGGGCAAAGCTCCGAGGATCGTGAGGCAGCACCATAGGGTTGGTGGGCAAGCTCCGAGGATCGTGAGGCAACACCATAGGGTTGGTGGGCAAAGCTCCGAGGATCGTGAGGCAACACCATAGGGTTGGTGGGCAAAGCTCCGAGGATCGTGAGGCAACACTATAGGGTTGGCGGGCAAAGCTCCGAGGATCGCGAGACAATACAGTAGTGTTGGCGGGCGAACTTCCGAGGTTAACGGACAAAACCGCCAGACTGGTCAGGCAGTCCTATGGCGGGAGGCGGTCGCGAGCGGCGTGGTTGTTGAGAGTCCCTCACAGTGCGCCAAGCGGAGAAAGAAAGCCGGACACCGACCGTCCGCCGATCGGCGAGCCATAGCTTAGCTTCGAAACCGAGGTTGGCGGTTGAGTTGTTCTTGGGGGTTGAGCGAGCGCGTGCCATTGACGCGCGCAGTTTTAGCGAGCGTTCTTAAAGCTGACAAAGGAAATCTGACCCGCGTAAAAGACCTGCGGTCCACACGGTTTTTTTGTGGTGGCTGGCCTCCGGTCTGCTCTGGAATCCGCCGTGCCCCGGAGGAAGTTCGGCGTTGCAGACGATCTTGTATTGCTCCCGTGGTGGGTGAGCTTGGGGCTCGCTTTGGCTGCGATAGTGATCTTGCCCGCGCAGCCCCCGAACAGGCTCGATCCGTGCAAATTTCAGCACATCCAGCGTCTTTTGAACTCCTAATCAGGCACATCGCCTGCTCTGACTGGAGCCATGATCTTACGGGATCCCAACGAAATACCGCCCCTCAGAAAACCTGAGGCGGGATTTACCTTCGTCGAGAACCTGATCGCGATGGTGATTGTCGTGCTTTTCTTCACCGCCCTCTGCGGCCTTAATTCACAAGGTCTTTACCTGCTTAATTCGGGCCGGGAAGCCGTGGTCGCGAATGTCTGTCTGCGCGATCGGGTCGAGCAATTGCGCAATTGCACTTGGGCACAGTTGACGGACTCGACCTACCTTCGCACCAGCGTCCTCAATTCCGCGCCCAGTGGGTCGTCCAATCTCGGGCAATTGACGGAGACTTTGACGATCAATTCCTATCCTGTCGCCGGGAATCCGCCTATCAGTCTGACCCGCACGAACGGTTCCGCCAGCGTCATATCAACCAACGCGGCGATCGCCAGTGGCACGCTTGTCCGCGTGGACGAAATCTTCTCCTGGACGGCCGGTCCGGGTGGACGGCCCCGGACGCAGGCGACTTCGACCTTGCTGGCTAAATATCCATGAAGCTGGGACACGTCCGAATCGTTTCTCGAAAAGGTTTCACCCTTGTGGAGACGATGCTTTCCCTGACCGTAGGCGGATTTCTCCTCGGAGGAATGATTCTCGGGTTCTCCACCTTTCAGCAAGTCTTTGCCGGGGTCGATGACTATTACCGGGCGACCAGCGACCAGATGCGGGTCCTGGACTTTATCGGGCAGGATATGCGCAGGGCGACCAGCGGGAATGTGACAAACAGCGCAACGACCCTGACTCTGACGCTCCCGGACTACATTGACGAGTCACAAAATCCACCGGTGCCTCGCACTGCTACTCTCGGGGCCTCCGGCACGGTAACATATGGAACGAGCGGTGTTCAGCCGACAGCGGTTTACACTATTAGCGGAACGGCGCCCAATCAAGTAATCACGCGGACTTACACGCCGACTACAGGTTCGGCGACGTCTACGACACTTACGATGGCGACAGCGAACTATCAATTCAATTGCCTTAATCCGAATAATCCTGGAAGCACCGCAAACTTCTCTTTTGGCGGAGTGGGACAACCGTCCTCGGTCTTGGTGCAAATCTCGTTCCAGCCAAAATTCAATCGGCTTAGCTTAGCCAATGCCCGGACCGCAACCACGGTCTCCTCCACAATCCTGCTTAGAAACCACCTGTGAAGACGAAGTCCCCCAGTCAAACCATTGTATTGGGCAATGACAGATCCGGTAACACACTGCTCGTCGCCGTGCTCCTTCTGGCCGTTCTCTCTCTCGTCGGCGCCACCGTCCTGCAGACCGTGTCGAACCGCTACGATTACAGCCAAAAGGCCGTCGGTTGGGCAGAAGCGCTCAACGCTGCGGAAGCCGGCGTAGATTTTGGTTTTGCCCACTGCGGATGGAACCTCGCAGGGCAGGCCGCATGGACTGGCTGGAAGAAGTATGACTCCGCTACCTCGAACTGGGTCACGGTAACAGATGCCAACGACGCCAATACTGAGATCGCTGCCGGCAGACGAGTAATTTACGATCTGCCCGCCGGATCCCATCTTCTCGGCACTGGTGAAGGAACTACCGACCTCTGGTATCACGTCGAAGTGGATTCGCCGGCGTCCTTTGTTATCTCCGGCAATCGCTGGTATCGGATTCGCTCCACCGGATATGCCGGTTTGACGGGGATGGCGCGTTCCAATAACGACAGCCCGGATGGGGCGAGAACGCATAACGACATGTTGCGAAAATACGATCTAAGACTCGACCATTTCATCAAACGATATGGGGACTACGCGCATGCCGCCGGAACATCAGTTACAGTGACTCCGCAGGCAACCCGGCGGGTCGAAATTATCGCGCAACCTCAAACTCCCTTTTCGCGGGCAATTGTGGCCAGCGCGCCGACTGGAAACCCTGTGAGTGTGCCTATCGTGGACAGTTATGATTCCACCGATACCACACACTATCCCGGCGGTCTCTACAGCAGCGCGCCGCGCAATGCCAGCACCGGAGTAGGGGTGAACGCCAGTGTCTACATAAACGCCCCCATTTCTTCCTTTAACGCGAACCTTTATGGAAGCCTGGAAACGAATGGCGGCACGGTCACAAGCGGGGGTAATATCAGCGGGACGGTCACTAACAATGTGACTCTCACTATTCCACCGGTATCCGTCCCTTCATGGGCCGTGACAGCGAGTGGACCTGCCCCGTCCACGATCACGGCTGGAACTGTTACCTCGCCTTCTCGCGGCTCCTACTCCTCGGCAAACAATATTAGTGTTGTCCTGCCCGCCGGCCAAACGACCGGAGAGGCAAATATATACGTCACGGGTGATGTCACCGGAGGCATCACGGTCGCCCAAGGCGTGACTTTTAAGATTTGGTTTGAGGGTAATTTCAGCATGAAGGCGCGAGACATTACTAACCCGAACAACAACTCGGCTAATTTGCAGTTATATGGGATCGATCCGCCAGCCGGCCAAACCCGTTCTTTCTCGATAGGATCCGGTAATCCAGGATATACCTACTTCACCTTGGACGCGCCAGCGCTATGATTTTGACGTCAACGGCAACCCTGACTTCATCGGGGCCTTTATCGTCAAGACTTTGAGCGGAAACGGCAATACTTCGTGGCATTATGATGAGGCGCTGGCCTCCGCCGGTATGGTAGTCGCCTACAAGCGCGCCAGTTGGGTGGAAGATCCGCGCTAGCATCCGTCCCCGTTGCAATTTTATGGACGTAGCGTTGGCTTTGGCTGGACGGACTCGCGCGCTCAAAGTTGACTTCGGCCCCCAAAAAACCCTGCGATGCGCAGACAAATAAATTTTCCGCCGAGGGCACGAAATCTTCTGCTTTTTCTAGCGTGCGCGTTCTAATCGCTGATGATGAAAAGGCTTTCTCGAGCGTGCTGGCCGATCTTGTCCGGTCGTGCGGGCACGAAGTGGTCAGTATCGTGCATTCAGGGCTCGATGCGATTCGTTCCTATCGCCAGTACCGGCCGGACATCGTCCTGATGGATTTCGCGATGGCGAAATTGAACGGCCTGACGGCCTGTCGCCACATCTTGAGCGACGATCCCGACGGCTGCGTTCTCTTTCTTTCGGGTCTTGGGGAACGGAGTGGACTCGAACCCGAATCCTCCGGCGCGCTGGCGGTGCTGCAAAAGCCGATCAGCCGCGCTCGTCTCGAACAGGTATTGGATGTTGTCACTGCCCGACGGCAACCCGGCAGGGTAACGCTCGACGGGCAGAAAGTTCCCGCTCCTGCCGCGGTTGAGACCCGGCCAACGAAGAGCCTCCCCTGAGGCTAAGGACTATTTCGAATAGTAGTGTCGTTGATCGACCATTGCGGTTGCACTGTCCGCTCTCGGCGGCTCCTTGGAGCTGTGCATTTCATACCGCATCACTCGCCCACCCGGGCTGAGGACGACCGAAAGCTGCTGCGCCTCGAGATTGTGACCACCCAGGTCCCACCCAAAGAAGGGTAAATACCCTCCCAAAGACATCGGAACCGACCGAAACCAATCAAGCGCAATCGTGTGGTAGAGATCGACGAATCTTGTCGACGGCGGCCCGAACAGGTGGACAAGGTCCGCCTCTGTCGTCTGGCCGATGTGGATTTGGCTAATCTTCTGCGCGGTGATGGATCCGCAGGACGACGCCCAACTGGTCAGACAAGCGGCAAGAAGGATGGTGCTGACGAGAAGTTTTGTTTTCATTGTTTATCGCTCCCGTTGTTCTGCACAAAATGCGGTCGTTTGCAGTAAAACCATGTTGGTTCAGAAAGACAAGCGGAAAGAGTGCCAGCCGGCAACGGACTGTTGCGGCGAGGAGAAAGGAAATTGGACCGCTCGACGCCGGCAGGGCGTCATTCCCGTGCCGGATACAGAGGACGACGATTAGTTTATCGAGACCAGCGAACGTTCCCCAAAACGAACTTCACTCACCTTTCCGTCGCCTTGCGGTATTCCTCGAGCGCCTGCGGCATCCAGGTCTGTAATTGCTGGATCCGGTGACCATGGGATGGATGACTGGAAAGGAATTCAGGCGGTTGCGCGCCCCCGCTGTGTTCCATCCTTTCCCAAAAATGGATGCTTTCCTGCGGGTCGTAACCGGCGCGCGCCATGTAGATAAGCCCGATGTGGTCGGCTTCGGATTCGTGTTCTCGCCCGAAAGGCATGAGCACACCGTATTGCGCGCCTGCTCCCAAAGCGCCCATGACCGCTCGCTGTTTATCATAATCCATGTCGGAAAGAGAAACAGCGATTCCAGTCATGGCGGTTTGCGCGAGATTTTGCTGGAGAACGCGCTGTGCGCCGTGGCGCGAAGTGGCGTGGGCCATCTCGTGACCGAGCACCGTCGCCAGTGCAGCGTCGTTTTGCGCGACAGGCAGGATACCGGTGTAGACAACGATCTTTCCCCCGGGCAAACAAAAAGCGTTCACCTGGTTATCGCGGATGAGTGAGGCCCGCCAGTCAAACGTGCTCCCCGCGGCGCCCGTCGCCGCCGCCAGTCGGGCCGCGACTCGCTGCACCTTTTCAAACTCTGGACCGGACTGGATCGACTCCGATTGCGCCAGGACTTGATTGTAACTCTGCAAACCCAGCGCCGCTTCCTGTTGCGTGGATAATCCGACGTGGCTGGCACGACCGGTTTCCGGATTCACGAATTTCTCGGAGCTGAAATATTGGTAGGCGAAGAAGATGCCGGCGATCAGGATCGGAATCCATTTTATATGCGTGCGATTCATGAGTGGGTCAGTTGTTAAGGCAAAGGCGGCTCGTGGAACAGCCGACAATGTTTCGTGGCCCGCGAGGAAAGCGGTCCGGTGCAACGCCAGATTTTTTTTGCTTTGGTGCTGCCGCGCTCCTGACTGGAACTGTCTTTACCCGAATTGCCAACACTTCCTTTAGGCCGATCGGAGGCACGTTCAGAAACTTGCTGGACGGTGCAGTAGGCCGCGCTCCGCGGGCTGCGGTCACGCTGTTATGCTTTCAGGCGATATTGGGCACTAGAACGCCCACAACCCTTGCACGAAGCGGCCGGCGTAAAGAGCGAAATAGAGGAGCGACCAGATCGTTAGCATCGCAAACCGGAAGCGTCGCCCGCTGGTGGCCCGAGCGAAAAGGATGAAAACCGGGAACAGAGTCAGTGTATAACGCGGCACGCTGAGGACGAACGCGGTGCTGTTAATAAGCAGCCAGTTTAAAGTAATCCAGACAGAATAACTGGGCCGCAACCGGAACCACGACCAAACAGTGCAAACCGTTATTATGGCGACGGCCACGAACTCATTGAGCCCTTCGTTGACGTTCATCCCGAGGGCGCGCAGCCAGACATCGTGAATGCCGAACCAGGGCGACGCGAATTTTTTATACCAATGCTCCTGCATAATCTTGGTAAAGGCGAAGTAATCCCCAGTCACCTCGTGGTTTAGCCAGAGATAGCCGAGAAAGCCGAGCGGCACCACACCAAGCCAAAGCCAACGCAGGTTAATTCGCCGCGTTTGCCAGTATTGCAGAATGACCTCCGCCGCCAGCGCCGGCCCGAGAATGAGTCCGTTGACACGCGTCAGGCAAGCGCCTGCACCGAGCAGACCAGCAAGCTCCCAGTGATCTTTGCGGGCGGCCAGAAAGCAACCCAAAGTGAGCGCGAGAAAGAGGCTCTCCGTATAACCGATGTGCAGGAAGTAACTCGTGGGAAAGATGAATAAAAACCAAACAGCATCGCGCGATATTGCTTCGGATTCATCGAGACGCACCAATTTTTGCAGCAATAATCCCGCGGCGACGGAAGCAATCCCGGAGACGACGAAGGCCGCCACCATGTAGTTATGGACAATGAACGCCGCTGCCCGCACCAACCACGGATAAAGAGGGAAAAATACAAGCGAGACGCGGCCGTTTCCCGCTCCCACGTAACCGTGTTGGGCCAGGCGCAGATAATGGGTCGCATCCCATTGATTCCAGATCTCGAGCCAGTCGAGGTGAGACGTTGACAGCGAGGCCACAGCCTGCACGGCGAAAGTGAATAGAAGAACCTTGATACCCAGGATCAAGGCGATGGTGGACCAATCCCAGGTGCGAATTCGGGCCAACCATTCCTCATCCCAGTCCTGCCTTTGCGCCGGTGGATGATTTTCGGAGGACGCTTTCACCTCGTTAGTGGCATCAGTCTGATCACCGGAGTGATTAGAAGTCATCTCATGAATATTACTTTATTCTGAGCGCAGTGACGAATCTTCGATTGTTTCTTGGCGGCAGCTGCGCGAGTGGATGGGAAATAGTCAGAGGTCCCTCTTCTGCGACTGCGGGATCAGGATGACAAATTGGTTCAGGATTTGTAAGATGGCTTGCAGGAAGTTGTCGCAGTTTCACGCCTCGCTTACTAATGAACCACCGCAGAGTCGTCGAGAGTTATTTCTCCGCTTTCGCCGGTCGCCTTGTCGCCGGGCCGCGACAGGCCTTCCACACCCGCGATTCGGTATTGCCGATCGGCGCCGCGATCGTTAAACGGAGGAATGCGCGGACGCAAAACACTCTCTGCTTTGATTTTCTTGGGGGTCTGTCTTGGGTTGGCAGCCGTGCTAGGATGGCTGCTCATGATTCGCATGCCAGGAAGATCTTTCCGCGGAACCCCGCTGCCTCTTAGCGCGGAGGAGAGTGCGCTGCGCGCTGAATTAGCCTCCCACGTGCAAAAACTGGGCGGCGAAATCGGCGAGCGAAATCTCAATCGTTATCCGCAGCTTCAGATGGCTGCGCAATACATTGAAAACGACCTTACCAAGTTCGGCTGGAAAGTGCGGCGGGACGAATATGATGTGCAGGCACAGAGTTGTTACAACCTGGAAGCAGAGCTACCCGGAAAGTCACCTGAGATTGTCTTGATCGGCGCGCACTATGACTCGGTCTTTGGGTCACCGGGCGCGAATGACAATGGCAGCGGAGTCGCCGCGCTTCTCGTCCTGGCAAAGCGATTTAGCGGTTCGCATAACGCGCGGACACTTCGTTTCGTGGCTTTCGTCAATGAAGAGCCGCAACACTTCCAAACGGCACAAATGGGCAGCTTCGTCTATGCCGCTCGCTGCCGGTCACGCGGCGACCGGATCGCGGCGATGATCAGCCTTGAGACCATTGGTTATTACTCGAATGAACCCGGATCGCAGAGTTATCCCGCACCCGGCCTTGGCTTATTCTATCCGCGGACAGGTAACTTCATCGGCTTTGTCGGCAATCTCGCTTCTCGCTCGCTCTTGCGCGACGTCGTCGGCGAATTTCGCCGTCATGCACAGATCGCCTCCGAAGGCGCGGCCTTGCCTCCAGTGATTCCCGGCGTCGGCTGGTCGGATCAATGGTCCTTCTGGCAGAATGGTTACCCTGGCATTATGGTGACGGACACGGCGCCGTTTCGCTATCCGCATTATCATGCAGCCAGCGATACGCCTGATAAGCTGGATTACGACTCGATGACTCGTGTTGTGGTTGGGCTGGATAAGGTGGTTCGCCATCTGGCGAATCCGCCACCCTGAGGCGCAGCCTCAAACAATTTGTCATCCTGAGCGAAGCGAAGGATCTCTGACAATTTCCGTCCACCCGTCCGTTCGCCACCTGAAATGATCAGAGATCCTTCGCTTCGCTCAGGATGACAGAATCATGAGATGGCTTGGAGAAGACACTCACGTCGCGGCACCCTTGCGTTCGGCGCCGCTCGCTCGCAATTAGCCTGTCCCCGCTGTTCGACTATTCGTTGGATGAAGAGACGTCCTTACTGTCGCGCTGTCTGTGCACGACACGGCCATTATAGACCTGCTGCTGTCCGCCAGCATAATATGGGGGCGGCGGCGGGTAAGCATAGTAGCCGTAGCCATAAGGGTAGCCGTACGGATAACCCCAACCCCAATATGGATAGCCATAGAATCCAAAGGCGATGTTTCCACGCCATCCCCATCCCGGATGCCCGTGCCAACCCCACCACGGCTGGCCCGCCATGCCAGCCCCCCAGGATGGCCGTGAAAAGCCGCCACGGAACCGCCGCCATGCCCGCGCATTTGCGCATCGGCCGGAGCGGCAAAAGCAAACAGGCCAACGCCTGCCGCTGCAACAATCAACGCCTTGACAAGTTTCATAGATTGCTCCTTAATTTGATTTCCAAATAAAATATCGCGCGTTTATTCGGAAAACACAAGAAAACTTACGCCGCTTTTCTTGTTGACCGGTCTCCGCCCCGTTCCGCTGCTGTCTGCTCCCCGTGCATCCTCACACCGACCTCTTTGCAATCATCATCGAATCTACTCCTTCCCGCGGTCTTCGCTCTCGAACTTGCCGCGCAACTTGTCCGTCGCTCGCGCCACGACTTCCTTCGCCCTGTCACGCGGTCCGCTTGCTTCGGTCTGGATTTGATTGATCGCCCGGTCCATCGCGGTCTTAATACTCGCCGCCGTCCCACCTTTTTCGCACTCCCGCACAAGCACCCCCTCCAGACGCGCGATCACAGCATCGACGGTGTATTTGGGATTCACAGCCGGTCTCCAGTGGGTGTCGATCGCACTGTAGACATTGATCACTTCCTCACTGTGCGCGCCCCATCGTCAGCACCTGATAGAAAAGCGTTCCCTGCCGTTCGCCCTTAAAGATGAGGTCGATCAACGCCGCGACGAGCGAGATCGGCATGAGCGCAAAGTCGCGCACATTATCGAGAAACATCTTGATCTGAAAAACGAGAACGTCGCGCAGAAACGCCCAATGATCATCGCTGCCAGACTGCACCGTGAGTGGACCGGTTGAACTCATGACGGAATTCTAGCAACACCGGCGCCCGAGGAAAGTTCGCATTGCGCAAGAGCGTCGTCCGCAGTCGCGACTGGTCGGAGTCGCCGCACTTCTCGCTTTGCAATTTCCGCTGGCCCTGTTAACCGAACCACGGTGAAACGGCTTCTCTGGCTCGATGTGGCAAAAGGCATCGCCATTCTCATCGTGGTTTACTTCCATTTTTACAAAACCTACTTCGAGCATGGATCACTCCCGATCATTGCCTCGAGCGGGCTGCTTCGCAGGCGGCGATGACTTTTCTCGGAAACGCCTGGCTCAAAGTTTCCGATGCGGGCTTTCACGCGGTGGGCGCTTTCATCATCCTGGGAGGCTGGGCTCTGATGGAGGCGACAGCGCGTCGGGCCGATGCCGGTCCGATGTCGTGGGGAATTTGGTATCGCGCGCGATTCTTGCGTCTCTATCCGATGTACTGGCTGGCGCACATCGTTTACCTTGTCTCGCCGTTCGTCGCTCGATTGGAGCCGGTCGATGGCCGAATCGTCCTGAGCCTGCTCGGCCTCCGCTTCATCGATATCACGATGAACTTCATGTACCTCAACGCCGCCTGGTGGTATTTTTCGATGCTCATCCAATTTTATTTGCTCTTCCCGATATTCTTTTGGGCGGCGCGAAAACTTGGTCCGTGGCCCTTTCTGCTAGCAGCGTGCGCGATTGGTTTCCTCGTCCGTTACTGGATGCTCGTCGTCCATCCGCATGCACGGATTTTGGATTCTGGGCGGATTCGCCATTTGCCGGCTGCCGGAATTTGCTCTGGGCATGGCGCTCGGCATGTGGCACAGCCAGTCGGCCGCGCGGGTTGAAAAATTTCTTCTCGGCGGCCCCGGGATTATTAGCTGGATTATTGCTCTATCCCGCAGCGCTCTGGCTTTATCACAATGGCACCACCTACACCTTCGTCGATCTCGCGACCGGCGCCTGCGCTTTGCTCGTCATCCTCGGTCTCGCCGGAATCATTTCGCGCTTTCCCGCACCGGCGAAGCTGTTCGCTCTGGTGGGCTCCTTCTCTTATGGCATCTACCTCGTGCACCAGCCCTATGTTATCTGGCTCGGGTTGCGCATACGCGAACAACCCATCTGGATGTTCTTCATTATAACAATCGTCACGCTCGCCATCTTAAGCGCGTGGGGAATCTTCCTGGAAAAAATGATGAACACCTTGCTCAACAAACTCAGCCCGGTAAGGGCCAGGCCAGGCGCCTGAAAGGTGAATCGTCCTCGCCGTTGCCCTCGTTCTCGTCCTTCGAAAAACAGACGCGCAATCAAGGGTGAGGACGAGAAGGAACCTCACGGCCACTTCATTGCTGCGACGTTATTTTTTCAGTCCCGTCCTTGCACGCAACATAGACGGTGCTCTCTGAATTTCTTTCCAACAACGGATTAGGAAAAGTGACGACATGAACGCGCGCGGTCGCGAAGACGGCGGCGA
This sequence comes from uncultured Verrucomicrobiae bacterium, assembly GCA_963771865.1. Lineage (GTDB taxonomy): Bacteria > Verrucomicrobiota > Verrucomicrobiia > Chthoniobacterales > UBA10450 > Palsa-1392. The sequence continues at coordinate 56,548 of CAVYVJ010000026.1, forward strand.
GCGCGCCGAGAAAATCTTCATCCGGCGGATCATCCGACCAGAGAGCGAAGACGCCGCCGGGATGCAAATGCGCGCTGAACGCACGTAGTCCATCCGCTTCATAAAAAGCTGCGTTTCCTGGGTGCAGCAGATTGCGCGGTGAGTGATCGATGTCCAACAGGACGGCGTGAAACAATCGTCCCGGCCGCTCCGGATCGAACCCTTCGACCGAACGCGCGCAGGCAAAGAAGTCGGCCGCCAACAAGAGCGGCAGCGCGGATCGCCGGTAAGTAGACCACCGAGTGGAATGAGGCCGCGCCGGTGCCAGTCGATCACCGGCGGCAAGGCATCCAGGACGAGAAGCGACGCGACTTCGCGATGCTCGAGCGCCGCCACCGCCGTGTATCCGAGCCCGAGTCCGCCGACAACCACGTCCCATGAGTCGCCCTCCAACTCCGACAACCCGCAATGAGCGAGAGCGACCTCCACCTCATGGAACAGACTCGACATCAGGAACGCGTCGCCCAGTTTGACCTCGTAGACCTCCATCCCGCCTAACGACAGCATCCGCCGCCGTCTGAGAGTCAACTCCCCTAGCGGCGTCGCCTGGTAATCCAGTTCCTCGAAATCTCGGCTCATCGGATACCCTATCCCAATCGCGGGCAGTTACTCGAACCTATCCCAAGAGTTGTCATTCTGATCCCGCAGTCGCGGGAGAATCCGTAACGCAGCGCGCGGAGCGCGCAAAGCCGGGAAGTCACCTCATAAATCCAAAAAGTTGTCATCGTGAGCGGAGCGAAGGATCTCTGACCATGTCCCGTCACCCGTCCGTTCGCCGCCGAGAATCACCAGTCCGTTCCGCCTGCGCGGATCAGAATGACATCGGTAATATTATGAGATGTCGCAATAGTGAGCTGCGCCACTTGAAGCGAGACTGATCACAGGGAGCGACAAAGGCGTCTGTTGTAGCCCAGCACGACCAGCCTGTCACTGCCCGATAAACCGCCCTAGCACGCTTGGACGAGCCGCCGGACTTCGGTCGACTCGATCCGCGAAGTAGGCAAATCTGTTTCGGCATCGATTTGGGGGCGCGGCGGTAACGGAAACAGATTCACCGTGTTCTTAGCCAGCGATTTGAGTGGCACACTGGTGCGGTCTTTGCGCCTCCGAGCCGCCCGCGGAGAGGTCAGGATGCGGTCAATCAGTGTGTTAAGCCGTCTTACCTTTGATCGCCAAAAGATTTAGCTGCTCGCGTCCGGCATTGTTGAGGCGGTTCGCAGAGTCGGTTACGAGGCGGTTCGCAAGCGAGCCGATTCCGCGCAAAGGAGCCTGCAAATCGCGGGAAACAATCGAGGCGAAATCGGCGAGATCACGGTTAGCCGCGTCGAGTTTCCGCGCCTGGCGCTTCAGATCACGCTTGAGGCGGTTGATTCGGCCCTCCATCCGTTTGCGCGCGGATATGTCAACGATGGATGCCAGAACAAACGCACCGGCCGACGTCGTGAGTGGATTGAGACCGATCTCGACCGGAAATTCTCTTCCTTCCTTGCGCCAGCCGCATAAGTCGAGGCTTTCTCCCTTCGAGTGCGGCTCGGGCGCACTGAAGAAGCCGGCAACATCGTCAGGGCTCGCCCTCTGATAACGTATCGGAACGAGCATCTCGACCGGCTGACCAAGTAATTCATTGCGGGAGTAACCGAAAAGCTTCTCCGCCTTCGAGTTCACCAGCGTGATCCGCTCTTTATCGTCCACCATCACCATGGCGTTAGGCGACGCTTCAAGCACGAGGCGGGCGCGTTCCTCCATTTGGCGCAGCTCGTTGCCGGTGGCGGCCAGGCGTCGCGTCGTTAGGCGCAGCTCCAATTGATTCATCACCTGTCGCCCCAACCGGCCCAACGCCTCGCGCTGGGCGGCCGTAAGCTGGCGGGGGACGCGATCCATCACGCAGAGCGTCCCGAGATTCTGACCGTCGGATGTGGCCAACGGCATGCCGGCGTAAAAGCAGATCTCCGGCTCACCCGTAACGAGCGGATTATCATGGAAAAGAAAATCTTCACGTGCGTTAGGGACTTCCATCAGATGCGGGAGCTGAATACAATGGCCGCAGAAAGAGACATCTCGCGGTGTTTCCGTTGCATCCAGCCCGACCTTGCTTTTGAACCATTGCCGATGCGCGTCGACGAGGGAGATGAGCGCGATGGGCGTGCCGCAAATGTGCGCAGCCAGGGAGGTTAGGTCATCAAATTCCGCCTCCGCGGGCGTATCGAGGACTTGGTAGCGTTCCAGCGCGGCCAGCCGCTCGCGCTCGTTGGGTGTGGGTGCAGCAGGTGTCATACGTTGAAACGCCGGCCCACCTCCTGCAACGCGCGGATCGGAAGAGGAGATTAAACCCAACGTCGCTAGGGTGGCATATAGCAAGGATAGTGCCCGCCCAACGCTTTCACGTCCCGTTAGTGAAAAGTGATGGCTTAATCCATTCTCCGCCACCCGGCACTAGTCGCGGATCGAACTTCCTGTTTGCCCTCGCTGCAACCAACGGCTCAGACGCCTTGGGGTGAGTTTTCGGATGACTGAACCGCGTCTATCACCTGGAACCCCTGGTCGCTTGGCGAACTCGCCGCGGTAGTGCCAGCCCTCTTCGCCGCCCACCGGGCTTTCATTGCGGCCGAAAGCTGCGCACGACGTTCCGGGGAAAGGTTGCGCGTTTTCTTCACTTTCGGGGTAGCGGTTGGTTTTGTCGCGACCGGCCGTTTCGCAGCAGTGGAGCGCTTTTTTTGCGACCCGGTGCGCGAAGTATTTGCGGACCGGCGTTTGCCAGCAGTTTTGGCCGCCAGCTTCTTCCGCGCCTTATCCGAGTCCGATGCCAACAGCGCTGCAAGTTTCCGTTTCCATTTGGCCAGTTTTTTCGGGCCTTCCAGAAGCCGGGTTTCGAGTCGACGGATCTTTTTTTTCAGGGTTTTTGATTTCATAAGTTAGTAAGAGTGCGCGCCCAAAATTGGACTAGCGGACCAAGCGAATTCGAAATTAGTGAGAAGCCGTGCGGATGTCACGTTTTGTTTCAAAATGTCCACGCGGTCGAGATTTTATGACCGCAAACTCGCTCGGCGCTCTGAGTCCACATTTTGATCTCTGACTTCTAAAGCGCAAGTTTGGCTTTGCGCATGGAACGCTCGTCCGGCTGTCTTCAGCGCGCTTCTCGTCGCAGCCGGACGAAGATGAGAACGTGGCTGGCGATGATCAACGGCACCAGAAACGTCGGAAGCAAACTCAGCGGCAGTCGCAACAGTGCCGCCATCGAATCGGGATCGGTCAACGCATTTTTCGCCGCGCTCGCGACGACAAGCACGATGTCGACAAATCCAGCCAGATTCCAGATGACCAACCAACCGCGATGACGCGCGACAGCTGACCAGCTAAGCAACAAAACGACCGCCGAAGACGGCGACCAGAATGTCACCCCAACCCCCGGTACGGCGAAACTAAACGGCAACTCGCCTTTCCCATACAGGAACAGGAAGTAGACGCCGACGAAGCGGGTTAAATGCAACGCGATGACTGCACGCAGATCCAACGCATCAAGCCACGCTTGGAATGCTCGGTTTACCCGCCACGCGATCAGCAATCCGGCCGTCAAAGCGACAATGATGATTTGCGGAGCCGGTGGCCGGAGACGCTGGCATACCCCAGAAGCTGCCAGCGCAATCGCTACTCCGAGCCAGGCAAGGCCGATAAACAGATATTTCATGGCGTAACTATCGATCGCAGCTTCCAACGCTGCGAGCCCATCCTTGCATCCACCGCTAGAGAAGTCGCTCAGCCGACGAGAAGTCGGTCGAACGATCGTCGGCTAGACGCCGTGAATGTGAACGCAATTTCCAGCCGGTCAAAGCGTCATTCCGTCCGCGTTCCCGTCATCTCCGCAGCCGAATTGCGACCCTGGCCAGATGACACTAACTTCGAGAGCGCTTCCCGCACAACCTACCATGGCCATTCGAATCCTCGTTACCGGCGGCACCTTCGATAAGGAATACAACGAACGCACCGGCCAGCTCTACTTCAAGGACACCCACCTGACGGAAATGCTCCAGCGCGGTCGTTCCCGCGTAGCGGTAAGCGTTCGCACCGTCATGATGGTGGATAGCTTGGAAATGACGGACGCAGACCGCGCACTCATCGTGCAGAACTGCCTTCAGGCCGAGGAAGATCACATTGTGATAACACACGGCACCGACACGATGACCGACACGGGTGCGGCAATCGCGCGCGCGGTCACTGGCAAGACCGTAGTTCTGACTGGCGCGATGATTCCCTGGGCCTTCGGCAGTTCCGATGGCCTCTTCAATCTCGGCAGCGCGCTTTCCTTCGTGCAGGTGCTGCCCGCCGGGGTTTACATCGCGATGAACGGCAAATTTTTTCCCTGGGACCGCGTCCGGAAAAACCGCGAGCGGGGCGAGTTTGAAGAAATCCCTGTAACCTAGGCGCTGACCAAAATTTTCGCGTGAGTTACGATCGAGTTAAATGAGTCTTTAAAAAGTTTCTTAGTCCGGGCGGGCGACACGCTTCGGCGTTCCACGGCAGTTCAGCTTCTTCTGACTCACTGCTCTAGTAGCTCAAATAGCAACAACCTGCACCCGCGTGAAGCGATTACTTAGAGGTGTCCCCGTCCTGCGTCCGTCGCAACCCGAACTGATTTTTGAAATGAAAAGCAAATCACCTCCAGCCATGTAGATTCCGTCTATGAGCTTTCTCAATCTCGAGCAGTTGCCATTTGCGGGAATGTCATCTGAGTTCGTGGGCGAAATTCAAGGCGCGCCCTTCTCGGCCTACATCGTCAAGGCCCAGCCCGGACAAGGCCCTCCGTTGCATACCCATCCGTATGTCGAAGTCGCCTTCACGATCGAAGGCTGTGCCACGATCACGATCGGAGAGGAAGAGCGCGAGGTGAAAGCCGGCGGCATCGTCGTCATACCAGCGAACACCCCGCATCGATTCGTTAACTCCGGCGACACGACCCTGCGTCAGATCGACATCCACGCCAGTCCACGATTTATCCAGACCAATCTCCCCTGACGGCGTACGGATTTGCTAGTCTGCGATTCTTGCATGAGCTCGCGCCACCTTGAAATGACGGTCAACGAGCAAAGTTGGCCTCTGGATAACCCTTTCCGAACGGCTCGCGGTCCTAGTACCGAAGCGCATGTCGTAGTTGTCACACTAAGTGACGGTCGGCACGTTGGTCGCGGCGAGGGCGTTCCGATCAAGCGTTACGGTCAGGACATCGCTTCCACTATCGCCGAGCTTAGGAACCTCTCGTTAACCGACGCGACTGATCGCCCACAGATTCAAAAATTGTTGCCCGCCAACGCCGCTCGCAATGCGTTGGACTGCGCGCTGTGGGATCTGGAAGCGAAGGCCTCCGGCAAACGCGCCTGGGAACTGGCTAATATTGAAATCGCTGATGCAGTTGAAACCGCTTTCACGATCAGCCTGGACACTCCGGAGAAAATGGCAGCAGTCGCCAGGGCGAACGCAAAAGCGCCCGTCCTGAAGTTGAAATTGGGTGGCGACAAATTCGACCTCGCCCGAGTGGAAGCGGTTCGCGAGTGAAGCACCCGCCGCGCGTCTGATGGTCGACGCTAACGAGTCATGGTCGCCGTCACATTATCGAGATAACGTTGCCGGCCTGGCCCGGTTAGGGGTTGAACTTCATCGAACAGCCTTTTCCTGCAAACGCAGATGCCGTCCTGGAAACTCTGGATCATCCCGTGCCGGTGTGCGCGGATGAGAGCTGTCATACGACCGCCGACCTGCCAGGCCTCGTTAGGCGCTATGAAGCGATCAATATCAAACTCGACAAAACCGGAGGGCTGACAGAAGCCTTGTTGCTGACGGAGCGCGCGCGCCAAAGCGGCTTCAAACTCCTCTTTGGCTGCATGGTCTGCACCTCGCTGGGAATCGCTCCGGCACGCCTGCTCGCACGGACGGGAGACTTTGTGGACCTGGATGGTCCCCTCCTCCTCGCCGGCGATCGACATCACCCGCTTAGCTACAACAACGGAAGGATTGGCCTTCCGTCGCGAGAATTGTGGGGCTAGAGCGTGTTATGCACCTTGCGACTTGGAGGGACGGGCTCTGTCCCGTCCGTGTTTCTGAGCGGGGAAGGCCTGCGACGAACTGCCCCAAAGAATCGCGGACGACACTTCCACAAAGTGCATGACACGCTCTAAGGGCTCCTGACGGTTTAGTGCGGCAACGCGAAGGCGATCGTCTCGTTCGCCACGCGGTGATTCGACCAAAAGTTCTTGCCGTCGAATGTGAGCGAGCGGGATGCGAATGGAACTTGCGCGAGGTCTTCCACCTTCGGCGTCTTCTCCGCGGGATCGAGTCGCGCGATCCGCCACTCTTCGGCTTTGTTCGGAACATCTTTGTTTTCTTTCCCACGCAAAACGTAAAGAAGTCCATCAGCAAAAGTATGCCCGCAGATTTCAGCGCCGACGTTGATCGTGCGGGAAATGTTTCCGGCATCGTCAACTTGATGGATGTCCCCAGTGTACCATTGGCTCAGGTAAAGATGTTTTCCGTCGAAGCTTAGATACGAGCCAGTGAAGTCCGGACAGGCAAACAACTTCGTGAATCCATCGGCGGCGGTGTAGCGATAGACATAGCGGTCATCATTCAAGCCTTTACCGATCGTAAAGCGCCAGCCGTCATTTGTGGCCACGCCCGCCCAGACCACGCCGGGCGGATCGATTTCTTCGACAACCTTCAATCCGTTGCTGGCTTCAATCCGGTAAAGCATGCCGAGATCACGCGAACTCATCCAAAGTTGCTCTCCATCCCAAGCCACCGTCTGCGGGGTCACGCAGGGCGCGGCCACTCGTCGTTTTTCGATAATTTGGTCCATGTTCATCACCTTCGTTTACGCTGCGCCACTGTAAAGATCGCGTTGCCCGAGTTGCGCGGCGGCTTCATCACGCACGGCGACTTCCCCGTCATCGGCGGGCGTGGCGACCGCAAGCAGTTAGATCGGACGCGCATTTCCAGAGCGGCCTTAATTCACCGGCCGGGACGCCCGGTGGCCCCACAGGCTCGCCACAGGACGAGTCCGTCCGACTGGCGGACAAGATGCCTGTGCTACAACAATGCCTCGCTTTTGAAAGCCGCTCGCACCCGGCGTGGGCCGAGTGCGAGACGACTCCCGATATTCCAGAGCCTTTCAGCGAGATCCCGTGTCCGCTTTTTCCGTGGGCGGCGTCCGCTCCTTCGACGACGGATCGCCGTTCCCGCGGCCGGTAAACTGCCGGATGAATTCCTCCAGCGGCTTTGAGCTGGCGGTATCTTCGCGAGTGTTGATCCCGGCTTTCTCGCTCAGGATCAAACTGAGCAGGGTCTCGAGAACGCTTCCACCGCCGACACCCTGGCCTTCGCCCGAGTTACCTCCACCATTGCTAATGAAGAGCCGGCTCGGGACCAGCGGTTGCACGCTTTTCGAGAATTGATCCGCAAACACATTCAGCGCGTAGAGACGCGGATCACGATACGCGCCGACTTTTTGTAACGTCACGGCCGCTTCGGCCAGGCCCACCTGCGCGATCCGCGAAGATTCGCCTTTGCCGATCAGTTCCTTGGACCGCGCCTCGCCCTCGGCGAGCGTGACTTGTTTCTTGGCCAGCTGTTCAGCCTCCGCGAATTCAGCCTGACCACGATTGGCCGCTATCTCGACGGCAATCGCGCTCTGCGTCAGCTCAGTCTGGCGTTCGGCCTTCGCTCTGGCCTGGTTGAGCGCGACCTGTTGCTTGGCCGCCTCTTCCTGCGTCGCATAAGTGGCTCGCTGTTCTTCTGCCAGGCGCCGCATGCGCAGTTGGTCGAAGAGCGTTTCAATCGGGTCGGCCTGTCCCGCCGCAATCTCGCGCGATTCCGGCCGGCCAATCAGGACCGCGACCACGTTGATATCGTAACGCGTGAAGCGCGCGCCCAGCTCTTCCGTGGCGCGCTTCTGGATTTCCTCACGCTTCGTCAGCAAGTCGAGCATGTGTGATGTCTGCGCGACGTCGCGGAAGTAGGCCGTGAGGATCGGATCAAGCGTCTGCGTAATCAGCCGCTTCACATCGCCGAAGCGCTGCACGACCGATGGCGCTTTCTGATAGTCGATGTGCAAGACTAACGACAATGGGAGACGCGGTTCATAACCGTCGGCCGTGATGAGGTCGATGCTGGTCAGGTCCTCGTCGTAGCGGTGCGCTTCGGTCTGGCCGCTGATCCAGCGCAAAACAAAGTTGATCGTCGGAACGAGCTCCACTTTTACGGCGTAGGGATTGAGCGCGTATTTGCCGGGAGCGAGCGCCGAGCGCCAGACACCCCGGTGACCGCGTCTCAACCTGTTCGCCATAACGAAACGATTCGCCGGTCGTGTCGTCGCCGGCGGCGCCGTGATAGGATACGACCACGCCGACATAGCCAATCGGTATGAGGGTCTTGGCCTTGATCTCCACGCTGCCAAACCAGCGATTGATGAAGAACGTGCCGTCGGTCAGCACCTGTAATTGCTTGCCGCGCCGGCCTCCGAGTTCGAGGAACACTTCCGGGTCCTGGAAATAATTGTGATCTCTTCCGGCCACCGCCTTGACTTCGGGAGCGATAATCTCACCCGAGCCAATCGTCGGCCCGTCCTGGATACTCACGACGCCGATGGTGTCGACGTTCGGATCGAACTCGGTCGTATCTTCGCCTAACGATAGCAGCACACCGGTTCCAGTCGCACTCGCACTCGCGACGGCGACGTTGGCGCGCAAATGATTTTGACCGCCGGCGCCGGTTCCGATGACGACCGGGTCAAACGCGCGCATGGAAGCGAGTTGCGCCTTCCACGATTCGTAACGATCGGCCGACTCGCGCACTGGCCCGGAGAAGACGCGTTCTTCGGTAATGACAACGAATAGCCCGAGGTTAATCGCGTAAACACCTTCGCGCAGAATCCCGCGCTGCCGGCCCCGTTGACCCTGCGCTTCAAGGAAACGGACCGCATCCTGGAAGTGATTGGAATCGACGTTTCGGCCCAGCGTTTGAACCGGCTCGAGCGGAACACCATCTCGCGCATAGACGTAGGCCATTTTGCCTTCGCGCGACGACGACGAGCGGTTCCTTATGAATGCGGTATTGCCACGGATACAACCCGAAGTGGATACCGCCCCGCAGGAACCTGGCCTGAAGACCGGCCTCTCCATTACGGGCAATGATCTGACCCTCGCAGAGCGAGCCTTTGCTGCTCCAGAGCTTTTCAATGATGCCGACGTGCGTGTGCGGAATGTAAACAATCCCGAGCAAACGCGGCAGGCCGAGCAGGAACACGAGAATTGTTAGGACACCAAACCATGTGAACCACGGGGCTTCTGCAGTTAAGAGAGCGATGCTGTTCATTTTGATTTACTCCTTATTTTTCTGTCGCTCGTTAGACAGCGGCGACCTGCGAAGGCGCGTGCGCGTTCAACCGATTTTTTGCAGTATTTTTCCCGGGTTGGCATGCGAGTTGTTGCCGAAGCGGAGGGTCAAAACGGCGCTGTGTCCTGAGTAGCTGAACCGTGGAAGGACGATCCGCCTCAGGCGGATGTCGTCCGTGTTTCTTTCGGAGTCCTCTGAGACGCGGACGGGACTACGAGACCCGTCCCTCCAGTCGCGCAGGCGATGAGCGGTTCCATCCCATTCCCTCCACGACTTCGCCGGGGAATCTTGGCTAAGCTGAATCTGCTGCCGCGAGCAATGAGTCCAAATCCAGCGAACGCGTGTACATCGCCAGATCTCCTTCTGACGAACGTGGCCACTCCTCTTGCGGCCGATCCCAGTATAACTCCACCCCGTTGTCATCCGGATCACGCAAATAAAGTGCTTCGCTTACGCCGTGATCCGACGCTCCTTCAAGCGGAATACCGGCGCGCCGCAATCGTCGCAGCGCATCGCCCAGTTCTGCCCGCGTGGGATACAAAATCGCCACATGATAAAGTCCCGTTGTTCCCGGCGCCGGCGGCCGGCCACCGGCGCTCTCCCACGTATTCAATCCGATGTGATGATGATACCCACCCGCCGAAAGGAAGGCTGCCGACGAACCAATTCGCTGCGTCAGTTCGAATCCGAGCACATCACGATAAAACCCCAGCGCGCGCTCCAGGTCCGCCACCTTCAAGTGGACATGTCCGATGCGACTAGCCGGATGAATCGATTTCGTGCTTCAAGCATCAAAGGTCCCGGCATGATTTCCATCACCGCAACCGTATCGAAACCGTGGAATGACTCATATACGTGAGTCACGTATACGGGCCTCGGTTAAGTGGCCTGTCGAGGTGCCGGAGTTCGGTGAATGGAACACATTGTTCACCTGGCGGCTGCCTCAGCAGCGTGTGAATCCGGCGGAGGCGGCGTGCCAATGTCTTCGGGCAATTGATGCGCAATCTCCTCGCTCAAACCGATGTCTGCGATGAGAATGCGGACGCGTTCGGGATGAGTGACTGCGGCTTCCCGCACACTTCCATCGGCCTCCAACGAAACAGCTTTGCCAAAGGCCAGACCAACGACCCGATCATCTCGGTTGAGTCGCGCTGTGACTTCGTAGTTGAAGGGACTCCAACCGCGCGTCCGTTCGTAGAAATTCTGAAACTCACTGTGCGTCGCACCGAAGCGTTCGAGGCGACACTCGAAGCCATCCAACTTGTGCAATGGCCGCCAATTCACATGCCACCGCTCATCGCGTCTGGAACAGCGGACGCCCCATGCCGAATGTTCGACGCGTGTCTCGGCGTCTTCCTCCAAGCGGAGCGGCTCGCCATGAAGAATCGAGCAGTCCACCAGATAACGCGCTTCGCCGAAAGTCACCAGCACAGTCCCGTGATTGGGCGGCAGGTCCGGCGCGACCAGCATCGTCCCAATGCCGCGCGCGGCGTTAAAGCCAAGCGAGGCCAGCAAAGCGTGGAAAGCGCCGGCACCTGACCAGCACGTGCCACCCGTTCCGTGTTTCAGCCAGGCTTCGAAAAAGTCCTCCGCCGTGCTGCCCGGCAACGGGCCTGCGTTTCCCGCGCGCACATGAATCAGTTTGCGCACATTATCGAACGGCACGCTGCGACACCACTCCGCGTAGATCGCACGCAGATTTTCAAACGTAGGCGCGGGTGATCCACTAAAGCCAAGTTTTACCAGCACGCGCTCTTGCAGTTGTGGTGGCAGCTCGCGCTCGACAGGAGAGTTCGCGATCGCAACGGATTGGCTCATGCAGAATTTTCAGCGCGACAGATCACAACGAATGTCCGACACCTGCTGATACCGGCAACTGTAGAGCTCGAGTTCGAGATCAAACCCCTTGAATCGCTCCTCGTTCTTATTTTCCGAGGAGAATAAAGATGCCGGCGGCCAGCGCCACGATATCGATGAGGAAAACGCCCGGCCCGAGCTGCAAACCGAAGCCGAGCAGGCCATGGAGAATCAAATAAAGCGCAAGCAGAATCATGCCGATGTTTTTGTTAAGTTTCATGACGTCGAGCTTGCTGATTGCCGTGCTCACCTGACAAATCGGGAATTTGGATTGTCCGAATCGCGTTTTGAGCCCGCGCCTCGCATGCGTAAAGTCCGGTAAATGACGCCCGACGAACTAGAAGACGAACAGTTCTATCGTGACACGGAAAGGATTGCGTTTCCGAAACTGAACGATCACCAGCTTTCGCTCCTTGAGCCTTTGGGCGAACACCGCGTGATGAAACGCGGCGACATGCTCTTCAAGGCCGGGCAGCGTAATCTCGGATTAGCAATTGTTTTGCGCGGCGAATTCGAAGCCTTCGAGACCCGCGATGACACCGAATATAACCTCGCGACCTCGCACGAGCGCGATTTCATCGGCGACGTCTCGATGCTCCAAGGCACATCGATCCTCGGTTCGAGCAGAGTCGTATCGGACGAGGCCGAGATCCTCCACATTCCGGCGGCTGAACTCCGGCGCGCGCTCGCGGAAATTCCCGCGGTCAGCAAGACAATCGTCGATGCCTTGATCATGCGACGGCGGCGGCTTCGTCGCGATCGCGTATTCGCGGGCATGCGCGTTCTGGCCAATCGCGATGCGCGCGATGGACATCAGCTCGATGATTTTCTCGACAAGAATCGCATTCCACATCGGCTGGTCGATTTTGAGAGCGAACAGGGACAGGCGCTCAGCCAACGTTTTCACCTAACGAATCGCGATTTGCCGGTTTTGATCACCCCGGCCGGGACGCGATTGCGCAAGCCGTCGTTGCGCGAAGTCGCGCGCGAAGCCGGTTTGCTGCGGTCGCTCGCGGAAGAAAATGAAACGGAGGTTTTCTGCGACCTCGCCATTGTTGGCGCGGGACCGGCCGGCCTGGCCGCAGCGGTCTACGCCGCGTCCGAGGGATTGAAGACGGTCGTTGTGGAAAGTTATGCGCCGGGCGGACAAGCCGGTTCCTCGTCGCTCATTGAAAATTTCTTTGGATTCCCGACCGGGATCGGCGGTGGCGAATTAACCTGGCTCGCGCAGCTTCAGGCTTATCGATTCGGCGCGAAATTTTCCACGCCAGCCGAGGCCCTGTCGCTCCAGTATAATCCCGAGAGCGAATATCGTGTCTGCCTCGAGACGGAAGGTTGCGGTGCGGTGCTTCGCACAAAAGCTCTTCTCGTTGCGACCGGCGCGAATTATCGCCGCCTCGACGCCGAGGGGCGCGAACAATTCGAAGGCGTCGGCGTTTATTACGCGGCCACCGCGCTGGAAGGTCAGCTTTGTCGCAGCCAAACGGTGGTTGTCGCCGGCAGCGGCAATTCCGCTGGCCAGGCCGCGATGTTCCTTTCCGACGGCGCAGCCAAGGTGTTATTGGTCGTTAGGGGAAATGACATTGAGAGCAAAATGTCGAGCCTACCTTTCGCGTCGGGTGGAAGTGAGCGCGAACATCGAGATTCTCTGCAACACTGAGATCCGCAAAATGTCCGGCGGGAAAAAACTGGAACAAATCGAACTGGAAAATACCAGGACTGGCGAACGCCGAGTCGCTCAAACGCCGGCCGTTTTTTCCATGATCGGCGCCAAACCTTGCACCGAGTGGTTACCACCGGAAATCGAGCGCGACGAAAAAGGATTCATCAAAACCGGGATGAGCGTCGCCGACGCACCAGCCTGGCAGGCGAACAAGCATCAACCCAGCCCGCTCGAAACCAGCCTGCCCAATATTTTTGCGGCAGGCGATGTTCGATCCGGCTCGGTCAAGCGTTGTGCGGCTGCGGTCGGCGAAGGCGGCATGGCCATCGCTGGCGTCCAGCGAGCCCTCGCCCTTTCCGCCGAGCGCAATTAATCCGACCGATGAAAACTTTGGACTCAAAATAGGAGCAACCAGAAAAGTATGATCCTTCAGTATCTATACCATTTTTCACGTCATCCTGAGCCTGATTGCCATCTTCACCGGCTTTATCGTTCTATTCGGGATTCTTAATCGCGATCGGCTCGATCGCTGGACGAAATGGTTCCTCATCACTGCGGTCGCGACGACCTTGACGGGCTTCTTCTTTCCTTTCGAAGGCCTCACCCCGGCGTTCAAACTCGGCATCATCTCGACGATCGTCCTCGCCATCACGATCTTTGCCCGCTACTCGAAACATCTCGCCGGCGCCTGGTGCAGGATCTATGTCGTCGGGGCGCTTGTCTCCCTCTACTTCAATGTTTTCGTCGCGATCGTGCAGGCCTTTCAAAAACTGCCCGCCTTGAAAGCGATCGCCCCAACGCAAACGGAACCTCCGTTTGCCATCACTCAGGTCGTTGTCCTCGCGCTTTTCGTGTTGATCATCATCATCGCGGCGATCCGATTTCGACCCGCGCCGGTAGGTGTAGCCTAGAACCTATCAAGTCACCTCATTAATCCAAAAAGCTTGTCATCCTGAGTGGAGCGAAGGATCTCTGACCATTTTCCCCTGGGGCAGCGTGTTTCCGAAATAGTCAGAGATTCTTCTCCCGCGGACGGGATCAGAATGACAAGTTCTGGGATTGGTTCTAGTCACCTTCTCCGCGCTTAAAGAAACTTCACCAGCGCGTCGGTGGTTTCCTTGGGCCGTTCTTCCAGAATCCAGTGGCCGGTATCCTTCAACACCACCACCGTGACATCAGTCGCAACCAATTTCATTTGTTCGGCCAACTCGTTGCCTAACGACTTCTCGCCGCCGATCGAGAGAACCGGCATGGTTAGTTTCGTTTGCGAGAGCTGCGCAAAATCTTTCGCCAGTTGCGGCCACGACGCGAAGTAGGCCCATGCCGCGCGCATTCGTCCCGGCCGCGCATAGGCCTCAGTGTAGGCTTTCCGGTCCGCCTCCGGAAGCGATCGCGTTTTGTCGGCGGCGAGAACATTCCAGAAATATTCGAAGTAGGTCCGCTCCCGCCCTTTCACCAGCTTTGCAGGATATTCGCCGTTAAACCGAAAATGCCAGACGTTCGGAGCATTGTAGATCGCCTCCCATCCAGGCACGCCGGGAAGAAACGCGTCCATCACCGCGAGCTTCTCGGTCTCGGCCGGGAACTGCGCGGCGTAAGCGTAAGCAACCATCAGTCCAATGTCGTGACCGACCACGCGCGCCTTCTCGATCTTCATCGAGCGCACGAGCTCGTGGATTTGCTTCGCCGCCGTAATCATGTCGAGCTTGCCCTGGGGAATCGAAGAATCACCGATGCCAGGCAAGTCGGGCGCAATCACGGTAAACTTCTCGGCTAAGAGCGGAATGATCGGTCGCCACATCCGCGATGTTTCGGCATAGCCGTGCAATAGAAGCACTGCCGGCCCTTTGCCCGCTGTCAGGTAATGGAGTTGCACTCCATCGACTGACTCGCTGCGCGACGTGATCTTCGCCTCCGATGCCTCCGCGCAAAGCGACCGCACTAGCGATCCGAGGACAAGAAAAGCTAAACAACGGCGAAAGATGGGACGATTCATGGAATGAATCTGACGGCTAATGCCAGAAGAGGCCAGTCCGGTCTAGAGCATATTAATTAGAAGCGTAGCCGGCTGGCGGGCGAGCACAGTAGCACAGGCATCCTGCCTGTGGGGCAACCGGGCGTCTCGCCCGGTCCCTGCAGATTCGGCAGGCAAGATGCCCGCCGGCCCCACAGCCAAGATGGGCGTGCTACAGCGCGCCGGTCGGCTACAGTGTTATTCAAAATGCTCTAGGTCTGCGTGGCGGTTTCGTCTCGTGCCGGCACGAGGGGACGCTCCTCTACTGCGGCGGAGCAATCTCAGCGTCACTGGCGCTCGGCTTGAATTTGTCGAAGCAATTGCGTTTGTTTCTGCTCCAGCTCGCGAAAGAAATTCAGCTCCGCTTCGTGCGCTTCGGGATAGATCTCAAAGCGTTTCCGCAGTTGCCCGGAGGGCTCATAAAAGAAGGACTTCTCCTGGTCCAGATTCGGCGCAATCAACTCATCGCTTAACTTCTGGTAATGGGCCATCCGGCTCAGGCCCCAGCGAATGACCGACTCGAATTCACGCAGCGCCGTCAGCGTTCGCACATCGAGCAGCTCAATGCCGCCGGACTGGAGAATCGTGCCGATGTCACCGGGACTGTAGTCAGTCGTGAAAGTAAAGCGGCGGATCGGCGGCATCTCGCCGGCTTTGATAGCACGTTGCAGTTCGGCCACTTCACGCTCCTGTTTGGCGGCCTGTTCTTTGTTATTTGTAATCCCAGCTTCCAAGAGTCGCTCGAGCGAAGCCAGGATACGATCACGCCGCTTCGCATCCTCCCGATGCTGTTGGAAACTGTTTAACCAGAAGGCCGCGTAAACGCCGATGAAGACGAGAAGCAATTCGGCGATCCAGGAACCGATCTTCGCATACGACCTTGCCATAAAGTTTGATCGAAACGTCTGCCAAGACGCTTGTCACACACAATTTATCCAAAGCCTGCTCAAAGCCTGCCCGCCGCGGCGGGTGGCGAGCGGCGGACTCTTCCCCGTCACTCGTCACTCATTGCGCTTCTCTCTGTCAAAAGTCTATTTCCCCTTCCAAATAAAAAACACAGTTACCTTCCAGCTCGACCCTGTTCCCACGGAGGCGGCAGAGCACTTCGCCGCCGCGCGCTGACGCCTGGAAAGCTCGAAATTCGGTTTTACCGAGCTGCTTCGCCCAGTAGGGGGCCAGCATGCAATGCGCGCCGCCAGTAACCGGATCTTCCGGGATACCTTTCGCCGGGGCAAAGTAACGACTGACGAAATCGTATGGGTTGCTTGCCGCAGCCGTCACGATCAACCCACTGCGGTCCAGTCGGCTGATCAGTGCCATATCGGGCACAACTGCACGCACCACGTCCTCGCTTTCCAAAACGGCCAGATAGTTAAAGTCGTTTGCGCACACTTCCACCGGCACCGCACCAATCGCTTCGGCCAGGATCGGCGGCGCCGAGACTCGATCTGAAAACCGGGCGGGGAAATCCATCACATAACCCGCCGCGGTCTTATTTACCGGCAATGGACCGCTCGCGGAACCAAACACCACATGTTTACGATCGGTCTCCAAACGCTCCATGACCACAGCGGCGCTCGCCAGGGTCGCATGTCCGCAAAGCGGCACTTCCGTGACAGGTGTAAACCATCGCAAGCGATAGTCGGAACTCTCGGGCACGAGGAAGGCCGTCTCCGGCAACATGTTCTCCGCCGCCACCGCCTGCATCAGCGATTCGTCTGGAAACGAGGGCAGCAAAACAACCGCCGCCGGGTTCCCGCGAAACCGCCGGGTAGTAAACGCATCGAGCTTAAAGATAGGGCGCGCAAACCGTTCCTCCGTCTTGTACTCTGGCCTTTCTACGCTCAAACTTCAGCTTCTTGTCCGCCGAAATGTCAAAAACATAGATGCAGCCCCACGTCGCTCTCGTTGAACAGGGTAGGAAGAGCAATCAAGAATCTTCCAATCACTTCTTATTTTAATTCTCCTTCTTCTGCTTTTTCGCGCCCACGGCTCGTGCGTTTGCATGTCCGCCACCGGACGAACTCGCCGTGGCGAGCGAACAACATCGCGCGTTCTTGCGCGAAAGATGTGATCGTCGTTAATGCCGCAAATTTCCGAGCCAGGGACAAGATTGCTCGAAAGCAAACCCCTAGGGGCTGATCTTGGTTACCGTGTCGCTTTTCGGCATTCGCGATCCAAATGCTCGTGCCGTCGAACGCAACTCCCACGGGGTAATCCCCCATCGGATAAACCTTCTGCACCGTGCCAGTGCCGCGCCGGAGCTTCATAACATCATCGGAGCCGGAATTTGTGGCCCACACGTGCACGCCATCAAAGGCAACGTCGATCGGAGAGTCACCGACGTTGGCCGTCAGCTCGATCACGCCCGTCTTTGGCTCTATTTTGCTCACTGTATTGTCACCAAAGTGTGCCACCCAGATTTTGCTCCCGTCGAAAAGCAGACCCGCAGGCGTATGGACCGACGGCGATTTTACCGCGGCGCGCGCCGTCACTTGCGCGCAGCTTGGTCAGCGTGTCCTCATTCCAGTTCGATATCCAGATGTTTGATCCATCAAAGGCCATTTCCCCACGGCCTGTCGCCGACCGGAAACGTGCCTAGGAGAGTGCCGTCACTGGCTTCTGAGCTTACTCACACTGTCGTCGTCGCTATTCGCTACCCAGATATTCTCCCCGTCGAAGAGGATGCCGATCGGGGAAGTGCCGACCGGGAATGTGCCGAGCAGCGCGCCGTCACTCGCCCGCAGTTTGGTGACCGTGGCATGGTAATAATCAGTGACCCAGATATTCGCGCCGTCATAGGTGGCGTAGGTGGGTGCGTCCCCGGGGTGGAAAAGTGCCGAGGATGGCTCCGTCGCTGGCCCGCAGCTTGGTCACGGTGTCTCCATTGAAGTCGGCGGCCCGAATGTTCGCCCCGTCGAAGGCGAGCCCCCAGGGGCGATCCCCGGCGGGAAAAGTTTCGATGGAAGCGGCCGCCGGCAGGGCGAAAAATGCGCCGAAGGCCGAGAAGAACGATGGATAGGACTGAGAGAGTAATTGTTCGGGTAGGTTTCATTCTTTAGCTTGTACCGGCAGACAAACATTGCTCTGTCAATCCTGCATTCCAGTTAGTCGGCCTGGAGAGCGCCGCGGACACGCGAAGGCTTTCGGTGCTGTCGGAACGAGGTTCAGAGACGCGATGACGGAGCACCGCGTTAATGCCGCAAATTTCCGAGCCAGGGACAATAGATAGCTCGAAAGCAAACCACCAGGGCTGATCTTGGTTACCGTATCGCTATCGCTATTCGCGATCCAAATGCTCGTGCCGTCGAACACAACTCCTACCGGGTAGTCTCCCGTCGGATAAACCTTCTGCACCGTGCCGGTGCCGCGCCGGAGCTTCATAGCATCAGCGGAGCCGGAATTTGTGACCCACACGTGCAGGCCATCGAAGGCAAGGTCTATCGGAGTGATACCGACGTCGGCCGTCAGCTCGATCTCGCCCGTCTTTGGCTCTATTTTGCTCACTGTATTGTCACTATAGTTTGCTACCCAGATTTTGCTCCCGTCGAAAAGCAGACCCGCGGGCGTATCACCGACGGCGATTCTACCGCGGCGCGCTCCGTCACTCGCGCGCAGCTTGGTCAGCGTGTCCTCATACCAGTTCGATACCCAGATGTTTGATCCATCAAAGGCGATTTCCCACGGCCCGTCGCCGACTGGAAACGTGCCCAGGAGAGTGCCGTCACTGGCTTTGAGCTTACTCACATTGTCGTCGTCGTATTCGCTACCCAGATATTCTCCCCATCAAAAAGAATGCCGATCGGGGAAATGCCGACCGGGAATGTGCCGAGCAGCGCGCCGTCACTGGCCCGCAGCTTGGTGACCGTGGCACCCTAATAATCCGTGACCCAGATATTCGCGCCGTCATAGGCGGCGTAGATGGGGTGGTCCCCGGCTGGAAAAGTGCCGAGGAGGGCCCCGTCGCTGGCCCGCAGCTTGGTCACGGTGTTTCCATCGAAGTCGGCGGCCCAAATGTTCGCCCCGTCGAAGGCGAGCCCCCACGGTCCATCCCCTGCGGGAAAGGTCTCGATGGAAGCGGCCGCCGGCAGGGTGAAAAATACGCCGATGCCGAGAAGAACGATAGAAAAGATTAAGAGACTAATTGTTCGGGTAGGTTTCATGGTTCAGCTTTTACCGGGACTGACATTGCTCTGTCAATCCTGCATTCCTGTTAGTCGACCTGGAGAGCGCCGCGGAACACGCGAAGGCTTTCGGTGCTGTCGGGACAAGGTTGAAAAACGCGATAACGGAGCATCGCGCTCCTGGATGGCGTCGAATTAATTGGACATGCACGAGGAAGAAAGCAGGAGCTCAAAAAGCAAAGAGGCTTTTCGAGCTCCAACTCGTCCTTGCAGTTATCCGGTGGCAGGCAAGAATTCTTCGCGCACGATCTTGCCGTCTTTGACCGTGTAAACGCCGACTTCCGAAATTTGCATTCGCTTTTTCGAACTCTTGTCGGTCACGTCGATATCGTATTGCACGACGAACCGATCATGCGCCACGAACGGGCCGCATGAACCTTCACGCTGCGTGTCTCCATGGCCTCCAGCCACCAATCAACCTTGCCACGAACGCCATCGATGCCTCGCGTTTCCGGCGAACCGCTCTCATTCGGCCGCGCCTCGACACTGACGATGTCTTTCGCGTACAGACTCTCGAGCGCTTCCTTCCACGCCTGCTGCGCGTTAGCTCCACCACTTTCTTTGCCACTTCTTCCGTATTCATTTTTCCTCCTCCATTAGATTCGACAATTATTTGCTGAACAATTTCTCCAATTTGTCGAGAGCACTGTTCCAACCTCGCGTGTGTCCGTCGCGTGATTCTTCGTTCGGCAGTTGTTCATGCGTCAGACGGAGTTCGGTCGCCACCTTCGCGATCGCAAAGTTCCACCGTCACGACGCTGGTGTGGTTTTCCCAGTCCTCGTCATCGTCCCATTGCCAGGTGAAAACGATCTTCTTCCCTGGCTGCAGCTCGCGATATTCGCCGCGCACGGTCATCTTTCGCCCTCCGGATTGGTGAGGTCCCAGCGAAACTTTCCGCCGACGCGCGCATCAGCAATGAGATCACGAGTCTGGACATTTTCCGGACCGAACCATTGCTTCAATTGCGCGGGATCGGTCCACGCAGCGTAAACGCGATCGCGCGGCGCCTTGATCACACGTTTGATTTCGAGCGAGAGTTTTTCTGATCCCTTCACCGTCATGACGTTCCTTTCCCTCCTGCTGGAATTTGCTGCTTTTCCACGAAGTCCTTCAACGACGAACCAATGATTTGCGTCCAGCCCGCCATGAAATTCTCGCGCGCGAACGACGGAGTCTTCGGAAAGGTTTCCAGGCCTTCATGCGTCAGTTTCAGCCGCGTTTTCTCGCCATCGGCGAACAACTCAAAGGTGACCAATGAATCGCCCTCGTGTCCTTTGTAGCGCCAGGTGTAGGCGAGCTTCCTTTGCGGAATCACCTCCGTGACCTTGCAAAGATGGTGATACTTCATGCCTTCGTGCTCGACGATGAACTCAAATTCAAAACCCACCTCGGGCTTGAATTCCTTCAGGTCGAAATACCAGTGCCGCATTTCCTCCACATCGGTGAGCGCCTTCCAAACCCGCGCAACGGGCGCAGTGAAGGTGCGCTCGACGACAATCGCTTCTGCCAGATGATCTTCATTGCCTCCGCCAAATTGGCTTCTGTAGTCATATTTTCTCTAAGAGTCTTTGACTGTGTTGATTACCTCGTAATCGTCGTGGCGACGAACCCAATCCATCGTCGACTCGGGATTTTCGTCGCGGCCTTTTGGCACGAGATCGAGGAAGTTGTAGGTGCCAACCAACAGGTCGAGCCCACGCGCATAAGTCGAATAGGTATGAAAGACGTCGCCGTTTTCATCCTTGTAAAACACGCTCAGTCCGGGAAGTTCGTCGCTCATGAATTCCCCCATCTCGTAGTTGTAGTAAACCTTGTTCTTCTTCTCTTCCTCCTTGGTGAACGAGACGTGATAGTCGAAGTTGAAATCGTTGTCGTGTGACGATACCCATTTGAAGCGCCAGCCCATGCGTTTCTGATAGGGCTCGAACTCCGGCAGCGGCGCGCGCGAGATGGCCACGAACGTGACGTCGCGATGCGGCAGATGCCAGTTGGCGCCATCAAAATGATCGGCCAGATACGAGCAGCTCTTGCAGCCTTCTTCCCAGCCCGGACCAAGCATGAAATGATAAACAATCAATTGACTGCGTCCGTCGAACAGATCGGCCAGCGTTTCTTTGCCGTCCGGTCCATCGAAGACATATTCCTTTTCGATCTTGACCATCGGCAAGTTCGCGGCGATGCCGCGCTCAGCGCGTCGCGCTAGTCGCGTGAACTCCTTCTCGCGCGTCAGCAAGTCTTTCCGCGCGACCAGCCACTCAGCTTCCGACACGATTCGCGGATGATTCATTTGGTTCCTTTCTCTTGGTTCCATCTCTTCCAGTTTCATTTTTATTTCCTTTGATTTGGTTTGTTTCTTTTCTCCAAAATTTGTTCAGGCGAACGCGGTCAATCCGCCGCCCGAGGTCGCGCCGGCGCAATCAGCGCCAGGTTTGCAACGCAGACCGGACACATGTCTATTTCGTTCCCTTTCTTTCGGCGGTTCTTTGTTTGTTTTTTCCAAATAATCGGCCAGGCGATCGAGCGATCCTTCCCAGAACTTGCGGTATTCCTCCACCCACTGCGCGGCCTGTTTCAGCGGTTTGGCCTCCAACTGCATTTCGTGCACGCGCCCATAACGGCGGCGGCGCAGCAGTCCGGCCTTTTCCAGCACGCGCAGATGTTTCGAAACCGCGGGCAACGACATGGCGTGCGGCCTGGCCAGATGGGTCACGCACTTGTCGCCGCGGGCCAGATGGGCCAGGATGCGCCGCCGGGTCGGATCGGCCAGAGCGGCAAAGGTGCGATCCAAGTTGCCGGAGGAATATTTAACCATCTGGTTAACTATTGCGCGGCAAAATAAATTGATGCAACAAAAAAATTTCGCGGCCCGCTTCGGTTGGCGAATCCCGCAGACCACGATTATTTGTGAATATGAAAATGAAAGCCGCGCAGATCAGCAAACCCGGCGGAGATTGGGAATTGGTGGAACGCGACATTCCCGAGCCGGGCGCCGGACAGGTTCGCGTTAAAGTCGAGGCGTGCGGCATTTGCCACAGCGATGTGTTCGTCAAAGAGGGCCTGTGGCCCGGGCTTCAGTATCCTCGTGTGCCGGGCCATGAAATCGCGGGTCGCATCGACGCCGTCGGCAGCAACGTCACGGAATGGAAAATGGGTCAGCGCGTTGGCGTGGGCTGGCATGGCGGGCATTGTTTCGTCTGCGCACAATGCCGGCGCGGGGATTTCGCGATGTGCGTCAATCGCAAAGTCACAGGGTTCGATTTCGACGGCGGATATGCTGAATACATGATCGCCCCGGCGGCAGCCCTGGCCGCGATTCCCGATGAATTGCCGGCGGAAGAAGCGGGGCCGTTCATGTGCGCGGGCGTCACCGTTTACAACGCGCTTCGTAATTCGGGTGCGCGCGCCGGCGACGTCGTCGCCGTGCACGGCATCGGCGGGCTGGGACATCTCGGAGTTCAATACGCCCGGCAGATGGGATTCCGGACCGTGGCGCTCGGCCGCGGGAAGGACAAGGAAGCCGCTGGCGAAGAAACTGGGCGCCCATCATTACATTGATTCGGACGCTGGCGATGCGGTGGCGGAATTGCAAAAACTCGGCGGCGCCCGCGTGATTCTGGCGACGGCGCCGAGCGCAAAGGCGATTTCCGCGCTGGTCGATGGATTGTCGGCCAATGGCAAGCTGCTTGTCCCGGCCGCGCCTAACGAACCGCTGAGTGTCAACGCCGTTGTCGTTGATCATGGGAAGGCGATCCGTCGCCGGCTGCTACTCCGGGACCGCGAAGGATTCGCAGGACACTTTGGAATTCAGTGCGTTGAGTGGCGTGCATCCGATGATCGAGAAATATCCGCTGAGCCGCGTGGCGGAAGCCTACGAACAGATGCACAGCGGCAAAGTGCGCTTTCGCGTCGTCCTAACCATGGGCGCCTGACGCGAACCCCTCAACGCTCGTCACCTGTCACTCGTATGATACAAACTGACGCATGGCCTCCGTCGTATTTCTTCGCGCGGTCAACGTCGGCGGAACAAACCGCTGCCAACCGGCGGTCATCGCGAAGCAGTTAGCCAAATTCGACATCGTCAATATCGGTGCGGTCGGCACATTTGTTGTGCGCGCGGACGTAAGCGAGTCGACTTTGCGCAAGGCGATCGCTCAGAAGTTGGCCTTCAAATGCGAGATAATGATTTGTCCCGCGCGCGACATAATCAAACTCGTGGCAAAGGACCCATTCGCACAAGAGCCATCGGGTCCGGACATAACCCGGTTCGTTAGCGTGTTACACCAACAACCTCGCGCTTTGACCGTCGTCCCGCTCGGTCTGCCTTCGAATGACGATTGGCTGCTCAAGATCATCACGATTCAGAATCGGTTCGTCCTCGGCATCTATCGCCGCCAGATGAAAGCGATCGCTTACCTTGGCAAGATTGAGAAGATTCTTGGCGTTCCGGGCACCGTCCGGAACTGGAACACGATCGAGAAAGTCGCAAAAACCCTGACGCCGGTTGACTCTACTTTGCGGTGAATCCGCCATCGACCACCAGACTATGCCCGGTGACAAAAGATGCCTTACTGGAACACAGCCACAGGACGGCCTCCGCCACTTCCTCGACCCGGCCGACACGACCAATGGGATGCATTGGAGGTAGCTCCTCTTTTTTCATACCCAAGCCATCGGCCAGGCGATCGACCATCTCTGTGTCGATGACCGCAGGATTAACCGCGTTGATCCGAATCCTCTGCGCAGAATATTCCAATGCGGCGGTTTTCGTGAGTCCGATGACAGCGTGTTTCGAGGCAATGTAGATCGAGATCGACGGGAACCCGATCAAGCCTGCGATTGACGAGCAGTTCACAATCGCACCGCCGCCCTGTTTCAACATGGGCGGGATCTCGTATTTCATGGAAAGCCAGACGCCCTTCACATTGACGTCCATGACTGCGTCGTAATTGGCTTCGGTCTGGTCGATCAAGGGAGCGACGACGCCTTCGACTCCGGCGTTGTTGAAGGCTACGTCGAGGCGGCCATATGTCTTCACGGCATGGTGGACCAGCGCCTCGATTTCGGTTGCGACCAAGACATCTGTCCGCTGAAAACTGGCCGTCCCACCTGCCTCGCGGATCATCGAAACGGTTTCTTCTCCCGCGCCAACGTTGCGATTGCCGATAACGACCTTTGCGCCTTCCCGGGCAAACGCCAGTGCCGTTGCCCGGCCGATTCCTGAACCTCCCCCCGTTACCAGTGCAACCTTTTCGTCAAAATCTTTCATGACGTCGATCTATTACGTCGAACGCTCTACTGACAATTCAAATCGCGCTTTATTTTGCTTTTCGTAGCACACCTTTTCGTTCTTACTTTTTTCCGGCACGCCGTAGCCTCGGCGAAGGCGGCTACTTTTATTGTGAGCATCGTCGGAACAGTGGAAAGTCTTTGGCGTTACCCGGTCAAGAGCATGCGCGGGGAAGAGCTCGATGAGATTTTCGCGGGCTACGCCGGGGTTTATGGTGACCGACTCTTTGCCTTCGAAAGCGCGGCCAGTCCAAAGGGCTTTCCATTTTTTACCGGACGCGAGCAGCGCCAGCTGTTGCGATATCGGCCGCGATTTCGAAATCCGGAAAAGGCTGCCCGACCGATCAATCAGACGGAAGCAGAGACCTTGTCGCCCTCGATCAATCCAATCTCGGCCACTCCTGCCGAGCTGATGGTGGACGTGGAGACTCCAGACGGAAAAACCCTTGCCATCGACGACCCGGCCTTGATCGACACGCTTTGCGCCGGTCTCGAAGACAAACACAAACTGACCTTGCTTCGCTCGGATCGCGCGATGACTGATTGCCGGCCCTTATCTATCATTGCCGTGCAGACGGCTAACAAGCTTGGCGAAGAAGCAGGTATGACTGTCGATAAGCGTCGATTCCGCGCCAACGTGTATTTGGACATGGAGTCCGCTGAAGGCTTCGCGGAAGATCAATTCGTCGGCAAGACTCTTCGCATCGGATCGAAAGTAGTCGTCTCTATCCTCAGCGCGATGGGCGCTGCATGATGATCACGCTCGACCCCGACACGGCCGAGAAATCTCCCGCGGTTTTGAAAGCGGTCGCTCAAGCCCACGAAGGATGGCCGGCGTTTACGGCGCCGTCCTGGTTGAGGGAACAATCCACAAAGGCGATCCGGTAGAGTCTGCTGTGACCTGGGTAATTTAGGAATCGCTAAGGAAGTTCAGGAAACCTTATCCAATTGAATTCCTGCTTTCTTGGGTTCCTTAGAGAAACCATTTGATATGACCCAATGTCGTCCGCTCTGGAATGCAAATCGAGTCTGAGTCGCTCATTGCGGTAGGTCTGTGCCCGCCTGCTCGGCGACCATAAACCTGGCGTACCAATCGGGCCAGTTTGCATCTCTCTCCCGCCCATGCGTTTTTCGTGCTCGCCGTGGGCAGCTTCCGCACGCCGAAATGCGTTCGCCAGATCGTTCGCCGAAGCGAATGTCGTCGCGGGTCGATCCGCCCGGGCAGTCGCGTCGTAATTTCCTGAAGCAACCAGCCGTTGCCATCCGGATCGCGGAAAGAGGCGAACGAGCGATAGCTGCGATGCTCGGGATCAGGACCGCTGACCCGAAGTCGCCGAACAGATAAGGCTCATCCGTGCCAACGTAGACACCAGCTCCATCGTGGAAGACTTCGCTGATCTCAACGCCGCGGCGGAATAACTCCTCCGGGCAGCCTCGATGTCGGAGACGATAAGGTAGAGACCCTGAGCGGAGCCTGGTGCCGCCGCGGTGACGTTCTTGCCGAAGATGACCGAGCACGGAGAACCAGGCGGCGTGAATTGGATTACACGAAAGTCGTTACCGGCGGCGAAGTCGGCATCGAGCCGCCACCCGAGGCTCGCGTAGAATTGCTTTGCCCGGTCGACATCCGACACCGGGATGACAACGATTTCGAGTTTCATGTCGACCATCCCGCTTTTCGAGTTTGTCTTCAGATTTCCATAATTTTCCTCCTCTGCGTTCATAACGGGTATAACCAACAATCACAAGGTTGCTACTCCTCACTCTTTCAGCGGAGTGCTGAAAAACTGATCGGGTCCATGAAGTAATGATCGATATGATCAACGAGCGGCCGTTCGCTTCTGATTCCGTTTTAACTTTCTGCCATTCAGGATCGGCTTGGAACGCAGCCCAATTCTTCTCCGCTTCCTGCCGGCTGGGATGCTCCAGAATGTAGATGAAGAGGTTCTGGGAATCCGGCGCATCTTGGGGCGACCAGTAACCAATACTCTTCATCTTGTGCCGTTTGAAGATCGCGTCGGTGTGGTCACCGAAGCGGGCTTTCAGGCATCCATTTTACCTTCCTTCACGTGATAGAGACGTAATTCGTAAACATGATGCGGGTGTGGTGGGCGCGGAGCATCTAAAGGCGAACATTGCAAAAAGTTGACAGACGACAAAGCCGCTTCAACATGGGCGAGCGACCTTCTGAAAGCAGTTTTTTTTTTTTTTTTTTTTTTTTTTTTTTTTTTTTTTTTTTTTTTTTTTTTTTTTTTTTTTTTTTTTTTTTTTTTGGCGCGCGGCAAACTCGAAGTTCACACAATCGGCACGTGACAAATTCCAGAAAGAGGTGTGGATTTACTTCGAACGCAGTCGTTTGAAACTGAGCGGCGTCCTGGTTCTAGTCGGACGTTGACGGGCCAAATTAGAGGAAAGAAAATCGAATGCCACACATCACCGTCGGGAAGGAAAACGGAGCTGACATCGACATCTATTATAAGGATTGGGGCAAAGGTCAGCCGATCGTCTTCAGCCACGGCTGGCCGTTGTCGGCTGATGACTGGGACGCGCAAATGCTCTTCTTCCTCAAACAGGGCTATCGCGTGATCGCTCATGATCGTCGAGGGCACGGCCGCTCCACGCAGACGGGTGATGGCCACGACATGGATCATTATGCCGACGACCTGGCGGCTCTTGACCGCGCATCTTGATCTAAAAGATGCGGTGCACGTCGGTCATTCCACCGGCGGAGGCGAAGTGGTCCATTATCATCTGGGACGCCATGGCGAAAGCCGGGTGGCAAAGGCGGCCATCATCGCCGCGGTTCCGCCGCTGATGGTAAAGACACCGGCCAACCCCGGCGGTCTTCCCAAAGAAGTGTTCGATGGATTGCAAGCACAGCTCGCCGCTAACCGGGCCCAGTTCTACCTATGATCTGCCGGCTGGACCGTTCTATGGCTTTAACCGGCCTGGCGTGAAACCAATAGAGCCGGTCATCTGGAATTGGTGGCGCCAGGGAATGATGGGAGGCGCCAAGGCGCACTATGATGGTGTCGTTGCTTTCTCTCAGACGGATTTTACGGAAGATTTAAAGAAAATTGCTGTGCCTGTTTTTGTTATGCATGGCGACGACGATCAAATCGTTCCGTACAGCTGACTCCGCGCCGCTCTCCGCCAAGCTGCTTAAGAATGGAACGCTGAAAACCTACAAAGGGTTCCCTCACGGCATGCCCACTACCCAAGCCGACACGATCAACGCCGACTTGCTCGCGTTCATCAAATCTTGATCATGAATGCGCCACGACCGCTCGGTCTTTCACGTCGCCAGTTCATTATTTCAGCGGGCGTCGTCGCCGCCGCGTTGAGTTTGGCCCCGCGTCGTTTGCTTGGAGGTCAGGAAAGCCTGGTCGTCGCTGCTCGCCGCAAAGGCGGAATGGCAAACATCACGACTCAAGCTCTTCGAGGAAATGTGAGCGTGTTGATCGGTTCCGGCGGTAACATTGCGGTTTTGGCCGGAACTGACGGCAAACTTATCGTCGACTCCGGCTACGCGGGCTCGCGCGAAAAAATTAGCGAATCGCTGGATGCGATCAGTCATGGCCCGATCAAGCACCTCGTCAATACTCATTGGCATTTCGATCACACCGATGGCAACGAGTGGATGCATTCGGCTGGTGCGATAGTCAGCGCACAAGTAAACACCAAGAAACATCTTTCCGAGGCTACGCGGGTGGACGACTGGGATTTCACTTTCCCTCCCTCTCCAGCCAGTGCCATCCCGAGCGACCTATCGAGGCAGAAAAGACACAGCACTTGAATGGCGCAACGATCATCCTCAAATATTACGGCCCGTGCTCATACCGACGGTGATATCTCAGCCTATTTCACCGAAGCGGATGTATTGCATACCGGTGATACTTTTTGGAACGGGCATTTCCCGTTCATCGACTACTCAACCGGCGGCAACATCGACGGAATGATACGTGCAGCAGAAACTAATGTCGCGGCCGCTTCCGACAAAACAATTGTCATTCCGGGTCACGGCCCAATCGGCGGAAAAGCGGAGCTTGTTCAGTACCGCGACCTGCTCGTGACAATTCGGGATCGGGTCGCTGCCCTCAAGAAAGAGGGCAAATCGCTCGACGAAATCATCGCGACAAAGCCAACTGCCGCCTATGACGCCAAGTGGGCAGGCTCGTTCATCGACGGCAATTTCTTTACACGACTCGTTTATCAGGGCGTCTAAAATCGGACCGGTTCCTCCAACCGGTTGTCGTTAGGCGGAATCTAATTCAACGTCGAACAGGGTTTAACCTACTGGCGAAAACTCGTCGCCGAAC
The DNA here is from genome assembly GCA_963771865.1 of uncultured Verrucomicrobiae bacterium. Taxonomy (GTDB): domain Bacteria; phylum Verrucomicrobiota; class Verrucomicrobiia; order Chthoniobacterales; family UBA10450; genus Palsa-1392. The sequence continues at coordinate 85,289 of CAVYVJ010000026.1, forward strand.
GGACTTGGACAACGGTCGATTGCGGTTGTGACGTTGGGGGTTTTTCCGCCGCCGCGCAAGACCCAGCAGTCGCCTAACGTAGAGCAATAGCAGATTTCGACTTCAATGCGAAAACGATCCTCGTTCAGTTGCTTGGCGAGCGGATTTAATCTGTCGTAAGCGATTGGTTTCTCTTCTGCATCCCACGGCGTAAAGACGTTCATCGTTTCACCCGCCGGAGAGCACACGGCCGCTCATGTCGCTCTCGAATAACGAAACTCCGACGCTGCACTCGATCGTATCCATCCGGCTGGCTTCTTCGGCCCCATAAATTTCTCGAGCGCTTCGACCCAATCACTAGCTGGCTGACCATCCACCTTCACAATAACATGACGGATTATCGCGGGACCGACGCCCTTGTTGGCCAGGCTCCAATGAAAATTCGGATGTTGCTGCTAACAAATTCGAGAATCGGCCATACCATGCGCGCACTTGCTCGACGCTGCATATAAGCGGTGTAGGCGGAGACACATAGTGCGCAAACTCCTACCAATGTCGCAATTGTCGCGTCGTACCGGCTGGCGCTGCGCGTTGCCTTCTTCTCCGCCACGGACGCCGATCCTATCGCCGGCCGGTTCATGTCAATTTGATTCATTAGCTGACTGCTCCTACTGGCTAAAAGCTTTCGTCGTCAGTTTAACGTTCCCAGTGCCCGCCATTCAACCATCAGTCAGTCGCTTTTCCAATATGAAATCATTTACGGAACACCTTTGGTTCGAGATCCCGGGACGGCGCGGATTTATCAACATCACTCCGAAGATTGAGGAACTCGTCAGCCGCAGCGGGGTGAGCGAAGGGCCTTGTGCTGGTCAACGCCATGCACATCACCGCCTCCGTCTTCATCAACGACGACGAATCGGGCCTGCATCGAGGATTACGAGGCTGGCTGGAAAAACTGGCGCCGCACGACCGACTCACCGCGCTACCGGCACAACCGCACCGGCGAAGACAACGCCGACGCCCACCTGAAGCGCCAGATCATGGGCCGCGAAGTCGTCGTCGCCATCACCGACGGCAAACTCGACTTCGGCCCGTGGGAACAGATTTTCTACGGCGAATTCGACGGCCAGCGCCGCAAACGGGTGCTGGTCAAGATGATCGGCGAGTAGCGAGTTTCGTAGTCACTCCGCAGTACGCTGGAGATCCTAACTCCGCAGTTAAGAAGCCCTTCGTACAAGCGCCCAATGATGCTGGATAACAATGACCTGCGTGTAGACGATCCACGCCAGCATTAGCGTCGAGAGCAGCGCCATCAGGTTGAAGACGAAAAGCATCCGCGACTTTCGCTTGTCCAGCCGGACCTGCAGCGCGTCCACGTCGGCGCGTGTTGCCTGAACCTTCGCCTGCACCTCGCCCAGCCGTGTGTCGATGCGTTGCGTAAGTCCTTTGAGCGCGGCGATGGTCTCAGGGGTGATATCGCTATTCTGCGCCGCCACCAGCGCCCGCAGCGTGTTGCGCAGTTGAGTCGCGTCCGCGGTGAGCCCTTCGAGTCGGTTGAGGGTTTCGTCCAACGTCACCAGCCGCGGCGCATGCTCGGCCATCATCGGCAGCGAGCTCACCAGGCTCACCGCGTTGCTCACGTTCCCCAGCGCATCCCGCACCGGGGCCAGCGCCTGCTGCATTTGTGCGATACGCGGCGCCAGGCTTGTCTCCAGACGCTCGTTCAGCGCGTTGAGCACGGGGCTGTTCGCCAGCGTCTGTCCGCCGACGGCGGTAATGGTCTCGGCGGCCTGCCGCACTTCCGTCCGGCTCGTCGCGACGAGGTCGTCCACTCGCCCCACTCCAGCATCGATCACCCCGACGCCGATCTCGATTACGCCAAATCCCTTCAGCGCAATTTCGCTCGCCTTGCGACTAACGAACCATGCGCCAAAGATGCCGCCAAGGCTCAGGCAAATGAAGAGCACGGCGAGCGCAATGGCGGCAAAGCGAGCTGTCTTCGCAAGGATTCGCATACTGAGTTCCGGTTCGACCAACTCCAGACTGTCTCGCAGGCTGAAGGAAGTGCCACAAAAAAAGCGTTTTCCCTCCGCGGCGGCGCCGATTCCTTTCTCGCTGCCTGGCTCCGGGGGATTCGGTCGGCTCGCAACCGTTTTACCTTTACACCGCGGTTATCTAAACGTCAGCGTATGTTTATGCAGCCTTCGCATTTCTGAGCTTCATGAAAATTTTCCTTAACGGTGTGGTGTTGGCCGCGTTGCTCGTAACCAGCGCACCGGCAGGCAACGTCGAGGACCAAACTCCTGCTCAACTCAAGCAAGACATCGAAAAAAGGCATCCGGCGGATTACTACGTTCTTGCATCGAAGCTTTTCAAAGACTCAGCCACAAAGCAGGAAGCCGTTTTCTGGTTCTATGTGGGGCAACTTCGCTATCGCTACTACCTGGCGGCAAATCCGGATCTTCCTCGAGACGGCGATCCCGCAGTCTTCGCCTCGCTCTCCGAGGTAATCGGACGCCCTATCAATGAGTATGCCGGTGGGAAGCCCGATCTTTGGATCGCAGAGATCAATCACGCGCTCGAGTGGGACGCTGCGCACGACAACGGCTTCACTCCCAAGAGCAAGTCACCGGATAACTACCGCCAGATCCGAGCCGGACTGGTCGCGCTCCGCGACCATGTCGTGTCGATAAAGGACAAGCTGCCGGAGATGAGACGGCAGAACGGAATCAAGTAGCTTCACCTAAGAGCCTGTTGAGATACTGGGATGGCCCGCGCGTGGAGAGACGACCTCTGTGTCGTCCGTGTTTCGTTCCGGGACTTTTTTAGACTCCGACGGGACCCGTAATGCAGTCCCGCCGACGCGGGACAATGCCGGGCTTTCACAGCCCGTCCCTCCAGCCGTTGCGAAGCGCATGACAATCTAAGGGCTAAAAGGTCCGGGAAATGTAAATGACCTTCTTGAATCCAGTTAGCCCACTCGATGCATCTCACTATCAGAAACATGAAAGCTTTTCTGCAACGGCATCGCCTCACCGCCTTCTTCGTCCTCGCTTTTGCGCTGTCCTGGTATCCGTGGATTTTCGCTTTACTGCGCGGTCAATCCACCGGGCCTAATCCCCTGGGACCTCTCGTTGCCGGAATTGTCGTGACCTGTGTCGTCGGCGGCCGCGCGGGCTTGAGCGAATTTTTCAAACGAATAGTGCGCTGCCGGGTAGGAGCCAGGTGGTACGCCGTTATCTTTCTTGCTCCGCTCGTGCTCTGCCTGCTCGCGGTTGCCCTTACCCTTGGCTTGGTGCCGCATGCGGCGATAACTCCTCTTTCGCTCGAGAAAATCCGCGAAGTGCCGGAGCGCTTTGTCTTCATCCTGCTCTTCATCGGACTTGGCGAGGAACCCGGCTGGCGCGGCTTTGCCCTGCCCCAACTACAGGCGAGACATACGCCTTTCCGGGCAAGTCTAATTCTCGCTCCGCTCTGGGCTCTCTGGCATCTGCCTTTGCTCGGCACCGAGTTCGCATGGCCGATCGTTCCTCCTTTTGTCGTCTCAGTCTTCGGCGCCACCTTCATGCTCACCTGGATTTTCAACCGGACACAAGGAAGCGTGCTCTTGCCGATGCTGTTTCACGCTACGGTCAATACCGTGGGCGCGGGATTGATTTTTCCTCTCTTTTCCGGTGGAACGCTCATTCTTCTCTGGTGGATCTACAGCTTCCTTTGGCTGGGCGCCGGCGTGACCGTTATGCTCGTTGACGGAAAACGCCGCGCCGGGTTGGTCTCCACATCATCCGTGACTTCTGCCAACGCCCTGGCTTAACGCGGCACCGTCGCGTTCAACCGGCCGCTTTACTTAACCGCCGAATCCGGTTCCAAGACGCCAAATACATTACCCGCTGGATCTTCCGCATAGGCTAACCAGCCAATCTTCGGAATCGCCATTTTCGGCACACAAATCCTGCCGCCTTGCTTCTGGAATTTTCTCCAAGGCCTGATCAATCGCTTCGACCGGTAACGTGTTAAGCGTCCCGGGACTTTCCCTTCCCCGGCCGCAAGAGCCCACCGAAGATTCCCGGCTCGGAATCGCCGCCCTTCGTACCGTCCAGTATTCCATCGGTCCGCCTTCCCATTTCTGGATCTTCCAGCCGAACACACTTTCATAAACGGCTGCACCGGTTCCGGATCGTCCTGTAAATCTCAAAAGGAACTACGCGCGCCATAGAAAAATACGGGCCATCTCATCAATACAACTGGCTTGCAATCTATACCTGCGATTCTTTGAAAATCTTTAGCCGGTGGCCGACGGCTGACATCGCTACGTTGGTGTCGTGGCAGAAGTGCGGGTCACGACTCACCACGAGAGGCCTTCAGTAAATATTTTCACATCACTTCCGCCACTCTCTGGTTTGACGAAAATCGTCAGCGTCGCTTCGCCGCGCTTGCGCTTCAGGATCGAGGATTGCGGATTGACCATGTCGGGGCCGTCGCTCGCCCAGCCCTGCGCCTTTAGATTCGCGGCCAACTCCGCGCAGACCTTCTTCACGTCGGATTTACTCTTAAAGGCTACATGCTCAACCAGCGCCTGGTACTGAACATCCGTCGCATCTTTCGTTAGGGCGAGTTCTTTGGCGTTGAGTCCGGGTGCCGCCGGCTTACTTGCCGAGTCTTCGCCTGACTCGGTCATCCCCATGTCGTCATCTTCGTCGGCCTCCGCTGACTTCTCTTCCTTATCCGGCTTTTTCGTGACTTGAAACTCTTTCGGTATCTCACCCAACGGGGCAAGGTACTTGAGGTTCACTTCCCACTTCTCGCCGAACGTATCCACTTCGCCATGGGTGGTAAGGTCACCTTCGACTTTGCCGTCTGCATAAGTGAATTCGGTCGTCTCAATGTTGCCGATCGAGCTGAAGCCCTGCTTCTGGTGTGCGCTGTGAATGACCTGACAGCTAAAGATACCGCCATCTTCATCCAGGGATATAATCAGCGCGCTGCCGTATTTGCCAAACATGGCACCCATGTCCGGTTTCTTCTCCTTGGAATGATCCTTTTCGGTAAACACCAGCATGATTCCAGTCTTGTCGTTAAACGGCTCGCGCCATTGCGCCGAGACGTAGGCCAGCTTCGCCTCTTTCCCGTTGCCCCGGAACACGCCAGTTACTGATGGTTTCACATTGGCAGCCGGCCCTCCCTTCCGCGCGGTCGACGCGGGTAATGAATCGCCCGCTTTGAGCAACGCGACGTCAAACCGCACGTCAAAGCTGGATGGCAACATGTCCTGAGGGTCGGCCGAGACGGCAACTTTGCCGGTGACGCGGCCGTCCTGCCGCTTGAGTTCTCCCGTCGCCGCTCCGCTGTGCCGGCCGATCATCGTGCCTCCCGCGGCCGCGCTCCAGTGTTTGAGTTCGCCAGTCTTCTTAAACACCAGCCGCAGGAATGGCCGTTTAAAATCGGGATCGTTGCCTTCTTTCTCCGTCTTTCTCGCTGCGCTGAATTGCTCGCTCGAGACCGCTTGGCCGCTCAAGACAACGGCGACCGCATCCTCGTCGTCAATCGTCGTCTCGTAGGCGAGCGCCTGCTTCAGCGGATAAGTTTTCTTGTCCAGCGTCACCGTTCCCTCCACCGCCTTGCTCGGGGCCACCTGCGAAAACACCGTCACCGCGCCCATCGCGCTGACCGCAACAATCAAACCGATAATCTTTTTGCTCATATAAAATCTCCTTGTGTCGGGAGCTGTCACGACCGCCCCATCTCAGCAAAGAAACGACCGCGTGCCAAGCAACAACTAGATTGTCGATTCGAAGCTAAACTCGTGGGGATAATCTCACCAGCGCCTGAGGAAGGCTGGAAAATTGATCCAGCCACGCATCTGGAGCGAGAGTTTCTGGCGGAACTCTCAGGTAGCCGTAGCGCATCAGGATTACAGGCATGTCTGCCCCGCGGGCCGCAGCATAATCATTTTCGTTATCGCCAATCATGGCCGACTCGTTAGGCCGAGCGCCGAGCTGCTCGAGTGCTGCCAGGAGGTGTCGCGGATCCGGCTTCCGGAAAGGGACGGTGTCACCGCAAAGAACCACATCAAAGTATCCGGCAATTCCAAGTTTCTGAAGCAAAGCAACGGTCGCGGTTTGCGGCTTGTTCGTGCAGATGGCAAGACGCGTTCCCTCAGCTCGTAGCGTCCGAAGAGTTTCATCAACGCCTGGATAGAGCCGACTCAAGTGGGCCAGATCGGCTTCATAGATTTGCATAAACCGGTCATAAGCTTCTTCTGTGTCGGTCACCGTGCCGGTCGCATCCAGTGCGCGTCCCACCAGCGCGCGGCTGCCATCGCCGATCATGCCGCGAACTTCGTCGGGCGTGAGTTCGCGCCGCCCGAATTCGCTTAGCATCTGATTTAGACCAGCTCGCAGATCGAGCAGGCTGTCAACGAGCGTGCCATCCAGATCAAAAAGGAGCGCAGCGAACTTCATCAGGAATCGATCGTATACTTCGAGAACCGGTGCCCCCAGAAAGAAACCTCTTCCGTGTAGCGGAGTCCTGCCTTTTCCAGCACGCGGATCGACGCGATGTTCTCTGGCATGGCCAGGCCGATGATTCGTTGGAGGCCGAGCTGGTCGAACCCGTAACGCACTGAAGCCAGCGCCGCTTCGGTCGCCAATCCTTGTCCCCAATATGCCGGCAGCAAGCGATAGGCGACATCGACCTCATCGAGTTCCTCCAGATATTTCAACCCCGCAAAGCCGATCTGTTCGCCGGTGCTTTTGAGAATGCAGGCGCCACGGCCAAATCCGCGTTTCCGGTAATCGGCAATCGGATGATCGATCAGAATCTGGCGCGCCTGTTCGACATCGAGCAGCGCCGAATCCGGAACGAACTGCAACACTCTCGGATCGCTATTCAGCTCAAAGAACGCCTCCCCATCCTCTTCCACGTATTTTCTAACAAGGAGCCGCTCGGTCTCGAGAATCACTTCCATCGGCTGCTAGATTACGTCGATTCCACACGACCCAAAACAGGAAGCAGGTCTGGATCGGTGATCGCGGCTTCTTATCCCTGCGTAGATCACTTGCGTCGCCGGGCAGACGAAGATTTGTCCGGATCATATTCATAGAGCCGTGACGGATCGCCGAAGACTGCACCGAGCACGCGCTCGGGCCAGATTTCGAAGTAGGTCAGAAGCAGCGACATCAGCGGCACCAGAATAAAGACGAGACCGTGCGCGGCCATGACGAACATCGCCACCGCCCGTAAGACAAGGATGTAGACGTCCCAGCGCACGCGCTGCTTCAACTTTTGTCGGGCATCGCGTCGTAGCCAGCTGGAGCGCCTTCCAGAGATGTCCGGCGGCGAGCGAGCCGAAGGTAGTCCAGAGCGCCGGACTGTGTGCGATCTGTCGGCGCAAGTCGGGGTCGAGCAGCAAATCGTGCAGCGGAATCAGCACGATCCAGTAGGGCAGACCGACGATACCGAGGAGGAAGATCCATGTGAAGATTCCGCGCACGATATTCAAGGGCGAAGACAGGTTGGCCGATTCCGGTTGCGACTCGCGCAAAGCGCGCGGGATGAGCACCGCCAGGATCGCGGCGAGAGCGGAAAGCCCGTCGAACCAATAGTTGAAAACGGTGAGACCGGCAGACCAACCGAAGAAGTAAATGCCGACCACCGGAATGAGATTGCGCGCGAAGACAGTCCAAGCCTCGGGCCGCGCAGCGAACTCCCGCAGATGCTGCGAGACCGAGGGCGGGGCGATCGGTCGCGGTGTAGTGGAAGCGGTCTTCTCCAGATTGTCCGACATCTGGGCAGATTAGAGACAGGTCGACCGCACTAATCAATTCGGTTCTCGTTCGGCGGACGAAAGTTTCGGCATGGGCGAGCAAGCCCCGCTTTTGACATTAGGATCACGCAAAGAGTAAAGGAGTTGGGATGATTGCGCTAACTGCCTTGTGGCTTCCCATTCTGCTTTCGGCTGTGTTTGTCTTTTTCGCCAGCTTCCTCATGCACATGGTGCTCACCTATCACAGAAGTGATTACCGCCAATTGCCCGACGAAGACCGCGTGACCGACGCGATGCGAAGTGCGGGCGTGACACCCGGGCCCGCCTATTTCTTTCCATATTGTTCGTTCGAGGAGATGAAATCGGCGCCCGTGATCGAGAAAATGAAACGCGGACCGGTCGGCCTGTTAACCGTGCAGCCCAGCCGGCCACCCGCGATGGGAAAAAACCTGGTCCAATGGTTCTTGTATTGTTTGGTGATCGGCCTTTTTGCCGCTTGTCTTTCCAGCCAGACACTGGCGCCCGGGACCGCCTTCTTGCCAGTGTTCCGCGTCGTTGGCATTGCCGCTTTCTTAGGATACGGCGCAGCCCACGTTCAGGAATCGATTTGGAGCGGCCGCAGCTGGGTGGTCACGTTCAAACATCTTTTCGACAGCGTGATTTTCGCGGCGCTGACCGCGGGAACATTCGGCTGGCTGTGGCCGAAGTGATCCCCTTACTGGAGCGCTCTGCCGTAGACGTGATAGACCCGGACGAAGCCGCCGACAAAGTCCCAGTCTTTCTCGAAAGAAAACTCGCGTTTGCCTAACGAGTAATCCAACTCTCGCGGTTTTTCCGGGTGGTTCGGGTCGTAAACCGCGTATCTAACTTTATCCTTATCCCGGCCCGGCGACCGACGAGTATAAACCAGGACTGCGTGATTGATGGTGAGGCTCGGAAAGTCGTCAGGTAGGCGACAAAGAAATCACCGCGGCTCAGCGCAGCCTCCAGCTCGGCGTGTTCGATCGCCTGGTATTCGCGGCTGTGAACGCCGAACATCCGCCAGTTGCCCACCCGCAACCAGGTGGGCCAGCCCAGACCGATGTTTTCCTGCACGACCCGCGCGCGCTTTTCGCTCAGCTCACGCAAATCCTTGTAACCGGAAATGACAACGCGCCGATCGTTCGACCACGACGCAGCCCACGGATGCTGGCGGCAGATGACGCGGAGTCGATGCGCCAGTTCGGCGTCATCCGGCGGTGGCAGTTTGGGCTCGAAGCTCGCGAATTTCTTGAACTGCTCCACACCTCGACTCATCACGAAACAACGCCACGTGTAAGGCTTCGGCTGATTCCCGCCCGGCGGAGGCCTACGCGCGTAGGGAATGCCTTCGCGATAATCGAACACCGTCTGATTCGGAAAGGCGAACGTGTCGCGGGCAAAATCGAACTCAGGCCCGTTCTTCGCGGCGGCCGCCGCCCCGCTTCCTCCAAGCCCGAGTGCGATTCCTATCACACCGAAAGCGACACTGAATTTCATACTCACGCGTTCTGGAAATACGCATGCGAGGAGCGCGGCGAATGTAACCAAATCGATCCGTGAGGAACGCGCCCTCGGCGATCCCAATGCGTTTTCGAGGCAGGGTGCACGTTACGCGATTGTCACGTTGGGCTTGAGCCCGACGGTCAAACCGCTATCCTGCCAAGCTATGCATCGTGACTATCAACGTTGGTACTCGCACCGTCTCAGTCGCGAGATGGGCGTCAACATTTACGGCAACTACGGGGCGCCTCTCCTCGCCTTCCCGACCAGCTGCGGCGACGAACATGAGCAGGAAGGCCAGGGCATGATTCGCACCCTCACGCCTTATATCGAGGCGGGGCGAATCCGGATCTTCTGCATTAACGGAGTCCAAAGCGATTCGTTCAGCAACAAAAGCGCGCACCCTTTCCATCGAAGCTGGCTGCAGGCGCAATACGACGGTTATGTGGCGAACGAGGTTTTCCCGTTCATCGACTCCCAGTGCCAGTCGCCAGGCATCGGGATCGCCACGCTGGGCGCATCGCTCGGTGCCTATCACGCGGCCAACACGCTCTTCAAGCATCCTGATCACGTGAAGCGCTGCTACGCGCTCTCTGGCATCTACGATATGCGGGATTCGATGGACGGGATGTACGACGACAACTTCTATTTCAATAACCCGGTCGACTATATCGCCAACATGAATGACCCCTGGTTTCTCCATCAGTACGCGAGTTGCGACATCCGGCTCGCGACTGGTTGTGGCCCGTGGGAGAACAGTGGGCCGACTTACTACATGTCCGAGATCTTAAACAGCCGAGGGATCGCGCATCATCTCGATGACTGGGGGCCGAAGGGCGGGCATGAATGGCCTTACTGGCATCACCAAATGTGGGAATACGTCGGCCAGCATTATTAAGAAGCTGAAACGCTGACAGCTGAAATCGAAAAGCTGCAGACGGCGTTCGTCAACCCGACTCTAGCGACCCGCGAATCCGGGCGTGTCAGATTATTATGCGCAAGGCGTTGTCGATCGACGTGTCGAGTGCCTTGAGCGTGAAGGGCTTGATGAGCACCGTTGCGTTCACCCGCTTGAAGAAATAATCGATAGCCGGATTGTTCTGGTGGCCGGTAAAAAAAATGAACCTCCGGGCCAGAGCGGGTCGCATCCGCATGATCGCCCAGTAAAACATTTCGCCTCCCATCTGTGGCATCATCATGTCGCAAATGATGATATCGAAGTTGCCCTTCCCAATTTCGCGCAGCCCCTCGACGCCGCTCGGGACCAGGGTTACCCCAAAACGGCGGGAGGCCAGGTGATCGCTGAGAATTTCCCGGAAATCATCCCGGTCTTCCAAAAGCAGGATCTTATGGGTCGGCGCGGGCGTGCGACGGGAGGAACGTCAAGCTGGGGAAGATCGTCAAGGGGAACGTCAATCTCGAGAGTGACGACAGGCGGGGGCTCGAAATTGGAAGTTGCCGGCGATCGACGCATTGTCACAAACCGATGAGCAAAACCGGTGCCCCTCGTGCCTCTGATGTCGGATCTTCGGTTTTTTCTTAGTTTGAAACTCGCTCGCTCCCCGCGGTCGCTCGCTCCCCGCTTGCAGCTGAAGACATGCCGTAGCACACGCATCTTGCCTGTGCTACGGCACAAACCCCACGGGTTGACAGTTTTCCGGTACCAGCTCGTTACCATCCTGGCTTGGTCGCTTTTCGTTAGGCGCCTTCTTCGCAAAGCCGGTCTGGCATGAATTGGCATGGCAACAGCGCCCATCCGTCTGTTAGCCTGCTGTGATCACCACTGACAAAGAGACCGCTGCGCGCACGGGCGATGCGACCTTCCTGGGTCACCCCAGGGGTCTGTTCTACCTCGCGTTCACCGAAGGATGGGAACGATTTTCCTATTATGGAATGACGGCGCTCGTCGTCCTCTTCATGGTCAATCAGTTGCTGCTGCCCGGACATGTTGAGCACATCGGTGGATTTTCCGGGTTCCGTGCCGCGATCGAATCGATCGTCGGCCCGCTCTCAACCCAGGCGCTGGCGTCACAGATTTTCGGTCTCTACTCCGGCTTCGTCTATTTCACGCCGCTGCTCGGCGGCATAATCGCAGATCGCTGGATCGGGCAGCGCAATGCTGTCGTGATCGGCGCTTTGTCGATGAGTGCCGGTCATATCGCGATGACTTTTGACCAATCATTCCTCCTCGCCCTGCTCCTGCTCGTGATCGGCTCGGGTTTCCTGAAGGGCAATATCTCGGCGCAGGTCGGCGCCCTCTATCCGCCAGAAGAAGAAGCGCGGCGGACCCGCGGCTTCATCATCTTTAGCACGGCCATCAACATCGGGGCGGTTACCGGACCCTTGCTTTGTGGTCTGCTCGCGCAGGTTTATGGGTGGCACTACGGCTTCGGCATCGCCGCGATCTTCATGCTTCTCGGCCTTGCCACTTATCTCTACGGATACCGCTACCTGCCGGCACGCGTGGAACGGCGCAAAAACGAGGGCGTGCTCGACTGACCGCCACCGAACGCCGCATCGTCGCCGCGCTCATCCTTGTGATGATCATCTCGATCTTCGAGTCAATCGCTTACGGCCAAGTCTTCAACATGAGCTCGATCTGGATTCAACAGCATGTCGCGCTCGACCTGGGCGGCTTCCGGATCCCGGTTCCGTGGTTCCAAGCGATCAATTCAATTTTCAGCATCGCGAGCGTGCCGCTGCTCTTCTGGATCTGGCGGCAACAGGCATGCGACGGCGTCGCGAGCCTAACGAACTCGCCAAGATCGGCACCGGCGCCTTTCTGGCCGCAGCCAGCAATCTGATTCTGGTCGCGGCAATCTTCATTTCGGGCGCCGCGCCGGTTAATCCAATCTGGCCATTCCTCTACAGCGCTGGATTGGGAATCTCTTTTCTCTACTACTGGCCCACGCTACTCGCCTTGGTTTCGCGCGCCGCGCCGGCCAAACTAAACTCCACCCTGATGGGACTGGCCTTCATGAGCCTGTTTATTGCGAACACCATCATCGGCCGGATCGGCGGCTTCTATGAAAAAATGACGCCGGCGCAGTTTTGGACAATGCACGCGGCCGTCGCTGCCGGAGGAGGTTTTCTCGTTTTGCTCTTCGGTCGTCGCCTCAGTCGGGTGCTCGAACCAGCGTGATCTCTTACAGGGCGGTTATGTCGCTGATTTCACGGCGCCACTTTGTTCTTGGGCGCGAAATCATTTTTAATCGTTACACCGTCCTTCATGACGAAGGTTACCTTCTCGATCGCGCTGATGTCGCGTGTCGGGTCGCCCTCCATCGCGATGATGTCGGCGAATTTGCCCGCTTCGATGGTTCCGATCCGATCGGACCAATTCAAGAGTTGCGCTCCTGAGATGGTAGCGGCCTGGAGCGCCTGCAACGGTGTCATCCCACCGTGCACCAACGCCTCGACTTCCCTGGGCAAAAATTCCGGATCGGATCATCGATTCCGACCGCGATCTTCAGATGGGCTTTCAAGGCCAGCGCAAAAGCCGGCTGTTGATAACGCAGAATCTCCTGGCCTTTCGCGAGGCTAATTGGGTCCTGGCCATCGCTTAGCCCGGTCGCGACGCCGCGCTGAAAGGTTTCGAGTGTTGGCACCAGCCATATGCCTTTCTTCGCGATCAGCGCCGCGCCCTCCTCATCGAGCATTGTTCCGTGTTCGATGGTGTCGACACCGGCACGGGCGGCCGCCTTGATGCCTTCCGTTCCTTCGGCATGCACCATCACACGTTTGCCCGCCCGATGCGCGACCTCCACCGCCTTCGCCATTTGCTCTTCGCTCAGTTCCTGGACATGGAAATCGCTCGTTAGGTCGGCCACGCCGCCCGTTCCCATGAGCTTGATCCAATCGGCGCCGTACTTAATGTCGAGCCGCACCGCCGCCGCCACCCCGTCCACGGTGTCGGCGAGATTCGGCCGGCGCGGCAGAGCTTGATCGGGCGACAGGAAATCGGCGTCGCCATGGCCGCCGGTGACGGAAATGAAGGAGCCCGCCGATTGGATGCGCGGGCCCTCAATCAGGCCCTCGTTGATCGCGTCGCGGAGTGCGAGCTGTCCGTAAGACATGTCCTCTTCGCCGGCATCGCGCAAGGTCGTGAAGCCCTTGTCCAACCAGACGCGCAGGTTACGCGCGCCCCAGATCGCCCTCTTCGGCGAAGACATCCGAAGTGACGCGCCGGGAGTAAGGTCCCGTAGATTTCCCAGGATGTGCGCGTGGCAATCCACCATCCCCGGCATAACGAATGCATTCGAGAGATCGATTACTGGCACGCCCGCCGGCGCTTCGGGCCCCACGCTCGTGATGCGATGATTTTCCACGAAGATGAAAACATTGGTGGCGATCCGGCCCGTCTTCACATCGAGCAATCGACCGGCCTTGAGCGCGACTCGCGGTGGCGTCGGAGAAGGCGAGGCGAAGGAGTCTGTGCGATCGAATTTGCCACGCCTAACAAAACCAGGAGCGGCAGGAGCAGGCGAATGACGAATTTTCTAACGGATGTTTCCATGATGGGTTTTGTTTGGCGTGGCGCAGGCTAGTCAAAACGGCGCGAAAGACAAACAACATTAGTGGTTTGCGAACGGACTTCTAGTTCCGAGATCTGTTAGTAGATTTTCGTGGTAAAAGCGCTCGATTTGCCTCTGAAAATCGGCTTGCCGATTTAACCGCGACGTGCTCTAATCCTCGCCCGATCCCCGCCCGATCTCTTTGGAACAATGCGCCTGACTTTTCCCTTCCGGACACTACTACTCGCTGGTCTTTGCACGGCTTCGCTCCAGATGGCATTTGGATATGTCAAAGAAGGACCGGTCTGGCCGAACAATTCCACTGCAACGATGCAGTTGCAGCTCGGCCCTACCAACATTGATCTCGAAGATGGCTTCGCGACATGGGACGATTCCGCGGCCGATGCCCTCGCCCTCTGGAATCCATACATGGATGCTTTCCATTTCGCCTGGACGAAAGAAGCCAGCACCTCCCAGGCCTCGGGCGATGGCTTTAACTCGGTCTTTTTCTCGACGACCGTGTTCGGGGAGGATTTTGGCGACGGCGTCCTCGGCGTAACTGTGTTGCTCTACAACATCAGCTACGGTGAAATCACGCAGGAAGCCGATGTCATCGTTAACCAGGCGCTTCAATTCGACTCCTATCGAGGCCCCTTGAAAGCAGGAGATCCCGATACGCGGGTTTACGACATTCATCGCCTTTTCCTGCATGAGTTCGGTCACGTCCTGGGCCTCGATCATCCCGACGATTACCTTCAAAAAGTCGTCGCGATCATGAATTCGGTGATCAGCGATCTCGATTCTCTCGCGACCGACGACACGAATGGGGCCATCTCGCTTTACGGTCTTCGCATTACCAGTCCCGGCGAGCTCGATGTTCAAGTGGGTCAACCGGTAAGCTTTCAGGTTACGACGAATGCAACCGTGTCATCCTACAGCGCTACCGGGTTGCCGACCGGGTTACAAATCAACTCTGTTACAGGTCTGATCACCGGCACCGTCAATGTAACCGGCGGATTTAGCGCGCAAATCACCGTCCATGGAAAAAAGGACCTGACCGCTCCGCTCTTTGTCTATGTCACATCCACCAGCACGATCGGCGAGTTACGGCAACTTTGGGCAGTTACCGTAAATCGGTTGATCACCGATCCGCTGCGTAACCGGATCTACGCCTCGCTGAATGGAAGTAATTCGGTGGCAGTCATCGACGGGGTCAAGCTGAGTATTCTCAAGACTTTTCCGGTGGCCAGCGAGCCATCCGGCCTGGCTATTTCAGCTGATGGTAATACCCTGTTTGTCGCCGAAAAAGGCGCAACTAAACCCGAGATAGGTGTGATTGATTTGGATGCGCTGGTCGCCAAGCCAAGTCTGCCGGCACCATTCCCAAGTTTTGATGTCGCGGCCGGCATGGACAACCGCCTTTTCGTGACGCGCTGGGGCTCCTCCGATCATCCGATAATCGCGCAACTCGACGGCGCTACGGGCGATCTCCTGGCGCCATTTTCCGACTACTTTAACTTATTCCGGGCTGCTCCAAGCGAGCCCGGATCGCAAGACGCTCTACCTTGCCGCAACAGATGTCACTCCTTCGACCATCTTTTCGATTGATGTTAGCTCCGACGTTCCGGCGTCGCTCCAGCAAACACCATTCGACCGAGTTCCGGGCATATGGCAGAACAGTTTTGCCCTGAGTCGCGATGGAACCACACTTTGCGCTCCGGGAGGGCGCTAGCCTCCCACAAGGCCAGACTATGTTGAGGATTCCGACGAGCGATCTGACCGCAACCGATGGGGGCTATATTCTCCGTGATGGAGGCACTAATGGAGGTGCGATTATCTTTTCGCCCGATGATAAGACGATGCTAATTAGTGATTCGAAACGCTGTACGCGGCGTTGATATCTTTGATGCCGGGACTCAGGCATATCAGCGCACTTTGTTTACCGAAAACTTCGTTCCTGAATCAATGACGACCGACAGCCTCGGCGAATACCTGTTCGTCGGATCATTCGAGCAGCCGGAGCTTCGCGTCTATGCCCTCGGCTCACAAGGCCTTCCCGCTCATCAGCCGCAACCCCGCAATCTGCTGAACGTCTCCACGCGATTGAACACAGAGTCAGGAGACCAGACGCTGATCGCGGGCTTTATTGTAACTGGAGATACACCAAAAAACATATTGATCAGGGGTCTAGGCCCGTCGCTGCCGGTAAGCAACCCACTACCCTCGGCGGAGTTAACCCTCTATGATGAAGCGAACAATGTAGTTGCATCGAATACCTTCTGGGCGAACAGCGATCCCACTCCTATTCTTCTTACCGGCCATGCCCCGCAAGACAACAGTGAGTCAGCCCTTTACGTCACTCTCTTTCCGGGAAGCTATACCGCGTCTCTGCTCGGCCCAGGGGGCTTTCCCGGTGTTGGCTTAGTCGAGGTTTACGATATCAGCGCGGATTCCGGATCGATCGTGGCAAATATTTCAACCCGCGGCAACGTCGGCACGGGCGATGACGTGATGATCGGCGGTTTCATCTTGAGCGAAGACCAACCGACGAAGGTTCTGACTAAACGCTATTGGCCCCTCGCTCGCCAAAGCCGGAGTAACCAGCGCACTGCAGGACCCCGTCCTCGAACTTCATAGCGCCAACGGAGACCTGATTGTCTCCAACGATAATTGGCGGAGCATGCAAGAGGCTGACATTATCGCCACTTCAATCCCGCCTACCGACGATCGAAGAATCTGCCCGTCTCTTAACGCGCTGCCACCCGCGGCCTACACCGCCATCGTGCGCTGGAGACAATGACACCACAGGAATCGCTCTGGTCGAAATCTATAACCTCGATTCATCGACCGGCAACTAGCATCTCGCGTTGCGCGTGATGAAAGAGCGCGTGCATCGTCGGCGCACAATTCCAAACTTGGCAAGCTCAACCCGGCATCGCTACGATCGGAGTAATGAAGCGAAGCCGGCGCCAACTCTTCCCCTGCCTCACGGCCCTTATCGTTAGTCTCGGCGGGCTGAGCCACGCGGAAGAGAACAAAAGCCGCATCGTCGCGACAAGTCCGAGCGGCGACTGGCGCGTCGAACTGAAGGGCGAGGAATTCTGGATTGTTTCCACCAGAAACTCTGGGCCAGAGGAAAAATTGCCGGTGGAGTCGGCTGAGCGGGCGCCGGTGGAATTTCATTTTTCGCCTGACGAGAAGTGGATTTTTACTCTGCCTGATGGCGGCTCCTGCATGCGAGCCGGCGATCTTTTTCATCGCAACGCCGACGGGACAATCGATTCCATCGAGTCTTTTGACACCAAGGCGTGGGAGCAGGCAGTAAAACTGGGCGCCTTTGCGAAAGGCCCTGCGGCGGAAGAAGGCTGCGCCATGATGCGGTTTATCGGTTGGAGTTTGGATTCCAGCCGGCTGCTCATCGGCCTCCGCGGCGGCCAGGGTAAAGCCGAAATGGATGGGGCCTACCTTTACTTTAATACCCGGGCGAAAAGTTTTCAGATAACCGCCTACTTGCGCAAGCTGAACAAGGTTAGCTCGGATATTCTCTCGAGTTCCGATGACGTATTACCCTGCGCCGAGCCGGTCAGCCCCTTGCCCAGCGCAAAGGACTTGGAAGCGCGGTTCGACCACCTCGATCGGCAGCTGAATGAAGAGTACGCGGATATCATCAAACAAACGCCGGGAGAGCAAGTGGCCCTCCTGCGCTCGACTCAGAAGGATTGGATCAAGCATCGCGACGAAGGGTTGAAGTTATATCTATCGGTTTACCCAAAGGCGGAAAAGGAAGCGCGCCGCCTGCAGTTTCTAGGTGACGTCACAGCCGCGCGAATCCAGGTAGCGCCTAAGCAGTGGGGAACTCCCGAGACCTGGTTGTATTAGTTGCCGCGGCTGCCCTGCTCAATCCCTAACCCTCAATCACTCAATCTCTCACTCTCTCACATCATCCGCTCTCTCGGCTGGAACATTCCACGATCGTGTTTTGCCGTCGGACAGGTTGAGCGCTACCAGATGTTCGCTCGATCCGGTAACGCCTTTCTCGGTCTGCTGCACAATGCCGTAGAAAAGCAGGTGTCCCGGACTTTCGTAACGGTTACGCAGATCGTGGAAAGGCAACGTTGCCGTCCACAGAGTCTTAAAGTTATCATCGAGGCGGGTCAGCGCGAGCCGACCTTCCTCTCCCAGCCGCGTGCGATGCAAAACAATAAAGCCACCCGGATCCTGCAAGCGAACATTCGGTCACCTGCTGCTTGAGCAGCCCCGCTTCGAGAAACTCCGGCGCGTCGGGAATGCGCGTGACATCAAAGAGCCGATCGTGAGTGCCTTCGGTAAATTCCTTCGTCTTTCCGATTCGGGCCGTCCAGAACGTCCGCCGGGCCTGACTCCCCTCATTCGACACGACATCCGGGTTCGCGCGATGATCGCCAAACTCATCGTCACCGGCATCGGCCGCTTCCTTCTCAAAAAACCAACCCAACGGCCCTCAGCATCATCTGCCTAACAAGAAAATCTCGGGTGAATAACCGCCGTTCCAGCGCGTCGCCATGAATTGCACTTTTCGAAAATATTCGTCATTAGGCGCGGTATAGGGTTCGGCCATGAAATCTGGCCCGCGAATGCTGAAACGCCGCGCGTCGGCCGCGATAATGACCAGCCCGTCATCGTAAGCATAGAACTCGAGATCCTTCGGAATCAGATCGCGCAGGCTCGGATTGCGTTGCTCGATCGTGCTGCGATCGGCGAGTTTGCTGCCGTCTTTGCTCGAAACCGCAACGGGCCCGTCATTCAGAAATAACCAAACCATGTCCCCCTGCTGTCCGAAAATTCGCGCCTGCGCAGTGTGGCCACCCGCGTCATCCTTCACGGTCAGCAACCGTTTTTTCCAAAGCCGTTCCGTTGTGGCAGGATCATGCGCCTGCAGATCGAAATGATAATAGATCTCGGTGACCCATTTGCCGATTGACCGACTCCCACCGAGATGCCGGCTTCTTTGCTCTTCCTGTTTCAGCATTAACCAGAGACCAGGTCCGCTTTCCTGCTGCACAAGGCCCGGGGGACCTTCGCGCTCGGGTGGACGGAAGCTGCTGTGGCTGCACCCGGAAATCAGGAGGACAACCGTGATCGCGCTCACCGGCGCAGCGAAAAAAATTCGTGATCTCATTTTTCGGCGAAACAAATGCGACCTCCGTGTCATGTATCGGCAATCGGCGCAAGCATTTTGCAGTTTCTCCTGCATTGGGCCATGAATGTCAGTTCGCGGCGCATCGTGACAGCGCTTTTCAGATTGGCCGTTCCGTGAATTTCGATTATCAAACATGATATTCAAAACTCCGCCCATGGTTATAAAAATATTCAGTCCTCTTTTCCTGGCGATAGCCTTGAGTGCCTTCGCGGCGGAACCAACCCAGGAAAACGATGAGAGCGCCGACGGACCACGATTTCCTTCTCCCGACGGTCACTATGCCTTGCTCGTGACGGAAGATGCCGCCGGCAATTCGGACGCGGACCGGGTCGAACTGATCGAGTTGGCGACGAAGCGCGTGCTGCTGGTGTTAAGAGATGCCGGCGACGAGTACAATGTTTCGACAAAAGCGAAATTGGACTGGTCTGCGGATTCGCAACTCGTCGCAGCGTACGCCGGCTGGAAGCGAGGCGGCACGACCCGACTTTTCATGCGCGAGGGCGATGGCTTCTCGGAAGTGAAGCTTCCTGAATTACCCAATCTGCCTGACGAACCGAGTCCGGCCATCGCAAAGCAAAACAAAGAAGGATTTCCCCGGGCGATCACGATCGGTGACCTCGCGTTTGTCCGGTGGCTGAAATCAGGCGGTGTGGTACTGCGACTAAATAATTGCTGGGGCGGAGAGAGCGGCACATGGGGTTGGGATATCACGGTTACCATCGAGATCGATTCGCAGCGGCAGGCGACGATCAAGAAAGTCGAGAAGAAGGAGAAATTCGACAAATCCTGAGGCGAGGAACAAAATGGCCGAACGAACGGAAGCGACCGAACCGATCCTGCCGTTCGCATCAGGGAAACGGGCGTCGGGCTACATTGACAGGGGGCGTTGAGCCAGTGGTCGTCTCGCTGGTGACAAGATAGGGCTGCTCGGGCTCCGCATTCGGCGACGCCGGGCTGCACCGCGACGAAGCGGGAACCGCTACTTGCCGACGCGCGGCCCGACGATCTTCGCGAGATCGACGACGATCTGCTTCGCTTGCGAGGCGGTCTTGGCACCCGCGACCGAAACGCGCAATTGCACACGCGGACTGTCGAAGTCGGCGGAAACTGCGCCCGTATCGGGGCGCATGCTGTAGTAGATCGCGTCCTTGCCAACGCCGGGAATGGTGTCGACGCTGTTACTCGGCTCCATCTTCTTGATCGTGGCTTCCCATCCGCGCACCGTGGAGCTGGCCTCACGCGGCTCGACGTCGACGCTGATCTGTAGGTCGCCGCCCTCCTGCTCGAACGACATCTGCGTGGGCATCGGCTTCCAGCCGTCCTTGAATTTCGCGCCAGTGACCTTTTCGATGTCGGCCTTCGTGACGATTTTTGCGAGATCCTGGGCGGTGGCGGGGCCGCCGGCAAGCACGAACATTGCGAGGGCCCACAACACGCAATGCGCGATGGTCTTCATGCTCCGGAGGGTAATAGTTCGCCTCCGCGCTTGTCAACCGGCATCGGTTTCCAAGTGCTCAACAGTTAGCAGTGCCGCCGCGGGCAGGATCACGAAGCTTCTTCCTCCTCCAAATCCATTTCTGTGAAGCCGAGAACATGGAGACTCAGCTTGCCGTTCTTCTCAGGACGAAGTTCAAACTTTATGACTGAACCTTTGTAAGTCCGGTTTCCATGTTCGTTAGTCAGAGCCGCCTCAAAACCAAGACTGAACTTGGAACCACCGAGCGACTTCAGATCATCAAAGCGAAGGTTGAGGTCATCCTTATGCCGCGCGTACTCTTTTGGGTGGAGCTTCTTCAGGTGCCCGCGCGCAGCCGTTTCCATCGCCTCGCCGCAGTCAAGCTGGGCAACGACTGTCTCGTCCTTAAACTGGCAGGCGCGAAATGAACCCCACTCGGGCCCGGAACGCAGCCGATGAAGCACGAGAACCAGGTCGCTCTGGGCCGTCCAGGCGACTTCCATGAACTCATCGTTAGGGCGGAACTTCAAGCCAGAGCTGTGGTCATTTTCCGGCAATGCCCAATAACCGGACGCAACCATGGCCAGCTTCCGGCCGGATTGCAGTTCGATGAGATTATCCTCTACCAGAATGTCGCTCCTGGTCTTGTCGAGGTCCGGCAAATAATCACTGTTGCGCTCACCGCTACGGAATTTCTCCCAATCAATCTGCGGGCCTTTGGGCAGAGTCCACGCGACAGCGTAATGTCCGTTAGGGGAAGTTGTCTCGCTGATGACAAGATAGGGCCGCTCCGGCTCGGCATTCGGCGGCGTGGAGAAAGCGGAGAGCGGCCATAAGATCAGGAGTGCAAGGCGAAGAAATATCAGATCTACACCAGCACCTTTGCTTCTCCGATATATGGCCCGGCCGCCAACTGTCTGCCAACCCTCGATGCTCATAATCAGTCTTTGCGGAGTTTCCAGACGAGAGTCGCCTTTCCATCCGGATCGATCGTGGCGGTGATCTGATAGAGACGAGATAAGTCGTGGATCGAATCAAACGTAATGTTCTCGACCTTGGTCGGCATCATTTTCCGGTAATATTCGTGTCGCTGGAGCACGAGGACGTTCGGTTTCTGCCAACGAACCGGCTCGGTATATTCGTGGCCGAGAATGGCGCCATCCAGTTCCTTGTCGCTCTCGCGACCGGGCACTGCGGCTGACAGCTCGACGCGAGCAAATGTTTCGCCGGAGAGCTGGTAAACCGCAGTCTGCTTCCTGAGCGGCGCGGGACGCGGTGTGCTGAACAGGTTGCCTTGCTGCTCGGTCAGGTCGCTCGAAAGGCAGGCAACGCGTTTCGAATCGGACGACCATAAAGCTTCGCCTTCGCGGTCCGCGCCGGTGCCGATGTCGTCGCGCGTCAGATCGCACAACACCCGGCCGCTCTTCTTCTCGATCAGTTCCGCGCGCACGACTTTCGATCCGCGCAACTCCAGCTCGTCGTTGAAAGACTTTGCGGATCGCATAAAGCTCGTTAGGCGAAAACCAATCGACCATCTCGCGTTGAAAGAGAGCTTTGGTCGTTTGCGGAAAATATCGGCTCAGATACTCAGTGGCGTGAGGCGTGTAGCCGCCGCCCACGATCATGTTCCGCACCATCATTCGATACGGCACCGGCTGAGCGACCAGGAATTTCGCGAACTTCTCATCGCCGAGAAGGTGATACACCACTGTCGGAACGCCCGCGATACTTTCCGCCGCCGCACCATCGGCATCGTGCGCGAGTTCAGAAGAACTTCTTCAGCGCTTTGGCGTCGCCGCGCGCCGCGCGCCGGGTGTCAGCGGCGTAATTGAATCCTCGCCCGCGCGCGAATTCTTCGATCTCCGACGGCCCGGCCGGATCCTTCTCGTGACTTGGCAAATCCTTCTCGGTAAAATGAAGGCGAGCATCAGGATCATCAGGCACCCCGCTCTCCTCTTCCGCCTGCGCCGGCGGCGCGGAGGCCAGCATGATTACGAGAAGGACGATTTCGAACCCAGTGAAATCGCGAATCCAACTCTTCATTTTTGACAAGCTTTCAATTCGGTTGCACCGCAATACCAGATCTCGGATTGGAAAATCCTGCTTCGCTCTCGAATCCTCATCTTTCGCTCCGCGCGTCTGGCAACGAACACGGCCATCGCCGGCGCGGAACCGCAATGCACGCTAATAGACGCGAATTGCTGTGACAGAATGACTTGATCTGAGCGCCCAATCCCATTCGTGTTTATTCGCGTCCATTCGCGGTTAGTCCGGATTTCGGCCTCGCGAACGCCAGGATTTGCAGCGCGTCCCGCTGCGCGCACAATGAAGCATGCAAAAGATTACTCCAATGTTGTGGTTCGATAATCAGGCGGAAGAGGCGGCAAATTTCTACGTCTCGGTCTTCAAGAATTCGAAGGTCAAACAGATCACACATTACGGAGAGGAATTTGCCGAAAAGAAAGGCCAGGTGATGACGGTGTCGTTCGAACTGGATGGCCAGGAGTTCACCGCCTTGAACGGCGGACCGCAGTTCAAGTTCACCGAAGCCGTCTCGTTCGTGATCAACTGCGAGACGCAGGAGGAGATCGATTATTATTGGGAAAAACTCACTGCTGGTGGCGGCGAGGAAGTGCAATGCGGATGGCTCTCCGACAAATACGGCCTCTCCTGGCAGGTAACACCGGCAAAATTTTTCACCGAATGGGTCGAAGGATGCAGCCGGACTGGAACGGGTGATGCACGAGGTGATGCAAATGAAGAAGCTCGATCTCGCAAAGCTACAAAAGGCATTTGCGGGAAAGTGATAAATCACGCTTTCGCACTAATCATTTCAATTTCAGCGTTTCAGCGTTTCAGTTTTCAGTTTCAGTTTACAAAAGAGGCTCTAGCTCATGCGCAACCCGCTTCTTAGAACTGCGATCTGTCTCGGCCTGACTCTTGTTGGTGTTACGCTGGTCCTGCTCGTCGCCCCGCGCTACGAGCAGTTAGGCAAAACCATCGGCACCATTTTCGGCCTCCTCGGCCTGACTCTGGCCATCCTTCCTTTCTTCATTGCCATCTGGTCGCTCATGGCCGCGGTGGGATATGCGCGGCTGCGCGCCGGGAAAGGCGTGTTCGCGCGCTGGCACGTTAGCCGCCGAAGAATGGGATCGCTTTCGCGCTTTCGATGCGATTCGCGCCGCGCAGGATCTGGCCCTGCGCAATGATCTGCACATTCGCAAACTGACGCCGCCCGCGGGTGTTGATGTGCTCGTCGGTCGCCGCCAATTGATCGTCGATGGCTCCTATCACTCTCTGCGCCGCCTGGGTAATCCTTCCCTGCGACACGTCTATTGGCTACCCGCCCCGGCCGACCCGGAGTGCCTCGAATTTGCCCTGGAATATGCGCGCGGCCGCGCCGGTGGAACTTTGAACCTGAGTCTGCGTCTCCCCGTCCCCGCGCACGCGCGGCCCGACGGGGTTCGCGTTTTCGAGCACTACAACGCCATCGCTCCTCCACCCTGATCTTAGAAGTCGCCCTAAAACGCTTGAGCATGATCGTCCGCGAACCAAAGTAACAACCATGAAAAAGATCCTTCTCGTCCTTCTTTCACTCTCGCTTCCGATTCGCACTTGGGCGCAGGAAGCAGCCGAGCTTTCTCAGCCGCCGAATGGCAACAACCAAAAGGCCGAGGTGACGCAATGGATCGGTCCCGTGCAAATCTCGATCGCTTATCACAGTCCGCGGGTGCACTTTCAGGGCGCGGAACGGACCGTTCATATTTGGGGCGAGCTTGTGCCGTTCGGATTTGTTGACGACGGCTTTGGACCGAGCAAAACCCAGCCGTGGCGGGTCGGTGCGAACGAAACTACGACCATCACCTTCTCGCACGACGTGAAAGTGGGCGGGAAAGATTTGAAGGCCGGCACCTACGGATTGTTTCTCGCGCTCGATAAGACTGGGCTATGGACCTGGATTTTTTCGAAAACGATCGGCTGGGGCGCATACCAATACGACCAAAAGGACGACGTTCTTCGCATCCAGGCCACTCCGGAGACGGCGCCATTCACGGAATTCATGACCTTCACTTTCGACGACCGTCTGCCGAACGCGGCCACGGCGGTTTTGCAATGGGAGAACAAAAAGGTCTCGTTCAAGATCGAGGTGCCGAATGTGAACGAGCTTTATGTCGCGAAGATGCGGCAGCAGCTCCAGACCTGGACTGGATTCGATTACCGGAGCTGGCAGACGGCCGCGCAATTCTGCGCTGATAACAAGGTCAATCTCGACGAGGCCCTGGTCTGGGCGGACAAAGCGATCAAAGAACCGTTCCGCGGCGCTGCCAACGGGCGCGAAGACTTCTCGACGCTTCAAACCAAGGCGGCGGTCCTCAGCGCGATGGGCCGGGAATCCGAGGCCGACGCGACGATGGACAAAGCGATGCACCTGCCCGGCACCGACGTGGTCATGATCCATCAAAGCGCCATGCG
Source organism: uncultured Verrucomicrobiae bacterium (assembly GCA_963771865.1). Taxonomy (GTDB): domain Bacteria; phylum Verrucomicrobiota; class Verrucomicrobiia; order Chthoniobacterales; family UBA10450; genus Palsa-1392. The sequence goes on from CAVYVJ010000026.1 coordinate 110,176, forward strand.
GCAGTTACGGGCCGGCCGGAAAGAGAAAGCGATGGAGATCTTCAAATTCAACGCCAGTCAGCATCCGAACGAGAAGTTCTACACCTAGGTCGGAGTAGCGCGTGGGTATACCGCGCTGGATGACAAAGCGAGCGCGATCAAGAACTGGGAGATCGCCCTGCGCAATGTCCCCGAAGAACAAAAGGCGAACCTGCCCGTTTATCAGAAAGCGCTGGAAGACCTGAAGAAATAAGTCGAGCGTCGGCGCGACGCTGGCCTCGGTGGGGCGAGACTCCGTCGAGCCGGGAGCGATGATGCCCGCACGACTGATCGCACCCTAGCTGGAACGGCCCTCAGCTTTTCTGCTCGTCACCGCGTGGCGCCGGCTCAGTAATCCTGCGCGTCCACCTTTTGCATTCCTGCCAGTTCACTTCCCCAACATCAACCGGCGTGTTCGCCTGGTAATAGACATTCGGATCCTGACGGCTGCGATAAGTGTGATCATAGCCGTCCTCGACCTTGACCCGTTCACCCGTAGCTGGGTCGGAATATTTTGAGACACCGCGGATCGTATCGACGTTAAGCTCCTGCTGGCGATCCATGCCTGACATTCGGCTATCGAAGGCGGCTTTGTTCTGGTCCATCTGTTGCATGCGCTCATTGAAGCGCGCGGTGTTGGCTTCGCCAAAACGGCGAATGTCATTCATGCGCTGCTCGTGCCCCTGAGTCATGGCCGCAGTATTGGCGTGAATTTGATTCATGGTCGCTTCGTGCTGGCGCTGGCTGGCTTCGCTGTTCATCTGGGCCCCGCGATTTTGCGCCTCCTGTTCCATTTGTTGCCAGGCCGGATTGACGACAATGGACTCCTGCGCCACCCGCGTGTGCGCATGCGCCGCTTCCAGGTCGCCGGCGGTCTGAGTGATGGAAAGGAACCACGCTCCAACTGTAGTAGGTATCGCCGTTGATCTGCCGCGAATTAATGAACATGCGACACTCCACGCGTGCCTTATGCCCGTTAGGCAAGGTTCCGTCCACGGAGCCGCGCCTCGTGATTTGTCCATTCTTGTCCCGCTGCTCGGAAGCCGTTTGCTCGTTCCCGATATCGGTCAGGCTCGAGCCATTCCTTGCCAGGTAAGGCAGCATGTTTTGCTTCAGGTAGGCGACCGGCTGCATTGGCGGCAGTTCGTTATCGCTCGTTTGCGGCGGTAAACCAAACTGGCGTCTCTGACTGCGCAGGTTGTCTGTCAGTGGCCCTTCGGAATAGAGGTACCGCGCCGAAGGCAGATACTCGATCTGCGAATTGCCATCGGGCGAACGAAGACTGATGTTGACCGTTGACCTGAGCGACGGCTCCTTCCCATTGGCGTTTGAAGGACTGCTCGGCGTGCCAGTCACGTGGCACCTTCAGCGCGAACGCCACGATCTGGTCGCGCTCGGGATCAAGGATGCCGAGAAGACGATAAGCAGGCGCCTTGTCTGTCGCAGTGGCTGATCCCTTTGCGCGGCCGCTTCCTCCGCGGCGTAGGCGTGACTAAGAGCGAAGCTAAAGCAGGCAGCCAGGATAGTATGACGAGTGACGGACATGGAGGCAGCATCTTTAATCGACGCGAAAAAGACAAGCATTAATAGAAGAGAAGTCTGGCTCGTCGTCGGTGTTTGCCCAACCGCGTGACGCAGCTTTACGCGCCCCTGCCAAAACCGAAGGTTTACGCAGTTATTGGTAACGCAGCGCAATCACAGGATCGACCTTCATCGACCGCAGAGCCGGTATGTAACTCGCGAGAAGCGCCACTCCCGCAAGAATGATCGTGATCGCCGCGAACGTTCCCGGATCGGTTGCGCTCACTCCAAAGAGCAGGCTCGCCATGAGACGAGTCAGGCCGACGGCACCGGCGATGCCGATGACAACGCCGATCGCGACCAATTGTAACCCATGGCGCAGAGTCATTCCGAGGACGTCGCGCTTTTGCGCGCCGAGCGCCATCCGGATACCGATCTCGCGCGTGCGTTGAGCAACGGAGTAACTCATGACTCCATAGATACCGACGGCGGCGAGAAGGAGCGCGAGCCCGGCAAACAAGCCGAGCAAGAGCATGCTGAAACGTTGTCGCGCCACCGCTTGCGAGACGATGTCGGACATCGTCCGGATCTCCGAGACGGGTTGATCCTTGTCCACCGACCAGATGACGTTGCGCACGGACGCGGCGAGGCTGAGCGGTGCGACCTGCGTCCGAACAACGAGCGCGTTCGGCGGGAAGTCCTGCACCTGGTGATAAGACCAGTACATCTGCGCCTTTGGTTGCTTGATGAAGTCATTTTGGCGAACGTCCTTCACGACTCCGATGACGGTCCACCATGGAATATCATCGGTTACGGAGCCGGGCTTGATGCGTTTGCCGATCGGGTCCTGGCCGGGCCAATATCGGGCGGCTGTTTTCTCGCTGATCACGGCCACCCGTACGGCATCGCCGCGGTCGTCATCGGTAAAATCGCGGCCTTTCACCAGAGGAATCTGCATCGTGTTGAAATACCCGGGACCGATGACGCGCAGGACGACATCCGGGCGTTGATCGAACGGTGGGTCGGTCTGGCCTTCGACTCCGATCGGGAAGGAATCGCCGTCGTAGGTGAACGGCAGATTGTTACCGACTCCGACCGATTGCACGCCGGGCTGAGTCTTGACCTGCCGAACCACCTCCTGGAAGAAAGCGGCGCGCTTCTCTTTCGTAGGGTATTTTGTCTCGGGAAGGACCACCTTGGCGGTCAGCACGTGATCGGGATTGAAGCCAGGATCGAGATTGCGAAGGTGGATGAAGCTGTTGATCAAAAGACCGGCGCCGATGAGCAACAGAAAAGAGACGGCCACTTCTCCGATCACGAGCAGACTGCGCAGAGGACCGCCCCTGTCACCTGCGCCCGCGTCGCGGCCGCCCTCCTTCAGGTTCTCGTTAAGATTGAACCGGCATGCCTGCGCCGCGGGGGCGAGGCCAAAAACCAGCCCGGTGCACAAACCGACGAAGGCGGTGAAACCGAGAACCTTTCCGTCAATCGCGATCCCCTGCGCGAGAGCGATCGTGGCGGGGATAAACTTCTTCAGGACGTCGAGTCCGAGGATCGCGAGAAGCAAGCCCGCTGCACAGCCCGCGCCGGCGAGAAGCAGGCTTTCGGTGAGAAATTGCCGGACGAGACGGGAGCGGGTCGCGCCGAGCGCGAGGCGAAGGGCGATTTCCTTCTGTCGCACCGCCGCCCGGGCCAGGAGCAGATTGGCGACGTTGGCACAGGCGATAAGGAGCACGAACGCAACGGCGCCGAGTAGAACCAGGAGAGCCGGGCGGATCTCGCCGACAAATTCTTCGCGCAACGGCGTCAGAGTGGAGCCGACCCGCGTGTTCTCTTGCGGATATTGCCGGGCGAGTCGGGCGGCGATCGTACTCATTTCGGTTTGCGCCTGCTGGAGCGTCACGCCGGGTTTCATGCGCGCGATCACTTCGAGATAATGGCTGGCGCGCGCCGCGGCTTCCTTCGGCGGGAACGCCAGCGGAACCCAGAGCTGCTCGTGCCAGTCAGTCATCTTCGGCAGCTCCATCGCGGCCGGCATCACGCCGACGACGATGTAGCTTTCGCCGTTGAGGTTGATCGCTCGACCAATAATGCCCGGGTCGGCGCCGAAGCGCCGTTCCCATAACCCGTGACTCAAGATGACGACGCGCGTCCCGGGCGTGTCTTCCTGCGGTTGGAAACCGCGGCCAAGCTGCGGTTGAAGGCCAAGCAGATCGAAGAGATTAGCAGAAACACGGCGGCCATCGAGACGTTCGGGCTCACCGGTTCCAGTGAGATTAAAACTGCGCGGCGCCATCGCGGCCATTCCCGCAAAGACGCTGTTCTGGCGCTGCCAATCGAGAAAATTAGCCGGCGCGGGCGTGTCCTTCGGGAACCCGAGATGGGTCTGCTCGTCCCACACCATCACGAGCTGATTCGGGTCCTTGAACGGCAAAGGCCGCAACAGGATGGAATTGACGACGCTGAAGATCGCGCTGTTCGCTCCGATCCCGAGCGCGAGCGCGGCGACCGCCACGATCGTGAACCCGGGATTCTTAGCCAGCGTCCGCAAACCGTAGCGAACATCCTGCAAGAACTCGGCCGGCCACATCAAGATCCTCTCGCCCCGCGCCGCTTCTTTTATTTGTTCCAACCCGCCAAACTCACGACGGGCGGCATTCCGCGCCTCCTCTGGCGACATCCCCTCCGAGCGATATCGTTCCGTTAGGCGCTCGAGATGCTGTTCCAGCTCCTCGTTTATTTCCCGGTCCGTCTGCCCTTTCCGGAAGAGCCCGCCCACCCTTCGCCTCCAACTCGCAAGATCACTCATATTCGTTAGGCGTGAGCCAGCACACGATTGATCCCGGCCGCGATGCGGGCCCAGTGCTCAAGCTCCGCGGTCAGTTGTTTTCGTCCCTTCGCCGTCAATCGATAGAAGCGAGCCTTGCGGTTGTTGTCGGAAAGCCCCCACTCCGCTTTGATCCAGCCTTGCGCCTCCAGCCGGTAGAGCGCGGGATAAAGCGAACCCTGCTCCACCCGCAGGGCGTCCTGCGAAATCTGGTGGATGCGATCGGCAATCGCGAGCCCATGCCGCGGGTCATGTTGGAGGGCGCGCAGGATCAACATGTCGAGCGTCCCGTAAAGGAGATCCGATTTTTCTTTGGCCATAAAATACTTCACCCAGAACGTCTGGGTGAGCGACTCTGACCCGCTTCACCTAGACTGTCAAGTGGAAGAGATTCGACGGCGGAAATCTGTATGGACCGAGGCGACGACAGAAGAGCACGACCCGCCTCATTCCACCGTCACCGTCAGATCATTCCCGCCGCCGCCTTCGTAGCTGGCTTGGAAAGTGTTTTTGCCAATCGTGATCGTAGCGCCGTCGGGCAGATTTCTGAAGACGCCTGCATTTCATTTCCTCCTTGACGGCTCCAGATAAACTTGAAACGCTGATTATCGTGTGAAGCTCGGCTAGGCTCTCCCATCCAGCACCTGACCCCTCTTGCCCACTAACTCAAACTAATATTATGAAAACACTTCATTCTTCATTGCTCTTCTTCAGTGCGGCACTGCTGCTTAATCATCCTTGCACGGGTGCTCCCGGGCAATGGGAGGAGACCGGCAGTATGGTCTATGGGCGCGCCGAGCAGACCGCCACGCTCATGTCCAACGGCGACGTCCTCGTCATCGGCGGCATTACCGGCGGCAGTCTGTCCAGCGCCGAACGTTATAACCCGATCAGGGGAACCTGGAGCAAGATTGCCAGTCTCCCGAAGGGAATCAGCGGGCATAGCGCGACCTTGCTGCCAAATGGAAAAGTCCTCGTCGCCGGCGGCTTGCGGGTCCAATGCACGGGCCACGTGAGTTATTCGATCCGCCGAGCGGAACCTGGTCGCACACTGGCAATCTCAACATCGCGCACGCGGGACACACGGCGACATTGCTGCCCAACGGCAAGGTGCTCGTCGCCGGCGGATCTGATGCGGGTATTGGCGATCAGACGGCGAGCGCGGAACTCTACGATTCGGTCACCGGCACCTGGACAATTACCGGGAGCATGAGGCGGGCCGCTCATCTACCACACCGCGACATTGCTGCCTAACGGAAAGGTGCTCGTGGCAGGCGGCTTCAATTCCGACAATGGCCAAGTGACACATCGCGGAACTCTACGATCCGACAACTGGAAGGTGGACCTACACCGGCAGCCTGAACGATCCACGCCAGTCGCATCGGGCGACGTTGCTGCCCGACGGAACGGTGCTCGTCGCTGGCGGCTTAAATAACCGCGACGGTTTTCTTGCGAGCGCCGAACTCTACGATCCGGCGAGCGGAACCTGGACGCTCACCGGCAGCAATGACTGCGCCACGGTCGCAGTTCACCCTAACGTTGCTACCCAATGGCCAGGTGCTCGCTGCCGGTGGCTACCAAGAGGCCAATATTCTCAACAGCGCGGAGCTCTACGACCCGGCGACGGGCACTTTCACGGGCACAGGCGACATGAATGATCGCCGCGCGCAACACACCGCCACGCTACTCACTACGGGCAAGGTGCTCGCCGCCGGCGGCTATCCTGACTTCCTCGCCAGCGCGGAACTCTACGATTCAGGGATTGAACCTTCGCAGAGGTTGAACGGGCAAACTGACACCCACTAACTCAAACTAACATTATGAAAACACTTCACTCTTCACTGCTCTTCTTCAGCGCGGCACTGCTGCTTAATCAGCCTTGCACGGGTGCTCCCGGGCAATGGGAGGAGACCGGCAGCATGGTCCACGGGCGCGCCGAGCAGACCGCCACGCTCATGTCCAACGGCGACGTCCTCGTCATCGGCGGCATTTACGGCAGCAGTCTGCCCAGCGCCGAACGTTATAACCCGATCAGGGGAACCTGGAGCAAGATTGCCAGTCTCCCGAGGGGAATCATCGGGCATACCGCGACCCTGCTGCCAAATGGGAAAGTCCTCGTCGCAGGCGGCTTCACTGGGTCCAATGGACGGGCCGCCGAGTTGTTCGATCCGCCGAGCGGAACGTGGTCGTTCACTGGCAACCTCAACACCGCGCACTCGGGGCACACGGCGACGTTACTGCCTAACGGCAAGGTGCTCGTCGCCGGCGGGTATGATGTGAATATTAGCGATGAGACTGCGAGCGCGGAGCTCTACGATTCTGTCACTGGCACTTGGACGGTGACCGGGAGCATGAAGCGGCCGCGCAGCTACCACACCGCGACATTGCTGCCTAACGGAAAGGTGCTCGTGGCAGGCGGCTACAATTTCGTCAACGGCAACGCACAAGTCACGCGCGTGGAACTCTACGATCCGATAACTGGAAGGTGGAGCTACACCGGCAGCCTGAACGAACGACGTGCAGTCTCACGGGGCGACGTTGCTGCCCGACGGAACGGTGCTCGTCGCTGGCGGCTTAAATAACCGCGAGGTCTTTCTTGCCAGCGCCGAACTCTACGATCCGGCGAGCGGAACCTGGACGCTCACCGGCACAATGACTGCGTCACGGTCGCAGTTCACCCTAACGTTGCTACCCAATGGCCAGGTGCTCGCTGCCGGTGGCTACACCCGCAACAATATTCTTAGGAGCGCGGAACTCTACGACCCGGCGACGGGCATTTTCACGCGCACAGGCGACATGAATGATCGCCGCGCGCAACACACCGCCACGCTACTAACTACGGGCAAGGTGCTCGCCGCCGGCGGCTATCCTGACTGTCTCGCCAGCGCGGAACTCTACGATTCAGGGATTGAACCTTCGCAGAGGTTGAGCGGGCAAACTGACACCCACTAACTCAAACTAACATTATGAAAACACTTCACTCTTCAGTCCTCTTCTTCAGTGCGGCACTGCTGCTTAATCAGCCTTGCGCGGGTGCTCCCGGGCAATGGGAGGAGACCGGCAGTATGGTCCAGGGGCGCGCTCAGCAGACCGCCACGCTCATGTCCAACGGCGACGTCCTCGTCATCGGCGGCACCGTTACCGGATGAGCCCATCGCCGAACGTTATAACCCGATCAGGGGAACCTGGAGCAAGATTGCCGGTCTCCCGAAGGGAATCAGCGGGCATACCGCGACCCTGCTGCCAAATGGAAAGGTGCTCGTCGCAGGAGGCGTCAGCGGGAGCAATCGAAGGGCCGCCGAGCTGTACGATCCGCCGACCGGAAAATGGTCGTCCACAGGCGATCTTAACACCATACACTCCTTCCATACGGCGACGTTGTTGCCCAACGGCAAAGTGCTCGTCGCGGGAGGTATGAATGCCCATGGACCGAGTGCCAGTGCGGAACTCTACGACCCCACCACCGGCACATGGACGGTCACTGCCAGCCTTAAGCTGGCACGCGATTACCACACCGCCACATTGCTTCCGAACGGAAAGGTACTCGTGGCAGGTGGTTTCAATTCCCCCAATGGCGACCTCTCACGCGCGGAGCTTTACGATCCGGCGACGGGAAGGTGGACCTACACCGGCAACCTCATCCAGCCACGCGAAATTCATACCGCGACGTTGCTGAACAACGGCAAGGTGCTCGTCACGGGCGGTTACAATTTTACTGATGGTTATCTCGCGAGCGCGGAACTTTACAACCCAGCGACAGGAACGTGGGCCTCCACCGGCAGCATGAGTGTGGCACGCTATTGGCACACAGCGACCTTGCTCCCCGACGGCCAGGTGCTCGCTGCGGGCGGCTACGGTGCGGGCATCGGCGAAATTCTCGCCAGCGCGGAACTCTTCGATCCGGCGACAGGCACTTTCACGCCTACCGGCGACATGATTGATACTCGGGCGCAACACAGCGCGACGTTACTCACGACAGGCAAGGTGCTCGTGGCCGGCGGTTTTCCGGATCCCCAAGCCAGCGCGGAACTTTACGATCCGGGGATTGAACCTTCGCAGAGGTTGAGCGGGCAAACTGACACCCACTAACTCAAACTAACATTCTGAAGATACTTCACTCTTCACTGCTCTTTACCAGCGCGACACTGCTACTTACCTGCCCCTGCGCGGCTGCTCCAGGCCAATTCGAGGAGACCGGCAGCATGGTCGATGGACGCGCCCCCGCCCAATTCTCCCCCATTCTCTAATTTCGACCCCCAGCTCGCGCGGCAAAATGCGACAATATCCTTGACAACCGGTCGCTCGGCTTCCTAGAAAGCACCGTATGATATCCGGAAAAATAAAGGTAGCGCCCAAAGCCTTGCTCATTTCGTTACGGACGATCCTGCCGCTGCTGCTGCTGACGTGCCTGGTCGTTCGGGTGCGCGCCGGGCAGGCAGATGCGAACGCCGCCGGGACGCGAACCTTTGGGGTGGGTAAGGTGCCGACCAGTCTGGCCTTTGACGGAGCAAACATTTGGGTGACGCAATACGGGAGCAGCGGCGAGGGCAATACGCTGACCGTCCTGCGCGCGAGCGATGGAGCGCTGCAGGCGACGTATCCGTGCGCACAAGGGCCGTACGCGATCGTTTTCGATGGACAGAATATGTGGATTACGGCCACCCCGTACGTGCAAAAGCTCCAGGCGAGCGATGGGACGATTCTGGGCACCTATTTCATCAGCTACACTCTTGGACCATCGCCTGGGATGGCAGCAACATTTGGGTGACTAATACGGACACTGACACCATCACCGAAATACGCCCCAGCGACGGCACGGTGTTGGGGACTTTCAATGTGGGAGACGGGCCGGAAGGTATTCTCTTCGATGGCCACAACCTTTGGACTACGAACGTCGTTGGCGATAACGTGACGAAGATCGGACTCGACGGGCAGGTGCTTGGGACGTTCCCGGCGGGCGACGGTCCGAACGGTATAACGTTTGATGGAAAGAAAATCTGGGTTTCGAATGGAGCTGGACGACACGCTCCTGGCGCTCACCCACAACGGCACGATCCGTATCAATGTGCCGACCGGAAACAGCCCGACAGAACTTGCCTTCGACGGCGCGCACATTTGGGTGACCAATTACGAGGATGGGACCGTGAGCGGTTACGCGGCGGCAAGCGGCGCTCTGCTTGCCACCTTTCCCACAGGCAAAGGCCCCCAAGGTGTCCTTTTCGACGGCAGTGCCATTTGGATAGCGAACTCCAACAACGCCACGGTCACAAAAATCCGCGTGAATCACTAGCGTCAGAATCACGCCTCGACGGCGGGCCTTGACTTTTCTGAAGGTGAATCGCACCGTCGAACTCCACTGGCACTTTCCTCGCCATTACGGTTTTCTCTGAGGCTTGGAACAGGGAAATGCCAGAAAAAAGGACTGCCCCCTATTCCTCTTAACCCACGCACAGGTGAACTCCGAAAGCGTTCGCGAGCGAGCAGGAGCGATTCGGCCGAACTAGGCCGCGTGGCGCAGCTTTACGCGGTCAAAACTTGTTGCCTAATCCCAATCTCCAAGTCGCAATCGATGCCTTTGGCGACGATGCGGGATAACACGTCATCGATGGAAGGTGAACCCTATTTCGCCGGTGAACCAAGAAACATAATTTGCTCTTTCAGTCGCCGAACAGGCGATCAATGTGTAGATCGAGGTTTGTGAAAGAGATGTGGCGTTTAGACGACAAAGCAATCCGCCAAGCGAAGCGATGAGCGGTGCGTTATCGATGTCCGGTGATCCCGTCGGGCTGCCGGGGCTTCTCGCGCTGGGAGTTGGTTTCTTCGCCTTCCTTGCCGCGATGGTCGCCGCGCAACGTGCCCGCGCCTCTGCTGAAGGAGAGACCACCGCTCGCCGTTCGCGCGCTTCGAACGTCGGCGTGGCGATCCAAGGGCTGGCAATTGGCTACACCTGCATCGGTATCCAGCGCGCCGCGCTCGATCCGCTCAGCGCAAAGGCGCTGGTGGAGGCGGCAGCGGTCGCCCTTTTGATGGCTGCGACAGTATGGTTGTTCGTCTGGGCGTCGCGGACGATGGGACGAAACTGGAGCATCGTTGCCCGCACCCGAGGCGACCACGCGCTCGTGACCGCGGGGCCCTTCGCCTGGATTCGCCATCCCATCTATACCGCCATGTTTCTCATGATGATCGCGATGGCCATCGGTCTTGGGCATGTGGCCCGTCTCCTAATCGCGGTGCCGGTCTACGCGCTGGGCACTGCCATCCGGGTGCGGATCGAGGAACGCCTCCTCCGTACCGCCTTCAGCTCTGCCTACGAGGAATATGCGAACCGGGTGAAGCGATTCATTCCCGGTGTGCTCTGAGAGGTCATTAATGTCTCGGGGAAAATTAAGTAACCGTGTATCCCATCGCGTCGTAGCCTTAGCGAAGGGGGATCGACCGACCAGACAAGGGCAAGACCTGGGAACACGCGGAAGTGGGAACTCCGTGGGCAGGCGGTCAAGCAGCGAGGTAGCTGTCACGAGCTCGGGAGAGTGAGCGACCAATGGAACTTCTTTAACGTTTCGGAAAGACCACGATGAGGTAATCAGCTCCTGCAATGGCGATCATGCCTCCATGGACTCCCGGACATTTCCCGTTTTCCCCAACTTGAAATGTCAAATGTATAGACGCGACCCCACTCAGTTCCCTCCCTTAATTAAGTGGCCAAACAGACGCTTGCGCCAGTCGCTCTTTCCTAGTTTGCCCAGAGTTATCTTATCGAGCTTCCACTGCTCCAGTCCAGCACGAAGAAAACGCTCGGCCATCCATGTTCCGTGGGCTCCCCAAATCTCTACCAACCTAACTTGCGCAACCAGTGTCGCTCAATCAATTAATGACAAGAATAAAGACATGACCCGTATTTGAATGCAGTCACGGCTTCGAATAAATCTCGGGGCCTTGCTCTTGGAATTCCTTCCTTTTTCGTGCATTCCGCGCTCGATCGCTGGCTTGGCATTTGTCCCGTCAAAACCATTTGGGATGCGCCGCAACGTAGCGACTCTGTCACTCACCTCCGTTCTGTCATTTCGCGAAATACTCGCTGCGACATTGCTCCAAGAAAATACTTCAGTTGGTCGAAAGCCGCGTCCTCGTAGACAATCTCTCCGCTGCGTATCGCGTTCAAGTTCGTGAAAATCCAAACCAAAAACTGTAGAGGAATATCGAGGTCCGATATGTCCCTCTCAACTGTCACAATGATCAGCCACTGACCGTATTCGCTCGGATAGCGTTTGATCACAAGTCCCCTTACAAACCCAGAACATAGAGTGAACGCGCCGTTTGGTGTATTTTCCATCCCAGGTTGAATCGAAAACAATAACCGCCTGATAATCGCTTCGGTGAAGATCCTCAAGCAAGTCTTTGTCACAAACTTCACAGGATAAGGGGTCATATTTACCCAAAAGCGGGTGGAGGGGTCTCGTGCGCTTGTAGCTCTCGGGAAGTACACTTATTATCAGTTTCGAATATCCTACCCGAATTAGGCGATTTTCAATCTCTCGATTGTCGAAAATCCGGTAGTCACGGATCTTAGTTTCGTTACGCAGAGTAGCGAGCCGAGTATTTAGACCACTAGATGGAATGGTCGAGTAGAAACCCAGGAAACCATCAGCGCGAAAACTTTCCAGCCTCTCGCGAATATTCGGTTCGTCCCTTTCAGAAACTGCTCGATTGCTATTCGCGAAGTGTTTGCAGCTCACAAGCCAGCGAAACGGATACTTGTTGACGTTCCCAACAAGTCTTTCCGTGACGAGAAAATCTTTTCCAGCATCGGCCCCGCGATCCGGAGATGTTTCGATTTGGAAACCGATTTCGGCAAGGAAATCGCGGGCAAATTGCTCCCAAGCTTCCCCGCCTTCCGATATTTCTTTGAAGTCAACCATACAACTAGACTACGAGAACACTTCTAGGATCTGCGGATCTTCGGGGTCGCGTCTAAGACACGACCCCGCTCCACTGGGTCCTAACAACCCGAGGCTCAGCAATCAAAAGGGCGCTTGTCCGCCCTTAAACCCCCATCCTCGTGTTTCTTCCGTTTTCGTCGACATCAATATAAACTAACATTTCAGGTGGAGGTGCCTGCCGGCCATAGTCATCATATTGCGGAAAAAATCTCGCCTTATACGAGATCCTCTCCAGGTTTCCAATCCGCTTGCGTCCCGCTTCGCGCCAGTTACGTACTGATGGAAGGAATGGAACATGCCTCAGGTTCTGCCAGTTAGCTTTCAAGGTCCGAAAAATAATCTGCCGGTCTTTCAGACCTCTTGGAAGGAGGGAATCTGGGATGATCTCTTCTAGTTGTTGCGCATCGGGCTGCCGCGAGGCTTCCGATATTTACGAGGGTTTGCCAGATGCTCTCAACCAAGAGCAGCGGATCAACTGGATTTGGCGGAATCGGAGTTGGAGTCGGAGTCGGAGTCGCGGTCGGAGTCGGAGTCGCGGTCGGAGTTGGGGTCGGAGTCGCGGTCGGAGTCGGAGTTGGGGTCGGAGTTGTAATCGGAGTCGGAGGTAAATAATTGATTCCTTGCAGAAGGAGTTTGGCGAAGCTCATCGGTATGAGTTCGTTTATCGAATCCGCCTCAAATTGATTGCCTGAAACGATGGCGACGGCAGTGTTAGACTTATCGAAAACTGGTCCGCCGCTCATTCCAGGATTGATTCTCGCGTCGGTAACCAGCCTGCCACCCTCGGCCGTAGTATCAGTAATTATGCCGCTGGCAGGCAAAAGATCTCTATTTAACGGAAATCCCAAGGCTAAAATCTCTTTCCCGACTATCGCGCTGGTAGATAGTTCCAATCGAATTGGCTTGACGGGAATCTTAGGCAATTTCAAGAGGATGAGATCATGATTGTCGTCTCGATCGATTATATACAGTTTCATTGGATAGGCGGACCCGCCGCCCATTGCCCCGGTCACTTTGATTTTTCCTCCAGGGTAGTCGTTAATCTTCGGAACTACATGACTGCAACTGAGAATGTGTCCGTCAGAATCGACAATAAATCCAGTACCCTGAAGAAATATCAGGCGCGCCCTCTTTGGGCGTGGCCACCCCTTCGATAAAAACAATTGAATTACGGTTCGCTTCCTGGACTGCCTCTATCCAATTTGGAGGCACTGGCTGTGTCTTATGCTCTGAATCCAGCGACGATTGCGAGAACACGCTGCCGCTTAAGGCAGCGAATGCTGTGCAAGCTATCTTAAGTGTAACGCGAGAACCCGATACTGATAGGCGCCTTAGGCTACAATCATCGCTATTGATTAACGTATATATGGCCAGTTTCTCTCTAATAGGTTCCGGGCTTGAAAACGAAGTAAATGTCATTCGATTGCATTAACTGCTTAGGAGAATACCAAAGGAGCCGTTTCGACTCTCTGTTGTGGTCCGGTGGAGAACCCGCACCGTCCGAGATGGCCAGCCAAGCGAGCTTTGAGCAGTAAAAGCCTCTTTTGTCCCTGAGATCAAAATTCCAAAAATCGTAGCGTGTACCAATGTAGCGTCCAGCCTCGTTCGCGACAGCGCTGCGTTTTTCGGCGGAGACTTCTTTAAGGCGCGCCACCCAGACTAGTTCGCCTTCGCGCTGCCGTATCCACTCTGAATACGGGAGTTTCCGTACGCCGATGTCCATCATCGCCTCAACAACCATCGGAGTGCCGCTTACTCATCCGGACGATTCCCACGTGTCCGACTGATGGTAACCCAGTCCCAGACGGCGCGACTTGGCCCGGAGCAAGGTTCTGAAGATATTCGGCCTTGAACTGGCGATAGGTCATGCTTTTGAGATGAGAGTAACGCTGGTTCTCTTCCTCGGTTCGGGCAGGTTTATTCTTTACCTGCGCCCAGTACACTTCCTTATCCTTAACCCAGCGCGCCTCATCGTTGTTGTTCGCTTCGCCCGGATTGAATTATAAGGACATATCTGCCCCCGGTTTTTTCGGCCAAATTAAGTCACCCGTTTGCAGTATTTCGGGCGGAGGGAACGACACCCCGATTTGAGCGTTGGCGATTGTCGTAAGAATGAATAGGAGAATTAGCGCGAATCCGGTTAAAAAAAAACGGCCGCGCCGGTGGGATTGCAGGGGCATCCCACTCCGCGTCTCGAAAACTGTTGTCATAATGTGGTTTCAACCGCCAGGCTTTCACCTATCGCGGAGTCGATTGCGTGTTCTCCTTCTGGAGCGATTCGGAGGTCGTTAGGCTGGCAGGGCATAGAGAGGAACGAGTAGCGACTCGGCGTTTTTCTAAAAAATTAGAGGCTGGTGTCAATACAAAATCTTCCGGGCGGCAAGCGATGAGGTCAGTTTCAGAACCTCGCGGTGGCCGTGTAGATGGCCTTTGGGGAAGAGAAACCGGGTCGGTCTGTGCATATTGCCGTCTTTGCCCTGAGCATGAGGCAGTGATTGATCTCCCGCAGAACGCAAATGCGTTCATGGCGATTTTCTCTGAGACTTGGCCGCGTAAAAGCCTTCGCCTCACGCGCTGTCGCTTTGAATTCCCGCAATTTCCTCGCGGTTGAATCCCTGCGGCTAAGACGGCCCGGCAAGTTTCTAGACGTGAGCGGCTTAGCTGTGTTTAAAGCATCTTTGCTGGCTTCATCGTTCACTGCACGTTTGTAAGCGTCCGCCCGGCGAGGCCCGACCCACGTTGGCAATGTTGCAGCGGACGCTGGCAATGTTCCAGTGCACGCTGGCAATGTTTCGCCGCGCATACGCCGTGTTGCAGGGGTCGCAATTAGGGGTCAGTCCTTTTTTCTTGCATTACGTTGAAGCACCCTTTTGCGATCGCCACGATGCAGTACGTGGTAAATCGCACTGTCCAACTCCACTCCGCACTTCCCTCGTCATGCAATTATCCGGCGGGGATGTCGAGCTTGTAGTTGTCCGAGAGATACAACACCAGGATCGCCCCGAGAATGGAAAAGATGATGCCGGCGGTATGAAATGGCGCGCCCGGTTCGGGTCGGAAAACAGGTGCACTATCGATCCGCCCACGATGGTACCGACGATACCGAGCACGACTGTAGAGAAGCGTCATGTGCATGTGCATGACCGATTTCGCCACGAACCCGGCGATCAGCCCAACGATGATATACCAAATGAGATGAAGTATGATGGTTCCCCTTGAAATAGAAGTTCCACTACCGCCAGCAGGAGGGATAGCACAGACAGATTCAAAAGCGACCCAAATCTGCGGCTCAGGCGGCCGGCCCTGGTTTATCGCGGCGATTCCGCGTAAAAGGCTTCGCCTCACGCGGCTGTGCTTCGAAATCGCTGAGCAGACGGCCGATCTGATTTAGCGCGGCGATTCTCTCATATGAAGGATCTTCATCGTTTGGCGTCAATCGCCCTGGCGTTGGCGATGACCGCCAGGGCGGCCGAAGCACGCAAAAAATCGCAAGCCCATCCGAAATCGTCGAAGGACGAAAAAGTCGATTCAGCGCAGATCGAAGCTGCGACGCTTCTCCAAGTGTTTCTTGATCGAGCAAACTTTAGCCCCGGGCCCGTAGATGGCCGCTATGGCGAATTTACAATCAAAGCGCTCGCTCTTTATCGTCAGTCCGTCGGTGGCGAGCAGCCGTCGTCTCCGCCAGCCAAGACTGGAACCGCACCGGATGTCACTGGCCTCGATCTCGCCAGTGTTGGGCCGGCCTTCGTCGATTATACCGTGACCGATAACGATCTTCAAAATATCGGTCCGGTGCCGGGCACGGTGGCGGCGCAAGCAAAGGTGAAATCTCTGCCGTATCGCGACGCGGCCGAAGCGATCGCGGAAAAGTTTCATTGCGATGTTCATTTCCTCGCGGAGCTCAATCCGGGGAAGACGAAGACGATCAAAGCCGGCGATCAACTTCGGGTGCCGAACGTCGAGCCATTTGAACTGGCTGCGGTGAAGGACCTGACGCCCGGCGCGGAAATGTCTTCGGCTGCCGCCAATGACGCGGAGGACGAGAACGACACGGGAAAGAATGGGCCACCCGAGGCGAGTCCATCGCCAACCACCGTGAAGATCGATACGAAGACGAATATACTGGAAGTGTTCGAAGCGGATAAATTGGTCGCGGCCTATCCGGTTACGATCGGTTCGTCGCAGACTGCTTCGCCCATTGGTGAATGGAAAGTGCGCGGCGTCGCGAAACTTCCGAGTTTCGCTACGACAAAGAGATGCTTAAACACGGCCAGCGCAGCGGAAATTTCCATGTCCTGCCGCCCGGTCCGAACAGTCCAGTCGGGGTGATCTGGATTGCGCTTAACAAGAAAGGGATCGGGCTCCATGGCACGAACGAACCCGAAACAATTGGTCGCGCTGCGAGCCATGGCTGTGTTCGGCTCGCCAACTGGGACGTCGTCCGTCTCGCCCAGAAAGTGAAAGCCGGCGTTCCGGTTTCGATTCAGTAGCCGCGTAAAAGGCTTCGCCTCACGCGGCTGTTGCTGGAAATCGCTGAGCAGCCTTCGCAAAGGCTCCGGCTCGCGAGGATTGGGATTGCAAAAGAAACCGGACAGTGTCGACAGCCTTGACCTGCGCAGTCTGATTTCGACATGCTGGCTCACGGAAGTCACGGAGGCACAAAAATCATGAACGAACGTGTTTTTCTCGCCCAACTGGAATCCGCTAACGCGGATGAGCTGGCACAAATTCTTCGTCGTCCCAATGCGGACGAGGAACGCCTTCTCGAAGTTTATTTTGGCGCCGAGCGATTACAGCGATTGCGCGGTCTCGCCCTAACGACACAACGCCGCGGCTTGCGCGCCGTTTCGAAGGGTAACCTGGTCGTCCTGCACGGAATCATGGGCGGCGAGCTGACCGTTTATCCGAACGCGCAGAGTAGCCAATTCATCTGGATGAGCATTCCGCGTCTGGCCGTCGGCGCCGTCGGGCTGGTTGCGCATGACGCCGGATCTTCATTCGCAATTCGAATGTCAGCGCCACCGGCATCATCAAGAAGTATTACGCCGAACAAATTCTTGGCCTAACGAACGATAACTGGAACGTGAAGACGTTCTGGTTCGACTGGCGGCAGGATCTCGCTGGCATCGCCGATAGTTTGCGTGCAGCAGATCGACGGCTGGTTCGGCCCGAGCGCGGTACGTCCATCTCGTCGCGCATTCCATGGGCGGAACTGGTCTCGCGCACTTATATATTGCGCCATCCTGATCGCTGGGGAAAAAAGGAGCGGCTCGTCATGCTCGGCACGCCGAACCATGGCTCGTTCGCCATTCCGCAGGTCATCACCGGCGCGGACACTCGCAGACACCGTTCGCAAACTCGCGCTCCTCGATCTCACGCACAATTTGCGCGATCTCTGCACCATTCTGAACAGCTTCCCCGGTTCGATGCAGATGCTCCCCTCGCCTTTGCAAATGCCCGAGATGGCTCGGGATGTATGACGCGAAACAATGGGCCACCTGGGGCGTGCCCCTGAGCACCCTCCACGTCGCGCTCGCCAGTCATCAACGGCTCGCGAAAATCGTCGATGGCGATCGCATGACCTACATCGCGGGCTACAATCAGGTCACAAAAGTTGGCGTGAGTAATTGGAACCGGCTCGACACTTCCGATTCCTATACCGACTCGATGGCCGGCGACGGCACCGTCCCGCATGCGCTCGGTTTCTTGTCCCATGGCTCCACGCGCATTCCGACTTACTTCGTCGAATGCTCGCACGGCGCGTTGCCGACACGTTCGGATGTGTTGGCCGCGACCGACCAAATCCTGCAAGGCGCGAAACCCGATTTGCCGACAAGCATTCCAGCCTCCCGCGGTTTGATGGCGGCGAAGAAAAACGCCGTGGTCAAACGCACCCGCGAAGCGGTCGAAGAAGAAACGCTCCGTCGAATTGTCTCGCCGCGTGCGCGCGCGTTCCCGCGCCGTCGGCGATATCCACGAAACTCCAGTTTCATCCGATGAAGTCCGCGCCGGCGAAATTTTGG
>CAVYVJ010000027.1:0-95709 GCA_963771865.1 uncultured Verrucomicrobiae bacterium
AACCCACACCATGAAATCCCTATCGACACACATTCGTATGCAGTTACTCATCAGGCCTGCACTCAGGTATCGCTCACGCTCCTCATTGGCGGATGCTCCTCCATGACCACGAACCCTACCGAACGCACCGCCCTCGGCCACCGTCAGGATTCAGGGAATGGACCGCCGCCTACTACGGTTCGGCAGCCATTGGAAAAGGCACCTTAGATTATATGGGCCATCATCATCAATTCAATATTACTGGCGTTGGTGCTGGGGGCGACGGAATGCAAAAGGTGTCCGCTACTGGCAAAGTCTATAACCTGAATAAACTGTCGGATTTCGCCGGAACCTACCGCGGCGTCAGCGACGGACTTACCCTGATCGAAGGGAAAATGCATGCCAAGCTGACCAATGGGAATGGCGTAGTCATGTACCTTGCCGGTCAAACGGAAGGACTTGCGTCCTCGGTTGAAGACAGGCATTCGAGGTCACATTCTCAAATTGATGGAGCAAGCATGAAGGATAATTGGGAGGCCCAGGCGGGCGTGAATTTTTGACGGAAACCAACAGGATAGTTTGAAAGAAGAAGCACCATGAACATGAAATCAAACCTAACAAAACTCATCTCCACTCGATTCGACACACGAAAGAAATGCAACATCCAAAAGGAAACGACTATGAAACACACTAAGATCGCGATTCAATTGGTCTGCGCAGCTGCGTTGGCCGCTCTTTTCCCCGCCTGCAGCACCACCGGCACTACTACCGGCAGTCCTACCGGCACATCAGCGACCGTGTCGCAAACGGTGGCTTGGTTATCGCAGTCAGGTTTTAGGCCTTACTCCGCGAAGACCGCCGCACAAAAAGCCCACATCCAGGGCTTGCCGGCAGACAAGGTTACCAAGGTGAACCGACACGGAACCAACATGTGGGTTTATCCCGATGCTGCCAATAACCAGGTCTATGCCGGCAATAGCGCGCAATACAACGCGTTTCGTGCCCTGCGCAAGTCGCGGACTGGCTTGGATTCTGAGGAAGACCTCGTCACCAGCTTTGACACGCGTGGGGTTACCCCGGTTGAAATTTACGACGGCTTTGTGCCGATGAATGCATTGGACCACTGACCGGTCGGATAGCAACTTTCCAACACTGCGGCCGTTCAGCCGGTAATCAACCAGATCGTGAGACGGAAGGACTTGCTTCCTCGGTTGGAGTGCAGCCATTCGAGGTCACACTATCCAATTGATGGAGAGAGCATGTCGGGTTCAAGACGGCCTGGTCGGAGCCCCGGCACCGTGAGATCCGATCTTTCGTCCCGTAAACTCAGGAAGACTGGAGACCATGTCGAGAAATGCTCGAAACGTAATCCCGAGCTGCATCACTTTGCCGGCGGAGCCGAATTATGAATGCCTTTGTCAGCAGCGCAATCGTCTTTGGCATTCTCTTTGGCGCTATCCTGCTCGGCATGCGGCTGCGGGCCGTAATTCCACCGACCCACCTCAACGACGAGGCGAAGGACGCGGTGAGAGTTGGGATGGGATCGATCGCAACGATGACAGCCCTGGTCCTCGGGCTACTCGTTGCCTCGACCAAGAGTGACTACGACAGAGAAAAGAAAGAGGTGACGCAAATGGCGGCCAAGATTGATTACCTTGACCGTGTGTTGGCCAATTACGGGCCTCAGGCCAAGGAAAGCCGCGCAATACTTCGCACCGCGGTCGAGAGCGCACTCACCAGAATTTGGCCAGAGGAAAAGTTGAAGCACGTGCAGCCGGATCCGAGTTCTTCGTGGACCGAAGCGCTGCCGACTTCCATCGAGAGACTGTCGCCGCAGAGCGATCTTCAGAAGTCGATCCAGGCGCAAGCTATACTGGTTGCCAACGAACTTGCTCAAACGCGCTGGTTGCTCTACGAGCAGACGGAAAGCTCGGTCTCAACGCCCATGCTGATCATCGTCATCGCGTGGCTCGCGATCATTTTTGTGAGTGTGGGTCTGTTCGCGCCGCCCAACCCCACCGTCATCGTCTCGCTCATGATGGCAGCGCTCTCGGTATCACTCGCAATTCTCCTGATTCTGGAGCTGGCCCTGCCCTTTAACGGGATCGTCAAAATTTCCAGCGCGCCCATGCGCAACGCATTGGAACATCTCGGGCGACGATGAACTTTGCGAGCCGCCTTCGCCAGGGCGGAGTTCGCCGGCCGAAGGTCGCTAATGTGGCGGCACCCAGCCGCTGCATGAGACCAAGGTCTTACATCCAACGTCGTACATCCACGCCCGCCGCAAGGAACTAGAGTTGAGGAGTTTGAATTGCAACTGAAAGCCCTGTCTCCACGCCATGAATCCAAAATTCCTCACTCAATGCGCCATAATTTTCTGCGCAGCTCTCGCCCTAACGACTGCTTCGTCATTCGCCCAGCAGGTCACCGGGACGCTCGGTGAGCCAAGCGCCACGACAACGATTGACGGCAAACAACTTCCGCCGCCACCGTTGCCGTTCGGCGGCGTGATCAAGGAGAAAGCCTCGGACTCGAAGCCGTGGTGGCCACCGCGCGTCGTTCCGCCGAAGGGAGCGCCTAACGTGTTGCTCATCATGACAGACGACTGCGGGTTCGGCGCGCCGGGCACGTTTGGCGGCGTCATCCCGACCCCCGCGATGGATCGGATCGCCAAGAACGGACTGCGCTACACTAATTTCCATTCCACTTCGCTCTGCTCACCAACGCGGGCCGCGCTGATCACCGGGCGCAACCATCACTCGGTCGGCTTCGGCGTCGTCGGCGAGATCGTGACAGGGTTCCCGGGTTACGACTCAATCATTCCGATTGAGAAAGGCACTATCGGCACAATCCTGAAGGAGAACGGTTACGCCACCTCGTGGTTCGGCAAGAACCATAACACTCCCGGTTACCAGTCGAGCCAGGCCGGGCCGTTCAATCAATGGCCTAACGGAATGGGCTTCGAATACTTCTGGGGTTTCGTCGGCGGCGACGCCAGCCAGTGGCAGCCGAACCTGTTCCAAAATACGACGGCCATCTATCCCTTTCTAAATAATCCCACCTGGAACATGGAGACCGCGATGGCCGACGAGGCCATCCATTACATGAAGCAGATCAAGGCGCTCGCGCCCGAGAAACCGTTCTTCGTCTATTACGTGCCGGGCGCCACCCATTCGCCGCATCATCCGACCCCGGAGTGGATCAAGAAGATCAGCGACATGCATCTCTTCGATCAAGGCTGGAATAAAATACGCGAGACCATCTTCGCCAACCAAAAAAGATTAGGCATCATGCCCGAAAACGCCCAACTGACGCCATGGTCGAAAGGGCTGCCGGAATGGGATTCCCTGAGCGCCATGGAAAAGAAACTCTTCATCAAGCAAGCGGACGTTTACGGGGCTTACCTCGCCTATGCCGACAACGAGATCGGTCGAGTCATTCAGGCGGTCGAAGACATGGGTCAATTGGATAACACCCTGATCATCTATATCGGCGGCGACAATGGCGCGAGCGCCGAGGGCATGATCAACGGAACGCCTAACGAGTTCACCACCTTCAATGGCGTCGCAGTGCCGGTGAAGGATCAATTTCTTTGGTACCCATTCTGGGGATCGGAGCGCACCTTCCCGCACTTTGCCGCGGGCTGGGCGTGGGCGATGGACACCCCGTTTAAATGGTGCAAGCAGGTCCCGTCGCACTTCGGAGGAACGGCCCAGGGCGTGGTCATGTCCTGGCCCGGTCACATCACGGATGTGGGCGGAATTCGCCGGCAGTTCCATCATGTCATCGACATCGTGCCGACCATCCTGGAGGCCACCGGCATTGCTCAGCCCGACACGATCAACGGCATCAAGCAGATTCCCATCGAAGGGACCAGCATGGCTTACACTTGGGACAAGGCAAATGCCGACGCGCCTACCAAGCACACGACCCAATACTTCGAGATGCTCGGCAATCGCGCCATCTATAATGATGGGTGGGTGGCAGCGACGACTCCGGCCACTCTTCCATGGGAACTAAGCAATAAGCCGCCTCCTGACATTATGACCGGTTACAGCTGGGAACTCTACAACGTCAAAGAGGATCCCACCCAGTTTAACGACCTGGCCGCGAAAATGCCGGACAAGCTCAAACAGTTGCAAGACCTCTTCTATTCCGAAGCCGCGAAGTATAACGTGCTGCCACTCGACAACACGACTCTCGCGCGTTGGAACTCGCCGCGCCCGAACCTGACCGCGGGACGAACCGAATTCACCTACTCGGGCGGATTGACCGGCGTGCCGGGCAGCGCGGCCCCGAACATTCTGAACAAGTCCTACACGATCACCGCCGAGGTCGAGATCCCCAAGGGTGGTGCGGAAGGCATGATCGTCACCGAGGGCGGACGTTTCGGCGGCTACGGATTGTTCCTGAGCAAGGGCGTGGCGGACATTCGTAAGGGCAAAGTGGTGTTTCTCTACAATCTGCTCGACCTCAAGCGCACGGTCTGGTCGGGTCCCGAATTAGCGCCGGGCAAGCACACCATCGTGTTCGACTACAAGATTTCGAAGCCCGGCTTGGGTGAAGGAGGGACGGGCGTACTCTCCGTGGACGGAAAAGAAGTGGCCAGGAATTCCCTCGAACACGGCATCCCGGTGACGTTTCCGGAGGACGAAACGTTTGATATTGGAGAGGACACGCGCACTGGCGTCGCTCTGGTGGAGTATCGCTACGATCCTCCGTTCAAGTTTAACGGCAAGATCGACAAGCTGACTTTCAAACTCGAACCGCAATCAGCGACGGCGGCGAAGTAAGAACAATGAACAAGGTTCTGCCTATTTCCGCTGCCATCGAAACCGCGACGGGATTGGCCTTGCTGGTCGTTCCTTCGCTTGTCGGACAGCTATTGTTAGGGCACGAACTTTCCGGCATCGCCATACCGGTCGCACGTGTGGCCGGAATCGCTCTAATCGCATTGGGATTGGCCTGCTGGCCGGGCCGCGATGAAGGCAGCGATCTTTCGCGTGCGCTTCGAGCAATGCTTTTCTATAACCTGTCCGTAGCCGTTTACCTGGCATATCTGGGCATCGGTAGACAATGGGCCGGGCCTCTCTTGTGGCCGGCTGTCGGGTTGCATGCACTTATTGCGACCTTTCTCGGCCGCGCCTGGCTCATGAGCCTAAGGCCAGGTGAACAAGACGTTCCCACTACCGTGCATCTAACCTGACGGACAAGAACTCAGAATGCCTGCGACTGACTCAAGCGAAACCAGGCGGCACTGGTTCGAGCCTGCCTCGGCCATTCTCATGGCATTCGCGACCTTAGGGACAGTGTGGTGTTCCTACCAATCTTCGAAATGGAGTGGGGAGAGCAGCGAGTTCGCGACGGAAGCTGGCCGCGGACATCAACAGGCAGCTCTCCTGCATCTGGAATCAAATCAGGTTACCTCGCTCCAGGCGAAAATGTTCGCGGAGTACCTCGATGCGCATATGTCAGGTAACGACAAGCTGGCGCAATTTTACCTCGGGCGTTTCGCGCCGGAGCTGCGCAAGGCCTTTGACGGCTGGATGGCGCAAAATCCATTTGAGAATCCGAAGGCTGATCCGCACCCGTTTGTCCCGAATCTTTATCAGCCACGTTTCGTCGAGCAGGTACGGCAGATGAACGTCAAGGCCGATCGAAATGATGCCGACGCAAAACGGAACGGTCATGTGGCGACGCAATACCTCAGCATCACAGTTCTTCTCGCCGCAGTATTGTTCTTTGCCGGCACTTCTGCCAGGTTCGACCAACGACACGTTAGGCAGAGTTGCCTTTTCTTTGCCATAATCGTCTTTCTATTCGCGGCCGTGCGGATATGCATGCTGCCGGTAACCAAGCTTTTTTCCTAACACAATGCGGCCTATGAAAACAGACTGGATGTGGAATTGTAGCTCACGTTACTGCCTCTTCGCTGTGCTCGTTTCGGGGCTGATCCTGCTGGCGTCGTGCGCGGCCTACGGGCCGTATCATGCCAACACGGCGGCGGAGCCGTTTAAGTCAGTGAGAGGACCGGAAGATGGGCGCTACAAATTGGCGTTTATCGAATTTGGAGACCAGGGATCTCCCCTCGATAACTCACAGCGAAAAGCGGCTCTTGAAGTCATCCACAAGGCGAGACGGCCACTGCTCTTTGTTTACATTCACGGCTGGCAAAACAACGCCGCCTCAAGCGACGTCTGCCGCTTCGAACATTTCCTCGATACCGTTTCCGGTTTTCCCGAATTCACCGGACGCAAGATCGATGTGATCGGCGTTTATATAGCCTGGCGCGGGAAGGATCTTACGGTGCCGGGGCTTAATTTTCTAACCTTCTGGAGCCGCAAATCTACCGGTCATGGGATCGCAGGGGCGAACAGCTGCCTGGCCTCGATTGAAGAGCTTGCCGTGGCCGCGCGTGAACCCGGCAAAGATTATCACCATACCGTGCTGCTCGGACATTCCTTCGGTGCATTAGTTCTTGGAAACACAATTTCGCACTCCATCCTCGGTGCCAATGGCGAAGGCGGACGCAACAGCAGCGCCTGGGATATGGCGGTGGCATTTAATTCTGCCGATAGCTCTATCACCACCCGACAACTAGTGTCGGAGCTCGACTACCTATATAAGTATGATCCCGAGAAACATGCTTACGTCAGCCGCGGAAATCTGGGGGAAGAAACAACGCGCGGTGAGCGAAAACCATCCTTCCATGGTGTTCTTGCAATCGGAGAACGATTCGGCAACCGGACAAATATTTCCCATTGGGCAAGAGCTCATAAACATCACCAATCTCCACTTCCATTGGCAGAAGGTGAGGGTGCCCGGCTATCACGGGGTAAAGGTGTCAGAGCGGGAATTCTATGAACACACCCCCGGCAACAATAAATATCTGGTCAACTATCAGGTTGTTCCACTGGGACAGACTTCAGTGCCGTCAGACCTAAGAGCCAGTCAGAACCGGGCCTTCGAGGCGAATATCAGGGAAAATCGTCCCGACTTTAAATTTTACACGAGCGAACATAACGACGGTCACGAAAACAAGTTTTGCCACACCGGCGACTATCAACCGGGGGAGGTTCGTCCACCGACTGGAAATGAAACTTGGCGACAATGGCAATTTGTTTATTCCGGCAATGCGCGTGTGCCCTGCTGGATCGTGCGTGTGCCCAAAGATATCATTTCGGGTCACGGTGGATTGTGGAGCGATAACTCTGTGGCGATGCTAGGAGCTCTTTTTCGAATTCAGTTTCCGCTCGTTGGCGGTAGAATTTCCCTTCCCAAACCGATTACTGCTCCGAAGCGTTCGGACCCGCAGCAACTAAATCTGGAAAGAGATGTGAGAGAATGAATGATCAACGTCTCACGGCCGGCCGTAATACCCGGCTGCGCGGCAGGCGGCTCTTTTTCCGAAAATGGAAAGTCTAACGACATCCCTCGTGGAGACTGAGTGGATCTTCATCCTTATCGTCGGCATCGTCCTGCTCGGCGCTTCGAGTTGGGCGTGCGCACCGGCGGCCGACTTCACGTCAAACACGATGAGGCCCGAAAGAGTCAGGTCGGCGGGGTGCAGGGCGCGGTGCTCGGACTGCTCGGGCTGCTCTTGGGGTTCACTTTCGCCATGGCGGTGGCGCGCTACGACGCGCGACGCGGGATGGTGCTCCAAGAAGCTAACGCCATCGGTAGCACCTTTCTTCGCGCCGGTCTTCTACCGGCCGAGCATGCCGAAGCAGGTGAAAGAACTGCTGCGACGTTACCTGGATGTCAGGCTGGAATTTCGCAACCATTTTAACGAGCCGGCGAAACTGGCGGAGGCGCTCCGGGCTTCGGCAGACATCGAGAACGCGATCTGGGCTCATGCGGAGGCCGTGGCGAAGGAATCGCCCACCTCCACCGTCGTTTCCTTTATAAGCGCACTAGACAACATGATCTGCACCGGCGCCGATCGGGTAGCCGCCGGACGCAACCATATTCCCAGCGCAGTCTGGTTGCTGGTCGTCGTGGTGGCGGCATTTGGATGTTACACGAGCGCCTATGGCAGCGGCGCCCACGGCGCGCGTTCCAATTTCACCAGCCTGTTGCTTCCTTTGCTCCTCACGATCGTTATAGGCCTGATTTTTGATATCGATCATACACTTCAGGGAATGGTCAAGGTGAGTCAGCAACCGCTGTTGGAACTCAGGGAGAATATTTCCAGGTGAATTTCGCCCCGGGCCTCGATACCGCTGGCGCCTAATCCTTCTGGCCCCGGTAAAGGTGGGACCGGTGTGTTGTCGGTCGATGGCAAGGAATTGGCCAAAAGACGTAGCACAGGCCTTCCCTGTCCGCGAGTCGGACGGACTCGTCCTGTGGCGAGCCTGTGGGGCGACCTGGCGTCTCGCCTGGTCGCTGCAGATTCGGCAGGCAAGATGCCCGCCGGCCCCATAGCCAAGATGGCTGTGCTACGGCGCGCCGGTCGGTTACAGTTTTATTTATACTGACTTAGAATTCCAGCGAGAGGCCCCCGTAGGCAGCGCGCCCGGGCGCGGGCTCGATAGAACCGTTGAAGAAGACGCGGGAGTAATATTTCTCGTCGCCCAGATTCGAAACGCCGGCGATGAGTTTTAGATTCTTGGTCAGCTTCCAGTCGGCGGCCACGTTGAAGACGACATAGGATGGGATCTTCGCCGGGATAGTGGGTGTGCCCAGATTGGAATCCGCCCAGAATTCGTCGGAGACATAGACCGCCGTGAAGCTGAGGTCGAAGTGGTTGTCGCGGCTAAGCTGAATGCCGCCCTTGAAGAGGACGCTCGGGGAGTAGGCGGGTGTTTTGCCCACCTGGCCCGGAATCTGGCTGTCGGTGAATTCGGCGTCGAGGAGTTGGAGGTTGGTGAAAACGTTCAGGTGCCAGCCAACGAAAGAACTTTGCGTGGCCCGCGTGACCGGGCCTCCCTTGTCATCCTTCGCGTCCGCCGGCGCAGTTCTCGGGCAGGCCGGTGCCGCGGAAAAGCTCCATGAAGTCATAGGCAACCTCGCCTTCGAAACCGCGATGCCGGGTGCTGCCGCTGTTCACGATAATGAAGTCAGTCGGAGTGAAAAATTGCGTCTCGGTCCGATTCTCAAATTCCATCCAGAACAATCCAAGGTCGTACCAGAGGCCTCTGATCGGGGTGCCGTGGACGCCGAGTTCAAAGTCGAGCGACTTGAAGGGATCGGGACTGTTGGCGGCGTTGAGCGGCTGGAACGGCGATGAGACATCGAAGTAGCGGGTGGGTCGCCAACCGGACGAGGCGTTGAAGTAAGTCTCGTTGAGGTGACCGAAGTCGTTACCGAGACCAACTCCCCAAAGCGGCACCGTGTGATCCGCGCTGCGCGAGCCCAGCGTCGGGCCGATCGCGGTATCGACGTCAACCGATTCGTGATCGAGGCGGAAGGAAGGCACGACATGGAATTTCCCGAAGCGGAAGATGTTCTCGACGAAAAAGGCCTGGTAATCCGAATTGCGGGACTGATCGAGGGTGTGGGTGCCCGAGGTGTCGAAGCGGTCGGCCGTCAGGTCGAAAGTGCTGTAACGATTCAGCGGGGCGTCGCCATGATAAACAGTGCCGCCAAAAGTAAGGGTGCTGCCCTTGAGGATAGTGTCTGTCGCCCCAATTCTTGCGGAAACGGATGTCGAATCCTCCGTTATTGAACTCGTCCGTCTGGAGCGTGGTCGGGAAGGGAGGCGCGCCGCGGAAGCTTTGGTTGCGGTTGTCGATATCCTGGTGGGTGTACCAACCTTTGGCCTGCATGAGCCAGCCTTCGGCGAAGGTCCACTCATCGCGCAGCACGACGGAATACCGATCGACCCAGGCATGATCGAAAGGAGCGGGGGCGAAATCAGGATTATCGTTGAACTGCTGGATGGTCAGGCGGCCGGGATCGCCTCCGCTAAACTGGCCGCCGTGGAAATCCAGCGCGAACAATTGATCTTCGTTAGGGCGATAGCCGACATACAGGTTGGATTGCCATTGGTCGGTACTGGCTGTTGTCCCGCTCGCCGTCGGAACGGGCGTAAGCGCCATCAAGCCGGAACTCGATTGGGCCGACAGCTTCCTGGATGACGTTGTAAGTCTGGTAGAGCCCGTTCGATCCGCCGATCTGTTCGGTATAGAAATTCCAAGGCTGACCCGGAGCAGGGTGTCTGGTCACAAAGTTGACCGCCGGCGCGGGCTCGGGGCCGTAGAGCAGGCTGCTGCCGCCACGGATCTCCTGGATTTCGCTGACACTCTGCGCCACGGGTAGGATAGTAGAGGGTGGGAAAACCGATCCAGTCGCTGGCCAGCGGAATGCCATCCATCAGGACGGTGACGAATTCCGATTCCTGCGGATTACCAAGACCGCGGTAGCTGAGATTGAACTGACCGGGCGTGTTCTGCTCGGTGATAAGGAGGCCGGGCGCCTTGGTGAAGAGCTGTTGCAGATTGTTGTTCTCGACCGGCGGCTGCTGGTCGAGCTTAATCACGCTGGCCTTCTTTGTGACGGTGATTTCCGTTTTGGAAACCTCGCTCATGATGTGATCGAGCTTTGCCTTCCAATCGTCGTGGGGCGTCGGGCTGGGGACGGCTTCCCCGTGCACGAAGATGCGCGAGGTATCGGTGGTTTGCGCTCGAACGATCGGCATCGCCGCCAAACCGAATATTCCCAGGCCAGCTAATCCTCCGAGGACGAATTGGCGCCGACGTTTCATGAAATGAGGTCCTTTTTCGATCATTGGGGCCGAGTATTACATTATGGTCATTCACAAGACAAGGCATAAATTACGAGAATGTCACAAATCAGGCCGACTGGGGCCGATTCGGAGGAAAAATCGGGAGATCCGCCTCAAATATGACGAAAATGCAAGAATTGTCTCGAATTGTCTCGACAACGGGCGCCGTCCTTGTGTAATCCACAGGCTCGGAAAATACACATCAACCAAAACAATAAAATCAATGCTCATTCATTATCTTCAGAGTAAACGGGGAGCAGCGATTGGCCTTTCCGCCGCGCTGCTCGTTTCATTGGGACATCTCACGGCCTACGGGCAGGGGCAGGCGCTGCTGAAAAAGCACACCCGCGACGCCGTCACGCAGGGCCAGGCGTCTTTCGTGCAACACCTCAATGCAAGCCAGACACTGCATCTGGCTATCCAGTTGCCGCTACGCAATCAGGAACAGTTAAACTCCTTCCTGGGGAATCTCTACAATCCAAACAGCCCGAATTACCAGCACTATCTAAGTGTCGAGGAGTTCACTAACTGGTTCGGGCCCACAACTGAGGATTACAATGCTGTCCTTGCCTTCGCGCATGACAACGGCCTTGTCGTCACCCATACCTCACCTAACCGGGTGCTCATCCAGGTGGACGCCTCGGTCGCTAGTATCGAGCGCGCCTTCCATGTCACGATGAATGTTTATCAGCATCCGACTGAAGGTCGCACGTTCTACGCGCCAGACCGGGAGCCAACCGCGAACCTGGCAACGAAGCTATCGAACATCAATGGCCTCGATAACTTCGCCATTCCACGTCCAAATGTTTCGCAAAACCTGGCGCCGCAGCCCGATTTGAGCGGATCGGGCCCTGGTGGTTATTTCCTCGGGAGTGACTTACGCAAGGCTTACTATCCCAGTCCCGGCACGCTTACTGGCACTGGTCAGAAAATCGCCCTGCTCGAATATGTAGGCTATGACACGTTTGATTACACGAATTACTTCAACACCTATGGGCCGCCGCTGACCGCGACTGTAACAGGGATTTCAACCGATGGGACGCCGGTGATCTGCACGACCTGCGAGGATGCCGAGCAATCCCTGGATATCGAGTATGCCATTTCGATGGCACCCGGGATAAGCGAACTCCGTGTCTATGTTGGAAGCAGTGATTCTTCCATCCTGAATCGGATGGCAACGGATAACGCTGCCAAAGTGATTAGTTGCTCCTGGTCATGGCGCCCGGCCGATCCAACGGTGGACGACCCAATTTTCCAGCAAATGGCGGCCCAGGGGCAAACGTTCCTAACCGCGACGGGTGATAGCGGCAGTTGGAATACGTCGGATCTGTATTGGTGGCCGGCGGACAGCGCCAACGTAGTCGGCGTCGGAGGAACCAGTCTCGTGACCAATGGCGCCGGTGGCACTTGGAAATCGGAGACCGGTTGGGCCGACAGTGGCGGAGGCATTACCCTCGATAGCATTCCGATCCCATCGTGGCAGCACAACAAGAAGGTCATCAACAACAAAAACCACGGATCGAAGACGCTTCGCAACGGCCCGGACATTGCGATGGAAGGCGACTTCCAGAACTGGATTTGCGCCGACAACACCTGCAACGGTGGCTGGGGTGGCACCAGCTTTGCGGCTCCGGAATTCGCTGCTTACCTTGCCTTGGCTAATCAACAGGCGGTTTCACATGGCCACGCCACAGTTGGCTTCGTAAACCCGGCGGTTTATGCCATCGGCATCGGCACGGCCTATACCAGTAACTTCCACGATATCCTCACTGGAAGTAACGGTGGTTTCAGTTGCGTGCGGGGTTACGACCTCGTGACTGGCTGGGGCAGCGCGAACGGGGCGACCTTGATTAATACTCTGGCGCCCTAACGCCATCTTCGTCTCCTAACAACTGGGCCCAGGGCAGCATCTATTAGAATGCGCCCTGGGCCTTCTGTTTGGATGGGCACTACTAACCGACCACTGCGCCCGCCCGGACTGCCATGAAGGGCGGTGCTTCGGCCGCTTTCGCTGAGACTTCGCGCTTAGGCCATTGCGCAAACATCTGCTGGAAAAGCAGATAGCGCTCTTGTCGTAATTGTCTTGACATTCTCCGTTTCCCTCGGCCTAATTTTAGGTTTCTGGGAATACCGGTGGTTACCGGGAAAGGGAAACCAAAACAAAAATACCAAAATGAAAAAACCAATACTAACTCAGCATCTCAAGAGCAACGCCGGAGCGGCCATCGCTGCTTCGATCACGCTTCTCTTTTCTTTTGGAGCCATGACGGCTTACGCGCAGTCACAGGCTTTACCGACGCGCCACACGCGGGACGCCGTTTCGCAAGGCCAGGCTGCCTTTGTGCAACACCTCGATTCCAACCAGACACTGCATCTGGTGATCGGCTTGCCGGTGCGGAATCAAGCGGGACTGAATTCGTTCCTTGAGAATCTCTACAATCCTAACAGCCCGAACTATCGCCAGTATCTCAGTGTCGAACAGTTCACACAGATGTTTGGACCAAGCCAGGCAGACTACGATGCCGCGATTCGATTCGCGCAAAAGAATGGTTTCGTGGTCACACATACAGCTCCTAACCGGTTGATTGTTCAGGTTGACGCTTCCGTGGCAAACATCGAAAAAGCGTTTAGCGTCAAGATGAACCTCTACCAGCATCCAACTGAGAATCGGACGTTCTACGCACCTGATCGCGAGCCAACGGTCAACCTATCGACCAGGCTATGGAATATTAATGGGCTGGATAACTTCGCGATTCCACGCCCGGCTAACCTGAAGCAAAACCTGACTGCTCAGCCCGCCGGGACGGGAGGGGGTCCTGGAGGCTTTTTCCTCGGGAGCGACCTGCGCGCGGCCTACTATGGGGCCGGCTCGCTGACTGGCGCCGGGCAAAGCATCGGATTGATCGAATTCGTGGGTTACAACCCCGACGACGTGACCAAATACTTCGACACCTACGGTCCGCCGCTGACCACAACGGTAACACCCGTTTCGACTGACGGGACCCCAGCGATCTGCACCACGTGTGACGACGCCGAGCAAGCACTCGATATCGAGTTTTCCATTTCGATGGCTCCAGGCTTGGACCAGTGCATCGTCTATGTTGGAAGCGTTGACCAGCCGATTCTTGTCCGGATGGCGACCGATAATATCGCCAAGACACTCAGTTGCTCGTGGTCATGGATGCCGGCCGATCCAAGAGTTGATGAGCCGATCTTTCAGGAGATGGCCGCACAGGGGCAAACATACGCCAGCGCTGCGGGAGACAGCTCGAGTTGGGGTTCAGGTGAATTCAACTACCCACAGGAGAGCGCGAACGTCCTCTGTCTCGGAGGAACTCATCTCGTGACCACCGGCCCGGGTGGCGGTTGGGTGTCTGAAACCGGCTGGGTCGATAGCGGCGGAGGCATTGCCATCGACCGCGTCACCATTCCGAGTTATCAGCAGAACAGGAGAGTGGTGAACCATGACAACCACGCTTCCAAGTCACACCGCAATGGTCCGGACGTGGCGATGGAGGGCGACTTCCAAAACTATATTTGTTACAACGGCACTTGCAGCGGCGGCTGGGGCGGCACCAGCTTTTCTTGTCCGGAGTTTGTTGGTTACCTCGCCTTAGCTAACCAACAGGCGGCTTCGAATGGCGATTCCTCGTTAGGCTTTGTCAACCCGGCAATCTATAAGATTGCGATTAAGGGCGATTATGCGAGCAACTTCCACGACATCACGAGCGGCACCAATTTTGGCTTCACCTGTGTGGCCGGCTTCGATCTCGTGACCGGTTGGGGGACCGCGAATGGCGATACATTGATCAATAGCCTGGCGCCGTAAGAGGCGACAGCATTCAGATATACCAGCGTAAGGGCCCAGGAGCGCATCTGACAACAGATGCCTCCTGGGTCTTTCTTTTTTGAAGGAACTGGCTCGACCGCCGAACGCGTTTTTCTGCCGATCTCATAAACGCACAGAACCTGTCATCCTGAGTCAAACGAAGGATCTCTGACTGTTTCTCCAGCGCAGCGCTCACGAAGCCGGAAATAGTCAGAGATCCTTCGCCGCGCTCAGAACGACAGTTGTATTTATGAGATGGCTTGTTGTTTTAAGCGCTTGCTTACTTCCGGTCATCGCCTCCTGCTTCCGGATAACGCGCGCCTCCTACCTTGAAGACGCTGGTCACATTTTGTGATCTTGTCAGCGAGCCGAATCTTTCGGATTTTCCGAGTAGAACCTTTACGATCACATAAGGCATAGTTGTCCTTCCCTTCTGTGGCAGCGCCTTCTCCAAATTTCGGCTTTCAGCCTTTGATTCGCTCGCGCCCTCGCTTACCCCTTCGGGGCTTCGTCCATGTCGCGCCGTGCCCGCGCCCTCCATTCAGCTTTTCCCCTGGTATTGTTCGTCACTCACCTTCTCCATCCATTCGACGACCTTGCCGGAGAGCGCTTCCTGGATGGCGATGTGACTCATCGCGGTGGTCGGCGCCGCCCCATGCCAATGCTTTTCGTTAGGCGAAAACCAGATTACATCGCCGGGCCGCACCTCCTCGATCGGCCCGCCCTCCCGTTGGGCCCGGCCACAACCGGCCGTGATGATCAGCGTCTGGCCCAGCGGATGGGTATGCCACGCCGTGCGCGCGCCCGGCTCGAAGGTCACGCTGGCGCCGCGGACCCGCGCCGGCTCGGGCGCCTCAAAAAGCGGGTCGATCCGCACCGACCCGGTAAACCAATCCGTCGGTCCTTTGTTGGAAGGTTGTGAACCACTTCTCTTGATTTCCATTTTTCCGATTCTCCTATTTCAGCGTTTCAGTTTTCAGCCTTTCAGCTTTTTCGTCTACCGCCCCATCATTGTTTCCAGCTTTTCCTGATAACGCGCACCCTACACCTCGATCTCCGATCGCAGGCTCATCTTCTCCTCCGGCCGATGCAGCTTCGTCGTGCCCGGGACCGGCACGATCCACGGCTTCTGGGCGCCATCGGACAGGCCCGACGGTGCGAGGCGTCGAAAGGTTGCAGAGAAGGTTGACATTACTCGACCAACCTGAGAGCAAGGTTCATGAAATTAGCCCGTCGCACGCTCGCAATCAGCACACTCGGAATTATCCTGATCATCCTTTTGATCCTCGCGCTCGGTGGCGGTGGATTCGCGGGTGGCGGCTACTACTACGGCCCAGGCGGCCTGCTGCTCATCATCCTCATCATCCTATTGGTGACGGGTAAGCTGTAGTCAATCCGCGCTGAAAGAGACCAGCCGCCGAGGACCTTCCCGGCGGCTGCCCCTGTTGGTCGGCGCTCATTCAATGCCGTGACCGGCCGCACCGCATGCGCGTCGGATCGTCTTCACGCCCGCTTCCGAGAGGCGCTTCTCCCTGTCAAAAGTCTATTTCCCCTTCCAAATAAAAAACACAGTTGCCTTCCAGCTCGACCCGGTTCCCACGGAGGCGGCAGAGCACTTCGCCGCCGCGCGCTGACGCCTGGAAAGCTCGAAACTCGGTTTTACCGAGCTGTTTTGCCCAGTAGGGGGCCAGCATGCAATGCGCGCCGCCAGTAACCGGATCTTCCGGGATACCTTTCGCCGGGGCAAAGTAACGACTGACGAAATCGTATGGGTTGCTTGCCGCAGCCGTCACGATCAACCCACTGCGGTCCAGCCGGCTGATGAGTGCCATATCGGGCACAACTGCACGCACCACGTCCTCGCTTTCCAAAACGGCCAGATAGTTAAAGTCGTTTGCGCACACTTCCACCGGGACCGCACCAATCGCTTCGGCCAGGATCGGCGGCGACGAGACTCGATCTGAAAACCGGGCGGGGAAATCCATCGCATAACCCGCCGCGGTCTTGGTCACCGGCAACGGACCGCTCGCGGAACCAAACACCACATGTTTACGATCGGTCTCCAAACGCTCCATGACCACAGCGGCGCTCGTCAGGGTCGCATGTCCGCAAAGCGGCACTTCCGTGGCAGGTGTAAACCATCGCAAGCGATAGTCGGAATTCTCGCGCACCAGGAAGGCCGTCTCCGGCAACATGTTCTCCGCCGCCACCGCCTGCATCAGCGATTCGTCTGGAAACGAGGGCAGCAAAACAACCGCCGCCGGGTTCCCGCGAAACCGCCGGGTAGTAAACGCATCGAGCTTAAAAATACGGGCGCGCAAACCGTTCCTCCGTCTTGTAATTTGGCCTTTCTACGCTCAAACGTCAGCTTCTTGTCCGCCGAAATGTCAAAAACATAGATGCAGCCCCACGTCTCCAATAACTGATAACCCGCGCCTGAGGCGCGGGCTCTTTGGCATGTCCGCCACCGGACGGACTCGCCGTGGTGAGCGAACAACATCGCGCCTCCACGCGATCCTGCTTGTGCGATCGTGCGGCGGCTGTCGCGTTCTTGCGGGAAAGTCCAAGCCGTGAAAATCTACTGCGGCATGGCCCCCTCGTGCGACAGCGATTCGAATTAACAGCCGGCAGGGGCCGGCACTCCTTTGTAGCAAACTCAAACTGAATGAGACACATTCCGACCGCCCTTTTTATCGACACTGAGGTGTTCAAGAGGAATGGGCTCCGGTTGGATACAAAAGAGTTCTCGCTGCTCAAAGCGACATTCGTGAAGGGTGGAATCCGTTTGCTTGTTCCGGCGATGATGGAACGGGAACTCATTCGTCACTTTGTGGAGCGGGCGAAAAACTGCGGCGACCTCTGGATAAAGTTGCAGAATCAACATCCGGTGAAGTTCCTAAAATCGTGGAATCCTCGTCCGGCAGAAGAAATGACGGCGGACTGCTTGGCGGAGTTGAACGGGCATTGGAACCAATTCAAAGATCACTTCACCGTCGAGCCGCTGCCGATCATGGGCGATATCGAGGACGTGCTGGACCAATATTTCGCGGTAAAAGCACCGTTTTCACCTGCGAAGCCGAAAGAGTTTCCGGATGCATTCGTGCTGAGTGCGTTGGAGCTGTATCACAAAAAGCATAAAGTAAACATCGCAATTGTAAGTTTGGATGGCGACTTTAAGACCGCCTGCGCGGCACGGCCATATTTTCGGCACTTCTCCTCGCTTGAAGACTATGTCAACGCCTTTAAGCCGGAGTTATCACGCGAGGAGCACGTAATCGAAGAGCCCGTTGATCCATTACGGCCGATCGTTACAGAAGATTTAACTGAGGTTAAAGGCATCCTCGGCCGCGGCTCGCAGATTACCACGATAGAAGGCGACCGGCTGATGCTGTTGTTACAGAGCCGCGGTGAGAACTATCGGTATTTCTTTTTGAATGCCAGCGATCCGTTCTGGATTCCGGGCCTTGAAGAGGCCGGTTTCTTCGCGACGCTTCCGGAAGTAGAGCGGATGCCGGATGGAACAACAAGGATACCTGATTGGCCGCCGATCTATTATCTTGAGAAAGCGTTTGATTCGGACGCCGAAGCAGTGGTTCGCGTCCTCGAATCGCTGCCGTCAACTTCAAATCCGCGAATTTTAGAGAGAGTTGTGTCGATTGCTGCAAAGTGCGACAAGCCAGAGCTAGTCTTATGTATTGCATCGAAAATCCTCGCATCGGCGGAAAATCCATCGTGGGCGCGCGAGAAGTTTATCGCGCTGTTAAATAGACTTGCACAATGGTGAAATCGTTGGACGGCTTTACAGCGTCACTTCTGTTGAAACTCGTCGAGTTTCGGCCCGATCCTCACGCGAGTGAGAAGCGAAGTTCGAAGAAGGATGAACCCGACAAATGGACGCCTCCGTTGAAGCCGCGACCGCGGTTCGATGACTGGGAGTACCACAAACTTTTGGCTGATGGAGTGCGACCACTCGCAAAATCTAAGCCTTTCGGGACAGCACGTGTTCTCATAGATGCCACGGCAAGCATGATTCGCCTCAGAGTTCTGAACGAGGATGAGGAAGGCCGAGACGAAAGCGACTTATCTGAAATTTGGTGCCGACGCGTTCATACACAGAGTCGGGCTTTCTTGAGCCCTGAGGAAGACTTGGTTCACACGTTGACCTATGCATGCGAATTGGTCTACGACATCTCGCCGGAATCTGTCCTAAGCTTAAACGAAGGCCTCCGTAACCAGCGATGGTCTCTATTCAGGAGAATACGGGAACATCTGTATCTCGCTTCACCCTACCGAGCAGACGAAGCCATGGATTCGCGAGCTGATTGTGGAACACAAAGATTACGCTGAATGGGAGCATCGCTTTGAATTCCAAGAGATGATCCGAGTGGCCTGTGAAACTTTCGGTGCAAGCCTTCTAAGCGAGGACGAGCGCACAAAGATCTTCGAAGCAATCTTGTCCGGGCCTTCGGAATCAGAACACCGACGCTGGTTAGGCGAGCAATATACGGACGAACTTTTCAGCGTTAGACGCCGCTTTTTTCACCTCAAACAGCTTAGGCCATTTGCGACAGTGCTGTTTGGCAAATATGCTGATTATTTCCAAGAACTTGACGCCGAACACGAAAAAAAGCTTTCCGATGAGGACTACTCGCCAATCGGCGAGTCGCGCGGAGGGACGGTTTCCTATCAAAGTCCAAAAACCAGGGAAGAACTCGCGGCTCTGAGCGATCTCGAGCTGCTGAAACTAATTAACGAATGGCAGGAGGTTACGCGCTCTCCTGACGACTGGCTTGTAGAGATAACAGTCAGCGCTCTTGCACGTGAATTCGGTTCAATATTCGAAGCTGTTATTGCTACAAATGGCGCTAGGTTGAGCTTCTGGATGCAGCACCTCCCGAGTATCGAGCGCCCAGTCTATGTGCGTGCGATCATCGAAGCGGCCAAAGACAGGATCAAGGACAAGGTGTTCGACCGCCTTGATGTATGGTTCGACATCTGTGACTGGGCACTCACTCACAGTGATGTCGCGCCACCTAATGTAGACCGATCGAGCGACGAATCGCGGGAAAGCCCCGATTGGCACAGCTCACGTCGGGCTGTTGCGGATTTCGTCGAAACCTGTCTCCAAAAAGAGGTGAGTGTGCCAATCCGAGCGCGTGATCGCGTAGCCGTTTTATTGGATAAGCTATGCACAGGCTTCGATTACCGTCTTGATGGTGATACACCCGTGCTTCTAAATCGGGACGACCATCTTACCGAAGCGATTAACAACACTCGCAGCCGTGCTTTAGAGGCGTTAGTCGACTTCGGTTACTGGGTGCGGCGCGAGTTGGGTAGCGCGGACGTGTTGGTGCCAGAGGTTTCTACAATATTGGGAAAGAGAATTACAAGCGAATCCAATCGTCGGTTGACTCTTCCGGAATACGCACTTTTGGGATCTCAGTTTGTTCGGATCTGGGATCAAGATAAGACATGGGCGAGCGACCACAAACGACTCATCTTCCCCCAAGCAGATTTTCGTCCTTGGCTTGAGGCTTTTAGCAACCTCATTCGTTACAGTCGTCCTTTCCGCCCGATTTTCGACCTATTGCGGGAAGACATTGATTACGCACTCGACAATCTAGAGCTCATCGGTTCTTCGGGCGCGGGTCATGCTCAGTTGATTGACACGCTCGGTGAACATCTATTCACGTACTATCTCTGGGAGGTTTTCCCCCTGACCGGTAATGAAAGCGTTCTGGAACGCTTCTATCTTAGATCCGAAAGCGAAAAGGCTCACTGGGCGAGTCTTTTTGACTACGTAGGACGGTCGCTCAAGAACACAGGAAGCGATTTAGCCACTGGTCTCAAAAAGCGAATCGTCGCGTTCTTTGATTGGCGGCTTTCCAAACGCGACCCTGCGGAACTGAAGGAGTTCGGTTTCTGGTTGGAGGCCTCATCGCTTGAGCCTGACTGGCGCCTCCGGGCCTTTTCGAGCATATTAGATATTACATCGCCGGACTCTGCGGTGTCGATGCACATTGAAGCTCTTGTTGAGATGGTTACCGAGCACACTGGGTTGGTGCTGGAATGCTTCGCCAAGCTCACAGCTAAATTGAGTTCTCAGCAGCCGTTCTTTATCGAACATCAACACGCAAAAGCTATTTTACAGGCAGGGTTTCAAAGCGGAGATTCGGCGACTTTTGAGAATGCGCAGCAATCGAAAGAGCAACTCCTGCGCGCAGGGCGCTTCGACTTATTGGAAGTTGGGGAGTGAAACACTCCTCTATTATCTTGGAGCTGTTTTGCTCATCCCCGACTAAAGTCTCGCGCGAAACTCCGTCGGCGTGACGCCGACAACGCGGCGGAAGATCTGCGCGAACGCGCTCGGGCTGGCGGAAAGAAAGTATGAAGGCAGAAGGATGAAGGAGGAATTGCTGATGCGCGCGCGGGTGACGAATTGCAGGGAGAGGGCGGCCCCGAACAAAAGCTGAATGGAGCCCGTGGGAACGGCGCGACATAGACGAAGCCCAACGGGTAAGCGAGTGGGCGGCGAGCGAATCAAACGCTGAAATCTGAAATCTGAAATGGGAGCCGGCCAGACGTTCGCTAACGTAGTCTTCCACTTTTGGAGCTGGCAGATGGGCAGGCCGCAGCGACAATTGCGGCGCGCTAACTCTTTTTACGATAACGCGCCGATTTTTCGCGAACAACGGCGGGGCCTTTGTCGTCTCGCGGCGCCGGATAGGAAAACTTTGTTTTGGAAGTCGCCCTTTTGGATTGCGGATCGATCACGCGGGCTTTTCGCACTTCGAAATAATCGAGCACCTCCTCGCCTCGATCGAACTTTTCCTCCAGGTTCCTTGCTGTCGTAGCCTCAGCTTGCGATTTTTTCATACGTGTCGATCTCGCTTGGAGTGGATTTCCGTACACTAATAATCCGAATCGTCCCGCCGCGATAGGTGATTATCGCCGACCAATGCTCGGATCCGATCCGGCCGATGGCCATATAGCGCTTTTCTGTAGCATCTTTGGCACCGAGCAAGACGTGTTTTGATTTCCAAAGAGCCTGCGCTTCGACAAAATCAATTCCGTGTTTCGTCTTGTTGATTTCAC
Organism: uncultured Verrucomicrobiae bacterium; assembly: GCA_963771865.1. Taxonomy (GTDB): domain Bacteria; phylum Verrucomicrobiota; class Verrucomicrobiia; order Chthoniobacterales; family UBA10450; genus Palsa-1392. The sequence goes on from CAVYVJ010000027.1 coordinate 21,630, forward strand.
TCTTCCCCGGATCGAATTCGAATTCCACGGAACTTTGCTAGCGTGTTTCGAACAAGGAATCGACTAAATCAGTTTCATGGCCGCGCGGGAGGCCATTTCTGGGCCGCGCGCGGACGTGGCGCGGACCGAGTTCGCTATCGCGCCAAACCCTGCGATGGTGAGGTGTGCCTCTGGAAGATTGCCCAACTTGCGGGTATGCCCTGTCGATCGTCGATCATCGGTGCCGGCATTGCGTTCCTGCCTTGCTCTCGGGAGCGCCGCTGCCGCTTTTCGATCCGAAACGCCTTCCCTGGTTGATCACGACGGTGGTGGCACTGGGTGCCTTGGGTTATTTGATCTTCTTTTAGGACGCCGAAGACAAAAGCTGAATGGAGGGCGCGGGCACGGCGCGACATGGACGAAGCCCCGAAGGGGTAAGCGAGGGCGCGAGCGAATCAAACGCTGAATGGGAGCGAAGCGGACCTGCTGAGATTCAGGGCTGACCCATTGGCTGGTCGAAAACGATCGGACGAAAGGGGCTATCATGTTGCGCTGCCCGGCCGTATCTTCCCGACATGATGACCAATCCCTCGCACGCAATCGGAACCCTCACGCCGGCGCAAACCTATAGCCGCGCACATGCCGGCAAACTGATGGTCGTCCAGCCGACGACTGATCGGCAGCCTGTGGGCGCCGACTTCTTTCATGTGGAGTCGGTCGGCACGCATCCGACTGGCTTGTTCGTCACTGGAAAATTCGCCGGCGGCCGGCTGGAATCGATGCGCGTTTCGACTGTCCGGGAAGCGAATGAAGAGGAAATCGCGTCATTGCGCGCGGGGAGCGAGATAGAATTGCCGACGTCTTAAAGTCAGCAGGGAGAGAAGCCGGGGTCAGTCGGCGGGTATTGCTTTCAAACGCTGAAATTCGAGTGCCTGACTAGAAGTGCAGCTGGCAGTGCGGAGCGAAGTTTGTTATCGTGCTGTTGTGAGTTTGAACGAAATCCTGGAGGCGATCCCGAAACTTTCGTTCGCGGAGCGGCAGCAGCTTGTCCGGCGAGCGATCGAAGCGGATGACGACTTAACGCCTCGAGAGGAAGCTGTCCTCGAGGAGCGATTGCAAAACTTTCGAGCTGACCCGAACGATGGAGTCTCGGCGGACTCGCTGAAGAGCGTTGTAAGAGAGCGGCTGGGTCCGCGATGATCCGCCGGGTTATCTTCCGACCGGGCGCGGTCGAAGATATCGTCGAGGCGGCGACTTGGTATGAGGAACGATCTCCGGGTCTTGCTTCGGAATTGATCGACGAAATTCTTCTTGCGGCCGATCGCGCCGCAGGGAACCCAGACCTATTCAGGATCATCCGGTCCAAGGGCGAAATCCGTCGTGTTCTGGCAGAGCGTTTTCCGTATCGCGTCTTCTTCTCTGTGGTAGACGAAGTGCTTTACGTGCACGCCGTCCTGCATGGCGCGCAACACGATCGTCGCTGGCGCGAGCGATTGTAGATTTTAAGTCGGCGCGCGTTTTTTCATCACCGACATTCAACGCTGGTCTCGCACAACACGCACTTCGATTTCTCTGCTGGCGAATCGGCTCGTTAAATCGCGGGTCTTGAGCTAAAACGAATTCATGCCGTCCGAACAATCCTCCGATGTGAAATTCGAGATCGGGCACGTCTTGTTCATCGACATCGTGGGTTACTCGAAATTGCTCATCAACGAGCAAAGCGAGCAGATTCAAAAATTACGCGAGATCGTGCGCGGAACGGAGCAATTCCGCACCGCCGAAACTGAGGGCAAACTGCTGCGCTTACCAACTGGCGATGGTGGTGCGCTCGTCTTTCGAGACAAACCGGAAGCACCGGTTCTGTGCGCTCTGGAAATCAGCAAAGCGCTAAAGAGTTACCCAAACCTGCGCGTCCGAATGGGAATCCACTGCGGTCCCGTGAACGAAGTGACGGACTTAAACGAGCAAGCAAATCTTGCCGGCGCTGGAATCAATGTTGCGCAGCGCGTCATGGATTGCGGGGACGCCGGACACATTCTTCTCTCCAAGCGTGTCGCCGACGACCTCGAGCACTATCCGCAATGGCGTTCGCTCCTGCACGACCTCGGCGAATGCGAAGTCAAACACGGCTTGCGCATTTCAATCGTCAATCTTCATAACGCTGAGACCGGTAACCCGGAACGGCCGGAGAAGCTACGTCAGGGGAAAGGGCAACCGGCGCCGGCAGTTTCGCGGCGCGACGAAGAGTTGTGGGTCGCCGTCCTTCCGTTTCGGGGTGCTGGTGACGCGGAGATGGAATCGTTCGCTGATGGACTGCGCGAGGACATCACCACCGGGCTTTCGCGGTTTCGCTATTTGTCGGTCGTTGCCAGCGCTTCGGCAGAGCGAGTGAAGGGAGAGGCTGGAGACGAGCGAGCTCTGGGGGCGAAACTCGGCGCGCGTTATGTGTTGCAAGGAAGCATCCGCAAGGGAGGCTCTGGTGTTCGTGTGAGCGCTCAGCTCGTCGACACCAAGACGGGAGCGCAACTCTGGGCCGAGACCTATAATCGGGACCTCCAGACCTCGACTATTTTTGCGGCGCAGGACGACGTCGCTGCCCACATCGTCGCAACCGTTGCTGACAGCTACGGGGTCCTCGTTCATTCGATGAGGGCTGCGATCCGCCAGAAGGAGGACGCCGATCTCACGCCGGTGGAGTGGCAGATTGAGTATTTCGCCTATCGGGAGCAGATCACGCCTTCAAATTACGCCGCGCTCAAAAGCCGGCTGGAGAGCGCGGTGAAGCGGAACGACCGGCAGTCGGACCTGTGGGCCTGTCTCGCCCAGATCTATGTCGACGAATATGCGTTTGGGTTCGGGGGCGACGCCACCTCTCTTGACCGGGCTCTCACTGCCGCCCGCCGCGGGGTTGAATTGGATCGGGCGAACCAATTCGCGCTTGTTGCCCTTGCACAAACGCATTTCTTTCGCCAGGACCTCGCAGCCTTTGGTCCTGCAGCCGAGCGCGCGATGGCGCTCAATCCGCTGAACACGGATGCAGTCGGGATTCTGGGACTGCAGATCGTGCACACGGGCGAGTTTGAGCGAGGCACCGCGATCGTTAGGCGCGAAATGGAACTTAATGTCAATCACGCGGGTTGGATGCATTTCGCCCCACTCTGGGATCACTTCCACAACGGCGAGTACGAGCAGGCCCTCGAGTGCGCGAACCGGGTCGACGTACCCGGACTCTTCTGGCCCTACCTCGTAATGGCATCGGCCTGCGGTCACCTTGGCCGGCGCGCGCAAGCCGCGGCTGCGGTTAGGGATCTTTTGGCGCTCGATCCGGAGTTTGCTGCGCATGCGCGCTCGAACGTCGGGACCTGGCACTTCGCGAGCGGCCTGATGGAGCCCATCCTTGATGGGTTGCGCAAAGCAGGGCTCGCAATTCCCGAGAGCGATGACTCGTCGGGCTCGCCGAAGCCGAAAGCGACGGTTAGGGCAAAAACGGATCACGCAAAGTCTGGCGCAGACGCGCGAACGGTTCGGGCGGACGAGGGATTCTGGGTCGCGGTGTTGCCATTTAAGTATAGTGGCGGAAATGCCGATCTCACCGCCCTGGCCGACGGAATGACGGAGGAAATCGTTACCGGACTTTCTCGCTTCTCCTATCTGCGCGTCATTGCGCTCGGTTCTACCTCTCGTTACGCCAACCAAGCCGTGGATATTCGCTCGGCCGGCAAAGAACTCGGCGCCCGTTATGTCATGGAAGGAAGCCTGAGGCAGGCTGGAGCCAGGCTGCGTGTTGCGGTGCAACTGGTCGACACGACTTCCGGTACACACCTTTGGGCGGAGACCTATGATCGGGCCTTTGTCCCGGACGAAATCTTTTCGCTTCAGGATGACCTCGTTCCCCGCATCGTCTCCACCGTTGCTGACATGCACGGTGTCTTGCCGCGTAGCATGAGCGAAGTCGTGCGGTTGAAGGCTGCCGATCAAATGAGCCCTTACGAAGCGTTGCTCCGTAGCTTCGGCTACAACGAGCGATTTACCCCCGAGGACCTTGCCGAAGTCCGGACCTGTCTGGAACGGGCCGTGCAACAGGCCCCTAACAATGCCGAGTGTTGGGCCATGCTGTCGTTGATGTACGCGAACGAATACGGGCACTGGGACAATGCGACACCGGATTCTCTGGATCGGTCACTCCGAGCCGCACGCAAGGCGGTCGAAGCCGCGCCCTTGCATTCCCTGCCCTATTACGCACTGGCGCAGGCTCTTTATTTTAAGAAGGAATTTACTGCGTTTCGAGTCGCGGCGGACCGGGCGATTTCGCTTAACCCGATGGATGGCGCCACGGCCGCTTTCATGGGTATGCTCATTGCTTACTCTGGAGATTGGGAGGGCGGGTGCGCTTTATCAGACAAAGGTTGCCAACTAAATCCCAATCATCCGGGATGGTACTGCTACCCGGCGTGGCACGATTCCTACCGGAAAAAAGATTATCGCAAAGCGCTGGACCTGGCGTTCCAGCTCAACGCTCCCCAGAACTACTACACCCATGCGGTGTTAGCCATGTGCTACGCGCAACTCGGCCGAATGGAGGAGGCGCGCAAGGCGTTGGGAGACATGCTCGCGCTGAAACCGAACTACGCCGAAATCGCGCGTGAGTTACACGGGCGATGGATCCAGCCCGAGCTGGTGGAGCAGTTGATGGATGGGCTGCGCAAGGCGGGCCTGGAGATTGGCGACAAAACGGAAGCGTCTGTTGCGGTGAAGGAATCCGACCCGGGAACCGCTCGCGCTGATGAGGGATTCTGGGTCGCGGTGTTGCCCTTCAAGTACAGTGGCGGCAACGCCGACCTCACCGCGCTGGCCGAGGGACTAACCGAGGAGATTGTGACGGGCCTGTCGCAATTCTCATATCTCAAAGTCATCGCGCGCGGTTCTACTTCGCGTTATGCCAATGAGTCGGTTGACGTTCGCTCTGCCGGAAAAGAACTGGGCGCGCGCTATGTGATGGAAGGAAGCCTTCGCCAGGCCGGAACCAAGTTGCGCCTCGCGGTGCAACTCGTCGACGCAGTCTCGGGTGCCCATCTCTGGGCTGAGAACTATGAGCGCACCTTTAGCCCAGAGACGGTTTTTGAACTTCAGGACGAGTTGGTTCCGCGGGTTGTGTCGACGGTCGCAGATCGGTACGGCGCGCTCGTGCATAGCATGAGCGAGTCGCTGCGCGGAAGAAGCGCAGGGGAATACTCCGCGCATGAGGCTGTGCTGCGCGCCTTTGGTTACTGGGAGCGGGTCACCCTTGAAGAACACGAGGAAGTCCGCGATATCCTCGAAGCGGCGGTTGCTCGTGCCCCCAACCACAGTGACTGCCTCGCCGAACTGTCGTCGATTTACGGACACGAGTACGTGTTCGGTTACAACCTCAGGCCCGATCCGCTCGGCCGCGCCCGCACCGCCGCGCAACGAGCGGTCGCATCTGCGCCGACCAACCATTTCGCCCATAGCGCCTTGGCTAGCGTCTCGTTCTTTCAGAAAGATTTCCTGGCTTTCCGCCCCGCCGCAGAGCGAGCCCTTGCTCTGAATCGTATGGATTCCTCCACCGCGGCGTTACTCGGAACAATGATCGCTTATACCGGAGACTGGGAATACGGTCTGGGCGTAGTGGACCGAGCGAAGCAGCTCAACCCACATCATCCCGGCTGGTATCACTATGTCTCCTATACCGATGCCTACCGCCGGCGTGACTATCGCGGCGCATTGGCAATTGTCCTGAAGGTGAACATGCCCGGCTACTATTGGCCGCACGCGGCGCAGGCTGTTGTCTATGGGCAGCTCGGCGAACAGGAGCGCGCGGCCGCAGCATTGCGGGAACTGCACGCGCTGCTGCCGAACTTCGGCGCCATTGCACGCGAGCAATTCGGTATCTGGAATGATCCCGAACTCACTGAGCATCTGCTTGACGGACTGCGCAAGGCAGGGCTTGAGATTGCTGCAAGGGAGGGAGCGCAAGCCCCGGAGATTGGTCTGACCGATTCTTCCCAACCTAGCTCAGGCGTTGTTACTGTTGACGAGGGGTTCTGGGTCGCGGTGTTGCCCATTAAGTATGGCAATAGCAACTCCGATCTCACGGCTTTGGCGGACGGGTTAACCGAGGAGATTGTCACCGGCCTGTCGCGCTTCTCTTATCTCAAGGTAATCGCGCGCAGCTTGACTTTACGTTATGCGAATGAGGCGGTTGATGTGCGCTCTGCCGGCAAAGAACTGGGCGCGCGCTACGTTATGGAAGGCAGCTTGCGTCAGGTTGGGGCAAAATTGCGCCTGGCAGTCCAGCTCGTTGATACGATTTCAGGTGCCCATCTGTGGGCGGAGAGCTATGAGCGTAACTTCAGTCCGGAGGCGGTCTTCGAGTTACAGGATGACTTAGTTCCGCGGATTGTTGCGACAGTTGCAGATATGAACGGAGTTTTGCCACGGAGCATGAGTGAGGCTGTGCGGGGCCGCACTCCGGAACAATTGAATCCTTATGAAGCCGTCCTGCGCAGCTTTGGTTACTTGGAGCGAGTCACGCCCGAAGATCTTGCGGCGGCACGGAGAGGTCTGGAGTTAGCAATAGAAAAGGCGCCCGCTTATGCCGATGCCTGGGCGATGCTAGGTTATCTCCGCGTCCAGGAATACGCGCAAGGATTCAATCTTCAAGCTGATTGCCTAACGAGTGGACTGGCTGCAGCGCGGCGGGCCGTTGAAATCGCTCCATCCAATCATCTGGCCTACCTCAGTCTGGCCCAGGCGCTCTTTTTTCTTAAGGAATTCCAAAGCTTCCGAAATGCGGCCGAGCGGGCTGTCGCACTGAACCCCATGGACGGTAACTCCATCGCCTTCCTGGGTGAGTTACTCACCTATGCGGGCGACTCGGAGCGCGGCCTTGCGTTGGCGACGCGCGCCAAGCAACTCAATCCAAATCATCCCGGATGGTACTGGTACGCCGACTTCTACAACTCTTTCCGGCAAGCCGATTACCGCGGCGCACTCAGCGCCGCGCTTAAGGTCAATCACCCGGGCCAGTGGGCGTCGCACGCGATGCTTGCGGCGGCCTACGGTCAACTCGGGGAGAGTGACTGCGGCCGCTAAAGCCTTGCGCGATCTGCTTAAACTGCGGCCGGATTTCGCCGCCACCGTCCGCAAGGATATCGAGAAGTGGTGGGAACCTGAGCCGATGGAGCGATTGATTGAGGGCTGGCGCAAGGCGGGGCTGGAGATTGCTCCGGCCAACGGCACGGACGCGCCCGCTCTTCGAGAGACGCCAGCGCCCGAGACGGGATACCATGGCGACTGAACCCGAGAACGATCTGCAGCTCGAAATTCGGACACGTACTGTCCATTGTCGCCGAGCAGTCGCGACCTTTTCTATTTTGCTCTGCGCCTGTATTCCTGTTGGACGCGCGCAACAATCGTCGGAGCGCACAGGTTTCACGGAGACTGTGGCAAACAAAGCGCCGACGCCCAAACCGGGTCCTCGCGGAATGGTTTGGATCCCGGGCGGCGAGTTCTCAATGGGCGCCCGAGTAAACGGCCATGGCAGTGGCGAAATGGCAATGCCTTCGAGCGACACAGAGCCGATCCATCGCGTGCGCGTGGATGGGTTCTGGATGGATGCGACCGCCGTGACAAACGCGCAGTTCGAAGAATTCGTCAGGGCGACTGGTTACGTCACGATCGCCGAACGCGCGCCGACAAAAGAGGAATTCCCCACTGCGCCCGAAGAAAACCTTGTCGCGGGTGCGGTGGTTTTTGCGCCGACCGGTCATGAAGTTCCGCTCAACAATTTTTTTCAATGGTGGGGATATGTGAAAGGCGCGAACTGGCGTCATCCGCTCGGACCGGAAAGCGACATCAAAGGAAAAGAAAAGTATCCGGTCGTGCAGGTCGCGTATCCCGATGCGGAAGCCTATGCGAAGTGGGCAGGGAAACGTTTGCCGACCGAAGCCGAGTTTGAGTTCGCGGCGCGCGGTGGTCTCTCCGGGAAAAACCTATGTCTGGGGCGACGAGTTTCGCCCCAAGGACAAGTGGATGGCCAACACATGGCAGGGAAAATTCCCCGTCAAAGATGCGGGCGAAGATGGCTATGCCGGGATCGCACCAGTGAAAAGCTTTCCTCCGAATGGCTACGGTCTTTACGACATGGCTGGAAACGTCTGGGAATGGTGCAGCGATTGGTATCGGCCGGATTATTACGAGACGCTGGCCAAAGCCGGCAGGGTAGCCATCAATCCGCAAGGTCCCGATTCGCCCTTCGATCCATCTGAGCCTAACGAGAAAAAGCGGGTCCATCGCGGCGGCTCGTTTCTTTGTAACGACCAATATTGTTCGCGTTACATTGTCGGCACTCGCGGCAAAGGCGAGGTCAACACCGGGACCAATCATCTCGGCTTTCGCTGTGTGAAGTCAGTTGCGGAGGTAGTTCCAAATGAAAGATGAGAGACTGCTAAGCTCGTCGGCCGGTCGCGGTATCAGGGACGCGGCGGCGCAGAATGCCGATGAGCTGGCGAAATCGCTGGCGATGATGCATGCCACGCTCGAATCCACGACCGATGCTATTCTTGTCACCGACGAATCAAACCAGGTCAGGGCCTTTAATGAGAAGGTACATCAACCTCTGGGCGATTCCGGCCGAGATAAGGACATCGCAGAACGCTAACGATTTCTGGAATCACGCCAGCCGACAACTAAGGGATCCCGCGGCATACCTGAAACGCATTCACGAGATTCTTGCCTCGCCAGTTAGCGAAAGCTTCGACGTCTTACATCTGGCCGATGGTCGCGTTTTCGAGCGTAATTCGGCAATTCACCTGGTTGACCAGCGGAACGTTGGCCGCGTCTGGAGCATTCGCGATATTACCCAGCGCAAACGCGTCGAAGACGCGCTGGAGAACGACAAGAGAGTCCTGGAGAAAATCGCTTCCGGTGCGCCACTGCGAACCGTCTTGAATGTCCTCGTGCGCGGAGTGGAAGCGCAATCGTGTGACGGCATGATTTGCTCGGTGCTAATTTTTGACGAGGAGGCGCAATGTCTGCGGGAAGGCGCGGCCCCCGGGTTACCTGAGGCATATAACCAAATCATCGATGGCATAGGCATCGGCCCGAACATCGGCTCGTGCGGGAGCGCCGCTTACAACCGTGAACCAGTCTTCGCCACGGATCTCGCGACTGATCCTCACTGGGCAGATTTCACCGAGCTCGCGAAAACGTTTGGCCTTGGCGCCTGCTGCTCGACTCCCATTTTCTCGAGTGAGGGGAGCCTGCTTGGAACGGTCGCGATGTATTATCGCGAGCCGCACAAACCCAGTGCACACGATCGGGAGCTAATCCGCATGGCTACACATCTCGCCGCCATCGTTATTGAACGGGCGCTCGCCGTCGAACAACTGCGCGTTGCGAAGGGGGCTGCCGAAGAACGCGCTCAGGAAATCAAGCGAGCATACGATAGCCTTCGCACGACCCAGGAGACGCTGAATGCCGAGCTAGCTGGTGCCGCGGATTATGTGCTCTCGCTCTTGCCACGTCCTATTACGGAAGAACATGTCTCAGTTGATTGGTGCATCACTCCTTCTGCGCAACTTGGCGGAGATGGGCTCGGCTATCATTGGATGGATTCGGACCGATTCGTTTTTTATCTGCTCGACGTCGCTGGTCAGGGTGTTAAGTCCGCCTTGCTCTCCGTTTCGATTCTCGACACCCTGAGGACCTGCGGGCTGACGGACACCGATTGGACCGATCCCGGTGCGGTCCTTGGCGCGCTCAATCGCGTTTACTTCTCCCCATCGCCCGAACACTTATCTTTTGCCATCTGGTACGGTATCGCGAACTTTGCGAACCGGACCTTGCGTTATGCTGCCGGCGGTCATCCTCCGGCTGTCCTCTGCGCCGTGCTACATGACAATCGGCGCCTGTTCGCAAGTGGGCCACCTGTGGGTTGCCTCCCCAACGCGAGCTACCCGACCGTGGAGTTACCAATGGCTTTGCCGAGCGACTTATATCTTTTCTCGGATGGTGTGTTTGAAACACGTCGCCATCAGGATGCCGAGCCTCTCGATCGGCTGGTGGACTTCCTTGTTGCGCCAAGCCATGGCCAGGGCCGAACCGTCGCCGAAATCTGTCATCGCACGCTCGAGCCTCTTCACGGCGCGCCGCCACCGGACGATTGCGCGATTTTAAAAGTGTCACTCTCCTGACTCACGCGCAGGCTGGGCATTTTTTGCGGAATTGAGGATTCCAGCCAGGGCTTCGAGCGCTGACCTCAACGTTCAACCTCTTTTTCGATTGAGGGTTACGACCAATAGGGTCGGCTGAAGTTGTTTTGTGCTTGATATTCGCACCCAACCCCCGGTAGAAAAGGTGTAACCGTTAGATCAATTCACCGATCAGGTTTTCCGCAGCGGATTAGTGAAATCAAAATGTGACGGGAATGATCTCACTCTGACGGTGCTGTAGCTTTGAAATTAAACCAAACCTATGAATAAAATCACAATCGCAATTCTTGACGGCTGCAGACTTTGCTGCCGAGCCTTCAATCCGCCCGGGCGGGGAGCGCGACCTGGAACCTGAATCCCGCAACTAACGCCTGGAGCACTGCAGCCAACTGGACACCCGCGACCGTTCCGAACGGACCATCGGATATTGCGACCTTCGATGTTTCAAATACGACCGGGATTACCACTTCCGGCGCCACGGTGAACAGCATCGCTTTTAATGCGGGCGCGAGCGCGTTTACGATCGCGGTTTCGACCGGAAAGCTGAAGATCAGTGGTGCGGGCATTAGTAACAAATCCGACCTGATGCAGAATTTCGCCACGAACTCGACCGGTGACGTCTATTTTCTAAACAACGCGACGGCGGGAAGCGCAACGGCCTTTAGTAATCCCGACAATTGCACGACCAGCTTCTTTGATACCGCCAGTGCCGGTGCGGCGGCTTTCTTCAACAGCAGTGAGACCGGGTTGACGACATCCGGGACCACCCACTTCTACGATAGCGCCACGGCGGCCGACGCGAGCATTACCAACCAAGGATCGACGGCTCCGCTCGCCCAACATGGCGGATGGACTTTTTTTCATGATACTTCAACTGCCGGCAATGCCACCATCATCAACGAGGGCTCGACCGGCGGGAGTGGCCTGACAGAATTCTTTGACCACTCGACGGCAGCTAACGCGATCTTCATCAATAAGCATGGTGGCGCTAACGGGGGAGACGCAGGAATTATATAGTTTCAACGATTCTTCGACGGCGGCTGACGCTACCTTTCTCAACGAAGGCGGAACTGCGCCGGGTGAGTCAGCTGGTGGCGTTGGGTTCCAAGGATCCGGTTGTAGTGCGGGTAACGCCATTTTTACCTGTGAAGGCGGGGCAGCGAGCGAAGCCCAAGGCAGCGGGGTGGGCATTGGTTACTTCGCCGATGGAGGAAACGCTACTTTTATCATTAGCGGTGGGACCGCTCCGGGAGCATTCGGCGCTCATATCTACCTGAGCGAGAATGGATCGGCCGGGAACAGCACAATTATTCTCAATGGCGGCGTAAATGGCGGCTATGGTTCGTCACTCGTTGTCGTTTCCGACGGCAAAGGCGGGAATGCTCGCCTGGAGGTTAATGGTAACAGCATTGCGGACCTGCAAAATACGCTTGGGGTTATTCCCAATACGATCGGTTCGATCGAAGGCGACGGTCAGATACGTCTGGCTGACACCCAGCTCACAATCGGCAGTAATAATCTTAGCACAACTTTCTCCGGGCTGATCGAGGACTACGGCTACTATCACGAAACCGGCGGATCGCTGATCAAGATCGGGCAGGGGACGCTCGCCCTGACGCATGATAACACCTATACCGGAGGCACAATGGTGAAGCGTGGGATTCTTTTAATCAATAACACTACTGGCTCGGGTACTGGGCTCGGGCAAGGTGCAAGTGGAAAGCGGAGCGCTTGGCGGTAAAGGCTTCATTGACGGGCCGGTAACAGTCGGCACCGGTGGCCCGCGACGAGCCGTGCTGGTGCCGGGAATCAATGGATTGGGAGTGTTGACGATGCAGAGAACACTCACTTTCGGGACAAATGGCACTTATGATTGGAATGTAGAAACCCAGACGGCCAAAGGCGACACGGTAACGGCAAATGGCGTGACAATCAGCGCGGGCGCGCTCTTTACTATCTTTTCCCGGCACAACGCGACCATTGCGAGCGGCACCGTCTTCACGGCGATCGATAACACCGCTGCCACACCGATCTCGGGCACCTTCAGCAATCTCGCTGACGGTTCGAACATCACAATAGGCAGCAATACCTTCCAAGCCAACTACGAAGGCGGCGATGGCAATGATCTCACCCTGACAGTAATTCCATAGTGCTGTCTCAACTACCATCATCATGAAACATTTCCTCTATCTTATCACGGCTTCTGCGTTGCTTGTTACCGCTCGGCACGCCTGCGCTGACAGCGCGACCTGGGACCTGAATCCATCGAGCAATGACTGGAGCACCGCTGCGAACTGGACACCGGCCACCGTGCCTAATGGTCCTCTCGACATTGCGACATTTGAAGATTCCAATGTCACCGATGTGTCGATTCCGACAGACACTGAGGTTGACAGCGTTGTTTTTGGCCAAGGAGCGAGCGCATTCACAACCACCGTGGCTCCCACGTCGAGTTTTGCTCAGTTCACCGTTAGCGGCGCAGGCGTGCTCAACAGTTCAGGCGTTATCCAAAAGTTCGTGCTCCAAACCGGTGAGTCTCAATCCTCCTGGCTTCAATTTCAGGGTAGTGCGACGGCTGGTACGTCTACCAGTTATACGCTCGAATGGACAAAGAGTGGCGTAGATCAGGCTCATCTCAGGTTTATCGGGTCTTCGTCAGCGGGCGACGCCATTATCACCCACGAGGGGGGAGGCGCGCCGGATCAGGCTGGTGGCTTTACCGAGTTCCACGATAACGCGACCGCCGCTAACGCAACAATTACGCTGAACGGTGGGACGGTTGCCAGTGCTTGGGGTTCCTTTCTTTGGTTTTATGGCGGGACCGCCGGTAATGCGACCTTGATTGCGAATGGATGCGTGCAAGGTCCACACGCGATTGGTTCCGGGATTACCTTTGCGGGTCATTCAACCGCTGGTCAAGCAGTCATCATTGCTAATGGGACCTTGCCTAGTCGTGCGGCTGGGACTGTTCGCCTCACTGACAGCAGCTCTGGTGGGACGGCGCGAACCGAACTTTCTGGAACTGGTACGTTGGATGTTACCTCACACAACGGTCGCGAGGTCGAGATCGGCTCAGTCGAAGGCGACGGGCTCGTTTCGCTGGGAAAAACGCCACTTACCGTCGGCACTAACGATCTGAGTACGACCTTTTCCGGCACGATCAGGGATGGAGGAAAGGGCGGATCGCTGACCAAGATTGGAGCCGGAACACTGACATTGAGCGGAGTCAACTCCTACACTGGTGGCACGACGGTTAGCGAAGGTTTTCTGAAGGTTGCGAACACAAACGGCTCCGGGACTGGGTCTGGAGACATTCTGATAAGTGGCGGAACGCTCGGTGGAAATGGGATCGTTGCTGGAAGCGTGACGGTCGGGAGCGGCGCTGGTAGTGGTGCGTCCCTGGCGCCAGGGACCGGAATGAGCACTTTGACTATTCAGAGTGCATTGACATTTAAGGCCGATGGCAGCTACACCTGTCGACTAAACACCAACAGGGCAACGACTGATCAAGTGGTCGCAAAGGGGACAGCAATCGAGAGCGGAGCTCAGTTTACCCTGCTGCCGAAAGGCAACCGCACACTTCCCTTCGGGACCGTCTTTACCGTGATAAATAACAATGGGGCTGCGGCGATCACAGGCACTTTTAGCAACCTCTTTGATGGCGGAACCATCACCGTCGGCAACAACACCTTCCAAGCCAATTACGAAGGCGGCGATGGCAATGATCTTACACTGACTGTCGTGCCTTAGCTTTCATTCTCAACCAAACCTTGTGAACAAGAACACTATTGCTCTTTTGACCGCTATGGCCTTGTTGGTTAGCCTTCAACCCACCCGGGACCCACTACTCGACCAGTTAGCTAAAGGCCGCCTCGATAAAGGAAAAGTCGTCGTCGAGATGCATGGAACCGCGCAGTTCATGCACATGAGCCAGGATCCGATCCATGACAGGAGCACCCTCCTTCGCCAGCGCCTGAATCATCGTGATGCAGTCCGACAGATTCCAGACACTCCGGCGGTCGCGACGGATCTCGAAAACTCCGTCGCTGAAAATAAAGAGTCGGGAGACTTCCGGGATCGTTAGGGTGGAAGCTGTAAACGTCTTCTCGGGCGAGATTCCCATCAACGGTCCCGTCGCCGGGCAGAGAATCGGCGCGGCCTCATGCGGACTGACGATGACGGCGGAAGGATGACCGCCGCTTGCATAAGTAAGTTCCCTTTTCCGCCACATTATAGACGCCATACCAAAGCGTGAAGTAGCGGAAGTTATGCTGGGATCCTTGAAAACCTTTATTGAGCTCGTTCAAGCACCCTGTCCGGTTGTCGCAGATCCGCACCGGCAACGAAGCCGGATCGGATAACATTCACGATCGCAACCGCCATCAACGCAGAATCGAGTCCGTGTCCGGTAACATCGATGAGATACAATGCGAGGTGATCCTGATCCACCCAGTGGTAGCCAATCGTGTCGCCGCCGAGCGTGGAGGAAGGAATGTAACGCCAATCGACGGCGACCGGGCTATCGGCTGCTGAGATGGGCGGAGGGATGCAGCCGCGGACGTATTTGATTCCTGCCTCGATATCGTCGCGCATGCGCTCATGGCCGAGTTCCTTGAGCAAGTCCGCGGCGTCCAATAGATCGGGCGTCTGGAGTCCTTCAGTGAAAACATCGAACGCGGCGGTAAGTAACGTGAACGCTTCGTGCCCCCGGCCCTGCTTATGCCGAAGCCGGGCGAGACTTACAGAAGCCCTTAGTTCCCAGGCTCGGCTTTGCTGACGGCGGGCGATGTCGATCGCGCGGCGGAAGCATGCCTCAGCGGCAACTTCGTCATGTGTCTCCGCGAGGTGCAGTTCACCGCGGAGACGGTGCAGCTCGGCTTCCTGAAAACACTCGTCGTTCTGCTCCACCAACGCGAAGGCCTCGTCGAAAGACGCGGTGCGCCTCATCGAAGCGGCCTAACGAGGTGAAGGCTTCGCCAAGGATGCTGAGATAATAGGGCAGACCTAGGATGGCGCCGGTAGCACGATAAGCGTCGAGGCCTTTTTGGAAGAGAGCGAGGCCTTTCTCCATGCGCCCTTGCAAGAGAAGCCGGCCCCGGCGTAGAGCGCGCCCGTGGCCTGCCAGAGAGGGAAGCCCTGCTCCGTAGCAATGCGCATTTCCTCTTCGCCGGCGGCCTGGGCATCGGCGCCCATCCGCAGATGTTGATCGAGCCAGCCGGTATGGTGCAGCGCGTACCCGAGACTGAACGGATGTTGAATGCTGCGGGCCAGTTCGCGGGCCTCGAGATTGAGTGCGCGCGCGCGATCGATCGCGCCGAGATGCCAGCAGGCGAGCGCGAGATAGCAGCGAACCGTGACACCACAATTCTCGCCGGTGTGCGTGGCCCAAAAAGCAGTGCGCGCGCGGTCATCGTAGTCGGCGAGCGCGCCGACAAAACAATCGTGAGCACTCACGAAATCGCCGCGATAAAATTGCGTGATCCCTTCCAGAAAGAGCGCTTCCATGAGGATGCCCTCGTCATCGACCTGTCGCGCAAAACGCACCGCCTGCGCCGCGAGATCTGTGCAGAGCCGGAAATCGCCGCGCACAATGTGATAGGCGAAATGCCCGCGCATCATGGCGAAGGTCGGCGTCGGCTCTTCACCGCGCCCGGCGAGCGTGCGCGCGCGGTCAAAGATCGGCCCGACTTCCGGCGCGGCGTAACCGCGCGACGCGATATAGGCGGTGCCAAGCGGGCCGAGCAATTCCAATTCTCGCGCATCGCGCGCAGCGGATTCGTCCAGCGTTTGCAGCATTTCCAAGCCGCGCTTGAGGTGGCTGATTGCCTCAACGTTGGCAAACCTCGCGAGCGATCGCTGTCCCGCCCGAAGCCAGTATCCGACAGCCTTTTCCACAAGACCCGCTTCAGTGAAATGGAGCGCCAGCAACTCGGGTTGGTTGTCCGCCAATTGCGGGAACCGCGCTTCCATCACTTCGCCGACTTTCCGGTGAAACTGCCGGCGCTCCGTCTCTTCGAGCGCATTATGGAGTGCCTCTTCGAGGAGCGCGTGTTTGAACAGGTAAGCGCAATGCGGCGGCGAGCCTTTGCGGAAAAGAATTTCCGCGTCCGCCAGCTTGGCGAGCTCGGCCTGGAGCGTCGCTTCATCGACGCTCACCACCGCTGCAAGCATCTCGTATTGAAATTCACGCCCGAGCGTGGCGGCGAATTGTGCGACTTCACGATTGCTAGCCATGCGATCGAGCCGCGCCATGACCAACTGTTTCAACGTCGCCGGGATTTCCTCCGCCGATCCCGCCTCGAAGATGGCCGATTCGCGCGCCATGCGGATGAATTCCTCGACCAGCAATGGCACACCGCCGGTGCGCTCGTAGATTTGCGCGACGAGCGACTGCGGGCAGCGCGCCGCCGGCACTTTTGCGCATCAACTCCGAGACCTGGCGGCGGGTGAGACGATTGAGCGCGAGACTCGTCTGGTGAGCCACCGCGGGCCACGGGGTGCGAAACTCCGGCCGGAAGGTGAGGACGGTGAGAATGCGATCGTGCAATCCTTCGGCGATGAATTGCCCGAGAAGCTCGAGGCTGGACGCGTCGATCCAATGCAGATCTTCGACCACGAAGAGCACGGGTTGCCGGCGTGAGCAGGCGCGCAGCCATTCACGCATGGCGCGGAACGTTTCCTCGCGTTCGCGGATCGGCGTGAGACCCGACACGGGATAGCGTTCATCGGCGGGCAGGAAAAGGAGTTTGGCAAAAAGCGCGACGAGCTCCGGCTGGCCGAGGCCGCATCCGTCGAGGTATTGGGCAAGTCGATCGAACCGCTCGGTCGAAGATTCTTCTGCGCGAAATCCAAAGTGCCTCTGAAAATAATCAGTGACAGGAAACAACTCGGTATCCTGCGAACGATCGAAGCAACGCCACTCGATCACGCCGGTTGAGTTTCCGAACCTGCCGCATCGTCCACCGCTTCCGACAGGACGATTTCTTTGAGCGTTCTCACCATGCGGGACTTGCCAAGGCCGGCCTCGCCAATCAGGAGCACCACCTGTCCCATCCCTTCGTTCGCCAGCTCCCATCGATTCGTCAGCAGAGAGACCTCGGTCTCTCGACCGGTCAGCGGCGTGAGATGAAGGCTCTGCTCGCGATCCAGGTCATCGGCAGGGAAGACCCCGTCCGCTTCATGCCGGATCGTCCCATCTTTGTTTTTGCTGTTAGCCGGAGCCACGGTGCGCGAGGTCAAATAGATCTCACTGTTGAGGTCTCGCGGGCGGAACGTCCATTGGACCAAGGTCCATGGCGTCCGCTTACATATTCTCCGGATGAGTCTTGTGCGAGCCAGACTCCTTGAATAGCGATCCGGCTCGTTCTTCCCTGGCATCCTAGCCTCTGGGGCCGTTGAATGCGTTCGGAGGACGCTAACGCCTGGGCTTTGAACCGTTCCGTCTGGCCGAACCATCAACCTTCTCACCGAAGGCAAGGATCATTGCATCTAGCGTCGTTTCCGTGAGTCCACTCTGTGTTCGGATGAACTCCGGGCAGTCGAGGCTTTCTTTTTCGCCGTTCGGACCATGAGAACGCTCATCAACTCGTTCGGTAAAACGACCAAGGCCATGTTGCGTTACAAGCGCTTGCTCGCTTTCGCGTGTTTTGCGGGACAGCCGATGACGAAGGTTCGCAATCGCGCGGCTACAATTAGACAAAGCTTTAGCAAGTCGCGGAAGCATGATCGTTTGATCGCGATTTACCGAGAGCTGCCCCGCGAGTCCGACCACGTGCAGCGGCGTTCGCGGGGAAACTCAAGGATAGTCGGTGGCCGAAAGTTGAATACGGCGAGGCTGTTGATGAGGAGTGCGTCGCGCTTGCGCGGAACGCGCCGAAAGATCGGGAGCCACGTACGACTGGAGTTTTGATTGTGGATGTTCATTCTCACGTTAGGGCACGCTGTGGACTAACGTTGTGGTTTCGGCGCAGTCGCGGCGCCGCCGACTGATGAGGACCTGACGAAGGGAAGTGTGAAACTGGTGGAGAGAGGTAGCGAAGCGCCGGCTCCAGTAATGACAGACGCCTAACGAGACTTCTTGGAGTAAATCCCGGCGGAGTTCCTCGGGCGCGAGGTTGAGTAATTTGCAGACGTTGAGGAATGAAAACGGCCACCTGTAACTGTCGGCGACGACCCAGGTGTAGGCATCGAGGTAGAGCTCGCGATCGAGCGCTGTCCTTGAGTTATGGAACTTTCGCAAATCCCGCCGGGCCTGGATCAGGATGCCGGCGGCCAATTTCTGTTTGGCCCTTGCGATGCGGTGAATTTTCGGAGCGTTCATTAGTTTGATTGATTGGTTTCATTTCTATTTAAGAAATCTCGAACGCCGCATTTCAGAGAATTTCAGATTTCTTTCCTCCGCGAGGATCGCAGGCAGTCGAGCGACACCGCGAATGCGATGTGCACCTGGGAGTTTCCGCCGGAACGGCGGCGATTACTTGGAGGCCTTCGGAGCGAGTCGCTGGACGAGCGCCTCGAAGGCAGGATCGCTTCGCAACGGGTCCCAGAGCGGGCTCCGGCGAAAATCGCCGTAGGAAGGCAGAATGACTAAATCACTTCCACCGGAGGGGCGATCGATCAGTTTGCTCAGCTCGGAAAGCGCGAGGTCGTTGTGTCCGGTCCAGGCGTCAACGATCGCCAGATTGTACCGCGCCGTGACCGCGTCGAGAACGTTGGTCTTAAACGAGCCCAACTCGCAACCGCGCTTAGCTTCTTCCAGCGCCTGTTCGGAGCGTCCAAGCCCCGCATCAACGATGGCGAGGAAGGTGAGCGGAACGCCCCTCGTCGGATCAGCGCGCACATTCTCTTCCATTTGCACCCGCGCCGCAGTGAAAGCTTTTGCCGCCGCCGAATTGTCTCCGCGCAGTCGCGCCGAGATCGCTTCGAGCCAAGTGTCTGGAAGGAACATTCCAGCCCATCGAATTCGGCCGCTTTCGGTCGGAAGGAAACGCGCAATCTCAGCCGGGTCACGTGACCATATCGACAAGAAGAACTGCGCAATTGTGACGCCGGCGTTCTCAACGTGATGAGCCGCCAGTTCGGTGGCTATGACCTGCCGCAAAGGGTCGATCTCGCCAGATTGTTCAAATCGAACGACGGCGCGGGTGACGGCGAGAAAACCGTAATCCTCCGCTGGAGCAAGCGCCCACATACTTTGGAGTGCCCGATCGGCATCCTCATAGCGCCGCATGTAGAAATAGGTATTGAACAACAAATTGCGCAGCAGATAATCGCGCGGCTCCAATGCGATAGCGCGTTCCATGTCATGAACGGCGTCATCCCACCGGTCCAGCCGGCGGTCGACCCGTCCGGCAAATGTCTCGAGCTCGGCGTTGTTAAATAAAGTCTGCCGTGCCAGCCGAATCTGAGTGTCGGCCTCGTCAATATTGTAGGTGGTCTTGACGGCATGCCGCGCCAACGCCAGATGAATCATCCCGGAATCGGGCTGGACCCGGCGCGCCTTCTCCAGAGCATCCTCGGCGAGACTGCGATGATCGACCGCCTGCTCCTCCGGCGGGAAAACGCCTTTGTAGGAATTGAATTCGTCGTGCCATTTTGCCAGTTCGCAGAAGGCCAGAACAAAGTTTGGATCGCGCGTAACCGCTTCTTGCAGCATCGGGATGGCGCGCCTGCTGTTCCCCAGCAAATCTTTGGTCCCAGAAACGCCGGCCGGGGAGAGTAGCGCCCGGGCCTGAAGATAAAGATCATAAGCCCGAAGGTCTGTCGTGGGTGGCGTGTCGAGAACTGCCTTCTCGTTAGGGGAAATCCGAGTTTGTAACTTCGCCGCGATCGCGCGGGTGATTTCGCTTTGCAGAGAAAAAATATCTCCTGCCGGGTGTTGATACGCTTCGGTCCAGGCATGGGCCGGGTCGCGAGAATCGACTAGTCGCAGGGCCACGCGTATTTCATCGGGGCCCCGCGCGACCGTTCCTTCGAGCAAATGCCTTGCGCCAAGCTCCCGCGCGATGGCGCGGAAATCGCGACCCTTCCCCGGCACGTAGGAACGCGTGCTCTTCGTCCCGACGACTTTGATCCGCCCGAGTTTCGCCAAATCGCCGGCGATTTCGTCCTGCATGCCGACCGTGAAGTAAGCGTCTTCGCCATTTGAGCTGAGATTTTCAAACGGCAGGACTGCGATCGATCGTTGCTCTTCGGCCAATGCCCGAGCCCGCTCATATGAAAAGTATCCAGCGGCGGCAACCGCGATCAGGAGTCCGGCCGCGGCAAGACCCACCCAGAATCTCTTTCGCCGCAACGTCGCTCGCGGTTCGAAACGGAGGTAGGCGCGGTGGACCGCTTCGAGCAGCTCGCCCGCGGATTGTGGTCGTTTCGCCGGGTCCGGAGCGAGCATCCGTTTCAGCAATTCGATGATAGCGGTCGGAACGCGCGCGGCTTTCAGCTCTTCGATCGGCAACTTGTTGTGACTCGCCAGAATCTCCTCGGGCGTCTTCCCGGAAACCGGCGTGTGTCCGGTGAGGAGGTACCAGAACGTCACGCCTAACGAATAAATGTCGGACCGTGCGTCAACGTCGGCGTTGCCAGGCTCACCGAATTGTTCGGGACTCGCGAAAGCGGGGGTGCCAATGAATCCGATTTGCGTTTGTTCATTCGGATCGGTTTGCGCCGCGAGAACCTTGGCCACGCCGTAGTCGATAATCTTGACCAGGAGCGCGCCGCTCGCGTCGGATTCAATCATCACGTTCGACGGTTTGATGTCGCGGTGGACGACACCACAGGTTTCCGCGGCCGCGAGCGCGCGCCCGGCTTGCGCGATGACCTCAAGCGCCTGCGACACCGGCAGTGGTCCCGTTCGCCGGACTCGCGCTTCGAGCGTTTCCCCTTCCACCAGTTCCATCGCGTAAAAACATTCACCGTCCTGTTCGCCGAAATGAATGACGCGGGCGACGTTCGGATGATTAATCTGGGCGGCGGCGCGGGCTTCACGCAGAAAACGCGCCCGCGCCATGGGATTATCGGCCAGTTTCCGGCCAATCACCTTGAGCGCGACAACCGAGTTTAAGACGGTATCGCGAGCGCGATAGGTTACCGCCATCGCGCCGGCGCCGAGTGCGACCGGATTCCCGTCGTCATCCAGTTCCACTTCGAAATGTCCGTAACGCAGAGAAGTCGAGACATCCTGCTCCGGCGCAAACGCCCAACTCAACACGCACCGCAGGCACTCGCCATCCGGGCCGAGTTGCGTCAACGGGTGTTTGCATGTCGGACAAATCCCGACCGCGTTTGTTTGGACGTTCACTCCTGATTCAGAATGAGGGCTTTCATCAGCCATACGTTGGTTCGCCGAAAAGCAGTCAGGCCATCAGTATCTGGTGAAGATACTGCAACTCCTGATCGACGTTGGCCGGATCCGAGACCGTGCTGGCTACCTCTGCCCGTAGTATTTCGCGGTAGCGGTGACGCAACCGCGCCAGCCATGTGCGCAGGGTGGCAATCGGGACCCCGAGCCGGTTCGCCACGTCTTGTTGGTTAGGCGGCGCGGCACCAGCACCGTCAACAAACGGCCTCAGTTCACTTAACCATTGAGCCTTGCCCTCCGCGGCAAGCTTGTTCTGCATTTGTTGCCAGGAGCGTCTCGCAATCGTGGACGCCCAAGTCATATCGTAGGAGCTGACATCATCCAGGTGAAGGCACGCCGCCATAGCCGCCTCGGCTTCGGCCGTTCTTTGATCCAGCGAAACCGGCTGTTGGCCGCCGCCTCGCTTCAAAGCCTGGGCTCGACCGTGCTCATCCATCATGAAATTTTGCAGGGATGACAAAAGGAATGTGCGGAGACGTCCCTTTTCCTGGTCGGCCCGGCTCAATGCGTTTTGCTCGAAGAGATGTTCGAAAAACCCCTGGACAATGTCTTGCGCGTCAGCCGGCGAGTAGCCGCGACGCCGAACAAATGTGTAGAGTGGCGGCCAATAGGCTTCGCTGAAAATGGAAAGCGCTCTTTGCCCGGATTCATCGGCGCCACCCTTTCCTGCCTGCAACACGACGGTCCAGTGCGTCGTCTGAAAAGGCGTGCCCCCCTCCTGTAGCGTTCCTGGAATCGGTTTCGTAGGCTCGCATTATAGCGACACCCGGAGGGCTTTCGATCAAAAACGGGCGCCTGCTGGTTGGGCTCGCTTACGAGGCGTAAATTCAAAAAAGCCCTGTCATGTTGAGCGGAGCGAATGCGAGCGAGACGAGGATAGCCAAGACATTGCGAGCGGATGCGCGCAATGGGCTTGGCAAAACATCTCATTCTGTTGCAGTGACCCAGCGCTGGGTGCCGGAAAGAGTCAGAGATCCTTCCCTTCGCTCGAGGATGACAGGCTTTCTTTTATGACCGAATCCGACCTAAAATTCTGCCCCTTGCCGACCTGGGTAAGCTCAACGCCGGTCTCGACCAGACAAAAGCGAAACTGAAAGAAGCCGCAGATACAGGGGGCAGGGTCATACCGAAGCAAGGGCGCGTTTTTATGTTTGTTCGGGGTTGCGGACCATTGTAAATGACTCCTCGCAGCTCGGACATGCCGGGGGCCGGAGATATGAAAGGCGCCGAATTTCCCATTTATCTGAGCAACGCTACTTTTGAAACGCGGATAACCGGGCCGCGAGTCACTATGATTGCGCCCGCTCCGAAGATTTGGGCGGCCGCGCTGCTGGTTTTCGTTGGTTATTACCTGGGGGCAAAACTTGGGTTCGCGCTGACTTTTCGGCCTCATCCGGTTTCAGTTCTGTGGCCGCCGAATGCAATTCTGCTGGCGGCGCTGGTCCTGATGCCAACGCGCTATTGGTGGATCATGTTGCTGGCGGCCCTTCCCGCGCACTGGGCAACGCAACTGGCAAGCGACGTCCCACAAAGGATGATCCTGTGCTGGTTCATCAGCAATTCCTGCGAGGCGCTGATCGGCGCAGGCTGCATCCGTTTCCTGATCCGCGGCCCGGTTCGCCTGGATCGCCTGCGCAACGTAGCGATCTTTTGTCTCTGCGGCGTTTTTCTCGCGCCGTTCCTCTCTTCCTTTTTGGATTCGGCTTTCGTCACGATGAACCATTGGGGAGAGGGCACCTACTGGGACATTTGGCGGATCCGATTTACCTCCAACGTTCTGGCCGAACTGACGATAGCCCCCTTGATCGTAACCTGGGCTGGGATTGAGTCCTGGCAGAACATTTATCGGGCGCGCGTTCTGGAAGGCCTTTGTCTCCTCCTGGGTTTGCTGGCGGTCAGTTTCCTGCTGTTTAACAGAACCCACTCAGTGGCCGATTCAGCTTTGCTCTACGTGCCGCTCCCGTTCCTCTTGTGGGCAGCGGTTCGATTCAGGGCACTGGGAGCAACCGCGGCCATCGCCGTCGTGACCTTGGTCGTCATCGTGGGTGTAACCGGTGGGCACGGTCCGTTTTCGGAAAAGTCGGCCATGCAAAATGCTCTTTCCGTCCAGGTGTTCCTGATCTCCATGTCAGTGCCGCTGCTCTTCCTCGCCGGAATGATCGAAGAGCGCGATGAAGCGGAGGAAACATTGCGCGAACGCGAGGCCCGGATCGGACTGGCGGCCGAATCAGCCAACCTCGCGCTCTGGACGATCGATTTTCGGCGACACGAATCGTGGATGAACGACAAGGGACGGGAGTTGTTTGGCTTTGCGCCTAACGAGCGTCTTTCGCGCGAGGTTTTTCTCGCGCGGGTCCATCCGGATGATCGGAAGGCGGTGGATGCGGCAATTGAAAGCGCGCGCGCCGGTTCGCAACGATTTGAAATTGAATATCGGCTGCTGCGCCCGGACGGCGAAACGCTTTGGCTCATCTCGCGCGGCCGCTATTTGTGCAACAATCGCGGCCAGCTCAGCGAGCTGATGGGGGTGGCGATGGATGTGACTGCACAGGTGAAATCGAGCCTGGAACTCCGTTTGCAACGCGAGGAGATGGCGCGCTTGAGCCGGGTATCTCTGATGGGCGAACTAACGGCGTCCCTCGCGCACGAGCTGAATCAACCGCTGGCCGCGATCGCCAGTAACGCCGCGGCTGGAAAGCGGTTTCTGGCCCGCGGAGCGCTTGATACCGTGATGCTCGAAGAATTGCTGGACGATGTTTTTAGGGATGCGCGCCGCGCCGGCGGCATCATTCACGGGATCCATCAACTCGTCCGCAAGGGCGAAGAAAATCGAAGAGCCGTGGAGCTAAACGAAATAATTCTCCGAGGTTTTACGCCTCTTGCATTCCGACTTGCTCGGGCGCTCCGCCACGGTGGAGACGAATCTGTCTCCCGATCTTGCCGCGGTCAACGCCGATCCGATTCATCTGCAACAAGTGTTGCTGAATTTGATCATCAACGCCCTCGACGCGATGCAGCACACACCGGTGGACAATCGTCGAATTTTGATCTCTACCTGCGCCAATGACGGGTTCGTGGAAGTGAGCGTGCGCGATCATGGAGTCGGCCTGCCGCAGGACGAGCCGGACAAGATCTTCACTCACTTCTTTTCTACTAAGCCGGAGGGCATGGGAATGGGCCTGACCATTGTCCGGTCGATTGTAGAACATCACGGCGGTGAACTCGGGGCGGAGAATCTCCAGGACGGGGCGCGCTTTTACTTCCGCTTGCCGACCACCTGAGGCCTGGGACACGTATTTTCCCATGAGCATTGGACCAAAGTCCACTATCGATCAGAATTTGTTAAATTAGAGTCCGATTTGTTCGTGAAACCCGATTGCGAAGCGGACAATACGAAAACGCATGGCGCCTAACGAAACGACAGATCCGAAAGTCGTTTGCCTGGTCGACGACGACGAGACCGTTCTCACTTCGATTGAGCGCTTACTCACCTCGGACGGATTGACAGTGCGCGCTTTTGACAAGCCTGAAGCTTTTATCGCGCACGTCAGGACTAACCCCGTGCCGGTTGTTGTTCTTGACGTTTGGATGGGGCATATGACGGGCTTGGAAGTGCAGGCTCAGCTTGCCAAGGTGTCGCCGCGCACGCGGGTAATCATCCTGACGGGACGCAAAGATCCGGGTGTGGAACGGACCGCACTGGATTTCGGTGCGGTTGCATTCCTCCTCAAACCTTTCGATGACGAAGAATTCCTCGTTGCCGTGCGGGGCGCCCTGTCTCGACGCGAAGCGCGGTCAGTCACAAACTGACATAGAGGAATCTTTCAACACGGGCCAGACCAGAATCCAAGAGATAGTCGCGGGTATGCAGTTCAGGGGAATAATCGAAGTGGGTCAACGACGACGCAGCAAAACGTGAATGACTTATGAGCAAAAGCGTTTCCAAGATCCGTTTCAAAGCGAAACTCTTCTGGCCGGCCGAGAGCGCGAAGGCCGATTCCTGGACCTTTCTCAACCTCCCACCGAACGCCAGCGCGAAGCTCCCTTCACGCGGCATGACGGCGATCGACGGCACCCTCAATGGCTTTCCATTCCAAGCCGTGCTCGAGCCAGACGGCCAAAAAAGCCACTGGTTGAAAGTGGACCGGAAGCTGCGCGAAGCTGCAGGTGCAGAAGCCGGCGACATTGTCACTCTCGAGATCGCACCGGCGGCGAAGGACCCGGAACCTACGGTCCCGGCAGATCTGAAAAAAGCTCTCTCAGCAGCCGCCCCCAAGGCGCGCGCATTGTGGTCGGATATCACGCCGAACGCGCGCCGCGACTGGATCTTTTGGATCACCTCCGCCAAACAAGCAGAGACGCGCACGCGCCGAATCAAAAATGCCTGCTCGATGTTGGCCGCCGGGAAGCGACGAGTTTGCTGCTTCGATCGCTCTGGGTTCTACAGCAAAAGCATGAGCGCTCCAAAAGCGGCGGTTTAGCGACCGCAGTTTCGTCGCGTCCAACAGAACTCGAGGCTTTTTGCCGCGTACACTCCTCGTTCCCAAACTCCAGTTTGGGAACGCACTTGTCTTCGAAACTCCGTTTCTCTTAGACCTGTCGCCAATCATCCACGCGCAAGAGAGGCATTGTTCCCGCCAGCCACGCGTGCGCCGACGAATGCCGCCAGTGCTCCGGCGCAGCTACTAATCCGCGCTTCACCGGATTGTTGTGCAGATACTCCAGCTTCTGCAGCATCATCCCATCGCTCGCGATTGACTGCGGATGCACGCCTTCCTGCCAGACTTGATGCTGGCTCGAGGTCTTGTGCGTCGCTCGATAATAAGCCAGTTGATTCAGCAACCAGTCGCGCCCTTCTGTCTTTAACTGCGCCAGAATCTCCCGCGCGGTAAACTTCTTGAGGTCGCCAATCGTGCGCGCCAGCTCCGGCCCCGCCACGATGGCGTGAAAGTGAGTATCGAGAATGACCCAGGCATAAATTCTTAGTCCCTTTTTCTCCCGGCAGAACGCGAGTGACTGCACGATGATATCGCAGCACGCGCCAGTCGTGAACACCGGCAGCCACTCCACGACCGTGGCGGTGATGAAGTGCGCCTGGTCCGGCTCATTGACGCGGTAACGACTGCGCAGCCGCGCAGAATGATGAAACGAAGTTTCGAAGACAAGTGCGTTCCCAAACTGGAGTTTGGGAACGAGAGAACGACATGGAGATTTTGCTCGCTGCTCTCCGCCGTGTCGGCCGTTCGATTCAGCCGGCGCATCGATGGCTCGCGGCACCTAACGAGTGAATTCAACGCGCCGGGCTGCTGTTGCCTGCTGCTCGCGCCTTTTTCGCTTCGTCGATCACGCGCTGCTCGATCTCGCGCGGCATTTCTTCGTAGCGACTGAATTGCTCGGAGTGAACACCGCGCCCGCCGGTCAGCGAGCGCAGGACACTCGCGTAGCGGTAGAGTTCCATCGCGGGAACGTCGGCGCGGACGATTTGAAATTGTCCGTCGGAATCCGTGCCGAGAATTCTTCCGCGACGGCTGGAAAGATCGCCCACGACTTTGCCCATGCAATCTTCCGGAATGCGCACCTCGATCTCGTTGATCGGTTCGAGCAAACAAGGCCGCGCTTTCATGAATGCTTCCTTGAAAGCCCAATAGCCCGCGACCTGGAATGCGATGTCCTTCGAGTCGACCGGGTGCATTTGGCCGTCGAAGAAATTCACCGCGACGTCCACGACACGACAGCCGGCGAGAATGCCTTCCGCGCACGCGTTCTGGATACCGCGCTCAACCGACGGCACGAAGACGCGGTCTACGCACTGACCGGAAAGTGATTCGCTGAACGCGATGCCCGAGTTGCGCGGCGCGGGCGCGAGCTTGAGCTCGACTTCGGCGAATTGCCCTGCGCCGCCGGTTTGTTTCTTGTGCCGATACCTGTGCTCGGCGCGGCCATGAATCGTTTCGCGAAACGGCACCCGCGGCTGGATAAGGTCGAAATGAAGGCGGAACCGCCGCTGAAGACGCTCAGCGATTACGTCGAGATGCAGCTCGCCCTGCGCGGAAATGATCGTCTGGTGCAACTCAGGATCGACGCGGAAAACAAACGCCGGATCTTCGTTGTGCAACGTCGCGAGCCCCGCGGCCACTTTGTCCTCTTCACCCTTCGCCTTGGGTTGCAGCGCGGCGTGAATGTTCGGGCGCGGATATTCCGGCACGGGAAGTTTCACCGGATGATTCGGGGCGCAAAGCGTGTCGCCAGTGTGCGTGTTCCTGAGTTTTACCGTCGCGCCAATGTCGCCCGCGCCGAGACGCGACACCGCCTCGCGGGTCTGGCCGTTGAGCAGAAACATCTGCCCGATCCGTTCCGTGACGTTGCGGTTAGCGTTGAACGCATCGCCGCCGGTCGTGATTTGGCCGGAATAAATCCGGAAGAACGAAAGTTCGCCGAAGTGTTCTTCGTTCATTGTCTTGAAGACTTGCAGGACTGGCTCGGTGCCGCCGACTTTCACTTCCAGCTCGGCGCCGCTGCGCGCGTCTTCTGCATCGACCTTCTCGCGATCGAGCGGCGAGGAACCGTATTTTGCTATGAAGTCGAGCAGGCGCCCAACGCCGACGTTCGACGTGGCCGAGGTGCAGAAAAGCGGGATGAACTGCTGTGCTTGCACCGCGGCGTGAATGCCCGCGCGAAATTCCTCCTCCGACAATGAGCCTTGCTCGAAAAACTTGTTCAGCAACGTATCGTCCGATTCCGCGATGAGTTCGATCAATTCACGATGCAGTTGTGTGCCGCGCTCTTGCCATTCGCCCGTCGCTGGCTCCTCGCGAAACTTCCCGTGCCCGTCGGTTTCATACGTCACGACTTCGTTCCGCAAAACGTCGAGCACCTGATTGAAGTTCGGCCCGGGATTGATCGGCACGTTCAACGGAAAAACTTTCGGCCCGTAGTGCGCGCGCGCGTCGGCCAGCACTTCATCGAAGTGCGCGTTCTGTTTGTCCACGGCGTTGACCACGATGACTTTCGGGATGCCGCAGTCCGTCGCGCAATTCCAGACCCGCTCCGTGCCCACGCCGATGCCGTGTTGCGCGTGCACCACCACGACCGCGAAATCCGCCACGCGCACTGCCGCGAGCGCTTCGCTGATGAAGTCGAGATAACCCGGCGTGTCGAGGATGTTCAGCTTCTTGCCCATCCACGAGCAATGCAGCAGCGAGGTCTGGGTGGAAATCTGGTGCTGCTTTTCGCTGACGTGATAATCCGAAACGGTCGTGCCTTGCGGGACGCTGCCCATGCGCCCGATGACGCCCGCGCACGCCAGCATCGCCTCGCTCAGCGTCGTCTTGCCGGACGACGCGTGACCGACGATGGCAAAATTCCGAAGATCCCCTGCAGAAGGCGTGGCCATAATTCAAGTCCGTTCCTCCCCTAACCACGCCTCGAAATCGCCGCGAACGCAAGCTGAAATCTTCGGTTCCTTGCGCGGGGCGTTAGGGATCGGGCATTACGCCGGCCGCGCGTCACGCGCTTGGCCACCGCGCGGCTTAACCGAAGAGATTATCGAACTCGTTGTGAGTGCCAATCCAGACCCACGTGATAACGTCGCCGGTGCGATGGCCGACTGCACGCAGATCGAGACTTACTCGCGCTGACCAGATATCATCGTGTCCTGCGAGTTTCTTAAACGCGAGTGAGTTCTGGCTTGGACCTGCCTGGAAGCGGCGAAACGCACGTTCTGCCGCGCGTCTGCCATTTCCGTCGAGTCGTTCCAAGGCGCGCCAGAAACTGGGAGTGGCGCGGGAGATCACAAGCGCTCAAGATTGAGCGGCTCGCTGCCTTCGCTGAGGGCTTCTTTCACGAAACCCTCGAGCTTCGGCCGTGGCCGTGGATCGGCGATGATGCGTTCCCATTGCTCATCGTCCTGATGCGCTAGTTCGCGCAGCTTTTCCAGAATGGCACGTCGTTCGGTCTCGTTCAGCTTAGGTAGTTGGTCGATGATCTCGGCGGCGCTCACACGAGAAATGTAGCATTTCTCCGAGGAGAAAGAAGGCCGATCTACTCGGACTCGGCCGCGCGCGGCGAGATTGGATCCACTGGATCACCTCCGCCATTCAAGAGGAGTCACGTGCGAAACGGATCAAAAATGCATGCTCCATGCTCGTGACCGGCAAGCAACGCCCATGGTGCTCCGACCGCTCTGGGTTCTACAGCAAAACTGCGCCTCGACACCGTGGCTTATCCAATTTCAGCTTCTCGGCATTTCAGTTTTCAGCTTTTGGGTCCGCGCGTCCTCTGCTTCGTCTTCCTCTATTGGGCTGTCGCCGGCGGCGGTAGGTTAAGCGTGGATGGGGTTTAGAGAAGGTGAGGATCGGCGACTCCCATCTTGACGCCCAATAATCGAACACTCAGATGTCGACGAACGAAATATTACGGAACGCGCTACGCGAAGTGCTATTAAACAGCGGTAGCGGCGCATCGGCTAATGATCCGCGGCGATTGGGCCGAATACATCCGTTACTCGCGCCGACCGTAGAGCACGTGCTGATCTGCGGCGTGTACGGAGACAAGGACAAAGACTGGTTCGACGCCGGACGTCGCTATCACAATGGCAACAAAGCGCGGCCGCGATCGGGGTCGTGCCCATACATTTGACATTTCAATCAACTTCTCTTGAAAGAAGCCCATCGCCAGTCGTTCCGCCAGGGCGGTGTCGGCTTCTCAGCGCTCACTGGCGGAACCTCCAATCCGAGGCAAGCCCAACGATCGATGGACTTCAGGATGAGCCCGGAAGCGCGCTTGATGGTAAACCGTTCGATTGATTTTCGTTGCCGTTGCAGGGGAGGTTGGCCTGGCTGCTGTATTGCGGTGATTCCTGTCGCAGTTCCCACAATCTGACGGCTGCATTTATGAGGCGCTTCGTCCTCTCCAATTCACCGTAACGGATAGCGTCTCTGTATTGGATGGGTTCTTCCATCCTTATCTTAACGCTGAGGTGCAGGGTCTTCACAACAGCATTGCGCAATGCACTTGCATGCGGCGCGCTGCGCCGCGCCGCATCTTCAGCGCCGGAACTGGGCGCCCCGCATGAAGGCGAGCTCTTCCGCGATATGATTGCGCACCCAGTCGCCCTCTTGTAGACACTCCGCAGCAGCTTTTTCCACTTGAGTGACGGCATCGAAATGGAGTTGCAGGCTAACGCCGTTCCACCCGTGTTTGTGCAGAGTAGCAATATTCTCAATCGCGCGCCGTTGTTCCTGCCAGTTCGCATTCGCGAAGGCTTTTGCAATCGGCCGCTTGGGGAGATAAAGCGTATCGGTGAAACAAAGCGCCACAAAATAGCTGGAAAGACTCCGATATCCTTGTGCGCGTTCGTTAATAAGC
This sequence comes from uncultured Verrucomicrobiae bacterium, assembly GCA_963771865.1. Classification (GTDB taxonomy): domain Bacteria; phylum Verrucomicrobiota; class Verrucomicrobiia; order Chthoniobacterales; family UBA10450; genus Palsa-1392. The sequence continues at coordinate 52,563 of CAVYVJ010000027.1, forward strand.
TGCTCCATTTCGCCTGGGAGATTGACCGTGTGTCGGATCGTTTTCATAAGTGTTTATGCATGCTCTTGGAAACGAAGCTTGAAACAGGCGCTGCCTAAAATGCCAGAGCAAAATCGCGAGGCGGCCAAGAAGCCGCCATTTTTACCGCCAGCCGGGCGTCCGCAACTGCGCCTGACACGCGGCCAGGCGTCAGACAAGGGGGCAGAGCTTAAGATCGATAACTGCGATGGCGGGGGAATTGAAAATGGGTTGAATAATATGAAAGTATTTGCCCGACCCTTTTCGAATCTCTGCCGCGAGGGTGAAATTCAGCTCAGCCTTTTCTTTCCCACAACTCGGCCAGGTGGGCGCAGGCCGTTACAGCCGACTCCATATCCTGCACCGCAACCCATTCGAGCGGCCCATGCGCGTTGTGCTCGCCGCAAAACAGGTTGGGTGTCGGAAGGCCCAGCTCGGTCAGGCGCGAGCCATCGGTGCCGCCGCGCACGACGTGGTCGTAGGGTTTGAGTCCGGCTGACGCGAAGGCCTCGCGCGCCAGCTCAACCGGGCGCATGTCCTTGCGTAACCAGTAAGCCATGTTGCGATATTGTTTGCGGATCTTGCAGCGGACGCGCGCCCGAGGCTCGGTGGCTTGTAACCCTCGGCAAAGGCCCTGCAAAATTTTGCCCTTCTCCGCCAGCCCCTTTAGCTCGAAATCGCGCAGGATGAATTTCACGACGGTCCGCTCAGTCCGGCCTTCGACATGGATCGGGTGAATGAAGCCCTCCCTCCCCTCGGTTGTCTCCGGCGCGCAGCGTTCGCGTGGCAGTGCTGCGAGGAGTTTGCCCGCGAGATAGGCCGCGTTCACCATCCCTTTGGCCTTCGCCTCCATCGTATGAGTGGTGATGCCATCGATGATGACCTCAGCGCCATCGCCAGAAAAGGTTTCCCAGCAAATCTCCCCCGGCGCGCCGCCGTCCAGGGTGTAGGCAACATCCGCTCCGAACATTCGCAGATCGAGTTTGTCCACGCCCCGGCCGATCTCCTCATCGGGAGTGAAGCAGACTCGAATCAGCCCGTGCTTCCGCTTTGTCTCCTGGAGCAACCTCTCGACCAAAGTCATGACCACCGCCACACCCGACTTGTCATCGGAGCCGAGCAACGTGGTGCCGCTGGCGGTCACAATGTCTTTACCCACGGCCGTTCGAAGCTCTGGCGACGTCGCTGGATCCAGAGTCAGGCCAGGGTTATCCGGAAACTTGATGGCTTTGCCATCGTACTTGCGATGAAGAATGGGTTTAACGCCTTTGCCGGAGCAATCCGGCGCCGTATCCACATGGGCGAGAAAGGCCACAGTCGGCACGCGGGCTTTGCGTGTGTTGGCGGGTATGCTGGCGATGACGTATCCGTGCTTTGTCATCTGCACGTCCGCCGCTCCCAATTCATCCAGCTCCTGCTTCAGCATCTCCAGCAGCACCAATTGACCTGGCGTACTCGGAAACGTGTTACTGGTCTCGTCTGATTGCGTATCGATCCGGACGTAGCGCAGGAATCGTGAGAGGAGGTTATCGCTCATGCCCGAACTCTCCACCAAAATCCTGAAAGCTGAAATCCTGAAACGCTGAAATGGGGCGACGGGCAATCCCTGGCAGTTTGTGACTGCCGGATGCGCCGTAGAACGTCGCTCGTCGACGACGACCGCCTACAAACGTCAGTGATCCGCCTGAAGGATCTTCTTCAGGGACGAGCCGTCGTCATAGCGAATGTCGCTGATCCTCCATGCCGCACCGGTCTTCGTGAGCACGTAAACGATGCGGGTCGGTTTACCGATATTTTTGAAGCGAACGGTAACCTGGGTTTCGCCTTTGACCGTTTCCGGCGGCGAGATGGAGAAGTTTGAGATCTCGAAATCCTGCGCGTTGTAGAGCGGGTCGCCATCGAGGCGGCCGACCTCGCCTTTCGCTTCTTGTTTGTCTTTCAAGTAGAGCTTGAGCAGCGGCGCGTCGAAGTAGCGGTCAAGCAACTTCGTTTCAACGAGCGGATCGTGGCTCGAGCGGTGCGCCTTGTAGAGTTGCGCGACGAGGTCTTTCGGAGCCGGGTCTGCCGCGGCCGCGACCGCGATTGTGAGCGCTGTAGTGAGTAACACAAATAAAGGACGCATGAATGTTATTACTACGTATCCGTGCAGCATCAACGCCGTCCGCTCAACCTGTTCGGGGCATTCGCCTACTTCACGCCGTTCGCCGGATTCCAGGAGCCCTGGAGCTTGCGTACGTAGAGGATCTGACCCGTGTGATAAGCGTTGTGGGTGCTGATGTGGGAAACGATGGAAGCTACCTTGAGCAGCTTTTCCTCGGGCATTTTCTCGATCTCGGCCTCGATGTTTTTCATCACCTGGTCAAGCCGCTGGACGAGGTCAGTCCAATGGGCGGCGTCGAAGTCATTAAAGGTCTCGTCGTTGGTCTTCGGGTTGGTGGGCTTTTCCCCGCGCATGGTCGCGAGCACGTTCTCGTTCCAAAAGACGAGATGATGGGTCAACATGCCGACCGAGTGGTTGGCGTTGGGGTCGAGCTTGCCCTCGGCGTTGTGCGGCACCCACTTCGCCTGCTCGGCGGTGAGACCGGCGACCGCGGTATTCATCGGAGTGAACCACTCGGCTTTGTCATGGCTGCTATGGAGCTCCGACAACAGGGCCGAGCGCAAGGTAGCCGGTGTCGGTGACGGCGAAGGCGACGGCGGGGCCGGCGTTTGCGCGACAACGCGTGACGCTCGCGGTGATAAGCAGGGCAATGCTAAAGGTAAATAGTCGATGCATGCGGCGCATCGTAGCCGTCTGCGACCAAGCTGCCACGCAAAATATTGAAGGCCGGGAGGACAAGAATCCGACCATCGCGGACCCGCGTAAATCGCTTCGTCCCACGCTCCGTCTCAGTGCACAGATGTGAACTAACGGTTGGGGTCTGGCAGGCGGAACATCCATTGTGCCAAGGTCTATGGTCTTCCTCTGACATACCTGGCCGAAGGAAAGGCCCGAACTCAAGGGCGCGTTTTTATGTTTGTTCAGTGTTGCGGGCCATTGTTAATTCAATCCTTCAGAGCTCGAACACGCCGGGGGCCGGAGAAATGTGAGGCGCCGAATTACCCATTTATCTGAGCAACGCTACTGTTGAAGTGGAGCTAACCGGGCCGAGGGCCAGCGTGCTCGCCGCTCCCGCCCCGAAGATTCGGGCGGCCGCGCTGCTGGTCTTCGTGGGTTATTACCTGGGAGCCAAACTTGGGTTCGCACTGACTTTTCAACCCCATCCGGTTTCGGTCCTGCGGCCGCCGAATGCAATTCAGCTGGCGCGCTGCACAGAATCCTGGGCGTTACCTCAGGGGCGGATCTGTATGCCAGCCCAGGCCGGTCTGCGGCCACCGTCTTCGCGAAACGGCCTCAGTGGAGTCTATTCGCGCACGCATCGCCTTCGAGTCTTTTGACAAGCAAGCAAATGTCTGCGGCGCGGATAGTAGCTGATTCCCGCGCGAAATGGTCGGCCCCACGTGTTCTTTTAAAAATGGAACCGCATTCCAGCGCCAATGAGGTGTTGCCCAAGATCCCGACTTTCACTGGTTTCGAACTGGGTACTCGTGTAATCGAGATAGTGGTATTCGATAAAAGTGCTGAACTTCGGATTCCAATAGTAATCAGCGCCGGCGATGACCTGCCAGGCAAGATCGGCATGGCTTGCCCCGCCACTCGTGCCGAAGTTGCCGCGGGTGCCGTTGAAATCAAACCCAGCGGATTCCGCATAGTAAACTCCGACACCGCCGCCGACGTAGGGTTGGAATCTGTCAAAGGCGAACCTCGCAATGAAGTTCGACATGAACGCGCCGGTGTTAATAAAACTGGTTCCGCTGCCGGTCCTCGTCACTACGCCAGCTTGGGTCAAAGTCGCATCGGCGCCTCCCCGGAAACCATTGTAAAAGAAGTCCCCTTCGATGGTTGGACGAAAGACCCCGGTCCCAAAAACCCAGCCCGCCTTTATTCCGCCGAAAAAGCCGACATCATTCTTCGGGTCAATGACAAGCGTGTCTCCGAATTCATTGGTAAAAGTCCGGCTTCCGCCGCGGTCCTGATAAACGTTCGCTCCCGCGTCGAGCGCCAAGTAAAAGCCGGTGCCAAAAACTTCCGGCTGGCGGAGCCGGCGAGACGCTTTTTGATTCAACAACCGGCTGGACCCGCCTGAAGGGAGGCGGCGGTGAAAAACACTGCGACGATGGAGGCTAGCGACAATGATTTTTTCATATGGTATTCGAGGTTATGCATGACGGTCCGAGGGAGGCAAACGCTCGCTATTGGACGTTGGTCGTACGACTCGCACAGGATTAGATCGTCAGTGCATGACTGGACGGAAGAGCATGCTACGGCCAGCTTCCGGATCAACAACGGCGACAGACTCCAAACTGCGACCACTTACAATTCCCCAAGATAGGGAGCAGTATCAATGGGTTTTGCGGTTAATCGGGAGTGTATTGTCGTCTGCGAATCGGCGCACTTCGCCCGCAAAGCCCCAGAAGCGTTCGCACGGCTAGTCGATCGCCTTGCACTTCCCATTAGATTCTCGAAACATGACCGCTTCGGCGGCGCTCCGCACGAAACCCCCGCGCCTGTGAATCTTCAATGGCGGAAAATGATCGCGGGTGGCTTGCGAGCCCTGTAAGGATAACGGCGTGGCCCCTAAATCTGAGAACAATCTTCGATTCGACATCGGGCACGTCTTGTTCATCGATATCGTCGGTTATTCGAAACTCCTGATCGAGGAGCAGAAGGAACGCATCGACCAGCTGACGAAAATCGTGCTTGAGACAGCACAGGTGCGCGACTCGACCGACGAACAACTCGTTAGGCTGCCGACCGGCGACGGGATGGCATTGGTCTTTCGCCACAGCGCGGAAGAGCCGACGCGTTGCGCGCTCGAGATCGCCGAGGCGCTCCGGAAGCATCCGGAGATTCCGGTCCGGATGGGCATTCACAGCGGGCCGGTGAGCGAAGTGACCGATGTGAGCGGACGCACTAACATTGCCGGAGCCGGCATCAACATGGCGCAGCGCGTGATGGATTGCGCCGACGCCGGGCATATCCTGCTCTCCCAGCGTGTGGCGGATGATCTGGCGCAATATCGGCAGTGGGCGCCGCGGCTGCGTGATCTGGGTGAATGCGAGGTCAAGCATGGGGTGCGGCTCCGCCTAGTGAATCTCTACGCGGAGCCATTGGGTAATCCCGAGCCGCCGGAGAAGTTTCGCCAGATTGCCGCGTCAGCTCCGATGCCCTCGCCGGTTATTAGACCGAAGCGAATGCCGTGGCATGAAGTCGTCGTCATAGCGGTCCTGCTCGCGCTCCTAATCGGTGCCGGCGCTTTCTTTTTCCAGCATCGAGCAAGGAGCCGCACTCCCACTTCAAGAGCTGCTCCCGCGGTTCCAGAAAAAAGCATCGCAATCCTTCCGTTCGAAAACCTGAGCGAAGAAAAAGCGAACGCCTTCTTCGCCGAGGGCGTGCAGGACCAAATCCTGACCAACCTCGCACAGATTGCGGATCTGAAGGTTATCAGCCGCACGAGCGTGATGCAGTACAAGAGCGAAGCGACGCGGAATCTGCGCGAGATCGGTCAGCAGCTCGGCGTAGCACATGTCGTCGAAGGCAGTGTGCAACGCGCGGCCAACAAAGTGCGGGTGATCGCGCAATTGATCGATGCCCGGAATGACGCCCATCTTTGGGCACAGACCTACGATCGCGATCTGGCCGATGTCTTCGCCATCCAAAGCGAGATCGCCCAGGCAATTGCCGATCAGCTGCAGGCGAAGCTCTCGCCTAACGAGAAGAAAGCGATCGAGCAGCCGCCCACCACTGATCTGGCGGCTTTCGATCTTTACAGCCGGGCGAAGTCACTTCTCCTCACGGCAAATTTCGGCGCGAACGACGATCCAGAGCGCCTGAAGGCAGTTGAACTTCTGGATGAAGCGGTCAAGCGGGATTCCTCATTTTTCGACGCTTACTGCCAGCTCGCTTGGGCACATGAACAACTTTATGCAGCAAGTGGGTTTGATCACACGCCGGCCCGGCTGTCGCTGGCCGAAGCTGCGCTGCAAGCCGCGACGCGGCTGCGGCCGGATGCCGCTGAAACGCATTTGGCACGCGCGCAATATCTCTACTACGGCCTGCGCGACTATGCCGGCGCCCTCGCCGAATTGGAGATCGCGCGGCGAGCGTTACCCAATGATCCGCGTCTCTTCGAACTCACCGGCTTCATTCTGCGGCGGCGCGGCCAGCAGGAGGAAGGACTTCGTAATCTGGAACGCGCTGTGGAGCTGGACCCGCGCAACTTCTTTACTCTCCAACAGATCGCGCTCAGTTACCAACTCCTGGGGCGCTATGCCGAGGCGATCGCTGCGCTGGATCGGGCGCTCGCGATCGTGCCCGACAACATTGAAACGCGAGCCGAACGCGCAGAATTTTACGTCTTCTGGAAAGCAGACACTCGGCCGCTCCACCAGACGATTGATGCAATCCTCACCCAAGGGCCGAGTGCCATCGCCAGCGCCGCGGACACTTGGTTCTTTTGCGCTTTGGCCGAACGCGATCCGGCTGCGGCCAAACGAGCACTCGTCGCGCTGGGCGATAATCCCTGTTGGGGCGATGGCACGATTATTCTGAGCCGCAGCTTTGGTGAAGGCCTACTGGCGCGCATGACCAAAGACGAGGGAACCGCGCGCACTGCGTTTGAAGCGGCTCGCGCAGAGCAGGAGAAGATCGTGCAGACACAGCCGGACTATGGTCCGGCACTCTGTGTCCTGGGCTTAATCGACGCTGCTCTCGGGCGGAAGAACCTGGCCCTGGACGAAGGCCGTCGAGCGATCGCGCTGGCGCCGCTGGAAAAAGATGTTAGCAACGGCAGCCGTGTTCTTCAGTATTTCGCCATTACAGAAGCGTGGGCGGGCGAGAAGGAGCTTGCCTTACAGCAACTGGAAACTGGGCTGCGTGCTCCCGTCGGGTCGCTTATGCGGAGCTATGGCGCCTTAAAACTGTTCCCGGTCTGGGATCCGCTCCGAGGCGACCCACGCTTCGAACAAATTGTTCAATCACTCGCTCCGAAATGATGCTTATCTGCCAACCGCGTCGGAGCCTTGTCGAAGGTGGGTCGCTTCCCTCGCGCCGAAAGAGAATGCCGCGAGTTCAAAGACGTGAACTTAAGAGTTTCTTCGTCGAGCTGACACGGCGCAACGATTAGAACGTGTTCCAGGAGTATTTTGCCAGCGTTGTCCGAACGCTTTCAGCGTGAACGATGCTGTTAATTCGCCGCACGCCGCTTCGCCCAAAGCTGTCAGAGCAAAGAGTCGCGAAATCCTGAAAAAAAGATTTGAAGCCATCCGGTAGATTCGAATAGAACGGCTAGGTGAAATTCCTGCGGTTGGCTTTAGCTCAGGATAGCCACCGCGGCAATCACAGGCAAGAAAGGACAAAAAAACACATGAAAATACCTAAATTCATCCCGCTCATCCTCATAAGCTGCATCGCGACAATCCCCGTCGTGGTCACCGCTGCCGAGGTGCCAAACGGCACAACACTCGTCGTGAAAACGGCAAGCACGATCTCATCCAAAGATTCGGCAGGGAAGCCATTCAAGGGTCAACTGCTACAAGACGTTCAGGTAAAAGGAAAAGTCGTCTTGGCGGCGGGGACACCCGTGGCCGGCGTTGTCGAATCGCCGCAAGTTCGGGCTGGCTCGAGAACCCGCCCGCTGTCCTTGAAACTCACCCAGATCTCGGTCGGCGGTCGCATGGTGCCTGTTGAGACGGAATCGTTTCAAACGAAAGACGCCGGGGTTAAGGCAAAGAGTGGCGCCCGGGTGACCGGCGGAGCCTTTCTTCTCTCACCCGGAACAACTCTCCAGTTTCGCCTCAGCCAACCTCTGAGTTTGTGAGGCCAGTTACGACGATTCGGTTCCGACCAACCATCCGAAACCCAAATTCCCAGCCTAACGATCGCCGCGCTCCCTGCGACTAGCTCGCGCACGGATCACCGATTCGTCCGGACTAAAGTTTTAGACGTGATGAAAATCAAACCATGAAACTGCGCCTTCTAATAATCCCTGTCCGTGGCGCCATCGGCGCCGCGCTCATCCTAACCATTGTCTCACTGTCATTGGCTGCGCCAAACCCAGAGCGTGACGTGTTTTTTGGCGAGACACACGTCCATACCAGCTGGTCCTTCGATGCTTATACCTTCGGCAATACCTTAGCTGGCCCGGAGGACGCGTATAAGTATGCGCTCGGCCAGCCAATCAAGCACCCGGCGGGTTATGAGGTCAAAATCACCAAGCCGCTTGATTTCATGGGCGTGACCGATCATGCCGAGTATGTCGGTACCGTACAACTTGCGAACAATCCCGGGTCTCCCATCAGCAAATTACCCATCGCTGAAAAACTAAAAGTGCGTGGGCCGGAGGACATCCAAAAAGTCTATCTTTACATTGGAACTTCACTTCTAAAAAACGAGCCAATTAAGGAACTCGTTAGTCCCGAGGTAGCTGGGAGCGTTTGGAAGGAAATCATCCGGATCGCCGACAAATACAACCAGCCAGGAAAGTTTACTACCTTCGTCGCCTATGAATGGAGTTCCACACCGAATAACCGGAATCTTCATCGTAATGTTATCTTCAAAGACTCGACCCACGTCCCCGCTGCGCCATTTAGTTCACTCGACTCGCAAGATCCCGAAGACTTGTGGGCCTGGATGGATGCGCAGCGTAAAGAGGGTAACGAACTGTTGTGCATTTCGCACAACGCGAACCTAAGCGATGGCGTCATGTTCCCGATCGAGGTGGATAACAAAGGCCGCCCGATCGACAAGGCCTGGGCGCAGGAACGGATCAACAACGAGCCTTTAACAGAAATCCATCAACTAAAAGGCACTTCGGAAACTATCCCGCAGCTTTCCCCTAACGACGAGTTCGCAAATTATGAGATTCTTAATTACCTGCTCGGCGGCGAGGAGCGCGCGCCTAAGATTCACGGCAGTTACATCCGGGAGGCGTGGGAGAATGGTCTCGCGATGGAGGAAGGCCGAGGTTACAACCCTTACAAGATGGGGGTGGTCGGCGCGAGCGACTCACATAATACGGCCTCGGGCTATGTTCAGTCGGACTATTTCGGTGGCCACGGCCAGATGGACGCGACTGATAAGACTCGCTTGAGTGGCAAAAAGGAACTCGGTCTGGATGTCGCGCAACTGAGCACGTCTGGTCTGGGAGGCGTCTGGGCCGAAGAAAACACGCGTCCTTCGCTTTTTGATGCCATGAAACGCAAGGAAACGTTCGGCACGAGCGGAGTGCGCATCAAGGTGCGATTTTTTGGCGGTTACGATCTGGCCGCTGACATGCTCAGTGATAAGCAATGGGTAAAAGCCGCCTATGCCAAAGGTGTGCCGATGGGCGGCGATCTGCCACCCGACCAGGCTGGAACACCCCCGTCATTTCTAATCTGGGCAGTGAAGGATCCTGACGAGGGTAACCTTGATCGAATCCAGATCGTCAAAGGCTGGACGAAGCAAGGTCAGATCTTTGAAAAGGTTTACGACGTTGCGTGGTCGGGTGATCGCAAGGCGGATCCGCAAACCGGAAAGGTCCCAGCCGTCGGCAATACCGTGGACATCAAGGACGCGAGTTACAAGAACACGATCGGCGCGGCGGAGTTGAAGAAAGGCTGGACCGACCCTGAATTCGATCCGAGTCAGAACGCCTTCTACTATGCGCGGGTTATTCAAATCCCGACTCCGCGCTGGACAACCTATGACGCAAAGAAGCTAGGTGTCCCGCCGCCGAGTAATGTTTCGGCGTCAGTGCAGGAGCGAGCTTGGACGTCGCCTATATGGTTTACTCCGACCGAGGATGCCGCTAAGAAAGCGGCTGCTGGGACGACGGTAGCTGTGCTTAAGGAAAAAGGTGCCACCGCGTTGGAGGATTCTGCGTTGAAGGCCTTGATAGTAGGGAAGACGCTCAAGATTCGAAACAAAGTTACGAACCAGGAATTCGAAATCCTTTACGGCAAAGATGGGCGCCGCTTGATTACTAAAGTTGACGGCAAGCAACCGGAGGTCGGGGAGATAGGAGACGTTTTGCACAGCGGCGAACTAGGATCGCCGGCGGCCTATGAAATCAAGGATGGACGGATCATAACGACGCTCTCAGGAACTCCCTTCGAAGTTATGGTTTACAAAGTAGGCGACAAATACATGGCCGCCCGCAGCAACGAGTTCGGCTATGCGAACTACGAAGTTGAAGCAGTCGAGTAACGACACGGACTTCAAGCCTGGGAGAAAGGCAGCAGGCCCCATATGAAAAGAGGAATTTCAGTTCTTTACGGTGGATTTAGTCGTTGGGCTCGCGAGCCGCTTCTGCATTTTCTACTGATCGGAGCGGCCCTGTTTGTCTTCTATCATTGGCTTAATCCAAGCGCGGCTACCTCGGATACCTCGCGGAAAATTGAGTTGACTAACGATGACATTCAACAGCTTGAAATAAGCTGGATTGCGCAGTGGCAGCGCCCACCGACGCCGGAGGAGAGGCGCAACCTGGTTGAGGATAAGGTGCGCCAGGAAATTCTTTACCGTGAAGGACTGGCCCTCGGATTGGATAAAGATGACACGATCGTTAAACGCCGCTTGGCCCAGAAGATGGAATTTCTGGCCGACGATGTATCGGCGTTGCGCGATCCGTCGCTCGATGAATTAAGGAAATGGTACGCAAAAAACGGATCACAGTTTTCGCTGCCTTCGCGAATCACGTTCCGGCATCTTTATTTTTCACTGGACAAACGCGGCGCGCAGGCGCGTGATGCGGCCGCGAGCGCACTGGCAAAGCTGCCAGATAAATCAGCCAGCTGCGATCGACCTAACGAGTTTGGCTGACCCATTCATGTTTCAAGACCATTACGGTGATCGCACGTCCGACCAGGTGGCAAATGTGTTCGGTACAAAGTTTGCAGAAGAGTTGTTTAAGTTGAGGCCTGGCACGTGGAACGGACCGGTCGAGTCCGGTCTCGGCTGGCATCTTGTTTGGGTGGATTCGATCACCCCGGGACGCACGCCTGAATTCGAAGAGGTTGATATATCGCAAATCAAATCGCAATGGCTTTCGGCGCAACGCGCAGAAACCAAGCGCGAACTGTTCGCAGCGATGAGGGCGCGCTACGAGATCGTCCTCCCGCGCGGCCCACAATCGTTCGCCGATGCGACTACCTGGCAGGGCACGCGATGAACGAGGCGATTCGACATCCGGTCTGGCGCTATCGATTACTTATAATGTCTGTTTCTCGGTGTCATCGCACATTCGCCTCAGCGGCGAGTGCGCATGAATCCCGTCCTGCCTATCTCGAAATCGACGAGACAGCGCCCGGGCGTTACGATGTGATCTGGCGCACACCGCTCAACGCCGGGATGCGTCTGCCGATTGCATTGAAATTTTCCGATGGCGTCAGCAATGTTACCGAGCCTGCCGTCCGCGAATTACCCGACTCACTGGTCGAGCGCCGCATTATCAAGGTGAGCGACAGTATAGCTGGGAAACGGATCGATTTTGTCGGATTGCAGGCAACGATTACTGATGTGCTCGTCCGGGTGCGACTGCTCGACGGCAGCGAATCGACGACGGTGGCGCGCCCCTCAAAAGCGTGGGTGGAAATCACCGGCTCGCGGGGACTCCTTCCAGTAGCCGGCAGTTACGCATTGCTTGGGATCGAGCACATTGCCTTTGGCATCGATCATCTTCTTTTTGTCCTGGCTTTGTTGATTATAACCAACGGGACCGTGCGGCTGCTGAAAACAGTTACTGCCTTTACGATTGCGCACAGTATTACTCTCGCGCTCGCGACTCTTGGTTTCGTTCACATTCCATCGCGCCCGGTTGAAGCCACGATCGCCCTTTCGATCGTTTTCGTGGCCTTCGAAATAATTCGTCTGCGGGAAGGCCAACATGGCATTGCTTCGCGTGCTCCATGGATCGTCGCTTTCACATTCGGCTTGCTCCATGGATTCGGATTTGCCGGCGCGCTCAGCGAAGTTGGCCTGCCGCAGAACCATATTCCGACGGCCTTATTCTTCTTCAATGTCGGTGTCGAGATAGGACAAATCGCTTTCATCAGCGTGGTGCTTGTGTTTATCGGAATGGTTCGAAGGATTCTCCCGCGTGCGCCGCGCTGGACCGAGCTAATTCCGCCATACGCAATTGGCTCGGTCGCCATGTTCTGGGTGGTGCAGCGAGTAGCCGCTTTCTAGAGGTATGAAATTATATAACTGCAGTCACACTTTGATTGCCGGCGTTCGGATAGTGGCTGCCGCGGGCGCTAGCTACCGAACGGTTCTGCCCGCTGACTTATTACACTAGTCGGATCGTAATTCCACAAATCCTACAACTCATATGAAGACCACACTTGTGAAACTCGTTATCGTGGCGGTGTGCATTGCCGTCCCCCTCGGTCTAAACGATATGCACGCCCAGGTACCACCCGGGCAGCCGCAACTCGCTACGCCCACTTCGCCGTTGCTTTCACCCGATCAGTTGCAGAATCTGGTCGGTCGCATCGCACTTTACCCGGACGATTTGCTGGGGCTGGTATTACCCGCGGCAACCACGCCGCTCGATATCGTGAAAGGTCAGCGGTTTCTCGAAAAGTATAAGCAAGATAAGACTCTCAAACCCGATCCCTCGCTGCCGGAACCGGTGCTCAGTCTGCTTGTTTATCCGGAGGTTGTTAACCTTATGTGCGACGATCTTGATTGGACCGAGGCGCTCGGGCACGCGGTGCTGGCGCAGCAACCCGATGTCCTACAGGCTATCCAGGTTTTCCGCCGCAAAGCGCAAGATGCAGGCAATCTGAAGACCGACGACAAGCAGGTCGTGGTTGAGGAGCAGGATGCGGTGAAGATCGTTCCCGCCAAGCAGGAAGTAGTCTATGTTCCGCAATATCAGCCTTCAGCCGCGGTTGTGCAGCAAGCGGTGCCCGCGGTCACCTATTCTGCGGCGGCTTATCCGAGTTACTATGTTCCTGGCACTGCTGCCGTTGCAGCCACAACTGGTTATGTGGCTGGCGCCGCCACGGCCTACGGGCTGAACTGGGGCACGGGTGCGGTCTATAGCGCACCGTACGCATCTCAGTCGTCTTACAATCAGCAGCAGAGACAGAACTACGCAAGTCAGTCGCAACAAAGCTGGCAGAACTATTCCAGTTCAGCGCAAACTCAGCGACAAAATTCAGCTTCCCAAAATCAAAGCGCGCGGCAGCAGACAGCCACTACCAACCAGGCGCAACGCGAGCAGTCCGCCAGCGGCTTTCAATCTCAGGCAGGCGGCAAATCAGACGCAACGACAGCAGTCCGCACAGCAAACCACTTCTGGAAATCAAACGCAGCGACAAAACGCCGCAGGGGGCGCTCAATCTTCGGCGCAACAAGGCCAGGCACAACGCCAACAGTCCTTTAGCGGAGCCCAATCTCAGATGGGGGCAAATCAGGCGCAACGCCAAGGGGCGGCTGGCGCGCAACAAGGACAGCGTCAGGCACCGGAGGGCGCGCAACATTGGCAGGGCGGCGGCGGCGGCGCTGCAGGTCTCCAAGGCGGACAAAGTGCGGGTGCTAGGTCCGCTTCGGCCGGACAGTTTGGCGGGCGCCAGTCAGGCGGAGGAGCTCAGGGTGGCGCACTCGGCGGCATGTCCTCGGGCTCTCGGTCGCAAAGTTTCAGCCAGCGCGGCGGACAGAGTATGTCGAGCATGCAGTCACAGCGGCGGCGGCGGTCGACGCAGATAAACACGAAACTCAATCAATTGATGCGATTATGAAAACACTTCTCCTTTCTCTTATCCTGACAGTTGCTTTTCTAACTTGCGCGGCCCGCGCGGAGCAAACGCCCGAACCAACCCAGCGTGCCTTCGAGACGCCGGACGAAGCGGCAAAGGCATTCGTCGCTGCCCTTAAGACCGGCGAGAATGCGCCCTTAATCGAAATCTTCGGCACCAAACACCGCGACCTTATCGGTACTGTCGATGCCGCGCGCGACCGCGAACTGCGCGGACGTCTTGCCAAGATGGCCGAGGATCGCCAGCGCCTGCGCGAGAACGACGACGGCTCAGTGACGATGGTCGTAGGGTATGAAGCCTGGCCCTTTCCGATCCCGCTGGTTAAGACTGACGCGGGCTGGCGCTTCGACACCGATGCCGGGTTCGAAGAAGTGCTCAAGCGGCGCATCGGTGAAAACGAACTCACCGCCATCGCCACCTTGAGAGCCTATGTGGAAGCGCAGCGACAATACGCCGCAGAGCCGCGCGATGGCACCGAAGTGCGGCAGTTCGCGCAAAAGCTCCAAAGCTCGACCGGCAAGAAGGACGGCCTCTATTGGCCGGCCGATGCAAGCAAAGGTGAACATCCCAGCCCCGGCGGCCCTGAAATCAAGGACTCGAAGACGCCGTATGCCGGTTACTACTTCAAAATTCTCACCGCTCAAGGCGCGGCGGCTCCCGGGGGCAAATACAGCTACATCATCAACGGTCACCTGATTGGCGGCTTCGCGATGGTCGCCTGGCCTGCTGATTATGGGAAGACCGGCGTGATGACGCTACTTGTAAATCACTATGGCGACGTCTATCAAAAAGACCTGGGTCCGAAAACGACCGAGCTGGCCGCTGGGATGAGCGCATACAATCCCGACTCAAGTTGGAGCAAGGTAACCGAGGATTAGCACCAGTGGATACGGCAACAGTAAATATGACGTTCAGCGCAAGCCATAAAAGCGTCGGCCACTAAGATGCCACAATGATTATAAGTATTATCGGACTGGTCTTGTTTGTAGGTCCTCGTTTGCGTCAGGCTGCTGGGAGGATGGCTGCGTCGGCTCGTTCCCGCGGACCACCTGAGCGGTGACTCCAAAGACGCGGTGAAACTGGCGCTGGGGCTTGTTGGGACCATGACCGCAATACTCCTGGGGCTGCTCATTAGCTCAGCCAAGGACTCATTTGACACTACGCGAAGCGAAGTGACGCAGATGGCCGCGAAGGTCGCTTTGCTTGATCGTGTGTTAAACCTGTACGGACCTGAGGCTATGGCCTCGCGCCGCGCTCTTCACGACACCATCGCCGATGGAGTGCGGCGGACCTGGCCAGCAGAGCAAACGGGGCCAACCCGCTTAGACCCCAACCAACAGATGGGGGATGCCCTTTACGTGGAGGTTCAGCGCCTCTCACCTCAAAATGACACGCAGCGTGATCTTAAGACTCAAGCCACAAATCTCATGGTGCAACTCGCGGAGATTCGGGCACTGCTGCAAGCGCAGGCGATTCCGTCGTTATCGAAGCCGCTGCTGATCGCGCTGGTGTTGTGGCTTGTGGTTATCTTTCTTGGATTTAGCTTCCTCGCACCGGCCAACGCTACGAGCACGCTCGCTTTAGTGGTCGGCGCTTTATCGGTTTCCTACGCAGTCTTCATAATCTTGGAACTGAGCTATCCATTTGCCGGCACGATTCGAGTTCCCAGCGAACCAATGACAAACGTCCTGAAGCATCTTGCTGAATGACTCCGTCAAAACCGCGGCTATCGGCCGGCGTTAAAGGATCACCAAGGTCCGATGAAAACTGATTGTGTTCAGTTTTTCTTGCCCGTTAAGGCAATAGCGGCTGCGACATGCATGGCCTTGGCCGCCGGATGCGCCACCGGTCCGGCGGCCCGAGAAGCGCCGGATATCGCAGCCGCGCGTGCATTGCGGGAGGCGCGCTCATTTCATTTCTCCACCGAAGCGCGCGTCGCCCATTATCTCGACGCCGCCAGCCTAACCGCTCCACGCCTCGGGTCTGGAGCCGAGGCGACACCGGCGCGCGAAATTTATAACGCCGCCGCTGCGGAAGTCACTATCACGTTGCGATCCGAGGACGGGGGCCGGCTGTGGAATCATCCACTTACGCTCGCCGGCGAACAGACGACTTATCACCTCCGATTTCAATCCGCTACTTCAAACGTTTGGTCGCCTGACTACTTCACTTCGTTCGAGGACGCCAGGAAAGTCAAAGAGAAGCTGATCAAACAAAAGAGTGAAAATATTCAACAGGGAGTGGGCGGCGCTTTAGTCGGCATCCGAAAGACGTCGTCGCGGGAAACCTTCGCACCCTTGAAGGGAATCTCCGCGCCGGTAACCGCAACCCTCGATTTTAACGGTAGCGACGCGACTCTCGCGCTGCGTCGTCCCGCTAAGGACTCTAAAGCCAAAGTCGAAGGTGCGATTCGACCGCTTGCTGCGGATTTTTCCGCCCCGATCAACTTCTACGAGCCTCCTGCTAATCTTATGCTCGTAGGATTAATGGCGGGTTTCCGATCCAGTCATTATGCCGAGAGGACTGGTCTCTATTTCCTGCAACCTTACGATCCCGACCGAATTCCCATTGTTTTTGTGCACGGTCTGTTTTCCACGCCGTTCACTTGGGTGCAAACGATCAATGGACTCCAGGCGGATGCTGAAATCCGCAAACATTACCAATTCTGGGTCTTTGCCTATCCGACCGGCAATCCCATCTTGTATTCGGCACTTCGATTGCGGGAAGAATTGGCGCGGGTCGACAAACTTTATCCGAACCATCGTCCCTATGTTGTAGTCGGCCACAGCATGGGCGGGATACTCACTCACATGCAGGTGATTACAATGACGCGCGCGACGTGGGAGAAAGCTCTGGGGGAAACCGCCAGAAGCATTTTCAGCCAAAATTCCAGCGATAGCTTGATTGTTCGCGCCACAACCTTTCAGGCAAATCCTCGGATAAAACGCGTTGTCTTTATTTGTGCTCCGCATCGCGGGAGCGATATGGCCAGCAGCGGAGCGGGTCGATTTGGCATCAGCTTAATCACTCTCCCAATCACGCTTGCCCAAGCCATGAAGGACTCGATCACCAGCGCACAACTTGTGAAATTGACCGGAAGTTCCAAACGTCTGCCCAACAGTGTCTGGGGCCTCAAACCATCAAATCCAGCTTTCCCGGTGGTCAATAGCGCGCCAATCACGGTTCCTTATCACTCGATCATCGGCGATCAAGGTAAAGGCGATTCACCAAACAGCACCGATGGGATCGTGGCTTACTGGAGCTCTCATCTCGATGGCGCCCAATCTGAGCTGATCGTTCCCGGCCCCCACGGCTCCTGTGGGCTTCCGCAAACGATCGCCGAACTAAAACGCATCCTGCGCTTACATCTAAAAGCCAGCGGTCGACTAACGACCGGCAGGCTAGCTGTCATGGCCCGCGGTGGGTAGTGCGGGCAAAACCGTATATCGCCTTACCGGATAAGTTCTGAGGATCGGGCTGGGTATCACGCCGCCAAGATTTATTTAGTAGCGGTAGCAATGAAGAGAAAAGAACAAGGAGATTAAGATGAAACTAAACAAAATCATGACACTAGGTGTTATATTGACGTTTGCTTCGCCGGGGCTGGGAATAAGGTCCGCGCAGGGAGCGAGTGCAACTCAGCTTCGGGACGGTGGTCGCGCAGGTTTGAACCAGTTGTATCGGTGAACGAAAAAGCCAAACTCGTGGGCGACCGAGCGAAGGCAGTCCTCGTTTTTCCAAAAATCGTAAAGGCCGGGCTCGTGGCAGGTGCGCAGCGTGGCGACGGAGTCCTTTTTATTGGCGGGCAAGCCGCCGGATACTACAATACGACCGCTGCGTCCTATGGACTGCAAGCAGGAGTTCAGCAGTTTGGCTATGCCATGTTTTTGATGGATGATCAGTCTCTGAATTACCTCCGGAAAAGCGGGGGCTGGGAGATTGGTTCGGGGCCGAGTGTCGTCGTCGTGGACGCAGGAGTGGCGAAGTCTCTCACCACCACCACGCTAAAAAAAGGAGTTTATGCTTTCTTCTTTAACCAGAAGGGCCTTATGGCGGGACTCGGATTGCAGGGAACAAAGATCACAAGATACACGCCGAGCAATTAGCACGCGCTTTCATACTTGGAATACGATGAAACTTCCGGCTCACGTTTCGTTCCGTAAGGACCTGTCGCTCTTTCTCTGGAAGCCGCGTGGTGTCCTGGATCAAGCGACGGTCAACGAGATCGTCGCGTTCACTGAAACAGTCGAAAAGGAAAACAAACAGCCGCTCAACCGCTTCGCCGACTTGTCGGCCCTCGACGCCGTTGATCTAAACTTTGAGTTTGTCTTTTACGTCGCGCTCGGCCGACGCTTCTCCGTCAAAAATAAACCGGCCGTAAAATCCGCCTTCTTTGTCACGAGCCCCGCCACCACGCATTATGCCAAACTGCACGCCCTGCTTACGGATTATTCGCCGCTGGATGTCGCCCTGTTCACGAATCGTGCGGCAGCTGCGAAATGGCTCGGCGTGCCGTCTGAGGAACTGGGAGATTAAGCCGGAGAATACGCGAAGGAGTGAGTTAGTAGCGTTCGTCTAGTCAGCATTGAGGAAGCGACCAGAATAAGACAGACAAACCTGCACCGTAGCTAGTCGTCCGCAATCAGTGAACGGGGGCTTCGCGTCGGCTACAGCGATTGGCTAGGCTTTGATCGGCCATAGCTCGATACCGTCGCGAAAGAAGCACTCGACCTAACGAAAAGCTGCGGAAGGCCTCCTGTCCGAGAGAATCATTCGTGTCCAGTCTATTCGGCGCCGCCTTACAAATTGGTGCGAAACCCCCATTGGTTGTTCCAACTCGTCGCTAAACTGGGATTCATCTCCTCTTCCGCTGCCTGCGCGGCGTGCCGCTGCGTGCTGAGCTCCAGATACCGTCGATGTTCCGGTTCTCCGCCGACGTAGGCTACACCGGCTTTCTCGTCCTTAAAGACGTAAAATACTTTGCCCTTCACTGCGGCTCGCTCGATTTTGTTGTTCGGAAGCGCGGAGTAGAGCTCCTTTTGCTTTGCAGTTTCGGGAGTGCGCACATGGAAGCCGGCCTCGGAGAGCAACGATTTGGTTTTGTTTGTTTCCGTGCTGACGCAGCTGGCAAAGAAAGCGATGCCGCTGATGGCCAAAATAAGAATCAGGCTTGAATTGGGTATTTTCTTTTTCATTGTTTCTTGCGCGTTGGGTACGATTTTTAAGTAAAGGACACCTCAACCGCGGGAGTCAATAAATCTGTTTCCTATGTCACGAAATTGTAACATCGCGTCGTCTGGTTTCGAATCTGAGGACGATTGTTTTGGCGGCGGATACCGGAAGTGAAACAGGTGATCTTCATGTTCCCACCGCATCGCGGAATCGACGCCAGGTGCGGCACGGCGCACGTTTAATATGAGTTCGAACGCGGAATCCACGGTATCAGCCGATGAAGCGCTCCTGCGACTCAAGGCAGGGAACGAGCGATTCGTCGCCGGCACCGCAACGATTCCCCACCGCGCAAAAGGAAATCCTCTCCGATCTCGCGAAGGGTCAGCATCCCTACGCGACGATTCTGAGCTGCAGCGATTCGCGGGTGCCGCCCGAGTTGATTTTCGATGCCGGTTTTGGCGAGCTTTTCATTATCCGCGTCGCGGGAAACGTAATGTCACCGGAAGTCGCGGGCAGCCTTCAGTACGCTGGTCACCATTTGCAGACGCCGCTCTTCGTCGTGCTCGGTCATACGAATTGCGGTGCCATCGCCGCGGCGGTCGACTCGAAATTCCATGGTACGCGGCAGCACTCGCGGATTCAGCTACTGGTTGATTCCATTCTGCCCGGGCTCGCCCATCTCGACCCGCAACTCGCTTCAGAGGCAATGCTCGCGCAAGCGGTCGAAGCAAACGTTCGTTGGAGCATGCTTCAGATTCTCGAATCGCCCGAAGGCCGCGAGCGTCAGGCCGAAGGCAGCATGAAACTCATCGGCGCCGATCTACGAAATCGAAACGGGCCGCATCCGGTTTCTCGCGTGAATCCGTTTTCAAACACCTCGCGCTTTAGCAATTCAGCTCGTGAACATCGGCAGCAATCGCTGGTCCTTCAAACCCGAGATCTCCTTCTCGAAAGCGCTCGGTCCCTGGACGCTCGAACTCACTCCTGGCGTCACTTTCTACACCGACAACGGCGACTTCTTCGGCGGTAAGACGCGCGAAGTCGCGCCGCTCTACGCTGCGCAGGCAGGCCTCAGCTATACTTTCAAACCTGGTTGCTGGCTGGCACTCAACGCCGGTTATTACGCAGGCGGGCGCAAGACTGTCGATGGTGTGAAAAACGACGATCGAAAAGAAGGCGCGCTCTTTGGCACGAACTTCGGGGTCCCCGTGACGCGCCATCATTCCGTGAAGTTCTACGCCATCACTGGTTATAACGCGCATCGCGACCACGACTTCAAAGTCTTCGGCATCGCGTGGCAATACCGCTGGGGAGGCGGCTACTGAGCGAACCACCGTGCCCTGCGATGCGCGGCGTCCGTTTTGCTGAATAAAGGATAGACATTCAGTAAGTCTTGGTCCGGTCGCGCGTGGTTAAGGTAGCATCAGCTAATATGAGCACTCTCCTGTCTCATTCGTCGCCCCCGGCGCGCCGCCGTCGTGGTTTGTGGATTTTGCTCGGCTTGGTTGTGATTGCCGTGGTCATCGTGGTTGCCGGGTTTTTCTTCGCACGGCGGCAGATCGGAGAGTTTTTTGCGGTCAAACTCCGTGAGCGGCTTACAGAGGACGGCGTTTTCCTCGCTTGGAAATCCGCCGACTGGGTGCCGGGAGGAGGACTCCAGCTCCATGGGCTGGCTGTGTATCGTGATGCCGCGAAGCGCGACCGACTGGCACTGCTTGGCCTTGTGAATGCGAGGAAAGGCGACCCGTCATGGACTAGCTGGGACAAGGTGGACTTCAAGGCGGCGGATACGCAGATCCTGCTCGGCAGCGGAGCGGGCGAGACGAGACTGGAGCACATGGACATGCTCTTGCTTGTCCAACCAAGGAAGGCGGACCTGCCGGAGTGCCATGCGAGCCTGCAGGGATTGCGTATCGAAGCGAGATGCGCGTTTGTAGCCTCGGCTCATAGGGGAAATGCCGAGGCGATCGCCGCAGCGAGACAAGTGACGCAGCGCAAGGGCTTGTTCCGTGATGTGAATCTCGACTGGCTGAAGTCGGCGAAGGAGGAGCTGAAGTTTCAACCGGAGAAGGATGAACCGGTGCTGAGAATGGAACTGCGTTCACTTCCGGACGACCGCGGCATGGAGTCCACGATAACGTTTGATGGCGCGAAGTTTCAATGGCGAGGGCAGCGGTGGGACCTCATGCAGGCGGCGGTGAAGATCCCCGTCGGCAAAAAGAATTCAAACTTACCGATCGAGTTCGATCATGTGCGCATCGGCCATGCGGGCCGGAAAGCGGAGATCGCGGGGGCATTCGATCCCGCCAGTCGTGTCATCCGCATTCGCAAATTTGATTCGGGGATTGACCTGCTGGCACTCGCGCGCGCCATGATGCCCGCTGCCGTCGAGGGTTTGTCCGCGGTAAGCACCAGCGGCGCTTGGTTGATCAGGGGTGCAGGAGAGCTCCCCGCGGATCACCCTGAGAACTTCCGCTGGAATGGCGACGTGGCGCTCGACGGCGAGTTCGTTTATGCGAGTGGCGAAACAAACTTTGCGCTGCAAAAACCGACGTTTGCAGTGCGCTTGGACGGACAGATGGTGTCGATCTCAAATCTCAAGGCCGGCCTCTGGGACGGGACGATAGAGGTGCCAGGGATGCAGGTCCATCTGCCATCGGGGGAGAAACAACTGCGATTCGAAACGCAGCTCGTCCTCAGCGGCGCGCGGTCGCAAACCATCATCGACAGTTTTCGCGGGGCTCGGAAGCAGCCTGGTGTCGTTCCGTTGAACTGGAACGGCGCCTGGCAAATCAGCGGTGCGGGAGAGATCCCGACGGATCACCCTGAGAACTTCCGCTGGAATGGTGACATGGCACTCGATGGCGACCTCGTTTATGCGAGCGGCGAAACGAACGTCTCACTGCAGAAACCGACTTTTTCACTGCTCGTGGAGGAGGGGGTGCTGACCATCTCCGACTTCAAGGCGGGTCTCTGGGATGGGAGTCTCGTTGTTCCGAGGTTGCAGGTCCCTCTGGCCTCGAAGGAGAAGAAACTGCGAATCGAAACGCAGCTCACACTCAACGACTCCCGGCTGCAATCGATCATCAACAGTTTTAGCGAGGCTCGGAAGCAGTCTGCTGTCGTTCCGTTGGACTGGAAGGGCGCCTGGCGCATCAGCGGGACGGCAGAGATCCCCATGGATCAGCCTAAGCACTTCCGCTGGAATGGCGACGCGGCGTTCGATGGCGACTTCGTCTATGCAAGCGGCCAAGCAAACATCGCACTGCAGAAACCGACCTTTTCCGTCCGCGCGGAGGAGCAGGTGGTGACCATCTCCGATTTCAAGGCGGGCCTCTGGGAGGGGAGCCTCACCTCCCCGAGGATGCAGATCGATTTGCCCTCGAAGGAGAAGAAGGTGCGATTCGAAACGCAGCTCACATTCAACGATGTGCGGTCGCGATCAGTCAGGAAGAGTTTTAGCGCGGGTCAAAAGCAGCCCCGTGTTGTTCGGTTGAACTGGAACGGCGATTGGCGAACTAGCGCTGCGGGAGAGATTGCGGTGGATCACCCCGAGAACTTTCGCTGGAACGGCGATGTGGCACTCGGCGGCGACCTCTTCTATGCGAGCGGCAAAACAAAGGTCGCACTGCAGAAACCGACTTTCTCAGTGCGCGTAGAGAAGCAGGTGGTGTCGATCTCCAACTTCAAGGCGGGCCTTTGGGAGGGGAGTCTCATCGCGCCGAGGACGATGGTCTATCGGCCTTCGGGGAGGAACAAGCCGCGATTTGAAACGCAGTTCGCAATCAAGGACGCCCGACTGCAATCGATCATCAGCAGTTTTGGCGGCACTCATCCGGAGCCTGGTGTCGTGCAATGCGATTGGAAGGGCAGCGGTGAATTTGATCTGGCGTCGCTCGCCGGTTCAGGCGCGCTCAGCATCGGCGAGGCGAAGTTCTGTCGCATGCCGATTGTCGGTCCACTGTATCGCGTGTTCGGGATAGTTGCGCCAGGATTTCACAAGGATGAGCCATCCACGATGAGCGTGAAGCATCGGATCTCGGACAGCTCGCTGTATCTCGAGGAATTGAAACTCGCCAGCGAGCAGGCCCTCATCGAAGCGAGTGGCGCCATCGATCTTGCACGCGAATATACTCTGCTCACCGCAAGGGGGAGGCTGCGGAGACTCCCGGGGCTCGTCACGGTCTTGCTCACCTCGCTACTGGAATTCAAAGGCGAAGGCCCCGTGGGTAGCGAGCGCTGGAGCCTCAAGGGTCTGGCAGGCTTTCACCCGGTCATCGCCGCCCCGAAGAAAATCTCCAGCACGGAGAGAGAAGCACAAAACGAAGACGACAGGGCGGTGAAGGGTTTGATCGAACTCCCTGGCAAAGTGCTTCGGGACGAGTAATCGATCACGCGGATTCGGCCGGCTTCCGCCGGTGGATGGACGAGCCAGGCGTTCGACATCCGCCAGCTCACCAGCAGTCCAACGACGCATCCGAAGAGCACCTCCAGTCGAACAGCACGCCCATCTCCGTGTCCAGTTTGCTCGAGCGCGGGTCGAGTTTGTAAGAGCCGATGAAGCCGATCCGGCGGTCGAAGCAAATGTTCGCTGGAGCATGCGCCAGATTCTCGAATCGCCCGCAGGCCGCGAGCGTCAGGCAGAAGGACGCGTCAAACTTGTCGGCGCGGTTTACGAAATCGAAACGGGTCGCATCCGATTTCTTGAGTGACAGTTGGCTCGGCGATCTGAATAGGACCAACGTCCAATAGCCAGCCGGATTGCCGCGCCGCATTCTCGCCGGACGAGGAGCGCCAGCCTTGGTGGTCAGTATCGTGGAATCAATCGCCACCAAACTCATCGCCTCGCCGCCGTTTTGATCATGGAACGCATCCCTGGCTTCAACCGACCATGCGGCGTCGATTTTCTCTTCGTGTAGTCAGCGTCGCCGTGGGTCTGGGTCTCGCTGTCGGATCGGTTGTCGAAGCGGGACCAATGACGCGGGAAGAAGCAGTCGCGCTGGCGAGAAATGGCGACGCAGACACTGCGATCGCGGCGCTGCGAGAGTTGCTTGCAACCGTTCCGCAGGACGACCTCGTGGCGTATGACCTGGCCCTGATTCTCACGTGGGTGGGGCGAAGTCGGGAGGCAACAGATGTGTTTGAAAAGGCGCGCGGGAACGAGCCGCCGGAGTATGTCCTCGAGCCGATCATTCGCGCTTATCGCGATCAGAAGCGATATGCGGAAGCAGAACGTTGGGCGCGGATGGCGGTGGAATGTTATCCGCTCGATGCGACCTGGGCGAAGTTGCTCGCGCTGATTCTGGCGGATCAGGGCAAGACGAAGGAAGCGCGAGAGCTGCTTGAACCTTGGGCGGCGAAGCAGCCGGACGATGCCGAGATCTGGCTGGCGCTCGGCTATGCCGCAAGGCGCGCTGGAGATCGATTTGGAACTTTGCGAGGTTACGGGCAGGCGCTCCGCTTTCAGCCCGAGAACCGCGAAGCGAAGGCGGCAGATGGCGGCCGTCCTCGAAGAACTCGGAGCACCGACAGCGGCGGCGCGTTTCGAAGGCGCTGCGCCGCTTGAGGTCCAAGCGGGCCAGGCGGCGGAACTCGTCCGTTGGGGCGACGAGGTGACGCCGCCCGATCCGCGCCATCGTTTCGATGGGACCGACAAGGCACTGGCTCGACTCGATCAACTGCTCGCCCAGGCGCGCGCGCAGCGGAAACCTGATTCGAATTTAATCATTCGCCTCCGGCGAGACCGCGTCCTGGCGCTGCGAAATCGCGAACGCTGGACGGAGGCGGTTCGCGAAACCGAGGCGCTGCGAGCTGATGGCGACACAATCCCTGCCTACGTTCGCGAAGCCGAGGCGGATGCGCTGCTCGCGTTGCGGCGTCCCGAGGATGCGCGGCGCGGCTACGAGGAAGTGCTGCGCGCCGATCCGACGATGCGCGAGGCGCAAATCGGGCGTTTCTTTGCGTTGGTCGAAGAAGAAAACTTCTCTGCTGCTTTTCAGCAGGCCGATCAGATCGCGGAGTCAGAAAAGCCCGGCGTGCGCGAGCCGAAGCGAGCGCGCGATGCAGCCGAACGACAAGTGGCTTGAGGCAAACGTGCTGAGCGCGGAGGCGCGATGGTTTGCCGATATGCCGGGTGACGCATGGGAGATGCTGTTGCCGCTCGCCGAGCACGCGCCAGCTAATGTGGAACTGCGCCGTGTCCTCAGCGATATCGCCGCCAGCCGCGACTGGCCGCGCCGCAGCGCTGAGGAAATAGAGATCGCGGCGAGCCTCGCGCCGGAGGACAAAGCGGTCCAGGTCGCGCTCGCCGAGTCGGAAATCCGCCGTCGCGATTGGACGGAGGCGCGTTCACGCATCGCGGAACTGGCGGAAATCTATCCCGGCGACATTCAGATTCGTCGAATCGAAACCGATCTGCGCGCGCATGACGACTGCGAGCTGCAGACTGAGTTCCACGTCAACAATGAGTACGGCGGGAACAGCAGCGAAACGAATCAGACAAGCAAGTCGCCGGGCTCCGGCACCGACTGGACGACGCGCCTCTACTCGCCGCCTCTCGCAGAATCCTGGCGCTTCATCGGCGCATGGGAACACCACACCGCGAAGACCACGGAAGGCGATGCTTTGCGCTATCGCTTCGGCGCCGGTGTCGAGCTGGCGCTTCCGGATCTCACGCTCGAAGCCATCGGCTGGAGCAATCAGGGCGACATTTCGCAACCCGGCGCGAGTCTGGCCGCGGCGTGGCTGCCGACGGACCACTGGCGCTTCGATCTCGGCGCAGAATACTTCGCGGGCGACACTCCGCTGCGCGCGGTGCAAAACGGCATTACGGCCAACTCCGCGAGCTTCGGCGTCACCTACGCGTGGCATGAGTCGCGGTCGCTGGCGGTCGGCGTGAGCGGCTACGATTTCTCTGACGGCAACCAACGCGGCCAGGCGCACCTGAACTTCACGCAAAAGATCGTGGACATACCGCACTTCGACGTGGACACTGCGACCCGAGATCTACGGTTCGACCAACACGAGCAGCGACGGCCCCTACTTCAGCCCGCGGCGCGATCTTTCCGGCTCGATCACGTGCGATGCCGACACAGGTCATCTGGCGCAGCTACGAGCGGAGCTTCGGCGCATCGTCTCGCCGTGACGGGCGGCGCGTACTGGCAGGATAATTTTGGCAGCTCGTGGATCGGTTCATTGCTCTACGAGCAGGTCTTTCAATACAATCCCTGGCTGGAGCTGGAATACGGCGTTGTGCGGAAGCGCGCGGTTTACGACGGCGCGCAGACACCTTCCACCGAGGGCTTCATCCGGCTCAACCTTCGCTTCTGATGCTGCGCCGCTTCTTTTTGTTTCTGCTCGTCATCCTCGCGTTGGCTCCAGCGCGCGCGGCCGATCGCTTCGCCATCGTCGCCTTTCACGATGTCGTCGATTCCAAAGGCGATCTCGATGGAGACGCGGTCACGGTCGATCGGCTGATCGGCTTCTTCGAATGGCTGCGCGCGAATCACTGGACAACGATCTCGCTCGACGACGTGGACGCGGCGCGCCGCGGAGAAAAAACGCTGCCCGAGCACTCGATCCTCATCACGTTCGACGATGGCTACCGCAGCTTCTACACGCGCGTCTTTCCGCTGGTGCTGGCGTATCGCATGCCGATCGTCGTCGCGGTCGTCGGAAGCTGGCTCGATGCGCCCGCGGGGAGCAAGGTGGGCTACGGCAAAGAGCAGGTGCCGCGGGAACGATTTTCTCTCGTGGGAAGAGGCGCGCGAGATGGCGCGCTCGGGCCTGGTGGAATTTGCTTCGCACAGCTACGATCTGCACCACGGCGTGCTCGGCAATCCGCAGGGCAACGAGCTGCCGGCGGCGAACGCTCGCATCTACACGCCCGGGCGCGGCTACGAAACGGAGGCGCAATTTCGCCGCCGCATCGCCGACGATCTCACGCGCTCGCGCGAGCTGCTGGCGAATCGGCTCGGGCGCGCGCCGCGAACGATGGTGTGGCCTTACGGACGATACAACGGGCTGAGCCTGGACGAGGCGCGCAAGGCCGGGTTTGAGTTTGCATTCACGCTCTTTCCGGAGCCGGCGAGCATTCACCAGCCGATGACGCTCGCGCGCTTTCTGCCGACCAACGATCCGAACCTCGCGACGATGGTGAACAACATCCAATTCAACGACGCGCTGCCGACTGCGCGCCGGCTCGTGGCGATGAATCCGGCCGCGCTCTGGACCGGCGACGATGCCGGCATGAATGAGCGACTTGGGCACGCCATCGAACGCCTGCGGACGCTCGGCGCGACGGCCGTCGTCCTCGATGCCGCGGTGATCGGCGCGGATGGACGCATCGAGGCGACATGGTTTCCCAACCGCGAGCTGCCGATGCGCGCGGACATCCTTTCGCGCATCTCGTGGCAAATCCAGTCGCGCGCCGGGATCATCGTCGATCTGCGGCTGCCGAGCAGTGCGGCGCTCGCGACGCTCGGCAGTGCCGCGAAAGTTTGCGCGCTGTTCGACGACCTCGGCGCGCAGGTTTCCGCGGGAGGATTGTTCATCGATGACGCTCCCGATCTCGCGCTCGTTCCCGGCGGAAATTCCGGCATGCCATGGGAAGTGCGCGCGGCGCGCAATGCCACGCAGGCCCGAGAACCTGCCGGCTTCGGCGGCGCTCGCATTGTCGGCCTTCAAGGCCGTGGAATTTTACCGGCCGTGGTTGCGCCTCGTCGTTGTCGGGCCCGATGCGCCTTCGACCGGCCCGAGCGGTCTCGCCGATTTTACGCTCGTGCCGATCGCGCCGAACACGCGCGCGGTGGATCGGCTCAGCGAGCGCCTTCGCGGACTCGGCTGGCTCGCGCCGAATTCGGCGCGGCGGGTCGGGCTCTGGTTCGTCGGGCGCGCAGCCTCCGCGCGAGCGCGATCTGAACAGCGCCACCCGCCTTTTCCAGCGCCGCGGCGGCACGGCCATCGGTTGGGCAACGGACGATCCGGTGCGCGACCGGCCGAAGGCCAAAGCCGTCGCAGCCGACTGTCTCGTCTTCCACCTTCCCGGTGCAATTCTAGCGCATGGACTGGGTCCCGATTGCCAAGGTTCATCAAGGCTTTCACGTTCGGTTATCCGTTCGTGATGGCGTGGTATTGGATGGCCGGCGGTGTGCTCTACCACTGGCTGCGCGGGCGGCACGAGCCGCGGCCGGAGAATCCTCCGACGCTGCCCGAATACCCGCCCGTTTCCATTCTCCTCCCGTGCCACAACGAAGAGGCGCAAGCGGAGGAAACGCTCGGCGTGCTCTCGGCGATCGAATATCCGGACTTCGAGATCATCGCGATCAACGACGGCTCGACCGATCGCACCGCGGAGATCCTCGACTCGCTTGTCCCGCGCATTCCGCAGCTCCGCGTCGTGCACCTCGCGCAGAACCAGGGCAAGTCCACCGCGCTCAACGTCGGCGCGCTGCTGGCGCGGAATGAAATTCTCGTCGGCACCGATGGCGACGCGATGCTCGAGCCGCATTCGCTAACGTGGTTTGTCCGGCGCTTGCAAAGCGACGCCAGACTCGGCGGCGCGACCGGCAACCCGCGCATCCGTAATCGCTCGAGCATGCTCGGGCGACTGCAGGTGGGCGAATTCTCCTCGATTATCGGCCTCATCAAACGCGCGCAAACGGTCTATGGCCGCATCTTCACCGTGAGCGGCGTGATGTGCGCCTTCCGCAAACGCGCCTTGCAAGACGTCGGCTGGTGGTCGCGTGAGGCAATCACCGACGACGTGGACCTGAGCTGGCGCCTTCAGCTCGCCGGGTGGCAACTCGTCTATGAGCCGAAGGCAATCTGCTGGATCCTGATGCCGGAAACATTGAAGGGCTTGTGGCGCCAGCGGGTGCGGTGGTCGATTGGCGGAACGCTGGCAGTGTTCGCGGCGACGAGACAGGTGTTCTTCGGCGGGCGCTGGGATATGCTTGTCATCTGGCTGAACTACGTCGCGAGCGTTCTTTGGGCATATTGCATCCTCGGCGGTTTCGCGCTCTGGCTCGTGCATGTCACGATCATTCCGCTGCATCCGGAAGTGCCGATCGCGAACCCGATCCCCGGATTTTGGGGCGCTCTCCTGGCTGTGACTTATCTCATGCAGGCGGTCGTGAGCGTCGCGCTCGATCGGCGGTTTGAGAGTGGCGTCCACCGCGCAGTTTTTTGGGTCGTTTGGTATCCGCTCGTCTTCTGGATACTGCAGGCAATGACCGCTGCTGCGGCCCTGCCCAAAGCCATCCTGCGTCCGCGAGGCACCAGCGG
This sequence comes from uncultured Verrucomicrobiae bacterium, assembly GCA_963771865.1. Lineage (GTDB taxonomy): Bacteria > Verrucomicrobiota > Verrucomicrobiia > Chthoniobacterales > UBA10450 > Palsa-1392. The sequence continues at coordinate 81,882 of CAVYVJ010000027.1, forward strand.
AACGTGGATTAGTCCCGATCGCGGCATACGATGAAACGAGCGCTCGATCATCCGTGGCCGCCCTTGATAAGGAGCGCACAAGTGCCGTGGATTATCCGCGCGCGTGATTATCTCTTCACGCTGCTCGCGTGGCTGGCGCTCGCCTTCTCCCTGCGCCTCGGGTTGCTGCTGCTCTGGGATTACTTCTCCCACCCTATCTTCGAGCTGACACGGATGAAGGCGCCGGACTGGGGTCTGGTGTGGACGTCACTTTCGGCTTTCGCCTATTTGATCCTCGCAGCGGCAATCTGGATTACGGCGTGGGGAATAGGACGTCGCTCCCAGCTCCGCCAGGTTTTTGATCCTCGCGTGACCCCGCCGTTGTCGCTCGAAGAACACGCCGCCAGTCTCGGCCTCGATCCGCGCGAGGTCGAGCGCTGGCGGCAATGGCCGATTGTGACGGTTCATTTCAAGGGCGATCGCATCGCGAACGCGCGACCGGGTGGTCGCGAAGATACCAACGGGGACGAGGTCTCCCAGACCAAATGACTCCGCGTCAATCGCGGATCGATGTGCGACACAAATGAGACGAAAGTCTTATTTCCCATGCCAGAGTATTTCTGCTCTAGTCGCCTCTACACCTTGCGACCACTATGAAACGTCTTGTCATCCTCACACTTAGTCTTGCCCTGCTCACGCCCGCCTTTTCGGCCATGGAACGACCTTCTTTTCACACGAAGGGCACTCCGACTGGCAAACCAACCGGCCCGCTCAAGCCCGGCGAATATTGGTGGAATCCGCAACTCTCGCCGAGCGGTCCCGTCGTTGTGCTGGTCAGCATTCCGCAGCAGACAATGCATGTTTATCGCAACGGCATCCTCATCGGTCGTTCAACCGTGAGCACCGGCACCAAAGGCCACGACACGCCCGGCGGCGTCTTCACTATTCTTGAGAAAAAGCAGGAGCATCGCTCGAAGAAGTATGACAACGCCCCGATGCCGAACATGCAGCGTCTGACCTGGAGCGGCATCGCCATGCACTCGGGACAACTTCCCGGCTACGCCGCCAGCCACGGCTGCGTCCGTTTGCCATATGACTTTTCGCAATTGCTCTTCGCCACCACCGCGAGTGGCGGGACCGTCGTTGTTGGTAACGATAAAACGCCAACGCCGCATCTCGCCTCCAATCCCGGCTTGCTCCTGGCCCCGGCAGATTTCAAACCGGGAATGCTCCGTCCACTCGCGCAAAACGAATACGATTGGAATCCCGAGCGCGCCTCGTCAGGTCCCATGACCATTGTCGTCAGCGCGGGTGATCATGCGATCTATGTTTACCGCAATGGCACTCCGATCGGTCGCGCCGCGCTCGACATTTCTGGCCGCGGCAAGCTCGGCAACCAGATCTTCACCCTTCTCGAAGGCAGCAGCGGAAAAATGAGCAAGCTCGCGCCCGGGCGTGAGGCCGGTAAATGGATGCGTGTCTCCAGTGAAGGCCGCGCCCCCGATGCGGACAAGATTTCAGAGCGGCTCCGTTTCAGTCCTGATTTTGCGCACAAAGTCGCCGCTGAGATGAAGCCCGGGACCACGGTTATCGTGACCGATCAGCAGGTTGTGCGGAAACCGAAGAGCGACGCCACCTACTTCGCCGCCAACTGATCGTCCGTGCATGCGCCGGCATCTCCGCGTTGCCGCGATCGCGCTCACGCTCGCTAGTTGCGCGGCGCCGTATGCAAAGGTCTCGCCAAGGAAGCCGCACCTGACGGGTCCGCCGGGCAGCGGAACGCTGGCGTCGGTCGAGCACACTCTGGATCGGGCGATTCACGAGCATCGCGCCCAACCGCTCCTGGCGATGGGCCATTGTCTGGATGCGCTCGAATCCATTACCGCAGAGCTGCGGCGCGACCCCACTAATGCGACGGCGATTCGCGACTATGATTTTGCGATCGGCCGCGTCTTCCAAATCATTCAGGACGGCAAACTCGACCCCTGGACGAAACCGCTGACCGTGCCCGGTGCGGCCGGAGACTTTATTCTTACCCATTATCCAGATCCACGTCCGGAGTGGAACCCGGCTCTCTACGATTTCACGCCGGCCGACGAGTTCGATGTTGGCGGCAAATACGTCAGTGAGCGAACCACCCGGGATGGCATCGGCTCGCCCATCGTCGCCGTGCAGCGTGAGCCGAATAAAAACGCGCGTCAGCATTTCGCGCCGTCGCGAATTTTCTACAGCGTCACCGTCGTCGCGCATTTCGAGGGCCGGCGATGCGTGCTGAAGTTCGAGGATCCGCTCGCGAGCGAAACCGTGAGCTTTTACGGACGCACCGTCCCCCTGGCCGCCGATTTTACCGTGCCGCTCGCGGTCATGCTCCAGCAGACGGATCCGAAAAAGCATGAGATTGCGCGTGTTCTTGATCCGGAGAAGTTCGCGGAGACGGCGGCGATTGAGCGGCTCCAGCCCTATGATCCGAACAAGACCGTCGTCCTTGTCATCCACGGACTGATGGATTCGCAGGCGACCTGGACGCCGATGATCAACAAGCTGCGTGGTGATCTACTTATCCGGCAGCATTACCAATTCTGGTTTTACAGTTACCCGACCGGTTACCCTTATCCCTATTCCGCCGCCATTCTGCGCGAGGAACTCGATGCCGTGGAAAAGCGGTTTCCTAAGATGAAACCAATGGTGGTGATCGGACACAGCATGGGTGGTTGCATCAGCCGGCTGCTCCTGACTGACAGCGGCAACGAGCTTTGGATGAAAATATTCGGAAGGCCACCGGACGAGGTCCAGCTTTCTCCACACGTCCGCGAATATTTCCGCCAGGAGTTGTTCTTTCGGCATCGGCCGGAAATCGGCCGCGTCATCTTCATCGCTGCGCCGTTGCGCGGGAGCAATCTTGCTACCGGCTTGATCGGAAGTCTCGCCCACATCTTCATCCGCGAACCGAAAGTGAGCAGTCAGGCCAGTCAGGAGATGCTTCGTGTGACCAACATCCGGGAGGAAGAATTGAAACCGAAACGCAGCGCGAACAGTGTTGATACTCTGTCGCCGAAGAGCCGTTTTGTTAACGCCATCAACACGATTCCGATGACTCCCGGCGTCCCCTATGACACCATCATTGGCGATCGCGGGCGCGGCGATTCGCCGAATTCAAGTGACGGCATCGTGCCTTACTGGAGTTCGCACATGAAAGGCGCCGAAAGTGAACACATCGTTCCATCCGATCACACCGCGCATCAAAATCCGCAGGCCATCGCGGAAGTGCTGCACATTCTCAAAGCCCACGCGGGGGAATAAGCACCGGTAGGTGCGGCTCATTTTTCACCATGAATAGGAAATCTCTTACGGCGCTTGCCTGCGCGCTGGTTTTTGCGGTCACCGCCCACGGTGCTGATCCGCTCCCGTCGTGGAATGATGGGGCTGCAAAAAAATCCATCACCGCTTTTGTCGAGAAAGTGACGAAGGAAGCTCGGCCGATTTCGTTCCTGTGCCCGAGCGCATTGCCGCGTTCGACAACGATGGCACGCTGTGGGCCGAGCAGCCGATCTATTTCCAATTCCTGTTCGTCCTGGATCGGGTGAAGGCGCTCGCGCCCCAACATCCCGAATGGAAAACCAAGGAACCGTTCGCCTCGGCGCTGACGGGCGACCTGAAGGCCATGGCCGCCTCAGGCGTAAAGGGCATGCTCGAACTCACCACCGCCACGCACGCTGGCATGAGCACGGAGGAATTCGAAGAGATCGTGAAGGATTGGCTCACTACCGCGCGGCACCCGAAGACGGGCCTTCCTTACACCACATGGTCTATCAACCCATGCTCGAACTGCTCGCTTATCTTCGCGCGAACGGATTCAAGACGTTCATCGTCTCCGGCGGCGGCATCGAATTCATCCGACCGTGGGCGGAGAAGGTTTATGGCGTTCCACCCGAGCAGGTGATCGGCAGCAACATCAAGATGCAATTCGAAATGCGTGGTGGCCGGCCGGTCATCATGCGGTTGCCCGAAATCGAGTTCATCGACGATAAGGAAGGCAAGCCGCTCGGAATTCAGAGCCACATCGGACGCCGGCCCATCGCCGCGTTCGGCAATTCCGACGGCGACCTGCCGATGCTTGAATGGACCGCCGCCGGCCCGGGCCCGCGCTTCTGCCTCTACGTCCATCACACCGATGCCGAACGGGAGTTCGCCTACGACCGCCAGTCGCCGGTCGGCAAACTCGACAAAGGCCTCGATGAAGCGAAGGCGAAAGGCTGGACCGTCGTGAGCATGAAGGACGATTGGAAAAAGATTTACCCGTGATCCGCGTCCAACTTCAACGTAAGATCGTGGCCGGTCCGTTGATCCGATCAAACCACGCGGAGCAACGCCTTTCCGCGTCCGCGTGACCGAGCTCGGTAGGACCAAGGTCCGATAGTCTCCATAAGAGTAATCAGGGACGTTTCCATCTCATCGACCATGGGCTGGCTTTTTGAGCTTCATCGGACACAGCCGATCGCACACGCGATCGGCGCGCTTGCTTTCGTCTGTGTCCTTGGGATGGCGTTAGGCAGTCTAAAATTTCGCGGGATCGGTCTTGGCACGGCCGGCGTGCTTTTTGCCGGGATTGTTGTCGGCCATTTCGGAAATCCGGTCGATCATCACACTCTCGATTTCGTCAAAGAGTTCGGGCTCATCCTCTTCGTCTTTACGATTGGTCTCCAACTTGGTCCGGGGTTTTTCGCTGCCCTCCGAGACCAGGGCGTGAAGATGAATCTGCTCGCGGCCGCGATTGTCATTCTCGGGGCAGTGGGTGCGCCGCTCATCGGCTGGCTGGCAGGTTTCGATCAGGCTGCGGTCCTGGGAATTTTCTCCGGCGCTTCGACAAACACGCCTTCGTTAGGCGCGGCCACGCAAACGCTCCAGAGTGTGCCAGACATCGCGCCCGATCGTCTGGCCTTGCCCGCCTTGGCTTACGCCGTCACCTATCCCACCGCCATCGTCGGCATCATCGGGAGCTTGTTGGCTCTGAAACTAATCCTTCGGATCGATCCGGCGCGTGAGGCGTCGGATTTCGCGGCAAAAAATCAGCCGAATATTGAGCCACTTGAGCGCCGCACCCTCGTGGTGACCAATCCAAACCTTGATGGCCTTCGGATTGACGCGATTCCCGGTCGCATCGAATCGAAAGTCACGATTTCGCACATTCGCATTGGCGAGGAAACGGTCGCAGCCACGGACGCGACGATCGTTCACATCGATTCTCAGCTCGCGGCTGTTGGCACGCCCACGAACTTGGAGCGGTTCGAGCGTATCGTCGGCCAGCGGAGCGAGAAAGAGCTGGCGTTCGCCGAGACCAACATCACTTTTCGGCGCGTGGTCGTAACCGATCGCGATGTCCTGGGAAAAACCGTCGGCGAGCTCAATCTTGACGATCGTTTTGGGGTGGCGGTCACCCGTGTCACTCGCGCCGACCTCGAAATGTCTGCCGTGCCCGGGCTTCGTCTTCAGTTCGGTGACATGATCACTATCGTCGGACGGGAGGAAGATCTCGATAGAGCGGCCGAAGCGGTTGGTAACTCGGCCAAGGAATTGAACGAGACACACTTCATTCCGCTCTTCATCGGCCTCGTCCTTGGGATCGCCCTTGGCACCATGCCGATCCCCTTTCCCGGGTTGCCCCAACCAATCCGGCTCGGACTGGCCGGCGGACCGCTCATCGTTGCGCTGATTCTCGGCCGCATCGGACGAATCGGGCGACAGGTCTGGCACATGCCGACAAACACCAATCTCGCTTTCCGTGAATTTGGAATCGCGCTTTTCTTCGCTGCCGTCGGCCTCGGCGCCGGCGCGAAATTTTTTGCCACAGTATTCAGCGCGACCGGCCTCTCCTGGCTGCTCGCCGGAGCATGCGTCACGGTGCTACCGCTTTTGCTCGTCGGAGTCTTCGCTCGCGTGGTTTTGAAAATGAATTTCATAGACCTAAGCGGCCTGATCGCCGGCAGCATGACCGATCCGCCGGCGCTGGCGTTCGCTTCAAATATTGCCGGGTCGGAGGCACCGGCAGTTGGTTATGCCACGGTCTATCCGCTCACCACGTTGCTCCGCATCCTCTCGGCGCAGGTGCTCGCGATCGTGCTGTTCCGGTAAGGCGGAAGCTAGGAGCGCGTGAATTCGCAACTGCTCCTCGTCCTCGGCCTGCTCGGCGCGTGCATCGCGCTTTTCATCGCCAACAAGCCGCGCCTGGATGTCGTCGCGCTGCTTGCTTTGGTGGCGCTCCCGCTCTGCGGTGTGCTCACGGTGCCGGAGGCGCTCGCAGGATTCAGCGATCCGAGTGTCGTGCTCATCGCCGCGCTCTTCATCGTCGGTGAAGGACTCGTGCGCACGGGGATCGCGGTGCAGATCGGCGATTTCTTGCTGCGCCGCGCGGCGGGCAGCGAAGCGCGGCTGATCGTGCTGCTGATGCTCGCCGTCTCGGGGCTGGGAGCGATCATGAGTTCGACCGGCGTCGTCGCGATCTTTATCCCGGTGGTGCTGCTCGTCGCGGAGCGGCAGAAGCTCGCGCCGGGGCGGCTGATGATGCCGCTGAGTTTCGCCGGGCTAATCAGCGGGATGCTTACGCTCGTCGGCACCACGCCGAATCTCGTGGCCGACAGCGCCCTCCAGCATGCGGGCTTCGCCGGCTTCGGGTTCTTCGATTTCACGCCGTTCGGGGCCGTCATTCTCGCCGCGGGCATCGGCTACATGCTCATCGCGCGCCGCTGGTTGAATCCCGCGGCGAAACCGGAAAAACCCGGGCGCAGGCGTCGTCGGCTGATGGATTTTGTGCGCGATTACGAGCTTGCCGGACGCGAGCATCGCATCCGCGTGCGCGAAGATTCGCGAGTCGTCGGACAGACCTTGCAGCAGCTCGGAGCACGGAAGAAAAACGGCGCGAATATTGTCGCGATCGAGCGCCGGATCGGACGGCGGAACGAACTGCTCGAACCGCGCGCCGACGTGGTGTTGTGTGCGCACGATGTGTTGCTCGTCGATGCCACCACGCCTGACGATCCGGAGCGCGAGCGGACACTGACCGAGCTAAAACTCGATCTGCTGCCGCTGCGAGGTCGCTATTTTACCGATCATTCGCGCGACCTTGGAATGGCCGAAGTGCTGTTGCCACCAGATTCGGAACTCATCGGCCAAAGCGTGCTCAAGGTCGGTTTTCGCAGTAGATACCGATTGAACGTCATCGGTCTGCGCCGCGGGCGCAAGGCAGTGGCGACCGGCGTCTCCGAGGAAAAACTTCGCTCCGGCGACACGCTGCTGGTCATCGGCCGATGGAAACACATCCGCGAATTGCAAAAACTGAAACGCGACTTCCTCGTGCTCAGCCTGCCCGCGGAGATCGATCAGGTCGCGCCTGCGCGCAGCCGCGCGCCGTATGCGCTCGGCATCCTTGCCATCATGGTCACGCTCATGGTCACCGGCTGGGTGCCGAATACGCTCGCCGCACTCATCGCCTGCCTCCTGCTCGGCCTTACGCGCTGCATCACGCTCGATAGCGCCTACAAGTCCATCCATTGGCCGAGCCTCATTTTGATTGTGGGGATGATGCCTTTTTCCATCGCACTGAAAAAAACCGGTGGCGTGGATCTCGCCGCGCAGAGTCTGCTCGACCTCTTCGGCCAGGCCGAGCCGCGCCTGCTGCTCGCCGCGCTCTTCGTAGTCACCGCGCTCATCGGCCTCTTCGTCTCGAACACCGCCACCGCCGTGCTCATGGCTCCCATCGCACTTACTGTCGCCCATTCGCTCGGCGCCTCGCCCTATCCTTTTGTGATGACCGTCGCGCTCGCCGCGTCTACGGCCTTTATGACGCCGATCTCCTCGCCCGTGAACACCCTCGTCCTCGTCCCAGGCAAATACCGCTTCGGCGATTTCGTCCGCATCGGCGTGCCGTTCGCGATCGTTGCTCTGCTCCTCACGGTGCTGCTTGTCCCGTGGCTGCTGCCGTTGCACCCGTAGGACTAAAGTCCGATAGCTCGTTAAGGTGCGAAAGCGCACCTTTGAGCGCATTCTCTCGGCACAAATTCTTGCGACCGTCCTTTTCCGTTACGGCAGTTGCAGCAATCACGAGTTACAAAATGACCGGCGAAGATAAACATGGGAAATTCCCCCCCGGCATTTCTTTCAACAAGGAGCTGCGGCTCATGACCTTCAGGCCAAGCGGCATTCTCGATGCAAAGACGGTGAAGGAAATCGTCGATTTCCTTGAGAAGGAGGAGGATCGGCTTCGCGAACCCTTCAATCGCTTCACCGATACAACGAAGCTGGACGCGATCGATCTGGATGACCGATTTACTTACCACATCGCGCTTCATCGTCGTCGGTCTTATGACGGACGCCCACCGGTCAAATCTGCGTTTTATGTCACCAGCTCCACTGCGAGCCATTACATCAGGATTCACGCCGTCGTGACAGACCATTCTCCATTGAAGGTGAAAATGTTTAGAAAGCTCGATTACGCCGCCGAATGGCTGGGCGTGCCGCGCGTAGCATTAAAAAAGTAACTCATGCAAACTCCGACACTTGGCGAAGCGCGATTCCCGGCCACTCCCAGTCATCCCGTGAGTGATGATGTTCGCATTCCCGAGCGGGCTGAAATCGGGGCGGAGCCGGGGCTGCAGTTCGAAGAGGCTGGACCGCGCGCCAAACTTTTTTTCGACCCGAAACAGACCCGCGCCGGCATCGTGACCTGCGGCGGGCTTTGTCCGGGGTTGAACAATGTCATTCGCTCGCTCTTTCTGGAGCTGCATTATGGCTACGGGGTCGCCGAGGTGATTGGTTTCCGTGGTGGATATTCCGGGCTCGAACCGGCTTGCGCGATAGAGCCGGTTATCATCACGCCCCGGCTGGTGGACGACATCCATCGAAAGGGCGGAACGATTCTCAGCTCCTCGCGCGGTCCGGTCGATATCGGCAGGGCGGTGGACAATCTCATCACGCGCGGGATAAACATTCTTTTCACGGTCGGCGGAGACGGCACTCAGCGCGGGGCCAATGCGCTTTACCAGGAAGCGCGCAAGCGTGGACATGCGCTCTCGGTCGTGGGCGTGCCGAAGACGATCGACAACGACGTCGCTTTCGTTTCGCGCACTTTTGGTTTCTTCAGCGCGGTCGAGGAAGCTGCTCGGGTGCTCGATTGCGCGCACACTGAGGCGCGAAGCGTTCCCGGCGGAATTGCGGTGGTGAAATTGATGGGGCGCCATGCCGGTTTCATCACGGCCGGTGCGGTGGTTGCGAGCCAGGATGTAAACTTCGCGCTCATTCCGGAAGTGCCATTCAAGCTCGAAAGCTTTCTCGCTGCCCTCAAGCAACGAATGGCGAGGAAGTCACATGCCGTCATCGCCGTTGCCGAAGGGGCCGGCCAGGACCTGCTGGAAGCCGACGGAGTTGACCGCGACGCTTCCGGCAACGTGAAGCTGAAGGACGTCGGTCCGCTCCTGTGCGAGCGAATAAAATCATATTTCAAATCCGAGGGCCTACCGGTTGTTATGCGTTACTTCGATCCGAGTTATCAGGTTCGCAGCCGGCCGGCGAACTGCGAAGATGCGCTTCTCTGCGATCTCTTCGCGCGTCATGCGGTGCACGCCGCGATGGCGGGCAAGACCGGCGTCGTGATCGGTTTTCTGCATGAGCGTTTCATCCATGTGCCGATCGAGCTCCTCAGCACGAAGACGAAGCGCCTCGACCCGGCTAGCGGTTGGTGGCGCTCGGTCCTCGCCGCCACCGGCCAACCCGAACGATTCTTATGAAGCCTATCCTGATACTTCCAATCATTCTCATCGCGACTGCCGCGCTGCTCCGCGCCGAAGTGGACGCCGGCCGCCCATGCGGGGGCACGCCTTACGATTCCTACATGGGCCCGATGCGGCAGACTTTCGCGCGGCTCGGAGACGGGTCGCCGTCCGTCAACGATGTCCGCTCGCAAATGCGAACCGCTTATCGTTTCCGCTATTACTTCGACCCGTCGCAGCCTTACACGCCTCAGACTCCCGAGGTAACCGAGTCGCGCCAGCAAGGCGACTGTAAGGCGAAGTCGCTCTGGCTCCTCAGCAAGATGGAGACGCGCGACGCGCGCTACGTCCTCGGGAAGGCGAAAATAGGTTCGAAAATCTCGCACGTGTGGCTGCTTTGGTTGAATAGCGGCACGTGGATCGTCCTCGATCCAACCAACACGCCGGACATCATGGAGGCCGATCGTGTCGTGGGCAAAAAGTGTATCGCGAAATACTCCTACAGCGGCCGCAGCGCCTACAAACATCCAACCTACAGTCAATACATTAAGAACTGACCCATCCCCTATCACGCCATGAAAACCTCGTTACTCCTCTTCAATATCCTCGCTGTTGCGCTGCTCTACTGCGCTGCCCGTGCGCAAACCAACTCACTCGAAGATCGTCCTTTTCAACCTTCCGCGTCCGTCGTGAAAGGCACCGTCGCGGCGCTGGCTGACTCATCCGATCAAGTCGCCGCGCTTGCCGTGCGCGCGCTGGCCGACTGGCGTCAGACGTCGGTCGCCGCAGACGTTGCGAAACTACTCGCGCCCGGAACGCCCGAGGCTGTCCGGATGGAGGCGTTTCAATTTTTCGCCCGGCTGGGCGCGCAAGCGAAACCGCAGGTGGTGGAGGTGCTCAAATATGCTGGAGACCCGGACCCAAACATTCGCGCTGTTGTCCTCGCCGTCGTCTTCGCCGCGCAGGCCTCCGCCGAAAATACGGAAGCGATTTGGCCACTGCTCAATGACTCGCGCAGCGATGTTCGCGTCGCTGCGGCGAAATGCCTCGGCCAGGCGGGCAAAGCCACCGAAGCGCAGCACAAGGCCTTGGTCAATGCGCTCGCGACAGCGGGGAATCCGGAATTCAAGGCCGCCGTGCTCCACGCGCTCGCGCAAATCGGCGGACTGACCGTTGCGGACGTTGACGCGATTATTCCATTGATTCACGATCGTGATGCCGAGGTGCGCATAGCCGCGTGGGCGGCGGCAGTGAACGGGCTCGACGCCGCAAAGGCAGCGGGCGCGATTACCGAGGAGAAAGAGAAATCCGTGAGCGAAGTCCTGATCGCGCAGCTCCAGATCGAACCGCCGGAAATCAAGGCGGCGATCATCGAGGACGCTGGGAAGAACAAAGCCACCGCGGAAGCATCGGTTGATAGACTCGTGAAACAGATTCGCACCGGCACACCAGAGGTAAAGGCGGCCGCGCTGCGCGTTCTCGGCAAGGCTGGTGACGCGGCGGTTGAACAGCTCTCACTCATCACCGAGCAGGCGAAAGATCCCGATTCCATCGTGCGGGCCGCAGCCATCTCCGCTCTCGGTTCGCTCGGCCCGGCCGCGGCGAAACCCAACGTCGCGCTCATCGCCAATGCTCTGCTCGACGAATCCGGTCTCGTGCGCGACGAAGCGCTGCAAGCGCTCCCCGTCGCCGGCGACGCGCTGCGCGATTTCCCCTACAAAGTGCGCGACGTTTTTCCCAAGGCCTCGCCGGAAGTGCGCGCCACGCTCGTAAGGGCGCTGCCCATCACCGTGCAGGTCCTCGGCATGGACGAAGAAGCAGTCCGCCGCGGTCGTGCCGGGCTCACTGACCCGGACCCCGACATTCGTCTCGGGATGGCTTTCGTGATGAGCCAACTGGGAGCCAAACTCGGCGGCCCGTTGCTGCCAGAACTTCTCGCTTTGCTGAAGGATCCCGAGGCACAGGTCCGCGGAGCCGCCGCCATTTCCCTGCGAGCCTTCGTGACCGATGATGCGTCGAAGAAAAAGTTCCGCGAAGCGTTGCGCCCACTCCTCAAGGACCAGGATGCCCAGGTGCGCTGGGCCGCACTCGACACTATCCACGAACTTGACCCCGGGACAGATGCGGCACTCGTGGCCGAGATCGCCGCGCGGCTCAAAGACGAGGATCAGACCGTCCGCTCCGCTGCTGTCCGCGCGCTCGGCGCAGCCGGCGCCGCCGCGAAGCCGCACCTCCTCGACATCGTCCGCTTTTTCAATGACGACCCGGCCGTACCTCCCTATGCCGCGGTCGAAGCAGTCATGCAGATGAGTCCGCTTACACCGCAGGAACTCACGAGCCTGCTCTATCCGCTCTACGTCTATTCCGATCTGCGCCCGCTCACCCGTCTTGCTGCCTACAGCGCATCCGGCGGCGCGCGCGACGACTTGCTGCTCCTTCGCCTTCTGGGTCGGAGCAATGCCCCAGTTAAGGATGTGATTACGGCGGACGACAAGGCACGCGCCATCGCGCTCCTGCAAGATGCGTTGAAGGCCCCGTTGATGCACGAGAAGCTCAAAGCCGAGATCACTTCCCGCCTCGCCGAACTCGCAGCCAGCCGCTAGTTGTTGCCTAACGATTGGGCACCGAAGCGGGAAGGAATGTCCCCCTTTCGCTCATCCACTGAGGGCATGTAGGATTTGTGGGGATGTCGCGGGTCGAAGAGGTGACGGCAGGGATGCCGTCACGTGCGGGCTGGAAGCCCGCGCTCCCGATAGGGCGACGCGCCCCGAGGAACGCGCGGATCTTCTCTTCCCGGGGAGCGCGGGCTTCCAGCCCGCACGTGGCGGCATCCCTGCCGCCACGACAATGCACGGTCAAAGTTCGTAATTGCGAGGCGCCGCGAAATCACCTCGCTGATCAATCTCAGAGTCCGCCACCCCAGCGGTATTGCCAGGCGATCCCGACAGCATCGAAATCGTGATGACGAAGGGAGTTGTAGCCGGTGACACCGTAGAGCTTGATCGAGTGATTGCGGGTAAGAGGTAACGCGAGGGTGACGCCGAAGCGCGTGCCCTCGTGCCGATCATCGTTCTCCCTTCCGTCCACCGTGCTTTGGCTGCCGTTGAAGTAAGCCGCGTCAAGGCCAAGCCAGAGGCCTGGTCGGAAACTGTAGGTCACATGAGCCTGCGCGGAATAGAGCGGCGCTTGCTCGCGCTCTTTGCCTCCGAAAAAGTCGTTATTATCTGTGTAGATCGTGACCGCAGGAGCGAGCTCGAATGTCCATTTTCCGATGGCTTTTGAAGCGCCAATCTCCGGCTTTATCGACCAGCGATTACTCCCGACGTTGACCAGCCGGGTGTCATCGTACTGACCAAGCGGGACGCCGACGCGGAGGCTCGCGCCAACAATAATATCCTGCCGGTATTTCTTGAACTCGGCCGCGTTCAAAGCGGGCGCGCCGAGAAAGTTGATTGAGAATCTAAAGTAGGGATCGGCCAAACCGGAAATTTCTCGCGTGTGCGGTTGACCGAAAACGATGCCTTTGGCCGTGATGCCGGCGAATGGCACGAGCATATCGAACTTGGCGGACTTGCCGAAGATGTTAAGAACGCGGGCGAAACCGAGGACGCCGACATGGGCTTCATTCGTGACGTTTTCAATCGGGAGCGACGGATCGGTCAGCACGTGGCCGGTGGCATACCCGTAACCGAGGATGAGAAAATTCGTTCCAGTAGGGGAATTGCTGTAGGCACGAGGTTCCAAGTCCTGCGCGCGAACCGCGACGCCGACCGCGGTGAAGATCAACGCAACTGCAACGATGCTAACAGCTCGCGCGGTTCGATGTGACATGAGGAGATCGTAACGGTTCGGCGGCGGATCGGCGGCGTCCGCGGACATCACCCAATCGCATCCTGCGTTTCGGCTGCCGATGCTGCGCACGGCCGACCGATACTGTCAATCGCCGCCGCGGGTCGGCCTGTAGGACCAAGGTCCGATGGAAACGCATGTGCCGAGACGGAATGTTTTCGCCACATGAATCGCTCAAATACCATCAGAACTGGCCTAACGAGTGAGGATATCACGGAGGCCTTGCGCGACAATCTCCGCTG
>CAVYVJ010000028.1:0-13216 GCA_963771865.1 uncultured Verrucomicrobiae bacterium
ACCGCGTGCGCGTTCCAATATCTTTGAATGCGCGGCCGGCCACTTGGGTCTCGGTCATGGCAGCGGCGCGCACGCGCCGGATGAATATTACGTGATCGAATCCAGCAATCCAAAGGTGCAGGGCTGGGACGGCGGGGTCATGTCCTACGTGGAGTATCTCGACGAGCTGGCAAAATAATGTGAGTGGCGAAAGCTATCTTGGTCGGTCCGAATGCAAGGATTAGATTTCAGCCGGGGCCCGCGCGAAGCGGAGTTCATCAGAAAAGAAACATCCCGATCGCGGCGCCGAACATCATCAAGCTCGTTAGGCCAACGACTACCCGGCTGAGAAGCGAGCTGGGTTGGTTGTTCATGATTTTGCGATTCGAGGCGACGAGCAGGATGCCGAGGATGAGGAAAGGCGCGAGCAGACCATTGATGACCGAGGTGAGGAAAAGGGCGCCAATCGGATCGACATTGGCGAAGTCGAGCACGATCCCCAAAAAAATCGACAGCGTCACGACCGAGTAGAACTCTCGCGCGCCTCGGACCGACCGGCCGAGCCCTTGTCTCCAATTGAAGGTCTCGGCCAAGGCGTAAGCCGCCGAGCTGGCGAGAGCGGGAATCGCGAGCACGCCTCCACCGAGAATGCCGAGCGCGAAGAGGGTGGTGGCAAAACGGCCGCCGAACGGTTCCAAAGCCGCGGCCGCCTGCGTCGAAGTGGTGATGTTAATGCCTTGGTGGTGCAGGGTGAGCGCCGCGCTCAGAATGATGAAGTACATCACGAGGTTGGAGAAGAATGTGCCAGTGCCGACATCCATCGCGCGGTCGGCGATCTCAAGCGGCGGGCGGGTCAGCTGAAAAACGCGCATCCGCCGCCCGGCCGCCTTGTCTTCCTCCACGTCCTGCGACGCCTGCCAAAAGAAGATGTAGGGGCTGATGGTCGTGCCGAGGATCGCGACGAGGATCGTCCAACCCGAATGGTCCTTCGGCCACACCGGCACAAATGTGTCGTGCGCCACAACTTTCCAATCCGGTCCGATGATAAACGCCGTGATTACGTAGGCGATCAGGCTCGCGGCCAGCCATTTTAGAATATCAGCGAGCTGACGGTAACGAAAACGCAGCGTGCCGTAGATCAAGGCGCCGCCAAAAAGCACCACGAGGTAGTGCGAGTTGACGCCTGTCAGCATTTCCACCGCGTCGGCCATGGCCGATAGATCGGCTCCGACAGTGATGGTGTTGACCACGACGAGCGCGATGATCGCCGGGACCACCAGCCAGCGCGAGAAGCGGGCATGCAAACCGGCCGCCAAACCTTCGCCCGTGACCATGCCGATGCGAGCGCACATCATTTGCACGGCGCCCATCAGCGGCCAGGTCAGGAACGCGGTCCAAAGTGCCGAAGTCCCAAGCCGTGCGCCCGCGATCGAGTAGGTCGCAATCCCCGAGGGATCGTCGTCCGCAGCTCCCGTAATCAGGCCCGGTCCGAGAACGGAAAAGAAACGCCGGAAGACGCTTTGCTTTTCACTTGGCAATGAAATCGATCGGTTCAGGCAAATTGGTCAGACCTCGCGCGGGAGGCTGCCGTTCGATCCTTGCGGCGGGAATGAGGGACCTTACACGAGCTTGGCCGTCAGGTTGATTTGGGTTCCGGCGAGCGCAACAGAAACGGGACAACCCTTCTTTGTCTTTTGCGCCTGCTCTTGGAAAGCCTGGTCGTCCATTCCCGGGACGCTTGCTTCCACTTGGAGATCGATCGTGGTGATCTTTGGTCCGCCGTCTACCATTTCGAGCTTCACGTTGGCGGTTGTGCTGATGCGCTTGGCGGGATGGCCGGCCTTCTCGAGATTGGACGAGAGAGCCATGGAAAAGCAGCCCGCTTCCGCCGCACCGATCAGTTCCTCGGGATTTGTCCCGCTCGCGCTTTCGAAGCGGGATTGAAAAGAATAGGGCCCTTCATAAGCGCCGCTCCCGAGTTTCATGGTTCCCTTGCCCTCTTTCAGAGTGCCTTCCCAAATTGCTGATCCGATTCTTGCTGGCATGACTGATAGTTCTCTTGGCTTGAGTTCGGTGTCCAATTCTTTCCGCCGTTGCAACCGAATTCGGTCAGGCCCGGTGGAGGGACGACCTCCGTGTCGTCCGTGTTTCTCTAGCCCTATTGGATTCTTTTGGGATTGACATTGCGCGTCTGGCCAATCTCCCTCTCCGGATGTTCAAGCGCTTGCTGAAATGGCTGCTCGGCGTCGTCGCCGTCCTTCTCGTCGCGCTGGCCGTTTTTCTTATTAACCTGATCTACTTCCGACCCTGGAGCCTCAATCTCTTCTACGAAAAAGTTTTTGCGGAAGTCATCTTTGCCGAGCCGGAGTTGCTTTCCTCGCTTGGTTTGGTCGAGCAGTTCGGCATCACGAGTCATAACGGAAAGCTCAGCGACGAGTCTCCCGCGCATCAGGAAAAGGTGGCGGCCCGTTGGCGGAGAGATCTGGCCCAGTTGCGCGCCTACCCGCTCTCGCGGCAGACGGAGTCGCAACGCCTCTCAACTCGCGTCCTCGATTGGTTCGTGGCACGGCAAGTCGAGGACGAGCGCTTTCAGTTTCACAACTACCCCGTCAACCAGCTCGCCGGCGTGCAAAACGAGTTCCCCACTTTCATGGCGAATACTCACCGGCTCCTTGCGCTCCGCGATTGCGATTACTACCTGCAACGCCTTGGCGCATTGCCCGCGAAATTCGATCAAACCCTCGAAGGTCTGAAGCTGCGCGAGTCGAAGGGTGTCATCCCGCCGAGGTTCGTGGTCGAGGAGGTGTTAGCGGAAATGCGCGCCTTTGTCGCCGAGCCGGCCTCGGCCAACATCCTCGCCAGTTCTTTCAAGACGCGGGCGGCGAAAATCACGTCCCTGAGCGAGTCTCAGCGGGCGGATTATCAAGCGCGGGTGGAAAGCGCGATCACCAGCCAGGTTTATCCTGCCTACCAAAAGCTGATCGACTATTTTCAGGTCCTGCTTCCGAAGACAACGACCGATGACGGCGTCTGGAAGCTCCCCGATGGCAAGAATTATTACGCTTACCTCTTGCGCCTCAACACCACCACCACGATGTCGCCCGACGAAATTCACGAGCTCGGTTTGCGCGAGGTGGCCCGGATCGAAGGCGAAATGCGAGTGCTTCTCGACGCGAATGGGTTTGCTGGCCAGCCGATCGAGCCAGCCATGATATCGTTAGGGAAGGAACCGCGTTTCCTTTATCCTGACGATGAGGCCGGCCGCGCCGCGGCCCTGGCCGATTATCAGCGGTTGATCAATGAAGCGACCCGGCGCTGCAAGGAGCTTTTTCTCACTACGCCCCGAGCCGTTTGCCAGGTCCATCGCGTGCCGGTGTTCAAGGAAGCGACTGCGCCCGGCGCCTACTACGACGGGGCGTCGATGGATGGGACGCGTCCCGGCGTTTTCTACGCCAACCTGCGCAACATGAACGAAGTCCCGAAGTGGTCGATGCCCACTCTCGCCTACCACGAAGGGGTGCCGGGTCATCACTGGCAAATCTCGATCGCGCGGGAATTGAAGGGCCTGCCCCAGTTTCGCAAGGTCGTCCCTTTCACCGCCTATCTGGAGGGCTGGGCTCTCTATGCCGAGTGGCTGGCGAAAGAGGCGGGCTGGTACGCGAATGATCCCTTCGGCGATTTGGGGCGATTGCAGGCCGAGCTTTTTCGTGCCGTTCGTCTCGTGGTTGACACTGGGATCCACGAGAAACGTTGGACCCGCGAGCAGGCGATCGCTTACATGCGGGAAAAAACCGGCATGGCCGAAGGCGAAGTCACCTCTGAGATCGAACGTTATATCGTCGCCCCCGGTCAGGCCTGCGCCTATAAAGTCGGCATGCTAAAGATCCAGGAATTGCGGGCACGCGCCCAGCGGCAACTCGGAGAAAAGTTCGACCAGCGCGAATTCCACGACGTCCTCCTGCGGAACGGCGCCCTGCCGCTCGAAATCCTGGAGGAACAGGTCAACGCCTACCTGCAACGACAAAAAACCTGACGCGAAACACCGATGCGCGTCCCTCGATCTCTCTGAAGCGGCCACGCTCCCTGGCCAAAAAAAACGCGGGCGCTGTGAGAATAAGCTTGCCAAGAACATGACAGGCTTGTCAGTATTAGCCGCATCGCGCGAAAAATCCTTAAACCTCGCGCCTAACACGTCTAATTAGATCTATTATGTTGCATACAATACTTCCATCTCAATTCACCGGCCGCGCTCGAAAAGTTTTTCGGCAAGGCTTTGCTTCATTACTGGTTGGTGCCGCCGTTGCTGGCGGACTGCTGGCCATGGCTCCAGGCGCCCACGCCGCCGCCGCCCCGGGCAGGTGGGCAAAACTGACCCATCAACCTACTTTCGATACCGATACCGCGCTCTTGCTTACTGACGGCACGGTGATGGTGCACGAATACGGCAACAACAATTGGTGGCGCCTCACGCCCGATAACACTGGCAACTATCAGAACGGCACCTGGTCGCAACTGGCTTCCATGTCATCGGATTATGGACCGCTCTATTTCGCATCCGCGGTCTTGCCGGATGGCCGTGTTCTTGTGGAAGGCGGGGAATACAACTTCCTCAACTTCGCGGAAACCAATAAAGGCGCGATTTACGATCCGCTCACCAATTCTTGGACAACTGTAAACCCACCCGCCGGCTGGACGTCGATCGGGGATTCGCCCTGCGTCGTCCTGGATGATGGCACCTTCACGATGGGTCAGAACGCATCGAAAAAGCAGGTTACGTTTAATGCCACGACTTTGACTTGGACCTCGGTGGGCACCGGAAAGGCTGACAACTACTCCGAAGAAGGCATGTGCAAGTTGCCTGGTGGCAAAGTTCTAACTGTTGATTGTAACAATGGCACCAATTCGGAGCTGTTTGATCCCACAAATAATCAGTGGTCGACCGCGGGTAGCACGATCGTGAAATTGCCCGATGCCAGTAGCTTGGAAATCGGACCTATGATCCGCCGACCCGACGGCACGGTCATTGCCTTTGGCGGAACGGTTCACAATTCTGTCTATACTCAAACTACCGGGACATGGGCGGCCACGGCTGACTTCCCAGGCGGTAACGACATGGCCGACGCTCCGGCCAGTTTGTTGCCGGATGGTAACGTGCTGGTCCTCGCCAGCCCTGGAATTTTCGCGCAACCTGCAACGTTCTTCGTCTATGACGGAACCACCTTCACGCAGACTGCGCAAACCCAGAGTGCCCACAGCCTTACATCCTACCAGGACCGGTTGCTGCTCCTGCCCAGTGGCCAGGTTTTGTCAGTCGTCGCCGAGGGGATGACGATCGACGTGGAAATCTACACCTCGAAGGGCAGGCCGGATCCCGCCTGGGCGCCCGCCATCAAGACGTGGCCAAGCAGCGTGACTCGCGGCAATTCCTATCGATATCACCGGCCGCCAATTCAATGGCCTCTCCTGTGGTGCTGATTATGGCGATGATGCCACCATGGCTACGAATTACCCGCTCGTGCGCATCACCAACAACGCCACCGGCCATGTCTTCTATGCCCGGACCCATGATCACAGCACGATGGCCATCGCCACCGGCAACGCGCTTGTGTTCACCACCTTCGATGTGCCGGCCGCCGCAGAAACAGGGGCGAGCAGCATCCAGGTCGTGGCCAATGGGATTGCATCCAAGCCAAAGCCAATCACTGTTCAGTAATCTGTTGCTGAGTTAACGACAATCCTAGCAATTAACGGCCATCCGGCGCCATTGCGTTCGTCGTAACGCAATCGGTGCCGGATGGTCTTTTTGCTGTTTGTTTGTCACCCCGGGTCCTATCGCAGATCTACGACAAGGGTCACTTGGCTTTTGGAGCGATCACCGTTGTCGATAGTTACCGATTTTTAGTTAGTTAGATCCACCACACGTGGCATCATTCCGATCTGCAATCTGAGCTGGACACGGGATGGTCGGGCGTGTCGCGCGGGGCAGCGCTCTCGTCGCATATCTTCTACAAGCCATCTCGTAAATAGCGCTGTCATTCTGAGCGGAGCGAAGCCGTAACGCAGCCGGAGGCGAGTCTGGGCTTTCCATCTCTGATCATTTCCGGTGGTGAACGCACGGGCGGAGGGGAAATAGTCAGAGATCCTTCGCTCCGCTCAGAATGACAACCTTTTTGGAGTTATGAGATGGCTTAGCTTTGTTGAAAAGCATGCATTCACCAGGGCTGTAGTGTCCGCTGTCTCAGCGGAAGGGCATGTGCGCTGAGGACAGCGCACGCTACAACGCGTGTTGGTCGTGCTTTTGAACAGAGCTAGATGGCTTCTACAAACCATATCAAAATAAGAGTGAATTGGTAACTCGTGCTCCTGCTCGTGACCGTAATCGTGCTCGGTCCGTCGGTGTCTCGATTATGAGCACGATTACGAGCAGGAGCACGAGTCCAGGCAGTTCGCTCGACGACACGACCGGCTCGACGAGGATTTCAGTCCCAAGATTCGCAAAGATGACGGCGGTCACAAACCGCTACAGCCATCTCTAGTTACGAGATGGCTACCCGATGGCTTCCAGGTATCTCTGCCCTTTACTTCTTTTGCTCGGCCACGGCCCGCCGCGCCTCGAGCGCGGCCGGCGCGTTCGAACTGGTGGAAGCACCCGCCTTCGTCTTTGGCAGCACTCGGATAATCGCCATCATGCCGTTGTCCTCGTGGTCGAGAATATGGCAGTGATAGACGAAGTCACCGACGGTCGGCCCGCGGAAGTCCATCCGCAGGGTTACACTTGGATAGGGACCAGTTCCTGTCCAGTAGGGGACGTTCACCGTGTCGAGGATATTCTGGTCACGCGCGGGCAGGGCCGTCCCGTCTCTGGCCATGAGCTTGAAATGGATTTGATGGATATGGAATTCGTGAATCTCCGGAGACCGGTTCTCAATTATCCAGTCCTCGACTGATCCCTGGGTGGTAGTAATGGCGGGGGGGTCATCCATTCGATACGGTTTCGGCGTTCGGCCTTCCACAGTAATGAAGAGATACTGGCCGCCTTCTGAGAAATAGAGCTTGCGGGTGGCGGTCGGCTTGGCCTCGGCCAATCCGGCGAAACGCTCCGCGGGTGGCGGGCCTGAGACCGCGGGCACCATCGTATAGTCGGATGCGGGTGCCCCGGTTTCCGATTTGACGATGTTGAAAATCGGTCGCTCGTAAGATAAATCTCCGCCTGGACCAGTATCCACCCTTCTTGTCATGAGGCGCGCTACCTTCACAGCTGAAGAAGGAGCGGTCACGATAAACTCCGCGCGTCCAGCCGTGGGCAGGAAAATATTGTTCTGAAAAAGGGATTTCCCACGGCCATTGCCATCCTGTGAGCCAATCGGGCACGCCATCCAGCGATATCAGTTCGAGAGTCTGCGGCTTTCCATCGTAAACCAGTTTTAGATCGAGGACCGTAACGGCCGCCGAATTGACGATGCGCCAAAACTGTTTCTCACCCGGTTTCATCGGAAGCACAGCTGGAATAAAGGCCGGGCTGCCTACTGGGATATAGTTGACTGATAAATCATACTTCGCTGCTTCCGGCGGAGGGCCGCCATCCACAGGGGAGGCTGCGGGGTTGTCCCGAATCATGATGACTCGCTGCGGCAGTCCGGCGACCGCCGGGTTTACGTTCTCGATGCCTTCCACAATGATCGCCCCGGTCGCTCCGCCTTGCACCGCCGGGGTGGCGATTCCGTGAATGTGCGGATGATACCAATACAATCCAGGTGGTTCGTTCTTCGGGAAATGGACTTCGTAGCGAAATGTTTCGCCCGAATTGATGATGGTATGGATAGCTTCGTCCTCATGGCAAATGGGCGCGGTGTTTGTCCCGTGGTAGTGAAGGTTGACGGATGACGCAGTCATAGTCGTCGCTCCGCAGCCTCCATCCCCCGCCTTTGACATATCCATGCCGACCATTGTCGCAGGCACCTTGCCCGCCTGCTCGGGGACCAGGTTCGTCAGGGTTAAGACCAAAGTATCGCCCGGGTGCACGTGCAGCGTCGGCGATTGCGCGCCATCGGAATTCACAAAACAGTAGCGAGTAAATCCGTAGGAGTCCTGCGAGGTTTGATAGGTGAAATCGACCGTCAGAACGCCGTTCTCGCTGTAAAGATTTTCGGGATCACTGATCGTGCTCCCCGCCGGAAACCGTACGCATCTGTCCTGTGCGAAGATGCACGTCTGCGAAACCACCAGCAGTGCGAGCCCGCACAAAATCATGTGAAGCAACATGCAGGTCTTTCTGATTATCCGCTCCGAAGTCGCTCCGCCCTTTGATTTTGCCCTCATAGCTTCAGTCTTGCATGGCAGAGACTTGGCGGTCAAGACATTACTGTTTGGTCAGGTAGGCGCAGGCAGGTGTCACCGCCGACTCGCCCCGTTCTCTGGTCGATGCGGTAGGGCGAGACTCCGTCGAGCCGGGAATCGGCCCGGAGCGCATGATCAATCCGCACACCCCAACTCGACGGAGTCTCGCCCTACCAAAAATTGTGATGGCATGAATGCGCGCCGGACTCTTCAACTCCAGGGCACGATCAATCCTGGCCCGGAAGCCCACTATCGCCTCGATCCGGCACCCTGATCCGCGGCCACCGCATTCGACCTAACACGGCTCGGTTTCAGCTTTGCCGCTCTCTGTCACCTTGCGCCTTGTCGCGAACGCAAAACAGGACGAGATCGTTTGGCTTTTCGCGTAATCGCCCTTATCGACACTTAAAGCGGGTCAAACTCATGAAAACCCTTGGAATCATTGGCGGCACGGGTCCGGAAACGACCATTGAGTATTACCGGAGATTGATCGCGGGTTTCCGCAAGCGGAGTCCGGAAGACCGCGCGCCTTCGCTCATCATCAACAGCATCGACGTCAAGACGGTGGTCGATCTTGTCACCGCGAACGAGCTGGCGGCGCTGACTGATTATCTGGTCGCGGAGGTGGAACGACTGGCGGGCGCGGGGGCCGGGTTGGCGTTGATCGCGGCTAACACTCCGCATCTCGTCTTCGATGAGGTGCAACGTCGCTCACCCGTTCCGATGCTCAGCATCGTGACCGCGACTTGTGACGCGGCCGCGCGCGCGAGTTTGCGGCGGCTCGCGCTCTTCGGGACGCGTTTCACGATGCAGGCGACATTTTTCCCGGAGATCTTCCAGCGCCGGCAGATCGCGATTGTCGTGCCTAACGAGGTCGAGCAAACATATATCCATGACAAATACATGTCCGAGCTCGTTGCCAATGTCATTCTGCCAGAGACTCGGGATCGATTGGTCGAGATCGTGCAGGCAATGAAGGAGCGCGATGGTATCGACGGATTAATTCTCGGCGGAACAGAGTTGTCATTGATCCTGCGCGCATCGACCGCCGCTGGACTGCCTGTGTTGGATACCACGCAAATCCACGTCGAGGCCGCGATCGAATGGTTATTGGGAGGCTAAAGTTGCGGACGAGCCAGCGAGGGCGGCCCTGACGTCTTGCGCTCCAATTTACGGGCTTGTGCCCCGAATTTCAGCTGCCAGCCAATCGCCGCCAATATCTGTCCAGTTTGTAAAATTCTCCGGTTCCTGATAAGCGCTTAGCGCAACATTAGAGACTCGCCATAAACCCTTAAAAGTCGGAGCCTCAACGTTGTCCGGGCTCGCTACCAGCCAGTAATGGCCAGCGGAGAGCGCGACACCGGCCCCGGGAAACCGCACCGTCGTCAGCTCGCAGCAGCTGCCGGAATCAGGTATCTGAGTGGTGCTACCTTGTCCGCCCGGTAAAAGATTCCCGACCGCGCCTTGATTATCGCTGTATAGAGCAAGATTCACCTTCCTGTTCAGGCCGGATACATAAGCAATCGGAGCAGCCAATAATTTGGCGTGCACATTGGCTTTTACTGTAAATGGCAGTGCCTCCCAAAGCTCGGGGCCGGTACCATTGCTGTCTCCTTGAATGGGCAGGCCGTTATTCGGATTGTAAAGATCTGTCGAAGTGGGACCGAGGTTTGTAAAAATAACACTTTTCGCGGGGGATGACCTCAGCTCGTCGTTATCGCTGATAGCGTCTGTCGCATTCGAGGGAGCTAAGTCCTGCAGCTTGGTTCCTCGTATCTCGGCGGCCGGCCACGCGCCAGGAGGATAGGACCACGATCCGGGGGGCGTCAGATAGGCGCTCTTACCCAAATACGAGATCTGCCAAGTGCCGTTAAAAGTGGGGGCGTTCACATTATCTGGCCCAGCCACCAGCCAGTACCTTGTGCCTCCCGTGAGTGTGACGCCAGAGCCAGGAAGAGTGACTTTCGCGAACTGGCAGCAGTTCCCGGAATCTGGAATTTGCGTGCGTGCTGCCCTGGCCGCCCGGCAACACCGTTCCGACAGACCCCGTATTGTCATTGTTGCTGTAGATTCCCAGGTTCACCGTCTTGGCTCCAGAAATGTAAGTGATGGCCGCCAACAACACTTTTGCCTGAACGTCTACTTTTGGAGTGAACGCGATCGCGGCCCACGTCTCTGTCGTCCCGTTTGCGGTCTTTCCCGCAAGATCAAATGAATAATAGGGATCGCTGTAATACAACTCTCCATTCAACGGCTCCAAGTTGGAAAAAATAATGTCGCGCGCGTCTGGCGCGCTCTGATCATCGAAGGAACGGCTGATTTGGAAGCCCCGCCCGGTGCGACCTGTTGGGCATGCAACGCTCCGACGCTTAACAATACCAAGAGCGTTGTCATGATCGTATTTTGCATGGTTGTTCTGGTAGTATGCAGTGATTAGAAGGATTTTCGCCGGGCGTGTCGAGACTTCTTTTGGGACTGCGGCGCACACTTTCTTGTCATCCCGAGTCGCAAAGACGGAAAGAGAGAGCCTGCACTGAGCGAAGCGAATGTGGACCTCCCAATTGCAGGTTGCGTTTTCTCTTTAGAAGGAAGCGTTCATTTCATGAGCGGGGTCCCTCTCCGCGCTTCGCCGGTTCGGGATGACAAGAGAAAACGATGGTTGCGTCAACCGAAGATCGCGGTGCCCATCCGCTGAGACAGCGGACTCTACAACCAATAAAAGCCCGGTCAGGCGTGGACTAGCGCCTTGTTCTCGTTAGGTGAGAAACTGCGTTTACTCCTTTGCCACTTGCCCGGGCTGACAGAGACATGAGCTGGTGATCCTGGTGTCGGCCTTGGCCCAGAGCTTTTGGAACTTCGCCTTCGTGGCTTTCGCTTCGTCTGCATCCTTATCCTGCAAGCGCAGACTCTCCGCGAGGCCGAAAAGAGACCAGCCGTTGTCGGGCAATTTCTTCAGGTCTGCCCGATAAACTTCCTCGGCCTCGGCGTAGCGGCCATTTTGCATGAGGGTCGCGCCTAACGAATGCCGAACGGGAATCATCCAGCCCGGCGGCTCGTCATATTTCAATGCGTCTTCGAGCTTGACCGCTTCGCGCAGCTCCGCGATCCCGGCGTCGAGCTTGTTCTCGCGGATCAGAATTTCGCCCTCGGTCATATGCTGGGCGACGGCGAGCAGGTCCGCCGCCGCGTTGTTGCCAAAAACTTCCTCCTTCGGCACCAGCTTCGTTTTCTCGAGGAAGATCGCCTGTTCTTTGCGCGCGTTTTCGGCTTCGCCTTTGGCCGCATAGGCAATGGCGCGGGCGGCGTGATGAAACGCGCGCGTGCCCGGCATGTAGTCGGCGTAATTATCGGGCTCGGCCAGAATCTTGTCCCACATCCCAAAGCGGACCATCACTTCCATCGGCATGGCGACGAATCCCTCCGCCTGGAGCGCGTTTTCTTTTAGGAAATCGGCTGGCAAACCGGCGACCATGGCGCGGATGTGCTTCATCGCGAGCTCGCGCTGTCCGGTCATCAAGGCGGCATAAGCGAGCATGTGCCGGTTGTGCGCAACATAGACGTTAATGAAGCCCTTTGGCGGTCCCACGATCTTGCGATAACGCTGGTCAGCCGCGATCGCCTTCTCGTTCGTCTCGACCGCCTGCTGCCAGCGGCCGCAACGAATGTCGATGTGCGACGGCATGTGCACGTTGTGCGCAAGTCCGGGCTGCAAGGTTCGCAAACGATCCGCCGCCGCGTTCGCGCGGGCCGGATCGGGCGACGCTTCCACCGCGTGGATGTAAAGATGATTCGCGAAAGGATGCTGCGGGTTCAACTTCAAGACGGCCTCCAGGGTTGCGATAATTTCCTCGGTCCCGGGGTTGGGCTCGCCTGCCCGCGTCCATTGGTTCCAGGGACGCAGATCCATCATGGATTCGGCGAAGAGCACGCCAACTTCGACATCGTCAGGATGCGCCTGCCAGACTTTCCGCATCGCGTCCGCGTAAGCCTGATCGAGCGGCGCCCGATCTTCCGGCTGCGGATTGGCATAACGTTGGCCGAGCGCCTCGATCAGGTCGCGCTCCACTGGTGACGCGTTCGGCTGCGTTTTCCTGGGCGAGCTTAAGTTCCTTCCAGGCCAGTTCCGCGGCGGGCGGCGGGACGAGTAGGAAGATTGATGTGCGGACCGCAAGCGAGCGCGATGCCCCAGTGCGCCATCGCGCATTTCGGATCGAGCTCCGCCGCTGCCTGAAACGAGCGGATCGCTTCGCCATGGTTGAAGCCATGATAAAAGCCGAGTCCCTGATCGAAATAGCGCTGTGCCTGCGGCGAAGTGGTCGTGATCTTGTGCTTGTAATCACCGAGCCCTTCAAAGATCGGTTCTTTGGCGTTAAGAATTCCCGTCGCCACGAGGACAACGGACAGGGTGAAAACCAAGAGGCTGCGTTTGTTGGTCGTTTTCATTGGAATGGAATGTTAACCTTCAAATAACGACCTATTTACAACTTGGGCAAGCCTGCAAAACATGAATGAACGGCCCGTTACCGTCACCCTGGCGAAAAACGGTGCAACTCAAGGGAGCCGCAGCCACTGCCACGCTATTCCATTGACGATCGAGGCTGCGGAAAAGAGAGTGAAGGCATGCCCGTGGGAATTTAACCGGAGGCGCCATCCAATACACGACATGGAAAGTTATGAAAAATCCAACCCACTCAAACAAACTCCCTAAACCCACTCGAAAGCCAAGCTGGGCGAGACGAGTGTCACGCGCGACTTTAATCCTCGGCGCCATCTGGTTCATGGCACAAGCATGCCTGGCCGCTCCGGGTGTTTGGGAATATACCGGCAGTCTCAATAGCCGCCGCGCCGGGCACAAGGCCGTATTGCTTTTGGATGGCAGGGTGCTGGTCACCGGTGGTTA
>CAVYVJ010000029.1:0-129642 GCA_963771865.1 uncultured Verrucomicrobiae bacterium
CCGACCAAAAATTGCCTAATTGCCTGTGTCAATTGTCCAGCTGATACGCTTCCACCAAAGCGACGCCAGTCGTGTTGTTCTTGCCGCGGACAATTGCGGTATAGGCCTGTGGGGTTAGGGTCGCGACAATTGCCGACTCGGCGTCATTGCTTGGCGGGACGATTGTTGCGATTATTTCCGCTTCTTGGTCACTTCTCCAGTTATCATTCGTGGCGATGATCACGCCATCTTTGTCGTGCAATTCTAGTGTTGGATCAGCTAACGCCCCATCCACGGGAAGAGAAGGGCCGATAGCGCGAATAATTGATTTGGTCTGCTACGAGCCCGAGGACGATCAACCCGCCAATGATCACATCGTCTCCAGTCTGAACAAAACCGCGCGTCGAAATGTTGGCCAACTTAGAATCGACCGTCTGATCCAGATCGTACACTTCAATCAAGGCGACACCGGTGCCACCATCTGCGCCTTTCACAATCGCCGTGTAAGCCCCGGGGGCGAGAGTCATCACGATCGCCGAAGTTGTTTGTCGTTGCTCGGTGGAATCTGACTATCGATGATGGCTTGTTTGTCCGGACTATCCATCCAGTTATCGTTCTGCGCGATGATCGCGCTTGTATCGTCATGCAGTTCCAGAAATGGATCGGCCAACAAACCGGTTAGCGGCAGTGAAGGTCCGATCGCTCGCACAATAACGTTCTTTGACTGGTTACCGGTTATGATAAAGCCGCCAATCAGGACACTGTCCCCCGTCCCGACACTCAACCGAGTAGAAATGTTTCCCAACTGCACCGGAAACACGGGCGTTGGGCTTGGAGTGGGCGACGGTGAGACTGAAGGCGATGGACTCGGACTAACTGAGCCGACGGAGTTGGCGATGCGGTGGGCGTCGGGGTCGGTGTCGGCGTGGGTGTAGGTGTCGGCGTCGGTGTCGGTGTCGGTGTCGGTGTAGGTGTCGGTGTAGGTGTTGGAGTCGGCGTCGCCGTAGGTGTTGGTGTTGGTGTTGGTGTTGGCGTTGATGTAGCCGCGCAATATCTGGCCCCCGAGTTCAAAGCGAAGTAGCTGTCCCCGATCCCCCCCAGACGATCATCTGACTGCCGACCCATACTGCTGTGGTAGCGATACGGGCCTCGGGCGCGTTCGCGGTGCTGGTGGCGGTCCAATTGTCTGTACTAGGGATCATACCACCACCCGTGGTCCAATAGTGAGAGGCACCATCATACCGATAGCCCACCGATCATCTGGTTACCGGTCCATATTGCTGTGTGTTCGTCGCGGCCAGCGGGCGCGTTGTTGGTGTTGGTAGCTGTCCAACTATCTGTGCTTGGATCATACCGCCCGCCGGTGTTGAAATCATAATGGCTACCATCGTAAAACGTTCCACCCCAGACGATCATTTCACTACCGGTCCAGACTGCCGTGTGCGCTTCGCAGCAGAAGGCGCGTTGTTGGTGCTGGTAGCTGTCCAACTGTTTGTGCTGGGATTATACCGCCCGCCGGTGTTGAAATAATTGGTGAGATCGAAACCGCCCCAGACGATCATCTGGTTGCCGGTCCAGACTGCCGTATGTAAATAGCGCGCAGCGGATGCGTTCGTTGTGGCGGTCGCTGTCCAGCTATCGGTATTTGGGTTGTATCTCCCGCCGGTGTTCAGGGCACTTATGTCACAACACGGCGACATAACTCCGTATCCACCCCAGACGATCATCTCGCTGCCGCTCCATACTGCTGTGTGAATGCCCGCGAGCAGTGGGGGCACCCGTGGCGCTGATCGCTGTCCAGTTGTCCGTGCCTGGATTGTATCGTCCGCCACTGGACAAAAGCAGAAGGCCGTCTTCCCCACCCCAGACGATCATCTGGGTGCCGGTCCACACTGCCGTGTGGTTGGCGCGGCGCTCGGGCGCGTTGGTCATGCTGGTGGCTGTCCAACTGTCTGTGCTGGGACTGTGTCCCTTCCCGCCAGTATTTCAGTCCGTGCCGCCGTATCCGCCCCCGCCGCCCCAAACGATCATTTCAGCGCCGGTCCAGACCGCTGTGTTCTGCTCGCGGAGAGGGTGCGCCGTTAGTGCCAGTCGCCATCCAGCTGTCTGTGCTGGATCATATCGCCCGCCCATATTTGAAAACGGGAGCCCTCCTTCTCCACCCCAGACGATCATCTGACTCCCCGTCCAGACTGCCGTATGCCAGTAACGGGCCAGGGGAGCGTTCGCGGTGCTGGTGGCTGTCCAACTATTGGTGCTGGGATCGTATATCCCTCCTGTCCCGTCCGTTCCTATATATGCCGGAAGTCCTCCCCAGACGATCATTCGGTCCCCGGTCCATACTGCTGTGTGATTGTAGCGGGCATCCGGAGCCTTAACGGTGCTGGTGGTTGTCCAGCTATCGGTGCTGGGGTTGTATCTGCCGCCAGTGTTCACATAGTTGGGCAGCAACCATCAACTCCTCCCCAGATGATCATCTGGCTTCCAGTCCACACCGCTGTGTGACCTTCTCGGCCAGTGGGCGCATTAGTGCTACTAGTGGCTGTCCAGTGATCGGTGCTGGGATCATATCTTCCGCCGGTGTTCAATTCGCCAAAGCTGTTACCGCCCCAGACAATCATCTGGTTACCGGTCCATACCGCTGTGTGACTGTCACGAGCACCGGGCGCGTTGTTGGTGCTGGTGGCTGTCCAACTATCCGTGTTGGGATTATATCGCCCGCCGGTGTTGAAATAACTGATGCTATCGGATCCTCCCCAGACGATCATTTCACTGCCCGTCCAGACTGCGGTGGTGCAAACCTCGGCTCTCGGGCGCGTTGCTTGT
Source organism: uncultured Verrucomicrobiae bacterium (assembly GCA_963771865.1). Lineage (GTDB taxonomy): Bacteria > Verrucomicrobiota > Verrucomicrobiia > Chthoniobacterales > UBA10450 > Palsa-1392. Next base: position 2,806 of record CAVYVJ010000029.1, read on the forward strand.
GCTGGTGGCTGTCCAACTATCTGTGCTGGGATCATATCGCCCACCGGTGTTGAAATAATTGGGGATGCCGGTGCCCTCCAATCCCCCCCAGATGATCATTTGGCTGCCCGTCCAGACTGCCGTGTGCCGACCTCGAGGATCGGGCGCACCCGTTGTGCTCGTGGTGGTCCAAGCGTCTGTGCTGGGACTATACCGCCCGCCGGTGTTGAAATAACTGGTGCCGCCGTTGATTCCACCCCAAACAATCATTTCGCTGCCTGTCCAGACCGCTGTATGCCAGTATCGACTGTCAGGCGGCCCGGCAGTAGCTCTCCAACTGTCGTCGTCACAGTCATCATCCCGAGGGAGTTGCTATCGCAGGAAGCGTATACCCTGCGCTTACTGCTGCCATTGTCACAGGCATTTGCATTTCCGCTTTGGCGCGCCACGAATCGAAAGGCTGTTATTTGCATCCAAACAACCGTGGCCAGGTTCAATCGATGTTTGCCTTACAGCCCGCGCGGGGGAAAGCGTTTTCACCTTCCTGTAACAGGCTGGCTTTCCGACAGGGATGGTCTGATAGGTATTCAGCGGCGCGTTTCGCCTCAGCGCCGCTGGAGCCGCGTGCCTGCGGAACGTCCCGTGCTGGCATTGGCGGGCCTGACCCGTCGCCCCACTCCCCAGCGCCGAGGCTAGTGCGGGCAGGCCGGGGCCTGACTACAACATTCGCGCTCTCGAACTGAGCTGCGAGCTTCTGTACGTTGACGTCCCACTCGGCGCTAGCCAGCTTTACGGCGTTCGGGCCCTCCTGCTCTTGTAGGGCAGGCGCTCCGCCTGCTAATTCTGGGTTCGGCAAACAAGTGAGCGCATCCCCTACAATCGGTTCCGCGTCTTCCTTAACCCATTCGACTTCGCTTTAGGTGCCGCTCGTCTGCTTCATCTGCTTCACGTTGGGATGGTGCCCTCAGGTCAGCCTCGGCGCGTCGTTTCAGTTCGCCGTGAAACCTTTCGTCGTGCGCATACAAATTCTCGATTAACCGCTCAGCCAAAGCAGGTCTGGCGAGGCACTCGGCGATGACCCCAGGGTCATTGCCGAGGGCAGCAAAGATTTCGCGCAGCACTTCGGGCTGCTTGGTATGCCCGGCCATCCGCTCCATTTCGGCCTGCAATTGCTCAGGCGTGATCGGCTTTTGCCAGGTCCTGCTCCAGCAACTGCGAGTTACGGAGATAATCTTCGACTTTCCTTTCGATCTGTGCCTGCGACATCACCTGATCCAGTGGAGGCTTGGCGCTGGCATTTGCGGACGGCCAGAGACGGTGACGCCAGTAGACTTCTTCGATCGCGCGCTGATAGGCCACGCGCTCGGCAAATGTGAGCACTTTGCTCTGGGCCGCTGGCTTCATCGCCGTTGGCGGCGGAGCAGAGACATTTGCTCGGTAGATTAAAGGCCGACGTGAAGCCGACGATGACGCAGGACGAAAACAACAACAATAGTAACACTGCGAATAATCTGGCCGCTGGGTTCGCTTTTAGTTTTCATATCTCTCTTCTCCAGGTCATTCTTCTACGGAACTGCGGGGCCAAGTTTCACGCGTTTTGCGCGTATGGCCTTTTGTGAAGACCTGAGGGCGTATGCGAGGGTCCGGCGTTGCAGGTAACCGTCGCAACGCGCTGTGGTCATCGTTTCGCCCTTACCCGAGTCGCGGGACGACGCCTGCCGGTTCCCTCCGTTTTGCGTCGGCCTGAGGGCAATCGGTCGCAAACGGCGTAAGGAGGTTTCCCGGGTGTGCGGAAAGCTGAAAGGAAGCGATGCGGCCTGGAGCAGAACGCCGAAACTTCTGAAGGGCAGAGGAACAAATTTCATCGGGTTAGCCGCGGAGCGTGAACGGAGCGGACCGACGAAGTCAAGACGAAAAGGCTGAAAAGTGAAGAACACCGGGAAGCGTTCGCGGTTCGTTAACTGTCCCAGGCCTGGCGCCGATTCGAGCCCTCTCTCCCAGTAGGAAGACACGGATCCCGCGACCACAGAGGGGCGCAAAGCGGGGTCGCATCTATAGGGCGTGTTGCCCAAAAGCGGGCGGCGCAAAAATAATGTACCAAGCGGCGGCGATCTACTAAAGCCGTGTTCCCATGATGGAGAACAGAGGAGCGAGCCCGGGCAATGAAAACAAAAAACCGTGGAGGTCACTTTCCTCCACGGTCTCGATTGCTTAAACAGTCTGGGCGCGGTCTTGACAAAGCTTTCGCCTCCGCGATGGCCGGCGTGGCGGCTGGGGGGCGCCAAAGCGGGGTCGCATCTATACATTTGACATTTGTTTGATTAGTTTCTCCGCCGTCTCGCGACTCTTTGGCTTAATCCGGCGCAGCCGTTGCGCCACCGCGGGATAATTAATTCCTCCAAACAGTTCCCCTAACTCCCGCTGATTCAATCCGCATTTTTCCCAAATTACCCACAGGGCCACATTCGCGTTTCTAAACCACCCATCAACAATGTTAAATGTATAGATGCGACCCATACGAGCCATTTCTATTTTTGCGCCTTCCCGAATTTGGGCAACACGCCCTAAAGATATGACCCTTTTCCCTACCTCTGTTCTTGCTTGCTACTTGTCTGTTTCCAAATTTCTAGAACCAGTCGGGTTCATAGTTACCTTGATCAAGCAGCGCGCAGCCGGCCCATCGTCGCCTGGATAAAGTTCAAGTTGAAGACGTCCGTATTTCCCGTCGCTAGTTTTGACATAAAAACTCCTCGCCGTCATGCCACGCGTTTGCTCTGCTTTCGGGTAGTCGACGGCTGGAGTATAGCCTTCTTCAGGAGCTCGATAAAAAGGCTGGTCAGGATTGTCGTGACGATTCCGCCACCAACAATTTCGATCTTAGCCGACCAAGCTTCCGGGGGTCCGACTCTGGCAAGTACAGCCGGTTGTCGCTCGAACTGATTCGGAGTTCGCCCTCCGGATCAGACTGCCCCTTCCACAAGTTCCATCGCACGGCAGTGCCATTGCCTGGCACTCGCACTATCTTCCCTAAGTTGCCACCATAGGAAACCAAAGGTTCCGCGGTGCTCTTGTTAATCATTACAAAAAACACCGGATGATTTACGTCAACGTAAACCTTCCTTCAGCACTGCTGCCGTAAAAGTCATAAACCATCGCCCCTTTGGGTCTGTATTCGTATCCTTCTCTAGTCAGAAATTCAATAGTGAGATTGTGTCCTGCTAAATTCGTTACTGCGAAGGTGCACGCCTCGCTTGTGTTAGTTTCTCCTTTGTGGATTTCCTGTTGCGCCCAAGCTGCCCCAGTTATGCTTCCATGCTCCGTTGAGTAACTATAGTTCACCTTCACGTCTGCAATTGGTCGACCATTCTGATCGATAATTTTGCCCCAAAAGTTGATCGGGACGTTCGTTCCTTCAATAGCTTGGAGGATACTCTTTGAACGGTCCTCCTGTCTTGGTTTTTGTGTCCCCTGATCTGCTGGAGTTGTAGAAGGCGTTGCGCCGACAATATCATTAGCCGTTTCGTCGGCTCTTTTTGAAGTAGACACCGATTGAGGCACCCCCTTCAACATCCACCATCCCGCCAGCAACAAGCCCAGGCCAAGCACCGCCGCAACCGTAATGATGGTTATCTGTCGATTCATTGAGCCTCCTTTAAGCCGCTGTCGATCAGGAGTTGTTCCCAATAAACTGAACGCTCCATATTCATGCCACGGAACTGGCCACTGTGATATTTGTGTTGGCCCGCATAACTAAATGGCGGCTGTTTCAAATCTCGATTTGCGCCCGTGCTTCCGGTCACAACTCCCGCCACCCATTGCGAGCCTAATGCATAAGAACGAGACTCCGCCGCCCACGCAAAGATTTCGTAGCGATCCCCTGGGAAAGTCATCCATGTCGCACCCAGGCCCCGATTGTGCCAAAAGCCTGTCGATGAGCCAAAGCCAACATATTCGTAACCGTAATCAGCGTCCGGTTTCGTTTGCTGATCAAGCTGCCAGCGAGGCCAAGTAAGCGCCCAATCGGTATCATTGTAATAGTTAAAGTAACGCCCGGCCTTTCCCATCATGTAGTTGGGATGCATGTAACTCGGACGCCCTTCACTTTCCCACTGATGTGGCTGCGAAGTTGTACCGTTTTGCCAGTAGTAACCGTAAACATTCGGAGTCAGTTGGTCCAAAGCCGAAGGTGTACCCCATTAAGGGGCTGTCACATCGTAAGAATGTGCTGCGATCGCCGCCTGTGAGGCAATATAGGTGTGAACCACTTGGGCGCTCTGAGCCCGATGAAGCGCCTCGCCAGCCACAACATTCCCCATGCTGTGCGCCATCATTCTTACTTTGCCATCATACGGACCATTATTTAGCTGGTTTAGCAAGCCGAGCAACCCGAGCGACGAAGCCCACGCTCGATGCTCGCTTGCGTCGAAGTGATGCACGGGGGGTATGTCGCTCGTAAAGTAGAATGTCGGCCAACGGAACGTCCCGAATCGACCTTTATAACCTTGCCAAAAGAGTCTTTTGAAAGCCGTGTCGCCATAACTATCCTTATCGAACGGTGACATGTTCCAACCATGCACCCAAAGCATATAGTCCTGGGTTTCGTCGGAGGGCGGGGTAAATACCTGGTTGGACGGAGTCGGCATTAGTATTGCGACGTTCGCCGGCCAATGCTGGTAGTCTACGGATGAAAGCACCGACGTATTCGCATCTTGCACGTCACCAACCGTGTAGCGCTCATACATATCCTTTACGTCTTTCAACTCGAGATAGACTGGCGGATACTCCCCAATCTTTTGGCCATCCTTATTGATACTAAGCACGAGTTGTCCTTTACCGGCTGTCCATCCCTCGAACAGGAGATTCAGGTATGGAGTTTCGTCCGTAACCATCTGCATAAAGTCATTCGTCAGCGTGAAGCTACCGCTTTTGCTCACGGGCTGGATGACTCCTCCCCAAACGCCGTATACCTGCGCACTCGCTTTATTTTTTTCGGTTAAGTAGGTTGCCTCGGCGGCCCCCGCCCCAGCTTGCACGTCATGTAGCATCACCTTGATTCCGGGATTGCCGTCCGTGGTCGGCCAAGAGGTTCCGCCGTCGATCGGCTTCCAAGCAAGCTCCAGAGTTATCCCTGGCTCTTTGATTATCCCAACGACGCCTTTGAAGCTGATCCAAAGGCGCGACCAGTCCCTCTAGATCACGTTCACACAACAACCCTTGGTTGTCGAAATCTGGAGATTCGTCGTAGTCGTCTTGCTCCCGGTCACCGCCATCAACCGTGCGCTCCTCGTCGTGATCGTTATTGAGCCAAAACCGATATGGCCTTTCCGCTGTCGTTTCATCGCCGTCATGGCTGCTAGCGTCATCGAATGACATCTGGCCGTCCCTATTTCCATCCACCATGATTTCTACAGGGAGCAAGATTAGCACCCGGTCACTGGCTGGGCCGGTGATGTTTGTCCCCTTGGCCGCGATCATGCCATTGGCGTTGATGGCCACCGTCTCGATGGTCCAAGCTGGGTTGCCGACTAGGTCGTCAAGGCGGACAATCTGGCCATTTCGCCAAATGGCTCCCGCATTACGGAAGGGGCCGGGTCGAGTCGCCTCACCCAGAATTTCCACGCGATCGCCAATCTTAGACGCGAATGATGATCCGACAAAACCTGAATTTCTGGCGATGGCATCCAAATCGACAAATCGATCGGCGCCCGGCAAAAGAGGTTGGTTCACCCACATAGTCGCCAGGAAACGATTGCTTTGGCGTATGCTTCCGACTACTTGATCGAGGTTGTTTAAGCCCTCCGGCTCAAATGGCAGACTCTCAATCTGCCCACCGGCAAAGAAATATCCTCCATCCAAGCCTATGCTAGCGCCGGATCGAAATCCTATGATCGATCCCGAGTCATTGATCGCATTCGCCGTTGCACTCCCGGTCTCGCTCCTGGGCGGGGCCAGAGCGAGATCCACCGGAGGGCCACCATCCAAACGCACTGCGTGCGGGACATCGGATACGATTTCCCAATTCCAGCCACTATTCACCTCTATGGAGCTATCAGAGTCGCCCACGATGAGACCTGCCTGGTTGATGCCGGCGGCGGCGCTTGTACCTTTGTTGCTAGTGTCCGGCACTGTTCCGTCCCGATGCTGTCCATAGCTCAGATCATTCAAGTCGGTCATCACGCCGGCGCTCCACCGAAAAGCATGGGTATCCCACCATAGATTATGTTCTGGAGAATTGTCGAACCGGGTCAGCAGCTGGTTGTAAATAGGGGGGTTCGGATAGTCCGTTCCGACAACAGGATCCCAAGTATAACTGGCGCGGCCAACCACGACGCCATCGTCATTGATCGCGTAGGCTGCGCTGACTCGATAGGCGGATGTGTCGTCGGTTAAGAATCCAAGTGTCAGAGGTGGCTGTCCGATCTTCCACAACATCGCTTCGGACGGGGTCTGGCCGTTTTGTCCAACGACATCGCCGTGATTATTCAAAGCGTTAGGATAACCTTCGCCGAGGTCGATAACGGCATATTTCACCGCCGGGAGGCGGGCGGGTGCCAATTGCGGGTGCAAGGGCCAGCCATCCGCGCCATCGAATACGCCATCGCCATCGGTGTCGGGATTATTCGGGACCGTGCCAAGCGCCAGTTCTTCAGCATTCGTTAGGCCATCACCGTCGGTGTCGAGCTGGCTGTCGGCTTGGAGCGGATCAAGGCCGTAGGTAACCTCCCAGCCGTCGGATAGGCCGTCGCCGTCGCTGTCGGTCTGGAGCGGATTGCTGTGGTAAAGGTGCACCTCGTCACCATCGGAAACGCCGTCTCCATCAGTGTCTCCCTGGGTCGGATTGAGATGGAGAGCAAATTCTTCTGCGTTGGTCAGCCCATCCTGATCAAAGTCACCAGCAGCGGTCTCGTCCAGACTACCAAAGTAATACAGCTCCCAGTCATCGCCGATGCTATTGTGATTGGTGTCGGCTTGCACTTCCATGCGCACGGGCGGAGAGCGGCGAACCGCGCCAAGGTTATCGACTGCAAGCGCCGTGATGCTGCGCGTACCAATGGACAGGTTCTGCCATAGGAAAGTATACGGTGCCGCCGTCGCCTCACCGAGTTTTGCGAGGCCATCGTAAAACTCCACTTTGCTTACCCCATCCGGGTCCAGTGCGCTGGCCTGTACCGTCGCCTCCGTTGCTTCGGCAAAAAGCCAGCCTTGCTCGGGTGAGATCACCGTGACTTCAGGTCCGGCATTAATGGTCATTGCGACCGGAACAGTCACGCTCAGATCGGGCAATGAATCGGCGCTGATCGTAACTGCGCCATTGTAACTACCGTTTGCGAGTAGTCGGGCATCGAGCACCGCGTTAAGCGCGGTGCTCTCGCCGGGATCCAGGCTACCGATGCTGGGTGAAATGCTCAACCACCTCGTGGAATCAATCAATCTAATGGCAAGATTGTTTTTCAGATAAACTTGCTGGTAGGCAACCGTGAGACCCTTGTCTTTGCTCTCGTTTTGCAGGCCAACCACGGAATCGTCAAGCGTGCCGGTCATCTCCAAGTAATAGAATAAAATCGCGCCGTCTGCGTTCAACACGATCTGAAAGGTCGAAAAACCATCTCCGGCATAACGCGCAGAGTGACTGAATTGAATAACGGCGTGGTCGCCGAAGTCCTGGAAGTATACATCGCCTGAACCACCACCGTTCTCATCCAAGTATAAGTCGGTATGAAAAGCCGCGATCTCATTGGCGGGCGCGCTCTGGTCGGGCAATGGATAGTAATTATAATCGCCCTCGCCGGAGCCGAAGGTCACGAATCCATTGGAATTCACGAAGACATTCGAGTACGTGCTACCGAAATATGAAACGGGAAAGCTGAGACTAACCTCTTCGATAGCGTCGTCGGCATCGGAGATGCCATCTAATCGTGTTCCGGTCGTGCTAATATCGTTCCAGATAAAAACCGGACCGCCAATCTGATCCGAATCGGTGAAGCTGGGAGTTGCAACGGTGTCACCATCCACCGCGACTGCGTAAGAAACGGTATTGGAAGTATTGTTCGTCAAGGCAAGAGGCACCAATGAGTTGGCTCCGGCATTAACGGTCGCGTTGACGTCGCCGGGCAGAACCGTGAAGCCTTGAGGTTGACCGTTTTCGCTGCTGGCAATGAAAATGACCTGGGCGGCAGCAGCGGCAGCGGTAATGTGACTGGTGACTCCAACAGCAGGCGGTTGAAGATAAAAGGCACCGACCATGCCATCGCTGCCGGTTCGTGTTTGAAGGGATGTTGCAGTGGCTCCGCCGGAGTTGGCCGCGAGCAAACCCCCGCCGTCAGCAACCGCAAACGTGACCGGGGCGTTACTGAGCAACTGACCGGCACTGTCAGTCACTTTCACAGCGAGGGGAATTGGAAGGAAACTATTCGGAGCGCTCTGTTGGTTATCGCCGCTGATCTTAGTCAAACTGGGCGCTTGACCATTGTAGTAATCGAGTGGGTTTGTGCTGTCTTGATATTCTTGGAGATTTGTCAAGCCGTCACCGTCAGGATCAGCAGCCGGATCAACTCCTATTTGACCGAAGTGGGTGATCTCCCAATCATCTGAAAGGCCATTTCCATCGGAATCGGTAACATTGTTGCCAAGGTCGAAGGCGAACATGTTTTTGACTTGCCCGATGTTGGCGGGGGCGTAGTTGGCATCGTCGGCCGTGGTGTCGGTCCAGGGATATCCAGAGGCGTAGCCCGCCTGGATTAGGACATCGTAGAATGTCTTGGCTACGGCCTTGAGCTGGCCCTGGTTCACGAGGGCGTAGTTGTCGCCTTGACGGGGTTCCAAGAGGTAATCAGTGCGCTAAGGGCCTGGCCTTCCGGCGAGTTCCATGTGCTGGCTGGGAGTTTGGCTTGTAACTCCGCATACGCCTTCGTCGCGATGTTCTTGAGCTGTCCCTGGTTAGCAGGGCCGTAATCGTTCTTCGTCGCGTTGCTGTCGAGGACCTGTCGATCAGTCCACCAACCAGGCGGTGCGGCCAGGGCTAAGAGCGGCAGCAGGCACGCCAAGGCAAGAAGGAGGCGATGGCTTCCGACGGCCGAGCTGGTGGAACGGGGCTCGAGTTTCATTGGCGAAGGAGGCTCCTGGCGTGAGGGATTTTGGGGATAAGAGTTACTCGGAGGCAGCTTCCAAGGTTAGGGCGCAGTAAATTCCCCCATCGAAATATCGCCTTGTACCGGCATGACAATCTTGCTGCTGGCCCCGGTGATTATGAGGTTGCCGCTGATCTGCGCGTCTCCCGCAACCTCCAGCAGATGAGTGGGAGAGGCGGTGCCTAATCCAAGATAGCCAGTATTGAAGTAGATGGCGTTGCCCTGGGCCTGCCAGAAACTATCTCCTTGAGGTCCTTGGGGGCCCACCGCGCCCGTTGGTCCTGGCGGTCCCGCAGCGCCGTCTGCGCCCGCCAGCCCCTGCGGGCCTTGTGGGCCAATAGGACCGGTCGCACCGGTGGCGCCAGTTAATCCTTGCGGACCTTCAGCGCCGGTTAACCCAGTGTCACCCTTTTGAGATAGTAAACTCCAAGCGGCAGCGGGTGGCTGCACATTCGTGTTCGCGACCAATGCGATATAAGAGGAGCCGTTAATCGAGACTGCATCATCGACCGCATATTCAGTTGAATTATTCCAAGCCCCTTTCCAGTTAAGTCCTTTAGGTCCCAATCGCACCAGTCGCCCCTTGCGGGCCGGGTGCACCGGTTGCGCCCGTGGCCCCGGCCTGGCCGGTTGCGCCAACCGGACCCTGAGGTCCTGTCGCGCCAGCCGGTCCCTGAGGTCCAGTAGCACCGGTCAGCCCCTGAGGTCCTTGCGGACCAGCCGGTCCCTGGTTAACAAGTTCGATTTCCAACTGTGGCCCGTGGCTGGTGGTGGTCGATTCCTTGGAGTCAAAGGAAACATCGACCGTGGGCGCGTCCGGCGTGAGCGCGATTCCCAGATTAGTCGTGGGGGTAGTAATCCAAGACTGGACCAGCGAGGTTACGTCCACCGCCGCGAAATTGTCGGCACTTATGATCTGCCAGCCAGTAATCCAGGGGCTCGGGGCCAGCGCCGGGGCGGTCCCATTGGTGATGCCACTACCAGGCTTGCCCGTGCCCTCGATCCAAGCCGGTGTGCCCGTCACAGCGTACACGCTAACCGGGCCGCCGGTCTTGGCCGTGCTCACCCACAGTTTCAAGGTCGCTTTGCTAACCTGACTCGCGGTGGTGCCAGCGGGAAGGACACCGGGGAGATCGAACTTTATCCAAGCCCGCCTCAACGTTTTGCCGCTGCCGAACACCGACAGCGTGGTGGCGTCTCCAAAATTGATGGTGGCTTTGGCCGCGTCGGTGTAAGCGTCATCCGTATGGATCGCCTCGGCCGCGAAGAACTGCTGGGTGAAGGCGAGCAGGGTTATTGTGGTGACGATCCATGGTCTGCGATTGCGAGGTGGTATTTTCATAATGGGTGAGGTGCGGAGACATAACGCCACAACGGTGGGCGGTTGGCAACCGGAATGGAAAATTACGCAATTTATTTTGTAACAGCGAGACCTTTCGCTCGCGTGGAAGCCAGCAGCCGAATGAGACAGATTGCCTAATTTTGCTTACGCTAAAAAACCACGATCGAAAACGAAAGTGGCCGGGAGGAACGCTGGCCAAAGAAGAAACCAGCGGGGATAAGGGGTCCACAAATCCAGTTGAAACAGGGATTTGCGAAATCGGCGAGAACTATTCTTAAAATTTTCAAGCCCCGGGATCAAGGGGCGGCGGCGAAACGCCGCAGGGCGTCGCGGCGCATAGTCTTCTCGGGGTGTGGCGACGATTTGGCCCGCGTTTCGCGGAGCGCCGTAACGGATGCAAGCAACGGCCGGGAAGTCAGCCCCCCCGGCTACAACCTACAACAGCATCGTGCTCCGGACCCAGCCGGTGCGAGTTTGCGGCGAAAGGGCCGCCCGCTCGAAACGCGGGTTTTGCAGTTTCACCGATTCGTTCCCGTCCTCCGGCGCTTTGGGCGGTTCCGGCGCGGGCGGCACTTCGGGCAGGTCCTGGTCTTCCAATTTCTCGAAACGTTCCCGCACATTCGCCGGAATCTTCGCGCGCTGCTCCTCGGTGTCGACCGGGCCGTTGAAGAGGACCTTTCCTTGCTTGTCTTTGGCGTTCAGCATTTTTTTGCCGTCAACCTTCTCCAGCTTGAGGGTGCCCTCGTCATCCGAGAAACTGATGGTGGCATTGCCGAGATCGACCTTGGTCGTCTTGGTCGAGTCGTCGTCGTTGGTCGTGACAATGCGCATGCTGCGGACCGCTTTGCGAGCTTCGTCACCCGCCCGCATCGCTTCGTCTTTCGCGCGCTGGACCGCATCGCGCACCGCGGTCATGTCCGGCGCCTGGAAATCGAAGTTCATTTTGTCGAGGTCGTCGAAATTCCACTCTTTCTCGAAGCCGCCGAACGCCCCGCGGCCCATCGAGACGTCGTGCTTCTTCAAGGTCACGGTCAGTTTTACTTCCGTGCCTTTGCGCAGGACGGTGAGGTTGATGGTGGCGCCGTCAGCGTAGCTGCGCACCAGTTTCCCGAGCTGGTCTGGCTCGAGGATGATCTGGTCGTTCAACATCCTGATGATGTCGTTCTGCTGAAGACCGGCGGCGGCGGCGGGACTCTCCGGCACGACGTAATCGACTACGACGCCGAAACCGCGCGGCAGGCCCATCTGCTCGGATAAGACCCGCGGAACATCCGAGGTCTCAACGCCGAGAAAAGTCACGGGCTCCTTCGGCCCCATGTCGTGGTCGTGCATGTGCATGTGTCCGGGACCTCGTGGGGGCGCCGGAGGAGCCGGCGGGGCGGGAGGCGCGGGAGGGATGGCCATTTGCGGGTACTGGGACGCGGTCGGGTTGGGCGATTGGGCGAAGGCGGCGAGCGGAAGCAACGCGGCCAGCGCGGTCGTGAGGAGGATGCGGTTTTTCATGGTTTGTTTTGGTTAAGGCTCATTGAAAGGAAACCGGCGTGAGGACGACCTGCTCAGCCGGATAGGAGACGCGGAGCGACGCACCTGTCTGTGGGTTGCGCCATTGCATGGTCTCGCGGGTGTCGTAGCGGACCCGCCGGAGCAAACGCTCCGATTGGTTAGGCGAGAAAACCAAGCCCTCGTCGCGCTGGCGATAGACGACCTGGGTCAGGGTCGAGGGCTGAAAGCCGCTGGTCAGGGAGGGGCTTGTGGCCGGGGTTTCTTTGGCGACAGTCGGGCGCTGTGGGGCGGCGGGGCAAAAAATCCCAGGCCAAGCAAAACGAGCACGCTGGCAGCGGCCAGGCCGAGCCCGAGCGACCACCAGACGCCGGTGCGGGATGGCGGGCGCGGGAGAATCCCGGCGGTCGGCGTGGCCTCGGGTTGGGCGAGGAGAGCGCGCTCAATCCGCCGGAAAAGTTCGTCGCCGATCGGCGCCGGGCGCAGTTGTTTCAATTCCGCTTCCAATTCGGAGAAATCATTCATGGGGTTGCAAGGATTTGCGGAGCGCCCCGAGCGCGTAGCGATAGCGGGAGGCGGCGGTGTTTTGTGAAATTTCCAGGATGGTCGCGATCTCGGCGAAGGTGAGTTCGTTCCAGATTTTCAAAATGACGACCTCCCGTTGTTCGTCAGGCAAGCGTTCCACGGCAGCGGCCAGGAGCTGCTGGCCTTCGTCCGCGGTGGAAAAGACAGGCTCAAAATGTTCGGCGCCATCAAGCGCCACCGCAGCTTCGCGACGAGCCCGGCGTTGATCGCTGCGCAAACGATCGAGCGCGGCGGAGCGGACGGCTGCGTAAAGCAGCGCGCGATTTTCGATCGAATACTGGCGCCGCCAGAAACGGACGAACGCTTCCTGGACGATGTCTTCGGCATCGGCGCGGCAATTCGTCCAGCGCCGGGCGAACAGAAGCAGGGCCGGGCCGAGCTGGGCAAAACAAGTCTTCCAGTTTTCATCAGTGAGCGTTCTCTCCATGACCTCTTCACGGTCTTTTAGAATTGGGACGCCGCCAAATGCTGGTTTTGTCTAATGGGGTGAAATTTTGTTGCTGCGGGGCGGGCCCTTCGCGCTTCGCGGAGCGAAGCGTCTACATTCCGAGCGACGTTTTCAGCGGTCGCGTTGGAGGGACGAAAAGAAAACACCATCGGAACGGTCTTGACCGAAGTTGATGCGTGATAAGCGCGGAAATAGTCAGAGATCCTTCGGTCGTCTTCGCGACTCAGGATGACAGGCTTTCTTGCGTCTGAACTCTGAATCCTGAACCCCTGCCTCTGCCTTAGGTTCGAGCTTCCGCCCTACCTTTGCGGCATCTTCGGCGCGAGAATCAAGTTGCCTAACCAATAAGGATCGGCCACGCCCTTGCGATAGGCGGCGAGCGATTCCGGCGAAGAATTGATGTGCAGATTGCTGTAGGTCTGGTCGTCGTTTTGCCAGCGTTCGTGCCAGTAAACGGCTGCTTTCACCCGCGGCAGTTTCGTCCGCATGATTTCGAAGGCTTCCTCGATCCATTTCGCTTTGTTGCCCCCGCCGCGAAACTCGCCCGCGGCCCACTCCGCGACCATGATCGGCTTGTTCGGATCGATCGCGGCCATTTCCTGGTAGGGCCACTCAATCAGGGGAAGGAAATTTGACCAGGGTTCATCATTGAATTGCTGTCCGTAAACGCTCATGCCGAGCCAGTCGACCCATTCGGGCCCCGGATAATAGGCGGGAGCAGAATTCCATTTATCGACTGGAGAGGAATAATTATTGGTCTGGAACAACCACTGGATGTTGTGCGCGCCGCGGGCCCGCACCCGCGCGACCACATAACGGTAAGTGCGCTTGAAAAGTTCCGGGCCTTCCCACTCGTTAGGCCGGCCCGGGAGCGGTGTCTTGCCTCCGTAATAGGAACCGGACCAGGGAAACCAATCGCCATTCATCTCGTCGCCGAAGGACACGATCATCGGTTGCCCGAAGGCGCGGGCGGCATCCGCCCAGTCGTCGATGTAGCGGTTCCAGGTGCCGGCGAGGATGGCGTTGAGGCTGAAACGGTCCGGCCCCTTGTGTTGCTCGTAGGGGCGATCCCAGGGCGACCAGAAAATGAGGGGGAGCGAGCCGTGGCGCCAGATCATTTTCAGGTTGGCGGTGGGAAAGCTTTGTTCTCCCCAGTAACTGGAGGAAGCGATGATCGCCTGATGTTTCCCGACCATTTGTTCGAAGTTTTCGATGGTCTCGAGCGCGACGGCGTCTTCGGCTTCGCCAAAATCGACGAAGGCTCCGGTGTAGGCGCCCTTTTTCGGAAGGAGCACTTCGACGGGAGCGTTGGGGTCCACCTTCGGGACGATCGCTTCGTGTTTCTCGCAGCCTAACGAAAAGCAAAGGAGGACGATCGCGCTTGTCATCCCGAGTCGGCGCAGCGCGACGAGGGACCTCCCAAGTGCAGGCTGCGCGTCCTGTTCAGAAAAAAACGTCAATTGCATGGGAGAGGTCCCTCTCCGCGCTTCGCCGGATCGGGATGACAATGGTACGCGGATCGAGATGACAACGGGGGCGCGGATCGCGATGACAATTGGGGCGGGCCGAATTTTCTCATCCAACCGGTCGCCGCTTCACACCCGCACTGGAACAGACGCGGTCCGCTCCAGTTTTCCCCAACCGACCCAGGCGCCCTTGATCGCGCGCAGGATCGCTTTCCAAATCACGTAGCTGAGGAGCGGGCGATAAATCAGCCGCATCGGGATGATCCGCCAGGCCTTCAGAATCGATTCGCGTTCGAGGACGCAGGCGAGGGTGGCGAGGATAACATCCATCGCGAGAAAGGTGATGACGAACGGCATAACGGCGCGCCAGGCGCCGAACGGGAGCGAAGCGATGAGGAAAAAATCGACCAGCGGGGTGAGCGCGACGAGCAGGATTTGAAAAAACCAGACGCTCGGGAGGCTAAACCAGCCGAGGGCGCGGTAGCGCCAGTTAAAGACTTTGTCGCGATGTTTCCAGAGACATTGCAAGGTGCCGTAAGCCCAGCGGAAACGTTGCCGGGCAAGGGTGCGCAAGGTCTCGGGCGCTTCCGTCCAGGCGATGGCATCGGGCGTGTAAACGATGCGCGCCTTGTCCTGATGCAAAGCGAGTGTGAGATCGGTGTCCTCCGCGAGGGTGTCGAGGCTGAGTCCGCCGACTCGTTCGATGGCGGAGCGACGGAGCGCGCTGATGGCGCCCGGCACTACCGTGATACAATTCCAGCGATCGTAGGCGCGCCGGTCGAGGTTGAAGCCGCAGGTATATTCGAGGGCCTGACAGCGGGCGATGAAACTGCGCAGGTTGCCGACTTTGGCGTGGCCGGAAACCGCGACGACGGTCTCGTCGCTCATCGGACGGACGAGCAGGCGCAGGGTGTCGCTTTGCAGATGGGTGTCGGCATCGAGGAAAACGACCAACTCATGCTGGACGAGGGACAGGCCGCGCTGCAAGGCGACGGCTTTGCCGTGGTTCCGTTGCCTAACGAGTCGAACTCGCGCATCGGCCTGGGCGATTTTCTCGACCTCGACCGCCGTCCCATCGTGCGAGCCGTCATCGACCACCAGCACCTCGATCGGCCCCGCATGATCGTTCGCCAAAACCGCGCGTAGAGTTGAAGCGATCACCTTCTCCTCATTAAAGGCGGCGATCAAAACACTGACCGGCGGCGCGAAATCCTCGCTGGGCGCGCCAGTGCGGCGGAAACGCGCCGCGAGAATGATCACGGCCAGAGTGCGAATGACGATCAAGGCCGTCGCCACGATCATAAAGGCCCAGAGAAATTCCTCGATCGCATGAAAGACGCGGAAGCCGGTGCTGCTGACAAATCGAGGGATGCGTTGGGCCGCGCCGACCGGCGGCATGACAGCGTCGCGAGAGCTGCCGACGAGCTTGCTCAAAGGGACGATGGTGTCTCCCCGCGTCTGCAACCAATCGATGATCTGCGGAAGCGCGGCAATTGTCTGGGAACGGTCGCCGCCCGCGTCGTGCAGGAGGATGATACTGCCGTCGTGCCGTTGCTGCTTGATGCGCTGGAGAATGACGTCCGCGCCCGGTCGCGCCCAATCCTGCGGGTCGATATTTTCGAGCACGACGAGATAGTTCATCTCGTTTGCAATCCGCAGCGGAGCGAGATCGGCCAGCGACGAGGGGCTGGTGTCGGCCGCATAAGGCGGACGAAAAAGGGTGGTGGAGCGGCCGGTGATGGTCTCGAGGAGGAGCTGGGTAGCGTTTAACTCGAGCCGAATATGTTCCGGCCAGCAGATCGCGAGATTGGGATGATAATAAGTGTGGTTGCCGATCTCGTGCCCTTCCGCGACGATTCGCCTAACGAGATCCGGATATTTCTCCGCGTTGACGCCGACGAGGAAAAAAGCGGCTTTCACTCCGCGCGCCTTCAGAATGTCGAGGACCTGCGGGGTCCATTTCGGATCGGGCCCGTCGTCGAAAGTAAGTGCGACCTCGTGTTCGCCCCCCGCGCCCTGGTGATAGAGCGTCGGGAACTTGGGAAAGCGAAGATAAGTCGCGCTCAGATAACCATCGGGTTCCTGCGCAACTTTGCGCG
Source organism: uncultured Verrucomicrobiae bacterium (assembly GCA_963771865.1). Taxonomy (GTDB): domain Bacteria; phylum Verrucomicrobiota; class Verrucomicrobiia; order Chthoniobacterales; family UBA10450; genus Palsa-1392. The sequence goes on from CAVYVJ010000029.1 coordinate 19,353, forward strand.
CGCCATCCGTGCGCGCCTCATCGACCTCAACGATTTCACCTTCTCCGACATCGGTGATGGTTTCGTTTCCGTGGAGGGTTTCGAGGAGCGGTTTCACCCTTCCGGAAAGTGACAAATGCCGCGGAAGATTGATCGCGTCCCAAATCGCAGCGTCTTCCGATCCAAGGCGGTAAATCGCAAATCCGCCCGCCCGCTGATCGCGCAGGACGTGCAGTTCATTCAAAAAACTGACGACATCGAGGAACCAAACGGAGTGCTCCTTGTCTCCATCTTCGTAATAAAAATCGGAGCTGTGATCAGGAGGCGCGACTGTGCCTGATTCCACGCCCGCGTAGTTCGCGCGGCTCATCGCCTCGGGAAAACTGATCGTCTCCGCGCGGTGCTCGCCGTTCGTCCAATCGTAGCCGTAACTGCCCAGCGCGAAGATCCATTGCCTGGTGTCGGCGTCTTGCAGGAGCGCGTGCAGCCAGGATTCGAACCACTGACGCGAGGCAAGAGGGCCGGGAGACTCAGTGTCGGAGGTCTCGTCAAAGAGAAGGGCGACAAAACGGTCGACCACTTCGGAAACGTTATCGAAATCGATGTAGTCCAGATCCTGCCCGGGTTGGACACAAAGCCAAAGTTCCCGGCCGGCGCCGTGGAGTGCGTCCGCCATTTTCTTGAGCAACCTGGTGATGTCGTCGCGATAAGCGGGATCGATCTGCTCCCAATCCACGACCACGCCGGCGGCCTTCGCGTTCTGGAGATGAGCGAGCAGTTTCTGAATGAAACGATCCTGTCGATCAACCGGGCCATGAGCGAGGTTTTCGACGGCTTCGGGCTGCCAGGTGTCGCCGAGGAGATTGGTGAGAAGGGGCATGAGCGCAAAACCCTTGGTGGCAGCGAGCTTGGGCAGGCGCACATCGGCGTCGATCCGCAATTGGCCGAGGCCGTCGACGAGCGCGAACCATTCCGGGCAAACATGGGTGAGCTGCCCGGCATGTTGCTCGAGCGATTGGTAGCTATAGGGATCGCCGTTTATGTAGAAACCCATTCGCACTTCCCCGCCGGCAGATTTTCGCGCAGGAGTCGGCGCTGGCGTAGCCACGGAGGGCGACGGCGCCTTGCGGGCCGCGGCGCGCATGGCGATGAACTTTTGCCAGAGGGGAACGTTAGGCGGAAGCGCTCCCGCCGGGTTCTTTTTCTGCAACGACTTCAACTGGCCCCGCAACTGTCGCAAAGCGAAAGGCAGCCGGAGCTGCGGTATGACAAAAAGCGTTTGGACAAAAAAGACGGCGGCGAGGAAGGCCGCGATCCCGGAAAAAAGCAGCGTGAGGCGGAGGCGTGGCCATCGTTTCCCGGCGGGATCGGAAAAGATGAAGGCGCTGCGCTCCTGCGGAAAATCGTCGTTCATCAAGTCCTTAGACGGCACACCCTAGCTGGAAGCGTAAGAAAATGCGAAAACCCGCGTTCGGCTTGAGACAATATCCTGAGAAATAAAGAGGCTCGGCGCCTTCCTCCAAAACCTCGAAGGACAGAAGGCGCCGACCTGAAATTTGCCCAAAAAGAAACAAGCGCGTGGTTGAGAGGTCAGACAATCGGGCTCGCAACCGGTTTTCGAATGAGAAGAATTCCTAGGCGGGCGATGTCCTTCCCCGCTCACGAGTTGCGAGATGGTGATACTTTGGCGCGAGCGCTGTCGCCTGCGTTTTGTTAGTGGGAAGAGACGCGCTCCGGGGTTATCGTTCCAGGCGTCATTTAAGGCCATGTCCGACTCACCGGATAATTTGACTGATTCAGGACCGACCGAAACAAAAGTCGACGGCTCCGGCGACCTTACGCGACAACAGCGTGATCCTAACGACCCGATCGCGGTTGTTGGGCTAGGGGCATCGGCGGGCGGCGTGGCGGTATTGCAGCAGTTTTTCACTGGGATGCCTTCAGACAGCGGGCTGGCGTTTGTCGTCGTCATGCATCTTGCGCCGGACTTCGAAAGCAACCTGGCAAGCATCCTCCAACTGAAGACATCGATGCCGGTGATTCAGGTGCACGAAGGGGTGAAGGTGCTGTCGAATCACGTTTATGTGATTCCGCCTAACAAACAGCTTTTGTTCGAAAACGGCTCCCTGTGTTTGATCGAAGGCCAGCAACGGGCCGGGCGGCGGGTGACGATCGATCTATTTTTCCGCACCCTCGCCCAATCGTACGGGCACCGGGCGGTTTCCGTAATCCTGACCGGGAGCGACTCGGACGGCGTGATCGGGTTGAAACATGTCCGCGCGCAGGGCGGTGTGACGGTGGCGCAAGATCCACAGGAAGCGGAGTACGACAGCATGCCGCTGACCGCGATCAGCACCGGCATGGTGGACTGGGTGTTACCGGTTGCAAAAATGCCGGCAAAGTTGCTCGAGTTCGCGCAGAACGGAAGCCGGCTGCAATTACCGCCGGAAATCGCCGAGGCCGGCGAGCTGGACCCCAAGACAATGAGCGCGCGAGGCGGCGAGACAGGTGCGGAGGAAATATGGACGACAGAGGACGAATCCGCTCTTCAGCAAGTGCTGGCGCATCTCCGCGACCAGACCGGGCACGATTTCGAGTATTACAAGCGCGCGACAATCCTGCGGCGGATCACGCGGCGCCTGCACGTGAACTCGATCAATCGCCTCCCGGAATACCTGGATTTTCTGCAAAAGCATCCGGCCGAATCGCGCGCGCTTCTTCAGGATTTGCTCATCGGCGTAACGCACTTCTTTCGCGATCAGGAATCTTTCGCGGCCTTGGCGGCGAACATTCCACAGCTTTTTGCCGGCAAAAAAAAGGACGACCAGATTCGCGTCTGGGTGGCCGGCTGCGCGACCGGGGAAGAAGCCTATTCGATCGCCATCCTGCTCACCGAGCACGCGGAACGTTTGGATGCGCCTCCCGCGATTCAAATTTTCGCAACCGATATCGATAAACTGGCGGTGCGCGAAGCACGCGAAGGATTGTATCCTTCCACGATCGAAGCGGACGTGTCGCAGGAACGCCTCTACCGTTTTTTTTCGAAAGACCACGGGCAGTACCGCATAAGGAAGGATCTGCGCGAAAAGGTGCTCTTTGTCGCGCATAACGTGCTGAGCGACCCGCCCTTCTCACGCCTCGATCTGGTCTCTTGCCGCAACCTCCTGATTTATCTCAAGAACAAGGCTCAAACGCAGGCCTTCGACATTTTTCATTTCTCATTGCGGCCTTCCGGTTTGCTTTTCATCGGTGGTTCGGAGACGGCCGACCCGGGCAGCAACCTGTTCACTCCACTTGACTCCAAGAATCGTCTTTTTGTGCGCCTCTCCGTCCCGCGTGCCGGTGTGGAAATTGCCGATGCTGCCTGCCGTTGCGCCTCTACCAGGTCCGCAGCCCACGGCGCCCGTCGGCAGGGCTGCACTGCCGCCGCTGACTCGAAAGGAGGTGGAAGGAATCGCGCCCGCCATATCGAAAACAGCTTTCGCGGCCCAGGAACGCCGCACGCTGCTTTTCGGCGAGTTACATCTCAAGCTGCTCGAGCAGTATGGGCCACCTTCTGTTGTCGTCAACGAAGCGCACGACATCGTCCATCTTTCCGAGAATGCCGGGCGTTATCTGAGCTTTACCGCCGGCGAGCCGTCAGCGAACTTGCTCAAGGTTATTCATCCTGCTCTGCGCATCGAGCTGCGGACCGCGCTTTTCCGAGCTTCACAAACGGGTGAGGAAGTTTCCACTCCGCATCTCTCGCCGGAAATCGATGGAGCTACTGAAGCCATCACCCTGCATGTTCGCCCCTTGCGCCAGAGCGAGCGCGGCCACGTCTTTTTCCTGGTTGTTTTCGAGCAGAAAGCCGAGGGCGTCGCTGCTCCGCCAGTCGATTCGCGGCAGGAGGCCGTCAATCGCGAGCTGGACGAAGAAGTGCAGTTTCTAAAAGAGCAACTCAACGCCACGATCGAGCAATATGAAGCTTCGAATGAAGAGCTGAAAGCTTCGAACGAAGAGCTCCAGGCAATGAACGAGGAGATGCGTTCCGCCGCCGAGGAACTCGAGACGAGCAAAGAAGAATTGCAGTCCGTGAACGAGGAGCTCTCAACCGTCAATCACGAACTGAAGAGCAACATCGAGGAACTCAGCCTGATCAATTCCGATTTGAACAGCCTGATGGCTTCGACCGACATCGGGACAATTTTTCTCGACCGTCGATTGCGGGTGAAGCGTTTCACTCCCAGTGCGCAGAGGGTTTTTAATCTTCTGCCGGCGGACATTGGCCGCCCGCTCTCCGACATCACCCACAAGCTCGCCTATCCAGAGCTGATCCCTGATGTCCTTAAAGTTCTGAATGAGCTGGTCACGATCGAGCGCGAGATTCAGGCGCAGAATGGCTCCTGGTGGTTGACTCGGTTGGCGCCCTATCGCGCCGAGGAGGATCGGATCACCGGAGTCGTCGCCACCTTTATCGATATCACGCGCCGGAAATTCGCCGAAGACGAACTGCGCGAAAGCGAGGAACGCTTCCGCCAATTTGCTGAAAATTCCGCGGATGTCCTGTGGATTCTCAATGCAAAGTCGCGGCAACTCGAATATCTCAGCCCGGCATTTGATCAGGTCTTTGGCGGACCGCGTGAGAGCCTTATGCGCAACCGAACTCGCTGGGAAGACTTCCTGCATCCGGATGATCGCGAGTTGGGCCTCGCCCGGTTGCCGTCTCTGCTCGCGGGCGAAATTGTGTCAACGGACTACCGCATCATCCGGCCAAGCGACCGCGCGACGCGCTGGATCCGTGACACCGGCTTTCCGATTCGCAACGACGAAGGCGCCGTCTATCGAGTCGCGGGCGTGGCGCAGGACGTTACCGCAGATAAAGCGCACGCCGAGGAGTTGCGCTTAAGCGACGAACGATTTCGCCTCCTCGTCGATGGGGCGCGAGATTACGCCATCTTTATGCTCAATCCGGACAATCGCATCATCTATTGGAGTGCGGGAGCAGAACGCAACTTCGGCTGGACCGCGGAAGAAGCTCTCGGACGGACCGGTCGGCTCATTTTCACGCCGGAAGACAGGGAGAATAAAATCGAGGAAAAGGAAATCGCAGACCGCCTTGCGCAAGGGCTCCGCGAGTGATCGGCGCTGGCACCTCCGCAAAGACGGCAAGCGCATCTGGGTCGATGGCGTGATGCGCCGGCTGGATGATGAAAACGGAAATTTGCGCGGGTTCGCCAAAGTGGCACGCGACGCCACCGAGCAACGGGCCGCGGAAGAGGAGTTGAAAGAATCGCGAGCCGAACTGGAAGAGCGAGTCAAGGAGCGAACAGCCGAGTTGACGACGATCAATCGCGAATTGGCCAGGGAAATGAAACAGCGTTTCGAGCTGGAGCAGGAAATCCTTCTCATCAGCGAGCGTGAGAAAAGGCGGATGGGACAGGACCTGCATGACAGCCTTTGCCAGGAGCTGGCGGCCGCCGCTTTTTTTCTCCAGACGAGCGCCAACAAAATTGGAAAAGGCCATTCTGCACAGGCGAAGGTGCTCTCGGAAGCGGCAAAAATCGTTAACGCGAATGTCGGTTTGGCACGCGACCTCGCCCGCGGTTTGCACCCGGTCGAATTAAGCGCATCCGGCCTGACGACTGCGCTGCGCGAACTCGCTTTTCGCACCAATCACGATGGGATCAAATGCAAGTTTAAGTGTCTCAAACCGGTGCGTGTTTCCAACGAAGCGGTCGCGCTCAATCTTTATCGGATCGTGCAGGAAGCCGTGACCAATGCGATCAAGAACGGGAAGGCAAAGAAAATTCTGATCACGCTGGAAAAGCGCCGAGCCAAACTCGTCCTCACCGTTGTCGATGACGGGCGTGGATTCTCAGCGCGGCGCCATGGCAAAGGAATGGGCCTTAACATCATGAATTACCGCGCTCATGCCGTCGGCGGGAATCTCGCGGTGGAATCGGCCGATGGCCACGGCACCAAAGTGACCTGCACCGTGCCCAGCAGTTGAAACTGTAGTGGGCGCCTGGAGGGACGGGCTCTGTCCCGTCCGTGTTTCATTCGAGGACTAGCGCAGGTTAGGAAATAACGTAGTCGGTTTCTTGGCCGGTGGGGCGAGACTCCGTCGAGCCGGAGGAAGGGTCGATTTGACCAAACACCGCTCACTTCCTGCTCGACGGAGTCTCGCCCTACCACCGCGCCGGTGTCGCGGCTGTTGGACAACCACAATGTGCCGGCTACGAGTTTTTTGAAGCCGCTCCAGGTTTTCTTCCATTCGAGGACGGGACAGAGCCCGTCTCTCCAGGGTCAGCCTCGCCGGAAACGAAGGTAGAACTCGTTAGGCGTGGATTCCAGAGAGGCCCGAAAAATCGGTTTCATGATACAGAAACCAGTGGCGAAAATTGGAGAGGCAACCCGGCGTCGGGCAGTGCAGCGTGTAATTGCCTCGTTCTCCCTTAATTTCGATTCGTCGTCCGTCGATGGTTCGCATGCAGACCGCGCAGACACGTTGATCATCGAGCGAATACCACGGCCGATAATTGTCAGTCGTCTGCAGTATTTTCAGCCGGTCCCCTGCGGACAGGTCCTTACCCATAAGCCTCTCTTCAACAGTAATTTCTTTCCGTTGGCAATCCGTCGGCAAGCGCCCGTTGAGCTAGGTAAAAGACCCAGATGAATACAGAAATTATCTCGTCCTCCAAGGCCGGGTCGGTCACGGTTCATTCGTTTGGGAAAAGAAACTAAATTCCCTTCGCTCCGCTGCCGGTGCCGGCGCGGCAACTGGCTTGTCGGCCGTCTGCAAAAGAAACCAGTGAGTAAAATTGGAAGGGCAGTGTTCGGTCGGGCAATGCAGAGTATAGCTGCCGGCGTGCGCTCCTCACTTCAATCTGCCTTCCGCTGATGATCCGTTCGCAGATCACACATGCCCGCTTGTCATCGAGAGAATACCAGCGCCGATGATTGTCGATCGCCTGTAAGATCTCCAATTTTTCCTGGGGAGTCAGCCGCTTTTCCACGTCACCAGTGGAACAAGTCCTTGGCCGTTCGACAATAGGTCAAAGACCGAACGGGGATCTAAAGAAATGACCGAGCCGGATGCAGTGTCTACCAGAGTCTCGTATGGCGCGCGCCCAATTTAACGACGACACCGCAATCAAGCGAAGGAACCACCGTGAGCGGGCCATTCGAGCTTCTAATTAAGTAGAGTATACTGTGGACCAGGGATCGACTTCCCGGAACCGCCAGAAATGCCCGTAACAAAAAAAGCAGCCAAGAGGAAAGCTCCGGCAAAACAAAAGAGAGCCATTTTGCTGGTCGATGACCATCCGCTGTTCAGAAAGGGAATGGCGGACTTGCTTGGTTCGCAGCCGGATCTTGAAGTCGCGGCAGAAGCAGCGGACAGCAACGGAACGCTCGACGCGATCCGCTCCCTGCGGTTGGATCTCATCGTCCTCGATATTGGCTTGGCCGGGGGCACCAATGGCATCGAACTGACCAAGATGATTCGAGCCGAGCGCCCTGATGTGCCGGTGCTTATCGTTTCAATGCACGACGAAGCACTCTATGCGGAGCGCGCCTTGCGCGCCGGTGCGCGCGGTTACGTGATGAAGCGCGAAGCGCTCGATTCCATTCTCAGTGCCGTTCGCGAAGTCATGAACGGCGATGTCTACATCAGCCCGACGATGACGAAGCGGATGCTATTCGACCACATCCAGGGCGGGGGCGAAACGCGTAATGCGGTCGAGCGCCTGACGGATCGGGAACTGGAGGTTTTCCAATTGATCGGCGAAGGTCGCGACATGCATGAGATCGCGCGCACGTTGCACTTAAGCAAAAAGACCGTCGAAGCTCATCGGGCCAACATCAAGGAGAAGCTCGCCGTGCCGAGTGCACGCGAAGTGGTCCGTTACGCGACGCATTGGGTCAGTCAGCAGCATTAAAACCTTTCGTCGCAACTGGCGCGCGAGACATGGGAGGCTAGCTTAATGGTGAGCAAGCGCACCGCGCCCGTTTGGCCGCAGCAAATCGCGACCGGAAATGTGACGCGTTTCATCATCCCGAACTGAATTTTAATCCGATCAGGAACGTCCTACCGACCGAAATAACTATGTCTAAACGCATGAAACGGACAATCCTGGTCCTCCTTCTTACCCCCCTGTTTCCTTCCTGCGAAACTGCCCACAATGCGGCCGTGGCAACCTTCCACGTGATTGATGCGCCAGCCGCCTATGTCCGGCGCAAAATCGATGAGGAACCGCAAACAACGACGACGACGACCGAAGCCCAAGTCTATTCCAACACGGCCGCCAACCCACCTTCGGCATCCTATCCCGTCCAACCACCGCCACCGACGCAGACTCAAAGTCGGATTGTTACTGAGGAACCCAGCCCTCCCGCAGAAGGAGAACCCGGCCCAACTGCGACTCCGCGCGCTGCGCAAAGTGAAAAGGTGTCCCGCACTCAATCTACTGACTCCTCCGTTGCGCACACGGCTTCGTCCCAGAACACGGACATCCCTTATGGCAAGCCCGTTCCCGGAAAGCCGGGTTACGTTTTCAGCCCGTTTGATAAGAACGGCGGTTACGTGGATGTGACCGGTTACAGCCCGGGGCAGAAAGTAAAAGATCCCTACACTGGCAAGATTTTCCTCGTGCCATAGGGGCGAATTTTCTGGCCCTAACGAACTGACTTGTCGCTATCATTTGTCATCCCGATCCGGCGAAGCGCGGAGAGGGACCTCGCAGTTGCAATGATTGCGCTCTCTCGCCGGAAAGTGCGAACCGCGAATGTGAGGTCCTTCGCTGTCTTCGCAGCTCAGGATGACAAGTCGTTAGGGCGCTCTCGACAGATCGTTAGGGCTTTCCCCTGACTTTTTCCTCGAGCGCCTTGACGCGCTCGAACAATTTCCCGAGCCGTCGCACCAGGGCAATCTGCTCCTTTGCTTCCTTGAGGGGAACCGCTGGTGACGCCCACCAGGTGCCGCCATGCAAACTCTTCCCAATGCCGCTTTGCGCGCCGATCATCGTGCCGTCGTCAATCTCGATGTGACCGATGATTCCCGCCTGGCCTCCGATGACAACGCCCGAGCCTATTCGCACGCTCCCGGCAATGCCGACCTGTGCGACGATAATGGAATGTTTGCCGATGACCACGTTGTGCGCGATTTGCACAAGGTTATCAATCTTGACGCCCTCCTGAATCCAGGTGCGGCCAAAACGCGCGCGGTCGATTGTGGTATTGGCGCCAATCTCGACGTCGTCGTCGATTTGCACGATGCCAATCTGCGGCACCTTCTTGTGCCCACTCGCGGTCATTTCGAATCCAAAACCGTCCGAGCCGACCACGGTGCCGCTGTGAATAATGACGCGATCGCCAATCTTGATCCGCTCACGAATCGTGACGTTCGGATAAATGAGACACCCTGCGCCGATCGTTGTCTCGTGGCCAACATAGCTGTTTGCGCCCACATGGGTGCGATCACCAATGCGCGCGCCCGCTTCCACGACAACATGGGCGCCGATCGAAACCGCTTCGCCTAACGACGTCCCGGGAGCGAGGACCGCGGTTGGATGTATCCCCGGCGGGAAGGTGATGGGCTCGGGCGCAAATTTGAAGACTGCTTGCTCAAACGCTTTGCCTGGATCCGCCACCCGAATCTGCGCGTCCACGATTTGTTCCTCGAAATCGTCCGGAACAAAAGCCGCCGAGGCGCGTGTCCGGCGAAAGGCGGCGAGGTAACGTGGATTGCCATAGAAAGTAATTTCGCCCCGAGTCGCCTCGACCACGGAAGCCGCGCCGGAAATTATCGCGTCGGCATTGCCCGAGACCGTCCCGCCGCACATTTCCGCCAACTCTTGGACCCTGAAATTCACCAGTTCTCTTTCATTGGCCGTTTCTTCACAAAACCGAGCGCAGCCATATTTTCGATGTGACCGAAAGGCAAGGCAATTCCGCGCCCGCTCGCTGGGATGGGCATAGATCTAGCTATTTCTGTCGTGCGGCCGCGGCCGTGTGACCGCATGGCACCAAAAACCCCGAATACAGCTAGGCAACAGCTCAAAAGAAATATAGACGATGATTGCGGCGTTCAGAGGCAAAACGGCCCACACCCTGAAACTCATCCGGCAACGGGTGCGGACTATTTTGAGATCGTTACACGCGCGACGAATGATGCGGTTCGGGATTGGAATGTAAGCACCGGCGCTCTCCTCTGGCCCCGCGGCCTCAAGAGTTTGCTCGGGCACGCTCGTTGCGCCGCCAGCCAAAAGATCGGTTTTTGGTTCAACCATATTCATCCCGAGGATCTGGCCCGCATCCAGGACAGCTTGCGCGTCGCCTTCACCAAGAACGATGAAACCTGGAAAGGTGAATACCGGTTTCAACGCGCCGACGGCGCTTACGCCAACATCCTCGAGCGCGGCCTGATCCTTCGTGACACCCGCGGCCGAGCCGTCCGCCTGGTGGGAACATTAATGGACGTGACCACTCGTCGCCAGTTGCAAGCGCAAGCCTGCCGTTCGCAACGAATGGAAGCGTTCGGACAACTGGCGGGCGGCGTCGCGCACGATTTTAACAATTTTCTCACTACCATTCTCGGCTATAGCGACCTGCTTCTGACGGAGAAAGCGGTGAAAGGTCAGATCGCGGACCAAATCAAAGAAATCCGCGACGCCGCCGGCCGTGCCTCTTCTCTCACCCACCAACTCCTCGCCTTCAGCCGCCGCCAGGCACTCGAGCCCACGGTGCTCGAGGTCAACAGCCTCATCAGCAATCTCGAGCGGTCGCTCCTTCGGCTCCTCAGCGATAACATCTCGGTCGTTTGTCACCTGCATCATTTGAAAAAGGGCGCCTACATCAAGGTTGATGCCGGCCAGTTCGGGCAAATCATTCTGAACCTCGCGGTCAACGCCCGTGATGCCATGCGTAAAGGCGGTCGCCTAACGATTGAGACTTCGGCCCTGGAAGTAGGGCCCCTACCAAAACGCCTGCCCAACGGGGCCGATCTCCCGGTTGGAGAGTATGTGACGATCTCGCTCGCTGACAATGGCTGCGGAATGAGCGAAGCAGTGAAGGCGCGACTCTTCGAGCCTTTCTTCACCACTAAAGAGGACGGGCACAGTAGCGGCCTCGGCCTCGCCACCAGTTACGGCATTGTTCGGCAAAGCGGTGGTCACATTTGCGCCGAAAGCGAGCTCGGGAAAGGCAGCACCTTCCGCATCTACCTCCCCCGCGTCGCGGCGCCTCCGCCTCTGCCCTACAAAAAGCCCGGACATAAGAAACCGCTCACAGGGACCGAGACCATTCTCGTGCTCGAAGATGAAGTGAGCGTGCGTCATATCTCGGTTCGCGTCCTGCGCAATCTTGGTTACGAGGTCCTGGAGGCAGCGCACGGCGAAGACGCGAAGCGCATCATCGCCAAGCGCAATGGTGCGCCGAAAATCGATCTGCTTCTGACCGACATGGTCATGCCGGAAATCAGCGGCCGCCAGTTCGTCAATTGGCTCAGCGAGGCGAGCCCGGAAACCAAAGTGATCTTCATCTCGGGCTACCTTGAAGAATCGATGCACCCCGGCGACCGGCGCGATCCGGAAATGTGTTTCCTTGCGAAACCTTTCAGCGCTGACGACCTCGCGAGCAAAGTGCGCGAGCTGCTCGATGGGAAAGCTTGAGGGTTGAAGGCGGGCGCGGAATGGAGCTAGGCTCCACCAACTCTTGCGCCTCACCTTTTGATCACCTTTCACGACATCGAGGAAGCCGCCGGCCGCATCAAAGGCGCGGTCTACGAATCGCCCTGCACGAAATCAATCCCGTTGAGCGAGCTCACGGGGATGGAGATTTATTGCAAACTCGATTATCTCCAGCGCACCGGCAGCTTTAAGGAACGCGGCGCGCGCAATGCGCTCTCCCAGCTCTCACCGGAGCAGCAGAAGAAAGGCGTAATCGCGGCTTCGGCCGGCAATCACGCCCAGGCGCTGGCCTACCAGGGCCGATTGTTAGGCATACCCGCCACCGTGGTCATGCCGAAATTTGCGCCGCTCATCAAGTTCACCAATTGCCAGAAACTCGGCGCCACTGTTCTCCTTCACGGGAAAGATTTCGCCGAAGCGAAAGCGCGCGCTCACGAAATCGCGCAGGAAAACGGACTGGCCTACATCGATGGTTACGACGACCCCGCCATCATTGCCGGCCAGGGCACGGCCGGGCTCGAGGTCGTCGCGCAGGTTCCAGATCTCGATGCTGTCATCGTCCCGGTGGGCGGCGGCGGATTGCTCGCGGGTGTCTCGCTCGCGGTCAAAACCTTGCGACCGCAAGCCAGGGTCATCGCGGTCGAAGCGGATCACGTTGCCAGTTTTTCGGCGGCCCTGCGCGCCGGCCAGCCGGTCCGCATCGAGACAAGTCCGACGCTGGCCGACGGTCTCGCGATTGCCCAGGTCGGGAGCAACGCCTTTGCGATTGCCCGCGAGCACACCGACAAGTTGGTCCTCGTTAACGAGGAACAGATTGCCCTCGCGATCTTGCGAATCGTCGAACTGGACAAGGGCGTGGTGGAAGGTGCCGCCGCTACGACCCTCGCGGCCTGTCTTTCCGGACAATTGCCCGAGCTTGCCGGGAAACGGGTTGTCCTCTTGCTTTGCGGAGGCAATATCGATCCCAATGTCCTGAGCCGTGTGATTGAGCGCGGCCTCGTCGCAGACGGGCGGCTTTCCCGTTTCACAGCCGTGATCAGCGATCGCCCGGGCGGCCTGGCCGATCTCACCGCACAGATCGCCACCGTCGGCGCGAGCATCAAGCAGGTCGTGCACGACCGGGCTTTTGCTAGCTCCGACGTCTCGGCCGTGAATGTTGTCTGCACTGTCGAGACGCGCGACCGCGCCCACCTCGATCAGTTGCTCGCGCACTTGCAAGAGAATGGGGTCGAGATCTCCTCGGCGCCCTGATTTCTCGTTGCAGGTGGTAATTAAGCCAGTTCGTCGCCTGGCACCTGAAAGCTGAGTCTATTTCCGCCTATCTTTCGCCGGTGCGAGGGACATGGGTGTCCGTGTTTCGCCGTTAACCTTCAAGCATTAGCGTGAAGCCGCAGCAGATGCTGGAACGGCTGGGATCACGTCCCTGGCGGGCGATTGCTCTTTGGCTGGGTGCGCCGGGCCCGTAAGAAAAAAATTGTATGCGAGGATGGCGTAGAGAGCACGAATTCCATCGCGCCAAGTAATCTTCTTTCCTTCAGCGTAGGTGCGACCGTCGGTACGAAATGCCTACTTCGTAAATCCGGCAACCCGCCTGGGCGACCCGGGCTGTAATCTCCGGCTCGAAGCCAAAGCGATCTTCGCGAAGGTGGAGATTCTTGATTACGGAAGCGCGGAAGGCTTTGTAACAGGTCTCGATGTCGGTCAGGTTTATGTTCGTGCACATGTTCGAGAAGAGGGTGAGCAATTTGTTGCCTACCATGTGCCAGAAATAGACGACGCGATGTGCTTGCCCACCCATAAAGCGCGAACCAAACACGACATCCGCTTTCCCCTGAACAATAGGATTCAGTAAGGATGGATAATCCGCCGGGCTGTACTCGAGATCTGCATCCTGCACGAGGATGATTTCTCCCGTCGCAGCGGCAAAACCAGAACGCAGCGCCGCTCCTTTGCCGCGGTTGCTTTCGTGCAGAATGAGTTGATCGACCTGGCCGCTCAGTTCCGCCTCGAGCAAAGCGCGGCTTCCGTCCTCAGAACCGTCATCAACCACAATGATTTCGAGGTCGGCAACGGGCGCGGCCCGAACCGCCGCAATCAACTGGGCGATCGTGGCGCGCTCATTGTAACACGGAATGACGACGGAGACCTTCATCGGGAAAGACTAGGAGCCGGTGTCGTGCCAGCAGATCTGGCGGAAGCAACAAAGACGTCCGATTTGCGCGGTCGGTTAGTTAGCCGTGAGACTGCGGGCGGCTGAGCGCCGTCCTCGCGGCGCAAGGATTCCGATTCACCAATCCATACTGTGCGATGGCTGATTTCTTGCTCGAAGGGCCCCGTGCAAAGACCGGAACGAACCGGAAAATTTTTGTCTGACCCTTACGCTACTGCGATTCGTTTGCTTTGGCTCGGGATGATCGGGCTATTTGTTTCGGTGAGTGCGCCGCAGCTCTTACGGGCGACGGCAAAGAATTCCATTTACTTTATTGGGCCGTTCCACTCCACCGACACCTTCTTGCATTTTGATAGCGGACAAATCAATGCATCCGAGAGGCTGGTCGCCTTGTTCGGTTCGATTCCTACCTCAAAGAAAGTTGTCATCTTTGTGAATAACGATGACCGCCAAAGCATTTTCGTCGGAATGTTAATCGCCTATTTGGCGTGGCCCCATCCGGTCCGAACCGTAGATGTGACACAGCCAGGCTGGCAGACCGCAGCCGCCGAAACGGATTTTCGATTGGTCGGCGAATTCGTTTTTTGCCGTGTGACCCCGCCTGAGTCGTGGACGCGTGGCGAGCGTTTTGGCGACACGCTCCAAGTGTTTCCCGCCGCAAACGTGGCGCAACGATGAACTTTGTTGCCGTTCTTGGGGCCGCTTCCGTGATCTTTTGCGCTGGATTCGGCGCGCTTCGCTTAATTGGAATTCCGAACGATCGAAGCAACCCCGAATTCGGTTTCTCCTGGATCCTAGGCACTGGAATTGTTTCGCTCCTCATCTGGATCTTTGGCCTTTTGATCACCGGCCCGTTGCTACCAGGAGTGGTCGCAATTTGTTGTCTCCTTTTGTTTTTCTTAGGCTGGAAAATCTCGCCTGGTTGGGGTCCCGTCCTTCCTAACTCTTGCCAACTTCGAACGATCGACGTCGTCCTCGGCGCGGTCCTGATAGTCGAGATCGTGGCAATATTTTATCTGTCCTATGTCCATACGCTTGGAACTGACGGAATTCTGAATTGGGAAATCAAGGCCCGCTACGCGTATGCAAATAATGGTGCGCTTCCGCCGAGTTATTTCCAAGACAGTGGGCGTGCCTTCTCTCATCCGGCATATCCGCTTGGTATTTCAAACACGGTGCTGTGGTTATATTTCTGGCTCGGCGATACGAACCAGTTTTGGGCGAAGACTATATTTGCGCTTTTTTACGCTTCCGGCGCCGCGCTTCTGATCGCGATAGGTACGCAACTAACCGGTAGAAGAACTTCAGGCTTGGTCGCCGCCGTTCTGCTCTTCTTTGTGCCGCAAATGTCGGTCGCCAGTGGGAGCGCGTTGGTCGGGTACGCGGATTTCCCGCTGAGCGCCTTCTATCTCGCAACTATTGGGAGTTTACTAGTGGCTTGTGGTCGTGACGATCCTCGGTGGTTTGGAGTTTACGGGGCTTGTCTTGCATTCCTGCCTTGGATTAAGGCCGAAGGCGCTGTCTTATTCGTGATTGCCGCATTCTGCGGTGCGTTCGTTATTCTTTGTCAAAAAAGATCGCGCGCACATTTCCTCGCCTTAGTTCCTGGTGGATTCATCCTTCTTGCATGGCACACCTACCTTGCATACATGCACGCGGTAGCGTCACGCGACTTTGTTTCGATCAATCTCTCCACCTTAAGAGCAAATATTCATCGTTTTGGCCCGATCAGCGCGCGATTCGTCTCTGAGTTGGCCAACACCCAACTTTGGAGTGTGTTTTGGCTCCTGACCGTTGTCGCTGCCGTTCTCTTTGTTTGTAAATATCGCAATCTTACAACGGCTGTCCTTCTGACTGCGATCATAACCCCAATTGGCATTTACTTGTTCAGCTATGTCTTTAGCGCGTGGCCCGATTATGTGGCCCATATGGATCTTTCGATTAGCCGCTTATTAATGCATATAGCGCCGCTCGGATTGCTCATGATCGGGATTGCTGCGTCTGAAAGTTGGGCGCGGCCCGTCAAAGCAGCAACGTCCTCGCTCGGGAACGCCTCCCGCGCTGCCGCCGGTGACTTGTCAGTGTAAACTTTTCCCAAGGGTGCTCGGTGACACCCTGTCCAGTCAGAGTCCGTTGCGGCGGGTCGCCGCAACCGGCACGCGAGTCGCCCGCCAGGCGGGCAGGCAGTGCGCTCTCCGGAAGTAAGCCGGGCTATGGCCGAATTCACGGTTACATCGCACTAGTCGTCGTGCCTCGCCTTGAATCGCGGGCGTTCCCCCGTAGGATTCGCAATGGATTCGGTTGACACTCAGACGCTGGATGAAATGGCTTCTCCGCAGGCCCCGGAATCGGCCCGCACTGCGCGCCCCGCCGCCGTCCCACTGAGCCCGTTCGTCGCCCGGCACATCGGCCCCAACGACGAGGAAATCGGCGCGATGCTTCACGCGGTGGGCTTCGAAGATCTTGACGCGTTCATCGACGCGACCGTCCCGAAAGACATCCGCGCCGCACAGCCGCTTGATCTGCCCGCCGGCAAATCGGAGGGGGAGGCACTCGCCGAACTCCGCGCTCTCGCGCAGCAAAACAAAGTCGTGCGCAACTTCATCGGGGCCGGTTACTCCGATTGCGTCGTGCCGCCGGTGATCCAGCGCAACATCCTCGAAAATCCCGGTTGGTACACGGCCTATACGCCCTATCAGGCGGAAATCGCGCAAGGTCGCCTCGAGGCGCTGCTCAATTTCCAAACAATGGTGACCGATCTGACGGCCCTCGATATCGCAAACGCGTCGCTCCTCGATGAAGCCACCGCCGCGGCGGAGGCGATGACGCTTTGTCACGCGGTCGTCGGCGGACGCGACACGTTTTTCGTTTCGGAAATGTGCCATCCGCAAACCATCGCGGTCGTGCAAACCCGGGCGAAACCCTTGGATATCAAGGTTGTCATCGGCAACTCCGCCACCTTTCGTTTCACTGACAAAGTCTTTGGCGCGCTCCTGCAATATCCGACGACCGACGGCGCGATCATCGATTACGAGCCCTTCATTAAATCCGCGCATGAGGCCGGCGCGCTCGCGATTGTCGCGGCCGATATTCTGGCGCTCACCCTGCTGCGACCACCGGGCGAAATGGGCGCCGATGTCGCGGTCGGCAGCACGCAACGTTTTGGCGTTCCGTTAGGCTGCGGCGGGCCTCACGCCGCTTATTTCGCGACCCGCGATCAATACAAACGCCATATGCCGGGACGACTGGTCGGCGTTTCGCACGATGCTGCCGGACGCGCCGCCTATCGCCTTGCCCTGCAAACGCGCGAGCAGCACATCCGCCGCGACAAAGCGACGAGCAACATTTGCACAGCGCAGGTTCTGCTCGCCGTGATGGCGTCGATGTACGCCGTCTACCATGGGCCGGACGGCCTGCGCAAGATCGCCCGCCGCATCCATAATCTCACCTGCCGCCTCGCTGACGGCATTGAGCAGCTCGGCTACGGACTGGCGCATGATGATTTCTTCGACACCATCCGGATCGATCTTGGGAAACGAGCCAGTGAAGAATTTCGGCGGCGCGGTCTGCAACGAAACTGCAATTTGCGCGCGCTCGGACCACACAGCATCGGGATTTCCCTCGACGAAACGAGCACGCCTGACGACGTCGAACTCCTCCTCGCCATCTTCGGCGAGAATCGCGCCGTCCTCCCCGGCGTGACCGCCGCCTGTCGCCAGTCGACCATCGAAAATCGGAAATCTGATTTTCTGACCCATCCTGTCTTCAACACCCATGACAGCGAAACCGAGATGCTGCGTTACATGCGCCGGCTCGAGGCCCGCGACCTCTCGCTCTGCCATTCGATGATTCCGCTCGGTTCGTGCACGATGAAGCTGAATGCGACCGCGGAAATGTTTCCGGTCTCCTGGCCGGAATTTGCCCGCATCCATCCCTTTGCGCCTAACGACCAAACAGCGGGTTATCGCGCGATGTGCAGTCAGCTCGAGCGCTGGCTGGCCGAGATCACCGGGTTCGCCGCCGTCTCACTGCAACCGAACGCCGGCTCGCAGGGCGAATATGCCGGTCTGCTCGCGATCCGCGCCTATCACGCTTCGCGCAACGAGACGCACCGCAACGTCTGCATCATTCCGACATCCGCCCACGGCACCAACCCGGCCAGCGCGGTCATGGCCGGATTCCGCGTCGTCCCCGTGCGGTGTCTGGAGGACGGTGACATCGATCTCGCTGATTTGCGCGCCAAGGCCGATGCGCATGCCAAAGATCTGGCTGCACTGATGGTCACCTACCCTTCAACTCACGGCGTTTTCGAGACCACCATCCGCGAGATTTGCCAGATGGTGCACGAACACGGCGGCCAGGTTTACATGGACGGCGCGAACATGAACGCGCAGGTCGGGCTCTGTCGCCCGGGCGATATCGGGGCTGACGTCTGCCATCTCAATCTGCACAAGACCTTTTGCATCCCGCACGGCGGCGGCGGTCCCGGGGTCGGGCCGATCGGCGTCGCAAAACACCTCGAGAAATTCTTGCCCGGCCTTCCCTCTCTCAATCCGCCTCAGGCGGCGCAACTTTCAACTCTCGACTCTTCTGGTCCCGTCGCCGCCGCGCCTTACGGCAGCGCCAGCATTCTGACGATTTCGTGGATGTATATCCGGATGATGGGCGCCGCTGGCCTAACGAAAGCGACTGAGGTTGCAATCTTGAATGCCAACTACATCGCGAAACGGCTCGACTCGCATTTCCCGGTTCTCTTCAAAGGCAAACACGGCCTCGTGGCGCACGAGTGCATTCTCGATCTGCGGCCGTGCAAGAGCGCAGGCATCGAAGTGGAAGACGTGGCCAAGCGCCTGATGGATTACGGCTTTCATGCGCCAACGGTTTCCTGGCCGGTCCCGGGCACGATCATGATCGAGCCGACGGAGAGCGAACCGAAGCACGAACTGGATCGCTTCTGTGACGCGATGATATCGATCCGAGCCGAGATCGAAGCGATTCGCAGCGGCGCGTCAGATCCGAAAAACAACGTGCTCAAAAACGCGCCACACACTGCCGAACAAGTCACGGCCGACAAATGGGAACATCCCTACTCCCGCGAGCAAGCCGCGTATCCGGCGAATTGGACCCGCGACCACAAATTCTGGCCGGCGGTTGCGCGCATCGACAGCGTTTATGGCGATCGCAACCTCTTCTGCACTTGTCCACCGATGGAAGAGTTTGCGGACGGAAAGTAGGCGAGCAACTCCGACTCCGGGCTGAGCCACACGTCTTGCGGCTAACTTATCGTTAGGCCGAAAGATAAATGTTTCCCTCGACGTAGGTGACTGCTTCGCCGCCAATCGAGACGCGGTCACCTCGATCGCAGCAAAAGAGTTCGCCGCCGCGCGCGGAGATTTGACGGGCGAAGAGCTTTTTCTTCCCGAGACGTTGCGACCAATACGGAATCAGCGCGCAATGGGTCGAACCGGTGACCGGGTCCTCCGGGATGCCGGCCGCAGGCGCGAAATAACGCGAAACAAAATCACAATTGTCGCCCGGCGCAGTCACAACAACTCCTTGCGCATCCAATGCCGCGACTCGCTGCATGTCCGGGATGATTTCGGCCACGTCCTTTTGCGACGGGAAAATGGCGAAGTAATCGCGCCCTTTCAGGATCTGGAGCGGCGACGCCCCGAGCGCCTCGACCTAACTTGTCACTTCGGTCGACCGGGCCAGCCGGTAAGAAAGGGAAATCGAGCACCAATCGCTGTCCATCCCGTTGCACGGTCAGTTCCCCGCTCTTGGTTTGGAATCGAATGATCGACGCGGCATAGGCGCGGTGGCAAAAAAGGACGTGCGCCGCGGCGAGAGTGGCGTGACCGCAGAGATCCACTTCCACAACGGGCGTCATCCAGCGCAGGTCGAAGTGTTCTCCTCGAGGAATAACGAACGCCGTCTCCGCCAGATTGTTTTCCGTAGCGAGCGCCTGCAGTTGCGCGTCCGGCAGCCACTCCTCCAGAAGACAAACGCCCGCGGGATTGCCGCCGAAGGGTCTGTTCGTAAAGGCTGCAATTTCGAAATAGGGAATTTTCATCTTCGGAAGGTCGCGGGCGACCGAAGTCGATTAGCCTAACGATGCCAGATCGATGACAAAACGATATTTCACATCGCTCTTTAGCATTCGTTCATAGGCCTGGTTGATCTGGTCGATCTTGATAAGTTCGATCTCGGAGGTAATTCCGTGCTCGGCACAGAAATCCAGCATCTCCTGGGTCTCGGCGATGCCACCGATCAACGATCCGCCGAGCTGACGCCGCGGCGCGATCAAGTTGAACGCCGCCACGGCCACTGGTTGGGGCGGGATGCCGACGAGGGTCAAGGTGCCATCGCGTTTTAGAAGCCCAAGATATGCGTTGAGGTCGTGCTGCGCGGAGGCGGTATCGATGATGAAGTCGAAGCTGCGCGCGTGCGATTCCATCTGCGCCTCGTCCTTTGACAGGATGACTTCGTCGGCGCCGAGCCGGAGCGCGTCCTTCGCCTTGCCCGGCGAAGTGGTGAAGAGCGCGACGTGCGCTCCAAAGGCGTGTCCAAACTTCACCGCCATGTGTCCGAGTCCTCCCAGCCCGACGACACCGATCTTGTGACCCGGGCCGATCTTTTGAAAACGGAGCGGCGAGTAGGTTGTGATCCCGGCGCAGAGGAGTGGAGCGGTTGCCGCGAGGTCGAGTTTGTCCGAAATTCGCAGGACGAAATCCTGGTCGACTACGATGCTTTTCGAATAACCGC
Source organism: uncultured Verrucomicrobiae bacterium (assembly GCA_963771865.1). Taxonomy (GTDB): domain Bacteria; phylum Verrucomicrobiota; class Verrucomicrobiia; order Chthoniobacterales; family UBA10450; genus Palsa-1392. Next base: position 39,936 of record CAVYVJ010000029.1, read on the forward strand.
CGTAAGTGATGCCGCCGGTGTGCGGGTCCGCACTGTTGTAGGTCAAAGTTACCCCGTTTTCACAGAACTGCTCGAGATCATCTTTACAGCTCGGACAAGTGCCGCAGGAATCGACCATGCAGCCAACCGCCGCGAGATCGCCTTCCCGGAATTTCTTAACGTCCCTTCCAATCTTGACGACGCGGCCGACAATCTCGTGCCCTGGGACGCAGGGATATTTGGTGCGCCCTCCCCACTCGTTGCGCGCGATATGCAGGTCGGAATGGCAGACGCCGCAAAAAAGAATCTCGATCTGGACGTCGTTAGGCAAAGGGTCGCGCCGTTCGAAGGAAAAAGGAGCGAGGGGCGTGCTCCCAGAGCGGGCAGCGTAGGCTTTGGTCGAATACATGGAGATAATTGCTGCAGCGGCGGCAGCGGAACGGATTGATTAACTGATCACTCGTCGCGCTCTCGTCATTGTCGGCGGCTGCGGGATGCGTCGCAAATTTCGCGGCTTCCAGTTTTGAAATTGGAGCGAAAGAGCGAATCTGTCGCCATGCGCATCCTGATTGCGCCCGATAAATTCAAAGGCTCGTTAGGCGCGGAGGACGTCGGTGCGGCCATCGCGCGGGGGTTGCAGTCGGTTCTGCCGGCGGCGCGGTTAGACATCGTCGCTCTCGCCGATGGCGGAGAAGGGACAGCCGCTGCCATCCGCCGGGCTCGTGACGGGGAGTGGGTTGCAGCCGCGGCTCATGACGCGCTTGGTCGCGCCAGCCAAGGCCATTATGCCTGGCTGGCCGCGCCACGTCTCGCCGTCATGGAAATGAGTGCTGTCGCGGGTCTGAGCCAGCTCGCGCCTAACGAACGAGATCCGATGTGTGCCTCCACTTTTGGGGTGGGCGAAATGCTGCGGGACGCGGCCGAGCGCGGCGCAGCCGAGATTATCATTGGCCTCGGCGGCAGCGCCACGAACGATGGCGGCTTCGGCATGGCGCGGGCGCTGGGTTTCCGATTTCTGGCAGCGGGTGGTCACGAGCTCACCGGCCCGGTTTCTGACCTGCTAAGCCTGTCGCAAATTCTCGCGCCTAACAAGTTGTCGCTTCCCTCGATCACGGCCGCTTGTGATGTAAGCAACCCTCTGCTTGGCCCGGACGGCGCGACGAGCACCTTTGGCGCACAAAAAGGAGCAACGCCCGAACAAATGGAAATCCTCGAGCGCGCCTTGTCGCGCCTCGCGGAAGTCGCGGCGCGGACCTTTGCCTATGATCACCGCGCGGTTCCCGGCGCCGGCGCTGCGGGTGGTTTGGGGTTCGGTCTGCTCACCTTCTGCAACGCAAAAATCCGATCCGGCTTCGAGGTGGTCGCCGAAGCGATCGATCTGCGGGCAAGGATTTCAAACGCCGACATCGTCATTACCGGCGAAGGAAAACTCGATCGCCAGACGCTCGCCGGGAAAGGTCCGGCCGGCGTGGCGCGGATGGCGCGCGAATTGCGAAAGCCTGTTTACGCGATCGTGGGAGTGACGACCGGCGATCCCGAGGTGCGACAACTTTTCGACGACATTTTCACTTTGGATGACGCGAGCCCTGACTATCGCGAAACCCCTCGCTTGCTCGAGCTCCGGGCAAGCGAGTTAGCGTCTCGCCTGCGCTAACGTGGAGGGCAGGTGCGTCCTCGGTTTGAGTTCGATTATTGTAGTGTCCGCTGTCTCAGCGGAAAAGAAGATGCGATCTATGTTGAAGTGATCGCACCCGGTGCGCTGAGACAGCGCACGCTACAACCTGCTGATCGCTCACGCTTCAGGCCATTAAGGTGACAGTTCCCAAGTATCGTTCTTGGGCACTTCGCGGTTTTGTCCGCCAAACAGGATGGTGCGACCAAGCGCGACATCGTAGACCATCCCGGCGCCTTCGCGCGGCCGGGGGAGACTGCGCAGTGATTAGCTGCTGCCAATCCGATCCGGTCCATGTCCATGTTCTGTTTTGGTCCACTCCGCCGTCGCCGCCGCCGAAAACAAGCACCGCGCTCAGATTTGGATCGTAGCCCCCGGAAGCGCCGTAAACTGTGAGCGGTTGGGTGGTGGGAGATTGCAACGTCCAGGTTGTGCCGTCGTAGGTCCAGGTGTTGAGCGGGTTCACATCAGCCAGGCCGCCGTAAAGAACGATCTGGTGATCTTGGTAATCAACGCCCACTGCTGCTGATGATCGGGCGGAGGGCACCATCGCCGGGTGCAACTTTCGCCAATCTCCTTCCACTCCATTGCCACATCGTGATGTCGTAAAATTGGCCATCGAATCCGCCAAGCTTATCGACCCGGCCACTGAGGTCGGTGAAAACCATCGGTCCGGTGACAGGTTTCGGAGAATGAAGCGGTGCAGCCTGCGTCCAAGTGGAGGTCGCTCCATCCCAAATCCAGGTATCCCCAAGGTCATTGCGCCCATCGTATCCGCCGAACAAGACAACTTTGCGGGTCGCTCGGTCATAGGCCATCTGCATATTGGTGCGCGGACTGGGGGCGGTGGCGGTGTCCACTTTCGTCCAGGTAGTCCCGTCAAAGGTCCACGTATCGTTGAGGTAGCCAGCGTCGCCGAAGCCGCCAAACAGCACTACCTTTTGGCTTACCACGTCGTATGCCATTGCCACGTAGGACCGGGCGGAAGGCGAGGTCGTCGGGAAGAGCTGCGTCCAATTCGTCGCCGCCCCGGCGATGGGCAGGATCAGAACAAAAGACAAAGCGAACAAAAGAGATCGGAGATGTTTCATTAGTATATTAGTTTTCAAAACAAGCATTTCCTCGAATTATAGAAAAACTACTCGGGTAAAGCAAATGCGAGGACAGGGAGCATTTTTTTAATCGCAACTATCCATTTTTGCTTAGCGACGGCTCATTCCAGCCAGGAAGCATTCCGGACGGCCCGGCGGCATACGTTGACCGGTTTTCGATCACCTGCCACACCGGAAAGCGACCCGGAGCACGGGCTAACGGAATGCCCCCTGCCGGGCCGTTGTCCGCATGGATTGTCCGTCGCAGCCCTTCAGATGGGGTTTTGCAGGCAGGCGGAGGAAGCGCCGCTACCAGCGCACCGAGGAGAGAACGATGGCTGCCAGACCAGCCAGGCCAAGAAGGGGGGCGACGATGTCAACTGAATTGGTCGGTAGAGCCAAGCGGGTAGGAATTTTCATTTTGGAGGAAAGCAGAAGAACTTGTTAAATTCGGATTATGGTATTTATGGATGCTGCATGTCCATAGATTTATTCGTGCCCTCGGCCTGAATCATTTGGCCCTTGCGGTTCGCGAGCTCTCGATGCAACCGCGCGCCCTTGGGTGACCCGCTACTTGCGCCGGAGTTTTTATGCCGGTCCGAATTCAGATGGAACGAGAACCTCTTGTCGACGCGGGACGAGTAGGGCTTCGCCTCGACCCTTGACGTCCGCGATAAAGGGGACCAGTAGCGAAGAAGGCGAAGTAGCACCGCTTGAAAAGGTCATGGCCGAAGATCGAGGACTACGGCTTCCTCAGTGACACACAAACCGGGGCACTCGTTAGTCGCGAGGGCTCGGTCGATTGGCTCTGCTTTCCGCGGTTCGATTCCGCCGCGTGCTTTGCGGCCCTGCTCGGCAATGAATCAAACGGGCATTGGAGCTTGCGGCCGCGTGCGAAAATCAGGCGGCATCAGGCGACGTTATCGTCCGGGCACGCTCATTCTTGAGACAGACTTGGAGACCAGCAGTGGCGCCGTAAGACTGATCGATTTCATGCCGCCGCGTGGCGAAAACCCGGATGTCATTCGCATCGTCGAGGGTTTGCGTGGGCACGTTCGCATGCAAATGGAGCTGGTCATCCGATTCGATCACGGCAACGTGGTCCCGTGGGTGCGAAAGCGACATGGCGGGATCGAAGCCATCGCCGGCCCTGATGGATTGATCCTGCAGACGCCGGTTGACTCACATGGACGCAATCTCACCACGGTCGCGGAATTCACCGTCGCAAAAGGCGATCGCGTGCCCTTCATCCTGACATGGTTTGCCTCCCACGATCTGCCTCCGCGTGAGGTGGAACCAGAGGACGCCCTCCGTCAGACGCAGCGGTACTGGGAAGATTGGTCGAATCGTTGCGAGGAGCATGGTGAGTGGCATGAAGCGGTCTTGCGTTCACTCGTAACCCTCAAAGGTCTGACGTTTGCACCCACCGGCGGGATCGTTGCCGCCGCAACCACCTCGTTGCCGGAAGAAATTGGCGGAATACGTAACTGGGATTACCGCTATTGCTGGCTGCGCGATGCAACCTTCACGCTCTTCGCGCTCATGGCCGCCGGTTACCTCGAGGAAGCGCGCGCCTGGCGCGAATGGCTTCTCCGCGCGGTCGCCGGAACCCCTGGGCAGATACAAATCCTCTACGGAGTCCGAGGTGAGCGGCGCCTAGATGAAATCACCATTCCCTGGCTCTCCGGATACGAGAACTCCGCGCCGGTTCGCATTGGTAACGCGGCATCGACTCAGCGCCAGCTCGATGTTTACGGCGAAGTCATGGACTCGATGTATCAAGCCCACTGCGTCGGGATCGAAACCGATGAGACCGACTGGCGAATGCAAGTCGCGCTGATGGAATTTCTCGAGTCAACCTGGCAGCAACCGGATGACGGTATTTGGGAGGTCCGCGGCGGCGAAAAGCAGTTCACCCATTCCAAGATGATGGCCTGGGTCGCATTCGATCGCGCGGTAAAACTCGGCGAAAGCTGCGAGCAAATTGAACCGCGTCAGTTAAGACGTTGGCGCAAAATCCGCGACGCAATCCACCGGCAAGTCTGTCGCTGCGGGTATAACCGAAAAAAGCGGGCCTTCACGCAATACTACGGTTCGGATGAACTCGACGCGAGTATCCTCATGATGCCGCTCGTCGGTTTTCTCCCGCCTCGCGATCGGCGCATTCGTTCCACCATCGAAGCAGTGGAACGCGAACTTCTCCACCACGGATTTGTTCGGCGTTATCGCACCGAAAAGAATGATGCAGACGGCCTGCCGGGATCCGAGGGAGCATTTCTGCCCTGCTCATTCTGGCTCGTCGATTGCCTGCATATGATCGGCCGAACGGAGGGCGCTCGCGAATTATTCCAACGACTGCTCAACGTGCGCAACGATCTTGGCCTGCTCGCCGAAGAATATTCGTCCGGTGGAGCGGCGCCAGCTGGGAAATTTCCCGCAGGCATTTTGTCATGTCGCCCTGGTCAACAGCGCGCAGAGACTAAGCGCGAAATCTGGAATCAACGTTGGACAACGCGCGGCACCCCGGTGAGTTCACGGCAAGCCAACCAACCCATACTTCGCCTAATGGATCGTTGCCATATACGTGTCCTACGCCCGCGCAGCCTCCGGACGCGTTGGCACGCATAATCGATGGCCTTCTGTTTCGCATCGGGCGCTGCAATGAACCTCTAGTTCTTTTATCAATTCTCAGCCACTACACGAGGAGCAGCGGCTTGTGTCCTCAGTTGGTCGCTCACCTTCTGGATCTGCGCCGCCTGCGCTTGGAGGGCTGCTGTGAGGGCTTCATTCGTCCTTCTCTGCTCCGTGATAGCCGATTGAAAGTCTTTCTGTTGCCGTGCGAGTGAGGACTTTAGTTCACCGATGCTTGCCTCCAGTTCCTCGACCTTTCGGTGCTCCTTCAAAAACTCGTTCAGTAACATTGCGTTCACCGCTTCGTAGCGGACCGTGTAGGGTTTCCCTTGGTCGTCCCGAGCCACCAGATCGGGGTTGACCTTCTCCACTTGTTCCGCCACGAGGCCGAACTGCGGGATGCCGTCAGGGTCGAGTTCCTTTTTGTAGCGGAAGGTGACGGGCTGGAGCGCGAGGATCGCTTCGCTCGTTTTGTCCATCGGCTTGATTGCGTCCTTGAAACGCGCTGAGGAAGTGGTCGTGCCAAGATGACCAGTGTTATCTATAAGGACCGCTACGCCGGTTGGCACCGGCACGCCGAAAATGCCGGCGATAAAAGTGTTCTTGTGAGTTGGTTTCGTGCCGATTCTGATTCTGGCGGAATCACCAGCCACACCATTGTTGCCGATATCGATATTGTTACTGCCCGTGGTGAGATTGAAACCTGCGTTCAGACCCAGGGCGATGTTGCTGCCACCGGTGGTGTTGTTCTGCATCGCACCAAGACCAACTGCCGTGTTGCTGTTGGCGGTGGTATTGTTATAAAGTGCATCAAAGCCGATCGCCGTGTTGTTGGCGCCGGTATTATTGCTAAAAAGCGCAAAAGCCCCGCTGGCCGTATTGTCGCTCCCGGTGGTGTTAGCATCGAGCGTATCAATACCGTGGGCCGCGTTATTGCTGCCGGTGGTGTTACTCTCCAGCGCCTGGTAGCCGGTAGCAGTGTTATAGTTCGCGGTGTTATCGGAAAGCGCATTCACTCCAACTGCCGTGTTGTCGCTGCCACCCACGTTTTGGTTCAGCGCATTTTCACCCACGGCTACGTTTCTACTCCCGCTGCTGTTCGCAGATAATGCCACGGCACCGACCCCGGTGTTGTTGGTTCCGGTGGCATTGGACCAGAGGGCCAGGTAACCCAGCGCCGTATTGTCGGATCCGGTTGTATTTAGGTCTAGAGCGGCGAAACCAAGAGCACTGTTTTGGGTACCAGTCGTGTTGCTACTAAGTGCGCCGGAACCCACGGCCGTGTTGAATACGGCGGTATTATGATGGAGAGCGTCGGAGCCGACTGCCGTGTTGGAGCCTGCGATAGTTACATCATGCAGCGCATCGAAACCAACCGCGGTATTGTCCGAACCAGTAGTGAGACTGAAGAGCGCATCGGTGCCCTCAGCGGTGTTTCCGTTTGGATACCCTCCATCCGGTGGTGGGCTGACGGCGAGGGCGGCTGGTGCGACCGCGAGGCAGGTGGCTGTGAGAAGGCTGGCGAGTTTTGTTCGTGGACATAAGTTTTTCATAGGGTTGCTCCTGAGACGCGGAGTCTGACGGTGCGGGGGGCCACAGGTCAAGACAAATGCTCTTCGCTCGCGATCTGGGCAGTTTGGGATTGCATGCTGAAGGCTGGTCTGAGTAGGATCATGGCATGTTCGGCAATTTTCCTGCCGTTCCCCGGGAAGACAAGTTTCATAGTCGCAGTTGCTGTGTAACGGGACTCAGCTTTGCGACAAGCCGCATCTCTCCTAGGCCATGAAGCTCACGATCGCGGCTTTCGTTTTAGTAATCCTGGCCGATACAGGTTGCGTTAACGCGGAAAACTCCAATTTAATTGCGGAATCATCGGGCGCAATCACACGCACGCTGTTCATTGATCCAAGCTCCGCTTCCGTCGCCTTGGGAAAGGCTAGTCTGATCGTCAGCCCGCTTAGGCATCGGAGCGGAAATTATGTGGGTGAGTATCAACTCAAGGTGAGCCCGTATTTTTTCAAGAGTGAGAAAGGCAGTTTGCTACTGGCGGCGTCCGACGATTCGGTTCGGAAACTCCAGGCGGGTACGGCGATGAGCTTTACGGGTAAGGCGGTCACGGACAAAAATGGCAAAACTCATGCCGTGCTTGGGAAGGCAACACCGTCATCCGGTAACCGGGGAAGCGTTATGTTTTCAATCATAACGGACAACGGAACGATGGTCTTCAACACTTCCTATCACTTCGGGGGCTAAAGCAACTTACCGGTTTATTTTACTACGAAACAGACCAGGCGATGCAGGCCAACCGCTGGTCCGGCGTAAAAGCAGTCTTATCAGGCGGACCAAGGGTCAATCATTCGCCACCACACGAGGTGCGGCGGCTTGCGCCTTAACCTGGTCGCTCACTTGCTGGATTTGTGCTGCCTGCGCTTTGAGGGCTGCTTCGAGGCGCCCGATGGTGGCTTCTTGCCGCTGATTAATCGCCGCTTGTTTTTCAACCTTTCGATACTCTTTCAAAAACTCATTGAGCAACATCGCGTTCACCGCCTCGTAGCGCACGGTATAGGCTTTTCCCTGCTCGTCCCGCGCCACTAAATCGGGGTTCACCTTCTCAACCTGCTCTGCCACCAGGCCGAACTGCGGGATGCCATCAGGGTCAAGTTCGTGCTTGTAGCGGAAGGTGACGGGTTTCAGCGAGAAAATAGACTCGCTCGATTTGTCCATCGCTTTTATTCGGTCCTTGAAACGTTCGGAGCAAACAACCGTGCCCAACTGACCTTGAGTATTGATAATGACCCCGACGCCATTCGCAACCGTGACGCCACTAATACCGGCAATAGAAGTCGCTTTGTGGGTTCCTTTGGAGCCAATACGAATTTTGTTGGACTCTCCAGCTACGCCCGTATTTCCGATGTCAATATTGTTACCGCCCGTGCTGAGGTTTATACTTAGCTTTCGCTTCTGGCTCTGCAAAGGCTGGCTCAACACCTTGAGCCTCGAACGAAACCCACGCCCCTTTGAATTTCTTACATGGTCGAACTTCGATGATCATGTTCCGCCTGACTGTAACGCACTGGCAAGACGGTCGAGAAAAACGTCCTGCCCTGCTTTGATTTTTTGCCTCGCCGCCTCCATCGAGAAAAACTGAACCTGATCGATTTCGGGGAATTGTTCGATTTTGCCGGAATGTGGGGGCCATTCCAAATCGAAGGTGTTTGATGTGGATTTGAAGGTTGCATCCAAATCTCCTTCAAATGCCCACGCATGCACCGTCTTGCCCCCTTTCTGGATCGTCCATCCGAGTTCAACCCACTCTCCGGACGGTGCGACTCCCACCTCCTCTTCAAATTCGATTTTTGCTCGCGTCAGGAAATCTTCACCCTCGGCTACCTCGCCTTTGGGAATTGTCCAATATCCGTCATCCTTCTTTCGGAAATAGGGCCCACCAGGGTGCGCCAGCAATACTTCAATTCCTGCTCCCCTTTTTCGGAACATGAGCAATCCTGCGGAAGTCCGTGATCGTTTCATTGTGGATCGGGGCACCCCATGATCGCAGACAGTTTCAATACGGGGAGGGATTGTCGATTGAAATGCTGCACCGCAGCCGCAGGATCAAGGCGACTGTGAACCCTCAAGGCGTGAAAATGCTAGAAACTCGCATCCCTTGATCCCGTCATACTGCAAAAGGATGAAGGGGGAGTTGAGGATGAGGTCAAGGCAGGGAAAAATTACCGCCGCCCACGCCCGAAGACATGAACGGCGGCTGTTCCCCCCAGAACAATCTTTTACGCTGTCAACCGCCTACGCTTCGAGAAGCGCAGGGATGCAATCCAACCGATTGCCCACGTCAAAAATGCTTCAGCGAGCGAAATCGCGCCTGCCTGATGGGCTCTCGCTTGGTCCCGCTGCTGGCGCACTTCGCACCGACGCATGAGCTCGACCACCGCTGTGGCGTGGTCGGGATGTGATGGGAACCCCTTGATGAAGGCGACGAGCACTTCATCGGTAAAATTGAGGCAATCCTTCCACGGATCCATCGTCTTACCCTTCACAAAAAGTTGGGCCGGTCGGACCTGTCGTTACAAGCCCACTAATTTCCTCCCAAAGAGCCATGGCAGGAAAAATAACGAGAGCGGCGGGGAGAGCCACCAGCCAGAACACAATCGCCTCACAAAGCAGAACAGTTTCCGTCAGGATTGATTTCATATTTTTCGTTAATTTGAATGTCTACTTAATTGGTATGGATTCAATCCTCTACTAAATTAGTAGAGATGGCAAGTATTTTTTCAAACATTTTTTTGGGATTGAAATCGTCGGCTCGGTCGGAGCGTGACCGTTACGCACTATTCGATTCAGCAGTAGCCATGCCTTGAAAAGCTGGAAACTCCACGACCGGCCACCGGATCAAGGCTCAAAAATGAAAATGCTACGATTAGAAACTGAAGCTTTTTTCTCGCACCAGAGTCCCCCTGAGGGAAATTAGGCCGAGGAAATAAAGGGTGGTGGCCACTCCAGAAAGCAAGGACGGGGTCAGGAAGAGGACGAACTCAGAGGGACGCCCCAATCCCGCTGGAGTAGTAAAACCGTCCAAGAAGTGTCCAAGCTTAAGAAAAGCGGCTTGGAATTCAGATGCCTACAGTAAGATATAACATACTTAGAATAAGCATATTATAGATGGAGCCGAAGACGGGACTCGAACCCGTGACCTGCTGATTACGAATCAGCTGCTCTACCAGCTGAGCTACTTCGGCGCGCGAACGAGGCGGAAGATGGCATCCGCCCGAGGCTTGAGCAAGCCCCGCGGTCCGGGGCAGCGGGGCCGACCTCTCCAAACCAGCAGTCCGAGGAAGCCCGATAACGCACCGGACGCAAGCGCACCAAGGCCGCCCGACGAACACCCTTGCCGAACGCGGCGGCCCGAAGAGCGCGCCCTTGATATCTGTGCGATTTGTTCTTGATGGATCAAGACGCTCACTTGTGTTCGCCGATGCCGCTGCGCGACCTGCGTCTTCGCAATCGCATCGTCGTGTCGCCGATGTGCCAGTATTCGAGCGATGATGGTTTCGCTAACGACTGGCATCTCGTACATCTCGGGAGCCGCGCGGTCGGCGGCGCCGCGCTCGTTTTTACCGAGGCTGCCGCAGTCCTGCCCGATGGCCGAATCAGCCCGCAGGATCTTGGTATCTGGAAGGATGCGCAGATCGAAATGCTGGCGCGGATTTTTCAGTTCATCGAAGCGCAAGGCGCGATTGCCGGCGTGCAACTCGCGCACGCGGGGCGTAAAGCGAGCACAGGCCGACCGTGGGAGGGTGGCAAGCCGGTCAGCGTGGCGGATGGCGGATGGACGTCCGATCTTCGCCCCGAGTGCGCTGCCTTTCGATGATGGTTATCAGGTGCCGCAGGAACTCGACCACGTTCGGATCGCGGAAATCACTCAGGCATTTGCCAACGCCGCGAAAAGAGCGCTCCAAGCCGGAGCCAAGGTGCTGGAGATTCATGCGGCGCATGGTTATCTGCTGCACAGTTTTCTCTCGCCGCTTAGCAATCGCCGCGCGGATGAGTACGGCGGATCCTTCGAAAATCGCATCCGTTTTCTCTGCCAGACGACCGCCGCCGTTCGCGAAGTTTGGCCAGAGAAATATCCGCTCTTCGTCCGCATCTCGGCAACCGATTGGACAGAAGGCGGCTGGACGGATGACGATTCGGTCGCGCTCGCCCGCAAACTGAAGTCGTTAGGCGTGGACCTGATCGATTGCTCGAGCGGTGGCAGCGTTCCCCGCGCCAAAATTCCGCTCGGCCCCGGTTACCAGGTGCGGTTTGCCGCGCGCATTCGGCGTGAAGCGGAGATTGCCACCGCCGCAGTCGGAATGATCACATCGCCCGAACAAGCGGACCAGATTGTGCGCCTCGGCCAGGCTGATTTGATTGTGATGGCGCGCGAATTCTTGCGTCATCCTTACTGGCCAATTCACGCGGCGCATCCGCTGCGCCAACCAGTCGTCGCGCCGCCGCAATACCAGCGGGCTTTTCAGTAGCACACGCCGCAATCGCCCCTGCTCACGAGCTGACTACAAATCGATTCCCCTCACTATCCTTGAACATTGCGTAGGTCCCCCACGGTTGCTTCTCCGGCGGTCCATCAAATTCGACGCCGCGGGATTTCAATTCCTGATAAGTGGTGTCGATATCGTCACAGGCGTAGGACATGTTCATCATCGTTCCGACCCGTTTTTCTTCGCCTTCGGCAGTGAACAGCACGACGCGTGTCTCCGCCTTCGGCACGCGTAATTCGATCCAGCGCTGTTTCTCGTCGAAGGGCTGATCCGTAATAATCGTGAACCCGAGTTTCTCCGTATAAAAATCCAGCGCCCGATTCTGGTCGGCGACCGGAATGCTGATGAATTTGATTTGTTTGATCATGGCAGCGGCAAGCTAGGACGACCGGCGCGCAGCGTCCAGCGCCCAACCGTCGTTAGGCAAAGAAATTGCTGTCCGTTTATTGGTATAGCAACCAATCTGTCTTCGAGAAGAGGTCCACTGCCCCAGACTCGGCCGACACCCGGCGTGGGCTGTCAACGCCGAGGAACCTTCGTCCGCTGCCCGTTAACCGGCACTCCCAAGACTGATTCGTCTGAGGAAGTTGCTGTCCGTTAATCGGTATAGCACTTTAGAATCCGAGGCATGCCACGTTTCCGCAAAACTGTCCCGGTCGACGACTATGTATTTGATGTTCTGATGCGCGATTTGGTCGGGCACGATCAGCAACCGGGCGCCTTTCTGGTCTACCTCCACCTCTACCGGGCGAGCGAACGAAAGAACTGGCGACCGGTCACGCGGAGCCTGCGCGCATATCGCGGAAGGGACGGGCCTGTCGAAAAGCGCGGTGCAGATGGCGCTGCGGAAGCTGCGGCGGCGTGAGCTGATCGAATCAACCAGTGCGCACGCCACCGCCGCGCGGCGGCATCGCGTCCTGCGGCATTGGCGGCAGTCCGCCCGGGCCCGAAGCAAAGAGAGCCGCCAGCGAAGCCAGCGGCCGCGTTAAGTTTCAATCCCGCAAGAGCACAGTGCTGGATTGTTACGAGCCGCGCGATTAGGTATTTCTGGGCTCGCTTCCGCGACAATGTCGACCGAACGACTCATTCTCGTCCTCTGGGTGCTTTACGCGCTCGCCTTTACCCTCGTTTTGTTGCGCAAACCGCCGCAGGGAAGGAGCCGCGCCAAGGTCTCGTTAGGCAAGGACACTCCGCTTCGTCTTTTGATTATCGGCGCGAGCGGAGGGACCGGCCGGCAACTGGTGGAACAGGCGCTTGCGCAAGGTCACGAGGTAACGGCGTTCGTGCGCAACCCCGCCAGGCTTTCCGTCCAGCATCCAAAGCTCCGCATCGTGCAGGGCGACGTGCTCGTCCCCACCTCGCTCGAGCCCGCGGTGCGCGGACAGGACGCGGTCCTGTCTGCACTCGGACATAAGAAATTTCTCGGCCCGTCGCGCATTCTTTCCGAAGGGACAGCCAACCTTTTGCGCGCGATGAAGAGTGCCGGTGTGCCACGCTTAATCTGCGAGAGTTCGCTCGGCGTCGGGAGCACCGCCGGCCGCGGCGGCGTCTTCGCCACTCTCTTCGTCTACCCGATCATCCTGCCCTTTTATGCGTGGGACAAATTGCGTCAGGAAAAGCTGATCGAAGAAAGCGATCTCGACTGGGTCATTGTCCGTCCCGCTGCCCTAACGAACGGCGCCGCCCGCGGAAAATATCGTTCTGGACCGAAAGCGGGGAACTATCTCCTCCACGCCAGTATTTCCCGCGCGGATGTTGCCGCCTTCATGCTCCAGCAGCTGAGCGACGATCGTTTCCTCGGCAGCGCGGTCGGCCTCTGCTACTAAAGCGTGTCAGACACTTCTTGAGCGCGTAAACCGTGCGGCTGGAGGGACGATCCGCCTCAGGCGGATGTCGTCCGTGTTGGGTCAGCATTCACGGCGGGGATCAAACTCGGACGGGACGGAGCCCGTCCCTCCAGCAGCGGCAAAGTCCATCCACACACTCTAGCCTAACGAATTTGCTTCCTCTCAGGCCTTGATGCCGTAATCGAGCTGGGTGAGGAGATTCTCGACTTCGCGCGCGCCGAGATCGGTCTTCGCATAATCGAGCGGCACGGCGCCGTGCAAGCCTCGCTGCGGCTGCTTCAACCAGCGGCGCGCTTCCTCGATGCCGCCAAAAAGATGGACGGCGTGGCCAAGGAGGCGCGCGAAACAGACGACCTTGCCCGATTCATCAGGCGTGAGGCGACCAGTTGCCTTCCGCTTCTCGATCGTCGCACGGGTGAGACCGAGACGGACCGACAGTTCTTCCAGCGAAAGATCCAACTGCCGGCGGAGCGCCTCGAACTCTCGAAAGTCGAGACCCGGTGGCGGCGAATGCAATTTCCTGGACGGCTGCGGCTTCACCGGGTTCGGCGACTTCACCGACTTTAGCGGCTTCGCCGCCTTCACCGGTTTCAGCGGTTTCGATTTTTTCGCGGCGGTGGACCGCGCCTTGGAAGTCTTGCCGGCTTTGACTGACTTTGCTTTAGACGCAGTTTTCATCGCGGAAATCGTCATAACAGATTGTGTGCGAACTTTACAAGCCTGGTTCGTGGGAGAGTGATTGATTTCCCCGAACGATCGCAAATGGCTTGCAGGCGAGCCCGGCGGGTTCGTAGATTGCACCATGAATACTATAGCGACGGAGTACGCGCATCCTGAGGTGTTGGTCGGGGCGGACTGGCTCGAGCAACACCTCGACGACAAGGATATCCGCATCGTCGAATCCAACGAGGACATCCTGCTTTACGACACCGGGCACATTCCCGGCGCGGTCCACATCGATTGGCGGGCCGACCTTCAGGACTCCCTTATTCGCGATTATATCGCTCCGGAGAGATTCGCCGCGCTTTGCAGCCGCCACGGGATCACGCCCGACACCACCTGCGTTTTCTACGGCGACAAGGCAAACTGGTGGGCTTGCTATGCGCTCTGGGCATTCCGCCTTTTCGGACACGAGAAGGTGAAGATTCTCAATGGCGGCCGCGACAAATGGAAAGCGGACGGTCGAAAGATGACGCGCGAGGTGCCAAAACATCCGCCCACGAATTATCCTGTGCCCGCGCGTCGTCTGGACAACGAGATCCGCGCTTTCGCCGATCAAGCCCTTGCCCAGAGCAATGCGAAAAAGCCGCTCATCGATGTGCGATCGCCCGGCGAATACAAGGGCGAGATCACCCACATGGCGGAATATCCGCAGGAAGGCGTTCTCCGCGGCGGCCACATCCCGGGCGCGAAAAGTGTGCCATGGAAAACCGCGGCCAATGACGACAGCACTTTCAAGTCCGCGGCGGAGCTAAGAAAGATCTACCTGGAAAACGCGGGCCTGAAACCAGGCGAGGACACCATCGTCTATTGCCGCATTGGCGAACGTTCCAGCCATACCTGGTTTGTCCTCACCTACCTTCTTGGGCTCGAAAACGTGCGCAACTACGATGGTTCCTGGACGGAGTGGGGGAACAAAGTCGGCGCCCCGATCGAACGGAGCGCGTAGTTTTCTCCTGCTCATACTCGTAATCGTGCTCGTAATCGATCCAATGCTGCAAGCGTCACGGGGATCGATCCGATTACGAGCACGATTATGAGCATGAGCACGAGTAAGAACATGTATCCGGCCAAGCTGCAAAACATCATCGATCTCTTCGAGCATTTGCCGGAAGTGGAGCGGCGCGAGACGCTTGTCGCTTATTCCGATAGCGCCTCGAAACAAGAGCCGCGCGCCGGCGAGAAATTTGATCTCGAAGACATCCGCAAAGATGAAGAGTGCGCCGACACGGTTGGCGTTTACCTTCAGGTCGATGCCGACGGGCGGGCTCACCTCCGGATAACTCTTGGGCCGGAAGTGCAAACTCTCACCCGGGCTATGACCTCAATTCTTTGCAAGGGCCTGGATGGCGCCACGCCCCAGGAAATTCTCGATCTGCCGCAAGACTTCGTCACCCGCATTGTCGGCGCCGAACTCGTCCGGGTGCGGAGCCAGACGACCTACTACGTGCTGACGCGGATCAAGGGGATCTGCAAAGTTTATCTCGACCGGCAACGCGCACAGCAAGTGACACAGGAGGTAGGCTTCTAGCCTGACTCGGCCGACGGGCTTTCAGGAGGTCGGCGCCCCCCGGGACAGGCCGGAAGCCTGCCTGCCGAGTCAGTCAAGATGACTGACTTCCAATCGGCGCGTTTTTGCATAGTCTCCCGCTGCGCATGCCCCGAAACGACCAGCTGCACAAGATCCTCCTCATCGGCTCCGGCCCGATCATTATCGGGCAGGGCTGTGAGTTTGACTATTCGGGCGTGCAAGCCTGCAAAGCGTTGCGCGAGGAGGGCTACGAGGTCGTGCTCGTGAACTCGAATCCCGCCACGATCATGACCGATCCCGAGTTCGCGGATCGGACCTATATCGAGCCAATCACTCCGGCCGTCATCGAATCGATCCTCGAGCGCGAGAAACCGGATGCAATTCTTCCCACCATGGGCGGTCAAACCGCCCTCAACGCCGCCATGGAATTGAATCGCAACGGCGCGCTCGTTAGGCACAATGTGCAGTTAATCGGTGCGAATGCCCTCGCTATTGCCAAGGGCGAAGATCGCCAGCTCTTCAAGGAGGCGATGGTTCGGATTGGGCTCGATGTCGCGCGTTCTGGAATCGCGCGCACCGTGGCCGACGCCGAGCGCGTCGCGGCTGAGATCGGGAGTTTTCCGCTCATCATTCGGCCGGCATTTACTCTCGGCGGCTCGGGCGGCGGGATCGCCTACAACCGCGAGGAATTGGAAACAATTGTCGAGCGCGGGCTCGATCTTTCTCCAGTCAGCGAAGTGCTGATCGAAGAGTCATTGTTAGGCTGGAAAGAGTTCGAGATGGAGGTGATGCGGGACCGGGCCGATAATTGCGTCGTCGTCTGCTCGATCGAGAACCTCGATCCGATGGGCGTGCACACCGGCGACTCGATCACCGTCGCACCCGCGCAAACCCTGACCGACCGCGAATACCAGGCGATGCGCGACGCCTCTTTCGCGGTCATCCGCGAGATCGGGGTCGAGACCGGCGGATCGAACATCCAATTCGCAATCGAGCCGGCGACTGGCCGAATGGTCGTGATCGAGATGAATCCGCGCGTCTCGCGCTCAAGCGCGCTGGCCTCGAAGGCGACCGGATTTCCGATCGCCAAGATCGCGGCCAAGCTCGCGGTTGGCTACACCCTCGACGAGATTCGCAACGACATCACTCGCGAAACTCCCGCCTGCTTCGAGCCCACGATCGATTATTGCGTGGTCAAGGTTCCGCGTTTCACTTTCGAAAAATTTCCGGAAGCCGATCCCACTCTTACGACGCAGATGAAAAGCGTCGGCGAAGCCATGGCGATCGGGCGGACCTTCAAGGAAGCGCTGCAAAAAGCGCTGCGCAGCCTCGAGATCAAACGCTTCGGCCTCTGTGGCGACGGCCGGGAAACGCGCGTCGATGAAGAAACCCTGCGGAGCAAACTGAGCGTGCCGAATGCGGAGCGGATCTTTTTTCTGGCGCAGGCTTTTCAGGACGGGATGTCGATCGAAGAGGTTTTCGGCCTAACGAAAATCGATCCGTGGTTCCTGCAGAACATTCGTCAGGTGGTGGAGGAAGCGGCGCAATTGCAGGCGGGCACTGGAAGATCGCGGAAGTCAGGCTTCCAGCCTGACTCGGCCGACGGGCTTCCAGCCGGTCGGCAGATCGAAGCCAGAACCAAAGCGACCACATTTAAACCCTTCGACCCACACGGCCCGCTCAAGCAGACGCGCCGCCACCTCCCGCACTGGGAACAAGCCGGCGCATACTTACTTCGTCAGTTTCCGCTTGGCCGACTCCGTCCCGGATAAGGTTCTCAGGCAATGGAATGAGGAACGCGACCAATGGTTCCGGCTTCATCCTGAGCCATGGGATTGGAAAACGACACACGACTACATCCGGCTCTGCGAGGAAAGCCGCGAAAGCTGGCTCGACCAAGGTCATGGCCGTTGCGTGCTGCGTCAGACGAAAGCCGCGTCGGCAGTGGCGGAAAGTCGCTCCGCCATTTCGATTCCGAGCGGTATATGCTAGATGACTTCGTGGTGATGCCGAACCACGTGCACGCCATCGTGAAGCCGGTCGGCGATCACGCGCTTTCGGAGATTCTGCATTCATGGAAATCATTTTCGGCCAATGCGGTTAATCGCGCCCTCGGACAGGACGGCGCGGTTTGGATGGAGGAAAGCTTCGACACGAATCATTCGTGATTCGGAGCAACTGGCGGGGTTAAGGGAATACATCGCCAGAATCCCGAGAAGGCGGGATTGTCGGAAGGGGAGTTTATTCTGGACGTAAGAGCGGACTTTGGTCATGGAGGAACAATCGGCTCGACAGGCTGGAAGCCGGTCTGCCGAGTCAGGCTGGAAGCCTGACTTCCAGCGCGGCACAGACTTGCGCCGCGCGAAGAAACTTGGCTTTTCCGACCGCCAGCTCGCGCATTCGTTAGGCACGAGTGAGCAGGAAATTCGCGCCCACCGAAAAGCCGCGGGCGTGATTCCCACCTACCGCCTCGTCGATACCTGCGCGGCTGAGTTCGAAGCCTACACGCCGTATTATTATTCCACCTACGGGATCGAGAACGAGATGCGCCGGAGCGCGAAGCGCAAAATCATGATCCTCGGCGGTGGCCCGAATCGGATCGGGCAGGGAATCGAGTTCGACTACTGCTGCGTCCACGCCGCCTTCGCCCTGCGCGAGCTTGGGATCGAGACCATCATGGTGAACTCGAACCCGGAAACGGTTTCGACCGACTACGACACGAGCGACAAACTCTACTTCGAGCCGCTCACGCACGAGGACGTCCTCAACATTTACGAGCAGGAAAAACCCGAGGGCTTGATCGTCCAGTTCGGCGGGCAAACGCCGCTCAATCTCGCCGCTGGCCTGAAGGCGGCAGGCGTCCCGATTATTGGCACAGCGCCGGAAAGCATCGAGCTGGCGGAAGACCGCAAGCTCTTCGCCGAGATGCTCGATCAGCCTCGGACTCCGCCAAACGCCGAGCGGCTCCGCCACGAGCGAGGACGAAGCGGTCGCGATCGCCGAACGGATCGGTTACCCGGTCCTCGTTAGGCCGTCATTTGTTCTCGGCGGACGCGCGATGGAGTTGGTCTATCACGCCGGAAGATCTGCGACGCTACATGCAGAGCGCGATCGAGGTCAGCTCACGCCGGCCCGGTCTTGGTCGATCGCTTTCTTGAGGATGCGATCGAGGTGGACGTCGATTGCATCGCCGACGGCGAAATCGCGGTCATTGGCGCGGTCATGGAGCACATCGAGGAGGCTGGGATTCATAGCGGCGACAGCGCCTGCGTCATCCCGACATTTTCGCTTTCCCGCGCCATGCTGGACGAGATCGGCAGTGCCACGAAAGCGATGGCGAAAGCGCTCCAGGTGCGCGGCCTGATGAACGTCCAGTTCGCGATCAAGGACGAAAAACTTTACGTCCTTGAGGTGAACCCGCGCGCCTCCCGCACCGTGCCGTTCGTGAGCAAGACGATCGGCGTTCCTCTCGCCAAGCTCGCCGCCAAGGTCATGACGGGAATGAGCCTGCGTGAGCTCGGATTCACGAGTGAAATCGTGCCGACCCATTACGCAGTGAAAGAAGCCGTCTTTCCTTTTCTTCGCTTCGAGGGCGTCAACATTTCGTTAGGCCCGGAAATGAAATCGACCGGCGAAGTGATGGGGATCGATCCCGATCTCGGGCTGGCCTTTGCCAAGTCGCAGCTGGCCAGCCACTGGCCACTGCCGATCGCGGGCAACGTTTTCATCAGCGTGAAGGACGCCGACAAACCAAATGTCATCGCTCTGGCGCGCGAATACGCGGATCTCGGCCTGGGGATCATCGCCACCTCTGGCACGGCTGCGACCCTCGCCGCCGCCGGCATCGAGGTGACGAAAGTTTTCAAGATCGCCGAAGGCCGGCCCAACGTCCGCGACCTGATCAAGAACGGTCAAATCCAGTTCATTATCAACACACCGAGCGGCAAGATTCCTCGCGAGGACGAAGTGAAAATCCGGACTGCTGCCTTGAGCGAACGCATCCCGATCATGACAACAGTGCGCGCAGCATCCGCCAGCGCGAAGGGTATTCGCTCCCTGCAAAAAGGTGGGATGACGGTGAAAACTTTGCAGGAATACCACGCGCAAAAAAAATAGACGACACGGCGAGGATTTGCTCGTCGGCTCCGTCGCCCTAAAAATATGCGGAGAGGCCTTGGAAAGCCCGGCCTCGCGCTCCGCGCTACGTTACGGGTGCCCCGATCTGGGATGTGCACGCGCAACTCATCGCCGCACAAAGGCGGCTCCCACATTGTCCGATCAGGTTCTCGGCGAGCGCAGAGTTCGCCGGTCGCCCTGACGATTCGTCAGGCCAGCGCGGTCACAGCGTTCGAGCAACGGGACGACAATCCGGCGCGTCGTGCCGAGCACCTGGCGCAGCTCGCTCACTGTCGCCGAACCGCTTCACCCGAAGTGTCTCCGCGATGCGCGACTTCATTTGCGCAAATGCCTCAGCGGACAAAAGAACATCTTCATTGAGCGCGATGACTTCGCCGGTTTCGCTCAAGAATCGAAGGGCCTGTTGCGCGGCCGGATCCGCGATCAGTTCCTTGCGCGACGGAGGATCGAAGGGCCTCGCGGAAAGGGCAGCGCGGATTTTTGCACCGGCTTCCTTCAGCGTGGCAGGCAACGACGGCTGATGAGTTTGGCGCTTAATCGCGCTGTGGGTAGAGGAAAATCCTCGGTTGTTGAGGTCGACGATGAGCGCGTTCTCCAATTCGGCGTCGCCGAGCGAAAGGTGCACCCGCAGCTCGGCCAGATCGAGGCCTGCGCGCTCGGGATGCGCAGCGTGTTCCGCGTCGATCGCGTCGATCGCGCGCTGCCGCAGCTCCTCCCACCAAACAGAATCGGCCACAATCGTCCCGCTGGTGAACGCCTTCTTCTCGCGCGCCAACTGATCGACGGCGTTGGTTATTTCTTCCTGACTGAAGCTCGATTGAAGAAGGAATGCGGCCCGCCGGATAACTCGGTCCCGCTGCAATTGCGTATCGAGCAAAGTAAGCAGGTCGTTAGGCTGAGCCGCACGCGCTTGAAGAAAATTGCTTTCCGCTGACGAACGAAATTTTGTTCCCTCCGCATCCGGATCCAGGACAACGCCTCCGGCGATCGTCTGACGTCCCGATGAATCGCGGATGATGAAACGATCGCCGACGAAAACGAACACCGGGTTCGTGAAATGCAAGCGGGCGATCGCCGTATTGCCCGGGAACAACTCACGTTGGTCGAGCAGATGAATTCGGGCTGTGAAACGCGCACTCCCGTAATGCACCTGGACCGCGGAAGCGTTTTTGAGCGGACGCGAAGATCGGAAAGCACGGGGAGATCGCTCGAGCAGCGCGTCGATCGTGCAACTCGGTTTCGCCGAGTCAACCGTGGTGATCACGCTACCGCGGGGAATTTCATCCGGGCGAAGATCAGGAAGGTTCAGCGCCGTCCGCATCCCGGGGAGCGCGACTTCGAGCGATTGATTGTGACTTTCAATGGCGCGAATCCGGGCGCGAAGATTTTGTGGTTGGAGGGAAATCGTTTCCCCGCGCGCGATCGGGCCGCCAGCCAATGTGCCGGTGACTACAGTCCCAGTGCCATGAACGGTGAAAACGCGATCGACGAACAACCGCGCCTTCCCGCTCTCGCGCCGGGGCGGGATGGCGGAGCAGACTCGCTCCATAGCTTTGTTTCAGCTCCTCCAAACCCGTCCCGGCGCGGACCGATGTTTGCACGATCGGAATTTCGCCTAACGAGGTGCCGCGCAGTCGCTTCCTGACGTCGGCCGCGATTCGCGCAGGATCGCTCAGGTCGCATTTTGTGATCGCGACCAACCCGTGACGGACACCGAGATAATGCAGAATCTGAAGATGCTCCTCGGTCTGCGGCATCCAACCGTCGTCCGCCGCCACGACGAGCAGGGCGAGGTCGATTGCTCCCAGCCCGGCGACCATGTTGCGGATGAAATCCTCATGGCCAGGAACATCGATAATTCCAAGGGAGATGCCCGGCAGGGCGAGATGCGCAAAACCAAGATCTATTGTGATTCCCCGCGCTTTTTCCTCGGGCAAGCGATCGGTATCGACTCCCGTGAGCGCTTCTGACGAGCGCGGTCTTCCCGTGATCGACATGACCGGCGGTCGCGAGGATGAGATGCTTCACCCCGGCTGTTTCGTTAGGCATACGGTCAATGCAGCCACGACCAGTTCGTCCTGCTCCGGGAAGATGGTCCGCAAATCCAGTTTGAGCGCGCCGCGGGCGACGTAGCCGATGACCGCCGGCCGCTGGTGACGAAGCCGCATCGCGAGTTCGTTAGGGGATAATTCGGCAGATGAAATTTCGAGCGCGACCGAAGGAATCACTGAGCGCGGCAAAGCGCCGCCCCCGATCTCGGTCTTGCTTTCCACCAGACGCGCGGTCAACGGCAGCGCGCGCAGGCGTTCCAACAGCGCCTCGCCACGGGTCCGCAATTTTTCGTTAGGCAAACCGAGCAGGTGCAGGGCCGGCACTTCCTCGGTCGTCTTGGCGAGGTGGAGATCGATCGTCGCTTCAAGTGCTGCGAAAACCATCTTGTCGCAGCGCAAAGCACGGAAAAACGGCTCGCGCTTGAGCGCGGAAACAAGCCGCGTTTTGCCGGCAATGATCCCGGCCTGCGGTCCGCCGAGCAGTTTGTCGCCGCTAAAGCAGACCAGCTCTGCTCCCTGCTTGAGCGTTTCCGCCGGGGTCGGCTCGTGCTCGCTCAGACCGAGCGCCTCCGTGGCGGAAAGGGCGCCGCTTCCGAGATCGACCACGAATGGCACGCGCCGACGGCGGGCGAGTTCGGCAATCGCTTCGTTCGGCGGAAGACCGGCGAAGCCTTCGATGTAAAAATTGCTCTGGTGCACTCGCAGGATGAGCGCGGTTTCCGGACCAATCGCACTGGCGTAATCGTCCAGTGTCGTCTTGTTGGTCGCGCCAATTTCGCGCAGCCGCGCCCCGCTCGCTTCCAGCATTTCGCCAACCCGAAATCCGCCCCCGATCTGCACCAGCTCGCCGCGCGAAATGATCACTTCGCGTTTCTTCTTCGTGAAATAGCGCACGATCAAAACGAGCGCGGCGGCGCCGTTGTTGACAACGGTCGCTGCGTCGCTCCCGCAGATGAGGGCAAGACAACGCTCTAGATAAGCGGCCCGTTGACCGCGGTCGCCGCTGGCGATGTCGTACTCGAGGTTGCTGTAGCCCGCCGCGATCTGTGCGACGCGGCGGGCCGCGGCGGCAGCGAGCGGCGCTCGCCCAAAGTTTGTGTGCAAGACAATGCCCGTGCCATTGATGACCGGTTGCAGCCGTGGTCTGGCCCAAGCGGATGATCTCGGCCTCGAGATCGCGCACGATCTCTTCAAACGAGGAGATATCGCCGTTCCGGCGGAGGGAGGCGAGATGTTGCCTAACGAGTTGAGTGACGAGCGGGCGCGGCAGAGTCGTCCCGCCTAGCGCTTCGAGTACTTTCCCGACAGCGGGAATGGCGCGGCGCGTCGGTCTTCATCCGGGAGCGCACGCGTCTCGCGTGCGGACGTGACTCGCGACCGACTGCCGCCGGAGAAGATTCGTTTCGGCGAGACGCAGAAACCAGCACGCGAGACGCGTGCGCTCCCCGGAATTGCGCAGCGCTCATGTGTGAAGAGCTGATCAGTGTTTCGCGCGCGGGATGATTTTCCGATGACTGCGCGGCACGGTGTCTCGCATTCGGTCAGCAAGCGCAGCACGGCGTCGAGTCTTCGCGGCGCAACCGCAAGCAACAGTCCTCCGCTGGTTTGTGCGTCGGTGAGCAGAATTTTTTGCGGACGGCTCGTCTTTCCCCATGCGGCAACGGCAGAGGCCGTTTTCAGGTTTTGCTGCGGTTCCGCCGGGAACACAATCGTGCTCGATCAAATCGAAGATTTCGTCGCTGATCGCGGGAACCTCACTGACGTTAATCTCTGCGCTCACTCCGCTGGCGCGGCACATGGAAGCAAGATGCCCCAGCAGGCCAAAACCTGTGATGTCGGTCGCGGCGCGAACAAGGCCGCGCTCGGCCAGCTCCGCCCCGACGGCGTTGATCTGCGACATCAATTTGATGGCGGTCCTGGAAAGTTTCGCGCTCGTGAGACCGCGTTTGATTCCAGTGGTGGCGATGCCCGTGCCTAACGGTTTGGTGAGGACGAGAAGATCGCCCGGTTTGGCCCTGGCATTCGTCAGGATTTTTTTCGGCGAAACAATCCCGGTGACCGCCAGGCCGTAGATCGGCTCGGGATTACGAATGGTATGGCCGCCAATGATGGCGCAGCCGACTTCGCGCGCTTTCTCAAGACCGCCGCGCAGAATAGTGGCGATAGTTTTTTCGGAAACCAGATCGGTCGGCATGCCCATGATGTTGAGCGCGCTGAGCGGACGGCCGCCCATCGCAAAAACGTCGGAGAGCGCGTTGGCCGCGGCGATTTGGCCATAGGCGAAGGGGTCGTCCACGATCGGGGTGAAGAAGTCGGTCGTAAGGACGAGGGCGCGGTCGCGATCAAGACGAAAAACGCCGGCATCATCGGCGGTCGAGGAACCGACGAGCACATTGCGATTTGGATACTGCGGGAGCTGACGCAAAACTTGCCTCAGGGCCTGTTGGCTCAACTTGGAAGCTCAGCCGGCGCAGGACGAGAGCGAAGTCAGCTTGCGGATTTGTTCACGCGACATGCGGGATCACCTCCTTTCTGAAATGTGGGAGCAGCCCTTGCGCTGCGACAGTCGGGGCGCAAAGGCCCCTCCCACATTGATTTGGCGGAGAGGATAGGAATCGAACCTACCTCGGTCGGTGAGGACCGACGGCGATTTTGAAGATCGCGAGGGCCACCAGGCACCCTTCACTCTCCGAGAAAATGTCCAATCCGCCGCAGGACGGATTCGCTGCGGCGAACGTTCAACTGAAAGGAGCCAGGACCGTGCTGCGCGACTATTTGAGCTTTTTGATCTGGCTAACGAGAGCGTCGAAATCCGGCCATTCGCCGGAATCAAGTTTGGAGTGGAGGCTTTTGCCATTGGCGCTGACTTCGAAGGCGCCGCCGCTCGATGGGACGAGGGTGAGCGACGCGATCCGTTCGCCGAGCTCGAGAATTTTAGCCGCCAAACTGACGGCTTTAGGCGCGTAGTTTCAAACCGCGCAATACTCGATCCGGATTTCGGTTTTCATCGCTCCCTCCTTTCCTCAATGCGAGGTTAGCGGGAAGCGATGAGGGGTCAAGCGGCGCCTAACCCCTGGCTCGACGGAGTCTCGCCCTACCGAATAGCCCTACCGAATAGCTTCGTTAGGCGGCGACGGCGTTGGCGGCGCGTTTGCGGGCGGTGGCGTCGAGGACGCGTTTGCGCAGGCGGAGCGACTTGGGGGTCACTTCGACATATTCGTCGGCGCTGATGTATTCAATCGCGCGTTCCAGGGTCATTTTGAGCGGTGCTTCCAGTTGAATGCCCTTGCCGTCGCCCTGGCTGCGCATGTTGGTCAGATGTTTCGTCTTGCAGGGATTGACCGGGAGATCATCCGGGCGGGCGTTTTCGCCCACGATCATGCCCGCGTAAATTTCTTCCTGCGGGCCGACGAATAATTTTCCGCGCGCCTGGATGTTATTGAGCGCATAGGCCGTGCTGATGCCGGGCTCCATCGAGACAAGGACGCCGCGATTGCGGCCTTCCAACTCGCCTTTGAAGGGAGCGTATTCGCGGAACAAGTGGCTCATGATGCCTTCGCCGCGGGTCAGGTTAACCAAATCGGTTTCGAAACCAATGAGACCGCGGGTGGGCACAACGGCCTCGATCGAGACACGGTCGGCGTGATGGTCCATCCCAATAACTTCGCCTTTGCGGGCGGCGATCGATTGCAGGACGTCGCCCAGATTGTCGTTAGGCACTTCGACGTAAAGGTTTTCGATCGGCTCAAGCAACCCGCCGTTTTCGTCGCGTTGGAAGATGACCTCCGGACGCGAAACCATCACTTCGTAGCCTTCGCGGCGCATCTGCTCGACCAGGACCGCGATCTGCATTTCGCCACGGGCGTTGATTTCGAAAGCGCCGGCCGAGTCGGTGTCGTTGACCTGGAGTGAGACGTTGCCGCGGGTTTCGCGGATGAGGCGCTCACGCACATGACGCGCCGTGACGAATTTTCCTTCGCGTCCGGCAAAGGGCGAATCGTTAACCAAAATCCGCATGCGGATGGTGGGCGGATCGATATCGACGAATTGGAGCGGCGCGCGCTCCTCGCGATCGGTCAGCGTCTCGCCGATATAGACTTCCTCGAAGCCACAAAGACCGACGATATCGCCCGCGCTGGCGTGCTGGGTCTCGACCTGTTGCAGGCCGGCATACGTGAAAAGCGCGGTGACGTTTCCGCGTTCGCGGCGTCCATCGCGATGAATGCAGACGATGGCGTCGCCGACCGCGACGCGGCCGCTGACGATCCGCCCGAGGGCGATACGACCGAGGTAATCGCTGTAATGGAGATTCGAGACGAGCATCTGAAAATAGGGTTCGGTCGCGATCGTGGGGGCCGGGATGAATTTCACGATCGCCTCGAAGAGCGGTGTCATGTCTTCGCTGTTTTCGTGGATCTCGCGCATCGCGAAACCGTTCTTGGCGCTGGCGTAAACGATCGGGAAATCGAGCTGCTCATCGTTCGCCTTCAGCGCCACAAAAAGGTCGAACACCATATCGAGCACCTTGTGCGGACGAGCGTTCTCGCGATCGACCTTATTGATAACGACGATCGGCTTGACCTTGTTCTCGAGCGCTTTCTTGAGGACGAAACGCGTCTGAGCCTGCGGGCCATCGTGCGCATCGACGACCAGCAGGACGCCATCGACCATTTTCATGATCCGCTCGACTTCGCCGCCGAAATCGGCGTGACCAGGGTGTGTCGACGATGTTGATCCGATATCCGTTCCAGTTAAAGGCGGCG
Source organism: uncultured Verrucomicrobiae bacterium (assembly GCA_963771865.1). GTDB lineage: Bacteria > Verrucomicrobiota > Verrucomicrobiia > Chthoniobacterales > UBA10450 > Palsa-1392. The sequence continues at coordinate 66,411 of CAVYVJ010000029.1, forward strand.
TTCTTTGCCCGGATCGTGATGCCCTTTTCGCGCTCAAGATCCATCGAATCCATCATGCGCTCCTCGACCTTCTGATTGGAACGGAAGGTGCCGGATTGGCGCAGCAATTGATCGACCAACGTCGTCTTGCCGTGGTCGACGTGAGCGATGATTGCGATGTTGCGGATCTTGTCCATGCAGAGTTTCCCGGGGGGTCAAAAGACTGACGGGGTCACCGACCCCGGCTACAACGAGAGCGCGGAATATGGATCGGACCGCCCCGAGCGTCAACCCAGGGAACGGATTCCAAGTTCCGAAAACGAGAACGGCGGGCCATCTGCATGGCCCGCCGTCCGCTGTTCAACTCACAGTTTGTTACCGCAGGCGTTGATTGACGGCCGCCTCGGCATTGATGAAGCCGTAGCCATCGGTTGGAGAATAGCCGCTACCGATTTTATTTCTGAATGTCCCAGTAAAGGTGCCGCCTCCGGTGGTTGTCCCACTGAAGGTCATTCCGTCAGCGAGCTTCCTGCCCTCGGGCAATAGCGTTCCCCCGCCGAACAGGTCCCCCATGACAAATGAGGTTGAGGTCGCGCCCCCGTCCGGTCCAATGCCACCTGTCGTCGAGGAGTTATGCTGCGGGCCGTGGCCCACTGTGTAATGCAGCTCGTCGCCAGTGGTAAAGTTGCTGTTCGGGAATGTCAGAGTCATTGTCCACCACTGACCAGCAACGGAAGGCAACGGGGCCTGATTACTGTAGCTCGCGACAACATCGCCGGTAGTCAAGCCGACCGAGTTACCCATCGTGAACGCCTTGGTCGAAGGCTCGAAGACGAGACCCGGATAGATGTTGTCGAAGTAGGTGTTGGTCAGATCGAGACCATTGTTACCGCCGGTGGTGTTACCAGCCGCGGCCGCCGTGCCGGCCGGATTGAAGACCAGAGTGGCGACTGATCCTGGACCGCGGTAAGTGACGATGAACGAGTCCGCGTTGTTTACGCCCGAACTTGGATTCAAGCCGAGGTCAGTTGCGACCGAAATCGTGACCTCTCCTCCCTCCGAGGTTCGCGCCCTTCCGGCAGCGAAGTTTGGATCAAGATCGTGCTTGAAAGCGGATTGATGCAGCACCTCGGTCATTTGATCCGGAGTAACGCTGCCTGGTCCTCCATGCTTCTCCAGCACGAGCGCCGCGATCGCGGCCGCGTGTGGGGAAGCCGCGCTGGTTCCCGAAAAATTCGGCTTCGTGTCGAGGTCGGAGAGACTGTCGCCACCAAAGAATGTGGTATTGGCATTGTCAGCCGCGGCCACTCCTGGCTGCTTGCGGACTTCCGGTGGATTCAGACGGTTGCCCGTCGGATCGAAGTAAACCGTCGCCGGACCGGGCGAGGTATAGTATTCCGGAATGCACATGCGAAAGACGTTGTAAGCCGCGGTACCGTTGCAGCCTTTCGCGATCGCATGACCATGCGTGTTCGGAGTGTTAAGCTCAAAATACTCGGCTGGCCCGATGCCAGAGAGACCATTGCCGCGAATGATCCAGCGGATATGAGTCGCTGGAGAAGGGGCGGTAGGAATACTGGAACGCGCGATAACATACTGGACCTTGGTTTCGCCCGCCTTTGCAGCGGTCACGCCATATTCAAATGGAACGTTCGTGGCAAGGTTGTTAGTCGTGAGCGAGCTGCCTGCCAGATAATTGCCTTCCAAGTCAAAGGTCAGCAGATTGAAGTCAGTCGTAAGCTGCGGATTGAGGCCGTTGTAGGCGTTGACCGTGAAAGCTCCGGTCGTTCCGCCAAAGTTCGTTACCACAATCGTGTAGGCACCCGTGATGAGGCGGAAAGAGGTTAATCGTCTCGTCCGTGCCGGTGTCCTGATTGTTCACGATGATGGCGCCATTCGGGTCTTTGATCGTAACGATCGCATCGAACGAGCTGCCCGCGTCAGCCGTGATCGGTAATGACATAGTTTTGGCCCGCGGTCAGACTTGGAGTTACAAAGGTCAGGGCCATGTTCGTATAAACGGCGTGAGCGGTGTAAATTGGATTCGGGTCAAAATTTAATACCTGGTTAAAGGGATCATCCCATTGGAAGTTAGTCGCCGGGTTGCCCGAAGGTAAAACATTGACCGTCTGAGCGACATCCTGCTGGCCAGGTTTCGGATTGAAGTTATGGAAACCGCCCTGATAGAGATTGGTCGGCACACCAGTGAGATTGATGTTGGTGCCGTCCAGCGCACCCGGGCCGTTAGGCACATTCCGATAGTCGGAGTCATAGTCATAGGTGCCAATGTCATTGCCAGCGGACGAGAAGTAGCTCACCCCGGCCGCATGGACTTCATCCACCGCCTGACCGATGAGGCCGTCCTCGAAGAACGGCTCGTCCGAGTAACCGACGTCATCGCAAATGACTTGCGCGGCGAAATCTCCTCCGTTCAGCCCTGCGAGCGTGCGGATGTTATTGGCAAAGTTAACTTCGCCGCCATTCGCAGTCGCGAAGCCCAGGCGGGCCTTTGGCGCCATCTTATAACCGATCTGGACCATGCCACGTCCTTCGTTCGTTCCCGGAAGGTCCTGGATGATAACGACGGGTTGTTTGTTGACCGGATTACTCGGTGAGCCCGGGAGATCGAAATTATTCACGTCGGTCGTGCCATCGCCGTAGCTGTCCGAAATAAATCCGATGCTGATCCCTGCTCCTTCGAGGTCTTGTTTCGCGGATGGGTTATAGAATTTGTTGATCTGATCGACCCGATGCTGATAAACGCCCTGGTCGAAGACCGTCCCCAACAAGCGGAACCGTTGTTCCCGGTCGAATACTGCCGTCCGTGACCGGAGCGGCATGATTCAGTTCCAGTTTCAAACCGAGTCTGACGGAACGAACCTCGCGCATGTTGCCAAGCGCCGGCACATCGTCCAGTGAGATGTAACCTTCGATTACACCCACGCCCTTATATTTCTTGTCGACGGCCGTGATTGTCAGTGAAGCGAACTTGCTCTTCAGCGCATTGACAGTGCTGTCGAAAGAAGCGCGACCACTCGGGTGAATATCCACCAGGAACCGTTTGGTCGCAGCATCCTGAATCGCGAGGTTAGCATAATTTGCAGCCTCTTGACTGGCATAGCCATTATAGAGCGCAGCCGTTTTGTTTTGCTTAACGGCAATATTACTCTCGACCAGCGCTCCCAAGCCTCCCGCAAGGTTTTGCGGCACCGGTCGCGCCTCCGCGACGTTGACCAAAAGCCCCAGACAAAGAGCCCCCAGAGCGACGACGGAACACTTTTGGCGTTCCCAGAACAAAGATTCAAACGACAGTTTCATCATATTTTTGTATTTGTTTACCAACTCCATTTGCTGGGCCTGCTTGGGGGCCGTTTTCCCAGAAGAAGGTGCAGTATTACAAAAATGTCATGATGCGACAAGACAATTCTTCACTTCGCACGGTTAATTTGTCGCGCCATCTCCCCTAGGGATGGAGCGGGCAACGCCGACTGAATCCGATCAGAAACGGACTATCGGACCTCGCCGAGGCGGTTGCCTTAACCACCCGAAACGCGGTGCAACCTTCAGTGCGTTACGCCCGCTTCGCTCCGCTGATCCACCACCGGATCCACCCATTTGCCATGGTCTCGGATCAAATCCTGCAGGCGATCCACTGCTTCGGTCTCGGGAATATTGAATTTCACGGCGGTTTTTCCGACATAAAGGTTCACTTTTCCAGGGGCGCCGCCGACATAGCCAAAGTCGGCATCAGCCATCTCGCCCGGTCCGTTCACAATGCAGCCCATAATCGCGATCTTCACGCCCTTGAGATGCGCGGTTGCGGCTTTGATCCGCGCGGTCGTGGTTTGCAGATTGAAAAGTGTCCGGCCACATGAAGGACACGCGACATAGTCAGTTTTGAAGATCCGCGTCCCGGCCGCCTGCAAGATATTGTAAGAGAGCCTGAGGGCCTGACCCGGTCCGTGCTCGCCTTGGATAAGAATGGCATCGCCGATGCCGTCGCAGAGGAGCGAGCCGATATTCGTGGCCGCGGCAAGAAGAGTCGGGAGAAACTCCACTTCGGGATCCTGGGCAATGGTCAGGCGATCCTTGAGCAGGATCGGATGGCGTGGGTCCAGCTTCGATGCGAGCAGGCGGTAACCGGCAATCACCGGCAAATCGAGGTCGTTAGGCAGTGCGACTAACTTTGCCTCCGCGCTTCGATTCAAAGAGGTAATGGCTGCGTCATCACAGGGATCGACCTCGATTACACCCGAGTCTTCGTAAACAAACTCCGGTTTGTAGTCGCCCATCCGGTCGACCTTATGCGCGACCTTTTCGAAATTCTGACGCCGGATCGAGACCCGGACCGTTTCCTCCCCGCCGATCCCCACGTTGTAGCCGGGATCGGTGATCCCGGTCTGCGCTCCAGTCCTACCGGGATCACCGATCCCGGCTACAACGACCGCCTCAGACGACCGGCGTTGATAGGAGAAAGGATCATAACTCCAGGCACCGGTCGCGATGTCGCTAGGCTCCTTGGCTTCGCTGGGTCCATTGCCACAGCCATCGATTAGCGCTCGCGCCACCGGAATTTCGTGAACGCTGTCCTCCGTTAGTGAAACACGAATCGTGTCCCCAATCCCGTCGCTGAGGAGGGATCCAATCCCGATCGCGCTCTTGATCCGGGCATCCTCACCTTCACCGGCTTCAGTCACACCGAGATGGATGGGATAATTCCAATCCTCACCCTCCTCTCGCAAGCGCGCCACGAGCAGCCGGTAAGCCGCGATCATCACCTTGGGGTTGCTCGATTTCATCGAAAAAATGAGCGCGTGATAATCGAGATCACGGGCGATCCGCGCGAACTCGAGCGCGCTCTCCACCATCCCGAGCGGTGTGTCGCCGTAGCGGTTCATGATCCGATCGCTCAGCGAGCCGTGGTTGGTCCCGATCCGCATCGCGATTCCGCGCTCCTGACACAGCCTGACGAGCGGGGTAAAACGCTCGCGAATTCGTTCCAACTCGGCCGCGTACTGCTCGTCGGTGTACTCGATAATCTTGAACTTTTTCGAGTCAGCGTAGTTGCCCGGATTGATCCGGACTTTATCAACCCACTTCGCCGCCTCCATCGCGGCTTCCGGTTTGAAATGGATGTCGGCCACGATCGGCACATCACAGCCACGGGCGCGCAAACCGGCGACGATATGTTGCAAATTGGCGGCATCCTTTACCGTCGGCGCGGTGATGCGAACAATCTCGCAACCAACCTGCGCGAGCTCGATGGTCTGCGCGATGGAGGCTTCGGTGTCCATCGTGTCGCAGGTGATCATGGACTGGACGCGAATCGGATTCGCGCCGCCCACGCCGACATGGCCGACCATCACTTCGCGCGAAAGCCGGCGCTCGATAATGGAGCGGATTGTCGCAATACGAGAGGCGATTCATGTCAATTCGCAGGCTTAGGCCGGAAGATAGCAAAGCATGAACAGCTTTGCTTTGAAAACGCGAGCGCGGAACTGGATCGGCTACGGGCTCGGGCTGGCCTGCACTGCCGGCGCGGGCTCATCTTTCCCGCGCTTTTCGCCGAGAAGATCGCCGACATCGAAGAAGCTGATGTAAGCGATGTAGCCGATGATGAGCACAGCGCAGCCGGTCTGGATGATCTCGAGCACGCGAATATTCACCGGCTTGCGCCGCACCCCCTCGACCAGCGCGAGCACAATGTGGCCGCCGTCGAGGACGGGAATCGGAAGCATGTTCAAAATCGCGAGATTCACGTTCAGGATGACGCTGAACCAAAGCGCCAACTGCCAGCCCCGCTCATTCTCGAAGAGCAGGTAATAAATCCGGAAAATACCGAGCGGTCCGCTCAAGTGCTGCAGCTTCACGTCGGACTTCGGTGAGGCGACCGCGCCGATCGTGTCAAGGGTGCTCGTGACGCTGTTATAAATCTGCTCGATCGGGTTCGGGTGCGCGATGCTCATTTTCCCGGTCGTGTCCCAGGCGATACCGATTCGCGGCGTCTTTTCGTTAGGTAAAAGCTGCGGCGTAACGTTTACCGTGAGCTTTTGTCCCTTCCGATCGACCGCGAGCGAAATTGGTTTGCCAGCGCGCGTCTCGACATACGCCGCCAGCGCGATCGGGCTGTAGATTCGCGTGCCGTCGTAACCAAGGACGATGTCGCCATGCTGCAGTCCGGCGGCGGCGGCCGGCGTCTTGGGCTGGACTTGATCGATAACCGGCGAGGTCGCGGGATAAATCAAGACCTGACGCACGCTCTTGCGCCGCCAGCCACTGCTCGGTGCCTTGTAGGGCACAACCGAAAGGGAGAGCTGGCGCCCGTTGCGTTCGACGAGAAAAGGAATCTCTTCGCCCTCACTTCGAATCACGTTCCAGGTCACGCTGTCATTCATCCCGGAAAACCGCGTCACGGTCTTTCCATCGACCGCAAGAATCTTGTCACCCGCGTGGAGGCCGGCTTTTTCGCCCGGCGAATCGGGTTCGACAAAACCAATCACCGTCGTCATGTCGGACTCGCTCACGGGATGACCGACCGCCCAGACGATGCCCGCGAAAACGAGCGCGAGGAGCATGCTGAAAAACGGGCCGGCAATCGCGACGATAATTTTGTCGAGGGCGGAAATGCGCGGGAGCGCGGCCCGATCGGTCTCGGTTTCGCCCTCGATAATGTCCATCGGCGCGAGCTGCGGGAGCGCGACAAAACCGCCGAGGGGAAGCGAGCCTAACGAATATTGAACGCCGTTGATCGTTTTCTTCCAGAGCGGTTTCCCGAACCAGACACCAAACTTCTCGATGACCAGCCCGCGCCAGCGCGCCGCGAGAAAATGACCCAACTCATGGACGACGATGAGCAGGTTAAAGAGGACGATGACCTCGAGGACGATAAAGATGAAACGTAGGGCGTGTAGAAACATGGCGCTCAGAATTGACGGACGTTAACGAGCCGAAGCGTCGGCGGCTTCCTCGCGCGCCCAGCGATCGGCTTCCAATATGGCATCGAGGGTGGGGTTGGCAACGGAGGTGTGGCGGTTCATGACTTCCTCGACCAATTGCCAGATGCGCGGGAACGAAATCCGGCGATCGAGGAAAGCTGAGACAGCGATTTCATTGGCGGCGTTCATCACAGCAGGGAGGGTGCCGCCAGTCTCGCCGGCGCGCCGGGCGAGATTGAGCGCCGGAAACGCGTCCAGGCGCGGCGCCGCGAACTCCAGCTTCTGGAGTTTCCCGAAGTCGAGCGGCGGCAGGGAGTTGGGCACGCGATCGGGCCAGGTCACAGCGTATTGAATGGGAAAACACATGTCAGAATGGGAGAGCTGCGCGAGGACCGAGCCATCCACGAATTCCACCATGGAGTGAACGATGCTTTGCGGGTGAATGGTCACTTCGACCCGCCCCATTTCGACCCCGAAAAGCCAGTGCGCCTCGATCATTTCGAGTCCCTTATTAAAGAGCGTGGCGGAATCGATCGTGATCTTCGGACCCATGTTCCAAGTCGGATGTTTCAACGCCTGCTCCGGAGTAATGGCGGCGAACTGGTCGTTCGGCGTTTCGCGAAATGGTCCACCGGATGCAGTGAGAATGATGCGGCGAATGATGGCGGAGGAGGGTTCAGGGTTCAGGGTTCGGGTTTCAGAGGGAGCTCGTTCATCCTGAACCCTGAACCCTGAACCCTGAACCCTGCCCTCCAAACATTGAAAGATCGCGTTGTGCTCGCTATCAACCGGCAGGACCCGTCGCGCCTTTCCTGCGCCGCCGCGCCCATGACCGCTTCGCCCGCCATGACCAGAATTTCCTTGCTCGCCACCGCCAGGTCCTTGCCCGCTTCGATCGCCGCCAGCGCCGGTCGCAGGCCTCCCGTCCCAACGACCGCGACGAGCACCATGTCGGCATTCGTTAGGCAGGCGATTTCTCGCAGTCCCGCTTCGCCGGTCAGGATCGCCGGTTTGTAATCGAGCGCCGCGCGCAGCTCCTTGATCTGCGACTCATCCACCAGGCAAACAGCTTCCGGCCTAACGAGATTGGCCTGCGCGGCGAGCTTGCGCGCGTTCGTTTTTGCAGCCAGGCCGATGATTTCCATCCGCTCCGGAATGTCGTGCGCCACTTTGAGCGCGCTTTCACCGATCGACCCGGTCGCACCCAGCACCACGACCTTCTTGCGTTTGATTTGAGAGCTCACACAACGGCCGCAAAGTTACACAAAGGAAAACCGATCAAGCTCAAAATGTCTCAAGACTTTGTGTCCTTCGTGACCTTTGTGCGAGGCAAATTCTTACGGCACGCGAATCACCAGCCGGAGATAGAAAAACAAAAGCGGCGCAGTGAAGAGAAGACTGTCGACGAGATCGAGCGCGCCGCCAATTCCCGGCAGCATATTGCCCGAATCCTTTACCCCGGTGCTGCGCTTGACCATCGACTCGGCGAGATCGCCGATGACCGCGGCGAAGCCGAGAAGCAACCCGAGCACAATCGAATGCGTCAGGGTCAGGACCGAAAAATGTCCTGGCATGAGCTTGAAAAGCCCCACGCTCGCGAGCAACGAAAACGCCAGCGCACCGAAAAATCCTTCCCAGGTTTTCTTCGGGCTGATGTGCGGCACGAGCGAATGGCGCCCGAGCAAACTGCCGGTCACATACGCCCCCATGTCGCTGAACTTCGTGATCGCAATGCAATAAAGGACGTAGAACTGCCCGGTGACCGCTCCATCCAACGTGCGCGGCGTGACGTAGACGATTTTGGTGATGAAATTGTAAAGCCAAAGCACATAGAGGAGACCGAAGAGTGTATAAGCCATCGTCTGGAGCGGCTCATCGTCTCGCAGACTATCAAACATCTGGCGGGTGAAAACGGTTAGCAGGAAAAAGAGCAGCACCGCCAATTCGAAGTCGTAAGAACGCGCCGGCCCGAATCTCGCGAAATAATAAAAACTGCCGCAAAGCATCACCGCACCGCAGATCATGGCGGTGATTTTGAAGTTCGGGAGCCCCTTGCAATCGAGCATTCCGTAGAATTCCCAGAGCGCGATCAGACCGACCACGCTGATCAATCCGAAGAACGCGAGTTCGTAGCCGGAAAAAACAATCAGCAAGGCCACCGACCAGAGCACGACCGTGCTGGCGAAGCGGAAAATGAAAACGGAACGTCTCGTCACCGGTTTGGCATCAGTGCGGTCGAGCGTGGCGGACATGGCAGTCTGCATCATCCCAATCAAAGAGAAATTGTCCACCCCGGAGTCAGCCCGGCGCAACGCGCGACCAAACTCCGAACACTTTCGCGAGTCGCCAACAACCACGAGCCAAAGCGGTCGTGCGCCGCTTCTTAGTTTTCCCGATTGAGAGAAGCGCGTGCCGCAGCGAGCGCGGCCAGCGCCTGGCGGAAATCCTGACCGAAAGCGACAACTCCATCCGTGTGCCCGGCCATCGCGAAAAGCTTCCCGGTGCGCACGTCAGTTTCTCGAAAGAGCCGCTCCACCTCCCGCGCCATCTCGGGCGTGCCATAGGGAACATTCGCGCCTGTAGCAGAGCCTCGCTCCTTCAGGCTTCGCCACAAATCCCGGTCATGCCCATGCACGACTACACGCGCTTCCGCCGCCATCGCATAGACCGCGGCATGAGTGAGCGATTCCGCGGAAGCTACCGTTTGGCCCTCGCAACGCAGCCAGTTACGTTCGAAATCCCACGCGACCACCTTCGCGTAGTCCCGCAGGGTCAACGCGGGGAGAACGCCGGTGCCTGAACCAGTGATGTAAAATGAGTCAGTCGCTCCGTCCCGCAGGCTGACGTTGCCAAACCCGAGCCCGCTCTCATCCACGCCGATCAAACCCAGCCGCCGCAACTCCTGGCGAGCCGCATTCAATTCCTCGAAGCCGGCAAATGGTGTCAGCTCCTTTCCGGAAGATTCGTAGTGAAATTTGACCGCGCCGGTTTCGTTCACGGGGCGCGCTCGGGAAAGAGCGAGAGGATGCTTTGCTCGTTAGGCTGGCAGATCCCGCGCTCCGTAATCAGTCCGCTGATCAGCCGCCGCGGTGTGACGTCGAAGGCGTAGTTCGCCGCCGGGCTGCTTTCTGGAGTCACTCGCACTTCGACCAACCGACCATCGGCCCAGCCGTCGGCATGTTTCACCTCCTCCGCGCCGCGCTCCTCGATCGGAATCTCCGCCAGCCCATCGCGCATCGTCCAATCGAACGACGAAGAGGGCAGCGCGACATAGAACGGCACGCCGTTATCCTTCGCCGCCAGCGCCTTCAGGTAAGTGCCGATCTTGTTGGCCACGTCGCCGGTATACGTGGTGCGATCCGTTCCCACGAGCACAAGGTCGACTTCGCCGCGCTGCATCAGATGTCCGCCCGCGTTATCGGCAATGACGGTGTGCGCCACGCCATGCTCGCCCAGCTCCCAGGCGGTCAGTTTTGCTCCCTGGTTGCGCGGGCGCGTCTCATCCACCCACACATGCACCGGAATCCCACGATCGTGCGCGGCGTAAATCGGTGCCGTCGCAGTGCCATAATCGATGCACGCCAGCCAGCCTGCGTTGCAGTGCGTGAGCACATTGACCGGCTGACCGTTCTTCCGACGCGAGACTTGCTCGATTAATTCCAGGCCGTGCAGTCCGATCTGTCGGCAATGCTTCACATCCTCGTCTGCGATCGCCTCGGCCGTCTCGCGCGCATACGAAATCTTTTCCGTCGCGGTCGCGCCTCTCGCAATCGCCGCCAGTTGGCGTTCCGCCGCCCAAGCCAAATTAACCGCCGTTGGACGCGTCGCCCGCAGAAGTGCCGCCGCGGCATTCGGCTCCGCCTCCGCCAGCATCGCGAGATACATCCCGTAAGCGGCCGCAGTTCCGATCAGAGGGGCGCCGCGCACGTGCATCTCCCTGATGGCTGTCGCCATCTGCTCGACCGTCTTCACGTCCTCCACCACAAATCGATGTGGCAACGCCCTTTGATCAATCAACTGCACGACCCGCTCATCGTCCGGCTTGAGCCAGATAGTGCGGTAATGGCGGCCCCCAACGTTCATATCCAGATACTACTCTCGAACTTTGCAAGATCGAAGCTGCATTCCGCAACTAGTATGCGCCTCACGCTGACCGTCTTTCACGCATGCAATCGCGCCAGCGGCGATGTTGGCATCTGACAGAACGCCCCTTAGCTTCGTGAGCAAATAACATGATCCAGGGAAAGCGCTGAAGAATCAATTCTGATGGGAAACCAAAGCACAAAATCGAAACCGCCGACCAGCCGAATGCAGCCGTCGATCCCGCTCTTGATTCTGGCCGCTTTCGGCCTCGGCGCGGGCACGACCTGGCTGGCGATGCGCCCATTCTCGAACGTTCCGCCAAAACCGGAGATCGAAAACTTTCTTCCAGCGCCGGCCGGCCAGCCGCTTAATACCTTTTCGCCGGCGCGTCCGGACGACTCGGGACCACCAGATGTTTCACAGCTCGCACCTGCCGAGGCTGCGCGAACTCTGGCCAACTGGAACTATGACCAGCAGAACTGGACGCATGCGATCGAGCATTATGAGGAGGCGATCGCGCGCGGCGCCGACAATCCCGATGTGCGGACCGACCTCGGCAATTGTTTCCGCTTTCTTGGCCAACCGCAGAAGGCGCTCGAACAATACGAGCTCGCGCAAAAGCAAAACCCGCAGCACGAGAACAGCCTCTTCAATCAGATCAGTCTCTTGGCCGATTTACTGCACGACCAAGAGCGCGCCCAGTCAGTCGCGCGCGACTTCATTGCCCGGTTCCCGCAAAGCCCGCGAGCGGAAACTACCCGGCAACTGATGCTTCAGTGGCAGAACGCGAGCAAAACCGGCCAGTGATTTGTCGAGAAGCCGGGCGGTTGTGCATCCGCGAAAGCACCGAGTCAGCAGAGCTACCTCGCCCAATCCTGAAGCGAGCCAGCTTGACGGTGCGAAGGCCATTGTCGCAGAGTGAAATCCGATGCTGAGTCACCGTATTCGTGCCGTCCTGCCGCCGCTCGCGCCGCACGTAGAACATCTCTGGACGGTGCACGGCCGGCTGCCCGGACGCTGGCGCAACATGATTCTGCCCGACGGAGCGATGGAGTTGATCATTAACCTGGGCGATCCGCAGAAGCTTTGCGCGCGTGACGAACGCGAGACGTCCACGGTGTTTCGGCATAGCTGGCTCTCGGGCGAGCGGACAACGCCGATCGTTATCGACGAGGCGGGTCTTGTGCATCTCGTCGGGGTCCGCCTGCGAGCGGGCGGGGCGTGGCCCATTCTCGGGGTGCCGTTGCGAGAGTTTGCTGGCGAAGTGGTGGAATTGGAAGCGGTCCTCGGAAGTGAAATGCGGCAACTGCGCGAGCGCCTGGGCGCGGCGTCGACGGATGATGAGCGCTTCGACGTCATGGAAGGATGGTTGTGGCGGCGTTTCCGCCAGCACACATTACCGACGCGAGCGGTGAGTCACGCCCTCACGATGATTCGGGCGCAAACGGGCGAGGCGCGCATCAGCCAGATGGCAGACGAGATTGGGATCAGTCATAAACACTTGCTGCGCGAGTTCGATCGTTGCGTTGGATTAAGGCCAAAGGCTTTCGCGCGGCTCTGCGCTTTTCAACGGGTCATTCACTGGGTCGGATGGAAGCGCGCAATCGACTGGGCCGATACCGCCGCGCGCTGCGGTTATTACGATCAGGCGCATCTCATTCGCGAGTTTCGTGCCTTTAGCGGACTTACTCCAGGAAGTTATCTGGCCAGGCGCGGTCCCTTCCTGAATTATCTCGAAGTCTAACTGGGGCGGTACTCATAGAACGCCTGCGGCAACGGGAACTCGACTCGTGCAGAAATGTCAATTTTTTACAATCGTTGCAACTCGGTCCCGATTACGATGCCCAATTATGAAACTCCTGCACCTTTACCCAACCACGCTTGCTCTTGTCCTAGTCTGCTGGACTTCCCTGGAGGCGGAATCTCCCGCCGGCTCCAACTCATCGCACTTACAGCCGCTCGCGTTTCTGACAGCGCATGAATGGCAGGCCACGCTGCCTGATTCACCGCAGGGACAGAAGATGAAAATCCACTCGCACTGCACTTGGTCGAGTAATGGGCAGGCGATTCGCATTTTCAGCGAGTTTATCACGGATGGAAAGGCACGGCCTTACATCGACGGTCTTTACGCTTGGGATCCAGAGCAGCTGGTGATCGCGTTCTGGTATGTTGATGCGCAGGGCAAACTCACCAAGGGCACCGTGAAAATGGAAGGCCCCACGCTCCTGCATGAGTTCGAAGAATTCACCGGGGACGGCAAGTCAGCCGCTTATCTCGCAAAGGTGACGCCGCATGGAGATGAGAGCTGGGACAATGAAATTTTCGCGCGAAGCTCCGACGGTCTACAGCCAATAGTGAAAGTACGCTACGAGATCTCGAAGTAGAGACTACATTCAGACGCATTTCCTTGCGCTTGTCATGAATCATCAGATCCACCCTGATTAGCGCGCGCGGCTTTGCGCTGCATAAACCAGGCAATCCAGATGCAGCTCTCATAAAGCAGGCACATGGGCAGGCTGAGTGCGACCAGGGTCAACACGTCCGGCGTTGGCGTGATGATGGTGGCGAGGATGAAAATGAGGACAATGGCGTAGGGCCGGGTGCGGGCCATGAACTCGTAAGTGACCAGGCCGAACTTGACGAGGGCGAGAACAACGACCGGCAATTCGAAGGCCAGCCCAAAGCCAAGAACAAAACGGGTCACAAAAGAATAGTATTGCTGCACCGTCCACATCGGCGTCCAGCCTAACGACTGTGTGTCGTGGAAGAAAAAGAGAATCGTTTTCGGAAGAAGCCAGTAATAGCAGCAAGCCACTCCGGTAAGAAAGAGGCCGAAACTAACGAAAATAGCCGGAAAGAGGAATTTCTTCTCGATTGCGGTCAGCGCCGGCAGGACAAACTGGGCCAGGAAGTAGAGCAGAAATGGAAACGAAACGACGATCCCGGCGTAGAAAGCGAGTTGGAATGAGATTGTGATCGAGTCGGTGATCCCGAGCGCGCGCAAGGCGCCGACCTGGCTGCCGACTTCACTGAGCGGCCGTTGCAGGATCGAGACCAGCCGTTGCCGGAAGGCAAAACAGGAAAACATCGCGACGATCAGGACGCCCGCCATTTTCACAATCGTCCAGCGCAAATCCTCAAGGTGCTCGAGAAACGGCTTCGAGGTCTCGGCCTCGGGCGGATCGCGAAAGGCAAAAATGTCGCGCAACTTCATCGTCAGGGAAAAATCTCGCCGCTTGCCACCAGCCGGGCCCAGATGCTGAGCGTGTTGGCGTCGCGGATTTCGCCGTCGGCAATCATCTGACGCACGACGTCGGCACTAAACTCGCGGCAATCGACAATTGCTTCGGAAACGTCGTGCTGCGCACCGTCGGGGCATTTCCGGACCGGACGCGCGAGGAAAAAGTAGCAGTGTTCATCGGTAAAACCGGGCGAGGTAAAATAGTGCCCTAACGGAACCAATTCCGCATCCGGCTCCAACTCGTAGCCAGTCTCTTCGCGCAACTCCCGCCGCGCCACCGTGCGCACCGCCTCGTCGTCCGGCACGAGCGAATCGTCGATCTGGCCGGCCGGCATCGACCAGATCGTGGCCCGGATCGGAATCCGTTCCTCAAGGATAAGAACGAATTTCCCGCCGCGGGTCAGCGGCGCGATCACGACCGCCGGTTTGCGATGCACCACCGCCCATTTGCGACCGGCGGGTTGCGTCGGCGTCCGCACCTCGTCGGTCGCGACCGCGAGATGCGCGGTCGCGAAATGCGGTTCGCTGCCCAGCGTTTCCCATCCGTCTCGGTCCCGCACGAGGTTGCTTTTTTGCACGCGAGGAAGTTATGGACGGTAGCGTGAAAAGCGAATCGTCAACCTGTAGACGTCGTGCCCCTGGAACGCGGGCGGAGGCAACGCTTCAGAAAAGGGCCGTGTTTCCTCCCGCGCTTCGCAGAGCGAAGCGTCTACAACTCGCGCGCAACTCTCACGGCGATGTATTTGGTTTCCGGCAGGATAAATTTTCGGAGTTCCAATTCCACGCGGGCGAGTTCGAAATTCCGCAGCAAGTGTTCCGCCATCTCGTGCGCCAAAGTCTCGATCAGTTTGCCCTGACGATCTGAAACGAAGCGGCGCAACTCCTCACAAACGGCGGCGTAGTCAACCGTCCGCGCCAGATCGTCGCCGAGGTCGCCGAAGTTTCCCGGCGGTTGCAGGACCAGGGAAACGGTCAGGCGCTGCGGTTGTGCCCGTTCTTCATCGGGAACGCCAACCCGCGTCATAAGTTCCAGCTCGTCAATGCGAATTTCATCTTTCATCGATTGAGCCCGAGGGTTTCTGGATCTTCGTCCTCCTTCCTCGCAGTGGGCGCAGGAAGCTCGCATCAGAGAATCGCGAGACAAATCGAAAAGACGAGCAACAACGTGACGCCTACGGTGTGCTCCATTGGTCCTCGGGCGGGAATTTCCGCAAGACGGTTGTGGTTCCCCAGCGGCGTGACAACGCAACTTGTTCGCCTTTTGCGATATGCGCAAATATTACTGGACAAACACCCCCGAATTTCGATAGCATCCCGCCCGATATGACCCCTGGCCCCGGCAGGACAACTCCCATCGTGCGGCGCCGAAAATACTTTCAGCAGCCGCGCCTAATGATTTGGTGGCTACGTTCAGGCTCGCTCGGCGCGACCGCGAAATGGCGGATTCCCTAACGACGAGGGGCACTGCGCGAGCCGCGCGCGACGGACTCCTTTCCAGGCAATGAGCCTCGCCAAGAACATACTGCCGCGACGCTGCCGGCTTCTTTCCCTCGCCGTGATTTGCTTTGTGCTTTCCTCATCGGCTCCGGCGCACGCCCGCGAAACGGCCAGCGGCCCTCAGCTTTTCGTGGTAACGAGCGGCTCTGATTCCGTCGCGGTGATCGATTCCGTAACCGAACAAATTGTGACCAACATCCCGGTCGGCGACTCTCCGATTCGCCTTGTCATGACTCCAGACGGGCTGAAGGCCTATGTTTCCAATACTGGTGCCAACACGGTCTCAGTGATCGACACCGTGAATCGGATTGTGACGGCCACAATCCCCACCAGACATTCCTGTCCCCAGGAACTCACGGTGACTCCAGACGGCGGACGCGTCTTCGTCGCGCACCAATGCGCGGGATATGTCGCGGTGATCGATACGGCGACAGATACCCTTATTAGAAATGTGGCCATCGATGGATCGGAGTCCAGAGATGTCCTTGCCAGCCCTGACGGCCGGTTCGTTTACGTGGCCAATTACTCGGCAAACGAGGTGAGTGTGATCGATACCACGACATATTTGGTGACAAACATCCCGACTTCGCCCGGGCCTCGTCGGCTGGAGATCACACCGGGTGGAGATCACATTTTCGTAACCGACTATTTGGGCAACTCCGTCTCCGTCATCGACCCTCTTACCCAGACTTTGATCACGAACATCCCTGTTGGGAACAATCCCAGAGGCATTGCCATCACTCCTGACGGCCGCGAGATCTATGTGACAAACGTTAACGGCGACACTGTCTCAGTCATTGATAATGCGCAGCTGGCTGTAATTGCAACGATTCGTGTTGGCAGCACGCCCTTACAAACTACCATCACGCCAGACGGGGCCTGGGCCTACGTCTCCAACAACACATCACTGTCCGTATCGCTCATCAACACCGGCACTCACGCCGTGGTTAAAACACTTGCCGTCGGAGCAGGCCCTTTTTTCTCCATCGTCGATCCAAGCGGAAGCTGGCTCTACGTTTCCGACGCTTTGGACACCACTGTGTCCGTCATCGACCTGGCCAGTCAGACCGTCTTGCAACCGATTCAAGGGTTGGGGTCACAGCCGTTCGATCTCTTGTTTGACGGCCCGCAGTCTCCATCGCCGACCCCAACACCAACCTCCAACTGAGACTCCGACCCCGACCCCGACCGAAACGCCAACCCCGATACCCCACCCCGACACCAACCGCGACACCTACCCCAACTCCGACTGATACCCCGACTCCGACACCAACCGCGACACCTACCCCGACTCCGGTACCACCCTCGATCATGACTCAGCCGGCTGATAAGACGGTCAATCTTGGCGAGATTGCCAAGTTTAACGTCAAGGCGACAGGAGGCGCCCCCTTGAGTTATCAGTGGTACAAAAACGGCATCAACATTGCCGGAGCGACTCACACATCCTATACCACTCCGGTAACCAAGCCGGCTGATAACGGAGCGCTTTTTTCAGTCGTTGTAAGCAATAGCGGTGGCAGCGTGACGAGCAATAACGCTACTCTCACTGTCAAGCTGGCTCCCTCGATCACGACTCAACCGGCCAATGCAACCGTGAACGCGGGCAAATCGGCCAAGTTCACCGTGTCTGGCACGGGCCAAGCCCCATTGAGTTACCAATGGCGCAAGAACGGCCAGGACATCAGCGGAGCAACCAGGTTCTTCTACACTACACCAGCGACTACCTTAGCCGACAACGGCTCCCTCTACTCCGTTGTGGTGACCAATAGCCTTGGTAGCGTCACGAGCAATGATGCGACGCTTACGGTGAATTAAGGAGGAGTAGCTCTCCTCTCTGTTCTTCTGGAAAGCGGCACGGCCTCCCATTTCTTGCACGCAACAGGACCTCTCTATTCCCCCTAAATCTGCCGAAGCGCGCTCCGGCCTCGCTTTGTCTCCCGCGCGGATTCTCCTCGAGGCGGCTGTAGTCCCAGGAAAAAAAGCGACCCTTCACAAACGTCGCTCGAAACTCCGCCCGGCCCTCGCGTCGAAACGGAAATACTCCTCTTCCAGGCAAAATTATTTCCCGCCGTAAGCGGCGGCGAACTTACGCCCGACCTCGGCGAGACGTTCTCTCAATTTGACCGGTTCGAGCACTTCCGCCTGGTCGCCCCAGCTCAGGATCCAGCGCTCGATTTCCTCCAGGCTGCCGAGCTGCAACTGCAATTCCAGCCCGCCATCGCGCAGTTCCTTGATCCGCTGTGAGTGATGCCACATCCGCTCGCGCACGAGCTGCGCGGCAAAGGGCTGAAAGCGGATGCGCACGGTGATGCGACCGTTCCCTTGGAAAACCCCAAAGCTCGAGTCGAGAAATTTCCCGATGGAGAAATTCGCCGGCCGCCGGAACCGCGCCCGGGTCGGGCGCGGCTCGCGGATGCGCGGGAGCGCAAAGGTCCGCAGCTGCTGGCGATCGAGGTCGAAACCGAAGAGATACCACTGGTTATCGACACAACCGAGATGATAAGGCCGAACCCGGCGGGTCTCGGCCGCGGTGCTGCGCAATTTTCGATAACGAAACTCAATCTCGGCCGAGTCGAGCACGGCGTGACTGAGGAGTTCGAACACTTCCAAGTCAGCCAGGCTCTGCCCGGCGCTGCGAAACGAGATGGCGGCATCGAGATCGCTCCAACTGAAAGTGATCTTGTCCTTCAGGCCATGTTCGATTTTGCGAAAGGCCGCGTGCAGCGGCGCCTCGAAGGGCGTCCCGCGATATTGCTGCAACGCCTTCTGCGCGACAAAGAGCGCGACGATCTCTCCCTCCGTCACCTGGATATTGGGGAAATTGGCGACCGGTTCCGTGTAAACAAAACCGAAGTGGAGTTGATCGTACTCGATCGGCAACCCGAGCTGGTAGCGCATGAACTCGATGTCGCGCTGGATCGTCTTGGACGAGACCTCCAGCTCGTGCGCCAGTTTGCGGCAGTTCGGAAATTTTCTCGCCTGAAGCTGGGCGTGCAGTTGCATCATGCGCGCGAGCGGCGGGCGCGAGAATTGTTCGGCAACAGCCGGCTTGATTTTGCGGGCGCGGCCTCGCGAGCGACGGAGAGCTATCGGACGTACCATGTCCTACATATAGCGGAACAGAGCCGAACGGTGCAAGCGGATTCGGTCTCGGGAGCGAGAAAAAACGATTTAGTCGGACAGCTTTTGTCCGACGGCTTGTGATATGGTGCCTGGAACGTGTCCCGAAAAGCCGGCCTCCATCTTTACACCAGCAATCGTCTCGAGCTCCTCGCGGATGCGATCGCACAACTGCTGCGGTCTCCGCTGCGCGACCCGTTCACCGCCGAGGCCGTCGTGGTTCCGACCCTCGGTTTGGAGCGTTGGCTGACCCAGCAGCTCGCGCTCCGACAAAAAATTTGCGCCAACATCTCCTTCCTGTTTCCGCAAATATTCGTCGCCGGCCTGATGGACAAAGCGTTGCCCGGTCGTGCGGCCGCCCGCTTTTACGCGCGGGAAAATCTGACCTGGCGCATCATGAAGTTGCTTCCGGCACTCGCCGCTCGGCGTGAATTTGCCGAACTGCGTCGCTACCTCGAACAGCCTCGCCCGGAGCTGCGCCGATTCCAACTCGCGGGCAAGATTGCCAGCTCGTTCGATCAATATCTCGCGTTCCGGCCGCGCATGATCCTGGATTGGGAACGCGGAAAGGGAAAGGACTGGCAGGCCCTTCTCTGGCGGGAGTTGAGCCGCACTGCGCCCGGTTTGCATCCACCGGCTCTGGCGGAGGAATTCACCGCTGCCGTGGGGCAAGGCGCCGCGCCGTTGCCCGAGCGCGTTTCAGTTTTTGGCATCTCCACGTTGCCGCCGTTTTACATGCAGTTTCTCCAGGAACTCGCGGAGGCGATCGAGGTGCACCTGTTCGTGATGCGACCGACCCCGGAGTGGTGGAGCGATATCCGGTCTGAGCGCGAAGAGCTGCATGCCCGCCGCAAAGCGCCCACGACTTTGCAACTCGATCTGCAATTTGCGCGGGGAAATCCACTGCTCGCTTCCTTTGGCAAAGTCGGTCGCGAATTTCTCGAGAGCGTGACCGAACTGGATCCGACCGAGGAGCACGACCGGTTCGAGGCGCCCCCTAACGAGCACCATGCTCGCGCAGATTCAGCGCGATATTTTCAAGGTGCACGATCCAAGCGGTCGCGCGCCGCGTCCGGTCGCGGCGACGGATCGTTCGCTCCAATTCCATTCCTGCCACAGCCCGATGCGCGAGATGGAAGTGCTGCACGACCAATTGCTCGCGCTCTTTGAAGAGCAGCCCGATCTCAAACCGCACGACGTCGTGGTGATGGCGCCGGACATCAGCATTTATGCGCCATTCATCGAGGCGGTCTTTGCCACCGCTCCGGAGGAGTTGCGCATTCCTTTCAGCATCGCCGACCGCGGGGCGCGGGCGGAGAACGGCGTCATCGACACCTTCCTTCGCATTCTCGAATCCGCCGAGAGCCGTTTCCCGGCCAGCAGCGTTTTGAACATCCTCGAGTCGGTCCCGCTCCAGCGGAATTTCGATCTGGCCGAGCCCGATCTCGAGATCATTCGCACCTGGATCGAGGAAACCGGAATCCGCTGGGGGATCGATGCCGCGCATCGCGCCGAGCTTGGCCTGCCGAAGTTCGGCGAGAACAGTTGGCGCGCGGGGCTCGATCGTCTTCTTCTCGGTTACGCTGGTCCCGCGCACGGCGAAAAACTCTTCGCGGGCATCCTGGCCTACGACAAGGTGGAGGGGAATCTCGCCGAAACGCTCGGCCATTTTGCGGAATTCGCCGAAGCGCTTTTTTCAACGGCGCGCACGCTCCAGCAGCCGCGTCCGCTCAGCGAGTGGCAGGATACCCTGCGCCAGTTGGCCGACCGCTTCTTCGGCGCCGATGACGAGCGCGAACCGGAGCTGCACCGATTGCGACGGATCATCGATTCGTTAGGCGAAACCGCGACGCTTTCCGGTTTCGACGAACCGGTGTCGCTCGACGTGCTCATGGCGCATCTCGAGCAGGCTCTCGCCGGCATCGAGAGTGGCTCCGGATTTCTCGTCGGGTGCGTCACCTTCTGTGCGCTCAAGCCGATGCGGACGGTTCCTTTCCGGGTCGTGTGCCTCGTCGGAATGAACGACACCGCCTACCCGCGCCACGATCGTCCGCCGGCCTTCGATCTTGTCGGCGCAAAACCCGCGCCCCGGCGATCGCACGACCCGCGATGACGATCGCTACCTCTTCCTCGAAGCGCTTCTCTCCGCGCGCGACGTTTTCTACCTCAGCTATGTCGGTCGCTCGATCCGCGACAACAGTCCCATCCCGCCGAGCGTGCTCGTGAGCGAGCTGCTCGATTACACCGGCGCCATGGTCACCGAGCATCCGCTGCAGCCATTCAGTCCAAAATATTTCACCGGCGCCGACGGGCTCTTCAGTTATTCGGCGGAAAACTGTCTCGCGAGCGGAACTGCGGTCGAGGAGCGAAGCGCGCCGGCACCGTTCATCGCCGCCAGGATCGGCGAGCCCGAAGCGGAATGGCAGCGCCTCGACAACGCGAAGCTCCGTTCGCTTCTTCGGCAACCCGTCCAAATTTCTCATTCGCGAGCGGCTCGGCCTGCGCCTTCCGCGGCAGGATTCGCTCCTGGAGGAAGCGGAGCCGCTGGAACCGGGTGGGCTCGCCAAGTACAAACTGGAACAGGACCTTCTGGATCGCGCCCTCGGCGGCGAGGAATTCGAGGCGTGGTTCCCGGTGGCGCGCGCCGGCGGAGAACTGCCCCCGGGCCGGGCGGGCGAATCGCATTTGCGCGAACTCTCTGAGAACGCGCGCCTTTTCGCCGACGCGGTGAGGGCGAACGCCGGCCAGCACCGCGGCGAGCCGGAGCAGTTGCAGCTCACCATCGGCCGGTTCGAACTCAGCGCCCGGATCGACAACCTGTTCGACGGTCGCCTCGTGCGCCGTCGCCTAACGACACGGAAACCGGCCGATCTGCTCGGCGCCTGGATCGATCATTTGCTCATGAATTGCGTCCGCTCGACCGAATCGATTCTCATCACCGCGACCAAGGAAAAGCAGCCGGTGATCGAGCGTTTCGCGCCGCCCGACGGGGACGCACAGGCGTTGCTCGCTTCGCTCCTCGATTTCTACTGGCGCGGCTTGCGCGAGCCGCTGCCCTTTTTTCCTCGCAGCTCGCTCGCCTTCGCGGAACGGAAACTTCATCCGACCAGAGGATCTTCCCCGATCGAGAAGGCGCAAAAGACCTGGGGCGATTCGCCGCTCCCGCGAGATAACGATTTCGGGATGGGACCGGAGCGAGAAGACGATTATTTCGATCTGGCTTTTCGCAACGTGCCCGATCCGCTCGGGCAGGAATTTCAAGAGATCGCGATGGCGATTTTCGAGCCGGCCCTCAAGGTCATGACGACGGAGAAATGAACGATTTCTCCCTCCTCCAAACCGAGATCGGCCACGGTCCGCTTCTGATTGAAGCCAGCGCCGGCACCGGGAAGACATTCACCATCGCCGGCCTCGTCTTGCGACTGCTCCTGGAGCGACCGGACCTAACGATCGATAAGATCCTGGTCACGACCTTCACCGAGCTGGCCACGGCGGAACTGCGGGGCCGTATCCGCGATCTGTTGCGCGACGCGCTGGCCGGCTTCCAGGCTGGAAAGTCAGGACCGCGATCTGATCGGCGAAATCCTGCGAAAAGTATCCTGATCATCGCGCCGCCATCGAACGGCTGACGGATGCGCTGGCCAATTTCGATGAGGCGCCGATCTACACCATTCACGGTTTCTGCCAGCGCGTCCTGGCGGAACAGGCTTTCGAGACCGGCACGCTCTTCGACGCCGAGTTGGTCACCGACGAGCGCGATCTGCTCCGCGAGGTGACCTGGGATTTTTGGCGTCGAAATTTTTACTCCAACGATTCGTTAGGCGTATTGGTCGCGATCCAGGGTAAAATCACGCCGAAGAAGCTTCTCAAAGATCTGGAGGAGCTGGTGAAAAATCCGACGCTCACCATTTTGCCGAAAGATCTGCGCAGTTCGGCGGAAGCCGCCAGGCAAGTGGAGCAGGCGCTGAACGAGGTGCGCAACGTCTGGCCGGAATGTGTCAGCGGCATCCGAGCTTTCTTTGCCAATCCAAAATGGGCCAAAGGCGACTACAAAAAGGCCGAGCTGCTGGCGCGTGTCCTGGAAGATTTGGAACAGGTCGTTGCCGAGCGAAGGCGCTTCCGCGCGCCAATTCGAGAGCATCGAGCTGCTCGCCGCCGAAGTCATCGAAAGCAGCGGGGTTAGAGCAAGGATCTTCGCTTCCCGAGAACCCCATTTTCGGCACCTGCCAAAACTTCGCCGATCGCGCGGGGGACTTTTGCACCGCGTTGCGGGCGGAGTTCCATGGCTGGGCGCCTGACGAACTGCGGCGTCGCAAACAGGCGCAGAACGTTTTGGCCTTTGAAGATCTGCTCACCCGGCTCGACGAGGCGCTCCGTGGCCCAGGCGGTTCGGCCTTGGCCGAATCGATCCGCCAAAAATACCACGCCGCGCTCGTCGATGAATTTCAGGATACCGATCCGGTGCAGTATTCGATCTTCGAACGCATTTACCAGGGGAGCGACGCGACCGTCGCCCTCATCGGCGATCCCAAGCAGGCGATCTACGCTTTCCGGGGCGCGGATGTTTTCACCTACCTGAACGCGTCGCGCGCGACCCGACGGCAATTCACCCTCCGCACGAACTGGCGCTCGGAAAGCGGACTCGTTAGGGCGACGAACGCGGTCTTCGATCGCGCGGATTCGTTCCATCTTGACGAGATTCAATTCCGCCCCGCGCAAGCGGGACCGCGCGCGGATCAGACGCCGCTGCTCTTTCACGGCAAAGCGGAAACGCCATTCCATATCTGGACATCTTCCGAGAAGGAAAATCTTTCCGACCGCGTCGCGACGGAGATCGTCCGTCTGCTCGGGCGCGGAGCCACCATCGACGGAAAAGAACTCGAGCCCGGTCACATCGCCGTCCTCACGAGCACGAACGCGCAGGCGGCGGAAATGCAGATCGCCTTACGCGCCCGCCGGGTGCCGAGCGTGCTCTACAGCAGCGCCAACGTTTTCACCTCGCACGAAGCGCGCGAGATGCGGGACTTGCTCGCGGCCGCGGTCCAGCCCGGCAACGAAAAACTGGTGCGCGCGGCGCTCTGCACCGACGCCCTCGGATTCACCGGCAACGAGATCGACGCTCTGTCGCGCAACGACGCCGCCTGGGAGACGGAGTTGTTGCGTTTCCAAAAACATCACGAGCTCTGGCGCGACCGCGGATTCATTCGCATGCTGCGCCATCTTGCGGTCGAGCACGGCGTGCGCCAGCGGCTCCTCGGTTATCCCGACGGCGAACGGCGCCTAACGAATTTTCTCCATCTCTCGGAGCTGCTCCACGCGGCCTGCGTCGAGCACCGCCTCGGCATGACCGGCATCCTGAAATGGCTCGGGCAAGAGATGCAGACCGGCAACAACGCCCCGCGTGAAGAATGCGAGCTGCGGCTGGAAAGCGACGAGAAAGCCGTGCGCATCATCACCGTGCACAAGAGCAAAGGACTCGAGTTCGACGTGGTCTTTTGTCCCTACGTTTGGTCCGACGCCAAAGCGCGGGCCGCGTTTCACGATCCGAAAGAAAATTACCGGCTTACCCTCGACCTCGCGAATAACGACGAGCACAAACCGCTCCAGGAAAAGGAAGCGCTCGCCGAAGCGCTGCGGCTTTTTTATGTCGCGGTCACGCGGGCCAAACATCGTTGCACGATGGTCTGGCGCGCGAAAACAAAACCGGACAAATGCGCCCCGGCCTATCTTCTCGGAGCAGGCAGGCAACCGGCGATCCTATCGGACGACATTGCGATCGCTGACGTCCCGGAGCCTACCGACGACCTCTTTCGCCCCGGGAACGAAACGCCGCCGCGGCTGGAAGCGCGCCTGTTCACCGGCGCGATCGATCGCAGCTGGGGCATCGCGAGTTTTAGCCGGTTGATCAGCGGGCGCGAGACGGATCTGCTCGATGAAGGTCCGCTGGTCGAAGCCGCGGCGGGGACGGAGGAGACAGCAAGCGCCGACGGGATTCACGCCTTCCCCAGAGGGATGCGGGCCGGCACCTGTCTGCACGAAATTCTGGAGCTGGTGGATTTCGCGAATCTGGCGAGCGCGCCGGAGATCGTGCAGCGCCGGTTGCGCGCTTACAGCATCGAAGGGTTCGACGAAGTCGTGGCGGAAAACATCCGGGCGCTCGCCGAGCTGCCGCTCAAGAGCGAAACGGACCGCTTCACGCTGGGTGACGTGCCTAACGAAAAGCGAAAGGCGGAGCTGGAGTTTTCGTTTCCGATCGATGGCCTAACGACGGCGAAACTGGCCCGCGTTCTGAAGCTGCCGGAGGTCGCGCTCCGGCTCGATCGGCTTCAGTTCCAAACCGTAAACGGATTCATGAACGGTTTCATCGATCTCACCTTCGAGCACGGCGGCCGGTTCTATTTCGCCGACTGGAAATCCAATTGGCTCGGGCCGACGACGGCCGCCTATCGCCCGGCTACGCTCGCAGCCGAGATGCAGCGCAATTTCTACACGCTCCAGCTTTGCCTCTACAGCGTGGCGTTGCATCGCTATCTGCGGGTGCGCAAACCGGATTACGATTTCGACCGGCATTTCGGCGGCGCGTTCTACATTTTCCTGCGCGGGATCGACCCGGCAGAGCCGGAAAACGGCGTGCACTTCCAGCGCTTGAGCCGCGATTTTGTCGAGAAACTCAGCGCGATTTTCGATTCATGAACGACGAAACAGAATTTCAGCGCACTCGATCGACAGTTTGGCGCTTTCCTGCAACGACTGGCCCGCGCCGGCGCCGCGAAAGTGCGGCTCGCCGCGATGTGCGCCAGCCGGGGGCGAGCGGAAGGTCATATCTGCGTCCCGCTCAGGCGAGATCGCCACACTCGAAGGCGCGCCGACCGCCGCGAAGCTCCAGAAAAATCTGCGCGCCAGTGGAGTGGTCGGTGCGCCCGGAGATTTCACGCCGCTCGTGCTCGACAAGAACAACCGGCTCTATCTGCGCCGCTATTTTGAATATGAACAGCAGCTCGCGCAGGCGATTCTGCGCCGGGCCGTCCGGCCATTCCTCGGCAGGGCGCAAACGATGAAACCGATCTGCAGAAGGTCGCCGCCGCTCGGGCCGTCGCGAACAACTTCACCGTCATCACTGGCGGTCCGGGCACCGGCAAGACTCGGACGGTGATGGCAATCCTCACTCTTCTTTACAAGGAGCCGAACGGCGAAAATTTGCGCATCGCGCTCGCCGCGCCCACTGGCAAAGCCGCCGCGCGCCTGACGGAATCGGTCCGCGCGGTGCAACGAAACCCTGAAGGCGACGACGCTGCATCGATTGCTCGGTTACCTGCCGGGCTCGCCCTATTTTCGCCACGACGCCGAACATCCACTGAACGCTCGATGTCGTTATCGTCGACGAAGCCTCGATGATCGACCTCGCGCTGATGGCGAAACTCATCGACGCGGTCCGGCCGGAAGCGCGTTTGATTCTGCTCGGCGACCGCGATCAACTTGCCTCGGTCGAAGCCGGCAGCGTCCTGGCCGACATTTGCGCCGCGGCCGAGAGCGCCACGCCTAACGACCCGCTCTACGGCGCCGTCGTGGCGTTGCGACAAAACTACCGGTTCGCTCCCACCGGCGGCATTTACCGGGTCAGCGCGGCGGTCAATGCCGGCGACGCCGATGCCGCGCTCGCCGCTTTCAACAAGACGCTGGGCGAAGCCGGTGGCAGCCGTTGCCAGATGCGGCCGAACTTGCCGGGCGCGCTGCGTGAGCGCGTCGTGACCGCATTTCGCCCCTGTCTCGAGACGGACGATCCGCTCGAGGCGCTCGCGCGCTTGCAGCAATTTCGAATTCTCTGCGCGTTGCGGCACGGTCCGTTCGGGGTGGAAAACCTGAACGCCATCGCGGAGGAGATTCTCGCCGATGCCGGCTTGCTCACTCCGCGGCCGGCGGCTGATATCGCGGTCAGCCGGTCACTGATCACCGAGAACAACTACAACCTGGGCCTCTTTAATGGCGATAGCGGCATTATCTTGCCTGACCCCGAAGATGGCGGCGAGTTGCGCGCGTTTTTTCTTTCCGCCGAAGGCAAGCTGCGACGTTTCCTGCCCTCGCGCCTGCCCAGGCACGAGACTGCTTTTGCCATGACGGTCCACAAAAGCCAGGGCTCCGAGTTCGCCCGGGTTCTTCTCATTCTGCCGGACTTCGATGCGCCGATTCTGACGCGGGAGCTTCTCTACACCGGACTGACTCGCGCTCGCGAACAAGTGGAAATCTGGGCGACAGAAACGGTCTTGCGCACTGCGATCTCCCGGCGAGTCACACGCGCCTCCGGCCTGCGCGAAGCCCTGGGCGCAAAAATCTTCTGTTCCTTGCAGTTCAGCGTGCGGCACAGACCACTGGATCAAATCGCGCATGGTTAGGCCAGTGCTGGACCGAACTTCATATCGTTAAAATGATAAGGCTCTTCCTGGAGAATTTTCTTGACCGCTCACTGCTCGACTCATGATCCTTGAACTCAAGTTCAGTCCGCACCTGTTGTGGAGGCTTGGTCCGGAAGGCTTCGCGGGTAGTTGGATCAGACCCAACCACAAGGAAGCGAATATGTCGGCGTCGCTCGGACAAAGGTGGTCTCACCGGTCAAGCTCGCGACCGGATGGGGAGCTTTTATTTTGTCCGATTCTGTGAACGCTTTCTCCCGCCGAGCGTTCTGAGCGTCTTGCTTTGGCCTCTTGCCGCACTTTGGGATGTCGCGCGACTCGGGATGCGCAAGCCATGGAGTCATTGGCACCGTTTCCCACGATCATGGCGGCCATAACCGTTGGCGGTTCATTCTCAGGCAGAGTTTAGGTCTTTATCATCCACAGCTCCTTTATATGTGGCCGGATCGACTCGCCAGCGCGCGGTGGTTGAGCCGGTGCCGTCTCGAAGGTGAAAAGAACCTGTTTGCAGAAAACGATGGTAATCGAGCAGTCGTGCTGGCTTCGTTGCACTTTGGACCCTTCGAAGTCCTTCCCTATTGGTTGCGGGCGCACGGTATTGCCGCCACCAGCCTCCGAACGAGACCATCGGAAGCACTGCAAAGTCTCACAGCTATCAATACAGCTTAAGCCCGCCGGCTGGTATACCGGTGTTTGTCTTGGTTGAAGACCTGATCCCGATGCCGCGCTTCGCCCATCTTGGTCAGATTCTCGGACCCGGCCGGACGTTAGTTGTCATGCTCGATCCCGCCCGCGGATTGCAAGTCGACGTACCGTTCGAAGATCGGTTGTTTCGAATGGCAACTGGAGCAATTCGACTGGCTGCGATGGCGGATGCCAGATCAATCCTTTGTTTGATCACGGAAACAGCGACTTGGAAATTCACGATTCATTTCGGCACCCGGTCCCGCGAACATTACCTTGGCAGGTCGCCTGACATGCAGGCTATCGGTTCTCACCTGCTGCAGGAGTTTTCAAAGGTCGTTACCAGGTATCCTGAGCAATGTCAGATGAGATGCCTGCGTGCGATGTGGCCGCGGTCGGAGAGGAGATTTCCGATGAGTCGGCGACTGCTCAGACGACCGAAAGTCGCTGATTGATAACTTCGACCGAGACGTGCATGCGCGAACCCAGGGGCCAGTATCCGGTTACATTGCCGTCGCCAGTTCCGTCGGGCGTAGTGGGATGCTCGGCATCGCCATTAGCCATCCCTATTTTGCCGAAGACGAAGGCCTCGCAATCGTTCAGCGTTTGGAAGTTCTCCGGAACATATCTGTGTCTTCGATTGTGAGAGGGAAGGTTTCCTCGAGAAACGAGATCATCCGGAAGGAGCGAGAATCGATGATGTTGCTTGTAGGATTGGTTCATCATCTTTCAGTTCCTTCACGCGATCCGCCGCATATTCGAGAAGAAATGCGCGAATCTTCTCCTTCACGTCGCCGCCGCCATTGTTGGAATTATTCGCTGTCATTTTCGCATCCTGTTGGGAGCATGGATTTTGTCGAGCAAATTCTCACTCGCTTTCAGAGGCAGGTATTTCCAGAACTGTCCCTGTTTGTGAGTCTGTAATGCCTGGGCTGGGGTTGCCTAACGAATGCCTTCCTCAGCCATTCGACCGGGTCAGATAAAACCGCCGCATCTGCTGAGGAAAAAACCGTACGGACGGTGACTGCCGGTCTCAAGACAA
The DNA here is from genome assembly GCA_963771865.1 of uncultured Verrucomicrobiae bacterium. Taxonomy (GTDB): domain Bacteria; phylum Verrucomicrobiota; class Verrucomicrobiia; order Chthoniobacterales; family UBA10450; genus Palsa-1392. The sequence continues at coordinate 95,400 of CAVYVJ010000029.1, forward strand.
ATCTCTGACTGGCAGTCACAACTGAAATTGGGAATCCATGAAAGAATCTGTCGGAATTCTGGCCGCTGTTGTCGTCTGCCTGAGCACAGGCGCGCGGTCGAAGAGCTGTTTCGTGAAGAAGGGGCTGCCTTGAGCGCTGAAGTCGCGGCCAGGCTTGGGATTGCGCAAGTTCCCGTCAGGAACGGCGAAGCCGGTGAGACCGCCTCCAACATGGCGGTGGCGCGGCGCGGGAAGCCTTGCGCGAGCCCGAAGTCGCTCCGCAAACTAGTGGATGTCGTAGTCGAATATTCCATCATGCCGCAGGAATATCTGGTGCCAGTCTGGAACATGAGCAACAAAGTGCAGGCCGAGGTCGGGAGCCAGCAAGTCGTTTGTCGTGGGCTTCAGCGGTGGCGGATCCAGTAACTTCATGGTCGCGCTCAGTTCGGCCGCTGCCATGTTGTCGGAAAACGATTCCATGAAGACCGCGCTGCTGGTCACCGGCGACACCACCATCCCCGGCAATCGCGTCCTCAATCCCGCTGATCCCGTCACTGTCATGGGGGACGGAGCGAGCGCCATTGTTCTGCAACGCGGTGCTCCGCGGGTGTAGTGATCGATACAGAGTTATGGTCGGACGGAAGCTAATCACGACATCTGCTATATCCCCGGCGGCTCGCTCATTCACCCCGACGACATCAATCTGTATCGGATGCAATTGGACAAAGCCCGTTACGATGCTTTCCCAAGCCGGAGACACTGCGTCAGATGAGTGACAAGCTGCTGGAACGCGCCGGGCTGAAGTTCTCTGACGTCGCCTGCGTGCTCTGCGCGAACATTTCAGCCCAGGACGGGGCTGCGATGCAACAGGCTTTTGAAGGCAAGTGTCTCCGGTCTGCGCGTCCAACCGCCAGTCCCACGGACACCTCACGGTACGGATTTCCACTCAATTATCTTTCCCTGATCGAGAGCGGGAGCGTCAAACAAGGAGACCATGTCCTTGGCGTCTCTCATGGCATGGGTGCGACTGCGGCGGTGAGCTTGCTTCGTTATTAGGCTGCCGGAATGAGGACTAACTTATGAACGCCAACATCGGAATCCTCGAAGCAAACTACTATTTGCCTCCGACCAAGAAAACCCTGGCGCAGATCTTCGAAGACGAAGAAAAGCCAACGGAAACTTTCGCCGCCAATGTCGACTTTGAAAAAGACATCGGGATTGAGGCCCTTCACGTCGCAAAAAACGAAACGGCGGCCGACCTCTGCGATCAACGCGGCCAAACTCACCATGGCCAAGTCGGGCATCGATCCCAAGGAGATCGACTTGATCATCGACTTCACCAGCATTCCCGAAGACTACGTCGCGCCGACCTGGTCGGCGGCCGGACAAGTTCAGAAAGAGATCGGCGCGACCCGGGCCTTCACTACCGCGATCAACACCGGCGGCTGTGCCAGTTATCAGACCACATTGAAAGTTGCCTGCTCATTGATGTCCGCCAACGATCGTTACAATACGGCGTTGCTCGTCGCCGGCGACAAGACCCCGGAGTTCAACCACAACTACTTTCCGATTACCGTCGTGTCAGACGGCGGTAGCGCGGTCATTCTGAAAAAGAATATGACCACGCGCCGCATTCTGGGCATGGAGGTCGCGACCGTCGGGAGGCTCCACGACATGTGGGTCATCCCCGGCATTCACAACCGCAAGCCCGAGGACATCGGCGGCAAGTATCCTCGTTGGCTCCATGTCTGCGGCGACATCCAAAGGTTCAACAAAGAACTGATCCCGATCAACCTCTTCATGTTCCGCAAGGTCATGCTCGGCGTGCTCAAGCAGGTCGGAAAAAAGATGGAGGATGTCTCTTTCTTCGTCTATCCCACCTTCTCCGCCTGGGACCTGAAAGCTTTTTGCGACGCCTTTAGGGTTCCTCCCGAGAAACTCTCAAGGGACGGTCTGCACCACGGCCATTTGCAGGAAACCGACATGGTGGTGGGCTACGTGGATGCGATCGAGGCCGGACGGATTAAGGATGGCGACCTGGTCATGCTCGCCACGAACGGCGCTGGTTTCTCCTGGGGAGCGTCTTTGGTCCAACACTAACTGCGGAGAATAATCCTATGATCATGCAGGAAACAAAACACGATTTCGACGTCGCGATTCTCGGCAACGGTCTTTCCGGTTCCATGCTGGCCACCATTTTGGGTAAAAAGGGCGTGAGCGTGGTTTTGATTGACGCCGAACAGCATCCCCGCTTCGCCGTCGGCGAATCTACCATCCCTCACACTTCTCTCATCATTTCAATCCTCGCCGAGAAATATGACCTCCCTGAGCTGGACGATCTGGTTGACGCCAGCGCCTCGCCGAGCACGTCGCCACTACTTGCGGCATCAAGCGTCACTTCGGTTATGTCTATCACCGCCCGGGCCAGGTTTACGATGCAAGAGAAGGTCTGCAATTCGGCACCAGTGCTCGGGACGAGAATCACTGGTTCCGCCAGGATATCGACGCTTACCTTCACAACCTTGCGATCCACTACGGCGCCGTGCCCCGCCAGAAAACCAGAGTCACTGGCATTGAGATCAACCAACAGGGGGTAAAACTCCAGACCTCACCGGCGAAGAGATTCGCGCCCGTTACCTCGTCGACGGCACAGGATACAAAAGTATTGTCGCCGACCATTTCGGCCTGCGCGAAAATCCCACCCGTCTGAAGCACCATTCACGCAGCCTCTTTACCCACATGGTGGATGTGCCGCCTTTCGATGACGCTAACAACCCGCTGCCTATCTCCTATCACAAGGGCACGTTGCACCATTGTTTCGAGCGCGGCTGGTTTTGGGTTATCCCCTTTAATAATAACCCGCTTTCCACTAATCCGCTCATTAGCGTTGGTCTAACGATCGATCCGCGCCGCTATCCCAAGCCGGACATGTCTGCGGAGCAGGAATTCAACGAATTCCTACAAGCGTTATCCCAGTGTCGCCGAACAGTTCAAGGATGGGAAGGCTGTCCGGCCGTGGGTATCGACAGGCCGCTTGCAGTATTCCTCCAAACAAACCGTTGGCTACCGTTATTGCCTGATGTCACATGCCTCGGGATTTATCGATCCGCTCTTCTCCCGCGGCATGTTTAATACGGTCGAGATTATCCAGGCCCTGGTCGATCCGTTACTCGAAGCGTTAAGGACTGATAACTTGACGATGAAGCCTTTCTGCACGTCGATCGGCAACAGCAAAAAGTTCTCAACTACAACGACGACCTTGTGAATTGCTCCTTTATCTCCTGGGACGACTTCGATCTATGGAACGCCTGGCTGCGCGTCTTTGGCCTTGGGACCTTTCTCGCAGAATTCCATCTGATGAACGGGATGAGCGACTACACGCGCACCGGCGACCTTCCACCTGGTAGGCAAGACCAAAAACGCCATCTTTTGCGACTTCGAAGATCCTGATTATGCCGCTTTCTTCAAAGACTCGGTTGAAACGGTGGAAGCTTACGAAGCCGGCCGCATGAATTCCGACGATGCGGCCAAACGATCTTCGAGATGGCTGACAATATAAATTTCCGTTCCCATTCGCAAAGATGCCCTGGTCCGCGCTCACTGGATGAAGGAAGAAGACCAATTAACTGAAAGGGATCTGGGATTTGTCCGCCGTGGCTTCCGCTGGGCGCTGACCACACCGCTGACCCGTGACGTGGTTTCGAGTTCAGAGACTTTCTTCCGCTGGTGCGCTCACCGGCCCGACCCGCATTTGGTGGAACCTGCGAAAACTCCTGAGCCTGCCGAGGCATCGAGTGTCTAGTGGACATTTCTGAAAAAAAAAAAAAAAAAAAAAAAAAAAAAAAAAAAAAAAAAAAAACTATATTCTCGACGAGAAGCGGCGCAGCCGTCACTCTTGGCACCGTTCGAGAGATCTGGATCTGGCGCGGTCGCTTTGACCTGGGGAGCTTCTTCCCACTTTCAGACCTGTAGCAGGCAGGTTAACCCACCCGGGGAAAGGAAAACATGTCCATGCAAAATCCAATTCAACTCACAACAATGATTGCGCACCTCAAAGACTCGTTTAGCTATTCGCGATTGCGGCACTGTGCTTTCCTCATCTCGCTCGCAGTTGGCCTAATCTGTGTTGCGCCTTCGTCACCAATACAAGCTGCCTGCCAAGAAGGTTGCCTGGTTAATGAGAATACGGTGTTGGGCGACGATGCGCTGCTTAACGTCACGCAACTGGGCGGGGGTAACACGGCGATCGGTTTCAACGCGCTTGTTAGCGACACTATTGGGAGCTCCAGCGCACGGCGGTTGGTGAGGGCGCCATCGCTAGCAATATTGGCGCAATCGAAAACGTCGCGATTGGGTCAGTTGCGCTCGGTTCAAATACGACTGGCGGCGGCGACGCAAGCGGTAGGTGCCTTCGCGCTCTCCGAGAACAATACTGGCGGCGGTAACACAGCGGTCGGTGACGGTGCGCTCACCTACAACACCACTGGCGGCGGTAACACTGCCATTGCAGTGCGGCGCTGGCGTCGAACGCCAACGGCAACTCCAACACGGCCACTGGAGTATACGCACTATCCGAGAATACAACCGGCAGTTTCAATACGGCCAGCGGCATGAATGCGCTCTTCAGCAACATGACTGGGGGCAGCAACACAGCCAACGGCTATCAGGCGCTCTTTAAGAACACGAACGGAAGCGCGAACACGGCCAATGGCCTTAGCACCCTCTATAGTAACATCAGCGGTGGCAAGAACGCCACCAATGGTTATCAAACGCTCTATTTCAACACCACCGGCAGCAACAACACGGCCGACGGCTTTCAAGCTCTCCTGAATAACAAGACGAGCAGTAACGAGACAGCCAATGGTTACCAGGCGCTCCTTGGCAATACCACCGGCGCCACCAACGCAGCGCGACTGGCGCGAGTTCGGGCTTTCCAAGAACAGCACGCGGATTCAACAACACGGCTGACGGTAATGATGCGCTCCTTGGCAACACCACCGGCGCGAGAACAACATCGGGCTGGGCTTTTTCGCCGGTGCCGCCCTCACGACCGGGACCTTCAACATCGATATTGGCAGCATTGGCGCCGCGGGTGACTCCGCGACCATCCGCATCGGGACCAACGGAAGTCAGGCGAACACTTATGTTGCCGGGATAAGCGGCGTAACCGTGGCTGGAGCCTTCGGAGTGAATGTTGATTCCAGCGGCAACCTCGGCACAGATGTTTTCCTTCTGAGCGATTAAAGGACAACGATCAAGCCAATGGACAAAGCGAGCGAAGCGCATCCTTGCGCTCCAACCGGTCACCTTCCGTTACAAGCACGAGCTTGATCCCGCGGCATCCCGCAGTTCGGCCTTGTGGCTGAGCAAGTGGAAAAAGTGAATCCTGACCTGGTCGCCCGCGATGAGACAGGGCAAGCCTTAACTGTGCGTTACGAAGCGGTGAACGCGATGTTACTCAACGAGTTCCTGAAGGAGCACGCAAAAGATTCGAAGAGCTGGCACTCAACGTGAAGTCGAATGGAGAAAGCGAGGACGGAGCAACAAGATAGAGAACAAAACAATGCGGGCGAGGCTAAAAGAGCAAGCAGCACAAATCCAAAAGGTGAGTGATCAACTCAGCACACAAGGTCCTGTTCCTCGTGTCGGGGCGAATAATTGAACTCTTCGTTGGCAAAGGCCAAGGAAGCGATCCGGACTAAACTCGGAGACCCTGCTTCAGCTCCCAGACACGTATCGCCGCCAAGATCAATCTTTTGTCCCTCTCTAGAGTGTCGATGGCGAGTGGGAAAGGCTTCTTCTCGGGATTATTTGCACTCCGCGGGCGCTTGGACTTTTGCAGCGCTTTGTGTTTGCCAGCGGCATCAAGAAGGAATTTCTCCAAATCGAAATCTGCCTGCAGGCAAGCCGGGAACACCGCCATGCAGGTCTGGACAATTAAAGAAGGATTTGGGATTGGAAGTGAGTTCCGACAGACATGCAGCGCGGTTAATTTTTGAGATCATGAGGTCGTCCTTTTTCGTTAGTTCAACTAGCTCGAGATCCCTGGAACCAGAGAGGTATCCTCACGAAGCGCATGATGAGATGCGACCTCACTTTGGCTGACTAGGGGCTCCAGTTGGGTTTGGAAATCGCGTAAAGCGGTGTCCCAGCGAAGGTTCAGCCTCACGGGCAGACCCAGCCCCGGCTAAAGATGCGATGAAACGTCGAATGACGTAACTAACGGCACCCTTACCAGCATCATATCAGCGCGTCAAGTTTTATCCTTGCACGTCAGAGGCCAATCTTGGGTCTTCCACTGTCTTGTCTGCCCGGGCTGGGTTCTGGCTAAAGACATACCGGTTGCCTGCACCGCCACTGATACTGAGGGCCAGCCTACCCTGTGGCGTGTGGTCGGTAGTCGGTAGTCGGTAGTCCTTGTGAAGAAATCTAGAATTTGAACGGTCATGGGCGCTTTGGTGCTTCGGCCTTGAGTTGCACAGCCCAGTTGCCGGCAAAATCCGACGGCATATAAACGTCGGCCGTGTACAGGTTGAAATCCTTTGGCTGTGATCTCCAACTTGAATCTGCCAAGGCTCGTGTGCGGGAACTCAAAGAATCCGTGCTCGTCGGTTTCCGTTGTGTATGCGGGACCGGAACCAGGTGGGTCGTGTTGAAGCACTACTTTGGCCCTGGGTTGCTTGTCTACGTAAGCAACATTCTCGAAAGCTACCCAGCCGCGCAAGCTGGCCCCACCGGACTGAGCCAAACCCTCGCCTGAGAACGCGAGCAAAATTGTCATCGCCAGGATGGCATTGAGGGCGATCGTTTTGTTTCGATTAATCATGGGAGGGACGTAATGTGTCTAAAACGTTTCTGACATTTCATTGGACGGAAGCTTAGACAATCCGCGTGGGGCTTCCTAGGTGTTTCTTGAATCTCAAATGTATAGACACGACGACATCCGAAGCCCCACGACCCCCATCCGAAGGCCCGGGCCGACAGGTGTTCCCAAGACCGCTTACTTTCCGCTGACGAGACGCGGCGCGGCTTCGTTTGCAGTTAGTCGAGCGGTTACTTTCTGGACCTGAGCAGCTTGTTGGTTCAGGCTTTGTCGCAGCGCCGCGAGGTCGTCATCGTGGGCCTTTTGCTGCTGGGCTAGGGCAGATTTCAACTCAGCGATGACCGCGTCTTGTTGCTCAATTGTTCTGAACTGGCCTTCTACCTGTGCGTGCACTTGAGAAATTATTGAGCACCTATCGCTTCAATGGGACATAACGCACGTTGTAGGGCTTGCCTTGCTGTCACGGGCTACCAGATTGGGATCAACTTTTTCGACTTGCTCAGCGACCAAGCCGAATTGCGGATGCCCTCCGGGTCAAATTCCTTTTTGTAATGAAAGGTCACCGGCTTGGGCCAGTATCGATTCACTTGTCTTGTCCATTGGTTTAACGGCTTCCTTGAACCGCTCCGAAGAAACGATTGTGCCGAGGTGACCACTTGTATCGATGATTACGCCGACACCTCCAGCAACGGTAACGCCGTTAATTCCGGCGATGAAAGTGTTAGTCTGAGTTCACACTGCCCATGCGAATTGGCTTGGACGCGCCAACGAGACTAGGTCGTAATTCGATACTATTGTTGCCGGTCGTGAGAAGAGATCCAGCGAGATATCCCAAGGCGATATTATTGCTCCCTTTCGTGTTTCTACTCAAGGCGTCGAAACCGAGAGAGGTGTTGCCGCTGCCGTTGTCTTTACGTAGAGTGAGGCCGAGCCACTGGCTGTGTTGTAATTGCCGGTGACGTTCCGTTGGAGTGCACCGTTGCCAGTGGCCGTGTTGCCGCCGCCAGTGACGTTAGCATTGAGCGCGAATCACCGATGGCCGTGTTGTTTTCGCCTGTAGTGTTCTCCATGAGCGCCAAATGACCGACGGCCGTATTGAATTGGCCAGTAGTGTTGAAATATAAAGCGTCGGCACCGATGGCTGTGTCAGAGCCGCTTGTGACGCAGAAGAGCGCGTCTTGACCCTGAGCAGTGTTGCCGTTCGGATAGCCTCCGTCTGGTGGTGGGCTAACCGCACGCGCTATGGGTGAGAGCGTAACGAAGACGAATGCTCCGATGAGACTGATAGTTTTGATGATCTTGTTTGCTGAATACATATGGTTTGGTTCTTATACCTGGTGGTTTCTTACGACTGCATCTGGAAAAGGGAAAAAGGCAGCGTGCCCGGTTTTGTTGGTTAGGCTGGTTGCGCGCCTTGGAGCGGAATTAAGAAGCAGCTAGCTCCAAAAGACGAAGAACCCCGAAACGGCTGGTTTGCGCGGCTGCTTGCTGCGCTCGTGGAAGACGAACTCCAGCAATTCTGCGTTAATTTCACTGACCAATACCGATATTGTGCGAGCGAAGACCTTCGCTTGCGGTGAACCCTGCGGGAAGAGGGTCAGGTGCTGGGTTGGAGACGCCTAACGAACTTGACGCGATGCGCAGAACTTCAAAGTTGCAAAAAAACGTCAAGCAAAAAAATTCAGCAATTTGGACAGCATTCTTCAGCAAATTGGAGAACAAGCTGGGGGTGACCTTTTGGGGTCGCATCTGTCATTGACATTGTCGCCGAACGCCGAGAAGGGCGCGCGGACCGGATTTCAGCAACCGATGCTAACAAGATTCGAATACGTGACCTGATCCAGGCTTCAATCTCCGAACTGCCTTTTCGGCTTCCGGCAGAAAGATGCCTAGAATCGCGCTTCCGCTAATGGAGGCGAGTCGATTTATCTATCGCGCTGGTACAGCGGAAGCGTGAATGGGGTCGATCTGGGGTTGCCCTGAATTGACGGACAATGGGCTTGGGGTGAAAACCGAGGGGAGCCCAGATGAAGACGCTTCGTCACGACAAAAATCCGCACAGATCGACCCCAATTAGTTCTCCACTGTAGGCGTCTTTGCGACCGGAGCCGATGTGCCTTTTTACCCGTGCAAGGGCGATTTTGCTTGATCTGGACGCGCCAACCTCTCTAAGACAATTCTATGGAAACACACAATCATTCTAAAGTCGGACGGCTACGGCGTATCATTGGTCTTCTTTTCCTCGCCGCTGCAGTCGCGGCCGTGCTCGGCGCGGTCGCTTCGTTACGCGCCGTCAATAAGCCGAACAGCCCCGAGCAGACCGCCGCGCTGCGCAAAATCGCTCCGTGGGTTACTCAAAACACCGCCGGTGGCAAGCAAGCCGAGTTTATGGTCGTTCTCGCCGACCAGGCCGACCTGAGTCGGGCCGCCACCCTGCCGACTAAGAGCGAAAAGGAGCGCTTCGTTTATGATACCTTATTGAATAAAAGTCAGACGACGCAGGGCCCAATCCTGCAATGGCTGCGTGAACGCGGCATCGAGTATCGTTCCTTCTATATCGTCAACGCACTTTTAGTGAAGGGCACCCAGGAGATCGCGGAAACGCTGGCTGCTCGCCCGGACGTGGCGCGCGTCGAGGGCAACCCGCACATTAAAAATTCGTTTCCTCAACCGGGGCCTTCGGTAGAGGCGCCGGCGCAGGTTGATCGTCCGGAGACGATCGAGCCGGGCATCACTTACACGCACGCACCGGATGTCTGGGCGGAGGGATTCACTGGGCAGGGTATTGTCATTGCGAGCGCCGATACCGGTCAGCGTTGGACGCATAACGCGCTTAAACCTCACTACCGCGGCTGGAATGGATCGGTGGCCAATCACGATTACAATTGGCATGACTCCATCCACGACAGCACGGGTAACCCCTGCGGTAACAATGCACCAAGCAGCCTTGCGATGACTATTTCCACGGAACTCACACCACTGGGACCGCCATCGGCGACGACGGAGGGACCAACCAGATTGGAATGGCGCCCGGCGCAAAGTGGATTGGTTGCCGCAACATGGACCAGAATGTCGGCACACCGGCCAGGTACATCGAGTGCATGGAATTTTTCCTCGCGCCTTACCCGGTCAACGGCAACCCGAATCAAGGCGACCCGACGATGGCGCCTGACATTACCATCAACTCGTGGGTCTGCCCGACTTCGGAAGGTTGCTCGATCAACACACTGCAAGCCGCCGTTGAAGCTCAAGCTGCCGCTGGCATTATGATGGTGGTTGCAGCGGGTAACGCCGGATCGAGTTGTTCCACTGTGACAGATCCACCATCTTTCTATGAGGCATCTTACTCGGTCGGGGCGCTCAACACCGGCACCGATACCGTTGCTTCCTTTAGCAGCCGCGGTCCGGTTACCGCCGATGGAAGCGGGCGGATAAAACCGGATATCACTGCTCCGGGCACGAGCACGCGCTCAGCCAGTAACAGTTCCGATAGTGCCTATACGTTTGCCGACGGCACCTCCATGGCAACTCCGCATATTGCTGGCGCCATGGCGCTGCTCTGGTCGGCCCATCCGGAGCTGCAGAACCAAATCGATGCGAGTCGCGACGGCCTTGAATAGCGCGGCTCACTTTATTTCTTCGACCCAATGCGGCACTGCCGGCCCGCCAAACAATGTCTTCGGATGGGGCCGGGTCGATATCCTTGCCGCGGTTGGCGGAGGTGGGAGTGACATCGTGCTTCAAACGCGCGTGAAGACGCAGGGAACCAAGCATAAAGTGCAACTGAAATGGAGCCCGGCTGATGGCGGCTCCATGAACATATTGCGAGACGGTACTGTCGTTGGGACGACCGCCGACGATGGAAATGCCGCCGACAAACTCGGAACCCGAACGGGAACATTCGTCTACAAGGTCTGTGAAACGGACTCAGGCGATTGCTCGAATGAAGTCACCGTCGTGGTCCCGTAGTCGTCCCATCCGATTCCTGGAAGGCAGTTAAAGAAACTCATAACCAAAGGGCATCCGGCGAAGGCGTCGGATGCCCTTTGTGCTTATAATAGAACACTCCCGGAATTTTCGATGCGGCTCGCTCAAGGCTTCTATTCTATGGGAGTGCTCTCGGTTTCCTGCAGACAGGTGCCCCTTGTAGGCTCAGGAAACAGCTACGACGCGGCAAGACGGAATGTCTACAAGCCATCCCATAAATCCACAGAACTTGTCATCCTGAGTGGAACGAAGGATCTCTGACTGCTTCTCCAGCGCAGCGCTCAGGAAACCGCAAATAGTCAGAGATTCTTCGCTGCGCTCAGAATGACAGTTGTGTTTATCAGATGGCTTGTAAGCTTCTGCCTAAGAAATCTTAAATGAATAGGATGCGATTCCATGTCTTCCCGGGCTATTTGCTCCGTTCTGTTCGCATTTCAAACACCGTTCGTGCCGCACTCAGGTATTGAAGCGTGTCCTGCTTTTCCTGCGCGCTGTTGTAGTCGGTGCGCGCGGTTGCATTGGCGATGACGCGATCGAGCCAGGTGACGAAATAGGTCGCGTCCTCCGGCGAGCGGGGCGGCTGATGATTAACTGTCACGTAGACGGGGCTGGTGCTGGCATAAGGGTAGATGTCTTGCACCTTCGGGTCGGCGTGATCGTTCCAGGCGCGCAGGACCAGCCAGCCACTGGCAGGAATCTCAACCTTGCCGCTAACGTCGGCCTGCGTGCGCGTCCCATCGAGGTGATGACTCGCGATAACGCGGCCGTTGAAGATCAACTCGAAGTGATCTACCGGCACGATTGAACGCAAAGATGCGTGGTAGGGCAGCGCCGTAGGCTGGGCGATCGTGATCTCATCGCCTGGACGCTTACCATCGATATCCAGTCCCAGTAACGAGCTATTGCTGACGAAGGTTCGCCCCTGTTTCAGGCCGGAGTGCAGTTTCTCCGGCGTGGTCTCCCCTGACATGGCAATGAAGACCCGATTCATGCCGACCGGGCCGCGCAGCGAAGCGTAGTTTGCCATCGCGTCGGTCCCCGCGCCGGCGGGCAGGCGAAAACCGAGGTTGAGCAGGCGATACCAGACGTCGGCCGTAGAACGGTGATCGGAGAAACCAACCAGCTCGTAGTAATCAACCTTGCCCAATGCGACATCGGCCGGGAGCGCGTTGCTGAGTTTGGAGATCCTTGTCGGGATTAACCGGTTCATCGAAAGGATGCGCATATCCGACCAAACCGTGTTGCGCATGGGTCAGGTCGGCGATCACGCCATTAGTCGGATATGGGCTACTGAAGGCCGATTCCCGATAGGCGGCAAAATCCGGAGTCAGGAAATGATCGTCAAGATCGAGCAGGCCCAGATGGCCCCAATAACTACTGTGATACTCCTGCGCCTGCATCAGCAGCACGCCGCCTTTGCGCAAAGGCCGGGTCGTAAACGAGGCGATATCAGGAATGCGCTCTTCCTTGTTGACGATCAGGTTATAGACGGCATCCAGGTGTTCGGCCCGCGCCTGTTCGATCAGGTTGTCAGGCGTATTGTGATAATGCCCACCATAATTCATGTGCACATGCAGGTCGGCACTGGCGAAGTGGCCGTATTGGGCCGGCAAACGCAGCGGCTTGAGCGCGATCGTCGCAGTGTTGTCTGCTGGCTTGATGGTAACGTTCTGCTCGGCAACCGCGTAGTCCAAGCCATGGAAGACCTGTAAGCGGGCGTCGCCAGTCGGCATGGTCAGCGTGCATTCTCCCGGGCAGTTGAAGTAGTGGTTTTCGAATGGCTGAAGGCTGCGATCAAAGCCGTCATCGGCTTGCATCCAGACGTCGTCCGGCGCATAAGCCCGACCATCGGCAGCCGTGACACTTACTCGCGCTGGCACGCTTTTGCCGTGTTCATCGCGTACATTGAGGTGAAGGTTGCCCATCTCTTTCAGGTAGTGACGGTGAGCAGTATTGATGCGGATGCGCGCGCCACCAACCATCTCCTGGACCCAGAGTGAGGTATTGCCGTCCTCGTTGCTGATATAGCCAATCCGGTTGCCATCAGGTGAAAAGCGCGCCTGGGTGCGGTCGAACTCACCGAAGGTCAATGGCAGAGGCGCAGCCCCTTGCATGTTCGTCAGCCAGAGCTGCTGCCATTGGCGGCCGTGATAACTGCTGAATAATATTCGGCTTCCATCAGGGGCGACTTGCGGTTGCGCGCGCCACGCGGTTTCTTCACTAAGGATCTTCTTCAGATCATCGGGCGCATTCACCGCCACCGACCAGATATCGCCGGTGCCATAGGCTACTTCTCGATTCGAGACGAAGAGCAGGCGCTGACCGTCGGGTGTCCAGGAAGGATTGATGACATGATCGGTCGGGGCGTAGTAATAGCGATAGATGCTGCTCGTATGCTCAGGTAGCAAACGTCTCGGTGCGTCCAGGCGATCGCCGGCGATCGCTCCGACATAGAGATTGAAATGACCACTGTCAGCGGTCGAAACGAAGGCGACCTGGTGGTCATCCGGCGAATAGCGTGGTTCGAGGTTGACATCGCCATGCGAAGTTAGCGCAACCTCCTTGCCAGTTTGCAGATCGAGCTGCCACAACTCCAGAGCATCGTTCTGGTAACGAGTGAAGATGATATGTCGGCCATCATGCGACCAGTCCGGCTGGTAGTCGTATCCCGCGGCGTGCGTGAGTTCATGCAGCCTCATCACTGCCAATGGCCTGGCGCCAGAGCGAACCAGCCATGCTATAGACCAATTCCTTGCCATCAGGCGAAAAGGCCAGTGACGATGGGCCCGTCGTCAGCTGCGGCAGATACATTTCACGGTAGTAATAGTTATGCGGGAGCTGGATCTGAGATAAAACGGCTTTCCGTTCAGCCAGCATCGGCCAGGCCCAGAGTAAGGACAGGCCGGCGAGCAAGACCTTCTGCCCACGCATGGTCATTCCTGCTCTTGAGCCAGTGCTTCAACCAAGGCGGCTTCAAGCAAGGTGACAGCCTCGTCCACCTGCGCTGCCGTGACCATCAACGGGGGCATGAAGCGCACCGTACTTTGTCCACACGAGAGCAGGAGCAGGCCTTGATGAAATGCGCGTGTGATCACGGCCTGGCATAACTCTTTGGCCGGTTGGCGGCTGGTGCGATCGCTGACCAATTCCATGCCAATCATCAGTCCCTTGCCACGGACCTCGCCAATCACCGGATGACGTGACTGCAATTCGCGCAAACGTGTCATGAAATAGTCACCGACTTTCGCGGCGTTGCCGACGTACTCGCGTTCGACAAGGTCCAGGGTGGCGAGCGCCGCCGCGCAACAAAGCGGATTGCCTCCGTAAGTGTTCCCATGCGCACCGCATTTCCATTGTTCCATGATGGTTTTCTTGGCCACGACGAGACCGATTGGAAGACCGGAGCCCAGGCCCTTGGCCACTGTCATGATGTCCGGCCGCACATCCCAGTGCTGACAGGCGAACATCTTCCCGGTACGACCAACTCCAGATTGCACTTCATCGAAAATCAACAGAATGCCATGGCGATCGCAGAGCTGGCGCAAGCCCGGCAGAAAGCCATCGGGCGGCACGAGGTAGCCGCCTTCCCCTTGAATCGGTTCAATCAGGATCGCGGCGACTTCGCTGGCCGGCACATTGCTGGTGAACAAGACGTTTTCAATGTAATCAAGGACCGCCTGACCTTGATCGTCGCCCGCGAACAGCGGCCGGTAAGGATTCGGATAAGGCACATGGGTGACACCGGGCATGGTTGGAGAGAATCCTTTCTGCTGCGTGTACTTACTGGCAGTGAAAGCCAGTGAACCCATCGTCCGCCCGTGGAACCCGCCAAGAAAACCGATGAAGCGCGAGCGTCCACTGACATAACGCGCCAGTTTTAACGCGCCTTCCACCGCTTCGGTGCCGGACTGGCAGAAGAAGCTCATTACTGGTTCACCCATGGGCGAGAGGGCATTGATCTTTTCGCCGAGCAGGACTTGGCCTTCATGCCAGAAGTCAGAAGAAATGTGCAGGAACCGATCGGCCGCATCTTTGACCGCCTGGACCACCTGGGTGTGCGAATGGCCCGTACTGCAAACGGCGATACCCGCGGCAAAATCCAGAAATCGATTGCCGTCCACATCCCAGACTTCGACACCACGACCATGCGACATCACGAACGGGTAATCGCGCGGACAGGAGGGCGATAATACTTCAGCGTCGCGCGCCAGGAGAGCCCGCGCTTTTGGGCCGGGTAACTTGGTCCGGATAGGGCGATGGCTGTCGGAATCCTTGTTCATGTCTAGACCTGGTTTGCTATCGTAACAGACGAGGATTTTTTTTGCGATGAAAGAACGGAACCAGCATGGGCGATCCGGGTCCGGTCATGCAGGTCGCGCAGCACTCGCAACTCATCTTCGGTCGGCGGAGCAATAACAGCGATGTTGTCGGCAACCGCCAGTGGCCAACCGGTAGCCGCGCGGATTTTGTCCACACTGACATCGTCATACCTGGCGACCAGGGTCAGTTCCTGCGACTCAGCCGCCGGCTTGAGCACGCCTAGGTCAGTGATCACCACCTGTGGCCCGGCACCAGGGATAGCGAGCCGTCCTCTCTCGCCGTATCCAGTCAGAAATCCTGCGCTCGAGCAGAAATCCAGCTTCGCCACGAAGCTGCGCGTTGACTGCTTCAACACGACAAAAATCTGCCTGGCATGGTGGGCAATCTCTGGCGCTCCACCGGCTCCCGGAAGCCGCGTCCTGGGTTTGGTGTAGTCGCCGATAACCGTCGTGTTGAGATTGCCGAAGCGATCAATCTGCGCCGCGCCGAGAAAGCCGACATCCACCCGACCAGCCTGCAGCCAATAAGAAAAAACTTCCGGTAAAGAGACTACGGCAGTCGCGGTCGCGGCCAGCTCACCGTCGCCGATCGACAAAGGCAAGACGGTGGGCTGAGTACCGATCGCGCCGGACTCGTAGATCAACACCATGTCGGGAGCGTGGGTCAGTCGCGCAAGATTGACTGCGGCAGAGGGCACGCCGATTCCGACAAAGCAAACACAGCCCGGCCAAAGCAGGCGTGCTGCCGCGATGGTCATCATTTCGTCCGCAGTGTATGGCGGAGGATTTAGCGAGGGTGAAGGGTCGCTCATGCCGCCTCCCGCAAGCTATCGATGAATTGCGCGTGATCACGACTATCAAGCACGTGCCGAGCAATCCAATCCGTGAAACTGTCGCGGTCACGGGCGATCTCGTCCCAGGCCAGATAAAAAGCGTTGTCCCGTGGGTAGTAGCCATGCGCATACGACGGATAAGCACCCAGCGGCACTTGGGCAATTGCTGTAACTACCCAATGCGGCAGGACGATTGCATTCATCGGCGCCGCCAAAGACTCTACAACTTCTTCAACCGTGACGATGAGCGTACTTGCCGCCAGCGCGGCTTCTTTCTGAGCGCCAACGATCCCTTGGATGAGAACGTTACCCTGGCGATCAGCGGCCTGGGCGTGCAAGACCGTGACATCCGGATTGATCGCTGGCACCGTCGCGATCGGCACGTTTGTATAGGGACAACGCACTTCGCTAACTTGTGGGTTAACGCGAGGCAGGTCAGTCCCGATATAGCCGCGCAGCATTCCGAATGGCAGCCTTGCTGCGCCGGCAGTATAGGCGGCCGCCATCCCGGCGTGCGAATGTTCGTGGATGGTCAACGGCCGCGGCCAGTCATTTTCGACAGCATCGCGCAGCCGATGCAACGAACCGACTCCGGGATTGCCACCCCAGGAAAAAGTCAGTGCGCGGGCACAACCGGCACCGATCAATTGATCGTAGATCAGGTCCGGCGTCATCCGGATGAGATGGAGATCACGTTTTTGCTGGCGAAGGATCTCGTGCCCGGCGGCGAACGGAATCAAATGGGTAAAGCCTTCCAGCGCGATGCTCTGACCGTCGTGGACATGTTGCGCGATGACTTCTTGTAAGCTGCCGACTTGCATCGCTTACTCCACTCTGGTCTGCGATTGTTCGCGCTGGTATTGCGCGAGATAGTAGAACGAAGCGATCCCTTTGCCCGAAGAACCTGATCCTTTCCAGCCACCAAAGGGCTGATAGCCGGGCCAGGCACCCGTGGTGGCTCCCTGCGGCCGATTGACATAGGTAACTCCCGCTTCAATGTTGTCGAGGAAGTAGGCCACATCCTCGTCATTACCATAGCAACCGGCAGTTAGTCCCAGGATTGAATCGTTCGCCAGGCGGATCGCTTCCTTTCGATCTCGCACCCGACAAAGCATGGCGATCGGCAGAAACATTTCCTCAGCAAACAACGGGTGCGTTGCCGGCGCTTCAGCCAGGGTCGGGGCGACAAAATAGCCGTGCGCCAGTTCCCCATCAGTGAGACGCTGGCCACCGCAGAGAATGCGACCGCCGTTTTCGCTCAGTTGCTTAGAATAACGCTGATAGTTTTCCAACGCTTTAGCCGTTGTCACCGGCCCCAGCCAGTTTTCCTGACGTGTTGGGTCGCCGATGGTAAGCGCAGCAATCTTTTCCAGAAGATTTTCAATTAGAGCATCAGCGATATTGTCATCAACGTAGATTCGCGATAACGCCGAGCACTTCTGTCCGCTCAAACCATAAGCAGAACGCACAATGCCGGCGGTAGCGCGTTCAAGGTCGGCATTAGCGGTAACAATGCAGGCGTTCTTACCACCCATCTCGGTGAGGCACGGTCGCGGATAACGGCCATTCGCCATGCTGCGATAAATATGCATGCCGACGTCGAACGATCCGGTAAAGGTTATCCCAGCTGTCTTAGGATGCTGAATGAGCCTCTCACCTATCACGCTCCCGCTGCCGTTGAGGTAATTGAAAACTCCGGGCGGAAAACCTGCATCGCGCAAGCAATCCGCGAGGAGGCGCCCCGACCAGGGTGTGTCGCTGGCCGTCTTGAAAACGACCGTGTTACCAGTGATCAAAGCCGCAGCCACGGGCCCGCCGGCCAGCGCAAAGGGAAAGTTATAGGGTGATATCACTACCCAGACTCCGTAAGGCTTCATCACGCTGCGATTGTGCGAACGGAAATCGGGGAGCGGATCATCGGGCAAAGGACGATCGAATCCGTTCTGTGCGAGAAAATCATCCGCATAGAAGGTAAAGAAGTCCGCGGTTTCCTGCGTCTCGCCTAATGCTTCCATGCGGTTCTTGCCCACTTCCGAAGCGAGAGCTGCGGCAATGTCATAAACGCGTTCTTCAATTAGCTTGGCGACACGCTTGAGCAATCGCGCGCGTTCAGCCATTGGGGTTGCGCGCCAAGCTGGCCAGGCGGCCTGCGCGGCGTCGATCGCCTGGTTCGCCTCATCCACACTGGCGAGCGGGAAGTGGCCAAGGACGAGACGTTGGTCAATCGGACTCCGTCGCATGTCATGGCTCGCGCTCACACGATCCTCGCCGTTGATGTGCAGGGAATGATTGGCGCCTAGGGAGGCTTTGAGCTGAGATAGCGCCGCATCAAAATGCGCATGCATTTCCGCCGGCGGATTAAACATCGTGGCGTAAGTCAGTTTGAAATTCATGCGGACTCCATTTCGGTCAAAAGGCGATCAAGCAAGGCCAGGGCATCGCTCAGTTCATGTTCTTCAATAACCAGTGGCGGCGCCAGAATGATCAGGTTACCGCGCACGGCAAACGATACTCCCATGGAAAGGGCTTTCCGCACAAGATCGGTTAGTTGCGGCGGCGTTTGCGGCCATGGCGCCAGTGGTGCACGGCTCGCCGGGTCGCTGACCAGTTCAATGACCGCGAACAATCCGTGACCACCCCGCACATCACCGACCAGGCGATGTCGTTGCTTGAGCCGCTCCAATTCGAGGAACATCGCGCCACCCAACCGACGTGAGCGCTCAATCAGATTTTCATCTTCATATGCGCGCAGCGCGGCCAGCCCGGCAGCACAAGCCAGGGGATGTCCAGTGTAAGTGAGGCCGGTGAATAACATCTCCGTTTCCAAATGCCGCGAGACCCTTTCATTTAGGACGACGGCGCCGAGCGGCAAATGCGCACCAGTCAGTCCTTTCGCCAGAGTCATCATATCGGGTTTGCCGGCATCACCGTAGCGCTGCCAGGCAAACCACTCGCCGCATCGTCCAAAGCCGCTCATCACTTCATCGGCGATCAGGAATACGCCTCGTGAACGGGTCAGCTCGCGTAAAGCCGGCCAGTAATTGTCCGGCGCCACGATGCCATTGGTGCCGGCGTTGGGCTCCATCAGGACCGCGGCCACTGTCTGCGCACCTTTGCGATCGATTTCATCCGCAACTGCTGCCGCGGCAAGTTGCCCGCACTCGGTTGCGCTGCCACTCCCAAATGGACAGCGATACGCATAAGGCGGCGCGACGTGCGCGACAGCGTAATCTTCCGGATCAACCTGATGACGAGTCCGCGCGTCTCCGGAAAAGGCCATGCAGGCATAACTGGTGCCGTGGTAGGAGCGATCGCGCGTGATGACCCAGCCTCGACTCAGTCCGCGCGCTTGCCGCGCGAATTTGACGGCGTTCTCGTTCGCATCAGCCCCGGCCAACGTAAAAAATACCCGTCCACCCTCGAACCCGGCTTTCTCGAGCAAGGCCTCGGCAAGTTCCGCGCGGGGCTGCGCGCCCCAGGCGGAAGTAACAAAACACAAGCGCTCCGCCTGCTGCCGGATCGCCTCCACCACTGCCGGATGCTGATGCCCGAGGTTACAGCATTCGGCCAGACTGCTCATGTCGAGATAGTCATGGCCATCGCCATCCCAGAAATGCGCGCCCCGGCCGCCGACAATGGTCGGCGCCTGCCACTGGGTTTGGACACACCAGCTATGCAAGACGCTTTCACGTTCGCTCATGATCGGGAAGGCCTTTCTCTGCAAAACCCCGCGTTACTAAAAATGTTCGATAATCGAACATTAATTCGTATTGCGCACAACATGAAATCCTATTAGGCTGACTCTGTCAACCAAGCACTAAAGCCCTTGACCCATGGCGTCGTCCGCCTCCTTCACCGATAGCCCCGATTACATCCAATCGCTCGATCGTGGCTTGCGGGTATTGCGAGCGTTCAATCGCGACCGGCCGCGCTCCACCCTCTCCGAAGTCGCCACACAGATATGCTTGTCGCGCGCGGTCGTTCGCCGCAGCCTGTTGACTCTGCGGCACCTGGGCTATGTAGCCCTGCAAGACCGTTATTTTTTCCTCACCCCGCGAGTGCTTGAGCTGGGCCATAGCTATTTGTCTTCGCTGGACCTGACCGAGCTGGCACAGGAAGCGATGGAACAGTTGTCGCAATGTGTCGGCGAATCGTGTTCGATGGCGGCGCTGGATGGCAGTGACATTGTCTACGTGGCTCGTGTCCCGGTCCGTCGACTCATGAGCGTCGCCCTCGGCGTGGGCGCGCGCTTGCCCGCCTTCGCTGCTTCAATGGGTCGCGTCCTCCTCGCGGATAAATCGGACCGTGATCTCGCCGTCTGGTTGCGCGAAAACACCTTCCGACCAATTACCGCCCACACGCTGTATAAAACCCGGTCTCTCAAGGCGGAAATCCTGCGGGTGCGCCGCCAGGGTTATGCGTTCGTTTCGCAGGAGCTGGAGCCGGGACTGTGTTCGATTGCGGTTCCTATTCGTTCCGGCGCGGGACAGGTGGTATGCGGGCTCAATGTTAGCATGCGTTACAGCGATGATGTGAGGATGGTGGCGCTAAAGAAAATGCTACCGGCTTTGAAGAAAGCGCAGCAGTCGATTGAAGAGGCGATGGCGCGCATCGGTTGGCAGCCGCTGACAGTTTCTCGGACCGCAAATGGTTGAAGTCTTCATTGCGGCCGCAACCCGCACACCCTTTGGTCGCTACGGTGGGCGACTGGCAGGCGTTCGCTGCGACGACCTCGCCGCGGCGCCGCTGAGTTCATTGATGGCGCGTCACGCCAAGCTAGACTGGGCCGCAGTAGATGAGGTGATCCTCGGGTGCGCCAATCAGGCCGGCGAAGACAACCGCAATGTCGCCCGCATGGCCGCTCTCCTTGCGGGTTTGCCGGAAACGGTACCGGCGGTGACGGTGAATCGACTCTGTGCTTCCGGTTTGGAAGCAGTCAGTGTTGCCGCGCGGGCGATCGCTTGCGGCGATGCTCAGTTAGTAATAGCGGGCGGCGTCGAAAGCATGTCGCGAGCCCCTTTTGTTATCGCCAAGGCCGAGAAGGCGTTCGGTCGCGCGCAAAAGCTTGAGGATAGCACTCTTGGATGGCGCTTCATCAACCCGGAGATGAAGGCGCGTTACGGAGTTGATTCCATGACGCAAACTGCAGACAACCTTGCCCGCGAGCACGGCATTTCCCGCGCCTGCCAGGACGCTTATGCCTGGCGCAGTCAACAACGCACGGCGGTTGCGCAGGCGCGAGGCTGGTTGGCAGAGGAGATAACGCCAGTAAGGGTGGCTCAGGGAAGAGAAACCATCACCGTATGTGAAGACGAACATCCGCGTCCCGAAGTAACGCCCGAGCAGTTGGCCGGGCTCAAGCCGCTCCTGGGTGGCGATAGCAGCATAACTGCGGGAAACGCCTCGGGATTGAATGATGGCGCCGGCGCCCTTCTCCTCGCGTCGGGCGCCGCGCTCCGCACTCATGACTTGCAACCTTTGGCTCGCATCCTTGGCGCCGCAGCGGCCGGCGTTGCTCCGCGGGTCATGGGCATCGGCCCAGTGCCGGCGATCCAAAAACTCTTGGCCAGGACCGCCCTGCGTCTCGATGACTTCGACCGCATCGAAATCAACGAAGCCTTCGCTGCGCAAGTGCTCGCGTGCACGCGTAGTCTTGGCTTACCTGACGACGCTGAACACGTCAACGGTAACGGTGGCGCGATCGCATTCGGGCATCCACTCGGCGCCAGCGGGGCGCGCCTGGTGATGACCGCTGTCTACGCTTTGCGCAGACAGAATCAGTCGCGTGCTCTGGTAAGCATGTGCGTTGGGGTTGGGCAAGGTGTTGCTTTGGCCCTTGAGCGGGTGTGATTAGGTGGCGGGTAAACCTCACAGTGGTGCTGGCGCACTTTTGCCCAGAATCAATCCGCGATCGTCAGTTTCACTAACAAACCTGGAACCCATCAGCCACCTCATAAATCTCAAAGCCTGTCATCCTGATTGAAACGAAGGATCTCTGACTGTTCATTTAGCCCGCGACACCAGGGAAATATTCAGAGATTCTTCGCTCCGCTCAGAATGACAGCGCATTATAAGATGGCTTGTATGCCATCCTAAGGTCGTTGGCCCGAAGGATGATCAGGGGCGGCGGGACATCTCCGACACGTCCGAGACCGTATAGGAAATTTTGATATTGCCGAACTCGTCTGCCACCTCAAGAGTTAATCGGTCCGGATCTGTTGCGACATCTACCAACCCAAACCCTCGGCAAGTGGGGTCCTGGTAGTAGCCTTCGCTCCACTTCCCATAGGGGGCGGTCGGGCAGCCGCCGAGGCCGTTTGGCTGAGACACGCACATTTCCGGAAAGCCAGACTGCGTTCCATTGTCGATCGCTCCCAGATGCAAGTCCCCGGAAATAATAACAACGCCACTGATTTGATTCGTGTCGATGAAACTCTTGAGCGCTTTCCACTCCGTTTTATATCCAGCCCAGCCGTCAGGGAACTTGGTGCTTGAATTGACCACCACGGAAGAAAAAATAATCTTCCACCGGGCAGACGACGCGAGGAGACCATCTTCTAACCACTGCAATTGGCCGGTCGGGCCCAGAGCATTCCCATCCAACATACTCTTTGTGGAGTCGTCCGGATCCACATCGCTGTCTCGTTGGCTGCGGCAATCGAGGATAAATCCGTCAACCTGGCCATAACTGAATTTCTGCCAGATCCCCGGACTGACAGCGGGAAGAGAATAGCTTGGCACATACTCCTGGAACACCTGCTGACATTCGCTCCAGCCGGTGTACATCTTATCAACGTTATTCCCGCCGGTGTCATGGTCGTCCCATTGATGCATGATCGGCATCTTTCTTAGGATCAGATCGGTGAAGCCATCCATGTAGGGAGTCTTTGCGTCATAGAGCTGTTGATACATCATCCTTCTGGCCGGGATTGGTTCCGGGTCCCGGTGATCGAAATCGCCGCCAATGAAAGCAAAGACCGGGTCTTCTGCTGCCGCACTGAAGAAAGTCTGCGAGGATTCGGTCAGGTGTCTGATTGTCGTAAAATCCGTCAACACGACAAACTTAAAGTTCCTCGGACTTCCAACGGGAGGAAACGTGTTGAAAGATGGATAGGGCGAAGCCAGCTGCGGCACGCCATTCACCAGGACGTCCAGGTAGTAGGTCTTCTCGGCCGCCAGGCCCGTCAGAGAAATAACCTTGGTGAAGTCGCTGGTTGCATCCGTGACGGAAGTGTCAGATTTCCGAAAGCCTTTGAAGTCTGACCGGACGGAAAACCGGATCGCGACGCGGGCCGCCCGATCGGTCCGAATAAATACCTTCGCTTCCGAGGCGGTGACACCTCCCACCACTGGACCAAGCGCCAGAGTGGGGCTCGCACCAACACCGGCCATGATGGTCTTGGTGGGGATTAAGACAATAATAGCGAAGCAGCAAATTCGCAGAAACTGACCGGTCTTGTTCGCAATTCGACAGGCTTTAGCACGCCGTAACACGCTGCCATTCAACTGTTTCTCTTACCGCAAAGTCAAGTCATTTCCGATCGCCCCGTCTGGGAAGGGACCGTTTCGTAATTGACAACGTGCGGAACGCTTCGTCAGACTCCGTTGCCATCGCTGTCTTAAGGTGAAATTGGTAGGAACCGCGAGCAACCGGCAGAGACCGGGATCCAAGGTTAGTATTGTCATCGGTCAAAATGAGCCTCTATCGAGAGATGAATGGAGCCGAAGGTTCCTTTATCTCTCAAAGGGCTCGAGCAAATCCGCTTTGGCTTAGGTCGTGGGAAGGTAAGACAGATTGTCATTCAATGGCCCAGTGGTCTGAAGCAGACCCTAAGAAATGTTTCGGCGAACCAGGAGATAACCGTGATCGAGGCCGAATAATCAACTGCCTCCCCAAGAAATGAACGCGGGCGCGCCAGCGCAGGGAATCCAGGGCGGTGAGCAACATTCCGTCGCCCTTGGCGTACCCCCGACTTCTAGACAAATTTCGATCATTGTTCCGACTCTAAACGAAGCACCGCTGATTCACGCTTTTCTATTGCACCTGCGCGAGCGCGCGCGCGACGCCGAGATTGTTGTAGTTGATGGCGGAAGTCAGGATGGCACAGCGGAAATTGCGGCCGACTTGTGCGACACGCTGCTAAAGACAAAAGCGAACCGTGCCATTCAAATGAACGCCGGCGCGGACCTCGCGACAGGCGAGGTATTTTGGTTCTTGCATGCAGATGTGGAGATTCCCTCTCAGGCTTTGCACGAGATTAATCGTGCTTTGGATAGCCCGCACGTAGTCGGCGGATATTTCCGCATAGCCTTACCGCGTTCAGAGCTTGTTTATCGACTTACCGACAGCTTAGCTCATTACCTCGGTCTTCTCCTGCGCATGCGCTGCGGCGACCACGGAATCTTTTGTCGACGCAGAGCGTTTCAAGAACTCGGGGGATTTCCAACCCTGCCGCTGATGGAGGACGTGGAATTTTTTCGCGCAGCCTGCCGGCTCGGGAAAATGCGCGCCATCTCGCATCGAATCGGAGTCAGTCCGCGGCGATATGAAGCGATTGGTCCTCTTCGTCTGAGCCTAGCTTACGGTTTGCTCGGATCTCTTTACCTTCTCGGCATTCCAATTGAAAGACTGGCGGCGCTTTACGATCGTCTCTGCTGTCGGTCCAAGGTGAAATAATGGTAAAGACAGGGTATTTTGTCCGCCATCTCAAATTCATCGAAAACCAATGAAATTGAGTGAATGACAGGCAGGGTTTCCGCCAATTAGTCTAGAGCCGGACTTGATGTATAAGATTGACACCCAGACAGCAATTTGTTTCGCTTCGGGGATAAGACCCGATCGAAAAACTGTTATGGGAATAAAAACTCCAGGAACAAATGATAGTGTGGGGTGGCTGGGATGGAATATCTGATGTGAACACCGGCGGAAAATATGTGATAGATACGAGGACCGAGTCGGTTGACTTGGAGCAGATTTAGGGCACAACCGTTAGGGCCAGATTGGGGATGCCCTGATTTGACGGACAGTGGGCTTAGGGTCAAAAGCCAAGGAGCCCACATGACAACACAGTTAAGGAAGCCGGCGCGCGAACGGGCGCGCTACAGTGATCAATACAAACAGGAGGCGCTAGAGTTGTGGCGCGCGAGCGGCCGCAGCGCCGCCAAGGTGGCCGCCGAGCTGGGCATCCCCCCGCCGCTGCTCTGCCGCTGGGCGCACTTGGAGCGCATCTGTGGGATCCTGCTTGGGGTCGCATCTCTACATTTAACATTGTCGATGGGTGGTTTAGAAACGAGCAATGTGGCGCTGCGGGTAATTTGGGGAAAAATGTGGTTTGAGTCAGCGGGAGTTAGGGGATTTCTTTGGAGGAATCAACGATGCCGCGGTGGCGCAACGGCTGCGCCGGACTTAAGTCAAAGAGTCGCGAGACGGCGGAGAAACTAATGAAACAAATGTCAAATGTATAGATGCGACCCCGCTTTGGCGCCCCCAAGTAGCTTCTCTGCGTATCGCTAAGGGAAAAAAAAAAAAAAAAAAAAAAAAAAAAAAAAAAAAAAAAAAAAAAAAAAAAAAAAAAAAAAAAAAAAAAAAAAAAAAAAAAAAAAAAAAAAAAAAAAAAAAAAAAAAAAAAAAAAAAAAAAAAAAAAAAAAAAAAAAAAAAAAAAAAAAAAAAAAAAAAAAAAAAAATTTCAAAAAGGCCCAAAAAAAACAACCCCGCTTTGCGCCCCTCTGTGGTCGCGGGATCCGTGTCTTCCGACGATTGGGAAGAACAGGGCTTGAATCGGCGCCAGGCCTGGGACAGTTAACGAACCGCGAACGCTTCCCGGTGTTCTTCACTTTTCAGCCTTTTCGTCTTGACTTCGTCGGTCCGCTCCGTTCAAGCTCCGCGGCTAACCCGATGAAATTTGTTCCTCTGCCCTTCAGAAGTTTCGGCGTTCTGCTCCAGGCCGCATCGCTTCCTTTCAGCTTTCCGCACACCCGGGAAACCTCCTTACGCCGTTTGCGACCGATTGCCCGTCAGGCCGACGCAAAACGGAGGGAACCGGCAGGCGTCGTCCCGCGACTCGGGTGAAGGACGAAACGATGACCACAGCGCGTTGCGACGGTTACCTGCAACGCTGGACCCTCGCATACGCAGTCTCAGGTCTTCACAAAAGGCCATAGGGACGCAAAACGCGTGAAACTTGGCCCCGCAGTTCCGTAGAAGAATGACCTAGAGAAGAGAGATATGAAAACTAAAAAGGGAACCCAGCGGCCAGATTATTCGCAGTGTCACTATTGTTGTTGTTTTGTCCTGCGTCATCGTCGGCTTCACGTCGGCCTTTAATCTACCGAGCAGATGGTCCCCGCTCGCCGCCAGGGTGATGAAGCCAGCGGCCCAGAGCAAAGTGCTCACATTTGCCGAGCGCGTGGCCTATCAGCGCGCGATCGAAGAAGTCTACTGGCGTCACCGTATTTGGCCGTCCGCAAATGCCAGCGCCAAGCCTCCACTGGATCAGGTGATGTCGCAGGCACAGATGGGAAAGGAAAATCGAAGATTATCGCCGTAACTCGCAGTTGCTGGAAAGCAGGACCTGGCAAAAGCCGATCACGCCTGAGCAATTGCAGGCCGAAATGGAGCGGATGGCCGGGGCATACCAAAGCAGCCCGAAGTGCTGCGCGAAATCTTTGCTGCCCTCGGCAATGACCCTGGGGTCATCGCCGAGTGCCTCGCCAGACCTGCTTTGGCTGAGCGGTTAATCGAGAATTTGTATGCGCACGACGAAAGGTTTCACGGCGAACTGAAACGACACGCCGAGGCTGACCTGAGGGCACATCCCAACGTGAAGCAGATGAAGCAGACGAGCGGCACGTACAGCGAAGTCGAATGGGTTAAGGAAGACGCGGTAAACCGATTGTAGGGGATGCGCCTCGTTTGCCGAACCCAGAATTAGCAGGCGGAGCGCCTGCCCTACAAGAGCAGGAGGGCCCGAACGCCGTAAAGCTGGCTAGCGCCGAGTGGGACGTCAACGTGCAGAAGCTCGCAGGTCAAGTTCGAGAGCGCGAATGTTGTAGTCAGGCCCCGGTCTGGCCCGCACTAGCCTCGGCGCTGGGGAGTGGGGCGACGGGTCAGGCCTGCCAATGCCAGCACGGGACGTTCCGCAGGCACGCGGCTACAGCGGCGCTGAGGCGAAACGCGCCGCTGAATACTATCAGACCATCCCTGTCGGAAAGCTAAGCCCGTTACAGGAAGGTGAAAACGCTTATTACGCCACAGCGGTTACCAGTAAAGGCAAACATCGATTGAACCTGGCCACGGTTGTTTGGATGAAACAGCCTTTCGATTCGTGGCGCGCCAAAGCGGAAATGCAAATGCCTGTGACAATGGCAGCAGTAAGCGCAGGGTATACGCTCCCTGCGATAGCAACTCCCTCTGGACAACTGTGACGACGACAGTTGGAGAGCTACTGCCGGGCCGCCTGACAGTCGATACTGGCATACAGCGGTCTGGACAGGCAGCGAAATGATTGTTTGGGGTGGAATCAACGGCGGCACCAGTTATTTCAAACACCGGCGGGCGCGATAATCCCAGCACAGACGCCTGGACCGCCACCAGCACAACAAGGCGCCCATTCCAGGGTTGGCACACGGCAGTCTGGACGGGCAGCCAAATGATCATCTGGGGGGGATCGGAGGGCACCGGCATCCCCAATTATTTCAACACCGGTGGGCGATATGATCCCAGCACAGATAGTTGGACAGCCACCAGCACAAGCAACGCGCCCGAGAGCCGAGGTTTGCACACCGCAGTCTGGACGGGCAGTGAAATGATCGTCTGGGGAGGATCCGATAGCATCAGTTATTTCAACACCGGCGGGCGATATAATCCCAACACGGATAGTTGGACAGCCACCAGCACCAAAACGCGCCCGGTGCTCGTGACAGTCACACAGCGGTATGGACCGGTAACCAGACTGATCGTCTGGGGCGGGGACAGCTTCGGCGGAATTGAACACCGGCGGAAGATATGATCCCAGCACCGATCATGGACAGCCACTAGTAGCACTAATGCGCCGACTGGCCGAGAAGGTCACACAGCGGTGTGGACTGGGAAGCCAGATATCATCTGGGGAGGAGTCGAGGTGGCTGCCCAACGATGTGAACACCGGCGGCAGCATACAACCCCTAGCACCGATAGCTGGACAACCACCAGTACGGTCAAGGCCCCGGATCCCCGCTAAATCACACAGCAGTATGGACCGGGGACCGAATGATCGTCTGGGGAGGACTTCGGCAAGACAGGAACGACGGAACAGGGGGGATATACGATCCCAGCACCAATAGTTGGACAGCCACATCACCGCGAACGCTCCCCGGGCCCGTGACTGGCATACGGCAGTCTGGACGGGGAGTCAGATGATCGTCTGGGGTGGAGAAAGGAGGGCTCCCGTTTTCAAATATGGGCGGGCGAATACTGATCCAAGCACAGACAACTGGATGGCGACTGGCACGAACCGGCGCACCTCCGCCCGCACAGTAACACAGCGGTCTGGACCGGCAGCGAAATGATTGTTTGGGGTGGCGGGGGCGGACACGGCGGCACGTGAATCAGAATGGTGGAGGGGGACAGTCCGCAGCACAGACAGTTGGACAGCACCAGCATGACCAACGCGCCCGAGCGCCGCGCCAACCACACGGCAGTGTGGACCGGCACCCAGATGATCGTCTGGGGTGGGGAGAGACGGCCCTCTGCTCTTGTCCAGTGGCGGACGATACAACCCAGGCACGGACAGCTGGACAGCGATCCAGCGCACGGTGCCCCCACTGCTCGCTACATTCACACAGCAGTATGGAGCGGCAGCGAGATGATCGTCTGGGTGGATAGGAGTTATTCGCCGTGTTGTGACATAGCCGCCCTGAACAGCGGTGGAGATACATCCAAATACCGATAGCTGGACAGCGACCGCCACAACGAACGCATTCGCTGCGCGCTATTTCCACACGGCAGTCTGGACCGGCAACGAGATGATCGTCTGGGGCGGTTTCGAAGCGCACCAATCATTTCAATACCGGCGGGCGGATAATCCGAGCACAAACAGTTGGACAGCTACCAGCACCAAAAACGCGCCTTCTGGCCGGCGAGGAGCACACGGCAGTCTGGACCGGTAGTGAAATGATCGTCTGGGGTGGAACGTTTTACGATGGAAGCATTATTATTCAACACCGGCGGGCGGGGATGATCAAAGCACAGATAGTTGGACAGCTACCAACACCAACAACGCGCCCGCTGGCCGCGAAGAACACACAGCAATATGGACCGGTAACGAGATGATCGTTCGGGCGGGCATCCGGTATAGATGGTGCCTCTCACTATTGGACCACGGGTGGGCGGCACCATCCCAACAGACATGGATCCGCCACCAGCACCGCGAACGCGCCCGAGGGCCGTACCGCTACCAATAGCAGTATGGGTCTGGATCAGATGATTCGTCTGGGGGGGGGTCGGAGCAGCTATTCGCTTTGAACTGGGGGGCAGATATTGCGCGGCTACATCAACGTCATACTCCAACACCAACTACACCTACACGACGCCAACAGCTGACATTTCGACGCCGACGCCAACACCAACACCTACACCCACACCGACACATGACACCGACGCCTCACCGTATCGCCAATCCTCCGTCTCCGTCAGTTAGTCCAGTCCATCGCCTTCAGTCTCTACCGTCGCCCACTCCAAGCCCAACGCCCGTGTTTCCGGTGCAGTTGGGAAACATCTCTACTCGGTTGAGTGTCGGGACGGGGGAATGTCCTGATCGGCGGCTTTATCATAACCGGTAACGAGTCAAAGAACGTTATTGTGCGAGCGATCGGACCTTCACTGCCGTAACCGGTTCTGTTGGCCGATCCATTTCTGGAACTGCATGACGATACAAGCGCGATCATCGCGCAGAACGAGAACCGGCGATAGTCCGGACAAAAAAGCCATCGTCATAGTCAGATTCCACCGAGCAACGACAAAGAATCGGCGATCGTGATGACCTCGCCCGGGGCTTACATGGCGATTGTGAAGGCGCAAATGGTGGACCGGCGTCGCCTTGATTGAAGTGGACGATCTGGATCAGACGGTCGATCGAGCTTGGCCAACATTTCGACGCGCGGCTTTGTTCAGACTGGAGACGATGTGATCATTGGCGGTTGATCGTCGGCTCTTAGCCGACCAAATCAATTATTCGTGCTATCGGCCCTTTTCTTCCCGTGGATGGGGCGTTAGCTGATCCAACACTAGAATTGGCACTTACAAAGATGGCGCTATCATCGCCACTAGATGATAACTGGAGAAGCTGACGGAAGAAGCGGAAATAATCGCAACAACCGTCCCGCCAAGCAATGACGCTGAGTCGGCAATTGTCGCGACCCTAACCCGACAGGCCTATACCGAATTGTCCGGGCAAGAACAACACGACCTGGCGTCGCTTCGGTGGAAGCGTATCAGTGGAAAATTGACACAGGCAATTAGGCAATTTTTGGTCGGGAGTTTATAGAATTTTAGGGCAAGCTCTTCCGCTTGCCGAGGGACGTTGCTTGGGGTCGCATCTGTAGGGCGTGTTGCTCAATGGGCTCGTTAGGGCGTGATGTGTGATCGAGCGAGGCTAAGAGATTCTGGCCAGGTTTAAAGAGGATTTGAATGGGGTCGCATCTATACATTTAACATTGTTGATGGATGGTTTAGAAACGCGCAATGTGGTGTGTGGGTAATCTGGGAAAATGCGGTTTGAGTCACGGGAGTTAGGGGGATCTCTTCTTAGGAATCGATTATGGCGCGGTGGCGCAACGGCTGCGGCGGCTTAAGCCAAAAAGCCGCGAGACGGCAGTGGGAAAAAACTAATCAAACAAATGTCACATGTATAGACGCGACCCCGCTTTGGCGCCCCAAATCTTACCGGGCACCGTGTCCGAGTTCGGCGGTGTTGGTTGTTTGGGTATCAAAAGCAATTCCGCCGGCAACCAAGACCGTGCCGTCTTGCAGCAACGTCGCAGTGTGAACAAATCGCCCGGTGTTGAGGTCCGAGGTCGCAGTCCAGGTCCCGCTTCTGGGGTGAAAGAGTTCGGCACTGTGAAGAGCGCCACTGGTATTGTATCCCCCTGTAACCAGAACATTCCCCGCCTCTTTGAGCAATGTTGCCGTGTGGCCCCACCGTCGGTTGGTGAGGCTGCCCGTTGCCAGTCCAAGTCCCGCTTGCCGGGTCATAAAGGTCGGTCATCGTCGTGGTAATGATTGGGGCTATTTCCCGCGATCAGGACCTTACCATTTTGGAGCAAGGTGGCCGTATGATGCGAGCGCAGGACGTTGAGAGGGCCCGTGACAGTCCAAGTCCCGGTCGCCGGGTCATATAGTTCGGCACTTCCTAAGGGACCGGAGTTTATATCCTGTCCCCCTGCAGCAAGGGCCATCCCGTTTCGTAACAACGTCGTCGTGTGAAAAGAACGTTCAGTGTTGAGACTGCCGGTGGCAGCCCAAGTGCCGCTCGCCGGATCGTACAGTTCCGTGCTCGCCAAGGTGACAAAATTCTGGTCAACCCCCCCTGCAACCAAGACCTTGCCGTTTTGCAGCAATGTTGCCGTGTGCCATTGCCGCGCCCGTTTAAGGCTGCCGGTATCAGCCCAAGTCCCGCTCGCCGGATCGTACAGTTCCGCGCTTGTGGAAGCGACATTATTCCCGTCAGTTCCTCCTGCAACCAAGACTTGCCGTTCTGAAGCAACTGGCGGCGTGGTTGATGTGTCCAAGGTTGAGGCTGCCCGTGGAGTCGAGATTCCACTCACCGGGTCTTACAGTTCGGAGGTCATCCCATAGGCTGTCGCGTCGACCCACCCGCAACAAGAACCGTGCCGTTTCGCAGCAATGTCGCCGTGTGACTGTGCCGTGGCTGGTAAGGCCGCCCGTGGGAGTCCAGATGGTCGCCCGGACCTCGACAAAACTCGTGCTGATAAGCGCAATCCGATAAAGAGAATTAGGGCAGGCGTTTTCATGCCCATGATTGTCTAAAGGTAGTAGAACGCTCGCTAGCAAAATCGTCTAGACGACAATCAACGGCTCACGAATCTACTTGGGGTTAAACTAAAAAGACATGACCACTTCTCCTCGCTGTGCGGGCGACCGCGCGCCATCTGCTTCGCGGAGCCAGCGAATTTGAGATTGACATGGGGGCGGGCGCGTCATCAAGATGCGCCCTCAATTCGATCTGAATCTGGCGCGGACGTTGATGCCCGGGCAGCCTCCACGCTGTTTTCAGACCTGCCGGTCACAGGTAAATATCCCGGGTGAAAGGAAACCCCTCATATGTATGTCGATTCAGTTCGCCAAGACAACTTCATCCCGCAAAAAGGAGACAAACGTGAGGTCCAGAACCTTGAAGTTGCTGAGCGCAATAAGCGGATTCGTCGCGCTGGCGATCCCAGTTCAATTGTCCGCGCGGACCATCACCATAGTTTGACCCCCCGGGCTCGGTAGACACCTTCCCTTATAGCATAAACCCAACGGGGGTGATCACGGGATATACTATGATGCGAGCGGCCTGGATCATGGCTTCGTCCGCGATAACAACGGAAACATCACCACGTTTGACCCCGGGCTCGATAGGCACCTCCCTATCAGCATTAACCAACGGGGGCGATCACGGGAACGGACTTACACAAGTCGCCTGTATCACGGCTTCGTCCGCGATAGCAACGGAAACATCACTACGTTTGATCCCCGGGGTCGACAACACCTCGCTAATAGCATTAACCCAACGGGGGCGATCACGGGAAAATACTATAACACTAGCGGCGTGAGTCATGGCTTCGTCCGCGATGGCAACGGAAACATCACCACGTTTGATGTCCCGGGCTCGACAAACACCATCGCTCTTAGCATTAACCCAACGGGGGCGATCACGGGATACTCCCTTGATGCGAGGAACTGGGTCATGGCTTCGTCCGCGCTAACAACGGAAACATTACCACGTTTGATGTCCCGGGCTCGGCAAAACTCTCCCTTCTAGCATTAACCGAACGGGAGCGATCACGGGATACTGTGGTCGCTACGGGAGGCGCACAGCTTGGGCTCACATATAAGCACCAGAAGCCAGCAGCCGCTTGTCCTGAGGCTCGTTGTAGCGGATCTCAGTCTCTGGTTTCCATTGACCACGTAACGTTCGCCGTTGCCGTATTTTCGCACATCGCAAAGCGGAATTAGTGTCGATAGGAAGCGGTGAGAAATATCGACCCCGGCTGTCTCGACTGTGCGGCTGCGCGCCATCCGCATCGCAAAAATCTTTCGACGCCATTTCTTGATCGACATCAACGGGAGCGGAGCAGTCAAATGCCGACAAGGCGATCTGAAACCGGTGGAGATGCTTTTTCGCTTGGGCTTTTTCACCCGTATCAGTCCGAAAAGCCGACAAGAGAAAAACATTCAGGCGAGAAGGAGATTCAAATGAACAAGAAATTGAGCATCATTATTGGCATCGCCCTGATTCGTGGGGCATACAACTCGGTGGGTGCAGTGCCCGCAAAGCTGCGACAGCGTTAACACAGCGCTCGGCACTTCAGCCTTCGCCAACAACAGGACCGGCTTCAACGACACGGCGCTCGGCTCGCAGGCGTTGTTTAGTAATTCGGGGACATGATAACACGGCGAGTGGAGCACTTGCACTCTTCAACAACAGTACCGGCAATGGCAATACCGCGCATGGCTATGGGCGCTTTATAGCAACACCACGGCGAGAACAACACCGCCACTGGCCTGGATGTGCTCTCAAACAGGACCACCAGCGACGACAACACTGCCAGCGGCGCGTTCGCGTCATGAAAAACGCAAGCACTAGCAATATGGCGCGGGTGTAACTCCTTTTCGATAGCACGACTGCCAGCAGCAACACCGCGGTCGGTAGCGAAGTCTGGCGCTTGATATGCTGGTACAAGAACACTGCCCTTGGTGCCAAGCTCTGACTGAAACAGTACGGGCGGCGGTAACATCGCCATCGGAGAATCTGCCGGGATTAACTCACAACCGGTAGCAACAATATCGACATTGGCAACAAGGGCATCCCCGGTGAGGCCAATACGATCCGAATCGGCAAGAAGGGAACGCAGACGACAACCGTGATCGCGGGTATCCGAGGCACCACCGTAGCCGGTGGCATCGGGGTGCTCATTGATGCAAACGGCCGGCTGGGTACCACCACCTCTTCCGCCCGCTTAAACAGAACATCCAGCCAATGGACAAGGCGAGTGAGGCGTCTCGCCCTGAAACCGGTTACTTTCCGCTAAAACACGAAAT
>CAVYVJ010000030.1:0-128720 GCA_963771865.1 uncultured Verrucomicrobiae bacterium
TTTGCCGGAATGTGACCTCAATTATGTATCCCCTTGGAAAGCACCCTTATTTCGGGCGACCAGCGATCTCGACGCATCTCATGTGAACGGGGATTATGCACATTCTAAAGGTCCAGGGACAAGAGCTTGCCAACTGATGCTTTTTCGGATGCCATTATCAGACAATCAGCCCAACCAGAGAACAAGCCCATGACGGTGCACAATTCTCTGACGAAAGAGATCAAGCTGGGGCGGACACCGGTTAACGCCCGGCGGGAGGTGGCGAGAGAGTCTTGTTTGCTATTGCGCATGCGGCGCGTCAACCCGATTTGCACGAATTTTCAGCAAAAACAATCGCAATTGAATTAAACCGTTAGACTTCCAACGTTTGGACTGATAATTGACGCCGGTTCAGGGGCGGAGTTATTTGGTGCTATTGAGAAGAATTCGGAAGATGTTCCATTGCGCTCCGAACCCTTAAGCGGACGCAACCGAGGAGATTGTAGCTATTGCCGCCTTGGGTGAGCTGCCGCGATCCGTGGGTCAGATCCGGCGCAGCGTCGAGGCGGATTGTTTCCGCGAGTTCCGCTGCCGTCTACGCGAGCGGCAAAAAGACCGAGGATTCCACGGCCAAATGGATATTGAAAAGCGATTCTGGATTCTGTGGTGAAGGCAGACTGGACCCGACGGCAAGAAACATTAAGCCGACCGCTAACCTCCATGATGATAAATCGTTCTCTGCGACTTCCAGCCTTGCGTGCGTGCTTACTGGTGCTGGCTGGATGCTTCTTTTGGTCCTTAGGCGGTTCGCTAGTAGAAGGGGCGGACCAAGTCGCATTCACGGTTTCGGGCCAACTATCTCTGGGCGGTGAATCACTCAACGTTGTGGTGGCCGATTTCAACGGTGACTCCAAGACTGACTTCGCGGCTACAAACGATAAGAGCGTCGTGGTCTATCTCGGTGACGGTACCGGCGGCTTCGGTTCGGCCAGCACCTTTCCCGCCGGATTGCTTCCACGCGGGATGGCCGTTGGCGACTTTAATGGCGATGGCAAACCTGACCTTGCCGTTGCCAACTATGACGACATTTCTATTTTGATTAACGACAGCCATGGGGGATTCAAAACGCCCGTAAACTA
This sequence comes from uncultured Verrucomicrobiae bacterium, assembly GCA_963771865.1. Classification (GTDB taxonomy): domain Bacteria; phylum Verrucomicrobiota; class Verrucomicrobiia; order Chthoniobacterales; family UBA10450; genus Palsa-1392. The sequence continues at coordinate 1,119 of CAVYVJ010000030.1, forward strand.
TTCCGCTGATAAATCTCCGATCCAAATCGGGGTGGGAGACTTCAATCGCGACGGCAAGGTGGATCTCGCGGTCCTGAACAGTCAGAATGATGACGTCTCGATCCTACTCGGAGATGGCACTGGTCATTTTGGATCGCCCACCAACTTCCCCGCAGGAGATCTGCCCTATGCCGTGGCGGTCGGCGATTTGAACGGTGACGGTGATCTCGACCTGGTCATATCGACTTATAATTCCAAAGAGTTGAGAATACTGGCCGGAGATGGTCAGGGTAATTTCAATCAACTTAGTTCCTACGCCTTAGGCGGCAATGGCAGCAAGGTAGTAATCGGCGACTTCAATCGCGACAACCATCCGGACGTGGCGGTAGGCGTCTTTAATGTGTTTCCAGATAACCATATCGAAGTCCTTCTTGGCGATGGAACCGGCCACTTCACCCCAAGGGCCGCCATTCCGGCTTTCGATCCACAGGGGCTTGTTACGACTGATCTTAATGGTGATGGAATCCTGGATTTGGCTACTACCTTGCACAACGTTCCAGGGGTCGTGGTTGCGCTCGGAGATGGCACCGGCGGTTTCCACCTACCCCAAACGATCAGGCTCCCGCAGCATCCACTCCCTTTTGGTCTGGCGGTTGGCGATTTCAACACTGACGGCAAGCCCGATTTAGCCATAGCCAACTACGGCGACGGTCACGTCACCATTCTGACGAATCAGCCGTCGGTCCAGATCGAGGCGATCGACTTAACCGCTTCCGTCAAGTCCGAAGCACGGGCAGTTCCGAGTGAAGAGAAGGGCGTGTATGGACGAGCCATAAGTAGTCCCATTACCCCGTCGCCGGCACTACGAGAGCGGGAACGCATTACTACGCCGTCGTGGCAGCCCCAGGATTAACGCGTTTCTGAAGCCTCACGCCGAGGATTTGATCGTTGCGGTATACGCGAGGCCGAAAAGCCGTCGGACAATTTCGAGATCCGAACGGGCGTAAAATCTGGATATCTGAAGAGACTACTTCTTTACCGTAGGCAGCCGAAACAGCCGAAGACGAGCAGTCAACGCGTTCCATCCAAGCTGTCTCTCATGTTGCCTCCGGGCTCGCACGTAGTTCCGAAGGACAATCGTTCCCGCGACGAGCGGCGCTTTGCCGATCGTGAACACTGGCGCCTGGTGCCGCACTGGCATTCTGCAAGAATACCAGATTCACCCGAAAGCATGCAATGCTTTAAAATCGCCGCCGACTTGCGGATATTGCCGCGCGACCCTTCGATGGCTTCACGTCGCTGCTTGTCAGCCGATCGGAACGAAGGGATTCAAATGATTGGGTCAAACGGCGCCTTTCGGACATTTTCTTAGCCACATTTAGGGTTGATCCGTAGTGATTACACACACATCCGCCATGGGGTTAAACCGATTCATATAAAGTTCTGCACGTCAGATAAAGGAATCTCAGACGGGCCGAACTGGAGGTCCTTATGAAAACTCACTGGATTGGTTCTCTATTCTGCACCTGCTGTGCTGTCACGGGATTTTGCGCGACAGCTTCCGCTGAAGTTCCGTTTTTCCTGGCTGCCCAGGGAAACCGTGAACTGACTTCGCTGGATGTATTCGATGCATTCCATTCTCCGGCTCTAACACCCGAGCTAAGGCCGCGAGTGCGGGTGCCGATTCGTGACGGCGCGGCGATTTATCCGGATGAGTTCCGCACATTCGACGGGTCGGGTAACAACCCGGATAATCCGCTTTTTGGCGCGGCCAACACGCCACTGCTTCGAAAAACAACGGTCGGTTACGGCGATGGAACCGGTTCCCCTTCTGGCGCAGATCGCCTCAGCGCCCGTGAGATCAGCAACTTGGTAAATGCGCAGTCGGATCTTATTCCCAATAGCGAAAACATTTCCAGTTTCGTTTGGGCATGGGGTCAGTTCATTGATCACGACATTGGCATGAGCCGTGTAGCCAACCCGGTCGAGAAGTTCGATATTCCGGTTCCAAAAGGTGATCCGATATTCGACCCGCGTAGCACGGGCACGGCAGTGCTTCCTTTCAAGCGCTCAGGCTTCCAGCTTGTGAATGGCATTCACCAGCAGACAAACGTGAACAGCGCCTTTATCGATGGCTCGGTGGTGTACGGATCGGGAGAGGTCCTTTCGAAAGAGCTAAGAAGCAACGACGGCACCGGCCATCTCAAGAACAGCACGAATAACTTTTTGCCTTTTAATGTGGACGGGTTTCCGAACCAGCCCGATCCCAGCGCGACCTTCTTTCTCGCGGGAGATGTGCGGGTAAATGAAAATATAGGACTAACGGCGCTGCAAACGCTCTTCATGCGTGAGCACAACTTTTGGGCCGATAGTATCAAAACGGCTAACCCCACTCTCAAAGACGCTGAAATTTTTCAACGTGCTCGCGGTATTGTAGGCGCAGAGATTCAGCTTATTACTTATCGTGACTTCCTTCCCATATTGCTGGGGCCGAATGCGCTTGATCCCTATGTTGCCTATGATCCGACGGTCGATCCCACCGAGTCGAATGAGTTTTCAACGTTTGCTTATCGGGTTGGTCACTCTCTCCTGCCGCCGGTCTTCTGGCCATTGAACGCGAAGCTTCGGTTGCCGTTGGGCGACCTGCCGCTTGGAAATGGCTTTTTTCACCCGGAGTTACTGAGCCAGGCTGGGATCGAACCGTTCCTGCGCGGCCTCTCCCAGCAAGTGCCCCAGGAAGTCGATGCCTATATCATCGATGCAGTGCGCAATTTTGTGGTTGCCGGGGTACACCCGCCCGGCTTCGATTTGGCCGCGCTTAATATTCAGCGCGGGCGTGACCATGGCATGCCAGGTTACAACCAGGTGCGGGTTGATTTTGGGCTCACGGCCAAAGCTACCTTCGCCGATATGACGGCCGACCCCGACTTACAAGCAAAACTTGCCTCTGCCTATAGCTCGCCGGACGACGTTGATCCCTGGGTCGGTTGTCTGGTGGAACCGCATCTCCCGGGCGCTCTCATAGGCGAGACCATGTTTACGATCATAAAGGATCAGTTCCGCCGCCTCCGCGATGGCGATCGCTTCTGGTATGAGGCCTATCTCGACCCTGATACTCTTGCCACGGTGCAAGCACAAACTCTTAGTATTATCATCAGGCGAAACACGACGATAACAACCGAGCTTCAAGACGACGCCTTTCACGTACCGTAGGTCTGCCAGACGCGCACGTAGTCTTCCATGCATTCACTCAGTGCCGCTCGAGTTTGACGGGCGCCGCATCCTATTTTTTGGAATGCGCGTGTCGCCTGCTCCCATTCGAGAAACGAGTGCAAGGCGTCGCCGGCCTGCAGGATGTAATGCCTGCTTCGTCCCGATGAGCGTCGGCAACAAAGCAACCCTCGGAATCCACCTACAAAACGCAGGCGCAATCCAGTCGGCATAGAATCCAACTAAGCGTAAACGGACAAAACCTGTCGCCAGTTCGATAGCGTTTGTTCATCCGACGCTCGCGGCCCCGCGCGAACTCTTCGAAGCGAGGCGATGAGCTAAGGGCGCACCACCTCGGCGGTACCGCTAACGAATGGCCGCCCTACTCCGCCCGCGATCAGAATTCTGCCATCGTTCAACAACGTGGCGGTGTGATTCTGCCGCGCCACTGTGAGGGTACCGAAGTCGCTAAACTTGCCGGTCGCGGGATTGTAAATCTCCACTGAATCGAGGGCCTGCGCGATGCCGCCAAAGATATCCGTAGCAGTGATGGCTCCGCCGATGATGAGGATCTGACCGTTCAACGAACCCCAGGCGGCATTCGACAGGAACACGGCCCTGTGCCGGTAGCGCTCCAGGATGAGTTCTCCGCTGGTGGTGAAAAATCGTACGGCGGGTTGGTAAAGATCCGAAGGGGCCGGAATGGTTCGACCTCCGCTTTGCAGGACGCGTCCATCGGGTAACAGGGTCGCTTCGTGCTCGGTGCGCCCCACGTTCATGTCCGCAGTCGAAGTGAAGGCGCCCGTGACCGGATCATAGGTTTCGGCCGTGGGCGTGCCCTCGTTAGGCTGGTCGTTGTTGGAGAGAGCAGCCCCGCCGGACACGAGCACGGTGCCATCCTGAAGAAGGACGGCGCGGTGACGCTTTCTCTGGAGCTTCATCGATCCGGTGTTGCTGAAAGTTTCTGTGACCGGATCGAAAAGTTCGGCTGTTGGAGTGGGCGTCCCACCATGCCGGCCCGCAGCCATAAGCACTTTGCCGTTATTGAGCAGGGTAGCGGTGAAAAGAGAACGGCTCGTGGACATCGAACCGACGTCGCGAAACTGCCCCGTCGCGATGTCATAAATCTCCGCGCTCCGGGTGTCGTGATCGGTGGTCTTGCCGCCCGCAATTAAGACCCGTGCGTTATCCTGGAGCAGAGTAGCAGTGTGACTCTTTCTCGCCAGGGAGAGCGAGCCGGAGAGCGAAAAGGTATTGGTCGTCGGGTTGAAAAGTTCCGTCGAGGCCAGTCCCTCGGCATCCGTGCTTCCGGCCGCCAAGAGCACGTTGCCGTTTGGCAAAAGAGTGGCCGTGTGTTCGTTGCGTCCGACGTTCAGGTCGGCCACGGGGGTGAAGGCATGCGTTACAGGATCGACTACTTCGGCCGTCTTGAGGGTCTCGTTACCTGTCACACCGCCGGCGACGAAGACCGTGCCATCGGCCAGCAATGTCGCGGTGTGCCCCGACCGGTTTTCATTCATTTCATCGTGCACCGACCAGGCCGCGGCAACGGGATCGAAGACTTCGTTTGTGCTCAGGAATCCGCTCTCCAGAGTGGTGCCGCCGATTACGAGCACATGTCCGTCCGCCAGCAAGACAGCTCTGTGATTCGCCCGATGAAAGAGCATCGTCGAGGTGGCAGTAAAAGTCTTTGTCGCAGGATCATAGATTTCGGCTTCGTCATGCGGACTGGTGCCGGAATAACCGCCGGCAATCAGCACCTTGCCATTAGCCATAAGAGTCATGGTGTGATTAGCGCGCGGCGTCGTCATTGACGCGGATAGGACTGTAAAGGTCTGGGTCGCCGGGTCGTAGGTCTCAGCAGAGCGAGCGGCTAACTTGCCGACGTAGCCGCCGGTAATGAGAACCGTGCCATCAGGCATAAGCAGGGTCGCGTGGCTCTTCCTGTCGGTTGGTGTTCCTATCGTGTGGGTGTAAGTCTGGGTGGCGGGATCGTAGAGATCGGCGACCTTACCTCCGATCAGCAACACCTGACCGTTGGGGAGCAAAGTGGCGGTATGTTTACTGTGCGGGACCGACATCGGTGCCGCGATCGCCGTGAAAGCGCGCGTCGCCGGGTCGTAGAGCTCCGAGGATTTCAATGCCTTGCCGTTGCTCAGTTCCCCACCCGCCACCAGGACCTTTCCGTCCGGCAGCAAAGTCGCGGTCTGCTCGGACCGCACGGAAGTCATGGGATTGGTGGGGATCAATTTTCTCCTGCCCGCCGGGTCGTAGGTGAGGCCGGAATTGAGACTGCCGTTTTCATTCAGGCCACCGGTGAGAAGGACCGTGCCGTCGCTCAGAAGAGTGGAGGTGTGGTTCGCGCGCTCGGGATCAAGGATGATCGGCCTCGCCAATGCCGAGGTTCCGCAATAGGCGAAGAAAACGAGAAGAAAAGGAAAATTAAAAGCTTTCATATTTATGACAGGTCGACAATATCGCACAATGGGTATTTTGTCTCCTCCAGAGTAAAAAATAGTCGTTTAGTTGACCGGGAGAGCCTTCGCAGCGCGAATTTCATCTTCGTTCATCCTCGAACAAGTGTGCCTCGCGCTGGGCCAGGAGCGCCGGGTTTACGGGTGGCGCTTTCCCGGCGCAACAATACCCCGCGGCTGATCTGCGCCGAGTTCGTGAAAGATTCGAAGGCTCCGGCTTCAAAGATTATTATTGACACATCGAGAGCTACTTACTAGAACGCGCCTGATTACGTTACCCGACGTTTCGACCCCGAAAGCGTTCGGGGCTGGAACACCGCTTCGCGCGATCTCCGGATCAAACTGGAACCAGACGAGTCAGCCGAGGGCGGATTGGAGGAAGGAGTCGTTAGTTGAGCATTGAGCGGCAGAGCCGCCGTCTTACCACTCGCGGGCTCTCCCCTTCCCCGTCGATTTGTTTCTGGTTCCAAGTTGGAACTGGAGCAGATGAAAACATGAAAGTTAAAACTATGAAGACATGCATTCCTTGATCGCTGGTCTTCGGCCGACAGAATCCGAAAATTCAAGCAAATATATCAATTTATGGAACTTCCACGTCCACTTCCCGTAGTTATATGTGCGAATCTGATAGATCAAAACATCCAAAAACAAAATCATCATGAAAACCAGCTCCAGCCTTTCCCGTCTCGTAATGTTGTTGCCTCTTTTGCTGGGCGTGGGGCTGGCGCTCGTGCGCCCTTGCGCGGGCGCGCCGTTTCAATTTGAGCAGACCGGCAGCCTGCACCATGCACGCTCTCAATCACACGGCGACTTTGCTGCCCAACGGCAATGTGCTCGCTGCAGGCGGTATTTTTGATCACTTCGGCAATCCCGGTAGTGCGGAACTCTATAATCAGGCGAGCGGGACGTGGGCGACCGCCGGTAGTCTCGGCACCGCACGCGATAATCACACGGCGACATTGCTGCCCAACGGCAAGGTGCTCGTCGCAGGCGGTGTCTACACCAGCATTCTCGCGAGTGCGGAACTCTACGATCCGGCGAGCGGCGACTTGGTCGGCCACCGGCAACCTCGCCACTGCACGCGTATAATCACACAGCCACATTGCTGCCCAACGGCAAAGTGCTCGTCGCAGGCGGAGAGGGCACCAGCGTCCTTCATCGCAGAGCGCGGAACTCTACGATCCAGCGAGCGGGACCTGGTCGGCCACCGGCAGCCTCGTCACCGCACGCTATATCACACGGCGACGTTGCTGCCCAACGGCAAGGTGCTCGTCGCCGGGGGAAATGGCAACATCGGCATCTCTCGCGAGCGCGGAACTCTACGATCCGGCGACCGGGACCTGGGCGGCCACCGGTAGTCTCGTCGTCGCACGCCAGCATCACACTGCGACGTTGCTGCCCAACGGCAAAGTGCTCGTCGCGGGCGGCGATCACGGCGGCTCTCTTCCGCGACCGCAGAACTTTATGATCCGGCAACCGGGACCTGGACGACCACCGGCACCCTCTCACCGGTCGCTATTATCACTCCGCAACGTTGCTGCCTAACGGCAAGGTGCTTGTCGCAGGAGGTTTTGATGGCCACGAGGCTTCTCGCGAGCGCGGAACTATACGATCCGGCGAGCGGGAGCTGGACTGCCACTGGCAGCTCCACCGCACGCGTGTACCACACGGCGACGTTGCTGCCCAACGGCAAAGTGCTCGTCGCAGGCGGTTCTGGCAAAGGGCGACTCGCAGCGCGGAACTCTACGATTCGGCGAATGGAAGCTGGGCAGATACCAACGACCTCGTGGAAGCAAAAGGCGATCATACGGCGACGTTATTACCAAATGGCAAGGTCCTCGTCGCCGGCGGATTTAACGCAACCACTTTTAGCGCGAGTGCACAACTCTACGACCCGACAAGTGGGGTTTGGTCGGCCACCGGCAGTCTCACCGTGGCGCGCGCTCGTCACACGGCGACGTTACTGGCTAATGGCAAGGTGCTCGTCGCCGGCGGACAGACTGGTGGCGGCGGGTTTCTCGCAAGTGCGGAACTCTACGATCCGGCGAGCGGGACCTGGACAACCACTGGCAGCCTTGCCGTGGCGCGCGCTTTTCACACCGCAACGCTCCTTGCCGACGGCAGGGTGTTAGTCGCCGGTACCATTTTCACCACGAGCACAGAGATCTATGATCCGGCCACTGGCACCTGGTCGGCAACCGGCAATCTAAATACTTCTCGCTACTTCCACACGGCGACGTTGCTCTCTGGCGGCAAGGTGCTCGTCGCCGGCGGGTTCTTTTTCGACGACAACACCCAGCGCGGGTACAGTTTGGCCAGCGCGGAACTTTACGATCCGGCGACGGGTGTCTGGACGTTCACCGGCAACCTCATTACCGCTCGGCAGGATCAAATGGCTCTGCTTCTGCCTAACGGCAAGATACTCGCCGCTGGCGGAGATACCCAATTGCACAATCACGGTGACTACCTGGCCAGCGCGGAACTCTACGATCCGGCAAGCGGGACCTGGTCGGCCACCGGAAGTCTCTCCACGGCTCGGGCCGCGACGGCGACGTTGTTGCCCAATGGCAAAGTACTTGCCGTAGGAGGCGATACTCCGATTGCTACCGCGAGTGTAGAACTCTACGACCCTGCGAGCGGGACTTGGTCAACCACTGGTAGCCTCGCCACCGCCCGCTTCAGCCCGGTGACGTTACTGCCCAATGGCAAGGTGCTCGCGTCTGGCGGAATAGATGTCAATTTTGGATCGATTGCCAGCGCGGAACTCTATGATGTGGGCCTGGGTTTCAGCAACGCTTGGCAGCCTCGCATCACCACACTCGCTAAAGCCGGAAACCGCCTTCAACTCACCGGCTCGCGCTTCCAGGGCATCTCGCAAGCCTCTGGCGGCAACACCCAGGATTCATCGAGCAACTATCCGATAGTGCAGTTACGCAGCATCGATAACAGCCAGGTTACTTTCCTGCCCGTTGATCCGGTCAGGGGCTGGTCGGACACAAGCTTTACTTCTGTCCCGGTGAATGGCGCCGTTCCTTTCGGTCCCGCTTTGGTGACTGTCTTTACTAACGGCATTCCCAGCACCGCGAGATATCTGGTCGTCAATGATTGACCTTCGCCACGCCAAAGAATCGTTTGCCCACTGCCACCGCGGGTTGGTCGACCAGCATGCCTCCGGTAATAGATTGGTCCCGGCGGACATAGTCCAAAGTCTTAAACTCGCCATCATGTTGGAAGTTTGAAGCCCGCAAGGTCGGACAACTTCCCCCACTTACACCAACAACCGTCCTGAAAAAGAACGGCGCCCTCGACATTTATGCCGGAGCTGTTCCTGATAAGTCGTTCGCGTTACGGGATACTGTGGTTCTTGTTGAGCTTGACGATTTGCACGTCGCTATTCCGGATGCGGCCGTCTACGTTGAGGTCCTCGCGGAAGTTCGCCGCGGTGACCGGTTGATTGATCTGACCCTGCACCTCTCTCTGGTCGGGCTTATCCACTCGCCGGCTGGCATCCGCATCGCCAGTGAGAAAACCAAACGGAACATCCCCATACGGTTGGCCATCGCCGTTAATATTCCGGACGCGCAGCGTGACTACTTCCGCGGCAGTCACGCCCGTTAGTTGAGCGCTCATGGTGTTACCACTAAAGGAGATCGTGCCGATCGTGGCTGTGCCGCCCACTACCCGGACTTCGCCGGAGGTCACCGCTGCATTGAAGTTAAAGACCGCGTTATAAGTGCTCGCGCTGCGGTCTTCCACTCCCGACGTACCCGTCAACGGCATCGGAACATCGAAAGTCCCGGCACTGCGATGAGTCAGGCGTGAGGCCGCGCTCACGAGTTGCGTGCCTTGAGAGCTGGGAGTCACGCGCACGTAATAGACATCTTGTTCCATATTGAACGTCGCCGCATAAGCCACGTTGCCTCCGTCATTGTCGGAGACGATCGTCATGTAATCGCCCAGCTTGTTCTGATCGGGATAACCAAGGAACGGATTGAATGAGTCACTTACTGCGACGTTCGGCGACCACGTATTACCTCCATCAGTGCTGAACGAGTAGAAGAGCTGCGAATCCGTGTTATTCGCAGCATTTCGCGTGTCCAGCCAGACGCTGTCTATCCGTCCATTAGGCGCGACCGCCATCGTGCCGAACCAGTGCCACTTGTTATGATTAACAGGATCATCGGTTATCCGGACGGGGGCGCTGAAGGTTGCTCCGCCATCCGTGCTGCGGGCAAACATCACGTCGCTGCCGGTGTTAAAGCCAGTCGGCTGCACGCTCGCCATCATGTAGACATTGTCATTGGTGCTGGTGCCCGAACGGTCCACCGCCAGGAAAACCTGCCCAATCAGTCCTTCCGGATTTATCGTATCCATATAATCGATGACGCCACCAAGGTTTACCACGGTGCTTTGGTCGAAAATGGGTGTCACGGCCCCGTTCTTCGCATTGGTCGAGCGAAGGCACCAAAACTGGTCCAAGGTAGGAGTTACACCGCCGAAAAAGAGATTGCCGTTCGAGTCCACGTCGGGCGTCCCCCATTGGGGCGAGTGAGGAATTTCGATAGGATCCATCCAGGTGAACCCGCCATCGGTGGAACGACTGAATTCCTCGTGCCATAAGGGGTGGCGTAATCCCAAAACTGGTATTGGAATCCGTGTCCCGTGCTGTTGGTCTTGTCGATCGTGAACCACTGCTTGTCTCCCCCGGTCGCAGGCGCGATGTTCGTCCAGTTCTGACCGCCGTTGAGCGAGCGCCACATGGTGGTGAAAAATGACTCTAGAAGGCTGAGATAGAAAAAGCTCCCCGAGTCATCAGCGCCCAGGACCGGGTCGCTGCGGAAAACGTTGTTCTCGAGCACGCCGGGAAATGTCCACGAAGCGCCGCCATTAGTGGTGTATCCGTAGCCGGCCTGCCGGAAATTGGAACTAACACTGTTAAACTGCCTCCAACCGATCGTCATTTTGTTCCCGTCGGTTGGATCCACACAGATCGATGGCTCGTTGGCGGCGTCGCCGGTGATATTATTGCCGTTTGAATCGACGTTTACCTGGACACTGGTGAAGGCATCGTGGCGCGAGATCATTCCCGGCGAAACTCCTGTTTGCCAGATGTAGGCGGGAGGGTCGCCGTATTTTTCAAGCGGCTCTGTCGGCGATGGCTTGTGTTGCCCGCTCTGAACCGAGGTAATGGCAACTCCAGACAATAAAGTCAGGCAGGTGAAAACCCTGGCTTTCGATGGGTGCAGGCGAATCATCATAAAAAAGCTCCGATTGTGCGCAAAAGGCGCTATCGGAACTAACGCGCGCCGTCAAGACTTTTCGCCGAAGGTAGCCGCAGCTCGATCTTCCTCATGGGCAGAAAATCAGGAGGAGAAAGACCATGAAGAGTAACAGGTGAATACAGCCTTGCAGGATACTGGTCTTGCCGCTGGCGAAAGTAACGATGCTCGCGCCGAGGGTGAGCAAAAGGAGCGGAAGATTCCCACCTTCAACACCGAGCGAGACCTGGCGATGGGTGACCAACCCGATCACGAGCACGGCGGGAATAGTAAGTCCGATCGAGGCCAGGACCGACCCATGCAGGATATTGACCGAACGCTGCAGTTGATTCTTGATCGCCGCCTGGATGGCACTCAATGCTTCCGGCGCAAGAACAAGCGCGGCCACGATCGCGCCGCCGAGGGCCTGGGGCATCCCGAAACGCTCGATGAGGTTATCGAGCGGGATGGCGAACTTTTCCGCCAGGAGGATCACCGTGATAAGATAAAGGAAGAGGAGCGCGGTATGGTAGAAACCGGAGCGCATCCCGGCATGCTCAGGATGGGTGGCGCCGGACACCGTCTCGGATTCCCGAAAGTATTGGCTGTGCCTCGTAGTCTGGATAAGGAGGAAGACGCCATAAAGGCCAAGAGCGGAGAGAACCAGAAAGATCTCCTGCACCTTGGTAAGGTTCGGTCCGCTCATGGAAGTCGTGAAGCTGGGCAGAACCAGACCCAGGACCGAGAGGGCCATGATGGTATTGAGATAGGCGTTGGCGCCTTGGAGGTTATAAGTCTGTTCGCGATGCCGCAGCCCGCCCAGAAGCAGAGATAGCCCGACGAGACCATTGAGCGCGATCATCAACACAGCGAACATCATGTCTCGCCCCAACGTGGGATTATTGGCACCGTGGAGCATCGTCACAGAAATCATCATGACCTCGATCGAAATCGCAGCCAGGGTGAGGATGAGAGTCCCGTAAGGCTCCCCACATTTGATCGCGAGATAGTCTGCATGACGGACCACGGAAATGGCGGACCAAAGAACCGTGCCGAATAGCCAGATGAAAACGACTGCGAGCGAGACGGGCTTGGCGATGCCTTCCACGAGCAGGTTGCCGTTGGCGAGAAAAATGGCGGCTGTAGCCAGGCCGATTAGAAGCGGATATTCCGAACCAAGGAAGCCGATGAATCCGTTCCTCCTCGGAACGGCGGGCTTGGCCAACGGTACAGCGGGCATGGACGCGAGGTTATCTAGTCTGGCGAGGGGATGCAATCATCAGATCGCTTTCTGGTTTTGGTTGAGCGCAGGAACTCGCGAATGATAAAGCCTCCGCGCAAAGCCGCCGCGGAAAGATTTGAACTGCTTTTTACTGGCTGGCGTTGCCTGAAGCGAACGTGGTCGCAAGTTTTTGAAAGCGCGGATTGTTTCGGAGCGGATCGAACATTGGGTCGAGCTGGAGCAAGGCAGGAGTCAGCGGTACGCGTGAAGCCAAGGCGCCCTCGGACGGTATTGACAACAGTTTTTCTAACGCGGCGATGGATCGGTCGGGCTCTCCCATCTGCGCTGTCACTCGGGCGAGAATCTCGATTGGAGCGGGACCGTCTACTACGTCTTTCTCGAGCGGGAGCACGGCCATCGCCCGCTCCGACAAAGCTAGCGCGGCGGCCTTGTCACCAAGGCCCATGTTGGTTAGGGCAAGGTCTCCGATGAGGACATAATTGTCCGGCTGTTCCTTAAGGAACGGTTCAAGCTCGCCGCGCGCCTTTTGCCAGCTCTCCTCGGCGGCGGTATGGTCGCCGCCGACTTCCTGCGCCCAGCCTAACCAAAAGCGCAGTTCGCCATTGTTGTAACCAAGGGCCGGATCGGGCTTGGCAAGTATTTCCTTTAGCCGGAGAATAATTTGCGCAGGGCGGCGCTCCAGGATCGCCTGATAAACCTGTATCTCCAGGGCTCCAGTGTCGTCAGGGGGCGGATGCAGCGGAGCGAGGAGCGCGGCCGCCCGCGGAAGGTCACCCTGCGCTTGGGCAATGCCCGCCTTTTGCGCAAGGGTATCGGGATCGTCCGGTGTGATTTCGAGCACCTGATCAAACTTTCGCAGCGCTTCTGGGAAACGACGAACCAACATGTAGGATTGTGCGTGCTGGGTGAGCAGGGAAACATTGCGCGGGTCAAGGCGCTCGGCTTCGTTGAAGTAAGATTCGCTCCGGTCCCACTGGCCTTTCCGACGCGCGACGTAGGCGAGGGATTCAGGAATCTGGCTGCTATTCGGCAGGAACTGCCGTGCCTGCTCAAAGTAACGCACTGCGGCGTCATAGTCCTTCAGGCAGGCATAGTAGTAATATCCTCTCGCCAGGACGGCCTCGCCGAGATTGGGCTGAAGAGTAAGCGCGGTTTCAGCTGCCTGTCCCGCCTCTTCCCGAAGGGCGACCGTTGGCTGCAGAGTCAGGGTGAGGTAGCCGAGGGCATCGACGTATGAAAGGAGCGCCCAGCTGAGGGCGAACTTCGGGTCCAGCCGCACCGCGTTTTTAAGATATTTCTGTGCACTAAGAGTATTCGCGGGGGAGTTGCCGGTTTTCAAGGTATCAGCTAATCCGCGCAGATAGGCATCGTAAGCCTCGGGGTTGTCGGTTGGTCTGGCAGCGATGACTTGTTCTTCCTGACCGGTTAGTTTCGCGCGCAACTGGTCGGCGATGGCTTTGGCCACCTCACTCTCGACAGAAAAAATGTCGGTCAATCTGCGATCAAAGGTTTCTGCCCAAAGATGTGAATCACTCTCGGCTCTGATCAATTGCACGTTGACGCGCACCTCATCATTCGTTTTTTGCACGCTACCTTCCAGGAGATTGGCGACGCCGAGTTGTTTGGCAATCTCGGAGAGCTTTTGAGAAGTGTGCCTGTAACCCTGGGTTGATGTGCGGGAGATGACTTTGAGATCCGCTATCTTGGAGAGCCGGGTCAGAATCTCATCCTGGACCCCATCAGCGAAATAGGCGGTGGAGTCTTCCGCGCTCAGGTTTTCAAATGGCAGAACGGCGATGGATTTTTCATTTGGTAACGGCGCCGGAGCAGCGCGGAAAAAAGAGTAGGCCAACACCGCGGCTGTGAGGATCGCCGCCGCCAGGGCAAGTAACACACCGCGCTTGTGACGCTTAATTTTGCGGACCATCGAGCCGGTACGCGAGGAACCTTCCGCCTCCAGTTCCCCTTTGAAATCGCGGAGGTCGGCCAGCATCTCCGTGGTCGTCTGGTAACGCTCGTCACTGTTTTTGCGTAACGCCTTTTGCAGGATGAATTCGAGTTTGATCGGAACATCCGGCAACACGCCGGATAAGGGTGGTGGCTCCGACTTTAGGATGGATGCGATGCAGTCGCTCGGCGTCTCGCCCAGGAAAGGGGGGATCCCACCCACCATCTCGTAGAGAACCACACCCAGACTCCAAATATCCGAGCGGGCGTCCACCTTCTGGCCGCGCGCTTGCTCCGGAGACATGTAGCGCCCTGTGCCTAACACTGATCCCGGTCGCGTTTGCAACACCGACGTTGTGTCGGGCTCACGATCGCCCGATGTCGTCCTTGGCTCGATCAGCTTGGCAATCCCGAAGTCGAGCACCTTCACATATCCGTCCGGTCGCAGCATGATGTTCTCCGGCTTGATGTCCCGGTGCACGACGCCCGCTTCGTGTGCCGCCGCCAGTGCCGAGGCCACTTGCAACGCAACGTCGAGCGCCGCGTCCAGATTCATTCTCCCGCCCGCGAGCGACGCTCGCAGGGTGAGGCCTTCGATAAACTCCGTCGCGATAAATCGTCGGTTTCCCTCCGCGCCGATCTCGTAAACCGTCAGGATGTTTGGATGATTTAAGGCTGAGGCACTGCGCGCTTCGGTCTTGAATCGACTCAGCTGCGTCTCGTCCGCCGTGAGGCGCTCTGGCAAGAGCTTGAGGGCGGCTTTGCGTCCGAGTTGCTCGTCCCGCGCAAGATAAACCTCTCCCATCCCGCCGACGCCGATGAGCGATTCGATCCGGTAATGCCCAATCAACTCCCCAACCAACGCACCGGGCCTTTCGCTGGTCAGAAGCTCAGGCGCGACTTCGAAGGCTGGTGATTCGATAAAATTTTCCGTCCGCTCGAGTGCCGTGAGCAGAGACTTCACCTCGCGGCACAAGCCTTCGTCGCCGCGGCAAGCCTCATCCAGAAATGCGGCCCGCTCCTCGGGCGCACGCTCGGCCGCCAGATGGAAAAGATCGTTGACCCGTTGCCAGCGCTCAGCTTTCATCCGCTTCTTCTCCGCTCAGCGCTCGGTAAAGCCATGCCTTGGCCATGGTCCATTCGCGCTCCACGGTCCGCGGAGAGAGTTTCAGGAATTCAGCCGTCTCTTCGACAGTCAAGCCGCCGAAGTAACGCAGTTCAACAATCTGACTTTTGCGCGGGTCCTGCACCGTCAGCCTTTCCAGCGCTTCATCGAGAGCGAGCAATTCCTCGGAACGCGCTTCCGTCACCAGCGCCGCCTCATCGAGGGTGACTTTAAGCGCGCCGCCGCCACGCTTGAGCGAGCGGCGTTCGCGGGCGTGGTCCACCATGATGCGCCGCATCAACTGCGCGGCCGCTGCGACGAAGTGGGTCCGGTTTTGCCAGAGCGGCTGCGTATTATCAACCAGGCGGAGGTAGGCTTCGTTAAGGATCGCGGTTGTTTGCAGGGTATGGCCGGCACGTTCCCGGCTCATGTAATGATGGGCCAGCCGGTGCAGTTCTGGTTGCACCAATGGGAACAGCTTCTCCAACGCGTCCTCGTTCCCTCCCCTCCACTCGCCGAGCAGTTGGGTAACCTCTTGTTGTGCGGCTGAGGGCGTAGGCATACAGGCTCCTCGACGCCGCAGACTCTAGCACGAGTGCGAGATTAATACAGCAACAGCGCGAGGAGGTTAAAAAAGCTGCGCCGCTCGTGGCGGGTTTCAGGCTGGCATTTCGCTTTAGCAGATAGAACCGGCACGAAAAACAGGCGCGCCGGAAGAAGCAAATGAAACCCAAGCCTTGAAATTTATGAAAACACCAATTCTTCTTTCAGCCCTCTGCATTCTCGTCGGTTGCGCCGCGCCGCCCCAATCTGCCGGGCCTCAGGCGGCCGGCGCTCGGTCGCACACGGTTGCGACGATCAATTCCGCCTCGACTGCAGACGACCAGGATTACGAAACGATTTTCGTTCCGCCGCAAGTCGGTAGCCTTCTCGGAGGAGGTTCGGTGCGTGTGCCGAAAAATTATTCAGGAAACGACGAGACGTCGCTCCTCGGCAACATCCGGCGTCTGGACGTCGCCGCAGGAACACACGAGGAGCGTCCTTTCGTCGTTAGGGCAATATCTCACTCCACGGGAGTAAGTGAGCGCGAATTGCAGGCGCAGCAGGATGTCTTGCGACTGCGGTTCGGCGAGCTCTGCGCGATCAATGCGATCGCGCGCGGCGACAGCAACAAAGTGCAGGAAATCGCGACCCTCAGATCAGCCGGTCGAAGCTGGACGGATCTGGCAGTGGCAAATGGCCTGAGCATCGCCAGCGTGGCCAAAGTAGCCCGCAACGCCAATGAATTGACGATAAGCTCTTATTCGAACAGCGCCGAACGTGCCAAAGGGGGCCAGCAGAAACTGAAGCAGTTGGGTGTAGTCCCTCAGCCCAACGTGCAACCGAGCAATTAATCTCGACGAAGCAGGAGCAGATCAACGGCGTCCCGCTACAACGTCCGAGCCCAGGGTCAGAGGCGACTTGGATTGGGCTGGTGTCAGGAAAGCGAAAGTCGCGCGAATCAACGACCTTGGATGAGGTTGTCGTAATGTCGTTAGGCGAAAACGGAGCTGGCGAGGCGTAACGGAGTCGGACCGCCCAGTGCCGGCGGGGCGGCCACCGCCTTAGGCCCCACTTCTTCGTCGATTTCGCGTCCCTTCCCTCCCAGCCACCGAGCAGTTAGGTGATGTCTTGTCGCATGGATGAAGGTGTCGTCATAGAGACCGCTCGACACCGCAAAACTCCAACACGACCGGAAGATTAAGGGAGTAGAACGCAAGGCGATTAGAAAAAACTGCGACGTGGTGGCGGGTTCCGGCCTGGCTTTCCGCTTTAGGAGATGAACCGGCACGAATGAACGCGCCGGGGAACCAAAAACGAAAACCAACAATTAGAACAGATAAGCATATGAAAACTACACAATCAGTAACTAACTCAATCATGGCCGCTTTAGGCCTGCTGCTCGACACTACTCCCGTTTAGCCAGAGTGCATACGCACAGGGCGACGTGGGCGATAACTTCGTGGCGCCGGCTGTGTTCCAGGCAGCTGGGCCAACCGCAGCCTCGATTCAAAGCACAGTCGATGCGTTCCGCGCTGCTCTGGGGGATCCAAATAACGGCAATAACCCAGGGCCGCTCGCGAGCGGTCGCCGCGAAATCAACTGGGACGGCGGTGATCCCAACATCATGGACACGACAGCTCCGGTAACTCCGTTCGATGTGTTCCTGAATACCCGCGGTGCGCACTTCACCACACCAGGTCTGGGCCTGTCGCAGGCTCCCCCATCGGGTGGGACCCAGGGCGGACTGGCCGTGCTCTTCAATAACCCCACCTACGGCACCATCTTCGGCACCTTCAGCCCGTCGCGGTTGTTCACTCCGGTGGGCAGCAACGTCACCGATGGTTCGTTCTTCGTTCCTGGGACCACCGGGGCTTCGCCAGCAACCGTGAGTGGCTTCGGCGCGGTCTTCACAGACGTCGACCTGCCAGATGGAGGGAAGCCGCACTCAGCCAGCACGCGGATCGTGTATTTCGATCGCGACGGTAAGCGGATATTCAGCAGTTTTGTCCCGGCCTCGCCCGGCGATGCAAGCCTGTCCTTCTTCGGTATCAAATTCAACGACGCCCGCATCGCGTCGTTCCAGATCACGGCCGGTGAGATCCCGGGTCCGAATGATGATCGCCGGCATGACATCGTCATGATGGATGACTTTATCTACGGCGAGCCGCAGCCTCTCCAGTAAGAGGTAACGAGAATACGACGAGCTGCCGGGTGACAAGAACTGTCCCCGGCAGCTTCTTCTTGCCAAGCGATTGATGTCGCAAAAAGCTCATTTCTAAGGTCCGCGTCCGCGGGCCGGGGCGACTAAAAAAAATTGCGCAGTCGTGGCGGGTTCCGGGCGGGATTTCCGCTTTAGCAGGTAGAAGCACATTTATTCCGGCACGACAAAAACAAACGCACCGGAAGATGTCACAACCTGAGATGAAAATTATGAAAACAACTGACTTGATCAAAGACTCCCTTAACAACTCGTCCTGGCGACGTGGTTTTTTTCTCGTCCCGCTAGCCCTTCTGCTTGCAGCAACGAGCAGCGGCCTTGCCGGGAATGCTACCTGGGGAGCAAATCCTGCCACTGGAAACTGGAGCACCGCGGGTAACTGGACGCCAGCGACCGTCCCTAACAGTCCGAACGACACGGCAACGTTCGCCACTTCCAACATAAGGTTCGTCGCCCCCGAGGGCACGACGCAGGTCAACGGCATCGTGTTCAACCCGGGCGCGAGCCGGTTCACGATCGCCCTCCTCACCAATACCATGACCATCAGCGGGGTGGGCATCATGAATGATTCAGGGATCACTCAAAACTTTGCCCCCGGTCCTGGCGGGATAGACTTCACGAACAGCGCAACCGCAGGCGGTTCAAATGTCGTCTTCACCAACGCTGGTAACGTGCAATTCTTCAACACCTCGACCGCTGGCAATGCCACCTTCACCAACAACGGCGCATTGAAATTCTTCGACACCTCGACGGCCGGCGATGTCACCTTAAACAACAACGCCGAGATCCTATTCCAATCCAGCTCGACGGCAGGCAATGGCACCTTTACCAACAACGGGGGCGGCACCGTGATATTCTCCAGCGGCACACCCACTGCAGGCAATGGTATCTTTACCAATCCTGGCGGCCCGACTAGCGGGGCAGGCGGCGGATTTGTCATATTTAACTCGGGCACCGCGGGCAATGCCACCTTTACCAACAACGGCGGCGCAGTTAGCGGCGCATTTCCCGGCGAAACGCTATTCAACCCCGGCGACGCTGGCGACGCCACCCTGATTGCCAACGGCGGTCTAGGTGGAGGTAGGGGCGGCTTGATCGTATTTTCTTCTGCTGGCGGCCTTTCCACGGGCGGCACGGCGCGGGTGGAGATTTTCGGCAACGGCAACCTTGATATAAGTCAGCAAAGCGCTCCGGGTCTGACGACCGGCTCGATCGAAGGCGATGGCCTGGTCTTTCTCGGGGCGAATAAACTGACGGTCGGCTCCAATAATCTGAGCACGACTTTTTCCGGAGTGCTCCAGGATGGCGGAATCATTCGTCGCACGGGCGGTTCGCTGGCCAAGATCGGCACGGGGACGCTGACGTTGAGCGGAGCTAATACTTATACAGGAGGCACCACGGTAAGCGCCGGCACCTTATTGGTCAGTAACGGGATTGGTTCGGGAACCGGTAGTGCCGCCGTATCAGTCAACACTGGCACTTTGGGTGGAAGCGGGGTTATCTCTGGCGCGGTAACAATCGGCACCGGGAGCGGCGGAGGGGCTTTCCTCGCTCCGGCTGGAGGAACAAAGAGGCAAGCCACCCTTACCAGCCAAAGCGCACTTACCTTCAATGCCGATGCCACCTACACCTATACCTTTAGGGCCAGGGGCAACAGAACCCGGACAGACGAAGTGGTCGCCGTGGGAGTAACGATCAGCGGTGGTGCGACCTTAGTCTCCCGGGGAACGATCCAGGGCACGCTGCCGGCAGGGCTTGTCCTCACCGTGATCAACAATACCTCTGCCACCCCGATTAACGGCACCTTCAGTAACTTACCGGACGGTGCAATCCTAACCATTAACGGGAACAAACTCCAAGCCAGCTACGAAGGCGGCGACGGCAACGATCTTACCCTGACGGTTGTGTTGTAGTGGTCGAGGAACGATACAGCGAGCAAAGGGCGATACGGTTCGCGGGACGTCCGTGTGACGGATGTTTGGATCGTTAACTTCGCGCTTGGCGACTGCGCGGGCAGCTGGATCTGTAGCCTTATGGAGCGACGACCTCGGCCGTCCCGCTGACAGCGGGACTATCCACACCGCCGGCGATAAGGATACGCCCATCCGGCAGAAGGGTCGCGGTGTGGTTCTGCCGTGCCGTAGTCATTGTGCCGAAGAGGCTCATTTGACTGGTGGTAGGGTCATAGATTTCCACTGAATCGAGCGCCCGTTGCAGGCCGCCATAGACAGAATTACCAGTTGAAGCCCCACCAATCACAAGAACCTGACCGACCAGCGAACCCCAGACTGGGTTGGAAAGCAGGATCGCAACGTGGCGCTGCCGCGGTTGCAGCACGCCAGTCGTCTGGGAGAAGTTGCGCGTGCTTGTCTGGTAAACATCGGATGTATCCACCAAGGAAAGCCCTCCGGTTACCAGCACCGTACCATCGAAGAGCAATGTCGCGTCGTGTTCGGTCCGACCGATGTGCATATCTCCGGTTTGCGTCCAAACGCCCATGACAGGATCGTAGGTTTCCGCGGTCGGTGTACCCGAATCGACCTCGTGTCCATTGCTGTTGGAGGCGCCTCCTTCCACCAGCACCTGACCATTGCTAAAGATTGTCGCGCGATGCCGCTTCCTTTGCACCTTCAACGAACCGGTACTGGAGAAGAGGCCTGAAACCGGGTCATATAGCTCGGCGGTTCTGAGCGGCTTCGCTCCTTTTCTGCCGCCAACCACTAATACCTTTCCACTATTGAGCAATGTTGCTGTGTGAAGAGAACGTGCCCCGATCAGCGAACCAGTTGAAGAGAATTCACCGGCCACCGGGTCAAACAGTTCCGCGGTCCTGGTATCGGCAGTCGCCGTCTTGCCGCCGGTGATTAGGACCTGATTGTTTTGCAGGAGCGTAGCGGTGTGGCTTTTCCTGGCTTGGGCGAGGTTGCCGACCGGGCTAAAAGTATTACTGGTCGGATCGAACACTTCGGCAGAGTGCAGCCAGACCGCGTCCGTGCTCCCGGCTGCCAAAAGCACTCTTCCGTCAGGTAATAGCGTATCAGTATGTTGGTTCCGCGCGACCTGCATGTTGCCAAGCGAAGTAAAGGTGTGGGTCACAGGATCAATTACTTCCGCGCTTTGCAAGGTAGCGTTGCCTGTAATACCACCGGCGACCAGAATTTGCCCGTTGTCTAGCATCGTCGCGGTCGGGCCGGTCCGGCCCTCACTCATCGTGTCGTGCACCGTCCAATTGCCACTGGTCGGATTCCAGACTTCATTGACAGCGAGGAAGCCGGTTTCCAAAGTGGTTCCGCCGACTACCAACACAAAACCACTGGGCAGAAGCAATGCCTGGTGATTGGAGCGATGGTTCTGCATTGGTTGCGCGGCAGTAAAGAGCTTGGGTGGAAGGGTCGTAGATATCCACCTCGTTGTGCGGGCTGGTGCCAGCAAAACCCCCAGTAACCAGGACCCGGCCATCGAGCAATAGCGTCATTTGATGGTTTGCGCGCGGAACCTTCATTTTTGCGGTAAGGAGAGTGAAACTCTGGCTGGCCGGGTTATAGATCCAAGCATCCCCCGTGGCGAGCTTGTTGACGTAACCACCCGTGATGAGCACGGTGCCGTCGTTCAGGTTCACCGAGGCATGGCTGGAGCGATTGGTCGGTGAGTTAGCGGTGGTCGTGAAAGTTTGCGTTGCAGGGTCATAAATATCTGCGCTCTTACCACCGACCAGCAGCACCCTGCCGTCCGTCAGCAGGTTAGCAGTATGTTTGCTCCGAGAGATGTTCATTCTTCTTGTGAGCAAGGTGAATTGGCCGGTTACCGGGTCGTAAAGCTCCGCCGTCTTAGATACCAGACCAGTGTCAAGATCTCCGCCCGTAATTAAGACGTGGCCGTCATTCAGGAGCGTCGAGGTGTGGTTCGAACGCGCGGTGTTCATGTTTCCCGTAGGAGTGAAAGTGCCAAGCACGGGATCGTAGAGCAGCGCTGAGTTCAGGGTAGCGCTCTCGTTCACTCCACCAGTAACGAGCACCAACCCGGAGTTGAGGCGGGTAGCGGCATGACCTGCCCGCTCTGGACTGAGCAAAACGGCGTCAGGCGCCGCCGAAGACGTCCGCGTGGTGAGAGATATGGCTGCGGCAAGAAACAATGCGGCGGCAAGACTTTTCATGGCGGCGACAAGATTCCTAGGTTCAAGGGGGCGGTGGTTGCGTATATGCGCTTTCTTCCGATTTAGAGTCCGCATTGTATGCGAATCAGCGGCAGAAGTCGATCAAAACTTCCGTCGATACGGATCTTCGAAGGTTTCGCTTGCCTCGCGCCGTCCGGAACCGCGCTCCAGATCTCCGAATTTGCCGCCCGTCTCGCTCGTGAAGTTAAGAACCGCAGCTACTTCGCTTCCTCCGCCAGCGCACGCGCCAAAACCCCGACGGTCTGGGACAAGGTTAATACTGCTTCGGCAATCTTTTGCGCGCCCTCGTCTTTTGTGGCGTGATAACCGTTCTCTGCCAGGCGACCGGCGGCGTTGGCAGCGCGTTCGACGTTCTTAAGCACTTCCCGTTGAGCTTGGTTCATGGTGGGAATTATCGCTGCAAGGCGCTGCAGAATCAATCCTTGGAGATCGCGTCCACTGCTTTTTCTTGTGGGCTGCTGCAATTGTGAATGTTCTCGACGCGATTTCTAATACGGTCGCCTCGCGTACAGATAACAGCCGTTCTGCGCGCCCCCCTTCGCCCAGCCAACCAAAGTGTCGGCGACTGGTTTCTCATCGATGAGAAGCAAATTATCGATTCCCAAGCCGCTGAGCATCGGTCCATTGAGCGGAAGTTCGACCGTGTAGGCATCGACGAACCAAAGCTTGAAAGTGGGGGCTGCGACGTTCGCAGGGACAAAACAGGCGCGTCCGTAGCGATCGTGGACGGCGGCGGCACGATTATCGGGGTCGAGTTGCCGGAGGAGCGCGCGATCCGGCGTGCAGCGGGTTCCGCCGAGCGTATTCGCCCCGGCAGCCTTGACCAATTGTGCGACGGCATAGCTCCGGATAGAACTGCCCGCGACCAGCCATTTGTCGTTGCGGCTTTCCCGAACCCGTGACTCGACCCAGCGAAAGACTGCTCCCTTCGTCAGGCCAGGCAGACCGTGGCTGATCGGATTGACCAGGGCGTTGGCAAAGATCATGGGGACGGCAAGGAGAAGGCACGACGCAACGGCCCGACGCGACCACAGGCAATAGAATGTGACTGCAAAATAAAGCGCGACGGCCACAACGTGTATGCCCAAGGCGAAGGCCCCGATTTTTATATTCGTTAGGGTAAGCAAACCGTAAAGCGCTAGCGTTAGAATTCCCGCACCGAGCATTCGCCGACCGATGGGAGTTTCCAACGGCACCCGGGCGCGGCCCAGGTAGCGGACGACGGCAGCTACGGTCGCTATGCCCAGCGCCAGTGTCGCCCGCGATGAAGTGACGTAGGACCATCCGGTTACCCCCGCCAGCCAGCGAGGGACTCCCAGCGCCATGAACCAGAGGTCGAAGCCAATGAAAACGACGAGGGCGACCAAGAGCGGATCCGAGCGTTTCCGCCATGCGTCACGTCCAACTGCGACAAAAAGCAACGGGGCGAGAAAGAGGAAGCCAGCGGCAGCGCAGACATTGACGGAACCCGCGGGGTAGTGGTCTTCGGTCATTCCGAACTCGAGGAATGGCGCAAGAAAATGTGTCCAATGAGATTCACCACCGCTGGAGAAGACGCGCCCCGGGTAGATCAGACCCGCGATTTCCCGCACGGTAGCGGAGATCTCGAACGCCCAGCGACCGAGTAATGCGGCCGCCACGAGAAGGGTTATCGTCAGGCAGGAGAAACGAAAAAGCCGGAGTTCATCCGGCTGACGAAGCTGCAAACGCGCGACCCAGGCGAACCCGAGCGTAACGGCCAGCGCGAAATACAGAAGTGGAACTTGAAAGCGCGGGTAGCAACAAAAGGCAAATTGCTCAATCGCGACCAGAAGAACAACGGCGGCGGCCACGATTTTCCAGCGCGTCGCAGCCCGCAAGATCATGGCGCAAGACCAAAGACCGAAAAAGACCATTGCGATCATCTCGGGCATGTCAGTCGGAGTGCTAAACCACCATTGCGTGTAACTGGAGAACAAGAGGAAGACAGCTCCGCCTAACGAGACAAGCCAGTTACCTTGAGTCAGAAGCTCGAAGAAAATAAATCCGCCCAGGAGCAGACCGAACCACTTAAAGTTCCAGTTCAGGGAAAAGGCTCGGTCCAAACGGAGGCAGAAGAAGCCCCACATTTGTGGTCGAAAAAGCATTGACCAATGACGTGCCGGCAGATTCGTGAGCAACGGGGCGACCCCGTCGCCCACGTTGGGGTTGGTAACCGGAAAAGCCGGAATCTGTTTTGCCTGCGAGAATATCCACGGCGTCTGCACCATCCATTCGTCGGAGCGGATCTCTTTCGCCGATCCGGCGACCAGGCCCGCCTGAGGTAACTCGCCGTCGGCATAATATTGCCAAATCGCGGTAGAACTGCCATTCAAGTTCGCGAGCACCGAGATGATGTAGGCTGCAAACAGGCCAGTTATGATCCAAGGACGCGCATCCAATCCCCTCGCCGCTTGCAGGGCCTGATCATGTGCTTGCGGACTTAGCGCAAGCAGCCAGACCAGTGACACACCAAGTGCGAGGGTGAGCAGAATGGCGATCCAATCGGGCACGCGTGCCGCGAACAGCGGATGCGGAAGGCGCATCGTAATTTTAGGCCAGGACGCCGCTGGCGTCGAAACGACCCTTGTCACAGCGTCAGTCGAAGTGATGGTGGCGATGTCGTTTTCGGCAGTGAGCGACGCCGACGGAATGGGAATCGTGAACCTGCGCCTGACATCTCGCAGCTTGATGTCTCGGAGTTCGATCGAACCGGAGCCGCGAAAGAGAGAAAGATGCAAGGTATCAAGGTGGTCAGCGTGAAGATTGAAGCGCACACACTTAAACTTTTGCCGGCTATCTACCAGTTGAACGGATAAGTCCTGAGTCTCTTCACGCCCGTCGCTTACCGGTTGGAGTTGAAGAAAAGCGCAAGACTGCGTCCGCACCGACATCTCGAGGACAAAATCGGGAGGCCGATACTTGAAAACCGCAATAAAGAGAAGCCCGCAAAGGAGGCTGCTGGTCCAGACAACAACCGGTCCGCTCAGGGCGATCGCCGGACGCAGTCGCCCAATCAGATCGTGGTGCCGCTCCACTTCAGTTTTTGCCGGACGACACTGAAGAACGAAAGGTCCGGCAGCACCGCCAACGGCAAGACTTCTTTGGCGCGCCGGATGACGACTGTCGTTCCAAACTCCAGCAGGACCGGATCGCGTCCGTCGAGCGTCAAGTAGGCCGGGTGAACTGGCTCGCTCGGCTCGATCTCGATCACTGAATTGTCACCCACAATTACCGAGCGGTTCGTCAGCACATGCGGACAGATCGGGGTGATGACAAAGACGCCGGATTGCGGATCAAGGATCGGACCACCGGCGGAGAGAGAATAAGCGGTCGATCCGGTCGGGGTTGCGACGACCAATCCGTCTGCGTTGAACTCCGTCAACGGAGCGCCGTTTACCCGCGTCCGGAGTCGAATGAGTCGCGAGATTTCCCCTCGGCTAATGACAGCGTCGTTGAGCACGCGCGATAGCTGCCGCCTCTCGCCTTTGTTTGTGATCTCCACCTGGAACAGGACGCGTTCGCTGAGCGCAAATTTACCGGTGACGATGGATTGAACGGCTTCCTGATACGCCGACGAGTTCAGGCAGGTGAGAAAGCCGAGCGAGCCGATATTGATCCCAAAAATTGGCTTGATCGTCTCTTTCAAGCCGCTCAAGACGCTGAGAATCGTGCCGTCACCTCCCAGGACGACGAGGAGGTCCGCCTCCGCTCCAAGGTGCGGCACGGTGCGGCTCGATTGCAGACCAGCGAGGTCGGCGGTGGCCTTTTCCAATAGCACTTTCACGCCCGCCATCTCGAACTCCGATTGGAGTTGGCGCACGAGGTCAGCCGCGCCTGGTTTTCCAGTGTGTGCGATTAGACCGACGGTTTTCGGAGACATATGAAGAATTCCTGATTGCCGTCAGTCCCGGTGATAGCGGAGGGCACAAGACCCTCCACGCGTGCGCCCATCGTTTCCGCAAAGGCTACCACTTTTTGCTGCGCTTTTTCATGCAATTGGGGCGAGCGCACAATTCCTCCGCGGCCCACATCCTCGCGCGCCAGTTCGAACTGCGGTTTAATAAGCGCGAGGATCACACCGTCTGGAGTTAGCAACTCAAAGGCATTGGGCAAGATCAAAGTCAGCGAGATAAAAGAAACGTCGATCACGCAAATGTCGATCGGCTCCTTGATTTCTGCCCGGGAAAGATTGCGCGCATTCGTTTTTTCCAGAGTGACGACGCGCGGATCGTCCCGAATTTTCCAGGCCAACTGCCCGTGACCGACATCGACCGCGAAGACCTTCTTCGCGCCGTGCTGGAGCAGGCAATCTGTGAAACCTCCGGTCGAAGCTCCAATGTCGAGCCCCACCCTCCCCTCGCAGACAATCCCGAAGTGCGCGATCGCTCCCTCGAGCTTTGTTCCGCCGCGGCCAACGTAACGGCTGCGGGGCGCAACCGAGATCTCATGTTCCGCCAGCACCGAATCCGAGGCCTTCGCGGCGACACGGCCATCGATTCTCACCTCGCCGGCCATGATCGCGCACTGCGCTTGATGCCGACTTGGAAAAAATCCGCGCTGAACCAGCGCTTGGTCGAGTCGGATTCCTTTTGCCATCACCGTTCTGGGAGCATTGCCGAACTTTCAGGCGCATAACCACAATCCTGAAATAGCGCCCCTCTTGTGATTTGCGCCGGACAAAGCAAGAATACTTTTTCGGAATTCACAATAAAATCATGAGCTAGAGATCTTATCCTGTATATTTTGCGCGGATCACTTCATTCGCGAATTTATCCGTCCCGCGTCTGGTCCCGCAGCATTTTGTCGACCGCCTCGAAATCTTCCGCCGAGGCCCGGCGCCGCTGATATTTCCGGAAAATGATTTCGCGCAGCTCGCGCAGATCTTCGAGCAGCGGGACATCGAAATAAGTCCACTCCTCTTCGTCGCGAAACTTTGCCTGAAATTTCCAGCGGCCGCCGAATTTCGTCACACGCACCTCACGTTTGCGCCCATCTTCGTCCCGTGAGGTCCATATATGTTGACTGCGCATAGCGTCGGCTCCTTACATTACATCCCTACGTTAGAAGCCATCAGTCATCTTATAAATAGCGCTGTCATTCTGAGCAGAGCGAAGAATCTCTGAACATTTCTGGCGACGGTTGCGTGGGTGGAATGGAAATAGTCAGAGATCCTTCGTTTCGCTCAGGATGACAAATCGTATTAGGATTTATCAACCTTGAAGGACGCCACCAGACTATTGCTCTATCTTGCTGGCGTCGTCCTGCTGGGCGCACTCGGAGCCCCGCCGCTTTTTTGGGCGGGTCAATTTCTCAGCGCCCATCACGTCCTTCCAAGTCTGGCCACCTTTGACTTCGAAAGCTATTTCCATCGCGCGCTCCTGGTCGCCGCGCTCATTCTGCTCTGGCCGCTCTTGCGCGCGCTGCGAGTGCGCAACTGGCGCGATCTCGGCCTCGAAAAAAATCCCCGCGCCGGAATCAATCTCGCGATCGGTTTCGTGATCGCAGCCGTTCCCCTGCTCTGCGGCGGGGCGGTGCTCATCGCACTGCGCATCTTTTCGCTGCGGCACGGTTTCCTTTGGTCAAAAATGCCTGATGTCGTGATTGCGGCGAGCCTGGTTCCCGTTCTCGAAGAGCTTCTGTTCCGCGGCTTCATTCTGGGAATCCTGTTGCGCAGTTTTTCGCGGCTCAACGCGCTCCTTATCACGTCGGCGCTTTTCTCGATCATTCATTTTTTGAAGGCGCCCGAACAAACCTCGCCGAACGAGTCGGTCACCTGGCTCTCCGGTTTTGTCTCGATCGCAAATTCCTTCTGGCAGTTTGGTAATCCGCTTCTGCTCGCAGCCGGCTTCCTCACCCTCTTCGCGATCGGCTGCATCCTGGCGGACGCGCGCTTGCAAACCCGCTCGCTTTGGTTGCCGATCGGTTTGCACTCGGGCTGGATCTTCGCCAACGGCGCCTTCAGCCGGGCCGCTCGCCACGCCGCGGTCGCGTTGCCCTGGATCGGGAAAGACTTGCTCGTCGGAATCGTCCCGCTCATGATCGCGCTCGCCAGCTGGCTGCTCATGCGCAGCTGGGTGAAACATGAGAATGCGCCTGCCCCGCAACCCGTTTCGCGGACTCGTTAGTCTCTTTTATCCGCCGTTCTGCGTCGCGTGTGCTGGCCCCGTTGAACGGGGCGAAAGTCTTTGCGCTCCGTGCGCTGAGACAGCGCGGCGAATTGTCCCGCCCTTTTGCGCGAAATGTTCGCAACCGTTTGCTGGTGCGATTACCGGGTCGTTCACCTGCGCAAATTGCGAAGATCGCGTCCTGCATTTCGACACGGCCGTCTCCGCTTACCGGAGCCGCGGGGTGGTGCGCAAAGTTGTGCATGATTTCAAATACGGCCGGCAACTTCATCTCCGGCACCTGCTTGGTCGCTGGCTCGCGGAGACCATGGAAGATCCGCGTCTCGTCGGTCGCCGGTTCGATTTCATCGTGCCGGTCCCGTTGCACCCGGCGAGAAAGCGGGAGCGCGGCTTTAACCAGGCAGAACTGCTCGGCCTTGCCCTCCACCGACACTCCGGGCTTCCTTTGCAAAACGCCTTGCAGCGCACTCGCTACACCACCACCCAAACCCAATTCGATCGGAGCGAGCGAATGGAGAACCTCAAAGGCGCCTTTCGTTTACGGCGCGGCAGCAACGTGCAAGATTTGCGGATGTTGTTAGTCGACGACGTCCTCACTACTGGCTCGACCCTGAGCGAATGCGCCTCGGTGCTGAAGAAGGCGGGGGCGATTTCTGTGCACGCGGCGACGGCCGCTCGGGGCTAAGGCATGGCTATTTTCAAAAAACCCTCCCTCAAAACCCAGGCGCGCAAGAAACGCGAAATGCCGCAGGGCCTTTGGCAAAAGTGTCCCGGTTGCGGCGAAGTCGTGCACGAAATCGAACTGGCGGAGAACGATCGTGTTTGTCCTCGCTGCGATTATCATTTTGCCCAGTCGGCCAAGGAGCGAATCGCGACTCTGTGCGATCCCGAGAGTTTCGTGGAACTGGATGCGGGCCTGACTTCGATCGACACGCTCAAATTTCAGGGAATGGCGAGCTACAAGGATCGGCTTCGCAAATACCAGGATAGCACCGGACTGGTTGACGCGGTGCTGAGTGGCCACGCCCTCATCGAAGGTTACAAGGTTGGAATCGCGGTGATGGATTTCAGCTTTCTCGCCGCCACCATGGGCTCGGTCGTCGGGTGAACGCATCACGCGAGTGATCGAGTACGCCACGGCTCAACCGTGCCGCCGTCATCATCGTCGCTGCCTCCGGCGGCGCGCGGATGTATGAAGGCATGCTCAGCCTGATGCAGATGGCAAAAACGAGCGGTGCCCTCGCTCTCCATGCCGGCCAAAAACTCCCTTTCATTTCCGTGCTGACGAACCCGACGACCGCCGGGGTAATGGCCAGTTTCGCGTCGTTAGGCGACGTCATTATCGCGGAGCCGAAGGCGATGGTCGGTTTTGCCGGGCCACGCGTCATCAAGGAAACGACCCATCAGGATTTGCCGGAACGTTTTCAGACCGCGGAGTTTCTCGAGGAGCACGGATTGATCGATCTGATCGTCCACCGCAAAGTCCTGCGCGCGCAGCTTGCGCAACTCCTCGCCTACTTCGCCGCGACGCATTAGCCGTGGAAAACGTGGGAGAGGCCTTTGTGCCGCGACTCGCGGGGAGCGGCCTCGAATCGCAGGCATCTTATCGCGAGGCCCTCGCCTGGCTTTTCAACACCCAGCGTTTCGGAATCAAGCTCGGGCTGGAAAACAGCCGTCGACTTTTCCATGCGCTCGGCGTGCCTTCGCCTAACGAGCGCATTCTTCACGTCGCGGGCACGAATGGCAAAGGCTCCGTCTGCGCCCTGCTCGATTCCATCTGCCGCGCGGCGGGATATCGGACCGCGCTTTTTACCTCGCCCCATCTCGTCACCTTCCGCGAACGCATCCAAGTCGACGGCAGAATGATCTCCGAAGAAGAGGTGGCGCATGGCCTAACGAAGATCCGCAAGCTGGCGGCGGACTGGGAGCCACATCCGACTTTTTTCGAAATTACGACTGCTCTCGCGCTCGACCATTTTCGTAACGAAGGCGCCGACATCGTTATCCTCGAAACCGGTTTGGGCGGGCGGCTCGACGCGACCAACGCGACCGAGGCGATGGTTTCGATTCTCACTCCAATCGACTACGACCACCAAAAGTGGCTCGGCGAAACCCTGACCGAAATCGCGACCGAAAAAGCCGGCATCATCAAGCCAAACACTCCCGTCGTTTCGGCTCTGCAGCCGGACGAAGCGATGGCGGTTATCCGAGAGCGCGCCGCGGCCTGTTCTGCTCCGCTCGATTTCGTCAGGCAACCTTTCGATCGTTTTCCGATCGCCCTGGCCGGGACGCACCAAAAGCAGAATGCTGCCCTTGCCCTCTCCGCTCTGCACACCGCGGGGATTGCGGTCGATGACGCGTCCATCGCTCGTGGACTGGCCACGGTCGAATGGCCGGCGCGCTTTCAGCGCTGGGACGCGCGCACGATCATCGACGGGGCTCACAATCCGGGCGGCGCGCGCATCCTGACGGAGACCTGGCGGGAAACGTTTGGCGACCGCCGGGCTACCATTATTCTTGCCGTGCTCAACGACAAGGATGTCGCGGGAATTTGCGCCGCGCTCAGGCCAATCGCGCAACGATTTCTGCTCCCATCGATTCGGAGCGCGCGCGCGCTGCCGGCGGATGAACTTCGCCTAACGATCTGTGACCAGCTCCCCGAGATGCCAGTGGCCGTCCAACCGAACCTTGCGGAGGCTTGGGAAGAGGCGCAACACGATCCGGCGCCGATTCTCATCTGCGGTTCCCTGCACTTTGCTGGCGAGGCACTCGCCTTTCTTCGCGGCGAACCGGCGGCCTTTGAAGAATGCGGGCAATAGCCTAACGACGCTTCCCAGGAGGCCGGAGAAGAACCCGGTGCTCGTCAATTTTGGCGCCGCGATCGAGGAAGAATTGGCGCAACTCCTCAGTATAAAAGGTATCGTCACGCTCCCGGTTGAACCCCAACCGAATCCGGCCACCGCGGATTGAGTCGCGTCTCTAGATCGTCGAGGAAAAACGACCACTCTTTTGGTCCCCAGAGCGCCCGACTCTTGTGTCCGTTGAAGCAAATCATGAACGCGGTGATGAGATCGAACTTCCGGTCGAAAGCCGGGAGCGGCCGGAACGCTTCGACCCGCGCGATCACGCGCTCCAATCTCAGCGCGCGAAACATTTCGCCGAACATCGGCACATCTTCGATATCGAGTCCGAGGGTGCGATGGCCCAGCTCATGACAAATATAGAGGAAGTAACCTGCGCCGGACCCGAGATCGAGAATACTTTGACGCCGCCCCCAATCGAGTTCGAGCTCCTGCACCCGGCGGAGATTGATCGCCATCCAGTAATCCAGATCGAGATATTTTCGCCAGCTTCCGCCCGGATCATCGACGGCATAACGATCATGAATCGCCTGGAACTGGACGGGGTCTATGCTCTCGATGATTTTCTCGACATCGAGGCGAAAAACCAGGCGCCGGGTCAGAATCACGCGACCGAGATGCCGTCTCATGCTCGGCACGAGGCGCGGATCTGCGAGTTTTTTGAGCTTGTGTGAGAAACGCATCGGAACGAAAGGCTCTATCCGTAAACTGGGAGCAGGTGATGTCAAAACGCATCTCGCTGGCGACGCGACCATGACGACGGGACGGTTGTCCGTCGCGCAAATGAGTCATTTGGCCTAACGATGGCGGGACTGTTTCATCATTGGCGGCATCCGCGGCGCTGTTACCTCATTTGCGCGAGTGGCGAGGTCGGGAAGCAACCTCCTCAGCGACGGCCTGCGTGATACGGGCCGCGCCGGTCGACCGAATCAATTTTTTCTCCCTCGTCGGAGCCGCAGTTTCGCGCCGCCCATTATTTTCCTGCGGATGTAAAGTTTGCCGACTACGTGCGCGGGATTGTCGCGAAATCGGCGACCTCCAACGAAGTTTTCGGTTTCAAGCTGATGGGATGGTATTTGAACGATTTCCTCGTTCGACTTCGGCAGACAGGAGAATTCGGCGGTCCTGAGGAATCCGATTTGAAAATGCTCAACGCAGCTTTCCCGCGCTTGCGATTTCTCCAAATCACGCGTCGCGACAAATTGCGCCAGGCAATTTCAAAGGCCCGCGCCGCCCAAACCGGGCTCTGGAAAGTGCAGGAGGGAAAATCAGAAAGGGCGGAGCCTGTTATACGATCGGGCGCTGATCGCGCGCTGCTCTGGTCGAAGCGGAAGAGGAGGAAAAAATCTGGAGTGCGTTTTTCGCCCGCATCGCCCAACGACCTTTCCAGGTCGAATACGAGCAGCTCTGCCAGGACTTCGAAGGGACGCTGACTGCGGTCTTGGATTTTCTCGAGATAAGATTGCGATGGGGACGGCGAATTCGGATCCGTCCGCCAGCGACGATACGGCAAAGCGATGCGCTTTCGGATGAATGGGAGCGACGGTATCGCGCAGGCCATGCGCGGTGTTAGATCCTTGGCTATAAGCCATCTCATAAATCTACCGAACTTGTCATCCTGATCCCGCAGTCGCGGGAGAAGGATCTCTGACTGTTTCTCCAACGCAGCGTCCAGGAAACCGGAAATAGTCAGAGATTCTTCGCTACGCTCAGAATGACAGTTGTGTTTATGAGATGGCTTGTAGCAAAAAATGCCAGGTGCGCTACCCGGCATCATTCTCGATACGCGGGAATAAAGGGGTCGGTTTTCCGACGACATGTCCATCGGGCAACTTCCCCCACTCCGCGTCGGCTAACGAGAAGCGCTCTTCCTTGCCGCTCAGTTCCATTTTCCAATTGAGCTGATCGAAAATACCGTGCGCGGCTTTGGGGAGGACCGGGGATATCAGGATGGCGATGATACGGAGCGATTCGGCGAGGGTGTAGAGTATTGCGTCGAGCTCTGGCTTTTTCTCGGGGCTCTTCGCCAACTTCCAAGGGGCTTGCTCTTCTATAAGAATATTGCAGTGAGTTGTGATGCCAAGGATCTGGAGCAGGGCTGCATCTGGATCGAAGTCCTCGAAACCGGCCACGTATCCGCCGACGCCGACAACGACAGCGTTGAAGAATGACTGCGGGTCCTTTTCTGCGCGGGGATCCCGGCGGCCGGTTCGCCCACCATCGTAGCGATGGGCCATGCTGACGGTCCGGTTTAGAAGGTTTCCCAAGGCATTAGCCAGATCAGAGTTAAAAGCCTGGACGATACGTTCGCTGGAAAAGTCCGAGTCTTTCCCGGTCGCGATATCGCTCATCAGATAATACCGGAGCGCTTCCGCGCCGTATTTATCGGCGAGCGCGTCTGGATCGATAACGTTGCCTAACGACTTGCTCATTTTCGCGCCGCTGATGTTCCACCAGCCGTGGACGAGAAATTTCGGCATCTGCTCGTCGGGGAAATCGAGGGCGTGGAGCATGATTGGCCAGTAAATGCCGTGCGCGGGGATCAGGATGTCTTTGCCGATGATGTGCAAGGCGGGCCATTTTTCCCGAAAGGAAGAAGGCTGAAGGATGAAGGATGAAACAGTCGGGTCGTAGCCGATAAAGCTGATGTAGTTCGTTAGGGCGTCGAACCAGACGTAGTTGACATAGTCGCGATCGAATGGGAGTTCGATCCCCCAGCTCAGCCGCGACTTGGGACGCGAGATGCAAAGGTCGCCGCCCAGTTTTTCGGCCGCGTTGATCAGCTCGGTCTGACGAAAATCTGGCGTGACGCAGTCAGGATTGTCGCGCAGGTACTGGAGGAGCCAATCTTTGTGCTGGGCAAGCCGGAAGTAGTAATTCTCTTCCACCCGATGCTCGACTTGTCCCCACTCGGGGCCGAATTCGCCGTCGGGTCCGCGCTCTTTGTCGGTCAGGAATTGTTCCTGGCGAACGCTGTAGTAGCCCTCTTGTTTGTCCTTGTAGATTTGGCCTTCATCGTAAAGGCGCTGGAGCATTCCCTGCACACATCGCTTGTGCAGCGGATCGGTCGTGGCTGCCCAGCCGTCGTATCTGACCTCGAGTTTTTCCAAAAGCGCGATGTATTCTCGCGGTGATCTCATCGACGAACTGCTGCGGGGCGACTCCGGCTTTTTCGGCCGATTGCTGCACTTTTTGTCCGTGTTGATCGACTCCGGTAAGGAAGAAAACCTTTTCCGCTCGCCATTCTCGTCCGCTTCAGCCGGTGATAGCGCGCAATAACGTCGGCCAGCACTTTTTCGTAGGTGTGACCGACGTGCGGCGGGCCGTTGGTGTAATCGATTGCAGTGGTGAGATAGAACGGTTTCGGCATTCGGGCTGACAAAGTGCCGGAACGCTGCGCGCAGCGCAACCTCGCTTAGGGCGCAATTTTGGATAGCGCGCAGTCGATCTGTCATCCCGAGGCTGGCGAAGCGCGCCGAGGGACCTCGCCTAAGTTGCTGACGTTTCCAACTCAGAGCTTGTGTGATTGACAGACCAACTGTGAGGTCCCTCGCCGTCTGCGCGGCTCGGGATGACAAATTGTTATTCCAACCCGAGAGCATGAAACCTCGCCTCAACATGCACGAAGTGCAGCCTCGAGCCTCCATGACAAATCGTTATTCCAGCCCGAGCGCGCGGAAAGTTTCATCAACATGCCGGAAGTGCACGTCGAGCGAACAGAGCGCATCGATTTCGTCAGCCGACAATATGGCGCTGATTCCCGGTTCCTCTTTCGCGTTCGCGGCGAAGGACTGATCGCCCTTCCAAGTCCGCATCGCCGCGCGTTGCACCGCTTCGTAGGCGGTCTGGCGATTGGCTCCGGCGCGGGTCAGAGCGAGGAGGACGGACTGACTGAAGTAGAGGCCCTTCGTTAGGCCAAGATTTCGTTCCATGTTTTCGGGATAAACCTGGAGCCGCTCGATCAGGTCGCGCAGTTTCGTCAGCATGTAATCGACCAGCGTGCATGAATCCGGCAGGATGATGCGTTCCGCGCTCGAATGACTGATGTCGCGCTCATGCCAGAGCGCGACGTTTTCCAGGGCCGCGAGGGCATTTCCCCTTACGACCCGGGCGAGCCCAGAAAGCCGTTCGGCGGTGATCGGGTTGCGCTTGTGGGGCATGGCGGAGCTGCCTTTCTGTCCGGCACTGAAAAATTCCTCCACCTCGAGTACCTCGGTTCTTTGCAGATGCCGCAACTCAGTCGCCCAACGATCGATGCTCGACGCGATCAGCGCGAGGGTCGTGCAAAATTCCGCGTGCCGATCCCGCTGGATGATCTGCGTGGAAAGCGCGGCGGGTCGCAGAGCCGAGTTTTTCGCAAACCTGACGCTCGATCCGCGGATCAAGGTGCGCATGAGTGCCAACCGCGCCGCTCAGTTTGCCGACCCGGACGCGTTCCAAAGTCTGCGTGAGACGTTCTTCGGCGCGGCCGAATTCGTCGAACATAAGCGCGAGCTTGAGCCCGAAGGTGATCGGCTCGGCATGAATGCCGTGACTACGACCGATCATCGGCGTCATTTTGTAACGCCGAGCCTGGTCTCCGGCGGTTTGACGCAGTTCCCGGATGTCGTCCAAAAGGATCTTGCCCGCCGCGACGAGTTGGACGGCCAGCGTCGTATCCAAAATGTCGGAGGAGGTAAGCCCTTGGTGGATCCAGCGCGCAGCGGGGCCGACACTGGCCGCCACGTTTTCCAGAAATGCGATTACATCGTGATTGGTGCGTTGCTCGATCTCGTGGATCTCCGGAATCGAAAAGCGCGCGCGTTTTCGGATCTCGACCGCATCGGCTTGCGGGATTTCCCCGATCGCAGCCATCGCTTCGCAGGCGAGAATTTCGATCTCGAGCCAGATCTCAAATTTCCGCTGCTCAGACCAAAGCTCGCGCATGGGAGCGCGGGAATAACGATCGATCACTGGTCGAA
The DNA here is from genome assembly GCA_963771865.1 of uncultured Verrucomicrobiae bacterium. GTDB lineage: Bacteria > Verrucomicrobiota > Verrucomicrobiia > Chthoniobacterales > UBA10450 > Palsa-1392. The sequence continues at coordinate 37,238 of CAVYVJ010000030.1, forward strand.
CATAGAAAGCGAGGACGACGACGGCAAAGCGATTCGTCCAAAAAAGAAACGTCGCTCCGGCGGATCAACCACTGGAGCGACGCTTAAATCCTTAGCGTACGACGAAATTACTGACAAACCCGCGCGCGGCGGAATTGCCCGTTATTCTCGACTCGGACCTGACCGCTGCCGAGAAGGTCGGCAACCGCGGCGACGGTTTCTTTGGTGTTCTTGGTGCAGGAACTGACCGCGAGAATAAGATCACCGAGAGAAGGGTTGCGGCGAGTCTTGAGAATTTGTGCGTGCTTTTTCATATAATGGGTTTTCAAAATTGGAGCAGATTGGATGCCATCTATTCCATTTTGAACATGTTAGAGGGCAAAATGTTCAAAATGAATCGACACTGTGACTGTCAGGCGCCCCATTTCTGACAGTTGTGTATCGAAACTTAACACACCCGCCGATTTGGCAGTTGGTTACGAGGTCGCAGGTCGCCGGGCGGTCAAGCGTAGGACGAGAAGATACAAAATCGCCAAGACGGCGGCGAAAATGACGATCCAATGGGAACGAGCCTTAATGAAGTTTGACCAGCCGTCCACATTGGAGATCAGGTCTGGCTGCACCTGATAAGCTTTCGCGCCCAGATAAGCCAAAACGCTGCACCAGAGCGCCGAACCCGCGATCGTTGCCAGGCTGAATTTCCAAAAATTCATTCGGACCAGTCCAGCCGGGTAAGAAATCAGGTGTCGAATGACCGGCAACAGCCGGGCAAAGAAAATACCACCCGTCTCGTAACGCTCCAGCCAGATTTCTGCGCGTTCCAGCTTGTCATTCGGGAGGAAAAAATATTTTCCAAAGCGTTGAATCAGGGGCCGCCCAATGAGGAGACAAAGCCAGTAGCCGATTGCTGCACCGAGATATGATCCGATCGTCCCAGAGAGAACCACTCCGAACATGCTAAGATCGCCTCGGGCGGCGAGAAAAGCGGCCGGCGGAATGACGATCTCACTTGGAATCGGGATAATAGAACTCTCCATCGCCATCAGAGCGATGATACCCCAGTAACCGCCGTTCAGGACCCAACCAAACCAGACTTCCAGTAAATGATGCATATGAGATTTTCGAATTCCAGAATTGGGATTTCAGATTTAGCCTCGGCTGCGCGTCGCTAGTTCAATCGCAAATCCGCATTCTGCAATTTTTAATTTCTTCATGATCTATCGGCGCGTCCTTCGCTACTACCGGCCCTTTCTCGGGCCGACGATCGGCGCTCTCTTGCTCACGCTCGTTGGGATCGCGGTTAATCTGCTCAAGCCCTGGCCCTTCAAGTTCATCGTCGATCAGATCTTGCCTAACGACTCGGCTTTTCGCGCCGCCCACGCGAATTGGCGCAGCTACATTCCCCTTCTCTGCCTGGCATTGATCGCCCTGCAACTCGTCTGGGGCATCATCAATCTCATTACCAATTACATCTTCGTGAAGATTGGATTGCAAGCATTGCTCAAGCTGCGGACGGACCTTTACGCCTACCTGCAATCGCTCTCGCTCAAATATCACGATGCCCGCCGCTCGGCCGACTCCAGCTTCCGTGTCGCCTACGATTCGCAGGCCATCCAGACGATTTACAACAAGGGCTTCACCAACATTTTCGGCTCTGTCATCACGCTCCTCGGCACGTTCTTCATCATGCTGCGGCTCGATTGGCAACTCACCTTGCTGTCGTTAGGCATCGTGCCCTTGATCGTCGGCGCGATTTATTTCTTCGCCCATCGGATTCGAACGGAATCAACCTCCATCCAGGAACAGGAGAGCGCCGTCCTCGCGCAGGCGCAGGAGGGTTTAAGCGCCATCCGGATGGTGCACGCGTTCGGCCGGGAGGATTTCGAAGTCTCGCAATTCCATCAGCGCGCGCAGCAAAGTCTGCAGGCGAACCTGCGGCTCACTCTCACAAACGTAAAAAGCGCGCTCGTCATTAGCACGCTCATGGTCATCGGCACGGCGGCGATGTATTACCTCGGCACCCTGCACGTTCTGGCGGGAACGCTCACTCTCGGATCACTGCTCGTTTTCAGCGCTTATCTGCTCATGCTTTATCAACCGCTCGAAGCGCTCACCTACACCGCCTGGGCGATGGAAGGCGCGACTGCCGGCGCAAAGCGTTGCTTCGAGGTGCTCGATCGCGAGGACGACGTGCGCGATTCGCCCGGCGCGGTTGAGATTTCGGATACTCGCGCCGCGATCGGATTCGATCAGGTCAACTTTAGTTACGACGCACAAAACCCCGTGCTGAATGGAATCGATCTCCGGATTTCGCCTAACCAGATCGTCGCCCTGGTCGGCGGAACTGGTGCGGGCAAAAGCACACTACTCAGTCTGGTCCCGCGCTTTTACGATCCGACCGCGGGGGTTGTTTCGCTCGATGGACGTGACGTGCGCGAGATCACCAAGAAATCGCTCCGCGCCCAAATCGCGATTGTCTTGCAGGACACGCTCCTTTTTTCCACGACGATTCGCGAAAATATTGCCTACGGCCGGCCCGACGCGACCGACGACGAGATTCGCGATGCCGCGCGCCGGGCGCAGGCGGACGATTTCATCAGCCGCTTGCCTAACGGATACGACAGCGCCGTGGGCGAACGTGGCGGGCACTTGAGTGTCGGCCAGCGGCAACGAATCGGGATTGCGCGCGCCTTTCTCAAGGATGCACCCATCCTGCTCCTCGACGAGCCAACCTCCGCGCTCGATCCCACGACCGAGGCCGCAATCATGGAGACGATCAAGGAACTGATGCACGGCCGCACCACCCTGATCGTCACGCATCGGCTCGCGACCATTCACAACGTCGACCAGATCGTCGTCCTCGAGCATGGCCGGATCGTCGAGAGCGGCCGCGGCGCCGAGCTGGTGGCGCGCGGCGGCGCCTATGCGACACTCTACGCCGCCGGCAACTATCCTAAGCAATGAGCAACGTAACCAGTGAGCGTCGGATCGAAGGAGATTGGTGGGCCGACCCGATTCCGCCTAACGTTCAATTTGGCGCGGGATTTTATTGCGAAACAGCGCAGATCTTTCGCTTTCTCCGCAACCGCGCGGAAGGCGCGGTGAAGTTGGGCGATTACGTTTCCTGTTACGCCGGCTGCTCGTTTTCGCTCGGCCAAAACGGCCGCTGCACCGTCGGCGACTTTACCCTGATGAACGGCGCCCTCGTCATGGCCGAGGAGTTGATCGAGATCGGCAGCTATTGCCTCATTTCATGGAACGTCGGGATCGCCGACTCCGATTTTCACCCGATCGATCCCGCGCAACGACGAATCGATGCGCTTGCTCTCGCTCCCTACTACAAGGAGCGGCCACCGCGCCCACCGATTCGGACCGCGCCCGTCCGCATCGCCGATAACGTCTGGATCGGGATGAATGCAGTTATCCTAAAAGGGGTGACGATCGGCGAAAACGCCGTCGTCGCTGCCGGATCAGTCGTCGCGAAAAGCGTCGCGCCCAATACCGTGGTGGCGGGCAACCCCGCAGTCGTCGTGAAGCAGTTATAACCACGAAGGACACGAAGGCACGAAGATGGAATTTGATGAGCTTTCCAAAAGCGTGATCGGCTGCGCGATTGAAGTGCACCGCACCCTTGGACCGGGCTTCTCGAATCCGCCTATCGCCAATGCCTCGCGCGCGAGCTTTCCCTCGCAAGCATTTATTTCGGATGGAACTGCCATTACCAATCCATTACAAGGGTGTGCTGCTCGATTGCGGGTACCGAATGGATATCGTCGTCGCTGGCAATCTCCTCCTTGAGCTAAAGAGCGTTGAAGCCCTTCTGGCGATCCATCAAGCGCAGATCCTTTCCTATATGCGCCTGGCTAAAATTCCAACCGGCCTGCTGATCAACTTCAACGTCCTGAAACTCGCGAACGGAATTAAGCGTTTCGTGCTTTAACCCGTAACCTTCGTGTTCTTCGTGTCCTTCGTGGTGCCAGAATGAAGCGCAAACGCATCGTCGTGATGGGCTTCATGGGCTCGGTCCCGATCGCGGGCGTAATCTGGCAGCACATCCATTACATCGTCGGGCCTGCAGCGGCTCGGGCACGACGTTTATTACATCGAAGATTCTGCCCGGATTCCCTACAACCCGCAGACCTTCGATACGGCAAACGATTACTCATATGCCGCCCAAATTCTCGCTCAACTCGCCAACGAATTTGGGTTCGAGCATCGCTGGGCCTTCTGCGCGCGTTATCTCCCGGAGAAACCGACGGCGGGCTTGCGCCTGACCAAGATTCAACAGCTCTACATCGAGGCGGACGCCATTCTCAACGTCTGCGGCACCCAGGAGTTCAATGATGATTTGCGCAAGAGTAACTCGGTTCTCTACATCGAGAGCGATCCGGGCGTGGAGCAGATCAAGGTCGATAAGGGCGCGCAGTCGACGATCGATTATCTCGGGCAACATCGCGCCCTTTTCACCTTCGGCGAGAACATTGGCACCGGGCGGTTTCCCGTGCCCTTGCACAATTTGAAGTGGCTGCCGACTCGCCAGCCAGTCGTGACCGATTTTTGGAAAACAATTCGCGCGCCCGCGGCCACCGCCGTTTTCACCTCGATCGCTAACTGGTCGACGAGCGGTTTAAAAGACATCGAATGGCGCGGCGAAAAATATCTCTGGAGCAAGTCACGTGAGTTCCTGCGTTTCGTGGCCGCGCCGAAGAAGTCGGGTGAAGCCTTCGAACTCGCGACCGACATCAAGGACGAAAAGACGCGGGACAAATTCCTGCGCCAGGGATGGCGTTTTCGCCAGACCGCACGAGATGAGCGTCAATTACTGGCAATACCGCGATTATATCCGGCGCTCCAAAGGCGAGTTCACGGTCGCGAAAGATCAATATGTGAGATTGCACACCGGCTGGTTCAGCGACCGCAGCGCCTGCTACCTGGCCGCGGGGCGACCGGTCATCACCCAGGAGACCGGTTTCACCGATCATTACGGCGATCACGGTGGTTTATTCGCCTTCAAATCGTTAGGCGAAATTGCCGAAGCCGTGCGCGAGATCAACGGCGACTACAAGAAACACAGCCGGGCCGCTCGCGACATCGCCCGTGAGGTTTTCGAGGCGGAGAAGGTGGTGGGCCTGATTCTCGAACGCGCCGGAATTTAACTTTGCCTCGTCAAGCCCCGGGACGCAGCGCGCCGTCATCGATGACCCACGCGCCCGCTTCCTCCCAGTGGATTCTGATCTATCGCTGAACGTTTTTCGCTTGCCGCCATCTAATGCTTCGATTCCCGTTTTACAGCCGCGCCCTTCCGATTGATCTTCCCGCTCTTTTCCTGATGCACCGAATCCGCTTTCTCATTGGCGCGCTCGCCCTTTTTATCGTGGCCGGCGCACACGGCCAGCCGAACGGCCAGATCCAGAACAGTCTCGTCCGCATCACTTCAACTGAAGTCGAGCCTGATTATCGCGCACCGTGGAATTCCGGCTCGATCGGGCGCGGCGTCGGCGCGGGTTTCGTGATCGACGGTCAACGTATCCTGACGAATGCCCACGTCGTCAGCAACAGCCGTTACCTGACGGTCGAGCGCGAAGGCGACCCGAATAAATATCCCGCGACGGTCCAATTCATTGCCCACGATTGCGATCTCGCGCTCCTCCAGGTGGCCGCGCCGAATTTCTGGAAAAACATGAAGCCGCTCAACTTCGGCGGCATCCCGTCGCTCGAATCAACGGTCTCCGCTTATGGCTATCCGATCGGAGGCGAGCGCATGTCGGTCACAACGGGAATCGTTTCGCGGATAGATTTCAATCTCTACACGCACTCCGCAATCGATTCGCATCTCGCGATTCAAATCAGCGCGCAGATTAATCCGGGGAACAGTGGAGGCCCGGTTTTGCAGAGCGGCCAGGTCGTTGGTGTCGCCTTTCAAGGCTACACCGGAGACATCGCGCAAGGCGTGGCCTACATGATTCCGACACCGGTGATTCGCCGATTTTTGAAGGATATTGAGGATGGTCATTACGACCGCTACGTCGATCTCGGCATCACCTACTCGAAGCTGCAAAACCCGGCCCAGCGTCACTACCTCGGTTTGGCAGGATGACGATCGCGGTATCCTCGTTAGCACCGTCATCGATGCCGGCCCTTGCGGAAAGGTGTTGCAGAAAGGGGACGTTCTTTTATCAATCGACGGCCATTCCGTCGCGAGCGACGCCTTCGTGGATTACGATGGAGGACGGGTGCAGATGCCCGAGGTGGTCGAGCGAAAATTCAAAGGCGACACCGTCAAACTCGAACTCGTTCGGAACAAGCAGCCGATGAGCGTGGACATCAAGCTTGGCTCGGTCTGGCCTTATTTCATGCAGGGCCACAGCTACGATATTCGGCCGCGCTATGTGGTCTATGGCGGTCTCCTCTTCCAACCAATGTCGCTCGACCTCCTTGAGGCCTACCGCATCAGCGATCTGCGCGTGCGTCACGCTTTCGATTTCTTCGTCAGCGAACAGATTTACCGCGAACATCCCGAAATCATTATCCTGACGAATATTCTGCCGGACCCGATCAACACCTATCTGACGCCATTCCGTTCCGCGATTGTCGATGAGATAAACGGCCAGAAGATCAAGACGCTCCAGGATCTGGCGCGCGCTTTCGAGCAACCTGCCGATCGCTTTGTCGTGAAGATGATCGGCGACGGACCCCCACTCGTGCTCGATCCAAAAAAGGTGGAGGAAGCCCGCGAAAGAATTAAGACGCGCTACAACGTCGTCGTGGAGCAGAATCTCGACGAGCAGCCGCCCGCCAAACCGGCGGTCGCAGCCACGGCTAATTTCTGATCATGCGCGCATCCGTATTTTTCCTAATCACACTTTTGGCGACTTCCGCGATCGCGGCGAAAAAACCTGCGGCGGTGCAAAAATTGCCACCGAGCATTCAGGGCGTTGTCCAGGCCAAGGAAGTCTCGTTAGTCCGGGTTAACGTCACTGGCCAGCCCTTCGATTACTTTCGACCCTGGCAAAAGAAAGCGCCGTTTTCCAAGCGCGCGTTGGGCGCCGTCCTGCCGCATGATCGAGTGCTGGTGACGGCGGATCTGGTCTCGAATCAAAACTATGTCGAGCTCGAACGCGCCGAATCGGGCGACAAAACTGCGGCCAATGTCGTCGTCGTCGATTACGATTCGAACCTCGCCCTCCTCGAGCCGATTGATAAAAAGTTTCTGAACGGGCTCCAGCCGCTCGAACTCGCTCTCGATACGGTGGTGGGTGATCGTCTCTCCGCCTGGCAGTTGGAAGCGAGCGGGACCCTGGTGGTAACGGAGGGAATCGTCACCACCATCGGGGTGACGCGTTATCCCGCCGATATCAGTGATTTCCTCACCTATCGGCTGAGCATTCCGATGCAGTATCGCGACAACAGCTACACCGTGCCGTTGGTAAAAAACAATAAACTGGCGGCGCTGCTTCTGCGTTTCGATCCCCGCGGGCAGACCCTGGACGCGATTCCGGCGCCGATCATCGCGCACTTTTTGAAGGACGCCGAAAATCAGAAATACCCGGGATTTCCTTCGTTAGGCATTTCGTTTTTCCCGACGCGCGATCCACAATTGCGCAGTTATGCGGGGGAGACCGGCAAACCCGGCGGGGTTTACATCACCAGTGTAGAACCCGGATCGCCCGCGGCCAAAGCGGGAGTGCAGCCGGGGGACATTATTACCTCGGTGGGCGAAAACGAGATCGACCAGAACGGAAACTATGTCGACTCGCTTTACGGAAAGCTCGAGTTCAGCAATCTCATCACGGCCAAACAGTTCGTGGGCGATTCCATCGCCCTCCACATTCAGCGGAGCGGCAAACCGTTAACGCTCAACGTCAAGCTCGAACATCGGGCGGAGGAGGACTACGTCGTGCCGCCCTACAACATCGATGATCCTCCATTCTACTACGTCCTCGGAGGATTGATCTTTCAGGAACTTTCCCGCCAGTACTTGAAGGAGTGGGGCGCGAATTGGCAAAAGGATGCGCCACAGGATTTCGTTTATCTGGATCGGTTCCAGTCGGAGATTTTTCCCGAGGGCAAGCGGCGCGTCGTGATCCTGAGCCAGGTCCTGCCCGCCAACAGTACAATTGGTTACGACGACTTTAGCTACCTCATCGTGCAGAAAGTGAACGGGAAGGAAATCCACTCGTTAGGCGACCTCGCCAGCGCGGTAAAAACGCCCCTCAATGGCTTCGATGTCATCGAGACGGCGGACGATCCGAAGCAGCTCGAGCTCTCTGTTTCGGAGGTGGCGGCGGAAGCTGAAGCCCTGCAAAAAAACTACGGACTGCCGGCGCTGCAACGGCTTCCGTGAGTTCGCTCTCGCCCCCTTTCGCCGCGATTTTCGATTGGGACGGTGTCATCATCGATTCGGGTCAGCTGCATGCGCAGAGCTGGCGCTTGCTCGCTGCGGAGCTTGGGAAATCGATCGCGCCCGACAGTTTCATTCGCGGCTTCGGGATGAAGAGTGCGCGGATCATTGCGGAGATTCATGGATGGGCGAAGGATCCCGCGGAAATTGCCCGGCTCGAGAGTCGGAAGGAAGCACTCTACCGTGAGATTGTGGCGCGCAGCGACATCGCCGCGTTGCCCGGCGTGGCGGAATGGCTGGATCAGCTAACAGCGCAGGCGTGCCATGTGCAGTGGCGTCTTCAACCCATCGTTTAAACATTGCCGCTGTGCTCGATCGAATCGGATTGAGAAAGGCTTTCGGTGAGATCATCTCGGCCGAGGATGTGGAGCAAGGGAAACCAAATCCGGAGGTCTTCGAAAAAGCGGCGGCGCGACTCGAGATGGCCGCGGCGCGCTGCGTCGTCTTTGAGGATGCGCACGTCGGCATCGAAGCAGGACATGCGGCCGGAATGAAGGTGGTCGCGGTCGCTACGACTCACCGGCCGGAGGAATTGCAGACAGCCGATCTTGTCGTTAGGCGTTTGGACGAACTGACGATCGAGCAGGTGGCAACGCTTCTGCCGTCTGGGTAGCGCGCGCGTCTCGCGTGCTGGCGAACGCGTCTCGCGTTCGAGGACTTTCGCCCAGCGTAAACATTCCGCGCAAACAAAGTTCGTCGAGGCGAGACGCCTCAACCAGCACGCGAGACGCGCGCGCTACCCGGCATGCTGCCGCGCGGCTGTAGACGTTTCGCTCTGCGAAACGCGGGACGAAGGGTGGTTCCGGGGAAAACTCTGCGAGCGATGCTTTCTCCCGCGTTTCGCAGAGCGAAACGTCTACAATCTAATCTCCGAAGGAAATCTCCACGTCACGCGCCGTCTGCACCATCTGGCTCGACGGCTGGACCAACCGCAAACGGTTGACCGCATCGGCGATTGGCACGTGTTGCACCTGGTAGTTTTGATAGCTCACCATCGAACCGAAGTGCCCTTCATTGATCAGCTGCACTGCCTTCACTCCAAAGCGCGTCCCGAGAATTCGGTCGAGCGTGGTCGGCGCGCCGCCTCTTTGCAAGTGACCGAGCACGCAACAACGCGTTTCCTTTCCGGTCCGCGCGGCGAGCTCGCAGTGCCACGACATCGCCGATCCCTCCAAAGCGATACTCGCCCGTCTTGGTTTGATGCAGAACCTGCTGGCCATCCTTAGGCGTGGCGCCTTCGGCGGCCACGACTACCGAGCTCAAGCTTCCCGCCGCCTCCCGCCGCTTGATGAACTCCGCCAGTTTGGCGTACTCAAAGGGAATCTCTGGAATCAAAATCGCATCGGCACCACCCGCGATACCGCCGTGCAGGGCGATCCAACCAGCGTGACGCCCCATCACTTCGAGCACCATGATGCGCTTGTGGCTGGTGGCAGTTGTGTGCAACCGGTCGAGCGCGTCGGCCACGCAGGCGACCGCGGAATCAAATCCGAAGGTCATCGCCGTCGCCTCCAGATCGTTGTCGATCGTTTTCGGCACGCCGATGCAATGGATGCCCGCTTCCTCCAGTTGCAGCGCAGTGCTCATCGAGCCGTCGCCCCCCACGATGATGAGCGCCTTGACCTCCAACCCATCAAGCACTTCGCGCGCTTGCGCGATCACTTCGGTGGCGACGACTGCGCGCTGCCCGGCGCCCACTTTGGCGACAAAGTGTCCGCGGTTGGTAGTGCCGATGATCGTTCCGCCTAACGGCATAATTCCCGAGGTTCGCGCCCGGTCCAGCACCACGTAATGGCCTGGTGGAAGCAAACCTTCAAAGCCGTCTTTGAAACCAATCACTTCCCAGCCAAGCTTTTCCGCTGCCAGGACAACACCGCGCAGGACTGCGTTCAAGCCGGGGCAATCGCCCCCGCTGGTCAACACGCCGATCCGCGACTTCGTCATCCGTTAGGGCCGGCCAGCGTTTCTTTCGGATTGGTCGGACGCCCGGCTGCCGCCCAGTTGTCATAAAGCGCCCAGCCTCGAGTAAGCAAGGCGGCGCCTTCACCGAAGCGATCGTTACTTCCGAGCACGACGACGATGAGGCGCCGCGGAGTGATGAAGGTGGTCGCTCCCTGTTGCACCACCTCGGAAGACCGCGCGGCCGAGAGCACGAGGCAATCGCCCGCCCGGGTTGTGCGGCCAGTCTTGACGCCGTCAATCTGATCGCGGCCCAGCAATTCGTTGGTGTTACGGAGAAGGTAGTGCACCCGGCCGCCACCCCGGCCGAACTCGATCTCGCGCTCCTTTTGGGAAACGTAAAAGCGAAAGCCGGCATTGTTCATCGCATATCTCGTTAGGCGAGCGACGTCGGCCGCAGTTGAGAACGGCTTTTCCTTTGCGTCGATACCGCTCGGGTTGAGGAAGCGCGTGCGTTCCATGCCGAGGTGCTTGGCGAGCGCGTTCATCTGTCGGACAAAATCATCGACCGGTGTCGCCGGAACTCCTCCGCCCGGCGCCAACTGCGTGCGCAAGGCGCGACCAACATGATCTGCCAGGGTGTAAGCGGCGATGTTGTCGGATTGCACCAGCGCGGCGTAGAGAAGATCGCGTATCGTGACGGTGTCGCCCGGTTGCAGACTGATGTTGTTTTCGCTCGATCCGGCAAAAGCTGTTTCGGGAACAACCGCCACCTGGGCGAGGTCACCACCCTGCTTGGACGCCCAATCGAGGACCACCATCGCGGTGGCGATTTTGGTCACGCTGCCGATCTGGCGCTTCTTGTCGGGTTGGAACTTTTCGAGGATGAAGCCCGTCTTGGCGTCGATCGTGATGCTGGCCTCAGCCGCTAACAAAGCTGGTGAGGCTGCAAAAAAGAGCGCAAGAAAGAGAACGAAAACTGGACGCAGACGCGGAAAAATGATCACGGCGGTCAAAGTCGCTGCACGGTAACTGGCCGCAACCGCAATCATCATCAAGAGCGCGCGCCTCTCCGGCGCTCACTCTCTAACGAAGCGTGACGGAGGAACGTGCGCCGTAGCGGTGGGGGTCGGGGCTCAGCACGAGGAGAATTCGCTCGGCCGCGTTGTGCAAATCGAATGGCGTCGCCTTGCCCAGGCCGCTGGCCCGGACTGTGCCCAGCTTGCCTTGGTCATGACTGCCACCACCGAGGTCGAATTCATAGATGACGCGATGACTCTCCACGTCGGTCACTTTCACGTGCATGACCAAATGCGATTCGCCGGCGCCGAACATACCGAGCCAAAACCGCGCGTCTGGTTCCCCACCATCGATGAGGTCGAACTGACCTTCCACCAGCCAGCCAATTTTCGGGACTTCGTTGTCCGCGATTACAAGAGCGGGCGCGAGCTTGCTCAGTTCTTCCTTGAGATCAGCCGCAAAAGCGTGGGGCAGCAACGCCCGGTGAATCGGTACCTCGGCCTCGGTGGTCGCAACGTCCCCGCGAATAACAGCGGAGCCGATGCAAAAGGGTCGGATGTAGATGGCGGCGGGATCCGTTGCTCCTACGCCACAGTTGGTTTCGTAGTGAACCGAACCAAAGTCTTTTGCGTCCACTGCGGTGCTGGAGTTTGACACGTAGCTCTTCGTGACAACCATATCGGCGCAGGAACAAAGCAGCAGCGTGGAGGCGATGGCGAGGAAGGATTTCATAAGTTTGCTCGGTATCTTCGCGTGTCTCCCGTCATCAAAACGGCAGCCCGCGACGGATTTCGATGACGCAACTCTCGTGCCGTGCAGGGGGAAATTTCGGCCCGCTATTTCTCTTCCCGCGCTGTCCGATGAGTCGTAACTAATCCGCGGCAGACCCAATAAACGATCGCCGCTGAAGGCAGCCCGATAATAAGCGAACCGACGAGAAGGGGGCGGCCGACCGTGAAAAAGATCTCCCACTGGAAGTAATCGCGCAGAGCCAAAGTCCGGAAACTGATCTTCCGCGGTAATTGGCCGTGCATCGCCCAGAAGCCCAGCTTGTATTCCCAGAGGTAAATCGCCGGCATGAAGGGCAGGATAAGGTCGTGCAGTTGGACGCTGATTGCCGCCGCGATTTTGTTGCTCTTGAACAGCCATGCCACGCGCGATCGAGAGCAGCGTCTTCAGACTCCAGAGCGGGGTGAACCCGAAAAAGATTCCGATCGCCACGCCGAGCGCGATCGAATGAGGCGTGTCCTCGATTGTCACGAGCCGGAAATGCAGGTGGCTCATCCAGTTTCGGAAACGGGCCCACGCGCCGGGCTTTAGAGGCTCATCCATCGAAGCTACACTACACTTTCAGTCCCGTTATGCGCGCTTCGGAGTGCGACTCGAATCTTTGCCGCCGCCCGCGGCGTTTGAAATTGCCCGGCTTTGCCTAACGAAAAAGTTCCGCCTGCCGCATCGGTCCCCGTGCGATCTGCCCGAGCGCCGCACGCAGGCGGAGGGCGGCGTGGGGCGCGAAGTCGAGCGCGTTGTTGTTAAAGACGACGTGAACCTTCTCCGCCTCGCTCGCCAGTCTCTGCGCCCGCTCTGCCACCTGCGAAATCTCCTCGTCGCTGTAGTCGTAATAGAAACGTTCCGCAACCGTTTTGCCCCGCAGGTATGCGTGGGCATCGCGGCCGTGCAGGCGCAAATAGACGAGCCGCGAATTGGTGATTTCGTCGAGCGTGCTCGGCATGATGGTGAAATGCTCTTCGTCAGGCGCATCCACCAGCGAGAGAGTCGCCCGCCGGTTGCAGAAAAAATCCAGAGTCGCCTTCAGGTTTTCTTCGTTCGTCCAATTGCGATTCCTCAGTTCGACCACCATGCCTAACGAATTAAGACGCGCGATCAATTCTTCCAACTCGGACAATTCGTGCTTGCGCGGTGAAAAGGCCGGCGAGAGCTGGAGAAGGAAGGCGCCGAATTTCCCGGCGGCGCGTAAGGGCTCGATGGCCGCGAGAATTTCCTCGAGCAACGCCTGCTCGATCTGCGGCGTCAGATGTCACCTTTCCTTTTGCATCGCTCTTAGCGACCCGCTGCAATCGCGGCGGAAGCGATTTCAAAAGCGCCGAGTGACGGGAGAGCAACTTGTGCAGTTTGACATCGAAAGTGAAACCGTCGGGTGTGCTTCGACACCAGCGTTCCACCAGTCGCCTCTCCGGGACTGCGTAGAAGGTGGAGTTCACCTCGACCATTTCGAAATGATCGGCGTACCAAGGAAGCCGATCGGCTGCCGGCAGTTTCGGGGGATACCATCGCTCGATAAAACCCGGATCGGACCAACTCGCCGTCCCGACCAGGATCTTTCCGGCTGGAGTGGAAGGCGCTCGCGACACGAGAGAGAAAACGCGCGCCACCAGCCAAACGCAAACACGATTGCGGTTGATTGATTACGCGGCGGTTTGAAGGGCGCGGCGGTGACGATTCTTCCTGCGGCGACGGTTGTGCGAATTCACCATTGCGTTCCTGGCGATCGCATTGATAATGGGCTCTCAAGATCGCGGGGTGGAGCAGTCTGGTAGCTCGTCAGGCTCATAACCTGAAGGCCGCGGGTTCAAATCCCGCCCCCGCAACCCCCAATCCGGGCGCGGATCCACCGCTTCTGCGCCTCGCCGAACGTAGAGTCAGCCCCTCACTGTCATCCTGAGAAATGCGAAGGATCTCTGCCTACTTCCCTGCCCGCACGCCTCCGCTGCCAGAAATGATCAGAGATCCTTCGTTTCACTCCGGATGACAAAAGGATTATGGAGTCGCGCTCCATCACCGCGAACTCACTCGGCGTTTCATCACGGCCATTCCCAGGTCTTGTTCAAAATCAATGACTTGAGCTCCGTCATTTCCTCCATCGCAAAGCGAACGCCCTCGCGGCCGAACCCGCTGTCCTTCACTCCGCCATAAGGCATGTTGTCAGCGCGAAAAGTCGGCACGTTGTTGACCAGGACACCTCCCACGTCCAACTGCTCGAACGCACGCATCGCCCTGCCAATATCGCGCGTAAACACTCCGGCTTGAAGACCGAAATCTGAGTCATTCACGAATCTCAGCGCATCGTCAAAAGTTGTTATAAGAATGGAGCGTAACAATCGGCGCAAATACTTCCTTTGCACAAATATCTAGATTGGACTCAGGCTTTTCAATAACGGTCGCCTCAAGGCAGCGACCTTTCACATTGCCGCCGCAGAGAATTTTCGCGCCAGACTTGCGCGCGCTCTCGAGCCAGCCGGAGATTCGGTCGAACGCGCCGGAGTCGATCATCGGACCTACGACTGTTTTCTTGTCGCGCGGGTCGCCCGTCTGGACGTGCTCGCGCACGTGATCGACAAATTGCCGCTTGAACTCGTCGTAGATCGACTCCTGGACGACAATCCGCTGCACGCTAATGCACGACTGACCCGCGTAGGAAAATCCGCCGATGGCGATTTTCGGGACCGCTGACTGCAAGTCCGCGTCGTCGTGCACAATCACGCCGGCATTGCCGCCCAGTTCGAGCGTGATTTTCTTCTTCCCGCATTGCTCCTTAAGCCGCCACCCGACAGCGGAACTGCCGGTAAACGACACCATCTTGATGCGCGGATCGGTGATCAGCGCGCAGCATCTCCTCGTCGTTGCAGGTAATGAAGTTAACTTGACCCGCCGGCATACCGGCATTCGACAAGCACCTCGGCCAGCAGTAGCGCGGTGAGTGGCGTTTTCAGCGACGGTTTCACAACGAGCGTGTTGCCCGCCGCGACGCCGGGCGCAACTTTGTGCGCGACGAGATTGAGCGGAAAATTGAAAGGCGTGATCGCGCTGATGACGCCGAGTCGGAAACCGGCGCATCAGCCCGAAATGTCCACTGCCCGGCGAATATGCGTCGATGTTGAGGAGTTCGCCATGTTGACGGCGCGCCTCTTCGCTAGCTTCTCTGAAAGTGATAATCGCGCGTGTGACTTCGGCATCGGCAAGGGTGTAAGGCTTTCCCGCTTCCGCTATCATCGTCTCCACAAAATCAGCACGTCTTTCTTCGATCCGACGCGCGACTCGTTGCAGCAGGTCGCCACGAGCGTGAGGCGTTTCTGCGCGGGTGATTGCAAACGCCTCATGCGCAACTTTGATCGCTTCGTCGACCGATTCTGAGTCTCCCAACGGAATCTGCGCGATTTCTTCGCCGGAGTACGGATTAATCACAGGCCTAGTGCGTTTTGCCTCGCACCATTCCCCTCCGATGAGCAGCCGCGGAGTTTTCGCAGCGGATTTCATTTTCTACATTTGCTCCACTTCGCCCTTTACGACAAAAATTTTCGCAAGGCGCTCGAGTGCGGAGACTTTTTTTCTGGTCTGCCGCAGGAGGCGCATGTAGACCTCGCGCGAATCAAGATCGCCAGAAACGTGCTGCTGGAAAACAAATGCTGGGACACCGGGATGAAAGCAGTCAACGCAATGATCGCGGTGACATTGTTTGCCGCGATTGCGCTCGTCGGCACTGGGGTCTGCCCGGCCCAGCAGGCAGTCACTCCGCCCACCGGAAAGGCCATGGTTGAAGAGACCAACATGGAAGAAGAAAAGGCGAGTTGGATCTCCGGCAGCGTGGCAACAGATGTGACTAACGCATATATCTTCGCTGGTCTGGTGCAGGACAAGGATACCGTGATTGTCCAGCCCTACCTCAACCTGAGCTTCAGCCTCTACGAAGGCAAAGGCACGATCGATGCGGTTAGTTTTGAGTTGCCCCTCTGGTGGTCAATTCACGACATCAACAAGCCGCGTCCGCTGAATAGAAATTCAAGCCTTAAAAATTGGTTTGAGTTCGATATCAGTCCGGGTTTCAGCTTCACCATTGCGAAGAAACTGACCTTCACAATCAGCGACTACATTTATACCTCACCGGGTGATTACTTCGATACCTCGCACAACCTGAACCTTGCCTTCGAATACGATGATGCAGATTTGCTCGGAGCATTCGCTTTGAATCCGCATTTCTACTTCTTGCAGGAGCTCAATAACCATTCGGGACTGGGCCTTCAGGGCGACACTGAGAGCCAGTATTATGAGGTCGGGATTGAACCGAGCTACATTTTTGGAGACAGATTGACCTATCCCAGTCACGGTGAGCTTCCCGATCGCTGCTGGTTTTGGCACCAATGGCTACTACGGCCAAGGATTTGGTTACTTTAACACCGGCGCAACGATCAGTGTGCCACTGGCTTTCATCCCGGCCGCTTATGGCAGCTGGACGGCCTCGCTCAGAGGCCAATACTGGCGTCTCGGCACCGATCCTGCGAGAATTACCGACAATCCGAACAACACCTCAACCGGGCGCCGTAACCAAGCCGTGGTTACCTGGTCGATCGGGACTGATTTTTAAGGCGAACGTCCGTCTCAGGTTTCTGGTCGGCGGGAAACGTATCCTGCGCCTGCGATCAACTCGCAGCGCACTCTTCATCTGTCATCCCGAGCCGCGCAGACGGACGAGAGCCTGCACTGAGCGAAGCGAATGTGGACCTCCCCTACGCTCTTTGGAATGCGAAACGGCGAAGATCATCAGAAATCATGGGTGGGGTCCCAAAGCGCGCTGCGCCAGCTTCGGGATGACAAGCGAACGGAGCGCAACAGAACTCTCGCGAAGGCGAACGAGCGCACCGCGCCAAAAGAAGCGCTTGCCGGGAGAATCGCCCTGAGCAACGTATAGACCCCTCAACCGAGATTCCAGCGTAGCTCAGTGGTAGAGCGGTCGGCTGTTAACCGATTGGTCGTAGGTTCAAATCCTACCGCTGGAGCCATCTTTTTCGGGATTTCCCCTTTCTTCAAGCGGACGAAGGCTCAACTCCGCCTAACGATATCGGCTTTGTATCAGGCGCTTTCTCTTTGATCGTGTCGGAGGCAAACCCCCGGATCACGACGTAAAAGACCGGCGTCAAAAGCAATCCGAAAAAGGTCACGCCGAGCATGCCGAAGAAGACGGCTGTGCCTAACGACTGGCGCATTTCCGCGCCGGCTCCCTTGCTCAGGACGAGCGGGAGAACACCGAAGATGAAGGCAAAGGAAGTCATCAGGATTGGGCGCAAGCGGAGACGGCAGGCTTCGACCGCGGCGGCGAAGCGGTCTTTGCCGTCGCGATCCTGAATTTGCTTGGCGAACTCCACGATGAGGATGGCGTTTTTGCAGGCCAGCCCGACGAGCACGACAAAGCCGATCTGGGTAAAGATGTTGTTCTCCATCGAGCGCAGCCACACGCCCCAGATGGAGCTGAACAAACACATCGGCACGATCAGGATAATCGCGAGCGGCAGGGCCCAGCTTTCATAGAGCGCGGAGAGAAGAAGGAAAACGAACAGGACGCAGAGCGGGAAAATGTAAATCGCACTGTTGCCCGCGAGCTGTTGCTGAAGCGCGATCTCCGTCCACTCGGTCGTGAAACTGGTCGGCAGAATTTGTTTGGCGAGACGTTCGATGGCGGCCAGCGCATCACCGCTGCTCGTGCCCGGCGCCGGCTGGCCACTCAGGTCAGCCGCCGGGAACATATTGTAGCGCGTGATCTTGTCGGCGCCGCTTACTTCCTTGACCGTCGCGACCGAGCCGAGCGGAACAATTCCGCCGGAACCGTTGCGTGTTTTGAGCAGGCGGATGTCATCCTGGCTGATGCGGAATTGCGAGTCAGCCTGCGCCGTCACGCGATAGGTGCGACCGAAGAGGGTGAGATCGTTGACGTAGGTGGAACCGAGGTAAGTCTGGAGCGTGCCGAAGATGTTGCTCAACGGCACGTTCATGCTTTTGGCCTTAACCCGATCGACGTCGAGCCAGAGCTGCGGCACGTTGGCGCGAAAGGTCGTCAGGTTATTGCTCAGGCCCGGCGTTTGATTCGCTTTCATCATCATGGCGAAAGCCTGCGTTTGCAGTTCGTCGAGGCCGGCGTTGCCGCGATCCTGAATGAAGAGACGATAGCCGCCGGCGTTGCCAATGCCAGAGACCGGCGGCGGCGGAAAGACCGCGACAAAAGCTTCGGGAATCTCCGCGCGAACCCGGGCGTTTATCTTCGCCAAAATGGCCGGCATGCTTTCGTCGGCCGAGGTGCGTTCCGCGAATTCCTTGAAGGGCAGGAAGACGGCGGCGGTGTTCGTCTGGTTGCCGCCGAAGAGATTGAAGCCGGCGAATTCAACCGTGTTCAGCACACCGGGCGTTTCGTGACCGATCTTCGTGATTTTGTCGACCACCGCCTGGGTGCGATCGAGCGAGGAGGCATCCGGCAATTGCGCGAACGCCACCGCGTAACCGCGATCCTGCGTCGGCAGAAAACCGCCCGGGACGACTTTGAAACCGAGGCCGGTCAAAGCAAGGAGACCAGCGTAAACGAGCAATACGATCACAGCTAGTCTCGTTAGGCGTCCGACCGTCTTGCCATAGGCGTTCGAGCTCCAGGCAAATGCCTTGTTGAAGCCTCGAAAGAACCAGCCGAGCAACCCGTCGATCGCGCGCTGAAACAAATCCTTCTTCGCGCCGCGCGGTGGAAGAAGGAGCGTGGCAAGGGCCGGTGAAAGCGTGAGCGAATTGAGAGCGGAAATCGCAGTCGAGACCGCAATCGTCAGCGCGAACTGCCGAAAAAATGTGCCGGTAATGCCGGCAATGAACGCGGTCGGGATGAAAACGGAGCAAAGGACCAGCGCAATCGCGACCAGCGCGCCACCGACTTCGGTCATGGCTTTGCGCGCCGCATCGCGGGGGCTGAGACCGGTTTCGATATGGTGCTCGATCGCTTCTACGACGACGATGGCGTCATCAACCACGATGCCAATGGCAAGGACGATCCCAAAAAGCGAGATGTTGTTGATCGAGAATCCGAAGGCTGACATGGCCGCGAAAGTCCCGATCAGCGAAACCGGAATCGCGATCAGCGGGATGAGTCCAGCGCGCCAGGTCTGGAGAAAAACAAGGACGACGAGAACGACCAGTGCGATCGCCTCGAAGAGGGTCTTCCCGACCTCGTGGATTGACTCGCGGACAGACGTCGTCGGGTCGTAGACAATCGTGTAGTCGAGTCCGGGCGGAAAACGCCGCTTCAGCTCCGCCATTTTGTTGCGCACGGCCGTGGAAGTCTCGAGCGCGTTCGAACCCGGGAGTTGAAAAATCGCAATTGCGGTCGCCGGTTTTCCGCCCAGCCCGCTGTTGACGGTGTAGTCGCGCGCGGCGAGCTCGACCCGGGCGATATCCCGCACCCGCGTGACTTGTCCGTTCTCGCCCGTCTTGACAATGATGTTGGCGAACTGGTCGGCATCGGTCAGCCGGCCTTGCGTGCTGACCGTATACTGAAACGCGGTCGCGCCCTTCGGCACCGGCGGCGCGCCAATGATTCCAGCCGCGACCTGAATATTCTGTTCCTGGAGCGCGCTTACGACATCCTGTGCGGTCAGATTGCGGGCCGCCGTCTTGTTCGGATCGAGCCAGATTCGCATCGAATATTCGCGCGCGCCGAAAACGTTGATGTCGCCCACACCCGGCGAGACGCGCGAGTTCATCGCGAATTTGGAGGAGCGCGTAATTGCTCGAGAAAAGCGAATCAAGCGAGCCGTCCGGCGAGACCAGGTGCACGACCATGGTGATATCGGGCGATTGTTTCTTTGTCGTGACACCGATGCGCTGGACCTCTATCGGCAGGGTGGGAATCGCAATCGCGACGCGATTTTGCACCAACACCTGCGCCGTATCGAGATTGGTGCCGAGCTTGAAGGTGATGCTGAGCGTCATGTTGCCGTCGCTCGTGCTTTGCGAAGACATGTAGAGCATGTTCTCCACGCCGTTGACCTGCTGCTCGATCGGCGTCGCGACCGTTTCCGAGACGACTTTGGCGTTCGCACCGGGATAGTTGGTCGTGACTTGAATCGTGGGGGGCGCGATCTCGGGATATTGCGCAATCGGGAGCGTGCTGAGCGCGATCAGGCCGATGAGAGTGATCACAATGCTGATCACGCCGGCGAAGATCGGCCGATCGATGAAGAAATGCGGAAAGTTCAAGGCGAGCGCTCGCTAGTTCGTCGCTGACGGTTTCGCCGGCGTCGCAGCGGTGACAGGAGGTGGCTCTTCCGGGATCGGCTTTACCGTCATCCCTCCTTGCAGCAGTTGCAGGCGCGTCGAGACAACGCGATCGCCGTCCTTGAGTCCGCTCTTCACGATGCGCTTGCCTTCGAAGAGCGATCCGGTCTCGAGATTACGGCGCTCGATCGTGTTATCAGGCTTCACGACGAAGGCGTAGGGCACGCCTTGTTGGGAACTGATCGTCTTGTCCTCGATCAAAGCTGCGTGGTAGGGAGTGGCGCCGGACACGCGCACCCGGACGAAAAAGCCCGGCGTAACAAACATAGGGTTCCAGTTTTTGATCACGACGCGCGCGCGGATCGTGCCGGTGCCGGGATCGAGACGGTTGTCGACGAAATCGATGTGCCCTTCGTGCGGGAAATCGGTTTCATTACCCAGCTCGATCCAGGCGGGGATCTTCTTCGTCCGGGCGCTCACGCGTTTCCCTTCGTCGCTCAGTTTGATGTACTTGAGGAGTGCGTTTTCGTCGGCGTCCATTTTGGCATAAATCGGATCGACCGAGACTACTGTGGTCAGCACATTATCGGGGCCTGCGCCCGGTTGGACGAGGTTGCCTAACGTGATTCGCGCGTCGCTCACGCGGCCATCAATCGGCGATTTGATCTGGGTAAACTCAAGATTCAGCGCAGCCGAATTCTTCGCTGCTTCCGCAGCTCGCATCGCCGCCGAGGAGCCCTGCCAGGTGGCAGCTTTCTGATCAAACTCGCTCGCGGAAATGGTATTTTTGGCTCGCAGCTCCTTGGCGCGATCCAGCTCGATTTGCGCCAGCTTCAGTTCCGCCTGCGTGCGATCGAACTCCGCCGCGGCACGATCAAAATCCGCCTGATACGGTCGCGGGTCGATCACATAGAGAAGATCGCCCTTCTTAATAATGGCTCCGGCCTCGAAGTGGATTTCGGTAATATAGCCGGAAACACGAGGCCGGATTTCCACCGACTCGACTGCTTCCAGCCTTCCGGTAAATTCATCCCACTCGCTTACCTCCTTTTCGACGACGGTGACAAAATTAACTGGCAACGGTCCCGCGGCATCCGTCGGCGGCGCTTTCTTGCAATCGGCGAGGAGGAGGGAGCCGACCGTAACCATGACGATCGCGACGAGGCGTTTCATGTTAGCAGGAGGATGACCCTCATTGGCACGAGGTTCGTCGTTAGGGCCGGCCGCCAAAGGTCACATAATCGTCGAGATCGAGGAGGTCGGCCCAGGTCTTAATGTCTTCGCGCGTCTGGCTCATTTTGCCGATCGCTTCGGCGAAATATTGCAACGTCTCCGGGTCGCTGTCGGGTCCGCGGCGCTGCATGTGATCGCTCCACTGTTCGATTTCCCATGGCGTGCGTTTGTGCTTCGCGGTCTCATTGATCCAGGCAAGGATTTCGCCGTCGCCTTTGCCGGTCGCGAGTTGTTCGCGTAGCGCCGCCGGATCAATGCCGACAAATTCCACGAAGCGCTGATCGAGCGGGCAGTTGTAGTTGAACTCGCCATTGCAGCCGGCAATTTCGGCACGCCCTTTGTCGAGCATGCGCGGCAGGAGGACATAGCCGCCGAGACGGATGCGCGGGCTGCGCGGCGGGCGTTTGGTGAGATCCGGTGCGGAATGTTTTGATTTTGAGTGGTCATGTTATTTTGGTTGAATTGAAACGGCGGGCCTTAGGCGGAAGCCGCTTTTCCGGCGAGGTTGTTTAGTTTTTCAATGATCGCCTGTTTCGGCGCGCCGCCGACTAATTGGTCCTTCAATTCCCCACCGCTGAAAAAAAGAAGCGTGGGGACAGCGCGCACATTGAAGCGCTGCATCAGCGCCGGATCATCGTCGATGTTCACCTTGGCTACGCGAAAGCGCCCTTCATTTTCCTTCGCAATTTCGTCGAGAAGCGGGGCGATCATTTTGCAGGGTCCGCACCAGGCGGCCCAGAAATCGACCAAGACCGGAATAGGAGATTTGAGAACAGCTTTTTCAAAGCTGGATTCGTTAATGTTGATGGGTTCGTTCATTTTTGTTCGTGTTGGTTAATTCGTTCTTGGGCGCGCCGGGGCCACCTGCGGCGGCAATTCCCGGGGCACGACCATGCAAAAAAGTTTCTCGGTTTCGCGCAGAAACATCAGCGGCGAGGCGACGCCAATTTCGGCGGCGACCAGCTGTTTGTGCAGGTCATCGACGGCCGCAATCGGCTGACCCTTGAAACCGACGATGGTGTCGTTAGGGCGAAGGCCGGCAATCGCCGCCGGACTCCCCGGTTCCACTTCCATGACCAAGACACCACGGTCGTTAGGCAATCTGTGAAAACGCACGACTCGCGGATGGAGCGGCACGTTTTGCCCGGCGACCCCGATCGAGCTGCGCCGAATCCGGCCATCCTTGATTAGCCAGCCGGCGACAAACCTTGCCGTGTTGCTCGCGATCGCGAAGCAAATGCCCTGCGCCGGCAGGATAACGGCGGTGTTCACTCCGATCACTTCGCCCGCACTGTTCAAGAGTGGCCCGCCCGAGTTTCCGGGGTTGAGGGCGGCGTCGGTCTGGATGATTTCATCCATCAGCCGGCCGGACTCGGATCGCATCGAGCGCCCGAGTGCGCTCACGATTCCTGCCGTCACCGTTTGCTGAAATCCATACGGCGAACCGACCGCAACCGCGATTTGTCCGACCTGAATTTGTGACGAATCAGCGAGACGAACATGCTGCACATCAGGGGCATCAATTCGGATGACCGCGAGATCGGTTTCAGGATCGGTGCCGATGAGTCGCGCCGGATAAACCCGCGCATCGCGCAAGGTCACTTCGATCTCGCGCGCTCCGTGCACAACATGGCTGTTCGTCAGGATGAATCCGTCACGCGCCAGGATAAAACCGGAGCCGCCGCCGGTTCCGCGTTCGCCGCTCAAAACCCGAATGTTCACCACGCTGGGAGCGACCCGGCGAACGACCGCTGCGATGGTTTGCGAATACGAATCGAGCAGTTGGTCATCAAGCGTGGCGGAGGACGACACTCCGTCGTCGCCGTGTGTCGAGTTTCCCACCAGCAAGCCCCCCTCCCCTCGTTGAAAAAAGATCTTCGGCGATGACAGGGCATCGCCATCCGGATGCGTCTTTACCATGGCAGTGGTTCGCTCATGTGCACGTAGGCACCGTTAGGTCCATCTTCCTCGAGCGTGGCAAGGGCCACACTTGTCTTGGCGCCGTCCACAATATTCATCGGAGCTTCCTCGCCACCCATTTCGGTTTTCACCCAGCCCGGATGGGCCGCGTTCACTTTGATTTTCGTGCCTTGGAGTTCGTGGGCGAGCTGCACCGTGTAGGCGTTCACCGCGGCCTTCGACACATTGTAGGATGGCGTTTCTTTGCTGTCGTAAATCGGCGACCCTTTCGTCGCGTGATACTCAATCGATCCGAGAATGCTGGACAGATTCACGATTCGACCGGCATCGCTTTTCCGGAGCAATGGCAGGAAGGCCTGGGTCGTTTCGATTAGACCAAAGACATTCGTGTCAAAGGTGCGCCGCCAATTCTGGAGCGGTTGCTCGCTCACCGGGAGATCGCGATTGTCGATCATCAACCCCGCGTTGTTCACGAGAATATCGAGGCGGCCGAAATCGCGCTCGACCCTGGCGACCGCGGCTTTGATGCTCGCCGCATCGCTTACATCGATCTCGAAAGCGTGAGCGTCGATGCCTTCCTCGCGCAGCTTGTCGGCCGCGGCTTTTCCTTTACTGGAATCCCGCGCGCCAACCAAAACAGTAATCCCCTTTTTTCCAAGTTGGCGGGCCGTTTCGAGCCCGATGCCTTTGTTGGCACCGGTAATCAGGGCAATTTTTTTGTTAGTCATAAATCGTTTGTCTTTTTCGCTTCTTGTTAGGCTAACGGCATCACCTCACTCACCCGGAGATGGGCGAGGACCGGGAAAAAAAGCGACGGAAACGCGGTTGACCACGCTGCTTCCTTTGCGTCGCGGATTGCCTTACCAATCGACTCACCGCCGCTTGGAAACGCTTCTTCATATTGTTGCAGGATCACCGCCTCAAGGCGCGCGATACCGCCCTTCAGCTTCTGACAATAATCCTTCGGAGCATTCACCGGCGGTCGGCAACCGCCCGACTGCTGAACCGCTGCCTGCTCCGTTCCGCCTTTTATTTGACTGGTCATCTATTTGTTCCTTCAGGTTGTTGTTTGTTGTCGTTTCAATCGATTATCCTGCCGCCGTGGATTTTTGGCGCCGAGCAGCTCGAGCGCGCCCGCGGCCAGGCCGCGCAGGCGATTGACATCGTTTTCGATCCGCGCCTGGGCGAGGCTCCCTTGAAAAAATGCCACCAGCATCTGCGCTTTGGCTTTCGCGTCCGGCGCAAAAATCAAACCCTGCGCGTGGGCGTCGCGAATCGCCGACTCAAAGTATCTGCTGTTCCGATCGAGGATCTTCTGCACTTGCTGACCGATCGCGCGATCCTGCGTTCCGATCTCCGCCCCGAGGGTGCAATAGGGGCAGCCCAGGACCGAGCCGCACTCGCCGTGTCTCTTGGTTTGCCCCGCGTAAACGTGTTTAAAATAGGCGCTGAGACGCTCCAGCGGCGGAACCGCCGCCGAAAAAATCTCGTCCATTCGCGCCTTTTTCCGTTGCCAATCCGCCTCCAACGCCGTCACCGCCAACTCCGATTTGGATTCGAAGAAATAATAAAAGCTGCCCTTCTTCGCGCCGGCCTTATCGCAGATCGCGTCAACCGAGGTAGCGCCGTAGCTATGCTCCCAAATCAAATCCATCGCCGCATTCATCAGGCGCTCTTTCGCGTCGCTTTTCCTCGGCATGGCAAAACTGATCCTATTGTTTACTGGATAGTCAAATACGATTTTCGAACAACGTGGTGAGCGCCGGGAACGCTTTGCCTGGCAGAACGATGCCTGTCGGTCGCCGAGTTTCAACCAGATCAAACACGGCGATGACGGAGCATCGCCCTCCAGGACACGGGCAGGTGACGCATCGCGCAGGTAGGTTAGATTGAAGAACTCATGACAACGATCCGCGGAATCAAATTGCGCTGGCTGCATCAGACGCTCGGCGATGTCACCTATGAACTGGGGCGCCTGCAACTCAGCCCGATGGGGCCGTATCGCTGGCGCCCCGCGATCAATGCTTTTCAGTGCGACAAAGGTTTGCGCATCTGCGTCGATCTCGCCGGAGTCGATCGTTCCGAGGTGGAATTGACGGTCGAGCCGCAGCGGGTCGTTCTGAGTGGCACCCGCTCGGCCCCGGAGCCAGCCGATGACGAAGGCCGCGCTGTTCAGATGATCGCGTTTGAAATCGATTATGGACCGTTTGAGCGCGTCGTGGAGTTGCCTTTACCGGTGGATGTGAGTCGGGCGAAGGCCGAACAGCGCAATGGACTTCTTTGGATCGAATTGCCTTTCAAGAAATGAGCGAAGAACCTCTTAGCGTCCTGCAAAGTGCGGGAGAAACACCTCCGGGCGTGAGCGACGCCGCGCAAAGAGGCGGTCCGGAGGAAATGCCCGCGATTCCCGGAACGCTCGCCATTCTTCCGGTGCGCGGCCTGGTCGTTTTTCCGCGGACAATTTCACCGCTCAACGTTCAGCGCGCGACATCGATCCAGTTGCTCAACGAGACTTTGCCGCAAAACAAAATCATCGGCCTCGTCACCCAGCGCGACGAAAACGTAGAGGAACCCTCCCCGGCTGATCTCTATCGACGTCGGCACGGCGGTGCTGGTGATAAAATTATTGCGCCAGGCGGACAACACGGTCGTGGTCGTCGCCCAGGGATTGCGGCGTTTCAAGATTCGCAAAGTGACGCAGACGGCGCCGTATTTGCGCGCGGAGATCGAAGTCCTTGAACACTCTGCCGCCGCCCGACGACCAAGGAGTTCGAAGCCGCCTTTCGCAACTTGCGCGATTCCGCCGCCAAGCTGCTCGAGCTCACGCCGGATGTGCCGGAACAGGCGCGCGCCATCGTCCTCGGACTCGAAGATGCGGAACAGTTAACGGATTTCCTCGCCCCCAACCTGAACATCGATGTGGCAGCGAAGCAGGCGCTCCTGGAGGAGAACGATCTCGAGAAACGTCTTCGCGCCGTCCAGGCGAGCATCTCATCGCAGCTCGAGATCGCGCAGATTCAGCAGAAGCTGCAACAGGACGTGCAGTCGCAATTCTCCGATGCGCAACGCCGCGCTTATTTGCGCGAACAGGTGAAGGCGATTCAGAAAGAGCTGGGCGAAGCCGATTCCGGCGCGGAAGAACAACGCGCGCAATTGCGCCAAAAGCTCGAGGAAGCGAAGCCGCCGGAAGAAGTCATGAAACAGGCGGAGCGCGAATTGAAGCGCCTCGATTTCATTCCGCAGGCCAGCCCCGATTATTCCGTGATCGTGACCTACATCGAGACCATCGCGGAGTTGCCCTGGTCGAAGATGAGCGAGGACAATCTCGACCTCGACAAGGCGCAGGAGATTCTCGATCGCGATCACTACGATCTCGAGAAAGTGAAACGGCGCCTGATCGAATATCTCGCGGTCCGCAAACTCAATCCCGAAGGACACGGACCCATCCTCTGCTTCCTCGGACCGCCCGGGGTGGGCAAGACAAGTCTCGGGCAATCAATCGCGGACGCGCTCGGAAGGAAGTTCGTCAGGATGAGTCTCGGCGGTATTCGCGACGAAGCGGAAATCCGCGGCCATCGCCGCACTTACATTGGTTCGATGCCGGGCAGGATTATTCAGGAACTGCGTCGCGCTGGCACCCGCAACCCGGTCATGATGCTGGATGAGATCGACAAGATCGGGACCGATTTTCGCGGCGACCCGGCGAGCGCGCTCCTCGAGGTGCTCGATCCGCGGCAGAATTTTTCCTTTGTCGATCGCTACCTCGATGTGCCGTTCGATCTCTCGCAGATCATTTTCATCGCCACCGCCAACTACATCGAAGGCGTGCCGGAACCGATGCGCGACCGGATGGAGATTATCTCCCTCGCCGGTTACACCGGGCGCGAGAAACTGGAAATCGCGCGCCGTTATCTCGTTAGGCGACAGCTCGAGGAAAATGGACTCAAGCCGGAGCAATGTGAATGGCAGGAAGATGCGCTCGTTAGGGTGATCGACGATTACACCCACGAGGCCGGGGTGCGCGAATTGGAGCGGCAGATCGGCGCCGTCTGTCGCGGGGTGGCGGCGCAGGTGGCGCGCGGCAAGACCGATCATGTCAAAGTGACGCCCAAGCTGGTCGCGGAAATGCTCGGCCCGGCCCGCTACATTCACGATACGAAATTGAGCGCGAACAAGCCGGGCGTGGTGACCGGCCTCGCCTACACGCCGGTCGGCGGCGAGGTCCTGCACATCGAGGCGACGCGTTATCCGGGCAAAGGCAACATCATCCTTACCGGTCAGATCGGAAACGTGATGAAGGAATCGATGCAGGCGGCGCTTAGTCTGGTCCGCAGCCGCGACGGAAAAATGACCGCAACGCCGGAGGAATTTCGCGACACGCGACATCCACGTTCACGTTCCGGCCGGCGCGGTGCCGAAGGACGGGCCATCAGCCGGGGTCGCGATGTTTACCGCCCTCGCCTCTCTTTTCAGCAACACGCCGGTCCGCTCCGATGTCGCGATGACCGGTGAGATTACTTTGCGCGGATTGGTTTTGCCGATTGGCGGCTTGAAGGAAAAAAGCCTGGCCGCGATGCGCGCCGGCATCACGACCGTGATCATCCCGAAGCAGAACGAAAAAGATCTTGTCGATATTCCGGAGGAGGCGAAACAAAAAATCGTATTTGTTCCGGTTGAAACGGTTGATGAAGTGTTGAAGACGGCGCTGGAACAGCCGCCTTCGCCCTACGAGGGCTGAAGGTTATCGGCGAGTTCTGTCGACCTGCGGCTGGAGGCAACGCTCGTCATGCCAGTTCAACAGACACGGCGATCACTCGATCGCCATCCGATAACGCGCGAATCTTTCTCCTTGTGAATCAGGCGCGCGGTCAAACACTGGCCGGGTGCACAAACTCAAACTGACGCTGGGCGTTCTCATGCTCGCCGCGCTTTTCGTTCCGCTTAGTCAATGTTCGCGCGGCGGCAAGGCGAATGCGCTGCCGCCGCCCGCCAAAGACAGGTTGGCAGAAAATCTTCCCGCGCAGCGATGCCCAGACCGATTACGACTACGGGGCGACCCGCATCGATCCGTCGCTCAACGGCGTTTTGACTTTGATTGCTTTCGCCTGGCCCCTGGGTCTCGCACTCGCCGGCCGCGGGTCCGCGGAAAGCGACGCGCGTGGCTTTTTTACCTGCTCGAGCTTCTGCTTTGCGCCGGGAACGATCTGGTTCATCTACGCGATCACGGAGGGCGGGACGCGCCTCTGGGGTGCTTATTTTGTTTTTGCCCTGACGAGTGCTTACGCCCTGGCGGCGCTGCGGGATTTTTTCGGAAGCCTTCTTGGCGGGCGCTCGGGCTCGAGGAGCGCCTCCGCGACGAGCGAACCTCGGTCCGGTCCCTCGGGCTAAAATTAAAGTGCTTGTCACATTTGTGTGGCGCGTTAACATTGCCGCCCCGAATGGAAATTCCCGGCGCGCGCTTCTGAACTGCCCGTCAGGTCGGAACTTAGCGCGTCCGCGAAGACCCCAAAGGATGCACAACCTTATCAATCAACTAATCGCCGAGCAGCAGAACGGTCCGGAGACGTTTTCTGCTCGATTTCAGCCGCGCCCGACTCTCGTTAGGTGCGGTTTTTTTATGGACAAGAATCCAGCCGAGTTAAGTCTGAGTAATTTCCTCGCGAGCGAAGGAAGGGATCCGCTCCAGGCGCCGCCGAGTTTCACGAGGTGGATGCAAGCCGGCGCGTGGGCGGCCGAACTTTACGAGCCGGAATTGCTCTCTTCTGCCGAGGCGCGCACAACCATCACCTACAACGGGAAACCGCGCTCGGTCATCAATCTCTGCTCCTACAATTATCTCGGGCTGGCCAATCATCCCGAAGTAATCGCCGCGGCCCACGATGCTCTGACAACCCACGGCCTCGGTGCCTGCGGTTCGCCCATGCTTTCCGGCATGACCGATCTTCACCGTGAACTGGAGCGCAAGATCGCGCAGTTCCTCGGCCGGGAAGACGCGATGCTTTTCAACAGCGGATTCGGCGGCGCGCTCGGAACAATCTCCGGTCTGCTCCGCAAGACCGATGTCGCCGTGCTCGACAACCGCTCCCATCTCAGTTTGCGCGATGGCGCGACGCTCTCACGCTGTCGATCAGAAAAATTCGAGCACAACGATCCGAAGTCGCTCGATGCGTCGCTCAGCCGAGGCAAAGGGAAAGCGTCAACTCGTCGTCATCGAAGGAATCTACTCGATGGACGGCGACTTTGGGAATCTCGAGGAGTTGATCACCGTCGCCGAATCGCATGGCGCGAGCGTCTTCATCGATGAAGCGCATTCCATTCTCGCCTGCGGTGAGCACGGCCGCGGGGCGGCGGAAAAGTTCGGAGTCGAGGATCGCGTTCCGCTCACCTATGGCACCTTTTCAAAAGCGTTCGGCTCGCTTGGCGGCTTCGTCGCGGGCTCGCGCGAGACGCTGCAATACCTGCGTTTCTACGCGCATCCGTATGTCTACTCCTGCGCCCTTCCTCCTGTCGTCGTGGCCGGGATTCTTGAAAGCGCTCGAGATCGGCGCGAGCCAGCCGCAACTGCGCCGGCAACTCTGGGAAAACGCCGATTATTTCCACCAGCAACTCAACACCCTCGGGATCGATACCGGAAGTTCAACCACCTACGTGATGCCGATCGTGATCGGCGACCGCGAACGCATGTATCGCTTCGGACACGAACTGCGCAGTCGCGGGTTGTGGGTCGCGCCGGTCGATTATCCGGCGGTCCCGCAGGATAGAATTTGCTTCCGCGCCTGTGTCACCGCGCAACACACCCGGGCCGACCTCGACGAAGCGCTCAACATTCTCGCGGACACGCTCGTGCCAAGTTTGATCGCACAGAACGCCTAAGGGGTAGACCGGCGGTAATTTTCTCCGTGCAACACTCTTTCTTTCACTCGGACCTGGGTCATCCCCATACCGGCCGGGCGCGCGCTATCATCAAAGCGCATCCGGAAGTTCGCCAACTCATGGGTCGCAATCCCTGGACGCTGCTGATCGCTCTCGGCGTCGTTAGTCTGCAAACCGCGCTGGCGTTTGTTTTTGGAAAGCTGGGCTTCGGTTATTGGTGGCTGAGTCTGCTGGTCGCATACGGCGTGGGCGCTTTCGCCAATCATTCCATGTATGTGCTGATCCACGACGCCATCCATAATCTCATCCTGCCGAGTAAGAGCTGGAACAAGATGATCGCGATTTTCGCCGATCTGCCGAACCTCCTGCCCGGTGCGATGGGGTTTGGCATCTATCATCTCAAGCACCACTCCCACCAGGGCGATTACGAGTACGACGCCGACCTGGCCAATCATTGGGAGGCCGAACTGGTTGGGAACCGGTGGTACGCCAAGGCGCTTTGGCTTCTGCTCTTTCCGATCATGCAGTTGACCCGGCCACCGCGGATCAAAGCTCTTCGGATGTGGAACCGCTGGATTTTCCTTAACCTCATCTGCTGTCTCGCCTATGACGTGGCCATCGTGCGCTTCTGCGGCTGGGCGGGCTTATTTTATCTGCTCTGTTCCTTTGCGTTTTCCATCGGCTTGCACCCGGTCGGCGCGCGCTGGATTCAGGAGCATTATACGAACGATCCCGAACAGGAGACCTACAGTTACTACGGGCCGATCAATCGCATCTGCCTGAACATGGGTTACCACAACGAGCATCACGATTTCCCGACCATCCCCTGGAATAATCTGCCCAGGCTGCGCGCGCTCGCTCCGGAGTATTACGACACCTTGAAATGTCACCGCTCCTGGAGCGGCCTCCTCTTCCAGTTCATTTTCGATCCGGAATACACCTTGTTCTCCCGGGTCGAGCGGACGCGAGATCGCGAGATGGCAGCCAAACGTTGAGAATCCCCGCGAAGCCGCGTTGCCGGAGTTGGCCTCTCAAAGTTAGTCTCCTCTGACTCTCGCCCTCGCCCATGCCAGCAGCCATCGAGGGCACCTACAAGTATCGCGACGTCGAAGGGCTCCTCGACATTTATTTTTATCGGCGGGTCGGCTTTGCTCTGGCCCGTTTTTTCGCCCGGCTGGGCATGGCTCCAACCGGCGTGACGCTTCTCAGCGGAATCTCCGGGCTCGCGGCCGGGCACCTTTACTACTATCGCGACCTGCGCCTGAATCGTTCTCGGGATGGCCTTGCATATCATCTCCAATGCCTTGGATAATGCGGACGGACAGCTTGCTCGCCTAACGAATAAAGGAAGTCGCACCGGCCGTATCCTCGATAGCATTTCGGATCACATCGTCTTTTTGGGAATTTACCTGCATCTCGTTCTGCGCTGTCTCGCCGCGGGCGCTTCTCCGGCAATCTGGCTGCTGGCCCTGGCCGCCGGCCTGAGTCACGCCGTGCAGGGCGGGTTCGCCGATTACTCCCGCAACGCCTATCTGTTTTTTGTCGCCGGTCGCTCTCGTGCCGAGGTGGATTCATCGGTCAGGCTCCGGGCCGAATACGAGCAACTCCTCTGGCGGCGCGAGCCCTGGCAGAAGTTTCTGCTTCGCATTTATCTCAATTTCACCCTCGGCCAGGAAAAGTTTTCGCCCAACCTGATGCGGCTGCGCGCTGCGGCCTGGCAGGCTTTTCCTTCCGCTGTCCCGGAGGCGCTGCAAGCCCGCTATCGCTCCGTGGCCCGGCCGCTCTTTAAGTGGATCGGGCTGCTGATGACGAATACCCGCATGCTTGATCCTGTTTCTGGTTCTGATCCTGGATCACCCGGCTTGGTATTTCCTCATGGAGGTGACGGTCTCTGAATCTGGTTTTGGCATATGCTCTCATTCGCCAAAACCAGCTTTGCCGCCTCTTTCTTCCTGAGATCGAAAACCTCGCCTAACGACGCCAGTGATGAATCTTCTCGAGCTAAGCCAGATTTTTTTCAGCGACCCACCGTTGATTGAATCCCGGAAATCAAGCATGATATCGCGAATGCCGCAGCGCTACGTCTCCAACAAGAACGAATCGGTCCGCATGTTCGAGAGCGATTTCATGGAGTTCTTTTCTCATGTGCATCCGGCGACTCCGCTCGTCATCTACGTGCCGCTGATGAGTTACATGCTTTACTTCGCGGCCGGGCCGCGCGGGTTGCCACTGGGCGCCGTGGCCGGGCTGTTCGCCGCCGGCATTCTGATCTGGAGCTTCGTCGAATACACGATGCATCGCTGGGTTTTTCATTACGAACCGAAAAGCAAATGGGGCCAGTTCCTCCACTTCATGCTCCATGGCGTGCACCACGATTACCCAAACGACGCCAGCCGGCTGGTCATGCCGCCCGCCGTGAGCATCCCGCTCGCGATTATTTTCTACGGACTTTTTGTTTTCCTTTTCGGCCGCTTCGCCCCGGCGGTGTTTGCCGGCCTGCTCGCCGGCTACCTTTTCTACGACATGCTGCACTACGCGACCCATCATTTTGCGATGAAACGCGGCGTCTGGCTCTGGCTGAAGAAATATCACATGCGCCACCACTACCAGGATGATCAGGTCGGTTACGGCGTGACTTCTCCGCTTTGGGATCATGTCTTCGGGACCAAAGCGGAAAGAACCGAAGCGGCTGAAACAACCGGGGCTCGCGTCGAGCTCTGAGCTGACCGTCGAGCGAAGTTTGATCAAAGTCACCCAGGTCGCTTCCCGCGCGGAACGCGACGCCTTCATCAAATTTCCGTGGGAAATCTATCGGGATGATCCCGCCTGGGTGCCGCCACTGTTGCTCGAGCGAAAAGAATTTCTCAACCGGACGAAGCATCCCTTTTTCGAGCACGGCGACGCCGCGCTTTTCCTCGCCTGGCGAGAGCGAAAAATTGTCGGGCGGATCATGGCGAGCGACGATCCGAACTACAATTCGTTTCACAAATCCAACGTCGGTTGCTTCGGTCTTTTCGAATGCGTAAATGACCCCGCGGTCGCGTCGGCGCTTTTCGAGGCTGCGACGCAATGGCTCCGCGACAAGGGCCGCGACGAGATCATGGGGCCGATCGATTACTCGACCAATTATGTCTGCGGCTTGCTCGTCGATGGATTCCAGTTTCCACCGACTCTTTTGACCGCGCACAATCCGCCCTACTACGAGTCGCTCGTCGAAGGACTTCGGCTTTACCAAAGTGATCGATTTCTACGCCTGGTGGTTTTCCGAGCCGGCGCGCGCCGCGAAGCGTTTGCGGCGCCTGGCGGCTTCACTGAAAAAGCGTCATCCCGCCAGGATTCGTCAGGGCGACTTGAAAAACTTTCAGGTCGAAGCCGGGCGTATTCGCGAAATTTACAACGAAGCCTGGCAGGAGAACTGGGGCTTCGTTCCCTTTACCGAGAAAGAATTCGAGTTCATGGCGAAGGAGCTGAAACAGCTCGTTGTGCCGGAGTTCACCCTCATCGCGGAAGTCGGCAACGAGCCAGTCGGCTTTATTCTCTGTGTGCCGGACATCAACGTGGCATTCAAGAAGATCAATGGCCGCCTAACGACTTTCGGAATCCCGATTGGCCTAACGAAACTGCTTTATCACAAAGGCCGCATCCGGACGGCACGCCTGATCGCGCTCGGGGTGAAGCCAAAGTATCGCCGCGGCGGGATTGCTGAAATGCTCGTCCTCCGCATCATCGAAGACGCCATGATCAAGCGCGGGTTCACCGGCGAGCTCAGCATGACCCTGGAGAACAATCATCTCATCAATCGTTTCCTCAGCGCGATCGGCGCCGAGAAATACAAGACCTACCGAATTTACCGGCGGCCTTTGTAGACGCCTCCCTCTGGGAGGCGCGGCCGTAAGCTCCGCTCCACGGAAAGGGCTTCGCTGCCGGCGAACACTTTCCCCCGCGCTTCGCAGAGCGAAGCGTCTACAACGCCGTCGCGAAATCTCGAATGCGGCGGGCTCCGCCGCCCTGCATTCTGGAGACGCGACTTCCAACCATCCCCGCCACCTCCCGGGCGCCGTATCGCAACGGATGGCTCACGGCCAGCGAAGCTTCCGCCGTGCAATAAACTCCGCACCCAGCCTGGCAGCTTTTCTTCTTGTTATAGCTCAGCAGATCCTCTCGCGTGATCTCGAGAATGTCCCTCTCGGTTCGCACCTGACTGCAGAGCCAGAATTTGCCGCGCGAGGAGACAAAGAAGTATTTGTAACCCGCGATACAGGTCCAATCGGACGGTTCCTGGCGCAGCATCTTCTTTTCATAAGCAAAAAGATTCCAGCTCGTGTGAATCTTCTCCCCGCCGCGTTTCAGTTTTTCCTGCTTTTCAAGAAAGCGAAGAAGCGGCTCGTTTGCATTCGGATCGCGCAGGGCGCGGTCGTGCACGAGATCGTCGTGGATGACGCGGGCATGAACCGGAATGCCCAGGTCGAGGCAGGTATCGATCACCTGCCCCATTTCATCGAGCGTCTCTTTGAACAGCACGCCGCTGACATGCAGCCTGACTTTTGAATCCTTGAACCAATCGAGCTTGTGCAGGATCGACTTCATCGACTTGCGGGTGCTCGCGATCGGCGTCATCCGATCGACGGAAATTTGCAGTTTGTCGAGCCCCGCTTCTTCCAGGTCGGCGAGCAGCTCGCGGGTGAGGAGAAATCCGTTCGTCGACATGCTCACCTGGCAAAAGCCGATCGACTTTGCATAACGAACCAGCTCGGCAATCTCGGGATGCTTAAGCGGTTCGCCTCCCTGAAAACCGATCCGGGCCACGCCGAGAGCGCGGATGTGATCCATCCACTTCCTCAGATCAGCCACTGCCGGATGCGGAATCGAGTTGTCGTACTCGTTGCAGTAATGGCAATCCAGATTGCACTGCTCCGTCACGTAGAGGTGCGCGACCCAGGGCTTGCTATCGAAAACCCGAAGGGCCTGCTGGAAGTTGATCATTGCTGGTTCCTTATCGCCTCGCGCAGCGACGTCGTCAAGCAATCAAGCTTCGGCGCGAGCGTTCGGACTCATCCGTTTGCTTGCGGCGACGCACCACAAAATAGATGCTGCGCGTGGCACCTGAATCGCAGCCGTGATGGCTCCCCACCAGGCCATGAGTTTGAAGGCTTGGACCGGAGTTTGGAACAAAACACCGAGAGCGAAAATCCAGACATAAATATTTCGCCGACCACCAAATAGCCTAACGATGCGATCGAAATCGCCTATTTCGTCAATCAGCCGACCGAAACGGCGAAGCACACTCCATTTGGCCAATCCGGCGACCCCCTCCGCACACAACAAGAGCGCAAGATAACCGAAAGCACCGGGAAGGCCATCCGGAGCTTTGGAGGTAATAGGCCAGCGCGATCCACCAGGAAATTTCGAAGAGCGCGTCAAACCAATGTTCGAGCTTTCCCATCTTTGAGGTCTCGACTTTCAACCGGGCCTGCTTGCCATCGAGGCCGTCGAGGATGCCGACTGCGAGCGCGAGGATCGTTCCCGCGGCCAAGATGTCCCGGTGGCAAAAAGAACGGTCGCTCCCCAGGCGACGATATTGGTCAAGAGCGGTTAGCTGATTAGGCGTGATCGTTGTCTTGCAGAGATGCGAGACGAGAAAGTTTTCGATCGGAGCGTGAACCATCGCCGGAAAATCAAGCGATCCCTTTTGCGCGGCATCGAGGAGCACGTCTTGCGCGATTGCTCGCTGGTCGGCCGTCGGAACGGAAACCAGTACGGACGCAGCTCGCGACGGCCAGAGGCCAGATACGGGTCGCAGGAAGCGATATCGAGCGCGTCTATTTCGCCCGCCTCGATCCCTTCGCGAAGCGCCTCATCGAGTGAGGCCGGCAGCGGGATTGCACCCATTCATTCGACAGAAGTGACGCGCCACAGAGGCGGCCGCGAAGCGTTGTTGCAGGCGCGACGCAACAAGAGCCTGAAGATTAGACGGCGGCGCTGAATCAACCAATGCGGCGGCGAGTTCTGGTCGTCGAGAAGTTGGAGCAGCCGGGGATCGAACACGGCCTCGCCTCGAAATAACGAGAACTTGGCTGGCGTCGTTAGGCCAGGCTTCCGCAATCTGCCTGACCGCGACCGGACCATTGGCGCGAGGGCGCAGGTCGATCGCAACTTTCGCGCGATGCGGCGAAGGATTTGCGAGCTGTTGCGCGAGAAGATCCGGCGTGGCGGAAAGAACGATCGCATTCGTTAGGCCGAGACGCTGCAGGGTGCGCAGGAGACGTTCGAGCAGAGAAATGCCGCAAAGCTCGCACGAGCGCGCCCGGGCTGTCGGCGAGGATGATACATTCGATGACGCACCGCAGTTTCCTGAACAATCGCGAGCGCCTTGGCAAGCCTCGCTCTTCTTGTCCGGGCACCAGAGTTCGTGTTAAAGCCGCGTGGTTCTCACGCGGAAGCGCGCCCATGTCGCCAAACATCTTTTCCCGTTTCCGCTACAGCCCTTTTCTTGCGCAGATGGTCGTGATTCGGCGCTGCAACTTGTCATGCGGATACTGCTCGGAGTTCGACAAGACGAGCGATCCGGTGCCGTTCGAGCGTGCTCGAAAAGCGTCTCGAAAAACTGAAGAGAGCTCGGCACCTTCGGCATTTCACTCACCGGCGGCGAACCGACCTTGCATCCCGATCTTCCGCTCCTGATTCGGAAATGCCGCGAGCTTCGTTTTCTCCGCACCGGCATGATCACAAATGGATTTTTCCTCCGACCGGAATTGATCGAAGAGCGTTAAACGAAGCCGGGCTGCAGGAGATGCAAATCTCAATCGATGGCGTGCGACGCAATGAGACAACCGAGAAGGTGCTCGATAATCTGAAGAAGCGCCTGCTCGCCCTCCGCGATCACGCGCGTTTTCGGGTGACGGTCAGTGGCGTGATCGGCGCGGCTCCGCCTAACGAAGCGGAGGAAGTGGTGGCCTTTGCGCGCGAGCTTGGATTCACTCCGCGCGTCCTGCTCGTGCACGACGAAAAGGGCCAGCTCAAATTGAAGCCCGAAGAAGTGAAAGCGTTTCAGCGCATCGTCGACACGCTGCCGAAAAACTGGATGGATTTTTCGAGCTATCGCAAACGGCTGGTGCGCGATGGCTCCGCGCCGTTCAAATGCCGGGCCGGGAGCCGTTACCTTTACATCGACGAATTCGGAAACGTGAACTGGTGCTCCCAAACCCGCACCGTCTGGTCGAAGCCCCTGGCAGACTACACGCGTCGAAGATCTGCGCGAACAGTTTCACGCCTACAAATCGTGCAACAAAACCTGCACTCTCGGCTGCGCGCGTTCCGCCAGCCAGCTCGACAACTGGCGTGCCTGGCACAGAAGGGACGCAGGCAAACGGTAGTGGCACTTAGCGATCGACAATTTTGGTGGGCGGTGCTCGGGATCGTCCTCCTCACGATAGTGACCCGGCTTCCGGCGCTGCAGCATCCGCAGGCGATCGACGATGAGGAGACTTATTCCGTGGTCGCAAACGTGATCGTCGATGGGGGCCGACCCTACGTCGATGCGGTCGAGCGCAAGCCGCCGTTGCTCTTCTGGACCTACGCCGCAGTCGTCGAAGCGGCCGGAAAATATAATTGGAAGGCGCTCCACGTCGTCGCCCTCGCGTGGACGCTGGCCACGATGGCTGGTCTGTATGTGATCGGACGCGGGTTGTTCGATCGCGCCACCGGGCTGATCGCGGCCCTTCTCTACAGTGTGTTCCAACCTTGGGGCGAGCTGCGGGATCTGGCCTTCAATGGGGAGCTGATGATGAATCTTCCCGTGGTTTGGGCATGGGCGATCGGTTTGCGCCGCAACTCTTCACGCCTCCGGCCCGAACTCTTTTTCGCCGGTTTTCTTTTGGGCGCGGGATTTCTGCTCAAACAGCCGGCGGCGATCGCCGCGGTTCCGCTCGGAATTTATTTGCTGCTGCCGGCTTATCGCAGCAGTCGGGCTTTGACCCGTTGGCAAAGCGTCCTCCAGGCGGCGCTGCTGACGGCCGGATTCGCCACTGCGCTCGGCCTGGTCGCCGCTCGTGCTCCACGAGAAGGGCATCCTGCGCGAGGCATACTTCTGGACAATCACCGACCACTCGATTCCACATGTCTTTTGGACCAAGGGCATCCTGCATAGCCTGGCGTTTATTGGACTCTGCCTGCCTCTTTTGATTGGAGCGGTGCTCGCGGCTCTTGGCGAAAGGCGACGTCCTCTGGAGCGGCCGTCAGCGCCGAGCGGACAGCGCTTCTTGGATTGGTCGCGGCGTCGGTCATCGGCGCCGCGGCGGGCGCGCGCTTTTATTTTCATTACTACATCCAGTTGATCCCGCCACTCGCGCTACTTGCCGCGCCCTTTTACGCATCGCTTTGGTCCGGCAGGACGCCGGCCCGATCATTGGCTCGCTGCGTCCGACAGTGACCTACGCCTGGCTCGCGCTCACTGTGGTCGGGTTTTCCATCTCGCATTGGGTCGGGCTGGCTTCGCAACGCGCGACCTCGGAGACGGGACGCTACCTCCTCGAACATTCCGCGCCTAACGACAGGATTTTCGTCTGGGGCCAGGCGCCGAGAATTTATCTCGAGGCGCGGCGCCGGCCGGCCTGTCGCTTATGTCGTGACATTTCCGCTTACCGGCTACGTCTTCGGGTGGAGCGCGCAGAGCATCTCCCATATCGATACCCGCAAGTGGATCGTGCCGGGCGCCTGGAACGCACCTCGAAGAGGATTTTGCGAAGCATCCGCCGGCCTACGTCGTCGATGTCCAGGTTCCAGCGAAGAACGCGCACTATCCGGTGCGCGATTTTCCGATTCTCGCTCGCCTGCTGGCGGAGCGTTATCACCCGGTTGCGCGGACCGCCGAGGGAGTGATCTATCGGATGAACGGCACCCACAGCGCGTTGGAGAAAAGCGCAGGAGCGGAAAGCAATCGCAGCGAGTAGCCTCTCTCTTCGGAATGAATCTCCCTGTCGGCATCGCAACTTTGCAGCACACAGATCGATGGATCGGAGTTCCGCTCTGTTTCCTTCTGACTCTTTTTAGAAAAATCGTCGAACGCGCGTCCGCCCACCGCACGCCAGCCAGGCAAAATTCTGTTCATCAAATTCGCGGAGCAGGGCTCGACCGTTCTGGCTTATCCCGCTATCCGCCGCGCGACCGAACTGGTCGGACGCGAGAACGTTTACTTCGTCGTCTTCGAGGACAACCGCTTCATCCTCGACGCGATGGAAGTCATTCCCGAGGAAAATGTGATCACGATCCCAACGCAGAGTCCGTTCGCCCTCGGCCGCGGGGCGCTGCGGGCGATTCTGCGCGCTCGCAGAATCGGGATCGATTCCGCGGTGGACATGGAATTCTTTACTCGCTTTTCCGCCTTGCTTGACGTTCCTGACGGGCGCGCGATCGCGCGTCGGTTTTCACACTTTTTTTGGTGATGGACCGTATCGCGGCGATCTCATGACGCATCGTCTTTTGTATAATTCTCATCTGCACACCAGCCAGATATTCGAGACGATGGTGGAAGCCCTGACACGCGATCCGAATCTGCTCCCGACGTTCGACTTTACGCCTTCGGCCGAGCAGAGATTATCCGGCCTTTCGGGTTCGGCCTAACGAGATCGCGGAAGTCGAAGAACTTCTGCAACGGGAAAATCCGCGGCTCGGTTCGGCGCCCCTCATTCTGCTTGAATCCGAACGCCAGCGATTTGCTGCCGCTGCGGCTCTGGCCGGCGCTCCGTTATGTCGAGCTCGCGCAACGGTTACTCGAACGTTTCCCCGATCTCTTCATTGCCTTTACCGGCGCCCCGGCGGAAAGCGCCGCGATCAATGGGCTGGCACGCGATGTCGGTTCCAACCGCGTGCTCGCCCTGGCCGGAAAAACCACGCTCCGGCAATTGCTCGTGCTTTACGCGCGCAGCGAGATCCTGGTGACGAACGACAGCGGTCCCGCGCATTTCGCATCGATGACGCCGATTCACGTCGTGACCTTGTTCGGGCCGGAAACGCCCGCGCTCTTCGCCGCCCGCTCGCCCAACACCAGTGTGCTTTGGGCTGGGATCGCGTGCAGCCCCTGCGTGAATGCCTACAACAACCGGCAATCGGTTTGTCGCGACAATCTCTGCATGCAGGCCATCACCGTCGAGCAGGTTTTTGAAAAGGTGGCGCAGTCTACGAAGCGCGTTTAATCGACCGATCCAAAATGTCCACCCTGCACGCGGCAGACGGACCGCAGGGTTAACCGGTCCCCCACTACTCCGCGGAAAATCCGGGTGGCACGAATCGCCGGCGATGACCAGACAATCCGTCGCTACCTGAGGTTGAGCGACTTCGCGGAAATGTGCTTCGGCATGCGCATACATTTCCGACGTATCCACATCCTGCCACCAGGCGTCGCCGATATCGATGGCGCGCACCTTCCTCTCTTCGGCCATGAGGCGAACACCGTCCGCCAGGCTGCAATCGCCGTCGCGGCGAACCCGTCGCAGATAATCGAAGAGTTCGTTAGGGCAAAGAAAGATGCCGGTATCGATCGCGTCGTAGGTCGCGAGATTCTTGCCAATGGCGACAACCCGATCGCCGTTGGTCTGCACTTTCATCGCGTCATCCAGATCGAAGATTGCTTTGATCTTGTGATCGACGGCCAGATTGAGCTCGCTCGGATTCCCCTGCTCCACGACGCGATCCAGAATCGAAGCCATCGAAAAGATGATCACCCATCGCGAGGAAGAACGGCTCCTTCACCTTCCCTGCCGCGCAAAGGACGGAGATGCCGTTCTGTTTTTGCCAGTCCGGATTTGGAATCGCATGCAGACGCATCGCCGGCGGAATCAGGGGCCGCAGCGCGGCCGCGAGACTCGTCGCCATCGGCGCCGACCACGACGTGGAGGTTTCGCACGCCGACTTTCTGCAGCGCTTCGACGATGTAGGAAATAAGCGGGCGTCCGGAAATCGGCGACGAGCGGCTTTGGCAAAGTCTCACCCGAGGCGCGCAGTCGCGATCCGGTCCCGGCCATGAGCACGACTGCGTCGGTTATTTCGCGCATCGATCAAATCCCATAATAGCGTCGCAAACCCCAGAGCCTGATTCGCTGCGGGAGAAACCGAAAAATAAGCGGCGCGACTCCGGCCTGGAAAAAGCCGCCGACCGTAATGCGCGGCGGCGGATTCGGTTGTTCAATCAGCTTAAGAACGTGCCGCGCGACGAGATCCGGCGGGGGCGCCGCTTTCATATTCTGATCCGTCGTCTGCCAGGTCTTGTTCACCCGCGGATCGCTCGATTGTCCTTTCACCACGGCATCGTTAAAGCCGGTCTTGATGTCCGCCGGTTGCAGATCGATCAGCCTCACCTTTTCGTTAGGCAATTCGAGTTGCATCGACATCGTGTAGACGGCGAGCGCCGCTTTGGCCGCGTTGTAGGCCGCCATGAAAGGCACCGGCAAACGCGAGGCGAGTGAAGTGACGTTGATGACGAGGCCGCGCTCCTGTTCGCGCATCGACTCCAGGGCCAGATGCATCAGTTCGATCTGACCGAGAACCAAAACCTGGAAGTGCCGCGCCAGTTCTTCGCGCGACAGGCCTTCCGCCGGCCCGAAGTAGCCGCTCCCGGCGTTGTTAATCACGACATCGAACTGCTCCGCTTCGTGCAACGCGGCCCGAAAGATTTCCCCTAACGAAGCGCGATCCGACAAATCGAGCGCAACACGGCGCATTCCGGGAAGCTTGGGGATCCGCTCGATCTTGCGCGCCGTTCCCCAGACTTCATGACCATTCGCGCTCAGGGCGGTTGCGATCGCCAACCCAATCCCCGAACTCGCACCCGTCAGAAAAATTCGCTTCATCGAGCTGTCTTCTGTGTTGCTCGCAAGTGGCGCCACCATTGCAGCCCAAAGAGAAGGAGGAAAACCGCGGCCGACAAGATTTCACTCACGATTCCGTGGAGGAGAAGGCGGCAACCAATTGCGGGCACGGCCGCGATCGCTGCGGCCACGAAGGGTGGCGCGACGTTGCTCCACGGTCTTTCCCAACCGAAAACGAGGTGCAGAGTGCGATGCCGCAAAATGCCGAGGAGCACGTACGGCAGGAGAATTCCGAAGGCCGCTCCGATCACGCCAAACGACTTGATCAGCCAAAAATTTGCAATCACCGCAACCACCGCCGTGATCGCCGAGTTGAGCAGATTGAGCCGCGGCCGTTGCACCATGATGACCGTCTCGGCGAGTCCGACAAAGCAGTTTGTGCCGCAGGCCAGAGCGACGATGTCGAGCCAGATGCGCGCCCTGGCGAAACGCGGGCCCGTAGATGCTGAGGATGAGCGAACCGGCCAGTGCCATGACCGCGAGCAAAGGCAGAAGAATCCAGAGCATCCACTGCGCAACGCGCGAGAAGGTCGCGGCGGCGTGTTCCTGTTCGCCCTGCGCCGTCATGCCCGCGACCAACGGCGCGAAGATCGGAGTGAAAGCCTGATTCACCTTGCGCAAACCGCTCCCGACTTCGACGACCGCGCCATAGATGCCAACCGCGGGCAGCGTCACGCCGGGCGCGTGCCCGATGAAACAGCCAAGCATGATGACATCCACCCTAACGATAAGCGCGTTGAGCAAATCGTAACCGCTGATCGAGGCCGAATAGCTGAGCAAACGGCGCGCTTCCGCGCGGTAGGAAATCACACCGCGAGCCGACGGTGCGGAGCGGAAGAGCGAGGAGGCAAGAATGAGTGCGACAATCCCGGATGCGCCGGTCCCGATGATGGCGGCGATGGCCGCGCCAAATGTGTTCCAGCCCAGCGCGATCACCGCGAGAAAAGCCAGCGTGGTCACGGTCGGTTCCGTTAGGCC
Source organism: uncultured Verrucomicrobiae bacterium (assembly GCA_963771865.1). Taxonomy (GTDB): domain Bacteria; phylum Verrucomicrobiota; class Verrucomicrobiia; order Chthoniobacterales; family UBA10450; genus Palsa-1392. The sequence continues at coordinate 80,441 of CAVYVJ010000030.1, forward strand.
GCGCGAGAAGATGTCGTGCTTCATCACCTTCATCCCGCGCGAGATCGCGGTGCAGATCCGATATAAAATTACCCCGGGCATCGCGCAAAGCAGGACGGAAAGGACGCCGGCCATCTGCGGATCGAGGCCCAGCCGGCTGCCGGCGAACTGGACGACCAGAATCGCGAGCGCCGCGACAATCGTGCTTTGCCCAACGGCGAGCAGAACCGCGAGATGAAAGAGCGCCCGGCTGCGAGCATGCTCCCCCGCCGCCTCGGAGCGAGCGATGAAAGCGATGATGCTGTTGTCGAGGCCGAACATCCCGATCTTGCTCAGCACATCGGTCGTCGCCCACGCGACGAGGAAGGTGCCGAGGGCGGCCGCGCCTAACAATCGCGCGATGAGGAAGGTGAAGACGCCGCGGAAATTCGAGGCGAGGAGCGCGATGGTGTTGAAGAACATCCCACGCTTCAACTCGGAGCCGGTCCGATCCGGCCCGGTGGCGCGAGACTCAGTCGAGCCAGCCGGCGGAAATCGCGGTGGACGTCACTGCGTTCACGAGACGATGGCAACGCGGCCCCGCGGATGGGTCGAGACAATTCGTCCGTCCTGCATCTCGTGGATCCAATCGCAGACCCGCGCGATCGCGGGATTGTGCGTGACGAGGAGGAGCGCTTTCCCGCCGCGGACGACGACGTCCTGCAACAGCTCGAAGGCCCGCGTCGAATTCTTGGTGTCGAGGTTGCCGGTCGGCTCGTCGGCCAGGATGACGCGCGGATCGTTGGCCAGCGCGCGCGCGATCGCCACGCGCTGCTGTTCGCCGCCGGAAAGATGCCGGCTTGGGCGGGTGGCTTTGTCGCCCAGACCTACCGCCTCGAGCAGTTCCGCGGCGCGTTCGCGCATTTCGCTTTCCGTTAGGCGCGCGAGCCGCCGCATCGGGATCATGACGTTTTCCTGGGCGGTAAAATCCTCCATCAAAAAGTGGAATTGAAAGATGAAACCGAGCAATTCGTTCCGCTTCTGCGAGAGTGCGTCGTCGGGCAGATGCGAGACGACTTCTGACTCGATCGTGACCTGGCCGCGGTCGGGATGATCGAGCAGGCCGAGAATATAAAGGAGCGTGCTCTTGCCGCAGCCGGACGGGCCGACCACGGCATGGACCGTTCCCGCCTCCAGCGTGAGAGAAATGCCACGGAGCGCGTGAACGCGTTCCTCGTCTTCGCCGAGATAACGCTCGATCCCTTCGCAGCGGAGGCAGACTTCGTTCGTCATACGCTCGAACCGCGCAGGGTCGTAACAGGCAGAAGTTGGGCGGCGCGATGCGCCGGCACCCAGCTGGCGATCGCAACCGCGATCGCGGCGATGATGATGGCCCACAAATAATGGTGCCAGTTGGAAGCAACCGGAAAATAATCGGCGTAAAGAATGCCGCGCACACGCAGCGGAATGTGGGAAACCCCGATAACCGAAAGCCCACCGATGAGGCAGCCGATGAGCGAGCCGAGCGCCGCGATGAGCGCTCCTTGCCAGAGAAAAATCGCGTTGATGTCGCGCCGGCGGTAACCCATCGAGCGCAGGATCGCGATCTCCTTGACCTTCGAGAGCACCGTCATGGTGAGGACATTAAAAATGCCGAAGCCGGCGAGCAGAATGATCAGGGAAACCGTAATCCCGGTGGAGACGCGCAAGGTCAGAAGCAGTTGCAGATTCGATTCCTCGCGCTCCTGCCAACTGCGCGCTTCGTGTTGAAAGAGCTGCTCGAAATGCTCCGCCAGCTCCGGCGCGGCATCCGGATCGCGCAATTTGTAGAGAATCATGGTCGCCGGGTAGGGCTTGTGCAAAAGGCGCTGGGCGATTTTCGACTGACAATAGATGCGGGTCGAATCGACCGACCCGACCCCGCCGCGGGCAATGGCGGCGACGGTGAAGCGCCAATACTCGCCGTTAGGCGAGAGCAGTTGCACCGGGTCGCCCACTTTCACCCCGAGCGCTTCGGCCAGGCGCGAACCGACAATCAACGAACTGGGATTGTTGCGAAAATCGTCAAACTTCCCGGCGATGATCTGCCGGCCGATATCGGTCGTGCGCAAATGAAGCTGCGGGATCGATCCCGAAGAGATCGACCGTGGCGGTCTCAAATTCGGCCCGCGCCGTCAGCGTCCCGCGCAGGACCGGCGCGCAGGCGACGACATTGGGAAAGCGCCGGCTGATGCGCATGATCTCGGAGGCGTTGGTGATCCCCTCGAAATAGCGGCGGCGGGCCGCGGCCACGTTGGCGTTCTTCGGCGCGACGTAGAGGTTGCCGTAGCGCGGACTGAATTGCCCGCGCAGCATGATGGCGCCACTGCTCCCGAGAGTGGCATCGATAAAATTTTTCGTGAAACCCTGGGTCTGGGCCTGGGTGCAAATGAAAATCGCGACCCCAAACACCACCCCGCAGAGGCTGAGAATGAAGGCGCGTTTGCGATGGAAAAGGAAACGCAACGCGATGTAGAACGTCGGCGTCACTGGGGCTTTTCCTGCCGCACACTTTTAATCATCCGCTGCCTGACCAATTGGCCGGAGCGCAGTTTGTCCTGGTCGGAGACGACCACGTGATCGCCTTCTTTCAGGCCCTCGAGCACCTCGGAAAACTCGAGCGTGCGATATCCGACCTTGACCGTGCGCTTTTCCACGACCCCGTGTTTGACCTGCCAGACCTGGTCGACAAGCAGGGCGCGCGTCGGGATGAGGACCTTGTCCGCGTGCCGGCCGGTGATGATGTTCATTTCGCCCGTCATCCCGGCGAGCAGATTCTCGGGCGGATTCTCCAGGTCGAGGAGCACTGTGTAGCGCTGGGTCTCGGGATCGGCCGCAGGAACGATCGAGGTGACGGTGGCGTTAAACTGCCGGGTCCGATAGGCGTACATTTGCAGGATCGCTTTCATGCCGACTTTCACTTCGCCGATGTCTTCTTCGTTCACTTCGCCGCGCACGTAATTTTTTCGTGACGAAACGGTCAGCAACTCGTTGCCGTCGCTCACGAACTCGCCGTCGATCGCTTTGATGTCGGAGAGAATGCCGTCCATCGGCGCGCGGATTTCGAGGCGGCTCGTCAGGGTCTCCGCTTTCTTCACCGCCTCGCGCAGCGAATCGAGGTTGCGCTGGCGCTCGATCTTTTCTGTTTCGAGCAAGTCGCGCAGACGTTTCGCTTCGCTCTTCGCCTTCTCGTAGTCGACCGCCGGGATATTGCTCAGAGAGGTCAGCTTTTCCAGCCGTTGCACGTTCCCTTCCGCGATCTTGAGCGGCTCGGAGGAGGGCAATTCCAACCGGGCCTGTTCTTCCGCCGCCTGCAAATCGGACTGCGCCTGTTTGAGCTGACGGGCGGTCGTTTCGTCGGCGATGGTCGCGAGCACCTCATTCTTGGCAACCTCTCGCCCGACCGCGCCGCGTCCGTTGGCCACCGCGTCGGCGAGCCGGATGAACCCGTTGTTTTGCGCCCGCACATGGACAACGAAAACCGGCTCGATCCGCACCGTGCCGTAAACCGCCGAAATGGCCGTGCCCCGAACGACTTTCTCCACCTCGGCCACGGGCATGTTGAGAAAATAGATCGCGCCGAAAATGACCGCCGCGAGTGGCACAATCGTCCAGAGGGTTCGCTTCGAAATCTGCGTCTTCAATGGCTCGAACTAATGTTGCTTTGCGGCGGTGTCGCCGGAAAACTGAAAGTAACCATTCGGCCCATCGGCGCCACTTTCTGCTCATACTATTCAACACAGTAGTAATACTTTACGCTTGTCTCTTTTCGCCAATCCGTCAGCTTGGCTGCTCAGTCCCCGTCTAAACGACACTCATTCCGATGTCATCAACCAAATAGAGGAAAATACCGATGAAATATATGATCAGTTGGTTCGAACGCACGCAAGGCTCGCCCATCGAGTACGAGAATGCCCAGAAACGCATCCTCGAGGTTTTCACGCAATGGAAAGCGCCGGCCAATTTCAAGATTGAAGTGTTCGTGATCCGCGTCGGCGAATGGGGCGGCCATATGCTGGTGGATTGCGATGATCCGACGACCGTGCACAAGGTCTGCTCGACCTGGCCGGCGTTTGAATTCCAAGCCCGACCCGTCATTCCGATCGAGGACGCCGTCCGAGTTGAATTGGAAACGATGGCCTGGCGCGACGGACTCCCACGCAAGTGAAATTCGAGCGACACTATGAGCAACAAAAACTCAGTCGGAAATGCGATCCTTTGGGCCGCGGCGATCATTGCCTCCGCCATCCTCCACGCCCCGGCCATCTTGTCCTGCCTCCTCTTGCCAACATTGGCGGTCTGCTCGCTCGTGCTGATGCACCCCAGGTCAACCGACGGCGGTGACCCCGGTACGCGCGCCAAGAGCGAACTGACGTCTGATCCGGGCATCGCCGACTCACCCGCTACAACGTCACGGCTCGTGATGGCAGGCTTGCAACGCGGTCAGCTGAGCAATCGACGAGCCCTACCTCCCGTCCACAAGGCGTCGAAAATAAAGCTCGACATCGGGACATAATCCTGACCAGCTTCTTTTTCAGTTACGTCACCCGACGTTCAACGCTTCTTCGGCCCCCGGCTGAATGAGTTCGGGGGCTGCAGCTTCGCTGGAGGGCCGCTTGGCGCAATGCCCAGGTCCCACTGGACCCCGAGTTAGCCGCAGGATATCTCTCAACACTCAACTTCATCCAACCTCCGGTCTGATTCCCGGTTCCGCGCGGAACTGGGTTCGAACTAACACCATCAACAATTCAATCCCCGAAACCCCAATGAAAACGAACCAAATAATCACGAAAGCGACTATGACAACTCTCCGGAACAGCCTTCTCACCCTTCTTCTAGGAACACTTCTAAGTCTCCAAGCGCACGGTCAAATCTATGTCAGCGACTACACCAGCGGCACCGTCGGCGAATACAATCTCAATGGCACGGCGATAAACCCCTCGCTGATCTCGGGCCTACACGAACCTTCGGGTTTGGCCGTGTCATGCAACACCTGTATGTCGTAACGCACGATGGAACCAACGGCATCGTGGAAATCTATGACGCTACACCGGAGCTGTCCTAAACTCTTCCCTGCTTACGGCGCCGCAATTCCCCGAGGTTTTGGCGCTTTCGGGGAACGATCTTTATGTGGTCAGCCCGGGCGCAAGCGGCGCGCCGAGCGGTCTCGTCGGGACTCTACGATGCCACGACCGGAGCTGTGATCGCTGCCCCGTTGATAGCACCATTGTATTACCCCGTAGGCGCCGCCGTTTCTGGAAATCATCTCTATTTGCCGCAGCAGGAGAATCTTATTTTCGGATACATCAATGTTTACGACGCCACCACCGGAAGCCTGCTTGTCTATCAATTCATTCCGAACTTGCTCCATCAACCGTTAGGTCTGGTGCTCGGAGAGCATGACTTATTTGAAGCCAACGGGACCGACGGGACCATCGGGAAGTACAATGCCAAGACAGGCGCAACGATCAATGCCGCATTTATTAGCGGATTGAATGGCCCGAACCAGATGGCTCTACTTGAAAAGAAACTGTTTGTTACTAACAGCGGCAACGGCACCGTCGGAAAATATGACACCACCACCGGAGCCGCGATCAATCCGGCGCTCATCTCCGGGTTCGACTCTCCCCTACGGCATCGCGATCCGGCGCCCCCCTCCCGGCACCGATTAAACCTTCCGCTCCCTGCTTGCCCCTCCACGGCCTGGCGATGGCGGGCTTGCCGCGCCATAGCGCAGCGAAGGCGGGTCACTTTCTTCATTCCGACGCCCGTGAGACGCAATCTCGCGGGCGTTTTTGCTTCCTAGGCGAGTTACCGCGCCGTGCGGGTAATCTTGCTCACGGTGTTACCAAAATAGTTCGCCACCCAGATGCTGGTGCCATCAAAGAGAGCGCCGATCGGTAGCGAACCGACGCGGAAGGTGGCCGTGCCTTGACCATCCTTGGCCCGCAGCCTTGAGACGGTGCCGTCGCTACTGGCTGTGACCCAGATGCTCGCGCCGTCAAAGGCGAGGCCGTAGGGAGAGGATCCTACGTTGAAGGTGCCGAGCACGACGCCGTTGGTAGCACGGAAGGTGGTCACGGTATTGTCGGTCGTGTTTCCCACCCACATTTTCACACCGTCGAAGACGAGGGAGACCGGGTTCGTTCCTACTGGCACCGTGCCTAACAAGGTGCCGTCACTCGCCCGCAGTTTGGTCACGTTGTTACTTGAGCCATTTGCAACCCAGATGTTGGCTCCGTCGAAAACCACGCCCCATGGGTTCAAGCCGACGGGGAAGGTGCCCAGCAGAACACCGTCACTGCCCCGCAGTTTGTCCACTGTGCCGTCGTAATAATTTGCCACCCAGATATTGGCTCCGTCATAGGCGACGCCCTCGGGACCATCCCCTACTGTGAAAGTGCCGAGCGCGGCGCCGTCACTGGCCCGCAATTTGGTCACGTTGTCGCTGTTGCTGTTGGACACCCAAATGTTGGTGCCATCAAAGGTGATGAACACCGGGGTTGCGCCTACGGTGAAAGTGCCGAGCAGTGTGCCGTCGCTGGCCCGCAGTTTGGTAACGGTGTTATCGCCGGAGTTTGTCACCCACACGTTCGCGCCGTCGTAGGCAAAAAACTCCGGACCCAAGCCAACCGGGAAACTTTGGATGAGATTTGGAGCGTCGGATTGCTGCGCCGGCGACACGGGTGCGAAAAGGCCGCTGAGGCCGACAACCACCGCAGACAATGCCGCCCGAGTAATTGTTTTGGTATTTTTCATGTCCTAGTTTTTACCGGGAGTAACAATGCCTTGTCAAGCCAAACGCCGGTGTCATCGAAACGCGTGGACGCTGGGACCTTCAGCACGCGATAGGTGCGGAGGAATTTACCGCGGCGATCGCATTACGACTACGTGCTCCCCGCTCGCTTGTCACGCCATAGCATAGCGACGGCGGGCTTGTCACGCCATAGCACGCGACGGTGGATCCCTTCCCCTCACCGATTTGCGCCAGCCGGGAACATCACCTTGTCCGGAGCCGCGTTGAGCGCCGCAAGCAGCTTCTTAATCAGCCGGCTCTTGGTTGAGCCCGATTCGCGAGGTGGGACGATGTAACGGACAATCGCTTCCAGCCAGGTGTTATCACTGACGCGAAAAATCACTCGGGGACGCTCGTGCACTTCGAGCGCATCCACCGGCGTGCGCGCGAGCAGGTTTCGAAAAGTTTGGACGCGCTGAGGCATCACCTCGCCCAGATCTTCTTCGGTGATCCGGCGCATTGTTTCGGAAACAAATTCGAGATCGGAGCCATAGGCGACATGAAACTTGATCTCATTCCAAATATAAGGAAAAAGCGGCCACGAATAGTTATAAATGATCGAGTTAAGGACCTTGGAGTTAGGGAACTTGATAATGCGACCACTGGGATGATCGCCGGAAATGTATTTGCCTCCAAACTCCCACAAGGTCGTATCGATATAACCTACGTCGATGACATCTCCGGTGGCATCGTCGAGCTGAATGCGGTCGCCGACCCGGTAGGGTTGGCGGATGAGGATATAAATCCAGCCGACAAAACTGGTCATGGGAGTTTGCACGGCAAGGCCGACCACAACGGAGACCACACCAACCGAAATCAACGCCGTATACCAGTTAACGAAAAGAACCGAAACGCCAATGAGCACGACCAGAAGGAAAACAACGAGGCGTTTGATCCGCCTGAGTGTGTAGCGGGTCGAAGCATCTAGCACGGCGCTGATCGCGTAGATCGAAACGGCGCTGGAGACTGCGAGCAAAACGATCATCATGGCTGCGCCGCGCAGGACGCGGTGCGCCAGATCAACTTGCGGGGGATTGAGCGGAAGGAAGCGAGTGCCGACAAGACTGTAAACCACGGCGCAAGCAGCCAGCAGCAAGAGATGGGTAACGAACCAAAACTTGTCCCCCGGTTCCGCCGCTTCTTGCGGCGACTGACCGGCCGTTCGTTCAAGTTCCTTCCGGACCTCGGGTTGAGCGGCAATTTCAGCTTCGGACTCGGGCATGTTTCATCCTTGGATTCGGATTACCGCGCCCAATGGGACCCCTCTGCCGCGCCGTTCCTTGTTCGCCAATCCGCCTTGGCGGACCCTCCCCTTATCCTTCAGCCCTTCCGCCTTCCTCGTCACTCGTCACTGGCCCCGTTACAACATCGCGTCCAACGCGTGCGGGTCGAACCCCTTTAGCTTCTTATCTCCTACCACGATCAGCGGCACAGCCCCATCTCCCCCTGCCGCCGATATTCCTCCGCGCCTTCCTTCGATTTCTCCACATCCACCTCGCGGTATTTGATCCCTTTGCCATCCATATAGCGCTTCGCGCTCTGGCAGACCGAACACCACGAAGTGGAATAAATTACCACCTGCTTTTTTTCGGCGGCTTGTTTGGCCAGGAGATCTTCCACTTCCATGTTGTTGGCAGTGACCTCCTGCGTCAGCGCCTTCACCTGCTCCACCTGCTTCAGATAAGCCGTTGCCTCCACATTGAACTGCTGCACAGCCGCGGCGTCCTTCGTATCCAGCGCATTGCGCTGAGCGGTCAATTCCTTGAATCGCACATCGGCGGCAGCCGTAATCTTGGCGAGCTCTACCTGCAGGGTTACGAGATGCTGGCGTTTTTCCGCGACCGCCTGCGCATAATCATTTTCCTTTTTTGCCGGAGCGGCTCGCGGTCGGATCCAACCGGCTCATGGCCAGGCTCATGATCTCGGGGCGGGCTTGCGGAAAAGAAAAACAACATCCCAGAAAAGCACAGGCTCCCACCAGATTGATGAAGAAACCTTTTTTCGCTTCGTTCCAGTGTTTGAAAAGAAAGACCAACGCGGCAAAAGGAATGAGCAGATAAGCGAGGCCCCAGAGGATTCCCTGGCGGAAAGCAGCCACGATCATCATCACGCCTCCGACCAGCATCACGACCACGCTGATCACCATGCAAATGACGACGATTGTGCCCATTACCTGTCTTGCCAAGCAATTCACAGACCATTCTTCTCGCGGCAGGCCTAGCCATCGCGGGCCGTTGCCAGAGGTCTGAAGTCAGATTTCAGTCCTCAGCTTTTCAGCGTTTTCAAAGACCTTTCATCCTTCTCAAATACCAAATCATCACACCGGCGATTGGTAGTCCGATCAATGTTCTCGGATCATGCCGGAACAGAGCATTGGCCAGATCGCCCGAAAGATTCACCAGCAGCACTGCTATGGCTACTCGCCGGCCCCACACTGTTTCCCGGGCAAGCCCCACTGCGGTTGCTGCACAGGCAAACCCTACGAGTAGCATTAACGAAACTGAGAGCGGCACCCCCAATTTCTGAAAACCAATCTGCGCTTCAGGATTGAGCCGCCAGAGCCCATCGAGCAGGCTCCCTGGTTGGAGGAGCGCAGCGACCGTGACCACGCAGGCGCAGGCGCCAAAGGCAAAGAACGCCACCAGCACCTTTATCCCTATTGGCAAGCGCCGCCACATGCCAACCTTTCTATCGCCAGCTCGGCATTCTGTATAGCTTCAGCTTTCAGGTCTCGGCCGTTACCAGAGGTCTGAGTTTCCTTCTGCCTTTTTACCTCCCACTCGTCACCTGTCACTCGTCACTATTCTTAACAAATCGTTACCTTTAAGTTGTGAATGAAATCACGCCTGGTCCCATCCAACAGGTGTATGAAGAAGTTTCTAACCGTAGTGATTGCCGGTTCGCTGGCGCTGGCCGCAAGCGCTCAAGCCCAGCAAAGCGACGACCAGCACCCGAGTAAGAAAGAGCGCCCAAAAGAGCGCGAGACGCCGTCGGAAGCGCAACCGGGACCAAACCCACAGGCCGCGCGTCCGACCGCCAGACCGCATACCGCGCCGAGGGCTTACCCACCCGCTTCCGTCGCGCCTTATCCCCAGCGGCGCATTCCTCCTGTGTCGGTCCCGCAGCCGCGGCCTGATCGGAACACGCAGAATCAACCCGCAATGCAAAATCCAACCGCAGCCCCGGCCCAGTCGCTGACGACGGGTCAGCGCCGGGCCCGAACGCGCCGAGGGCGAAGCATCACGATCGCGGGGTTGCGGCCGGCCCGGGAGAGAAGCCCGACGTGCAGAAGATCAAAGCTCGGCACGCCAACTTCCACGCTCAACCCAACCCGCAACAGGTTCCGCCCGTGAACTTCGATGAGAACCGCAGGATCAGGGGCAGCGAGCATTGGCAGGGTGACAAATACGCGGCCTTCCGTAACTATCACCCGCACCGGCACGATCGGGACTGGTATCACAGGCACCACCATCTCATCATCCTCATCTGCGGCGGCTACTACTACTGGGATAACTTCTATTGGTATCCGGCCTGGGGTTACGATCCAGTGGCCTCCTACTACGTCTACGATGGCCCGATCTACAGCGGCCCGGTGGCGGAGCCGCCCGATCAACTCATCGCCGACGTCCAGGCCACGCTCCAGGACCTCGGCTATTACGATGGCGAAGTCGATGGAATCCTTGGGCCAACGACCCAGGACGCGCTGACCGCTTACCAGGCCGATAACGGACTCTACGAAACCGCGGCGATCGACCAGCCCACACTGGACTCACTCGGTCTTGGATAACTGCCGCGTAAAAAATCGCTACGCGATTGCACGCGGCTCCGGGTTGATGCAAAGAAAAAGCCGCCGAGTTCAAAAGACCCGGCGGCTTCTTCGCGCATCACCCCGCTTGCCCGCTCGATAGCACAGCGACGGCGGGTCACTCGCCGCCACGCCATAGCGTAGCGAAGGCGCGCGCCGGGCGCTGTAGTTCGGGAATCGCGTTCCATTTCCCCTCGAAACTTTCGTGCCGGCTTGGGCGGGCGCGACGAGATGAGAAGCGCCTCTAATATCGTTTGTTGTGTCGAGCTCCTTTATTGCAGCAACCAGCTCGCTTATCGCCTCTTGCTGTTTAGCCACAGTGGTTTTCAACTCTTCCACCGCGCGATGCTCTTTCAGGAATTCATTTAGTAACATCGCGTTTACCGCTTCGTAGCGGACGGTGTAAGGCTTGCCGTGGTCGTCGCACGCCACGAGGTCTGGGTTGACCTTTTCCACTTCCTCGGCCACTAGGCCAAACTGCGGAATCTCTCAGGATCCAGATCTTCCTTGTAACGGAACGTGACCGGCTGGAGCGAAAGGATAGCTTCGCTCGCCTTGTCCATGGGCTGGATGTTCTCCTTGAAACGGGCGGAAGAGGTGGTGGTGCCCAGCCGTCCGTTTGCATCAATGGACACGCCGATGCCACCGGCTACAGTGGTGCCACGAATGCCCGCGATCACGGTTGTCGTCTGCGTTCCCTTCTTGCCAATCCGGATCGTGTTGGCCTCACCGGCCACACCCTTGTTGCCAATGTCAATATTATTCGAGCCAGTCGTAAGGTTGATCCCGGCCGATTCGCCCAGCGCGATGTTACTGCCGCCGGTAGTATTGTTGGAAAGCGAATTAAAACCGACTGCGGTGTTATTACTGGCAGTCGTGTTGCGAGAGAGCGCATCATCGCCATAAGCGCAGTTAGTCCCGCCGGTGGTGTTGCTCAAAAGGGCGCTGCTGCCAGTGGCGGTGTTGCCGCCGCCTGTCGTGTTACTATCCAGAGCACTAACGCCACTGGCCACATTATAGCTGCCGCTCGTATTGCTACTAAGAGCATATTCGCCCGCCGCAGTGTTGTAATAACCAGAGACATTACCAAGAAGTGCTCCGTCACCGATGGCGGTGTTGCCCCAGGCGTAATCGTTGTTGAAAAGGGCATTATTGCCCACCGCAGTGTTGTAGCTGCCGATCGTGTTATTGTAAAGAGCAAGAACGCCGATGGCCGTGTTGTTGGTGCCATTTTGATTATATTCGAGCGTTTCATTGCCGACTGCGGTGTTATTGTTGCCGGTCGTATTACGAACCAGGGTGAGAAATCCAATCGCGATATTGCCTGAGCCCGTCGTGTTGTTGAAGAGGGTAGAGTCGCCCAAAGCCACGTTTAGGCTGCCGGTGGTGTTGTAATAAAAGATGGAATTGCCGAACCCACAATTACCACTCCCGCTGGTGTTATATTGAAAGGCGGTGTCGCTACCGAAGTAAGTGTTCGTATCGCAACCTTGCGGACATTGGGCGCGGGCGGCGGGCAACGGGCCGAAGCATGCGGCCCCGATCACGAGCGGGATGAGAAGAAACCGAAACCGGCAGAAGCGCCGGAGCGATGTCCCACGGTTAACCATGACTTTAGCGAGTCGAGCTGAATAGTTCATAATACCTTTCTTTTTGCCGATTTGATTAATCTCTGGCTTAGACTGGCAAGAAAGGACAGAACACCCAGGCGAACGGCCTCTCCGACCAATCCAGGCCTTGCTGCCTCATTCCAAGCCTCGCGCTCATGCGAGTCAAGAATATTTGACGAATGTTTTGGCGATCACAGCGACAGCCGGGGCACTTTTCTCACCTTGTCAGCGTTTGATATGCTCGCATCCCACTCGCCCACCGCTACCTCGCGGCGGCCCGTCTATGTCGCTCACCCCAGCCGCTCCATTCAGTTTTCGGCCTTTTTTGCAGGCTTGACAATGGAAGGACGGGCTGCGTAATACTATGGTCATGCAATCAACCAGAACCCTGACGACAAACCGTATTCGCATTCTCTTCCTCACAGTTTTCGCAAGCCTTGCTGCCCTGTTCCTACTTTCTGCCTCCGCCCAGGAGTCGAGTGACCGGGTGGTCATTCAAACGATTAATTTGGCGGGAAAGTCACCCATTGGCCTCACTTTCGACGGAACGAATATATGGGTAGCAAGTAACTTGACTAACTCTGTGGTCAAGGTACGAGCGAGCGATGGCGTGATTCTGGATGAATTTCCGGCCGGAATCGATCCGCGTCACCTTGCCTTCGACGGAGCTAACATCTGGGCGAGTAATGAAGACCACGATTCCGTTACCAAGTTACTCGCGAGTGACGGCACCATTCTCGGCACCTTTCAAGTAGGCCATAGCCCTGGTCCCATTGTTTTCGATGGCGCTAACATCTGGGTGACTAATGAGCAGGACAATACGGTGACCAAGCTGCTGGCCGCTGGTGGCACTATTCTGGGCACTTTCCGAGTTGGCTCTTTGCCGCGTGGCATTACCTTCGACGGCACCAACATCTGGGTGTCCAATCAGACCGGCAATAGCGTCACCAAACTCCGCGCCAGTGACGGCGCTAACCTTGGCTCTTTCACAGTCGGGCAGAGCCCCATCGGAATAGGCTACCATGGGCATTCCATCTGGGTAGCAGACTGGGGTAACGGCTTTGTCACCAGATTGCGTCCCAGCGACGGCACGGTCCTGGATAGCATCAGCGTTGGATCTTTTCCCATTGCTCTGACCTTCGATTCCACCAATCTCTGGGTCACAAATTACATCAATTCGGGAACCGTGTCCGCCCGACCGACTACCGCTCAGGGAAGTTTGAAGACCTTTCCGGTCGGAGATTTGCCTGGAGATGTACTTTTTGATGGGACAAGCATCTGGGTATCGAACAATGCCAGCTTTAGCCTATCCAAGATCACCCGCAGCGCGCCGTAGAGCTGCGCTCGTGGACGGTCCCGCTCCGTCGGGGACCAGGGACGCAACAGAGCGCGTCCCTCGATAAAGGCATTCCCGGCCGGATACTTCTTCCTTCACTCTCGTCACTCGTCACCCATCACTCGCCACTTTTATTCTTGTCTTCCCTCGATGATTTTGCCAGAAACAGCGCATGAACTTTGTCTCTCTCCTTAAAGTCAAAATCCTTTTTCTCGCTACTCTCAGCCTGTTGGCTGCGCTCTGTTCCACTCACGCGCAAACCTTCACCCTCATCGCCGACAATCAGACTCCAGTCCCCGGTGGGACCGGAACGTTCTCTGGTTTCTACGACAACCGCGCGATCCATCAAGACAATGTGGTCTTCATCGGTTGGGACTCTACCGGCGCATCCGGCATCTACTCATTTAGGAACGGTCAGTTAGCTATCGTCGCTGATACCCACACCACCGTGCCAGGCACGACGAGCCTCTTTAGCACTTTTAATGATGTGGATTTCGCGCGATCCCGGATCGCCTTTACTGGCGCGTGGCCGGGAGGGAATCAGGGTGTCTTCCTGCGATCGGGGCAGGATTCACTTCAGGCATGGGCCACTACTGCCAGCACCGGCAAGAAGTATTTTCAAGGCATCACCCTATACCAGCGCAAGCTGGTCGTGACCGGCGGCGTTAAGCTAGTGGATAACTTTGGCAACCATAGCGAGTCAGTCATGTCGATCCCCCGCCAGGACACCCCACGAGTGTTGCTCGACACAAATACACCGAAGCCCGAAGGCGGCACCTTTGTCGGCTACGACCAGACAGTCAAACTCGCGGCAACCGGCCTTCTCTTCACCGAGATCATCCCCAATACCATCCCGACAGCCGCCGGCATCTATGAGATTCCTTCTGGCTCGACCGTGCCCGTGCTGGTGGCGAACCAGCAAACGCCGGTGCCGAACGGTTCGGGCACTTTTCAAGGCTATCTCGGGATCGATTGGGATGGCGGCGAAGTCGCCTTTTCCGGGCTCACATCGCTCGGACCTTTTCTTTACGCCGCGACCTCCCCTTCCACGGTGCGTGTCATCGTGGACCATTCGACACCCATGCCGGACGGGGGCTTTTTCTCCGGGGTAGCAAATCCGGTTGCCTACGAGGGCGGGACTTTCGTCTTTGAAGGATACGGGGGTGGCGGCATCGGGCTGTTCACTTCACAGGATGGTGTTATCACTACGGTGCTGAAGGCCGGCGACCAACTGAACGGTCGAACGGTCTCCGACGCCTTTTGCTACGAGGGCGGCAAAAGCGGAAACCACCTCCTTATCCGCGTCCTCTACGCGGACTTCACCAACGCCCTTTACCTCGTAGATTTGAACTAACCAAGCGCGGCGAACACCGGCTTCGTTACTTTTCGGCTTTCCTACTCTCCGGAGGGGTTCAGTAACAATTTAGGGCTTGACTTCGATTCTTCTGTTTGCTCGCATGTCAACCGATGAAATCTCCACATCGGGTCTTCCTCGCGTTGGTTCTGCCTTTCGTATTGCTACGTTTAGCGGCTGCTGATCCTCAAGTTACGTTCAAGGTCGTTGCGACCTTCGATTATCCGAACCAGTCGGCATCCACACTGGCTTCTGGTGTGAATGATCGCGGGCTGGTGGCCGCTTACTTTGCTACGACCAGGTTGGCTCGAGGCTTTGTTCGGTTCCCAAATGGCAATTTTAGCCAGCCCATCAGAGAGCCTAATGAAGTCGCAGACATTACCTGGCTAACAGGAATAAATAACCTGTCCACCGTATGTGGAGTGTATCAGGCCCATGGCAGCCTCCAAAGTTTCTTTCTTTCCGACGATACCTTCGTGGAGTTCGCCATTCCTGGGCGGGATACTTACGTCCAGGGAATCAACGATGCTGGCAATTTTACCGGATATAGCACTACAGATGCCGATATAACCTCTTTTGTGAGCATCGACGGAACCGTTACCTTCTTCACCGTTGGTGGCTTCGTTCCGTTCCCGCATGGGATCAATAATCTGAATCAATGTGTGGGATATTATCAAGATGAAGAGGGAAATGGCCACGGCTTCTGGCGCCAGGCTGACGGAACATTGAACTATCCGATCGATGTGGGCCTTGGGGCCACGAATACCGGGCTTGACGGAGTCAACGACCGCGGATGGATGGCGGGTGGACATGCCGGCCACGCGGCCTTTTTTCTCACACCAAACAAGGCGTTCCTTTACGACTATCCAGGAGCTCTGGTCACCTCTTTCGCCGGCATTAACAACCGGGGACTCATCTGTGGATATTATCAGGATACCTCTGCCGTGATCCACGGCCTTCTCGTGCGGGTGATAGTGACGGAGGAATAGGCCGGCCCGCGTTAGACGAGCATCCATCTGGCGTGCCTATCGACCTCGCCGGTACGATCACTCTCGTGGAGGGTCCCGCTCCGTCGGGACCAGGGACGCAACGGAGCACGTCCCTCCTTAAGACATTATCGCCCGCGCCATTTACACGGACTTCACCAACTTCCTCTACCTGGGCGATTTGGATTAACCCGTCACGGCCAGTCGCACGGCAGAGCGAAGATGCCCGCGAGAGTGGATTTCATGAGCGTCTCCGCGACAATTCCAGGATTGACAGACGAATGTCAGCTTCGGTAAAAGCTGTTCATGAAATCCATCGGGACACTTACCCTCTCCGTGCTGTCCACGATCCTTCTCGGCATCAGCGGCATATTAACATTGCCGGCAAAGGCTCAGCAGTTCAATGCGTCCGACCTCATCCAAAGCTTCCCGGTCGGAAACCTTCCAATAGCTCTTGCGTTCGATGGGGCCAACGTTTGGGTCACAAATTCCTACGACGACACGGTGACGAAATTGCGCGCCAGCGATGGCACGAATCTCGGCACTTTTCCGACTGGCGATTATCCCTTCGCGGCGGTGTTCGACGGCTCGAACATCTGGACGGCCGACCAATTCGGGAGCACGGTGACCAAGCTGCGGGCGAGCGATGGAGCTACCCTGGGCACGTTTAGCGTCGGCACTCACCCAGCCGGGCTTGCCTTTGATGGGGCCAACATCTGGGTAACAAACGGTCTCGACCACAACGTGATGAAACTCCGGGCGAGCGACGGTACGCTCCTCGGCACCTTTAAGACCGACGTCGGTCCACTGGGAATTGTCTTTGACGGCACCTATATGTGGATCGCAAATAGCGGGAGCGCCACCGTGATCAGGCTGCAAGCCACCGACGGGGCTTTCGCCGGGCGCCAGAGGGTAGGGAATTTCCCGACGGCCCTCACTTTCGACGGCACTAATATCTGGGTCGCCAACGGCTATGACGATAGCGTGACCGAGTTGCGAGGAACCGACGGCACGCGCGTGAAGACGATCGCCGTCGGCGATTTCCCCCTTGGCATCACAGCCGATGGCACCCATGTGTGGGTGACTTCTTATATAGGTAGTCAGATAGATAAAATAAGGATCAGCGATGGTTCGCGCAGAAAACCACTTGCTGCCGAAAATGGCCCGCAGGGGGTCCTCTACGACGGCAGCAGCATCTGGGTGGCAAACCATGCCAGTAACACCGTCAGCAAGATCAGCCCATAGCGCGGCGTAAGATCCTTCGCGGATTGATTCGATCGCCTCCCGCTCCCCCACCCTCAGTTTACCCGCCGTGGCGGGCGCTCATTGATTCGGCGGCCCCCGCCTCACCCCCTAGGCTCGCCGCCCGCTCGCGAACGCTTTCGGAGTAGCCTTGGCGAAGAAGGCTCGGGCTTCGCCTATGTCGCACGGTGTTCACCAGCTCCATTCGCCGTGGCGAAGAACGAATAACTGATAACCAAAACACCTTCGGCGTTTTCTCTCTTCAGCGTTTGATACGCTCGCATCCCGCTCGCCTACTGCTACCTCGCAGCATTGACTCTTTCGCGCCCGCTCAATCGACCTCTCGGCTTTCCCATCTATGTCGCGGCTACCCAGCACGCTCCATTCCGTCTATGTCGCTCACCCCAATCGCTCCATTGATTCGTGCATCCCCCATGCGCTGACCCTGCGGGCTTCGTCTATCTCGCGGCTTCCCGGCACGCTCGATTGATTCGCGCATCTCCCATGCGCTCACCCTGCGGGCTTCGTCTATCTCGCGGCTTCCCGGCACGCTCGATTCAGCTCTCAGTTTTTGGTTCCCTGTCCATACCTCGCGCCAGCTCCGCTGCGAATAATCGACTTCTTCCTTCTTCATTCCTCCTTCATCCTTTTCCTCGCTCCTCCGCCTTCCGCGTTCCGCATTCCGCATTCCGCATTCATCCCCGATCTGTCCGAAATCGGAACAACTGCGTCTCGTTTTCGGACAACTTAGCCGCGCGGCACTCCCACTTCTCCCGGGTAAACAGCCTTTGGCACATCCGTTGCTAAGGCCTGTTCCGTGAAACAACTCCAACTACTAAAAACCGTGTGGACCGAAGGTCTTTTACGCGGTCTCATCCTTGCCGTCATCACCCTCGCCTTTGCCAGCTGCGCCACCCAGCCTCAGGCGAGCACGACGGATAATTCCAACTCCCCGCTGGAACGCCAGAACGGGAACGGCCTCGCTTCCGCCATGCACTAGGGGGTAAGGGCTGCATGAAGTTGCAAGCGGCTACGCCATCTGGCCCTGGCCGCAGTTGCAACGCGAATTGATTCGGTCGCTTCGTCACCCGGCAAAAGAAACCGCGTGCACCGCAGGTCTTTTACGCGGATTCCGCCATGCACTAGGGTAACGCCGACGGTTCCCTGAAAGGTGCCCGGCCCACGCGGGCTCTAACCTGCTATCTGCGCCGTTGCAGATGGTCTCGATCATCTTGTGCCTGTCTCTCGATGAGGCAGCCTGCGCGGGAGCCAAGGAGGATAGAGAGCGGGCTTGACACTGGCGGGGCTTGCGGGGTCAGCTTCAGAATTTCGCTCGCCTTGGCTTTGCTGGTCCGATCGAATGGCCGCCATGGCACAGCGGAATTCTAAACTGACCCCACCGCCCCCGGTGAAGCGTAAAGCTACGTCGGGACACGCTCCTTTTGCGGAGTTGGGGCTTCCGGAACAAGGCGCGGACGTGTTAGCTTGAGAAAATGATCCCAAATCGCGCCTGGGCGATTCTCTTCGCCCGCCTCGTTCTCGGTCTCATTTTCTTCATGGCCGGCGTGATGAAGGTCTTTCAGCTTGGCCCGCTCGAGCACGCCCGAAAATATTTTCTGCCCTTTTCCGACACCTTCCTGCCGATCTGGTCGCTCTGGGCAGTCGGCGTGACCATCCCGTTCGCCGAACTGATCGGCGGCGCACTCGTGCTTATCGGATTCCGCAGGCGCGAGGCGCTCATCGCCCTCGGAGCGGTGCTCGTCATTGTCGCTTTCGGCCATCTTTTGCACGACGCGCTCTTCGATTTCAGCGGCCACGTCATTCCGCGGCTCGTCCTTCTGCTCTTTATTCTCTGTCTTCCGTCCGACGACGACCGTTTTTCGGTGGATTACTGGCTACGGCTAAATCGAAAAACCACTAATGAACACGAGTAGAGGACCAACCATGGTCAGAGCTTACTATCAACACTAGCCCAGCGTCGCTCACGGCCTTGAGCCTCCTGGAGTCGTGGTCGAGAGTCGGGAATGTCCGATCCACGAAATGTTGCCCACGCCAAGAAGATCAAGCAGGAGAAGGAACACCACCAGGCGCCGGGGACCGGTTCAGGCGCCAAGTCGGAGAAACAGCGGAAGACCGCCGCCCCGAAGACACCGGAAAGTGAGCCGGCCGAGCCGCCCAAAGTGGAACAGGGTCCAGGTGAGCTGGAGAAATCCGTCGCGGTGCTCTCCAAGTTGAAAGACATGGAGTTCCATTCCCGGGCGAACATCGAGGCGCTGGCCGGGTTGATTCTGACCATTGAAGAGGAGTTGAAGCAGAAAGAGTTCTCCGACGCGATCGGAGAGGTCTACGCGGCGCAGGATGGGTTCCACACGAAAATCGCTGCCCTGATCGAGAGCTACGAAGCGAAGTGCGACAGTTTGAAGCCGGTCTAGAGTGGGCAATGGAACGAAAAGCTGAGACTCTGAATGGGGCGTCCGGGCTGAGCGACATAGACGGGCCCGTATGGCGTGAGCGAGCGAGATGCGAGAATCGAAGCTGAAAGCTGAAAACGGCCGCCTACGCACGAGGCTACTCCGAATAACTCCCGAAACGGCGATCGCAGGGATCGCTCCAGAAAATATGGACGGAAAGTCGATCCGGGCTATGAGATGAACGATGTCGCGTTTTTGGTTTGCAGTTGCCGTGGCCTTGCTAGGTGAGATCGGCTGCACAGCGCTAAGTCCATTTCACGACGACTCACACTACGTCCCGTTAGGGCCGCGGACCGGCTATTATATTGTTCGCCCCGGCTCGGCTTTGAGTCATCAACTCGGCGTCGAGGCGGCCCCAACAATCGATACGGCCGATCCGTTCCGTCACGGATATGGAGCGGACGCGCTCGCGTTTCGTTTTGACCACGCTGGCATCTTGTCCGCGCCACCGGCCTACATCGTCCAGGGGACGCCAAATGAATTTTACACCCGGCGGCTCGGCGCTTTCATTCGCGGGCAGAGCAGCGAACGCGACGCGCGAGCATTTTTTGGCCGGCCCCAGAGCACTGCGGGCCGCGCGGACGGATTTGTTGCCTTCTACACAATCGAAGTTTACGAACCGTCTCAGGATCGTTCTGGCAACGGCCGACGCTAACACTACCCGGCTCAATACCAGAAGGCGCGCAAATTGGGGTCAGGCAACAAAGTCCTGACAAGTCTCCGCTGACGAACTGACGCGACGGTTTTTCGCTCCCTGGCTTGACATCGGCCGAGTTGGCGAGCGAAATGGCTGCCGGATGAATGGAGCCGATTGGGATGAGGCGACATAGACGGTCAAGCTCGCGAGGTAGCGAGCGAAGATGATGGGCATCAACTTCGTCAAGTCGCTCAAACGCCTTTTCTCCGCGGCTCGGGAGGGAACGGCCGCGCCGTGAACCCGCCGCTCGCGCAGCCGCCGCCGTTGCCGAAACGTTTCCCCTGGATTCGCTACGGAATCGTGCTGGCGCTGATTGTTCTGGTCGCCCTGTCGCCGATTTTTTCGGTCGTGCTCTGCGGAGTGATTGCCAACGCGGCTGGCTGCAAGGTGGATGAAGGGTCAGTCCATCCCTGCATCATCGCCGGGCATGATTATGGGCAACTGCTCTACACCCTGGGCGTGCTGGGCTGGTTAATGTTAGTGACTCTGCCGGGTGGTGCCTTCGCGTTCGCCATTTGGGTGGTTGCGCTCGTGGTTCACCGGTCGAAATGGCGACAATCCGGAGCTTAACGTGGGAGGGGCCTAAGTGCCGCGATCATCCTTGTATTGTAGGGCAGGCGCGTCGCTTGCCGTCATTTGATTAAGGCCGGCAAGGCGACGCGCTTGCCCTACAACCTATCCGAGCAATCCGCGTAATCCGTGGTTCAATTCCGATCTGGATATTCTCGCTCAGGCCCGCATTATTTTTGACATCGCGGAAGATCGCGACAACATCCGGCAAGCCACCAAGCCCTGGCCGACCAGTTGCCACGCGGTTGACCTATAACACTACGTCCAAATTACCGGCGGGAGTTACCGGCTTGGGACGACTGTCCAGCCAACGACTTGACCTACGTTGTTCAACCCTCCCGCGCCGCTGCCCGCGTTGTTGCCGCCGAGCGTGCCGAGATCCTGCGGTGCACTGGTCGGAGTGGACCAGATTGTAGCGTGAGATAGCTCGGAGGGAAGCGTCGCATAGCCCGCAATGATTCCCGTTTGGTTAATGGCAATGCCCGCGCTCTGGTCGCCGCCAAGAGTCTGCAACAATGCCATTCGACCCGACGTGCGGACATAGAATCCTACAACCGCCCCGCTTATAGTGTAACCCGCGCCGACAATCTCGTCGCGGTCGTTGATCGCATAGCCGCCTGTATCAGTCGAACCTGTGACAAAGCCAAGCGGCAGAAATCCCTGGGCCTTTTTCCAAGCAAAGATCTGAAGAGCGCCCTCGCTATCGTCGGCAAAACCAGTGACGTGGAGCAGGTTGTTGATTCCGTCGCCAAAGCTATTCGAGCCACCGGCGAGCGTGCCGATGTCGCGAGGCCGATGCAATCTCGGCGACCAGATGAAGGCGTGATTGGCGCTGCCACCGATGGGCAATTGGCCCGTCACCTCGTTCTGGTCGTTAATCGCATAGGCGCCGCCGTGACTGAAGACGTTGAAGCCATCGCCAGGCGTCCAGTAAAATGCCACTTGTCTGTTCTCGGTATCCGTGCCGAAGCCACAGATGTTACCCACGGAGTTAATCGCCAGCGCAATCGACTCAAAACCGCCCGGTCCTCCGATGTCAACCATGCCGGTGGCCTCAGTCCAGATAAAGCTGTGCGAGGTGAATTGGTCGGATAAGTAGGAGTAGCCGACCACCTGCCCGCTGTCGTTAATGCCCGTGGCGTAGCTATCGCCCCCGAGTGAACCAAGAGCCCGCATGCCGTTGGTGCTATCCCAGATGAACGCTTGCACGTCTTGCGCGCACACGGGCGACGCACTCAGGAGCGGGCTGCAAGCAACAATAAAGAGGAGGAGTAATTTTTTCATGTTGTATGGTTTCGATTTCTCGTGGGGTATTTGAGTTTTTACAAACAGATTTAACGCTCCAGTCATTATCGGGACTAGCATTCCTCTGTCAATCCTCGATTTTGGTATTGTCAATGGGAAGGTACACTTAGGCGTGTTAACCACGCTGTGGGAATCCGCCGAGCACCCACCACTGTTCACTTGTTATGTTTATGGAGCCGTTTGGGCAATCTTGCTTACTGTGCCGCTGTAGAAATTGGAGACCCAGATGTGCGTGCCGTCAGAGAAAACACCCTCAGGGTTATTCTGGAGTGTGAATACCTGCGACACAAAATTGATCCGGAAAGAACGAAATGCTAGCTATGAATCCGGATCAACGATCCGGCTACAACGAAGCACCGACGTAACGCAGTCGTCCCTCCGAGATGCCACTCTTTATTCGATCCACGACAGAAAATTACTCCAGGCCGCGATCATTAGCTATTGGCTGGCTACTCAGTTAAGTCAACGGCCTCGCGGCCAGGGAGTTCGGGCGTAGAGCTCGTCGAAAGCGCGCAAGGCAGAGGCGATGCTCGTACCGAAACCAATGACGCCACCTTTGATTGAACGTGCCGTGCAGGCAATATAGCGTCCGTGGTCGATCCTTATACGCGGATGTCGCAGAGCTGCAGCTCCGAACGGATGGGTGGCGTAGTACTTTTCCGCCTCGAAGACAAGGGCCGCATTTTCGTCAACCTTTATATGTTTCCTTGCCATAAGATCCCTCCAAATGCCGCGGCATCTGTCGCGCGTTCTTCTCGGTTTATTTCTTAAAATCGATGGGAATAGACCAGCCGAGCCTCGATCGCTGACTGAGCTGTCCGAAATCGGACCAGCCGCGTCTCATTGTCGGACAACTCATCTGTGCCGCATTCCCACTTCACCCGGGAAAACAGCCTTGGCACATCCGTTGCCAAGGCCTGTCCCGTGAAACAACTCCAACTACTAAAAACCGCGTGGACCACAGGTCTTTTACGCGGTCTCGTCCTGGGCGTCATCACACTTACTCTTGCCAGTTGCGCCACCCAGTCTCAGGCGAGCACGACGGATAATTCCCACTCCCCCATGGAACGCGACAACGGGAACGGGCTTGCTTCCGCCATGCACTAGGGTAACGCCGGACCATCCCTGAAAGGAGTTCCGCCACGCAGGCTGTACCTGGTATTTGCACGACGCAAATGCCCTCGATAATCTTGCGCCCGAGCAGGGACCAACGATCCTGGCTACTACAAAGCAGGCCGCAGGTGGCTTAACACCTGCGGCATCTATCGATGGCCGTATCGTGGACCGGGTGGTTTCAATCCACAACAACGTGATCAATTGTCCGGACACCCGCGTTGTTGGCAAAATACACATGCACGTGGGCACCAGGCCTGGCGGCTTGGACGCGTTCCCCCTTGCTGTTGAAGACGTGTCCGCGACCGCCGAGAACGTAAAAGCCCGGACCCTCGTTGCGAACAACAAGAGTCCTGGGAGGCTGATAGCTTGCCGCCTCTCCTCCTTCAACCGTTATGGCGGGGCTCTTTGCTGTCACGGTAAGGCTCTGCTCCGTAACAGCTCCTTTCTGTGAATCTTTTCCGAAGGCTAGCGGCGCAACGAGTGCGCAGCAAGCAATACTGACGATTAGCTTCTTCATAATCATATTCCCTTCATGAGTTTATTGTTGTATCCTATCAGTCCATCAACGCGATGCATAACACGTGCCGCAGTCTGCATTTCAACGTAATAGCTAACAAGTGAACAACTTATTGAAAGAAGGAACTTTTTCGTCGCGAAGCTGTTTTCCCGAAGGCGGGATTCTCTTGTATCACCTCCGGGAAAAATTAAGTCATGCAGAGTTATTTTCTTCGCGGGACACGAGTTATAAGCTATATGACCGACGATTTCGGCCATAATTCAGACATACACGGACATGACCCATAATTCAGTCCCTATTTGGTAGACCAAGGCAGGACCAACGATCTCGGCTACAATTCAGACAGTTAGGGACATGGTTTGTAACTCCCGCCAGGAGATGCGCCCGCCCCTGAAACATTACCGATCGAAATACTAAGATGTGATTTGACTAGCGATTAGCTGCCGGCTTTCCGCCAATATGATGACGAACCACTGTACGTCGCGGACCGCGAAGAGAATGCCGAATCTCCATCCAAAGAATAGCCGCGCCCGCATTCTTACCTCACGTGGTCGAAATCGTTTTTGTTCGTAGGGCGGGCGCCCCGCCTGCCGTCAGTCGATTAGGCTGGCAAGCGATGCGCTTGCCCTACAACCTTTGTCCGAGCAATCCGTCAGTGTGGAGGGGGCCGACGATCCTTAATTTCCTATTTTCTGTTTAGGCGCGCGACCTCGCTAATCAGGCGCTGCACCGCAAGGATTCCACTATTAATTCGAAATATGTACGGTTTTCGGACGCGTAGACGCGGCCCAAACGATGACGCCGCTCAAACAAATCCTCTTCAGCCCGACAGGGTTCCGATCTTTACCGGCCAGATCGTCGAAAGGGATGTGTCAGCCTGGCACGGCTGCATCGAGGCGGACGGGCAACGGATCTCTTGAACCTCGAAAATGGATAGGGCCGGATACCGAAACAGAAAGAAAAACGGCGCCCGGCCCTTCCACATTATGAATCAACGGTATGCTAATGAGCAGCGATTGTGCCGCAGAGAGGACCCCTTGTTTTTCAACGTGGGAGGGGCCTAAGTGCCGCGACAATCTTCCCTTTGTAGCGCGGGCGCGTCGCCTGCCGTGGCTTGGAGAGACGGGCTCTGTCCCGTCTTCGGTTGGCAAGCTAGAAACGCGGACATGACCCACCGCGGCGGGCCGGCTTCGCATGTCCCTCCAAGGCGGTAAGCGATGCGATTGCCCTACAATACGTCGGGCATTCGGACAAAAAAAACGCTCAGGGCGCGGAACACGTCACGCCCTGAGCGGGTTGGTTGAGCTAAACTTCTTTAATCTTCGTCGAGAACGACGCGATTGACCATCACGTCGTCGCCGTCACCGCTGTACTCCACGTGCACTGGGATTCCAACGCGGATACGAGTCTTGACAGTCGATTCATCGAGTTCTTTGCCACTCTTCGTCACGTAAACAACTTTTTTCCCGAACCGGTAATGGCGAGGGCCGCTCGATTCCTTTAGCACGATAGTCGAGCCGGGAGTGAACTCCGTGATCGTGCCCGAGCCAGTGGTTGTGCTCGTCGTGGTCGTGGTGGTGGATGTTTGCGCGAAAGCGAACGGCGCAACCGCCGCCAACGCAATACTAAGTAGTGTCTTTTTCATTAGTTCCTTTCGTTGTTAGTTATGGCGCGGCTGGCCTGCTCTGCACTAAGCGACGCACAGGCTGGCCGCGCATCTGCGGGGAATTTATTCCTCCGGGATCAGCTGCATCCAGCCAATCCCGAAGGATAACGTCACCTCATATAGATTCGGAATACGAGCGCGCAGTGGTTGCCCAGCTGTGGCGATTCGTTGTGGTTCCAAATTGGATTCTCTTCTAACTCCAGACGTCGGAGGGAGCCAGGTGCCGCGATTATCCTGCCATGATTTGTCGGGCGGGCGCGTCGCCTGCCGTTGCTTGGATTTGGCAGGGTCGCCGCGGCGACCGCCCGCCCTACAATGGCCTTCGCGAATTGACCGTTAGGTCGTCGCCTTCGCCGATGTGTTCAACGTGCACACGGTCACTGAAGGTTGTAAACCTCGACAAGCGCAACGCCGGTCGTGTTGTCCTTGCCTCGCACCACAGCGGTGTATGGGCCCGGTGCGAGCGAGGTGATGATCGCGCTTTCCGCGTCGTTCGTCGGCGTGAGGCCGCTCGATTGAATGAGTGTCTCTTGCGAGTCCCGCCAATTGTCGTCACTCATGATGACGAGGCCATTGCCATCATACAGATCCAAGGTCGGATCCTGCAATGGATCTGTTATGTTCTGGTCGGCCAGCGACGGGCCAATTGCCCTAACGAGTATTGTGTCGCTTTCGCCGGCGCCGACAATGAAACCGGCGATCAAGACGTCGTCACCTGTCTGGACGAAGCCGCGCGTGCTGGTATTAGCAAGCGTAGAAACGGGCGGGGTGTCGAGATCGTAAATTTCAACGAGGCCATTGCCCATCCCGCCGCTGTTACCGCTCAAGATCGCGGTATAGCTGCCCGGTGCAAGCGTCGTGACTATGGCAGACTCATGATCGTCAGTTGGCGGTATGCCGGTCGCTTCAATTTCCGCTTCCTGCGAATCTTTCCAATTGTCGTTGCTCATGAGAAGGGTGGTGCCTGTATAGAGATTGAGCACCGGGTCAGCCAGGCGATTGTCCAGAGGCACGCCATTCACCGTCAACGAAGGGCCTAACCCCCTAACGATCACTTCTTTGTCCTCGGTGCCGTTGATAATGAATCCCGCAATGAGGACGTTGTCGCCGGTCCCGACGTCGAGGCGCGTGGAAAGATTGAGCGCCGCGGCCGGAGGTAACGCGGTCCCCTCCAGGAGCGCGTTGGCGGCGACGGCAATCTGATAGTGGCCGGCAGTGGTCGGATGAAGGTCGTCCCAGAAGAGATACGTATCTGGATCGACATCTTCTCCCTGCGCGCTGTCAAAGATGTTAGTGAAACCGTAGTCTCCCGGATTGGTGGCCATTCGGTAAAGGAGTCCATAAGCGTCGAGGCGGTAAAGAGTGATCGTGATGCCTTCACCGGCAAGGGTAGTGATGGCGGCGTCGAGATCGGCATTCAATTCCGAGCGGTATTCTCCCGCCGCCAGGTTCAAGGCTGTCGCCGTGGTGGCGTCGTCTTTGTAAAGTGGGACGAGTCCGAGCGGTGGGATGTTTGGCACCAAGAAACTGCGGGCGCCGGCGCGAGCCAGTTCCTCCACCAACCCTTCGACGTTGGAGGCCGTCGCCGTAACGTTATCGGAACTGTCGTCGTCGAAAAGATCGTTGCCACCGCCCCAAATAATATAGAGCGCGGACGGGTCCGGGGTATTGCTGGCGAGATAATCGTCCACCTGTTTGCCGAGGTTATCGACCGTGAGCGTGAAATCGCCGCCGCCGAATGGAAATGGATTATTGATCACCGTCCGATCGGTCGTGCCGCTGGCGGTCGTCGCGCCGCCGAAAGCGTAGTCGAGCCCACCATCCAGGCTGTTGGTGGTGGCCGCCATGCCCAGAAACGTCCGCGCCAACTGCTCGTGCCATGTCTCCGCATAGGTGTCGGAGCTCGGGTCCGTATCGGAGCTGTTGGTGAAGCGGCCGTCGCTGTAATTGAAATCGCCTCCCGGGTAGCTAGTGAGGTAATCGTCCTCCATCACGTGCCGCACGTTGCCGTCGTCGGAGAGGCTATCGCCGAAGACGACGATCTGGCTAAAGACTGGTGCACTCTGCACCGAACCACTCGACATGGGAATGAGCGCCAGGATCACAAGCGCGAGAGCCGGATGGCGCAACCCAAAGCGAAACAATGGTAAACGATTCGAAATTATTCTCATAATGGCTGGAACGTCTGCGTAATAGAATCGTCAGCGTCACAGGGAACGGACGTAGCCAAGCTTTTCACCCGCTGTCGAACTTGAGCACTGGGTTTGCCTGATGGAGGCTGGCGGGCGATGCGCCCGCCCTACAAAGAAATGCGGACGTGACCCGCCGCGGCGGGCGGGCTTCGCCGTCCCTCCAAGGGTGTGGCAAGGTCGCCGCGGCGACCGCTTGCCCTACAAAGCTTAGGCGAACTAGGGCGTGGGATGGGTCTTTTTGAAGCCGTCCTCGTAGCCGTGCTCGAACCCGAGATCCCAATCCTGCTGATTGCCTGATCCCTGGCGCTTGAAGTAGTCCTGGGCCATCATGTTCAAAGCGGCGGCAGTCGGGAGTTTGGCATCGGGCGCGCTCTCTTTTCCCGCTTTTTCCCCTAACCAGTAGCCTGAGCGCTCGTCGCTTGTTCGGCCATGCTCAGCGCGATGGGTGTAGAACGCGGTCACGCCACACAACACAAATGCGAATAACGCCATCAAA
This sequence comes from uncultured Verrucomicrobiae bacterium, assembly GCA_963771865.1. Lineage (GTDB taxonomy): Bacteria > Verrucomicrobiota > Verrucomicrobiia > Chthoniobacterales > UBA10450 > Palsa-1392. The sequence continues at coordinate 108,597 of CAVYVJ010000030.1, forward strand.
ACAAAAAAACGCATCGGTTTGAATTGTCTGGCCATTACCTAACGATCTAATCAGCTGGGTTTGTTTAAGGCAAGCAAATATGTGAAGCGGAGGGACGCGCTGGAAAGCCCGGCCACGGCTTCAGTTTACCTGAAGCCTGCTCAAAGCCTGCCCGCCGCGGTGGGTGGCGAGTGGCGGCATCAGTTAGAGCCGCGCATGCTAGTTTTCTTGCCGGCCTGGCAAAAAGAAGGACGTCGCGGAGGCACGTCCCTCCGGGAAGCGTTTCAAAAAGCTTGTCTCCGAGGCGCTGATCTGATTGGATTTCGAAAAGTGAAACCTGGCATCTTTCAAATCTTCGGATTGTTCGCTGCGGTGTCCGGTGCTTTTGCCGCTGACCCTTCGCCGAGTCCAGGCAACTCAGCAAAGGCCGATCTCGTTTTCAGAGAAATCAGCTACTGGCACCGCTGGTCGAAGAACGATCAACACGAATATACACCCAAAGGGCAGGACGACCTCCAACAGTGGAGGGATATGATCACAATCAATCGCTATCCGGACGTGCACGATGGCGATGGACTGGCCGCGAAGGCGAACGGTGTCCTGGAAAATTACAAGAGTCACCACGGAGTCGTGCTTAAGACTAATTCCGTGCCACGAATTCCCGGCCGGCCGGCCGAACACTACATCGCGGTCGTATTTGGCCAGCCTAACTTCATCGAAGCCGCCTTTGCCCGGTTCAAGCTATCGGATAACACAGGGTGCTCGATCGTTTATTCGCATCGGCTTTACGGCGAGAAAATCGGGGACCAAATGAACGCCTGGTTAAGCGCAAACGGACCCGCCATCGAGAAGGCATTGATGAGTTGGAGCAACGTGCCGCTACCAATTCCAGCCAGCCAACACGCACTGCTGGATCTCGAAAAATTTCGAGAGATTCAGATGATGGCCTGGAGCGCACCGCCCACGTCAGAACGGCGCGCTCTTCAGTCGAAAGTTCCCGGCGAAGAATGGCCGAACCCCCTCCATTTCTTCGCCGGCGCGATCGGTGTTACCGCGACCGCTAACTCTTAGCCTATGACCATCAATTAACTACCATTAACCCTAAACCTAAACCTTTACCATTAACCGAAAGCGCCCCGCGCTTTCTACGGATTCTTGCGCACGATCATTGTCTTCTCGGGTTGCGCGAAGACGCCAGTCGTGCCGACCGCCCAAAGTGTGCCGTTAGGCGTAACCGTGATTCCGTGCAGACGGTTGTTTGAATTTCTCTTATTCGGGCTGGGGACAAAGTTCCAACTCGTGCCATTCCAGTTTTCGGTCAGAGTAAACTGCGCGCTACCCTGAACTGGCACGATATACTGGCCTGCCGTCCAAATATTGTTGCTCGAAAGTGCGACGATCCCTACCAGGACCTGATTCGTCGCGTTCGGGTTGAAATTCGGTGTCTCCACCGTGCTCCAAGTCGCACCATCCCAGTGTTCAGCCAGAGTGCTTAAGCTGCCCGCATTACCGACCGCCCAAACGTCATTCGAAGCAATCGCCGCCACGCCGAAGAAAATGTTGTCGCCAATACCATTCTCGCTCGGGAAGATCGTCCAGTTCGACCCGTCCCAGTGCATCGTCAGGGTCTTCGCGTCGCCATATCCGCCCGGTTTGGTTCGGCCGACCGCCCACACATCATTGGATGCGATGGCGTCGACGGCGAAGAGGATGTCATGATCAAGGATCGGGCTCGGGCACGATGCTCCAGGTGCTGCCGTTCCAGTGCAGGGTAAGGGTAAAGTTATTGAAAGTGTTGTTGTCGGTCGAGTAACCAACCGCCCAGATATCGTTGGCGGAGATGAGCGGTGACAGCCGTGAGGACGTTAGAAAGTCCGGGCGTGTTTGGACTCGGCACAATGCTCCAGGCGGAGCCGTTCCAATGTTCGATCAGGGTGCTGTAAGTGTTGCCATTGGCCGCCTGGCCAACCGCCCAGACGTTATTCGACGCGACCACCGCCACGCTATTGAGTAAGTTATAGCCGGTAGTCAGGTTCGGGCTTCGTACCAGTGACCATCGCGTGCCGTCCCAATGCTGGATCTCCGTTCGATAAGCATTCGACGATTGGTTCCATGCCCACCCGACTGCCCAAACGTCGTTGTCGGAGGCGGCGCTAACGCCGGAGAGAGAGTTGGCCTGCGTCCCGGAGTTTGCACTCGGAACGACCTGCCAGTTTGCTGCTTTCGCTGACGCGATAATCGCGAGCGAAAAAAAAGCTAGAGAGAGGATGCGAAATGATTTCATTACGGCAACGGTCGTGCTGCAACCGGTGAACTGACAAATCGCTTTCCGTAACAGGTTCGTTACCTAACGAATGCTGATGAAATCGCAGACGTGTCGTGCGACCGACGAATGCGGTCGATCGAACTATGGCGGGTGCGATGGAGCGCCGGATTTCGCCCGACCGATTTATTCCCGGATACCTTGTTTTAACTCCCACACGCGCAACGCAGCCATGATCAAACGCTTCGTGCGCATAAGGCTGCCAACCGGCGGTCGATTGAGTAGTTCCTCGCTCTCGCCGGGCTCTTCGTTGGAAAAGCTTTTCTGCTCGAATTGTGGGTCAGCCCCTGATTTCGGCGGCTGCCGAGGCCGCTTGGGACGGACCGTCCTTTGCGTTGCTTTACTCTTGTTCGCCGGGCCAGACCGAGTTTTTTGCGTGCCTGCGGCCCCCCCTCCGGCCCCGTTTGCCTGGCGCTGGCCAAACAAAAGATCGGGCTCTCCTCCTGTGTTGCCATCGAATGCCATAAAGTATCCGGACGAAGATTTCTCTTCCATATTCAAATGATCGTTGCTCCGACCGTCTTTGGACGGGCCAGAATTCGCCCAGACTTGCGGCTGCGCCGCGGCGAAGCCAGTCAGTCTCAAGGTCTTAGCCAACGGGAGAGATGCGGAAGCCGCAAATCCATTTCCCTGCGACCGGGCCACAGACGGCTTCAGTCTCCCGCAAACTCATCGCGGTGAGTGGCCAGCGTCTTCGCGCAACTGTGGATCTTAAATCCAGGCGGCGAGATCTCGCCCTACATCCCCCATGGCATCGCGAAGCTTCTCATTGTGCTCCACAATCCATCTGGCTGCATCCTGCGACTCTTTGGAGATGGAAGGGATCTCTTTCAAAATAATGCGCGCCAAGTCCGTCTGATTCTCGGATAATTGATGGCAAAAAGAAGCCAGTTTGACCAGGACGGTTTTAAGATTATCGCTCTCCATGAGTCTAGGGTGTAATCGCAATTCGGTCGGATTGCGAGGCTTATTCGGATACGGCACCGAAATGGACGCCGCTTTGTGACGAAAACGGTTGCGCTGAATCCTTTGCCTTCATTCCCGAATCCGACACTCTCCTCTTCTTTGCACCCATTGTAGGGACTGGATTTGGTGAAGGGTTTGCGAAGAGTCAGCAAGCGGCGGAGAGCCGAAAACTGAGCTGCGAATTTCCCAAGGGGTCAGGCCAGCCCAGACCTGCAGATGCTTCGCTTGGGCGGCCTAACCCCTTGCCTTGGATGATAGGGAACTGAAGTCCGCGCCAGCCCAGCAGGCGCGACGCGGGGATAAGTTACCGTTGCGTTCAGAGTTGAGCGCAACTCTGAACGCCGATCACTGACGGCGCTGGCTGATCGGTACGAAAACGGTCCTACTTACGCTTTGTCGTAGACGGCCTTGCCTTTGAACTTTTTGCCGTTCGCGTCTGTCCCGCTCATCGTGACAGTTCGCGATTTGCCATCCGCCGCGACGGTGATTTTCCCCGTCCAGACGACCTTCCCTTCTTTCATCGTCGTGATTTCGTTGGTCCGATCATCGACGACTTTGTAGGCAGCGGAGTTCCAAGCTCCATTCCCTTTTGTTGGGTAGGCTTTGCCGTCGAACATCCCGACCCAGACGGAATGAGTTGCCTTTCCAGCGCTGTCCACGCCATCGACCGTCACCTTAATTTTATCCTTTTGCTCGGAGTAAGTGACGGTCATACTCTTGCCCATTCCCGGCACAAGTTTCGACTTCGCTTCATTGAGCTTCCACGTGCCCATGTGAGGGCTCGCCGCCAAACAAGCTGATGCTGCCGCAAGCGACAGGGCCACAGCCAGAACTGCACTTCGTTTATTTATCATGCGGCGATTCCGTCAAGAATTCGGAGATTGGTCAACACCAAATTCGCGCCCAAATTCGAGGAACACCCGAAAAGCCGCAGTCGGCCAAACAGATCCCGAACTCCCGGGGATTATTGCCTCAACCTGACCTAATTGTAATGGAATAAAAATGTGACAACCCTCGGCAGGCTTTGTAGGGTCGCGATTAACGTCGTCACCACCCAACAACCAACCCCAAAAAACGATCATTATGAAAAATACCTCCACGTCTAGCTCCGCGTTTTCCTATTCAAAGGTTCTGGCTTTTGCTTTATGCTCAGTCAGCCTTTTACTGGCAGCGCTCGGTATTGCCGGGCTCTTCGACACCCCGGCCCGAGCCCAAGCCGCAGGTCAGTCAGGTTCTATCCAAGTCGGCGCGTCTTATCACAACGACCTTTCCTTGCCGCTGCGCGACCTCCCCGCCTGGAGCGAGTCAGACCTAAGACGCGGCGGTGAACGGGACGCGAATGAAAACCCTCCCATCCCCTACCGGCACCATGATGGCCATGACCCTGTCGTGCAAAACTGGCATGTCTCTTCGATCACGCCTAGCATCCCCCCGCCCATCCGCAACTTCGATGGCGTGGGCTATCCTGGCGTTGGCTGTAACTGCGCCCCGCCGGACACCAACGGGGCGGTGGGCCTGACGCAGTACGTGCAAATCGTCAATGAAGGTTACCAGGTCTTCGATAAGGCGACGGGCAGTTCGGTCCTGGGACCTAACAGTATCTCTTCGATTTGGAGTGGCTTTGGCGGTGTTTGCCAGAGTAATGGCGATGGCGACCCCGTCGTCCTCTATGACCATATCGCCAATCGCTGGATCATCAGTCAGTTCGCCGGAACCTCGGTTCCGACGGACGAATGCGTCGCCGTCTCACAGACCTCCGATGCCACCGGCGCTTATTATCGTTATGGCTTCCATCTCGGGACCAACTTTTTCGATTATCCCCATCTCAGTGTCTGGCCCGATGCCTATTACATGAGCATGAACGTCTTTAACTCCGCCGGCACTTCTTACCTTGGCCCTCAGCCCTTTGCCTTTGATCGGACCAAGATGCTCGCCGGTCAGCCCGCTACTTTTGTCAGCCCGGTCGGACCTCTCGGTGGAACGGTCGACGGCTTCCTGCCCGCCGACATTGATGGACCGACCTTGCCGGCCACTGGCGCGCCAGAAACGTTTGTTGGATTCCCCGGCCAGTCGAGCAATCCAAATTACACGACCTATCATTTCCACGTGGACTTTACTACGCCCGCGAATTCGACCTTTACGACTTTTGCCAATCCGGCGGCGGCCGGTTTTACGGCTCTGTGTCCCAGTACCCGTGCCTGTGTGCCAGCAAAACGGAACGACCAGCTCAAATTATCTCGATGGTATCGGCGATCGTCTCATGTTCCGACTCGCCTACCGGAAATTTAGCGATCACGAATCAGTTGTCGGCACCTACAGCGTCAGCTCCGGCGGGGTCGCCGGCTTGCGTTGGTTTGAGCTGCGCAATGTGACCTCCGGACCCGTCACCGTCTACCAGCAAAGCACTTACCAACCCGACACGACCTGGCGCTGGATGGGGAGCGCAGCGATGGACGGACAGGGTAACCTCGCCCTCGGGTTTAGTGCCTCCAGCTCGAGCATCAAACCCCAGTTGCGTTACGCTGGACGGTTGGCGACCGACCCAATTAACGTTCTCAGCCAGGGTGAAGCCCATCTCTATGACGGCACCGGCAGTCAAACGGGCAGTGGCAATCGCTGGGGCGACTATAGCGCGCTGACGGTTGACCCGGTGGACGACACCACTTTCTGGTATACGAACGAGTACTATACCTCGACGACCTCGTACAACTGGCGCACGCGGATTGGTAGTTTCAAGTTGGCGACGGGCAACCCGACGCCAACCCCCACCCCAACACCCACTGCCACGCCTACGCCAACTCCGACACCCACACCAACGCCAACGGTGACTCCGACGCCCACGCCAACCCCGACGGCGACGCCTACACCTACGCCCACGGCGACACCCACCCCCACTCCGACCGAATTGATCGTGAATGGTGCACTTGAAGGCAGCATCTCGCCCTGGGTGATGTCTGGTACGGGTGCATTTTACACCAACAACGGCACCTATCCCCACGGTGGAACCGGCTATATGTACTTTGGGGTGAACAACAATGTCACTGGCCAAACTTACCAGCAGGTCACGATTCCTTCCACGGCGACAGGGACTCTGACTTTCTGGTTCAATTGCAGCTCGAGCGAGTCCGCGACCACGGCCTACGATTTTCTGTATGTCGAGGTCCGCAACACCTCCGGCACCTTGCTGCAAACGTTGGCGACCTACAGCAACAAGGATAAAACAACCGCCGGAAGCTATTCGCAAAAAACGTTTAGCCTGGCGGCCTACAAGGGTCAGACTATCCGCCTGCAATTCCGCAACACAACGGATTACTCAATAACCACGACGTTCCGAATTGACGACGTCTCGTTAAAGTAGTCAGCGGCAGAATTGAGTGGGGCCGCGAGCGCAGATCGCTCGCGGCCGCCGGGAAAACGGAGACCTCTTTGAGTGGGTTCCTCGCCAGCGGAAAGTTGAGCGCGGCGACGAATGTGATTTAGAGCCTCCCTTTTTGTCATGTTGAGCGGAGCGAACACATCTCTGACTGTTTGCCGGGCTCTCAGCGCGCCGAAATAGTCAGTGATCCTTCGCCGTCTGCGCGGCTCAGGATGACAGTCATAGTTTGCGTGACGAACGTTGTTGCCGGCAAAGCAGCACCGGCGCCGAATGAGCCGGCGCAACGACAAATCTCCCGGGCGAGCGGCCCTAATGTAACGATAGTGTTACGAAACGCCGTTCGCGTCTGCCGCCCGAGTGATATCTGTTACCCGAAGAAAAATGAAGAACACCGGAGAACTGATTATGAAAAAAGGATGTTTTGTATTTGTTACGGTGCTTTGCTCACCTCCAAAGCGCCTTGGCGGGCGATTGGCAGGTCATCCCAAGTGGCAATGGCTTGAACAAGGTGAACGAGTTGCATGGCGTCTCCGCGCTGTCGGAGAATGATGTCTGGGCAGTGGGCGTGTCTTATAACACGGAGCGCACGATTGGCTCGACCTTGATCGAGCATTGGAACGGTTCCCAGTGGTCGGTTGTGCCCAGCCCAAATCCCAGCTCGTCGATCAACCTTTTGGAAGCCGTCACCGCCGTCGCGGCGAACGACGTCTGGGCGGTTGGTTATGCGCTCCGACCGGCTCAAGCTCATCGATTCTGATTCTGCATTGGAACGGAACGGTCTGGAGTGTCGTGGCAAACCCGGCCGGCCCAATGCCATTGAGTAATCTCGCGGCTATTGCAGCGATTTCGGCTAACGATATCTGGGCGGCGGGCAGCGGAGTGATCGGAGATGAAAATGCCACCGCCACTCTCCATTGGAATGGCACCACCTGGAGTGTGATCACAAGCCCGAATGTAGGTCCGGAAGTCGATAACACTCTCCTCGGAGTCACCGCTGTCGCTTCCAATGATGTCTGGGCCGTCGGGACCCAGCAGCCAACCAACCTGACTGATCCGAGCACGCTGATCCTGCATTGGAATGGCTCCGTCTGGAGCATCGTGCCGAGCGTGGGTCCGGAGGGGAGTCACCTCCTGGCCGCTTCCGCGGTCGCTTCAAATGATGTCTGGGCGACGGGTTACTCGGAAGCCGGAACGCTCGCGGAGCATTGGAACGGTTCGAGCTGGAGCGTCGTGCCGACACCAACGAACGCGAACGGCAGCTCTCCGTTGTTCCTGCCCAGTGTCGTGGCCCTCTCAAGCACCAACGTTTGGACGGTAGGCGAGTCGTTCGATAATCGCAGAAGCTTGTCGCACACTCTGAGTGAGCAATGGAACGGAACGAAATGGACGGTTGTGAAAAGCCCGAATGTCGGGTCGGATCATAACGAGCTATTTGCCATCGACGCCACGCCGGGCGGGACCCTCTGGGCGGTGGGCACGGTCTATCGCTATCCCCAGCAGCGGACCTTGATCGAACGGAAGCTCCCATAAGAAGGCGTTCCTTGTAAGAGGGATCGACCCTTCGATTGTGGACTGAATTAAATTGTAGGGCAAGCGCTTCGCTTGCCGAAACCCTGGAGCGTTTCTAGCGTTCCCACCGAGGACGGGACAGAGCCCGTCCCTCCAATCTATGGCAGGAGGAGCTCCGAAAGCTTTCGCGAGCAGGCAGCCCGCCCTACAAACAAAAAAACGATTTTGCCTCGTTAGGCGAGGATGCAGGTCGGTGCCCATGAAGTGCCGAAACGCTCAAGTGCTGAGATTCACAGACAGCTTTGCCTGAGCGATCCAAGCAAGAAAAAACGGCAAAGTTGACGAGATGGCCAGCGAGGTTATGAGTGACCCCGGTGTTGGCTTATCGAATTGTTCTCTCCGCCCTGGCGGCGACCACTCTGGCGCTGACTGCCCGGGAGGGCGTTGCGAAGGACCAGGAGTTCCGCTTCGAGAGGGCCGATGCGCAGAGCGTCGCTCTCGTTGGTGAGTTCAACCAATGGCACGCCCAGCAAATGTCGAAGCTGGGCGACGGTTCCTGGCGTTTAACCATCAAACTGGCTCCGGGAACGTATGGCTACAAGTTCCTGGTTAATGGATCGGAATGGGTTTTCGATCCGAGTAACTCTAACCGCAAGACAGTAAACGGGATTGAGAATTCGGCGATCGAGATTGACTCGTCTGACGCCACTTCCCTACCCTCTTCGACGGCTGCGTCATCGGTCGTCCCGGCAAGCGGGGTTTCCCATATCTCGCCGTCCCAGCCTACAGCAGGCATCCGCTCGTCCACCCCAGCTTTGTTGAATACGCCGCCGGCCAGTCTCGCACCGACACCGGGAGAGTTACTTACAACGGAGGTGAAGCTGTCCGCCATGAATCGCGCGCTTGCGGCGCGGGAAGGCACTGCAGCTCTCACAACTGCGCGACTGTCTCTGGTCGTGCCACCTGGGTTTGATCCCGCGAAGACGTGGCCCATCCTCGTCATCAATAACACTGAGAATTACGCTAACGTCGATGCCATGAACGAGTTCAAGGACGCCGCGATCGCCGAAGGCTGGATCATCATGGGAGCGGATCCGATCGAGGCGGAGAAGAGTGCGCACGGCAGTTGGCGTTCCCCGTGTGCGGTGGCCGGTCTGGATTACCTGGCGGCAGCCTGGCCGGGCGCGAACAAGTGGCCGGTGGCGTGCGGAGGGATGTCGGGCGGCGCAAAGAACTCCGCCTTTGTCGCGGGCGAGGTGGCAAAAGCTCACCACCCGCTGATTGGAATGCTCATGATGGGTTGCAATCAGGACTTGGCGAGCCCGGAGTTGCGCAAAGGGTCGCCGCCGCAGTTTCTTTCCGTGCCGATCTTCTTGAGCAGCGGAACGGCTGACACAATTGCGACACCGGCCCAGACTGCAGCAGTCAAGGAATCGATGCGGCGCACGGGTTTCCGCAAGTTGCGTCTTGAAACTCATGATGGCGCGCATGTGGTCTGCCAACCCCACATTGGCGAAGCCTTGAGATGGTTTGTCGCGGAGTCGAGTTCGAGCGTGAAGACACCGACCCCTTCCTCGTTCGATACCTTCTTTAAGAAACCTTAGCGCCTCTGCCTTCGGTTGCGAAACTCGATCGTTAGGACAGCGTTCGCGTCTCGGACCGTTTACCCATTACCGGAGCGCAGCCTCTATTTTTCGGGGGGTGTGGAGAGGGTTCGGATTTCTGCCGATGCGATGTCAAGGTCAGCGTTCGCGGGCAGCAGGCGATGCACTCGATCGAGGCGAACCAGGACGTCACCGGTCAGTCGGTCGATCTTTTCGTGCAGCTGTGCGATTTCAAGTTCGGCCTTTAGGTTCACGTCATACTCGATGTCGGCATGCACCCGATCTTTCGCGGCCTGGCGGTTCTGGCTGAGCAGGACGAAGACGGAGAGGAAGATGGCTTCGAGCGAGACTGCGAGGGTAAGAAAACCAAAAGGGTAAGGGTCGAACTGCGGCACACCGGGGACGTGGACCCAGTTGACGACAAGCCAGAACGCGAAGACGCCGACGTGGATGAGGAGGAAGGGAATGCTGCCGGCAAATTCCGCGATCCAGTCGGCGGTCTTTTGCACCGCGGTGCGCTTGTCTTCAGTCTCTTCGTTAACGTTACGAGTGGCGGTGTGGCGCAGCCGCTCGACTGTGGCACGTTGGCGGCGGCCCATGGCGGCGAGCAGGTCCATCGCGGCCTGGGGACGGAACTGGAGGAACTTTGCCAGATCGTCACGATCAAGCCGGAGCGTCTGCGTATCCTGGCTGGCGACGACAGAGGAACTGCGCGTGCCATTGTCAAGCATCGATAGCTCGCCGAAGAAATCACCCCGGGTGGCAACCTCCAGCACGATGCGTTCGCCCGTGTCGTTCTTGAAGAAGACCTCTACCTCGCCGGAGCTGATGACGTAGATCGCATCACCCGGTTCGCCATAGTTAAAGATGATCTCTCCGCTGCCAAAGTTAGCGACCTCGAGTTGGGCCGCCAGCTCGCTGCGCTCGTGGTCGTCGAGCAGTTGGAAGAGCGGAACTTCTTTGAGCAACTCGGCTTCGGGACTCATGCATCAGGAATAGTTGCATCTCTCGCCTTGCGCAAGACGCATCGCCAACCATTGACCTGATCCCAAGCAGGCGAAGACGCCGGCGGTGCTTCCTCAAAAGCAAGAGATCCGCTGCATCAGCGTGAGAAACAATAAGGGCTATTGATCTCATTAATCAGTTCCCTCGCCAGGTTCAATCACCCTCTGCGTTCCAGCCGTGTCGCACCGTTCCGACGGCCGATTGATTCGGTTGGCGTCCGCTTTCTCGCCAACCCGCAGAAACAGCCTTGCCTTCTTTTTATGTTGGAAATGCACGACTAGTTTGGCACCTTGGGCCTCTACGGTTATGAAGAGTCTGTTCCTGTCGACAATCCTGATCTGTCTCGGCCGCGCTGCCTTCGCCACCCAGGCCGACGACACCACGATCACGATCGATCGCCAACTCGCAGGCGCGACCCCCTTCCTGAGCCAACTGACACTCGGCGTCAGCGATACCACCTCGATCAAGAGTATTCAATTCGCCGTCGCTCCAAAACCCGGGTCTTCGACTCGGCCTTATCGGCGACCTACTCCCGGAGCTATCTGTTGGAACGCGGCGATATCGGAACGGGAATGATCTTTCTTCCCGTTTACGGTCTTTACGACAACTACACGAACACGGTCACACTCACTTACGTCTTTAATGACGGCTCGTCCAAGCAGGACAGCACGTCGATCGCGACCACTGCCTTTGATGACCCTTGCGGCTACGAAACACCAACCATTCTACAAGCTAAAACGGAAAATAATTCGCTGAGCTACGATTATATTTTGCTTAAGGGAGCCTGTAGCGACTCTTCACCGGCGATCATCGATACCGATGGAGCTCTGCGGTGGGTTGGGACCGCCGCCGTGAAATTCTACAGCCTGGCTTTCTTTGAAAACTCGATCTACATCGCTTACGGTCCGGTCCTTTACCGGAACGACCTCGATGGAACGGTAAGTCTGCTCGGAGATTATGGCAGCGCAGGCGTGATTGACTTCCATCACAATGTGGATCGCGGCAAATCCGGACTTCTTTTCGAGGCTGACACCGAGGCTTATGCTGAGTCGGTCATCATGGAGATCGATGCCGCCGGAAATCTCCTGAAGACGTGGAATATGGCCGATATTATCTCAGCGGCGATGATTGCCGGTGGAGATGACCCAGCACAGTTTGTTTTTCCTTCGCCCGGTGATTGGTTCCACAACAACGCTGTCACTTACAATCGCGCGGATGATTCCTTGATTGTCTCGAGCCGCGAAGATTTTCTCATCTGCATCGATTATGCAACCGGCGGGATCAAATGGATCCTGGGCGATCCAGAGAAAGCCTGGTATCAATTTCCCTCTCTTCGGCAATACGCCCTAACCATTGCTCCGGGCAGCTTGCCACCAATCGGTCAACATGCCGTTTCGATCACCTACGATCAGTGCGTGCTTGTCTTCGATAATGGAATGAACAGCCTGTTCCTACAGCCGCCTGGAGCGCTTCGCAGTTACGCCAGCCCACGAAAGTATCGCCTCGACTTAAATAGCAGGACGGCAACTGAGGTCTGGAATTATCCAATGGACGAAAGCGTTAACAACCCATTCTGCGGAAGCGTCTACGAAGACTTGCCGTTGAACTATCTCGTGGATTACGCTTTTGTAGCCGACCCTTCCGGTCAGGCTTTTCATGCTCGAATTCTCGGTTTGGATTCCACCGGCGCGAAAGTCTTCGATTACCAGTATGCGACCACCGGTTGTTTGGAGGCTTTTAACGCCGTCCCGCTGCATCTCGAAAGCACTGCCTTGCCGGCAGTTGGTCCGCAGTCGCTTAACCTTTCCACCCGCGGCCTGGTAGGGCCCGACCAAGGCGCTCTCATCGGCGGGTTTATCATTACGGGTGGCGATGCGAAGACAGTCGTGTTGCGCGCCCTCGGCCCCTCGCTCGGAAAGGGCGATCTTTCCGGAACGCTGGCCGATCCAGTTATTACCCTTTACGATGCCTCTGGCCATGCGCTTGCCGCTAACGACGACTGGCAGTTGGGTAGCGACGTTGACCAGATTACCGCTGACGGCCTGGCCCCGGACGATCCCGCCGAAGCCGTCCTGCGCATGACGCTGGCACCGGGCGCATATACCGCCGTCGTGACGGGGAAAAGTACCACGCCCGGCATCGGATTAGTGGAACTATATGACCTATCGCCTGCGACCAATTCAAGTCTGGCAAACATGAGCACTCGCGGGATCGTCGGCACCGGGTCCGATTTCCTCATTGCCGGCTTTATCGTCGGGGCTGTCGATAGCTCGACGGTCGTGGTGCGGTCGCTTGGACCCTCGCTTAATTCGGCGGGAATTAGTGATCCTTTGAATGACCCAAGCGTTACAATCTACGATCAAAACGGGTCCGCCCTTGCCACGGTTGACAACTGGCAGGATGATTCCAGCGCTTTCGATCTCGAACAAAATGGGATTGCGCCCTTAGAGGGGGCAGAAGCTGCAACGATTCTGCATCTGCCAGTGGGCGCCTACACCGCTGTTACTGCCGGCGCCGATGGTGGAACGGGAATCGGCTTGGTCGAAGTCTACAATCTCCAATAGAGCGCCCTCGCCAAGCTAGCCAAACCGCCTATCGCGACGCTGAAAAGGAATCCCCGTTGTTGCTGCGGCGCCTTCCCTTCAGCCGAACACGCCGGAAAAAAGCGCCCCTGCCCGTTAATGATCAACAAGGGAACATCAATTTAAGTGCCACCGCATTTTTTCACTTGCGGCGGCTCCGCGAACTTGGCAAAACCACGGCGTGATCGCCCCGACCCTCCCCGGTTCCGCCCCCTTCTATTCTGTCAGCATTCCTGCCGCACCCCGCACGGGCGCCAATTCCGCTTTTTCCTGCGGCGCGCGCCACTCCTCGCCGGACTAGACGGAAATTATCCGCCTTTAATTACCGAATGATTCCGTCTACCTCTCGTTAGGGTTCATATGAGGGCAAGTATAGACCTGCAATTCCCGACGCGCGAGGATGCGGCCGCTATCACGGCCGGTGCGAGAGTCGTGGCCGACGTAATTTCGTCGATGCAGCGTGCAAGCGAAAGGTACGAGGTCGAGACAGCGCGGCGTTGGATCGATGCCCAACCCTACGAAGGAACGGTGCGCTCGCGGTTATGGACTGGCGGTCCGCAGGAACCAGCATACTGTCCGCTTTTCAGAGGCCTAGAACCCGTCGACTCGCAGTCGCCGGCGCCCCTGTTGACAATAGCTCCCCTTGTTGTTGCTTACATGGTGAACCGCGAAGTCATGGCGTAGCTCTTGCTGTTCTTGCGACATTCCCAAGCGATCCCGCTGGAATCTACCAAGTAGAACGAAGCAGATGAATATAATGTCTCTCCCACGCTCCGCCGCAACAGCAGCATCCATAGTTGCGCTTTTCTTTGCATACGCTGCCGCGCCTGCCGGCAGCGCCGCATGGACAGCAAACCTTCTTTCGACCGACTGGAACACAGCCGCGAACCAAATGCCGATTGATTCGTCGGGGCCAATTCCCATTCTCGCTTTTAGTTTTGATAACGTCACCAGTAGTAATGTTTCAGATGATAGTGGATCGGGGAACCTCTATACGAGCGAAGCCTTTGACGTAAATGGGTTATTCACACCGATAACTGATGCCAGCTTTCAGGGAAGCGGTAAGGCATTGCATCTTGATGGCACGCGGCAGCAACGAATTGAGATTGCCGGCTCTGCGCTCACGGTTCAGGCGTTTACGATAATGGCGGATGTTCGACTGTCGGACCCTGTGAATTTCACCGATCCGGCACTGGAACGATGGGAGATTTGTGAAAAAGCCGGGAGTTACTGGGCGAACATCCGGATGGACCAAGGTGTAGTGATACCTGGACCGCCCTATCTTCTCCGAGTAGGTGGCTTCTTCGACGGAACTGGCGACACATCCTTTCTCGGGGTAACGGGTCTCACTCCGGGCACGTGGACAAACGTTGCGTTGGTGTTCGACCCGGTAGCTCACACGCTAAGTTCCTACATCAATGGAGTAATCGATCACACACAGCCGCGACCTGGAACATTGGACACAAGCATTTCTCATAATGGAATCGACGAAAACCTTGTGGTGGGCGCGAAACACAGGTTGGGCGGAGGGGGAGAAGTGTTGCAGGCTTTCTTTGATGGTCAAATGGATAACTTCCGTCTCTATAATGTAGCGCTCACGCCACAAAGAATTGCTTCCCTTGCAGGAACTCCCGTCCACCCTCGACCTCACTCCAAACTGCGACCCAAGTGAGTCTTCGTTCGCCCTGAAAGGCGATTCCAATTCAGCCCATGAATGCATGAGCACGAAAAGGGCCTAACCGGCGGTGGAGCCGACTCCGAAAACTTTCGCGAGCTGGCTCGCGAGCCGCCGTACTATTCAGCTTTGCATGAGTTCCACCTGTCAATCCGCAGCCAAGCGCACTCTCGCTCGCGGCGGCTCATCTTGTTCTCGTTGATATGGCTGTCGATTTGTCAACGGGCAAAAGAAGTCTGGTGCGAGTGTTTGCATCGCTTTGGTAAGAGGAGGAGCGGGTTTGAGGCGGCGGATCAGTCGGGGTGAGTTAGGTTCCCGGCGGTTGGTGATGCTGATATTCGCGGGCTATCCTCTTTTAGGAGGACCTATCCGGCATTCTTTTAATTCACCGCAGCCTTTGTCCAACAGTCTAGGTGACGCGTGCTTGGGCTTGGATTACTCCAGCCTTAACGCTAACGAGACATCGTGGGTTGGCTACCGTGACCTGCCACCTCAGAGCCGCTCCTGCCTTGGTTTGTTAATGTGTTGCGCTTAGTTCTCTCCCTTCCTTGTTTGGTTAATCTGTTCCCCTCGAACTCTCTTTTCAGACAGAAGTGGCTGGCGCCTGGTAACAGGACTGCGTGCGTAAGAGTTCCCAGATAAAACCGCAGAGCTCGCGCGCGATCGCCACCATTGCCTTGTTGCGCTGGAGGCGCCGCGCCAGGAGACGCGTGTAGCGACGATGCAACCGGTTCTGCGCCCGCCAACTGATGGCCCGCACCTCATGCGGTTGATCTTGCTGGCGTCGGCTTAGTTGCGCTGATCACTTTGGGCGGGGCCGCGTAATGTTGGGCGCATTCCACCAGCAACCAGCGGGCATGGGCATTGCCGCACTTGGTGATGCGCCCCTGGCGCCGTTTGTCACTCGAAGTATTTTCCGTCGGGACCAAGCCCAGATAGGCCATCACCTGACGCGGATGCGCAAAGCGATGCACTTCACCCAGTTCGCTCACCAGGATCATGGCCGCCACGGTTTGAAATCCTTTCATCGCCATGCAACGCGCGCACCGCTGGCGCCAGACGCCACTTCTCCAATAGATCACTCATGGCCGCTTCGCAGCGCGCGATCCGTTCCCCCGCGGCCGCAATCCCCTGGAGATATTCTTCCAGGATCACTTTCATGGCCGGATGGGGCAGCATCAGCTCGCGCAGATAGCGCTCATGGGCCGCGCTCCAACTGCTCTTGCCCTGGTAACGATAGCCGTGGCGCAAGAGGAAGCCTTTCAAGCGATGGCGCGCGCGGCGCCGATCATCCACCGCATCGGTCCGGGCCCGGCACAGATCGCGCATCGCTTCATCGGTCGGTTCGGGAATGTAGACCGCCGTCAGTTCCCCGGCCCGCAAGAGCCGGGCCAGTTTGCGCGCATCGCGTTTGTCGGTTTTGACCCGATCGCCCGAGCGCGTCGGCGTCATCGAAGGCGCCACCACCTCGCACTCCACTCCCAGCTGACGCAGCCGCCGCGCCATCCCAAAACCGCACGGCCCCGCTTCGTAGCAGGCGCGCAAGATCACTCTCTTTGCCATGCGCTTTACGCAGCCGTGCGATCCACTTTTCCACCGCCTGCAGGTCGTTGCTGATCGCGCCGGTGTCGCGCACTTCCCCTCTGCGCCCTTCCTCCGCCACCGCCGTGGTGATACAGTCTTTGTGGACATCCAGTCCAAGATAGAGTTCTTTTTTCATTGGTGTGTTTGCTTGTTCGACTTGTTTAAACTGCAACGCTCCGGAACCCTCGGGCTCCGGCCGTTGGTGCGGCTCTGCTCGACCTCAAAAAGGCGAGTAGCCCGCGGAAAATATGAACGGCAAACACACCCTCTCTTTTCAACCCTCTGTTCGCGCGTTCACACCCCGCCCACAGCCATAAGGTCTAGATGGCGAAGACATCCAGTCAGCTCACGCGCAGCGTTCAAGATCGCGTATTCGTCGGAATCCTCAGCGCCATCTTTGCTCCAGCGTGTGCGTATCTTCTGATCTTTTGGCATGGCAGACTTTGGACAGACGAGACCGACTGGCTGATCCGCATTTTGGCACTCATTCGTATCGAAGGCATCAGCACGGTGTTTTCGGTTGCCCTGTTTGGAATCGTTTGGGCCGTTTGGACACCGGATTGGATCGAGCGGCGTCTAAGGAAAGCCTTTTCTCATTTCGTCGTGCTCGTTTTTGGCGTTAGCCTGCTAGTTACAGGATTATGTATCCTCATGCTTTTTGCCGGACCTTCGTAGCACGCCAACCATCTAACAAACCGATGGATCGAACGGCGGATCACTGTCGCTCCACTCTTAAGATGATTTCCGCATTTCTACTCCGAGCGATGTGCGCTCTCGTCCGCCGTCGCTCATCTCGTTCTCGTTAGACCGTGAACATTCCGCGCTATAAGACACGAAATCAGCCGGAACACACTGTAACGTGGTTGAGTATGCTGGGACGATTTGGCGGCCTGCTCTTTTCCTTGGCAATAATTGGGATTGGCGTGGAGACACTAATCTGCTCGTACGTTTCCAGTCATTCGCCTGGCCCACATTATAAGGTTGTGCCAGTGATTCCGTGGCTGCCGGCTATTCCGGGTTTGGCTTACCCTGTCGGGGCAATCTTAATCCTATGCGGGGTGAGCCTTCTTTTTCAACGCAACGTGCTGGTGTCTTCCATCACACTCGGTGTTCTGATGGTACTCGGCGGACTCGCGTTTGACGTGCCGCGACATCCCGATCTCATGAGCGCGCCGTGGCGTACCAATGTGCTCGAACCAATCGTTATTGGCAGCCTGGCGTGGCTCGCTCCTGGATTGAACGGCGTTCCGAGATGGCTTCACCGGACGAGCCGCTATCTTCTTGCATTTGCGCTCATCGTCTTTGGCATCGCCCACTTTCAGATTCTTGCCCCCATCGCCAGCATGGTGCCCGGCTGGATTCCCTGGCACCGGTTCTGGACTGTCTTCTTCGGCGTAGCCTTTATCTCCGCAGGCGTAAGCTTCGCCACTGGATTCCTGCAGCGATGGGCGGCTTTCGGTGTGGGACTGATGTTCGCGCTCTGGACCGTAACAATTCACCTGCCGGCTCTTCTCGCACGCACCTCAAGACCCGGACAAGTGGTCGGACGTGCTTATTGTCGCAGCGCTTTGGGGAGGCTCGTGGGCGCTTGTTAGGCGATTTGCGCGATAGACAAGATTTGAACTCGGAGACAAATTCTGATCGCTATGGCTAAAGGATATCTGGATAACCTGTTATCGATCGGTAAGAGATGAGGCGACACTGGCAAGCTACGCAAAGGTAGCCGGGCCAGCCATTGAAGGGCACGGCGGCCGCTTTTTGGCGCGAGGAATTCCAGTGAAAGCGTACAAAAGTGGACTCAATCAGCGGCTAGTCATTATCGAATTCGAGAGCACTATGAAAGCGATAGAGGCATACGAGAGCCCGGAATATCAGGCTGCTTTAGCAATTCTAAAAGATGCCGCCGAGCGCGACATGCGGATCATATGAAGCAGCGGCAGAACACTCAATCAAATCGCAACCGCCACGCCTTTCTCGCTTGCGATCCGGCTATTCTGCCACATGGGCAATCAAGCCTACGGCAGGGCCGTTTGTCGCCTTGTACCACCCGCAAATGTCCCCGTTGTTGTTGATTCCCGTGAACTCGGTGTACTTTGCGCCAGGGTATTCGTAGGTAACAACATCGCCGGACAGAGTCGTGAGCACTCCTTGGTAATCGTTGTAGGTGCCATAGAAGCCGACGATCTGGCCCTGGTCATTGAGGGCGGTGAGCGTGGTGTCCGTATTCGGAGCAAAGGTCAACGGGTAAACGAAGTTCCCTGCGGCATCCCGAAAAAACCCGAAAGAGTAGCTGTTGCCGCCGCTGTAGTCATAGTAGTTCCCGACAACCTCTTGTAAATTATTGATTCCAGATGGCGCCATACCATACGCCGTGACGATCGGGCAGATTGAAGGCTGTCAGGGTCCCGGCCACATCAATAAACATCGAGGACGTTGCTCCACCAGCCGAGTCGTAGTAGCCGACAAAATCCCCGGCATTATTGACGCCATAGATCCACGTGCCACTAAAGCTGCCCTGAACGTCGAACTCCGTGTAGGTTTGGCCACGGAGGAAAAAGCCCTTTGTGTGCACAGAATTGCTGCGGAAATAACCGCAGATGAGACGGGAGCCATTAATTCCGGTCGGTATGGTGACTCCGTCCTGGTCATTAGGCTCAACGATTGGAGATCGAAATGAGCCATCGCTCTTGCGGACAAAGCCCTCATAATCGAAGCCGCGCTTGAAATAGCCTGCGATTTCGCCTTGATCGTTGATTGCGGTGGGGTTGGTGTATTTTGCACCGGGGTAACTGAAGGTGGTCACCAGCTGAATTGTTAGCGCGCACGCGGAAGAAAACGAAATAGAGATAGCCGCGAGCGAGAGTAACAAAATGCCGCTACGGAAGAGAACATGGAGTGTCGGTTGCTTTTTCATGGTGCTTCTTTCTAAGAGCGAGCTTATCTGGCAGGACATTCAAGAGTCAAGTTCCAAAGATGCAGTGCTGCGACCTTTTCCGACTGCACAATAATTTGTCGCTCGACTTGGAACTGCTTTCCCGGTCGGCCCGAATGCACGTCGGAGGAACACTGCCTGTGGCGGAACTTTTCAACCGACCTGGGGCGCGTCGTCGAGTCCTGGATGTGCCCGCCGCGGCGGACTGGCTTCAGCACGTCGCTGCGGAGGCATCCATGCAATTCGCAATGCTATCGTGCAAATTCATCGTCTCTCGCGAAGATTTTGTTGAGGTCGCCAATCCAAACAGAAATTTCTAACCACTAATAGACACGAATAAGCGCGAATTAAATCGACTGCCATTCTTATGAATTCGTGTCCATTGGTGTTCATTCGTGGTTAAATCTTCGGTTGCGGCGGAGCCGCGCTGGGTAATCCGTGGTTCCTCACATTCTAACGAAAATGTAAGGTGGGTTGCCACGAATGAAGAGCGTCTACGCTCGGGGGATTGCCCCGGTTTTGGCTTGACGGCGGCCGGTTGTCTCTGGTAATCGGACCGCTCACACACGTCGCTTTTAATTATGATGTT